>NZ_JAXCWC010000002.1:0-1183907 GCF_034045255.1 Microbacterium sp. CFBP9034
TGTCCGCAGCGACGTTGACGAGTTCTGGAATGCCTTCGAGCACGCCGACACCTTCGGCTCGCTCATCCAACCCAACGAGCAACTCATCGCACCACTCAAGGCGGCGGTCGAGGGTGTCGACGAATTCGTGCACGGCGCCACGTTAGCGAGCGCCCGCCGCGCGATCGAGCAGGCGGAGTACCTCACGCAGCGGTACTCCGTGGCCATCGCCAACCCACCGTATATGGGTGGCAAGAACATGGCACCCAGGCTGTCCGCCTTCGCAAGAGACCGATTCCCGGACTCGAAGTCAGATCTCTTCGCGATGTTCATTGAACGGTCCGGCGAGCTGACCAAGCGTGGTGGCCACGTCGCGATGATCACGATGCAGTCATGGATGTTCCTTTCAAGCTTTGAGGAGCTCCGGAAGAAGCTCGTGAGCGCCACTGCCGTGAGAGTGGTGGCTCACTTCGGGACCGGGGCCTTCGAGTCGATCGCAGGGGCTGTGGTTTCGACTTCGGCTTTCATTCTTGCAGCCGTGGAGGACCGCGATACCGCCGGAGTCTTCATCAAACTGGACGACCTCCCGAACGAGAATTCGAAGAACGCGGCACTCCTCGAAACAGCAGCCACTGCGGACTCCGAAATCCGATTTGAGTTGAGTGGTGGCCAGGTCGCGCAGGTCCCCGGTTGGACGTTGAGCTACTGGATGAGCCCGGCCCTACTGGCTGCTTTCGCGGGCGGCCAGCGCTTGGCTGATGTCGCAGATCCGAGACAGGGGATGGCTACCGCCGACAATGGACGGTTCCTTCGCCTTTGGACTGAGGTCGGCGCGGCGCGGCTTGGGCTTGCCCTACCTAGTAGAGAGGCGGCCGCGGAGAGCGGGCGAAAGTGGTTTCCATACAACAAAGGTGGTTCGTTCCGGCGCTGGTACGGAAACCAGGAGTATGTCGTCAATTGGGAAGACGACGGACGGGAGCTGATGGCGGAGCGACCCAAGTCAGTCATACGCAGCCCTCAGTACTACTTCTGCGAGTCGGCGTCCTGGTCGAAAGTGGGAACAGCCGAACCCGCGTTCCGCTACTTCCCGGCCGGTTTCCTGTTTGATGTGGCGGGCACGTCAATCTTCGCGATAGATCACTCGACATTGCTGTCTGCACTGGCGTTCGGTAACTCCGTTGTGGCGCGCGAAATGCTCCGCGCATCGTCAACCTCGATGAACCTTGAAGTCGGCACGATCGCGGAGCTACCCGTTCGGGTGCGCTCCTCGGACGAGATCGAAGGCATTGTGGAGCGGTTAATCGAGATATACCGGACGGACTGGAATCGTGACGAGCGCTCGTGGGACTTCGCTCGCCTAACCCTCTTCGAGCACCCTAAGACCACCGTGAAACAAGCAATTGAGAGTGCAATAGCGGTGGGCGAGCAGGCCACATCAATCGCGCGCGAACTGGAAGAGAGCCTCAACAGGCAGTTCGCCGTTGTGTACGGCCTGGAGGAATCGCTCAGTCCAGAAATTCCAATCCAGAATGTCGCGCTCAGCGCCAACTACCTCAGCCGGTTTGGGTCGGCTGCCCCGGACGCCGCGCGCCACGCTGCCTCGGTTGCGGCGGTACTCGACCTCGTCTCCTATGCCGTTGGCTGCATGTTGGGGCGGTACAGCTTGGACGAGCCAGGACTGATCTTGGCGGACCAGGAGAGCACGCTTCAGGATTACCTCGCGAAGGTACCCAACCCGTCGTTCATGCCGGACCAGGACAACGTGATCCCGATCGTCGACGGCGATTGGTTCGAGGATGATATCGTCGCTCGGTTCCGCACGTTCCTTCGCGTTGCCTTCGGTGAGGAGCACTTCGAGGAGAACCTGCGCTTTGTTACCGAATCGCTCGGAGTGAAGGACGTCCGCGACTACTTCGTGAAGTCGTTCTACGACGACCATGTCAAGCGGTACAAGAAGCGCCCGATCTACTGGCTCTTCCGCAGCCCGAGGGGCTCGTTCAACGCTCTGATCTACCTGCATCGCTATAACCCTTCGACGGCGTCCACCGTGCTCACCGGGTACCTGAGAGAGTTCATCGGCAAGCTGGAGGCCAACTTGGAGCACCAGGCGCGCGTCGCCGCCGGCATGGGCGGAGCGTCGACTCGCGATGTCGCGACCGCGCTGAAGGAGGCCGACCGCATCCGCAAGGTGCTCGTCGAGCTCCGCGACTACGAGCACGACGTGCTCTTTCCACTTGCAGGTCAGCAGATCGCCCTCGACCTCGACAACGGCGTCCTCGTCAACTACCAGAAGCTCCGGCCCGCTCTCAAAGACATCGGGCTGACGAAAGGCGCGAACAGTGAATGACCTCGGAGAGCGGATCACGCGCTGATGGAGACTGCACCGCTGAAGTCCTTCGCCACGAGGGCGCGCACCGATCTGATGAAGGAGGTTGGCGCGCGGGTCACTGTCGTCCTCGAGGAGAACTCGCTTGCCCGGGTCGAGTCGCATGCGGCGGTTCGCAATCTGGAGGGGGCGATTGCCAGGGATGGTCGCGACCAGGTGGTCGACCGGGTGGCGTACACCTGGTTCAACCGGATCATCGCGCTGCGCTTCATGGATGCCAACCGTTACACCCCATCCGCCATCGTCTCGCCCGAAGCGGGCCGCACGACCGGTCAACCAGAGGTGCTCGCCGAGGCGAAGGCGGGCTCCTTTGACAGCTCCGTCGTGCCGGCGAAGACGCAGGAGACGATCACTGCGCTTTTCAATCGAACCCGCCCGAGCCAAGACCCCGACGGGGAGGCCTACGGCCTGCTCCTCGAGGCGTACTGCCGTTCCTGGCACAAAGCGATGCCGTTCATGTTCGAGCGCGAGGGCGATTACACCGAGCTGCTCATTCCGGCGGCGCTGCTTGCCGTTGACTCGGTACGCGACCGCGCGGTGAAGACCCTCACCGAGGACGTATGCCGCGACGTCGAGGTGATCGGATGGCTTTACCAGTTCTACATCTCGGAGCGGAAAGACGAGGTCTTCGACGGATTCAAGAAGAACAAGAAGGCCGGCGCCGCCGAGATCCCCGCAGCAACCCAGCTCTTCACGCCGCACTGGATCGTGCGCTACCTCGTGGAGAACTCGCTCGGGCGCCTCTGGCTGCTGAACAACCCGTCCTCTCGCCTGGCGGAGCGGATGGAGTACTACATCAAGCCCGTCGACGAGGAGACGGACTTCCTCCAGATCGCAAAGCCGGAGGAGCTGAAGATCATCGACCCGGCCGTCGGATCGGGCCACATGCTCACCTACGCCTTCGACCTGCTCTACGCGATCTACACGGAGAAGGGCTACGACCCCGCCGAGATCCCCGGGCTGATCCTGCAGCACAACCTCTACGGCACCGAGATCGACCCCCGCGCCGGCGCTCTCGCCGCCTTCGCTCTCACGATGAAGGCCGCCGCGCGACGCAAGCTCTTCCTGAAGAACCCCATCCAGCCGAACATTCGTGTCCTGGAGAACATCCACTTCGAGCCTGCGGAGCTCGACTACCTCTGGTCGCTTGCGAACGGTGTGAACGTTGTCCGCAGCGACGTTGACGAGTTCTGGAATGCCTTCGAGCACGCCGACACCTTCGGCTCGCTCATCCAACCCAACGAGCAACTCATCGCACCACTCAAAGCGGCGATCGAGGGTGCTGAAGCCAACGGTGATCTGCTCCATGGCAAGACTCTTCAGAAGGCTGGCGCGGTACTCAGGCAGACCGGGTATCTGTCCCAGCCGTATTCGATCGCGGTAGCGAACCCCCCATATATGGGGGCGGGAACGATGGGAGCAGACCTAGCTGCTTTTTCGGCTTCCGAATATCGGGACTCGAAGTCGGACTTGTTTGCCATGTTCATCGAGCGGTGCTGGCACCTTGTGGCGCCGCTCGGAGCGATCGGGATGATCTCCATGCAGTCGTGGATGTTCCTGCCCAGCTTCCGGTCGTTGCGCGAGCGATATGTGGCATCTAGCCGGATGAGCTCACTTATCCATCTCGGGTCCGGGGCGTTTGACACCATCGGTGGCGAGGTCGTCTCGACCGTCGCGTGGGTGTGGAACCGTGCTGGCTCACCGGATGCGGTGGCCCCGTTCATCGACCTGACCGGCTTCTACGGGGAGGCTGCGATGGCTGACGCGGCACGGCAGATGCTGCGCGCTGCGCGTGCACCACAGGTTCACCTTCATTCGCTTCGAGACTTTTCTACAGTTCCCGGGGGGGTACTGGCCTACAGACTCGATGACGAGCAGGTAGATGCTTTCGGCCAAGGACACCGGCTCGGGGAAGTGATCGAGCTCCGTGAGGGGATCAATACGGGCGAAAACGAGCGGTTCCTTCGTCGCTGGTGGGAGGTGTCTCAAGACCGCACGTCCATTGGCCTATCCCGGCCCAGCGGGGTGCGAAACTGGCTGCCGTACAAGAAGGGTGGGCCGTTTCGGCGGTGGGCAGGCAACGAGGAGTACGTCGTTGACTGGTCGAATGACGGCGCGGAGATCAAGGCGTCTCCCAGGGCCAGACCTCAAAACACCCAGTACTTCTTCCGCGAGTCTGTGTCCTGGACTCGGATCGCGGGCAGCAACTTCTCTCTGCGATACTACGGGCGGGGCCTAGGTTTCGACTCGACCGGACCGTCGGGGTTCGGGTCTCCCGAGGTGCTTAAGTTCGCCCTTGCCTTCTTGAACAGTCGCGTTGCATTGCCGTTTCTCGGCGCCCTCAGCCCGACCCTCGACTTCCGCCTAGGCAACCTCAGTAACCTTCCAGTGGCACAAGACTTCGAGTCGATCGATCTGTCGCACATCGACCAGTTGGTCGCGCTCTCAACAGAAGACTGGAACGAACAGGAACTTTCCTGGGGATTCGCCTCGTCGCGACTGCGGACGGACGCTTCTGTGGAGCAGGGTTGGGGGACGCTCTGGGCGGCTTCAACCAGACGTACTGAACAAGTCACCGAGCTTGAGAGGCGTAACGACGACGTCATCGCGGTGGCATACGGGCTCGCACCGTCGGCGACCGCAACGCGTACGACTACCTCATTGTTCGCTGACCCCGCCTTCCGCTATCCGTCGGCGGCACAGGCAGATTACGAGCGACTGTCACTCGGTGATGCGGTTCGTGATCTGACTTCCTACGCTGTTGGCTGCATGTTCGGGCGGTACAGCCTCGATGAGCCGGGGCTGATCCTCGCGAACCAGGGGAGCACGCTCCAGGACTATCTGGCGAGGGTCCCTGCGCCGTCGTTCATGCCGGACATGGACAACGTCATCCCTATCGTCGATGGCGACTGGTTCGAAGACGACATCGCCGCCCGCTTCCGCACGTTCCTTCGTGCGGCGTTCGGTGAGGAACATTTCGAGGAGAACCTCAGCTTCGTCACCGAGTCGCTCGGTGTGAAGGACATCCGCGACTACTTCGTTAAATCGTTCTATGACGACCATGTGAAGCGGTACAAGAAGCGCCCGATCTATTGGCTGTTCCGCAGTCCGAAGGGATCATTCAGCGCGCTCATCTACCTGCACCGTTACAGCCCGTCGACCGCCTCGACGGTGCTCACCGGATACTTGCGCGAGTTCATCGGCAAGCTTGAGGCCAACCTCGAGCACCAGGAGCGCGTCGCGGCCGGGATGGGTGGCGTGTCCCCTCGTGAAGTAGCGGCAGCGCTGAAGGAGGCCGACCGCATCCGAAAGGTTCTCGTCGAGCTCCGCGACTACGAGCACGACGTGCTCTTCCCGCTCGCCGGCCAACAGATCGCCCTCGACCTCGACGACGGCGTACTCGTCAACTACCAGATGCTCGGCGCTGCACTGAAAGACATCGGTCTCAAGAAGGGCAGCGGCGGTGAGTGACCTCGGCGTACTCAAGAACGGACTCGCTGAGCGCTTCGCGAGCGGACGTAAGGCTGGTGATCGTCACATCGCCTTCTGGCACGACCCGGAGGGCGAGTACGAGGCCGATCTCGACCAGCTCGAGGCGGAACTCGACGGTGTTGAGGTCATCCGGGTCGACCGTGACGAGTATGCGGTCAAATATCGGCTGCTCACGGAGCAGCCGAACCAGGCCTTCATCGTCTACCGCAAGGGCGGCATCCCCGACGGCATTGGCAACTGGCTTTGGGACCTCGAACTCGCCTACGGCGTCTTCACCGCTGATCGTGCCTCGATGGACGCGCAAGACCTCGGCCTTCCGCTCTCCCTCCAACCGGTCGTCGCTCAGCATCCGAAGTTCTTCAACAGCGCCGATCGCAAGGCAAAGCTCAAGGGTCTACTCAGCGCCGAAGACGACCGCAAGATGCTCCGCGCAAAGATGAGTGCAGTGGCGCTCGGGGTCAAGGCGCACAGCTTCGGTGAGCTGACCCGTGCTCTGCTCATCGAGAATGCCGCTGGATCGTCGAACGGCTACGACGCGCTCTTCTCCTACGGATTGACTGACTTCTACTGGGAAGGGGCCAAAGGAATCTACGGTTACGAGTCGGCGAACCCGAAGGTCGGCGACTTCGTCGAGTGGGTGTTCACACACGCGAATGCCGACTTCGGTTCCGCTCGAGTCGGGCTTCGGCACGATTACAGCGCGTGGCGGAACGATGTCCGAAGCCGTGAGGCAATGGCAGCGCTTGCCCGCCGCGTCGAGCGCGACCTCGGCGTCGAAGCCCAGATCGCCGATCGCCACTACGACGAGCTGCTCAGTTCCGATGCCTTCGAGGCGATCGACTGGAAGATCATCGGCGACCTCGCGCTCGGCGTCAGCAACCAGAGCCTCACCGTCCGCGACCTACAGGAAGCGGAGAGGGCCCGCCAGACCACCTTCTGGTACACGCTCGACCCGTCAATCCGCGCCCTCTACACCGCGATCCGTTCCGCCGCCGAACTGCTGCATGACATCAGCACACTAAGCGTCGCAATTGCTGACTTCGACGACGGGCTCTCGAAGTACAAGGACCGCTGGTACCGCATCGACCAGCGTTACCGACAGTTCCTTCTCGCCACCCACGCCACCGAGCATGCCGATCAGCTCGCCCCACTCGTCGAGCAGGTCGAGCTCTTCTACACAAACAAATACGTCTTTCCGCTCGCGACCGAGTGGCAAAAGCAGATCGATGCAGTTCAGTCGTGGAAGTCAGTCGCCTACCGGCCACAGGGATCGTTCTACCAGTCGTTCGTCGACCCGATTGTCTCGCAAGGGCGCCGCGTCGTCGTCGTCATCTCCGATGCGCTCCGCTATGAGGTCGCCGACGAGCTCGCCTCTGCACTGCGGAGCGATACGAAGATCGCCTACGACGCGAAGCTCGACGTCATCCTCGGTGCCCTGCCGAGCTACACGCAGCTGGGCATGGCGTCCTTGCTTCCGCACACGACCATCGGATTTGCGGGCAAGGGAAGCGACGTCGTCGTCGACGGGAAGCCGGCCGGCGGCCTCGTCAACCGAACCAAGATCCTCGACGCGATCGGCGGTACCGCCATCAGCGCCGAGGACGTGCTCGCGAAGAAAATCAAGGACGAGCTACGGCCCTATTTGCAGCAACACAAGATTGTGTACGTGTACCACGACACCATCGACAAGCGCAGCCACAAGCTCGGCGCCGAGTCTGGCACGCCCGAGGCGGCGAGAGACGCCATCGCAGAACTGACGAAGCTGATCGGCAATCTCACCTCCGCCGACGCGAACGTGCTCGTCACCAGCGATCACGGGTTTCTCTTCCAGGAATCGAAGATCGGCGATGGCAGCAAACTAGATGAAGAACCGCACGGTGACATCAAGTACCGAGACCGACGCTTCCTGCTCGGCGAGGACTTCAAACAGACAGCTTCCTTCAACACGTACGCGTCATCACAGCTCGGACTCGTCGGCGACTGGCAGGTGCACATTCCGAAGTCGATCTACCGACTCACGCAGAAGCTACAGGGTGCCGCAGATCGTTTCGTCCACGGTGGCGCGACGTTGCAGGAAGTCGTCGTGCCCGTCGTCACCGTCACCCGCAAGGGCAAGAGCGGGGTTAGGCCCGTCGACGTGCAGATCAAGCCGAAGAGCGACGTGCTGACAAACGCGATCGTGCGGATCAGCCTGCTGCAGTCCGAACCCATCAGCGAGCGGACCCACGCACGTGAGCTCCGCGCTGCCTTCTACTACGGCGATGCCTTGATCTCAGACCAGGTGGTCATCGTCTTCGCCGCGTCGGGTGATGAGCGCGATCGCCTGCAGGAGGTCAAGCTTCAGATCCGCCCCGACGCTGGAGTACCGCTTGGCGCGCAAGTCGAACTCCGACTCGAACAGCCGAGCGCGAACAGCAATTCGTGGCAGGTGCCTTACAAGCACATGTTCACGAACCGGATCACGGCTACGCCAGACTTCTAGGGGGAGGAGGATCCATGACGAACCTCGACGAGGCATTTAGCAATCTCGGTGTGGCCGAGGATGAAGAGGTCTATGTGCCTGCCTTCACCGAAGAGGAGTCCGACCTCGATCGGAAGGTGAATGACCTCTTCGCCGGATCCGTGGTCCGCAAGGACCTCGTCAAAGCGGTACGCGGCAACGCCGTCGTGCCCGGATACGTACTCGAGTATCTCCTCGGCCAGTACGCCGCCTCCGACGACGAAGACACCATCCAGGACGGCATCGACATGGTGCGCAGCATCCTCGCTGAGCACTACGTCAACCGGAACGAGAAGGTGCTCATTCAGTCGACGATCCGCGAGAAGGGCAAGCACCGGATAATTGACCGGGTCACTGTCGACCTCAACACCAAGCAGGACTTCTACGAGGCGTCTTTCGAGAACCTCGACATCAAAGGCGTACCCATCGACGCCAACACCGTCACGAGCAACCAGAAGCTGCTCGTTGGCGGCGTCTGGTGCATCTGCGACATCGAGTATCAGCCGAGCGATGGTCCGACCGAGCCGTGGGTGCTCGCGAGCCTCAAACCGATCCAGATCGCTGGCGTTGACTTCGACCGATACCACTCGGCGCGCACCTCGTTCACGACGGACGAGTGGATCGACGTGCTGGTGCAGTCCATCGGGCTCAACCCGGAGCAGTTCAGCCCCAGAGGCAAGCTCATCGCGCTCACCCGGCTCATCCCGTTCGTCGAGCGCAACTACAACCTCGTCGAGCTTGGTCCGAAGGGCACAGGAAAGTCGCACACGTTCAGTGAGCTCTCACCGAACGGCGCCCTCATCTCCGGCGGCGAAGTCACGGTCGCCAAGCTCTTCGTCAACAATGCGAACGGCAAACTCGGCCTCGTCGGGTATTGGGACGTGGTTGCCTTCGACGAGTTCGCGTCGAACCGCCGTACCGACCAGAACCTGGTCAACATCATGAAGAACTACATGGCGAACAAGCAGTTCAACCGCGGCAACCAGCCGCTCGGAGCTGAAGCCTCCATGGTCTTCATCGGCAACACGTCGCACACCGTGCCCTACATGCTCCAACATTCCGATCTCTTCGACGAGCTCCCCGATTCGTACCGCGACGCGGCGTGGCTCGACCGCATCCACCACTACATTCCCGGCTGGGAAGTCTCGCCGATCCGATCAGAGATGTTCTCCGACGGCTATGGCTTCGTCGTCGACTACCTCGCGGAGATCCTCCACTCCAAGCGCTCCGAGGACTTCTCTGACAAGTACCAGGCGCACTTCAGCCTCGGCTCTGACATCTCCACCCGCGATCGCGACGGCATCAACAAGACCTTCTCCGGTCTTATGAAGCTCATCCACCCGACGGGAACCGCCACCCCGGAGGAGATGGAAGAGCTGCTCGCCTACGCCATCGAGGGCCGCAAGCGCGTCAAGGACCAGATTCTCCGTATCGACGCCACCATGCGAGACAACCCGCCGCGCTTCGGTTATCAGGACTCGCTTGGCGCCTGGCACGACGTCGTCACGGTCGAGGAGAACCAGTACCCGCAGCTCTATCGCCGCGATTGGGACGTGGAAGCCGCGGGCTCCGGTGCCGCTGGCGGTGACCTGCCCACCTACACCCCGCCGGAGCCGGCATACGAGGCGCATGCTTTCGTATCGCTTGCGCCGCCGCTACCGATCGTGCCGGAAGGTAGCCACACGCCTGTCGTACCGGATGCCTCAACTCCCCTCTTCGAGGGAATTCGAGACTTCAAAGCTGGACAGACGGGCGTGTCGTACGAGAACGTGCTTTTGCCGTACGTCGTCGGTGCCGCAAAGATCACGATCGTCGACCCCTACATTCGGATGCCACACCAAGTTCGTAACGTCGGCGACCTCCTTGGCCTTATCGCTCTCGCCAAGGGGCCGGCTGATGAGGTCGTCGTCGAACTCATCACCACGCAGACGGACAAAGATCACCTCAAGAAGGACCAGCTCGAGCGCCTCGTCGCTTTGCGCGAAGCTGCACTGAGCTTCGGCGTCAACCTCGACATCCGTCTCGTCGATGGCATCCACGACCGTTCAATCGTCACCGACCACGGCTGGAGGATTCTGCTCGGAAAGGGTCTCGACATCTGGGAGCCTCCGACGAATGCGATCGCGGAGGCTCGGCAGGAATTCCGGCGCATCAAGTCTGATACGACCTTCACCTACGCCCGCACGCCGATCGAAGGTGCTTGACGGTGGCAGGTCTGCATCCCGCACAGGCCGCGCTCCAGGAGGTTATCCGAGGGCGACAGGTCGGTAACTGGGAGCTTACGGAGCCGCTGGGGCGCGGAGGCCAGGGCACGACGTGGCGAGCCATCTGGAAGAGGGAAGATCACTCCCTTACCCGGGTCGGCGTGGCTGGCGGACAACTCAATCGTGGCGTCATCAAGCTGATGCTGCCGCCTGCCCCGGATGAGGTGCCGATCCCGCCGGCGCGGTTCGATGCCTGGCTCGCGAGCGAAGCGAACGCCTTCCTCCTCGAGGCAAGGATCCTCAGCAAGATCGACAGTCCGTACATTCCCGGAGTCTTCGAGGCCGCGACGCAGCAGACGCGGGCAGGCTGGTCCGTGCCTTGGTTCGCGACCGAACTCATCAGCGGGCGAAGCCTTGCCGAGCAGGTCGGCACGGTCGGGCCGATGGACCAGAATCAGCTCCTCGATCTTGCGCACGACATCCTCTCGGCTCTCGCGGCCATCCATCATGTCGGACTCGTACACCTCGATCTCAAGCCCGACAACGTCATGCTCGAGCCAGGCAGAGCCCGCCTCATTGACTTCGGTCTCGTCTCGAAGGCGAACGAGAAGGGGCGCTTTGGCGGAACGCCCGGCTTTTTTGCCCCGGAGCAACTCGATGAGGTGGTTGAGGAACGGGATTTCGCGCCCGCAGCTGATGTCTTCAAGCTCGGGGTTACTCTCGCGATCGCCGCCGGCGTCCGGCTACCAGATCTCTGGGGCACGGATCCCTTCGGTGAGGACGAGACCGTGCGCCGTGCAATGAGTGGGGGCGCCCAGCTCACGTCATTGAAACATGTGCCCCGAGACCTGATCACCCCGATGCTGGCCTACGATCCGCGCGCTCGTCCGACTGCTGCAGCCGCGCTGGAGCAGGTTCGCGATCTGCTCCCTGCCGGGAGCTCGAAGGGTTCTGGTAGGGGGCAGGCCGCTGGTGCGGCTCGCCCTGCGCAGCCGAAGCCACCGCAGCCCGCGGAGCGGCCTGCGCGCGCCGCACCGGTCGGGCTAAAGCCGGCGCCTGTGGCAGCAGCGGCGGGGGTCGGAAACGCGAACGTCGGCGCGAGGGTCGTCGTTGTCGATCGCCTCGGCCTCGACTGGACCGGGGTCGTCGTCGGTGTCGACACGAAGCGCCCCGGCAACATCCTCGTGAAGCACGAGTCGACTCGTGGCGCCGAGAACGTTCGCTCCTATCCGCTGAACCAGGTAGTCCGCGGCACGCCGTTGAAGTAGCTGGGTCCCAATGTGGTTGCAACAGGCTTCCCGTCGACGGACGATCGCTACCCCTGATTGGTCCGCTCCCGGTTGCGACCCGGTGTCGCATGCAGGACCGGCGCGCCACCCGAGCCATCGATCCGATCGAAGAAGTACACGTAGTAGCCGCCAACGGGCGCCTCGCCCTCGCGAAGGTACACCGCGCGGGGGCTCGACTCGTGCGGTTGCTGCAACGGTGTGCTGAAGGCTGTCGGAACGACCCCATCCGGAAAGACGGGCATGCGATACCGTGACCCGTCAATCGGTCCGCCGAGCATCACAGCGGGCACGTGCTCAAGTTCGCTGTCGTGGTATGTCTTCTTGGCCATGGATCTCTCCGCTTCGTCAGGGTGCATCGACGGTGCCGAAAGGACGGGCTCGCGCCCAACCCACCTCCCCAGTTCGGGAAAGTCGATCAGACTACATCGGGTCACCGACATTGACTCCGGCAATTGCCCGAGCCCCGCATGGTCCAGGTATTAGCCTTGGTCGGATTCTCATGAATGTCGCAGGCGTCATGTAGTCTTCAAGACTTTGCAAATGGGGAGGCACGATGCGCACGCTGGCATCCGCACACGGCGCGGCGGCGCTCGACACGCTCAGAGATATTGTCGGGCGACTGAAGAGCGACGACTCGCTGGCGCCGGTCACTGTCGTCGTCCGCGACAACATCGCAGCGATCACGGCTCGCCGCGCGCTCGCTCACGGCGTCGGCGAACGCCGCGGGGTTGCGGCAGTCAACGTGACCACCCTGCGCCGCGTCGCCGACCACCTACTGTCGCTTGTTGGCTCGACGCTTCCGCCGGTCACCTCGGCTCGGCTCACGGCTGTCTGGCGTGCCGAACTGCATGCAGCACCCGGGGTGTTCGAGCTGGTCGCGACACACCCCGCGACGGTGCGTGCACTCGCGCGGGCGCACGGAGAGCTGCGTGGGCTGGATTCGACCCAGCTTGCGACGGTGGCGGCGGGCGGCCCGTTGGCAGCGGATCTCGTTCGTCTGCACGGGACGGTGGCTGGGGGAGTACTCGCGGGAAGACGAGACGAAGCCGCCGTGCTGCGGGATGCCACGGCGATGGTCGATCAGGACCCCGAGGTCGCGGCAGCACTTGGGGCGGTGATTCTGTACCTACCGGATGAGCTCGACCAGCTGGAGACCGCGTTCTTGCTCTCGCTGGATGGGGCCGTCGGCGTCCAGGTCATCGTCGGGACGACCGGGAATGAGGAGCTCGACCGCGATCTGCGGGCGCAGTTCGATGCTCCCGCATATGAGACGTCGACAGCAGCGGACGCGGGTGCGCCGGCGACGGCATCCCGCGTCATCCATGCGTCCGATGCGGATGACGAAGTCCGTGCCGCGGTCCGCGAGATCGTCGCGCTCCTTGCCGCCGGCACCGCGGCGCACCGAATCGCGGCCCTGTATCCGAAAGACGTCCCGTACGCACAGCTGCTCCACGACCACCTCGCACAGGCGGGAATCACCGCAAGCGGGCCGGGCCTGCGGCCGCTTCGCGACCGCGCCATCGCCGACGCGTTCCTCACCATGCTCGCTCTCGACCCCGATGACCTGCAGCGAGTTGCGGTGTTCGACTGGCTCGGGCGTGCGCCGATCCTGGCTGCGGACGGCAGCACGGTTCCCCGCACCCAGTGGGAGCGGCTCTCCCGCGACGCCGGCATCACGGGCGGCGACTGGACGACACGGCTCGACGAGCATCGCGTGCGCCTGCAGGCCCGCCTCGATCAGGACCGCGAAGACCCGGCGGTGAGCCCTGGATCGCTCACCTACCAGGAGGGAGCGCTCCACGCAGTCGCAGCACTGCGCGCCTTCGTGGGAGATCTGACTGCCATTCTCCGCGCTGGTCGGGCATGCAAAAGCTGGGCAAGCCTCAGCCAGTGGGGGCTGGATGCTTTCCGGGTCTATTTCGGCGCGGCGCACTCGATGAATCGGCTCCCCGATCCCGAACAGCGCGCCGCGACAGCGATCGAAACGACCCTCCGGGGACTCTCCGAACTCGACGAGCTCGCTATCGAGCCCAGTCATGACCAGCTCATTGAGATCCTTGACGTGGATCTCGACCAGCGTCGCCCGCGCGTCGGCCGGTTCGGAGATGGCGTGTTCGTCGGACCGATCTCGGCCGCGGCATCGCTCGACGTGACCGATCTGTTCCTCCTCGGGCTCTCTGAAGACCTCTATCCCGGCAGACAGGTGCCCGATCCGCTGCTGCCCGACACGGTCCGCGAAGCCGTGCCGCTCCAGACGTCCCGTGACAAGCTCCGTGCGAAGCACCGTGCCCTGCTCGCCGCCCTCGACGGCGCCCCTCGCGTCACCGCGAGCTTTCCCCGCGGTGACCTTCGCCGCGGTTCCGAGCGTCTGCCGAGTCGGTGGCTCATGCCGACCCTTCGAGTCGTGGCACGGATGCCGGATCTCGAAGCGACACGCTGGTTCGAGGCATCCGCGCCAGAGATCGTCACGGTCGACTCGCACTGGCGTGGCATCGGCTTCGCGGAGTTCCCGAGCACAGAGCAGGAGTGGCGTCTCCGCCACCAGGCAGGCGGCGGTCATCTCGACGACCTTGCGATCGACGCCGCAGAGATCCTGACGGCCGCCCGCCTCTCCGATGACTTCACTCGCTTCGACGGCAATCTCACCGAAGTCGAAGGCCTGCCCGACTACGCCCAAGGCAGCATCCCGATCTCGCCGACCGCGCTCGAACGATACGCCGGCTGTCCGCACACATTCTTCGTCGAGCGGCTCCTGAGCGTCAACGCGCTCGAGAATCCGGAAGAGATCATCACGATTCAGCAGCGCGACATCGGCAACATCGTGCACGAAACGATGGATGGTCTCGCTCGGGAGTTCGCCGACGGCCTGCCTGACTACGGCGAACCGTGGTCGCAGGTGCAGCGCGAGCGCATGCGCGAGATCGCAGCGGACATCATGGCGAGCTATGAGCGACGCGGACTCACCGGTCATCCGCGACTGTGGGAGCGCGAGCGCGAAGCCCTGCTCGCCGACCTGGAGTGGATCCTCGACGAAGACGACCGCGCGCGGGCTGCGCGTGACGCTCGGGTCGTCGCCAGCGAGCTCGCATTCGGGCTGCGAGGAGCGCCGCCCGTTCGCGTCCAAATCGATGACGGCGTCCTCACCATGCGCGGGAGCGCCGACCGAGTGGACGAGACCCGAAGTGGAACGCTCGTCGTCACTGACTTCAAGACGGGACGCTCCGACAGTTTCAAGAAGATCTCGACCGACCCGGTCGTCGGCGGGACGAAACTGCAGCTGCCGCTCTACGCCTACGCGGCTCGTGCGGCCTATGGCAAGGAGCGGGTCGAGGCACGCTACTGGTTCGTGGGGCGACGAAGCCGCGGCGACGTGGTGCCTGTCGTGCTCGACGAGAACCTCGAGAAGGTCTATCGCACAGCACTATCGACACTCGTGCGTGGCATCCGTGAGGGCCAGTTCATTGCGCGTCCACCGAAAGATGACTGGTCGCAGGTGAAGCCGCGGTGCAGCTACTGCAACCCTGACGGCGTCGGCTACGGTCACGTGCGATCCGCATCAGCGAGGAAGCAGACGGATGCGGCACTCGCCGATCTCTTCGCGCTCATCGATCCGACGATTCATGAGGTGGCCAGCGATGACGTTGACTGACGAGACCGCGCGCCGCGAAATCCGCGAGGCTGTCGATGCAAGCCTCTTCGTCGATGCGGGTGCAGGGTCGGGAAAGACGAGCGCCCTGGTCGACCGCGTCGCGACGTCGGTGCTCGATGACGGTGTACCGCTCGCCCACACCGCCGTGGTCACCTTCACGGAGAAGGCCGGTGCCGAGCTTCGGGACCGCCTGCGCGCGGAGTTCGAAAAGCAGCATCGGCTCGCCGGTGATCGGAGCTCGCGCGCAAGGGCGCAGGCGGCGCTCGACGACCTCGACGGCGCCGCGATCGGCACGCTGCACTCGTTCGCGCAGCGGATCCTCACTGCATTTCCGATCCAGGCGGGCATGCCACCGCTCGTCGAAGTGCTTGACGAGGTCGGATCATCGATAGCATTCGACCGTCGTTGGTCGGTCATGTGGCGAGAACTCCTGGATGACGACGCACTCGCCGAACCGCTGCTGCTCGCACTTGCAAATGGCATCAAGCCCGATCACCTGCGCTCGCTCGCCCGGGCCCTCGGAAGCGACTGGGACCTCATCGATAGCCACGTGCTCTCAGGGGGTGACTCGAACTTCGTGGCTCCGGATACGGAGGCCTTCCTCCGCCATGCGGTAGCGGTCGCCGAATTGCGGAGCATTTGCACGAGCCATGGCGACAGACTCTCGGCATCCGTAGACACGATCGCCGTCATCGCAGGCCGATTGCGTGCGGCGACGTCACCCGCCGAACGGTTCGCTCTTGCTGCGGCAGCCAACCGCTCGAAAGATCCGCTGCGGGTCGGTCGCGGCCAAATCGGCGCGGCCGGTAACTGGGATGGCCGGATCGATGACGTGCGAAGCCAAGTCGTCGACTTCTGCACTGCCGCCGATCAGCTCGGCAAGGACCTTTCCGAGGCTCTGCTGCGGCCGCTCACGCGCGCGCTCGCAGTCAAAGTGCTCGCGACGGCGAAGGAGCGCGTCGCATCGGGTGCGTTGGAGTTCCACGACCTGCTCGTCGCCTCTCGCGACCTGCTGCGTCGCAACGGTGATGCCCGCGTCGCCCTGCAGCGGACCTACCGGCGCATCCTGCTCGACGAGTTCCAAGACACCGACCCGATCCAGATCGAGCTCGCAGTCCGCATCGCCGGCGGAGCGGATGCCGAAGCCGAAGACTGGCGGGACGTCTCCGTGCCTGCCGGATCTCTGTTCGTCGTCGGTGACCCCAAGCAATCGATCTACCGCTTCCGCCGGGCGAGCATCGAGACCTACCTCGACGCGGGCGCGCACTTCGGGAGACGCGTGTCGCTGACGACGAACTTCCGCACGGTGCCGTCGGTTCTCGACTGGATCAATGACGTCTTTGCCCGGATCATCGTCGAGAATCCCGGCAGGCAGCCGAAGTACGAAGGGCTCGACGCGCACCGCACGATCCATCCTTCATACGCGGGACCAGCCGTGACGGTGCTCGGCGCCGACCCACACGAGAGGGGCACACTCGCGGATGCCCTGCGTGAGGCTGAGGCTGCGGACGTGGCGTCCGTCGTCCGCACCGCGATCGCAGAGGGCTGGACCGTCTTCGATCAAGGCGCTGAGCAATGGCGTCCGGTACGCGCTGGCGACATTGCCATCCTGCTGCCCGCCCGCACTTCGCTCCGATTCCTCGAGGCGTCCCTCGACCACGCCGGCATTCCCTACCGCACAGAATCAAGCTCCCTTGTCTACCAAGCGGATGAGATCCGCGCGCTCATGGCGGCGGTGCGAGCGATCGCCGACCCGAGCGACCAGCTTGCGACTGTGCAGGCGCTGCGCACAACCCTCTTCGGGTGTGGCGATGACGATCTCTTCCGCTATCGGAGCGGGGGCGGGCGGTTCTCGGTCACCTCGCCGGTGCGCGACGAACTCGCCGACTCGCCTGTCGGGCGAGCCATGGCGTACCTCAACGGGCTCTATCGTCGCAGCCGCTGGCTGAGCCCCGCCGAGCTGCTCACCGAGCTCGCGGTCGACCGTCGAGTTCTCGAGGTTGCGGCAACAGTGGAGCCCTCGTCCAGGGCGCGCGATCAATGGGGACGCGTTCGGTTCGTCATCGACCAGGCGCGCGCGTGGTCGGACGTTCAGCACGGCGGGCTGCGGGCGTACATCGCCTGGGCGTCACATCAGGCACAAGACGCCGCGCGGGTCGCTGAAGCGCTGCTGCCCGAGACCGACGTCGACGTCGTGCGTGTCATGACCGTGCACGCCGCGAAGGGACTCGAGTTCGGCATGGTTGTGCTCTCCGGCATGACGAGCCAGCCGCGCAATGAGACGGGTGTTCGCCTGCTTTGGCGCGATCGCGGGTACGCGGTCAAGCTCGGCGGATCGATCGAGACCAACGACTTCGCCGATGCCTCACCCATCGACGAGCAGATGGATGACGCCGAGCGCCGGCGCCTCCTGTACGTCGCTGCGACCCGTGCCCGCGATCATCTCGTGGTGTCGCTGCACCGCGCTGAACGCGGCCCAGAGACTGCGGCGAAGATCCTCGTCGACGCGGGCGCGGTCGATGTTGCCGGGGCCGAGCGGTACGAGTCCGGCGCTGAAGATCAGGCGTCACCACTCGAACTGCGGAGCGATCCCGGGTCAGGTCGCGACTACGAAGAGTGGATCGAGGACGTCACGGCCGCACGCACTCGGTCGAAGGCTCCTTCTGCGCGCACGGCATCCGGACTGGAGGGAACGGAGCCGGAGGTCCAGTGGGCGGTGGATGACGCGGCGGGAGATACTGCGCTATCCGAGCAGATCGCCGGCGCTGCGAAGGGCGTGCGAGGTGCTGACCTGCCGTCGTCGCTCAAGGGCCGTTACGGCAATGTCATCGGCCGTGCCGTGCACGGGACCCTCCAGGTGGTCGAGGGTGATGATTCGCGAGTCGACGCTGCAGCCCGCGCGCAGGCGCTAGCGGAAGGCATCCCGGATCTTCTCTCGACGGTTGCCGGTTTCGCGCGGTCCGCACTCGCGGCAGAGGTCGTGCGAACAGCCTTTGACCGCGAGCATTGGTGCGAGATGTACGTCGGCACAATCGAGGACAGCCTGGTGCTCGAGGGCTTCATCGACCTCGTCTTCCGCAGCTCCGCGGGTGAACTGGTGATCGTGGACTACAAGACGGACACGGTTCGGGATGCCGCTGCCCTCGCCGCTCGTGCCAAGCACTACGCTCCGCAATTGCAGGCGTACGTGCGTGCTTTGGAGGCGGCAACGAGTGAGCGAGCGCGGGCTTGTCTCGTCTTTCTGAATGAGACCGGGGCGGCAGGACAGGTCGTCGACGTGCCCCGCGGAGATCTGGGGGCAGGGGATTTGCATGACGCATGACTTCCACACGTTCTGGCTGCACGACGAAGCGGCGGGCGCGCGCTTTCTCCCGGTGATGGCCCGAGGCGCGGACGAGGCGCGGTCCCTCGTCGCTTGGACGGGCGCGGAAGACTCCTTGAGTGTCATCGGCGACGGCACTACGGTGAGTTCTCTCATCGCCCGGAGGCCGTTTCTCGACGTCTCGGCCGGGTGGGCGGGTCTCGCTCGTGAGCTTCACCGTGCAGCCGAGGATCCCACGCTGTTCGGTCTGATGATCGGCGTGGACGTCGAAGATGTCGGCGTCGCGAGCATCAGCCTCGGCCAGCAGGCGCGTGCCGTCTGGACCCCACGCTCGCAGCAGGCGGACGGCGCCGACGTTCGTGGCTTGATGGAGTCGCTGGGATGGAGGGCAGTCAACAAGGACATCTCCGTGAGTCGGGCTGTCTACGGTGAGCTCGATCTCGAGAGTGATCGCGTGCCGTGGACGAACGCGGTGGATGCGGCGATCGAACTCGCGGTGCTTCTCGTCCCGGATGTGCGAGCCGTGGTGCGGCTCTTCGTCGAAGTAGACGAGAGCAGCGTGCGGCAGATCGGCTCGGATCACCCGCTCACGGCGGCGACTCGCAGCGGCCAGTGGCCATGGATGTCATACAGCGCAGAGGACCGATCGGAGCGGAATCGGACCCTGCATAGGGCGTGGTTCGGCGAGATGCATTCGAAGATGGCGCTGGCCAACGGCATCCTTCGCTCGCTCGAAAACACGACTGGAATGTCAACCAAAGACCTCATGAACAGACACGCGCAGTTGCTGCCCGCGCGGCCGGCGTGGATTCAGCAGGGGGATCTTGTCCAAAAGACCGCGTGGTGGCACCTCGCGGCGATTCTGGGGCGATCGATCCTGTCCAGCGACGAATTCGGTCCTGCTGACTATGACGCTCTCACCTGGTTGTGGAGACGATTCGTGGGACGCGTGTCTGCTGACGACCTGGACATCTTGAATCAACGCGAAGATCCCTCCGCGGAAGAGAACCTAGCGGCTCTTCCCTCCGCCGCACTGCCGGCGAATGGCACAGCCCCCGTCGCGACTCAGGAGACCGAGGCGAATGCGCGGGCGATCATCGAGCGTCGCCAGTCGGAAACCTTCGGACAGCTATTCCCTCACATCGGGCCAGATGTCACGCTCGAGGCGCTTCGGCTCTCGGTACGTGTGCACAATCGACTTGTCCGCGACGGCGTGACAACGTTCGCAGGTCTCGCGCCGTACACCGTCGGTGATGTTCTCGGCTGGGGTGGCGTCGGCGTGGGGTCGGTGCTCGAGACCCTGAGGAGTCTTCTTCTCGTCTCGATCAAGCCCACCGAGTCCTCCGACCGAGATGCCACCCGTGTCGTGGAGGCCGAATCATCGAGTCTTGGTCTTGACCTTTGGCGTGCGGAATCGCTGGCCGATATCGAGGCTCTTGCGCGTTGGCATCGGCTGCTCGGTGCCGAGAGTGCCTCGGTCTTCGTCGTTCCGGATGGGGTTGCCGAGCCTCCGGCCGTCGTCGCCGCGAGAGAGCGGTTGGGCCAACTTTCGGCGGGCGAGGTCCTTTCCGCACCGGAGGGCAATGGGTCGGCAAGCGACCTTCTCGAGCGCCTCTTGGCGGAGTTCGACCAGCGCGATCTCCTCATCCTTCAACGGCGGGTCTTCGCTGAGAAGCCCGAGACCCTCGACGTCCTCGGCGCCGAACTCGGCATAACTCGCGAATACGTTCGGCAACGCGAAGCGAAGGCCAAGACGCGGGTTGCCGCCATGGTCGCCGAGGGCGAGCTCGCAGGGCTTGCTGGCGTGATCCGGGCGGCGATCGTGGACGTGCTGCCCCTCAGGGTCCTCCTACAGCAGTTTCCGTCACTCGCCGCGGCCATCGACAGCATGGACGCTCCCGTGTGGCGTGTGCTCGATCGGCTCGACGACTCCTACGAGATTCGGGACGACTGGGCGGCCCGGCCTCGTGTCGCCGACGCCGTCGCCCGCACCAAGGCACTCCTCGTGAGGCACGCGACCGGGCGCGCCTACGTGGAAGTCGCCACGATCGATGAGTCCTCCACTGTTCTGACGGACGAGTGGCTTGACTACTGCGGCACGAAGCGGCTCCTCGGATACGCACTCGTCGGCGCAGCCGGCATCGCCGACCGCGCGGCCGTAGTTTTGGCGGCCGAGGAAGCGCCCTTGACGGCGGAGGAAATTCACGAGCGCCTCGGGGTTCCACGAGCTGTGAGCGCCGTGAAGAATGCGCTCGCGGACGACGAGCGGTTCACCCGCGTGGGCCGCCAGAGCTGGGCGCTCAGGGAATGGGGGCTGAAGGGATACCAGTCAATCAAGAAGTCCATCGGGCAGATTGTGGATGCTTCGCCCGAGGGTGCGGCTCTGTCGACGCTCGTCGAGAAGATCACAGCCCAAGTAGATGTGTCAGCGAACAGCATCGCAACGTACGCCGCAGCTCATCCGTTCATCACGCAGGCCGGCATCGTGCGCCGACGCACCCGTCGAGAGATGCGGCATCCTGGGCGACGAAAGGGTCTCGCCCAGACACGCGGTCTCTTCCGGCACGGCACGGCGGTCGCCTACCGGTTGACAATCACCGGCGAGCACCTGCGTGGCAGCGGCACACCCCTGCCGAACGCACTCGGCGAAGAGCTCGATCTGCTTCAAGCCGAAAAGCGCGACGTTCCCGTGCGCGGAGGTGGCACGGTGACCCTGTCGTGGAGAGGCCCGCAGATTGCAATCGGCAGCATCCGAACAGAGGTCCAGCAATTGGGGCTTGCTGCCGGCGACATTGCGTTTCTCATCTTTCACGCAGACAGAACGCTCGAGGTCACAGCCCTCGCGTTTGCGTTCGACCCGCTCGGCCAGGTCGCCGCGCTGACCGGCGGCCCTACGAGTGGAGACGCTATCGAGTCGTTGGCGGATCGGATCGACTCCGATGCGTCCTCGATCGCCGAGCTCGCGCAGGCCTTCTCGACACGCGGCGAACACCAACTCGCGAACCTCCTCGGGCGGAGCGGCGAGCTCTCCCTGACAGTCGCTAGTCTGCGCGCGTTGGACGAACCAACGCAGGAATCGGATGCCGTCGACCCATCGGACGCGAGCGGTGCATCAGGTTCAGCGACGGCGAATTCGCTCCGGGCCATCTTCACGTACCTGCTCCGCGAGATCGACGTCTGGACCGCGCAGACCTACCGAGCAGGGGCGGAATTCTCGCCCTATGTCCAAGGCCTGCGCGAGTACGCAGGTGGCTTCGCCTGCGAATTGTCGAGCAACGCATACCTGTCGCGACCTCTCGACGAAAGACAGCTGGAGGCCCTGCGCTTCCTGGGGTGGAGCGATCCAGACCCAAAGGATGGCCTGCCCAATCATCACCAGGCCTTCTCGAGCGACGTGCCACTAGAGCGCATCGCAGAGATTCTGACCAAAACGCTCCTGGATGCAGTCTCTTTGACACCCGACGACGACATCGAGTTTGGACCCCACAGTCCGAAGCTCGACGCCTATGTCGCCCGGCGCCTGGCTCGGGAGTGACTTTCGCGTTGTGAATGCCGCGTGTTGGGCCCTGGTCCGCCCTAACGCCAGATGCTTCGCAGCATCCCCGCCTCGACCGCGGCGTCGTCGCGCTCCAGCGTGAACCCATCGTGTGCCGCGATTAGCGAAGCAAGAAGCTCCAGTTGGTCCAAGGGACCGGAGATGACGTCGATGTTGCCGCCAGGTGACCCACCCCCTTGCTCGACCCCGCTGAGTCCAGAGGGATGTTCTGCCTTCAGTTCTGCGATGCGACGGGCGGCGAGGTCGTAGGCGACGCTTTCAGGAGCGGCGTCCCATGTCTCGCTCACCCATTCCTCGAAGTTGAAGGGGTCCGCAGCATCCATTCCCTCATGTTCGAGTTCGTTTCTCGCAGCGAAGCCTTCCCAATCCTCCCCGCACATTGTGCTGACGAACTCGCCCCACGTTCGGGCCGCAGTGGCGGCGGCCCAGCGCGCACCAGTGTCGGCGTCGATGACGACGCCGTCGTACCCCCGGAAATCGGCGGGACCGTAGATCAGGCGCCGCGGTGCATCGCTCGAATCGGTCATGTGTCCTCCTTCTCATCACGATAGTTGTCGATGCCGACAGACCGCCGCCGAGCTAGGGGAAGCGTGCCGACTGGGAGCAGGACCGACGCCGCGGACTCAGTCTCGGCGAGGGCGGAGGTTGACGCCGCGGGGGATTCCTCCGCATGTAACCCATGCCCAACTCATCTCGGCAGCAGCGACCGCGCTGAAGGCGTCGTAGTTGTCGAACCGATGGCCGGTCCGACGGACATCACCGAGGCACTCGCGCCCACTTCCGTGAAGCAGTATTGCGAAACCGCCTTGTGGACCTCGATTTGGTTGGAGCCCGATGACATTCGTGGATCGCGTGGACTTGTCACGCGCACCGTAGACCTGGCACACGTTGTTGTCACGTCTGGTGCACATCGAAATGAGAACGGCCAGGTGTTCGACACCCCGTGCGGCAACCCAGTCCTCGGGGGCGGAGCGATGACTGGATGCCCAGTAGATCGACTCCCCTGCCTCGGGCGCGGTCAGCTCGGAGAGCCAGACGTCGATCTCCGAGCCGAGGGTCGAGGCTACGGGGTCTGAGGTCAATGCGGCGAGTTGCACGACGACGAGTATGCGGGTGGCTGCGGACATTCGGCCCTGGCCCGTTCCCCGATCGTTCCCCTCGCAACAGACGGGGCCGAAGTATGCACCGGCGTCCCGATGGTCAAAGATTGCCGAAGGGCGGCCGATCCCCCAATGTCGGTGGTCTCTTGTAGCCTGATCTACTTTGCGAACGGGTCAGCAATTGACTGCTTTCGCACACCCGAGCGGCGCAGGACTTGGCCGCCCCATCACCTTGATCGACGAGGCAAGCAAATGGACGACCAACTCAGCGAAGAGCCGATGGACCTGCTGGAGACCGAACCGAGCAATGGCGTCGAGGTGATCGACTGGGGCAGGCTTCCATCCGACTGGAGCAACGCTCCGTCCGTGGCAGATCTCCCCCAGGCCGCTCGCATCGACCAAGCCGCGCGTGCCCAGGCCGTTGCGGTGATCGCCCACCGCGGGCAGGTCGACAAGCTCGGCGTCGACTACATCCATCATCCGGCCGCCGTTGCATCGCGGTTCGACCCGCTGACCGAGACGCTGGAATGCTGCGCGGGGTGGCTGCACGATGTCGTCGAAGACACGGGGATCACCGCTGAGGAGCTCGCGCTCGCCGGCGTGCACCCCGAGGTGATCGAGGTCGTGCTCTTGCTAACGCGGCTGGATGGTCAGGGAGACGAGTACTACGAGGCGATCGCACAGCACGCCGCAGCTCGCGCGGTGAAGCTCTCGGATCTCTTGCACAACACCAACCCTCAACGGGTCGCGAAGCTGCCCGGGGACACCCGCACGAAGCTTCGCGAGAAGTACGAGCACGCCTTCGAGCTGCTCGGCGCGCGATGGCCTCAAGCCGGGGAGTACGCGAGCGGTTCTCACTTCGAGTACGGGCATCCGCGCGTCTACAGCGGTGTTGCGGACGATGTCGATCAGCGGGGCAAGGGGGCCGAGAGAGACGTGCTTTCACCTAGGACGACCACGAACGCGCACCTCGACCACCAAGGACGCCTTGTCAGCGCCGACCGAATCACCGCCATCGACGAGTACGAGGTCTTCGTGTTCGGTGCAAACGGCAGGGGCAAGCACGGCAGTGGCTCTGCGCGGGCCGCGCTTGACCACTTCGGAGCCGAGTGGGGTGTCGCGGACGGTCCGACCGGGCAGAGCTACGCGATCGACACGATGAGCGGCGAGGCGACGATGGAAGCCGCCATCGAGCGCTTCCTGGGCTACGCCGCAGGCCATCCCGGGTGCGTCTTCCTCGTCACCGCGATCGGCACCGGCATCGCCGGGTACACGCACGCCCAGGTCGCCAAGTACTTCGCCGGGGCCGGGGCGAACGTCGCACTGCCACGTGAGTTCTGGGAGGCGCTGCCGGTGGTGGCTGCGGCTGCGGCTGTGCCTGTGCCGACCCCGGCGCCTGCGGCTGCGCTCGTGGCGACGCCGGCTCCCGCCGCTGCGCCAGCTCACGCCGCTGCGCCGGCGGCCGCAGCTTTCGCGCAGCCAGCCCGCACCCTCGGCCTCGCGGTCGGGCGCAAGACACACGGCAAGCAGTCGCCGACGACGATCCCGGCCCAGTGGCTCGACCGGTCGGTCGGTGCAATGGTCGGCATGGCGATCGGGGATGCGCTCGGCTCGCAGTACGAGTTCGGCCCGACCCACCCTGACAACTTCGTGCCCGAGTTCGGCGTTGGCGCCTTCGGGCACGGCATCGGCGAGTGGACCGACGACACCTCGATGGCGCTCCCGATCCTTGAAGCGGTCGCTCGGGGTGACTCGCTCCGCGACGAGGCGGTTCTCGGCTGGATCATCGGCGAGTGGGACGAATGGGCGAAGACCGCCAAGGATGTCGGGACGCAGACTCGACAGGTGCTCCACCGGCTCGGCAGCGTCCACACCGAGGCGGCGGCTCGCGCGGCGGCGAAGGCGAACCATGACAGCACCGGCCGCAGCGCCGGCAACGGCTCGCTGATGCGCACCGCGCCGGTCGCCCTGGCCTACCTGGAAGACGGGCGGGAGAAGCGGCTCGTCGAAGCAGCAGCCCGCGTGGCGCAGCTCACCCACTGGGAGGCGAGCAACGTCGAAGCATGCGCGCTGTGGTGCCTCTTCATCCGGCAGGCGATCCGCACCGGCGACTTTGACCCGTGGGAGCAGCGCAACTTCATCATCAACCCTGATCGCGGCCTCGACGGCGCAGCGCTGATCGACCAGGGCCTCCACGGCCACCCGCGCGACTACAGCGCCGAGAACGGCTGGGTGGTGAAGGCGTTCCAGGCTGCCCACGTTGCCGTCCGCGGCGCATCCAACTTCCGCGAGGCCATCCACCGGGCGATCCAAGGCGGCGGCGACACAGACACCGTCGCGGCGATTGCGGGTGCCCTCGCCGGAGCGAAGTGGGGTGTCTCCGGCATCCCGCTGTCCTGGCAGCGCAAGGTGCATGGCTGGCCGGGCTACAACACGAACGACCTGGCCCGTCTGGCGATCCTGGCCGTTCGCCGCGGTGAGTCGGACGGTCACGGTTGGCCAGCGGGCGACTCTGTGCTGAACCCGCACTTCCGCCATACGGCGCCCGTCCGTCACCCATACGATGAGGGCGTCTGGCTCGGCTCGCAGAGCGCTCTGCCGATGCTGCCGAACACTGTCAGTGCCGTCGTGTCACTCGGCCGGTTGGGAACGAAGGAGGTCCCCGCGGAGATCGAGTCGATCCGTATCTGGCTCATCGACAAGCCGGACCAGAACCTCAGTCTCGACATTACCCTCGCGGACGCCGCCGACGTGATCGCCGAACTCCGCGCCGACGGCAAGGAAGTCTTCGTCCACTGCGCCGAGGCGCGTTCTCGGACTTCTGCTGTCGCCGCGCTGTATGCGGCAAGGCATCTCGGCGTGCCCCTCGACGAGGCCTGGTTGGCACTCTCCACGACGCTGCCGTACTACGCGCCTGCGCCATTCCTCCAGGAAGCCGTGGCCCGGATCATCGCAGAGGCCCAAGTGAGCTAAGACCACCTACAACAAGTCGAACACCATGCAATGCACGCAGGCACTTTCTGTGTAAGCACTCGCTAGTTAGACCCAAACGGCGTACTCTCAAACTATGCGCGGTGGCCTTGAGCGCTGGAAGCGGGGTGTCGAATCCCAAGGGGTTCGGCAGGCGATGGCCTACGCCTTCAAGGGGAGCTGTGACTCACACCTGCGTACTATGACCGGCGTCGAAGCCCTCACCGCGTACGGCGGAAGCGACGCCGCTCACGTCACCCGCTTCACTGTCCAAGACGGCGACATCACCACTGACCCACTCCACGCCGAAGAACTCCGACGCTGGGTCGGTGGCCACGATCCTTTCACCGATGACCCGCGCGGCCGCGAGCTCAGATCACCGAACGCCGACCTCATCCTCGACGGGACGATCAACGCGCCGAAGTCGTACAGCATCGCTTCTCTAGTCAACGACGACCTCGCAGACGAGTACGAAGCACTGCAAGACCGCCTTCGCGCGCGCATCATCACGACGTGGCAGCGCGAGCTCAACGCTCGCCGGGGGGCTGGCGGCAGCATCCGGGAGTCACTGCACCGGATCGAAGTCGTCGAACTGCAACACCGTCGTTCGCGTGCGCTCGACCCGCACATCCACCGTCACTTGTGGCTGAACGTCAAGGTGCTCGGGCAGGACGGCAAGTGGTCGAACGTCGACTCGCGCGTCGCGATGAAGCTGCACACGCTCATCAACGCCGAGGGCGAACTCGCGGCGCGCACCGACCCGGAGTGGATCGCAACGCTCGCCCGCAACGGATACACGCTCGGCGATGACGGCGAGATCATGCAGCTCGCGCATGCCGTGCGCCCGCTCTCGCGGCGCTCGAATCAGATCGAGGCGAACCGCGCCAAGCTGCTGCTCGACTGGCGGTCGAAGCATCCGGGGCAGCATCCCGACCACGACGTCCTGCAGCACATCGACCGGCTCGCCTGGGCGAAAGACCGCCCGAACAAGCCCGGTGTCGTGGACGAGTCGGAGTGGAAGCAGCTGATCCAGGATGAGCTACGCGCCATCGATGGGCGCATCCTGAGCGCGCGGCAGGCCGTGCGGCACCGTGCGGTTGCGATCGCAAACCTCGATCGCGAGCTGCTCGCGGCGCGCGCGATCGTGGATGCCGACACCCGCTCGACCGCGTGCGGCGGACGGTTCAGCAGCTACGACCTGCGGGCCGGCGCAACGCGCGCTGTCGCGGCATCCGGTGTCGTTGCCCACCGCGACGACCTGCAGGAACTGATTGACGACGTCGTCGCACGAAGCCTCGCGCACACGGTCGACCTGCTCCAGGGTGAGGGCGAGCGACCCCAGCACATCAAGGCGTTCATGGCCTCGTCTACCGCGCGGCTGAAAGTCGAGCTTGCGGCGCGCTTCGACTCGATCACCCGAGCGGGCGACTCGCTGCGGCGGTCGACGATCCTCAGACTCGCGGACCGGATCCTGGATGCCGATCTCACCCTCGACGACGGCCAGGCCGCAGCCGCCGCAGCCATCGCCGGAACAGATCGGCTCGTCTCTGTGACCGGTCCGGCGGGTGCGGGAAAGACGACGATGCTCCGTGTTGCCCGCGTCGCGCTCGAGCTTCAGCACCGGCAGCTCGTCGTGGTCGCGCCGACGAAGAAGGCCGCATCGGTCGCGGGCCGCGAGATCGGCGCAGCGGCTTCGAGCCTGCACGCGCTACTCGCCGACCACGGGTGGCGGTGGGGTCGCGACGAAGCCGGCGCCGAGGCGTGGACGAGGCTCGGGCAGGGTGAGATCGATCCGCGCACCGGGCAGGTCTACGCCGGTCCGCGTCGGTTCGTCCTTCACTCTGGCGATCGGGTCGTCGTCGACGAGGCCGGCATGGTCGACCTCCACACCGCGAACGCCCTCGCGACGATCGCGGCCGAGTCGGGCGCCGGCATCGCCATGGTCGGCGATCATCTGCAGGCGATGCCGGTCGGCCACGCCGGTGCGATGGCGTGCATGACTCGCCGGGCCACTGCGGTCGTCGAGCTGACGGCGGTGCATCGCTTCCGCGATCCGAGCTACGCCGCGCTTACGCTGCGCATGCGGGAGCCGGCATCCAAGGATCAGGCCCTCGCGGTCGCGGCGGAGCTCGACCGGCGCGACCAGATCCATCGAGTGACGGATGCTGCGCACGCCCGCGACGTGATGGTCGAGGCGTACTTCCGCTGGGCGGCCTCCCGCAAGCGGATCGCGCTCGTCACCAGCACGAACGAGGAGGCCGACGCGATCAACGAGGCGATCCAGGAGCGACGGGTCGAGCTCGGACAGCTACGACCCGACCGCCTCGCGGTGGGTCAAGGTGAGCAGCGACTGCTGGAAGGCGACGTTGTGCAGACGCGGCTCAACGATCGGGCGGCGGATGTCGAGAACCGCGCGATGTGGACGATCCGGCGCATCGATCATGACCACCTCGAGTTGGTGGCACTCGGCGACAGTGGTGATGTGCGCAGGGTCTCCCTCGACTACGCCGCCGACCACATGCACCTCGCCTACGCGGCGACGGTGCACGGGATCCAGGGCGAGACGACGGATGCCTCGATCGTCGGCGCCGGCGTGGATGCCTCTGGGCTCTACGTCGGCATGACGCGCGGAGGGGTCCACAACGAGGCGATCGCGATCGCGTGGACAGCGGATGCCGCGCGCGAGCAGATCGCGGACAGCATGATGCGCGGGGTGACCGAGGTGACGATCGAGGATTCGGTGCGCGCGGCCCGCAGCGAGTTGGGCAGGGCCGCGCGGGTGCCGGGTGATGTCGGGCGGGATGTCGAGTCGGATCGCGGGCCGGGCTCCGGGCGTGAGCTCGAAGAGTGGCTCGAGGAGAGTCAGACCGCTCTCGGGTCGCTCGAGGTGCGTATTGCTGGGGAGGATGCGCGGGCGCATGGGCGTGGGGTCAACTCTGGCGTCGGAGGTGAACTCGTCGAGCTTCGACGTCGGCTCGTTGACCGAATGACCGCGGCGTCGCGGAGCCTTGCCGAGAGCGCTGGACGTACCCGGCACCGCGGCGATGCCGACCGGACCACGGCTCGGGCACGCCAAGCTGAGGCGGAGGTCATCCACGGCGACACCGCGGCATCGGCACGGGGCCCATCGATCGGCTCCTGACGCGCGACGGGCTCGTTCTATCTCGAGGTCGACACTGACTCGACGGCATTCGCACACACGCAGCACCGCATGACCGCGCCCAGTTCGCAGTTGATTGGCTGCAGAGCAACGCGCCACAACGTTAACTGCTCGACGCCGCAACGGGGCTTCTCAAGCCGCGTTGCACGGGAGCCCCTGGCTGTCGGAGTGCCGGCGCGGCTTCGATCCGCATATGACGGTGCTTCCGGCGTTACGGCCACGGTAGCCACGGACACGACGGAGTGCTTGTGGCCGGCCACTTTGGCGATAATCTGCGGGTTGTGACGGATTCGGAACGCCCCGCGTTGCTGCGGGAGGCAACGGCGGCGGTCGCGTACGCGCAGTGGCTGGCAGAGAACGGACTGGAAGACTCCGATGTCAACGCATGGCGCTTTGCAGCGGAGGTGGGCGCGTCAAGTGAGACGCGCCTACCTGCACCAGCGGGCGCCGCGACTTTGACCAACGAGCGGCGCCGGACCGTTCGGTGGTGGATCCCGGTGACCATCGCGCTCTCCGCGGTTGCGATCGTCGTTGGTATTCTCGTGTTCGCAATCGCGACCGCGCAAACCTGGACGAAAATCGACCGGGGGGAAGTCTCGCGAACGGTCCAGGTGTCAGACGGGACTTGGCACGTCACCCACGACAACAAGGATGTCTGTTACGTGGGGCAGAACTACTGGGATTGCATCGACGAGTACACCGATGAGTGGGACTTCGCTTGCGCCGGGCGCGCCCACGACGAGTCCTCACGAGAGCTTTGCGAACAGTACTACGACCTGATCCAGGAGATGAAGAACGACGCTTCCCGCGAGGAGTACAGCGAAGTCAGCGGACTGGTGGAATCGGGGCGCCTCTCGATTCGCGAGAACACGAAGAACGAGCGGGTCGTTGACGTCCCAGAGCGGTCTCACGAAGCTGTCTGCTACCTGGGGTTCATAGGAGAGTGCCCGAGCGAACGATGATGCTGGCGTCTCATTAGAGGAACGAGTGCACAACAGTGCACCCGCTCGTCGCCTGCGCGGGCTACGGGAGCTCGCAGTGGGCCTGATAGCGGCCACCCTGCGAAGGGAACATGGCCTCGAACTCGCGCGCATAGGTTGAATGGGCGTGGGTCCACCCCGAGTCAATGTGGATCATCCCCTGTGTTGACGTATAGACGCGAGCATCCAGCGGATAGGTGCCCGGCCATTGCCCGACGATCACAACTAGCTCGCCTTCACCAACGACACCCTCGGGTCGTTCTCCCTGCCAGATGCAGTCGTATCTACCGCCGGGGAATGTGAGCGCGTTCGAGATCACGATCGCCACACCAATCGCGGCGACAATCCACACCCACGGGCGTCGCCACCACTGCTTCGAGGCCGCTCGCGCCGAGTCGGTGCTCAACTGACACTCCAATCCATCTGACGCGCTCCAAGGAACGTGTTGACCGCAACGAACGGCTCAGCCGGATCGTGCGGACCGGGCCACGGCGGTCGACTCGGATGCCGGGTGCGGACGACCTGTTCCGGAGGCAGGGTGCCGAGAACTGGCTTGGCTACCTTCCAGGCAACGCCGCCAAGGACAAGAAAGGCGGGCCGCGCTGCAAGTGCCGCGCAATGTGCAAGCACCGCACGGGAAAATTCGCGAAGTGAGTTCTGAAGGGATAGATCGATGGGCACATCGGCGTAGACGAGCGATGCGTTCAGCAGGAGCACGCCACGCCTCGCCCACATCTCAAGGTCGGCCCCGCATGGAGCTACTGTCTGCAAGCCGCTTCGTCGCAGGTTCCAGAGCAACGGAGCCAGGGACGGTTGGGGCCACAGACCGGCGGAAGAGAATGCCAGTCCGTCGGCGACTCCGCGCCGCGGTGGGTTGGGATCAGGGTGAGCCTGCGGGTATGGATCCTGCCCGAGAATCACCACGCGGACCTCGTCGGGCGATGTCAGGTGAAGGGCTCGGAAGACGAGTCCTCGGTCAGGGGCAGCGAACGACGAGACCCCTCCTTGAGGCGGTGGTGAGAGCACTCGGTCCAGGCCGTCGTAGAGCAGGTCAACCTGGGCGTCACCGAATGAGCGCGCCCCTAACGCAGTCCGCCAACTCTCTGGCAGCTCCCCGAAGCTCATTGCGTGAGCCTATCGGCTCCCCCGAATCCACAGTATTCGCCGGTCGCGAGCCATCTCAGCGGTCGGCCCGGGAGTTCCGCCTACGCCGGTGCTCTCCCATAGATCTGGAAGATCATGTCGATCTGATCGAACACGTTCTCTACTGCGTCAACGACCTTGTGCTCGGGGAGGCTGTCGTCAACTTCAATTGGAATGAGAATGTCCTCGGCGGAGTCCGCAGGTACGAGGTCGGCAAGCGATGATGCGCGCAGGGTTCGACGAACTAGATCGATCGCTTCGTGTTCACGGTTGAACATGACCGCGAGTGGCGAAGGGTCGTTGGCTTCGACCGACGAGCGCGCGCCGAACCAGGCCCACATGTCTGCAGCGGGAGCGATCTTCACGGGCCGGTAGTACTTGAAGCCACGGGCAAGCGCATCTCGGTCATTTGCTCGGCGTGCCACCCGGCTGCCTTTAGCACGCCGTCCACACGCGGCCTCCCAGACGCGCGCCATCTCATCTTCGCGTCCCGCCCAGGGGCTGTGCCATAGCATCGGCGTGAGCGTCCTGCTCCGCGATCCGCCGAGGCTGGCGAACTCAGCGTGAAGGGCGGTGGTGCCGAGGTTTGTGGCGAGGGCATCGTCGATCTCGCGTCTATTGGTGTCTCGAAGCTGATTCCGGCCGCGAGCGAAGTCAATACTTCCCGGAACGTCTGCCAGGCATCCGTTGATGAGCCTGTCCGCACGTGAGGTCACGAGAACCTGGAAGCGACGCATGGCGGCGTCGACTGCGTCATTGCTTCCGACGAGATCCCTTTGAGTGGCGAGGAACGATGCTTCTTCGCCACTCTCGCCCTCGGTTATTGACCACTGGGCCCGTACCGGCACGGGCCATCCCTCTTCCGCAAGCCATGTGTTGAGACTCGCAAACTTCACGTCCGGGCGCCTCATGCCGAGCGACTCGTTCGTCGAACCCGGGAGAAGCCAGTAGTTCCCTAGCGAGTTGATCGTGCTTGCGCGCAACGGATGCCTGACCATGCGGCCATATGGCCCGATGATGCGCATGTCATAGCCTGAAGCAGCCGAGGAGTAGATGTGGTCTATGTGCAGTTCGCCGGCATGGAAACCCCAACGCTGCACGACGGACAGGATCAGGCTCTCGTTCATTCTCGCCGCACGGAGGCGGCTTTCGAGGGTGTCCATCGAAGGTAGTCGGGCTAGTTGATCCTCCTCAGCATCAAAGCAGAGGACGTCGCGGATGCGCGTGGACGGGAATGGCTGTCCGTCCACCCCAGCTGCCACGCCCTCGCTGAAGGCGACACGGTCGAAGCGGTCACGGGCACGGAAGGCCGCCCGATAGCCGTGGAGTGTCACACCGGCCAGGAAGGCGTCGATCGCTGCGCCGTTCGCGTCCATCATCGCTCGGCAGTCGACCGTCTCTGGAAGAGAAGCGGCCCACCCCAACACCGCGGAGAGCGTGCGCTTGTGGATGGTTCGGAGCCCCCAGCCGAGGCGCGAATTGTTGACCAGCCAGCGAGCGGCGGTTTCCAATCGGTGTACCACCATGGCGTCCTCGACACACAGTTCGGTGAGCGCCCGACGAAGCACCAGCCCCTGTGCCCGGGCCAGGTTCTCGACGTTGACGTTGACTGGATCGCGCGCTCCCAGAGCAACCCGCGCAAGCCGCGAAATGAGCTCGAGCACCGAGAACTTGTCGAGGAGACCATCAAGTCGGGCAACGATTCGCTGAAGGCTGGACTCCGCGTGAGGCCAGAATGTCTTCACCGCAGCGAAGTAGACGTCAGCTTGGCTAACGATGGTGCCGCCACCATTCACCCTCTGAAAGACCTCGAGCAGCTGCTCAGGGTCACGCACCGGCGCGGCAAGCACCGGGACTCTCTCCTCCGTCCAGAGGCTCGCCAGTTCGGCGAGTCGGCGAAGCGCGACCTCGGCACGTCCGCCAGTCAGGCGCTCCATAAACTCGGCATCCAGTTCTGCAAGGAGATCTTGCGCTACATCGCCGGACACCGTGCTCAGTTCGGAAAGGTCATGCCGAGCGCAGAAGTCCACCCAGCCAGCCAGGTCGACGCGTTGCGACCTTGTCTCGACCCGCGGAGGCCGCTCATCATCGTGGGACACCCAGAGCGGCTTTGCCTGCGGATCCACCATGTCCAGCTCCATGTGGCCGCTCGCACCCTTCGAGAAGATCGATGCAAGTGTGCTCATGCGTTGCTGGCCATCAAGAATCTGCCAGGTCTCGGAACTCACCTCCTTCTCTGCTCGCGTGCCGTCGGCGAGCCGCTCGAAAACGATCGACGTCTCCGCGACTCCTCTGTCCCGTCCGAGGAGTATCGAGCCGATCGGGTACGCCTTCAGCAGCGAGTCGAGAAGCTGTTCCCGCTGAGTGGGCTTCCAAACCTCGTCTCGCTGGACAAGGCCAAGATGCCACTGCTCCGCCGCAGGTAGCCCTTGATTCCACTGCTGGACAAGAAACTCAACGGAGACCCGGGGAGGAACGCCATCAAGGTCCGACACGGGCATCTTCTCTCATGGGCCATCTCCTAGTGAAATGTATCGAGCCGGCCCGCTTCTGGGGAGTGTGGAAATGCGCCGCAACTTCACTCCTTGAAGCGTCCGCAGCGCGTCGCTGTTGCCGGCTGATTATTCTGCGAGCAGGACGCAAAGACAGCTGATGATCAATCTTTACGTCGATTCCAGTTACTGCAACTCCTTCGAACCGGCTCCCCGGAAGCATGGAGGGCGGGACCAGGGTGCGCTGACGCTGGCCCCGCTCGAGTTGGTTCAGCTCAGCGAGCAAACCCCGGCGCCGGTGTACGAGACCGGCGTCGCCACCGCCCCGAGGCGTCAGCTTCGGGGCTCACGTGATGCGCGGGTCGCAGGCAGTGAGCATCGACGACTCGACGCGCGCGGCGCGCGCCGAGTTCGGTCGAGCCGCCCGCGATCCCGCTACTCCGTCGGCTCCCCGCTCGAGACACCGCACGACTGGTTCTCTCAGGCCGCTCGGACGCTGCTCGACATCGACCAGCGAATCGCCGTTTGTGCAGCCGGGGCTCACTGTGGGGAGTCGCGGACGGCGACTCGATACGCCCGAAGAGGTCAAGGAGCGTCTGCTCGCCGGCTGCGAGTTGATCACGCGTCAGTGTGGGGAGCTCTCGCCGTACAGGTGTCGTAGAGCGCGCGCGCGAATCGACCGCACCCGCCGGGCCCGTGACGTGAGCGCCGTGGATGCCCCGAACTCAGGCAACGGCCTTGGACGCTGACCGGCAGGTCAGGAGCGCATAGAGCCGCGCGGGAGTGGATCTCGGCTCAGTCACCCTTAGGGAGAATCGGCCGGCCAACTCACATCGCGTGGGAATCGAACGCCGATAGTGTGGGCATCGGTCAGCCACCGTGGTCCGTGATCGCTCGACGCCGCGACGGACGGTGGACGAGTCCGCCGAGCCATGGTCGCGAAAGGAACGACAGTCCATTGAGCCCCGAGAACTCGGTTGACTCCCTCAACTTGAATCCCATTGTCCGAGTCGCAGATCGAGACTCGCGCAACCGGGCTGCAGTACTTCGCGACGATCGCTCATCAAGGAGCCTGCCCGCGCCCGTCCTCGCCCTCCTAGAGTGGGACGAAGAGGCTGACGTCTGCTTCGATGCTGCCGGCGCCCGGCGTTCACCGGAGGATCGAGGTCGCGCCTACTCGCGACTCGCGTCCGACCCTCGGCTCGCTTCCGGTGAGGTCTTCCGCCACAGCCCCTACCTCATTCCCGATCACATTGTGCGATCGTCGCCGTTGTGGGCGGACGAGAACTTCCGGACGCGGTTTGCAGAGCGCGCAGACGGCCGCAATCGTCCCGTCCTGGAGTCCCTGGCGAGGGACAGATCGAGCATCGTTCGACGCGCGCTCGCGACAAGCCGCGACGTTCCTGACTCAATCCTCACGAGGCTCAGGCGGGACCATGATGGCGCCGTCGCAGAAGCAGCAAAGAGCGAGTCGAAACGCCGACGCAAGGAGATCCGCGATCGCGCGAAGGCCCAGGACGAATATGGGGACTGGGCTCGCTGGAGCCTTGCCGTGCACGAACTCCTGAACACCCACGCCGCAACGACGGACGAGCTTCTGTCCGAACTTGCACATGCCTCAACTACGCTCCCGACTGCACGAATCCTGGAGCAGGACTGGGTCCCAGCGGATGTCCTCAGAGATCTTGTGGCTGGTCGACAACGTCAGAAGCACCACGTGCTCCACGCTGTAGCGCGGAACCGCTCCACTCCGCCTGAGGTACTGCGCGACTTGGCTTACGGCGAATGGGGCTCCGAGACGGCCGAGATCGCCCTTCGTAACCCGAGCCTTGATCGCGAGACGCTCAAGCAGTTTGCCACCTCGACGCGCAGAATCGGGGAGAGTGAGCGAGAGGCGGTTTGGTCGAACCCTTCCGTGCCGGAGTCGCTCATTCTCTCGAAGCCGGATGGTGCTGCTGCGAAGTCCGGTATAGCCAGCAACATCGCTGCGCCCGACTTCGTCCTAGCGAAGCTTGCGAGGGAGAGCGACATCCATGTGCGCTGTCGAGTCGCGGAGAACCCTGCGACACCAACTTCAACGCTATTCGAACTGGCGGGTAATGCGGAGAAAGATCTGCAGTATGGAATCGGCGGATCACTTACGAAGAATCCAAATCTGCCGCGGAACGCCGTGGAATTGTTGATCTCGCACCCCGGATTGCGGATCTGGGTCGCGCAATCGCCGCGAACCCCGGTCGACATCCTTATAAAGCTGACCGCGGACTCTGATCCTCAAGTCCGCAAGGCGGCAGGCTGCAACCCAGCAACTCCGGAATCCGTAGCAGAGGCACTTTGCGAAGACGAAGAAGTCCAGAGCGTCAATCAATATTGGAGCTTTGAAGCAAGCCGCCACGCGACTCTCAGATCCTTTGCTGAGGAGAACAAGGACTCGATCGATCTGCCGCGACCGTCGTCGCCGGCCGAAGCTGCTGCCACCTTCCTGCGTGCCATGGACTCCGATTCCCGGAACTCGATGGCGACCCACGCGGGACCATACTTCACATTGGAAGCCGAGTTCATCCTGGAGGTGCTCTCCAGCGATCCGTTGCCCAGGGTTCGAAGCTCCGTTGCGCACCATGGAGACGAGACACTTCGCCGAGCAATCGTGCGGGCGGAAGATACCGGGGACGTTCTCCGGAGCGTCGCTTGGAGCACGCGCGATCCAGAGCTGGTCGCGGCGCTCTCCCACAATCAAGCCGCCATCGCCTCGCTTCTCCACAACCCGATCACCCCTCCGAGCGTCCTCGAGACGGTCGAGCACGCGGCGTCCTCATATGAGCTGCAGCTGCTCGCTGAACACCCGAACACGACATCAGAGATGCTCCACCGGTTGCCCTTCGGCCCGGATGCCGATTACAAGGTGGCAATCCTTGTCGCGCAACAGGCGCGGACCGCTCCACACACCCTCGACAGGCTCGCGGGTCACGTCAGCGCCGAAGTTCGACAGTATGTGGCAGCCCACCCCCGCACCGAGGAGAAGGTCTTGATCCGTCTCGCGGCTGACCCGAACGATCTGGTGCGCTCAATCGTTGCGATGAATAGACATACTCCGACGACAACACTTGCGCGCATGGCATCCGACGCGAATGCACAAGTGCGTCAACTCGTGGCGACCAACCGCAGGACACCGACCACGGCATGGACGAGCCTCGTCGCCGATGCCAACGCAACCGTGCGAGCGCTCGCACGGTCCTGGCTCACACCCGAGCTCGAGGTGCGACGCAGGCTGGCCAGCAGGAAGGACAGAGGGACTCCAGTCCTCGATGTCCTCGCGGTCGATCCCGACTTGGCAGTGCGGCTGGCAGTTGCAGGCAACCCGACCTCGGGACCGAACGCGATCGAACAACTATCCCATGACTCAGATACGCGAGTTCGGACTATCGTCGCCCGGCGAATCGATACTCCGCCCGAGACACTCGAGCGGCTCGGTCAGGATGCGACATGGGGAGTCCGCCGAGCCGCGAGATCGTCGCTGCGACGTCGACGCTAGCCAGTGAGACGCAGAGAGCGGGACGAGAGTACGCTGACTCTCGTCCCGCTCGAGTTGGTTCAGCTCAGCGAGCAACCCCGGCGCCGGTGTACGAGACCGGCGTCGCCACCGGCCCCGAGGCGTCAGCTCCGGGGCTCGTGGCTTTTGGGGTGCGCTCGACGGCGATGCTCGCGAACTTGAGCGACGCGCCGACGTTGTCGGCGACGACGTCGCGGGTCTCGCGAGTGTTGCCGGTCTCCTTGTCGGTGTAGGTGCCGAAGCGGAGGTCGCCGGCGACGATCACCGAGTCGCCCTTGCGGAGCGAGCTGGCGACGTGACGCGCCTGCTGGTTGAACACGACGACCCGGTGGAACACCGTTCCGGCGTCCTCCCAACGGTTCGTCGTCTCGTTCAGGCGGCGGTCGTTGACCGCGATAGTGAAGCGGGCGTACTCGTTGCCCGACTCACCGGCGCCGTGCTCGGGGTCACCCGTGAGGTTGCCCTCGATGGTGACCGGGATTCTGGTCGTCATACTTTCTTCCTCTCATTCGTGAGACACGACTGTGTCTCGGCCGGCGTGGCTCTGGGTGATCCACGCGTCCCATTCCGCTTCGTTAGTGACGGCATCCCACGAGCGAGACTTGAGTTCGAAGTGTCCGCTGGAGCATCCCGCCCCCGCGTGCTGGAGGCGGGTGCGTGCGAGCGCGAGGCGTTCGTGCCATCCGATGGGCCCGAGCCCGCTGTCGCTGTCGTCGAAGGCTGCGAGGTGGGCGACGTGGAGTGCCGAGAGCTCCTCGACGAGGGCACCGTGCTTCCACCAGCACCCTGGAACGACGCTGACTGCCACGCTGTAGCGGACGGTGAACCACTCGACCCACTCGCGCAGGGTCGTCCACTCGGTACTCGCCTGCTCCGGAGACAGGTTCCGCCAGTCGACAGGGTGCGTCCCCAGCGGATCGGCGGCGCCACCCGCGGGCGCGGTCCGCGCGAGCTCGGCCGCGATGAGGCGCTCGATCTCTTCCGGGTCGAAGTCGTCGTTCACGAGGCGTCCTCTTGTCTCTGCAGCTTCACCCGCAAACGCTCCAGCGCGATCACCGATGCGACGCGGCGAGATCGGTGAAAGGCGAGAACGCGATCGCGGTCGATGAGGCGGTGCAGCAGATCGTGACAGTACGGATGCAGCGGCACGAGGTCGTCGTGGCGCTCGAACGCCCGCCATCCACCGCCGACGAAACGCACGCCCGAGTAGTCGAGGTGATGGAGCTCCAGCTGCGCGCTCGTCGCGAGCCCGCCGCAGGCCGCACACACAAGCGGGCGCCGGACTCGATCCTGCTTGCGGAACCATCGCGAGCGGCGCGCGAACCACGCCGGCGAGCGGAGGAACTCCGCCCGGTACGCGCTGCGCACCCCTGTCTTCCGACGATTGCTCATGGCTCGCTCGCCACCTCGGGCGCCGGGGCGGGGTGGTCAACCTCGCTGAACACCGTCTGCTGCTCGCGCTCCGTGTCGCGCTTGCCGGCTTGGATGTCGCGGGCATCGCGCCGCTCGTCCCAGCCACTGAGGTCGAGGAGCACGCCGCGGCGATTCCGGTAGGCGAGCAGGCCGACGTTCTGAGGCATCCGTCGGATCTCGTCGACCGACATGAGCGCAAGCCGTTCGTGGTGCTCGCTCGTCGAGTGCCCCGCCTCTCGCGTCGACCACGAGCGCTGCGTGCGCCGCGTCTGCCGCGTGCCGAGCAGGGCCTCGACGTCGCGCAGATGATCGACGTGGGACGCGCCCCCGAGCAGCACCTTCGCGGTCGCGGCGGCCCAGATCGTGTCGGCTTCGGCGCGCGACCACGACGTCTCCGCTTGGGAGAGGGCCTGCAGCACGACGAAGGTGCAGATGCCGCGGCCGCCGCCATCGGCCATGATGCGAGGGAGGTTGCCCCAGCGGAACATGTTCACGATCTCGTCCAGGATCAGACCGAGCGGATGCTGCAGCCTCGCGCCGGGTGACGCCAATGCGCGGACGCGCGCCACCTCGACGATGTCGTCGAGCAGCGCGCCGAGGAAGCCACCCATCGCCGACGCGCCCGAAGCGGAGCCGATGAGGTACAGCGTGTTCGCTCCATGGAGGAAGGCGCGCGGGTCGAAGACGACGTCGCCCGGGCGCGGCGTGAGCGCGTCGCGGATCTTCGGAACGGCGAGAGGAGCGACCGCCCCCTGCACGCCGAACCAGATTGACGAGACGAGCTTGTCGTCGGAGGCGAGCGTCGCCTCGAGGTTCTCACCCCAGCCCGGAGCGCCGTCGGAGCGGAGGATCGACACGGCAGACCGTCGGGCGAGGATCGGGCTTGTGCCCCAGTTGTAGAGGTCTTCGATCGAGCAGTTGGCGACCGCTGCGGCGTGCAGGAGGCGGCCGAGCACGACCCCTGATGCCTGGGCCCACTCGCCGTTCGTCGTCGACGCGCCGAGAGCGGTGCCGGTGATGATCGCGGCGCCGCGCTGCATCGCGACGAGGGGGTCTTCACAACCCGCGATGGGAGAGACGCGGAGCGGATGCCGTGTACCCGAGAGTCCCTGCGGGTCGAAGACGTGCACCTCTCCGCGTCGCTCCCGCATCCGCAGCGTCGCCGTGAGGTTATCGTTCGTCGTCGATGTCGTGATGAGCGGACCCGACCAGTCGAGGATCGCTGAGATGAGCACGCGATACCCCTTGCCCGAGCGCGGAGGGCCTTCGAGTGCGACGGAGTCTTCGATCGACACGAACACGTCCTTCCTGCGAGATCGACCCACGCGCCACCCGACGTCCGTCGGGCGCGGCCGGCTGAGGTCGGGGCGCAGCTGTCGTGCCCGCTTGAGCACTGCTTTCGCCGACAGGTGGTGATTGATCTCGGATGCCTCGGCGAACCCGGGCCGCCGGCGCAGGTCGCTGATGAACGACTGGTCGGACTGCTGGTATCGCCGGTAGGCGATCCACGCACACACCGCGACCGCCACGACGAGCGCGACGGCGACGAGGTCGACGATCCGGATCTCGACGACCGGCAATTCGCACCCGGAAATCGGTGCGAACCCGCTGACATCGCCGGTGATCGCCAGCCACAGCGCCGAGAACATCGACTCCGCCTCGGGCCCCGCTCCGCACACCAAATACACGACGGCCTCGGTCAGGAACGCGACGGCGACGCTGAGGACGACACCCCCGGCAATCGCGATCGCGATGGCCTTGCCCAGCATCCCGTTCATGATTCGCCTTCTTCAGAACCCGCTCGCGACAGCCGCGGCAGCCCGCAGCCAAGCGTCCTGCGTCGCCCGGTGGAGGCTATCGAACCTCAGCGGTCCGGACTTGAGCGCCGGGTCGAACGGGATGCGCTGGACTGACCTGACGTTCCCGCCGAAGGCGTCGGCGATCCGGTGCGCCGCGGCGGTGCCGGCGGGCTCTGTCTGAGTGACGACCACGACCGCGTTGTCGGCAAGCAAACGAGAGCGTTCGTCCCTCTCGCGCAGCGCGTCGAGCAGGAGCGCCGCCGACTCAGCGGACTCGGGCGCCGCGATGGTGGGGATCACAAGCTGGTACGACGAGTCGACCATCCGAAGCCATCGCTCGGCCGACTCGTCATTGCCCGAGTCGAAGAACACCAGCCGGTAGTAGCGGGCAGCAACCTGCATGAGCGTGTCGAACTCGACCTGCTCGATCCTCTGATGCGCGGCGAGCAGTTCGGGGTTCGAGCGCAGCACGTCGTACCGGTCGACGCTCTGGTGGTGCACGAACCGCGCGATGCCCGAGATCCCGGCGGTCGGCGCGAGGAGATCGGATGCCGCGGGGAGCAGATCGCGGACCGTCGTGTCGTAGAGTCCCTGCTCGGTGCGCCAGCCGAGCGTTCCCCTTGTGTCGTTGTTGTCCCACGCGAGCACATTGCCGCCGCCGTTGCGTGCGAACACGGCGGCGATCATGGCCGTCGTCATCGTCTTGCCGACGCCGCCCTTGCCGTTCACGACGGCGGCGGTTCGGCATCCCGCCCATTGCTGAGAGACGAGCCCCTGGGCGTCGCGGCGCTCCTTCTCGGCGCGGGATGGGCCGCCTGTCAGCCCGAACGATGACAGGAAGCCGCGCCATCCGCTGTGCGTCGGCGCGGCGACCGTTGAGGTCGCGATGAACGACGGGCGAGGCCGTGGTTCCGTGGCGAGCGGCTCAGGGGCAGGGGTCTCGGAATTCCCGAACGCCTCCTGCCCCTGAGCCAGGGTGCTCACCTCCTTTCCCTCTGACGCCTTCTCGTAGTCAGGAACTGCGCGCACCGCCTGCGGCACGTCCTCCTGCGGGGTGCTGCTGTGCGGGCTCACCGATGTGACCCCGCCCAGCGCGTCGACGACGAGGTGGTACTCGCCCTGGTCGCCCGAGGTGACGAGCTCTACGACGCTGGCGGCGTGCCGCGCCTCGGAGGCGGCGCGCTTGATGATCATGTGACGGATGTCGTGGCCCGGCGGAGCGGTGATGGGCTGGTCGACCCCGTCTGGGGAGGTGAAGATCGCGGTCGGTCCTGTGACGCTCGCGTAGACGCGGAGAGCGGTGTCAACGCTCATCGAAGGTCTCCTTCCGGGGTTGCGACAGCCAGCCGTCGAGGCCGTCGTCTGCAGGGGTCTGCTCGGGCCAGAAATGGTCGAGCAGTTCGAGGTCGAGAAGCTGCAGCATCCCGTCGTCCGCCGGCTGCATCGCGGAATCGGTCGCGAACAGCTCGAACTCCCACGGTGTGGATGTTGCAAAGCAGTCGACCGCGTAGGCGTATTGGCCGATGTACGCGAGGAAGACGCCCATGCGCAGTCGTCGTGCGTCTTCGACATGCGTCGCAGGAATGTTGAGCCGCTCGCGGAGGGCAGCCGCCTCTTGGTGGTTCACGCGGAAGATGAACTTGTTCTCGATGTCGCCGACGATCGAGTACGCGAGGTTGCGCTCCTTCGAGTCGGCGTCGCCGACGGCGTCGAGGTCACCCATCTTGTGCAGGATGACGACGTTGCTGATGCCGTAATGACGCGAGAGCTTCAGCCATTGCTGGAACATCTGCAGCGCCGCGAGCGACGTCATGTCACGCCAGCCCTCCTCGCGGATGAGATACCGCGTGCGTCCGGCGGAGCGGTCCGACACGACGGCCTGGATCCAGGCCGTCGTGCACACCTGGGTGAGCTGGGCGACCAGCTCGCTGCGTGCGAAGAGCTCGCTCGTGTCGACGACGACGATCGGCGAGTCGGCGTCGAACGCGACGGTCGACTCGTCTTCGAAGAGGCCCGACAGGTCGCCCTCGACGAAGCGACGCAGCACGAACCGCGGCTGGACCGCGCCGTCGGAGAGCCGGAAGTCGGTGCCGGTGTCGTCGACGATCGTCCCGAGGTGCTCGTAGACGCTCCGCAGGGTGGGACGGTCGCCGGTGGAGCGGATGCTGCGCGCGAGGGCGTCGTGGATGGCTGCGTGTTCGACGGCCGTGAGTCGGGTCGAGCCGAGGGCCATCTCGATCAGGGAGACGAGCGTTGTGATGCGCCGCTGACGGACCATCTTCTCGTGCTGCTCATCGTCGGCATCGACGCGGCGCGGGCCACGGTCGAGGGGGTTGAGCCGTGCGGCGCTTCCTCCGCCGATACGGATGACGACGCCTCCCGGCACGGCTTCGGCGACGGTCACCCACTCGCCCTTCGGGTCAGAGGGGACGACAGCCTGATGGCCGAACGCGAGCGATCGGGTCACGAGCGTCTTGATCGTGGCCGACTTGCCCGCCCGATAGGCGCCGAGCACGAGCAGGTTCGTCGAGAAGGTGCCGCGGTCGGACGCGTCGGCGTACGCTTCCCACGGCGAGAAGTGCCACAGCGCATCGGCATTCAGGTCGACACCAAGGATCGGACCGCGATGGCCGAGCCCGGCATCCGCCACGAACGGATAGATGCCTGAGATCTGTCGCGAGGTGGCCTGATGGGCCGGGATGCTGGGACGCGCGAGGTTCCAGTAGCCGCCTTGAGCGAGCCCGGGCCCGAAGGGGCCGGACATAGCTGCTGGCGGAAGCGCACGGTCGCGGCGGCGTCTCTTCGCGGGTTTGTCGTCGTGTGCGTTGCCGGCAGCCTCGTGCCGGAGGGCGCGCCGCTCGCGTCGCGTGAGATCGCCCGGCTCGAAGACCGCGAAGGGACGGCCCATCACTTCATCCCCAGACCGAGAGGAAGCGCGTTCACCATGAGGGCTTCTGCCTGCTGGCAGTAGAGGATCTGCGGCTCCATGCCCGCTCGCGCGAGCGCGTTGCGCATGCCGGCGATCGCCTGCTCGAGCTTCTGCTGGTCGGGAGCCGTCACCGTCAGATAGGCGCCATACCGGAACTCACCGTGGCCGGCGACGATCTCCTCTTCCTGCCGCTCGAGCGCTTCCCAGTCGGCTGCGTCCGCGGCCGATCCGTCGACGCCTCGCTTGGCGCGCAGCTTCTCGTTGCCGCGCCAGACCTTCTTGTCGTCCTCGATGCGGCGCATCGCCTTCTTCACGGAGACCGGCGTGAGAACGATAGAGAGGATGTGCGTGATCGCCTCTCCGGTCGACGGCATCCGTGCGAACACGATCGGCTCGACGAAGCCGATGGCGGCATCCGACCGGGGCCATTCGTGGATCCACATCGTCGTGTGCACGGCTGAGTCGCTGTAGACGATGCCGTTCGCGCCTCGAGGTTCTTCGAGGTACATGGGTCCGATCGCGATGGGGTCGACGCCCTTGTGCGCGTCGTCACGGTTCTGCACGTTGGCCGCGAACTCGGGATCGAACCCGACGCGGGCGAGAGCCGCGACATCCCGTACCGTCAGCCAGCGCCGCACTCGGATGCGCGCCGCGCTTAGCGCGTCCGCAAGGTTGCGCGCTTCGAGCGAAGCGAGCGCCTTGACCGCATCCTCGCCACCGCCGAGCGCCTTCAGCTGCGAGCCCAGAGCGATCAGATCGAGCGTGAACGTCAGGTAGTTGCGGTGCGACACTGCGAACGACTCGGAGGTGTTCATGACCTCGTCGTAGTTGCGGGCGATCGGAGAGGTCTCGTCGACCCCGCGCCGGCGCCGGGCGGATTCATAGTGATCTCGTGCGGCACGGATCGTCGTCGGGATGGTGCGCTCCTGAAGCACCGCGCGCTTGATGCCCGGTCGCTGCGTGAACGATGCGAGCACGGGCGACCACTGCTGCGCCAGGTCGTAGCGTTCGGCGAGGTCCTTCATGAGGAAGCCCTGCACCTCGACTTCGGCGGTGACCGACACGGAGCGATCGTGCGGGTTGTACGCGCAGGCGACGCTGTCGACATCCCACAACCGGATGGAGGCGCGGATGCCGGGAAGGTTCAGGGTGCCCGCGAGCTGCGCGCGCTCGGGGCGGTAGACGTGGCGCGTCGCGCCTGCCATGTGCCTGATCTGCTTCATGAGCCACAGGCCGACCTGTCGCGGCGCGGAGTCGCCGTGAATCGTGACGAACGCGAATCCTCCGATCGGCAGATAGACCGGCGCCGCGTAGAGAAGTCCCGGAGGTCCGAAACGGTTCATGCTCGCGAGCAGTGCGATCGCAGCGATCGTGATGCACGTGAGCTGCCAACCGTCCATGCCCATGACAACGCCCTGTCGTGAACGCCGGGGAAGTCGGACCGGGCGCGCAAGGTCGTGAGTGGTCATCACGCTGTCCTCTCTGTACGAGTGCGCGGCGGATTGCCCGTCGACGCTGTGGTGGAGGCTTGCGGCGAGGAAGAGGGCGAGGTGGCCGGCGGCACCCCGGACCCGGTGGTCGGCTGCCCCGCGGGTTTGCGCCCGGAGGTGCCGGTCGACGAGCCCGAGGTCGGGGTGCCGCCCCGCGAGCCGGCGCTCGCCGTCCGCGTGCCGATGCCTGCGGGCATTGCAGCGATTCGGCTCGGCACGTGGGAGGCCGATCTCGCCGCCCTCGACGCGGCCTGACCCGCGCCCGCGCCGACACGTGAGCCGATCGAGTCAGCGGCGACGGCGCCGACGAAGCTGAATAGGCCGAACACAGCGAACGGCGCGAAGGCGACGAGAACGAGCCCAATGAGGAGAGGCCAGGACTGCGGGTCCCAGATCGTCCGCACCGTAGCGAGCCCGTTGATGATGAGCGTGACGAACCCGATCGTGAGCGGCCCGGTGAGGAGAAGCACGACGACGGCGGAGACATAGCGGACGACCCACTGCGGCCCCACGGCCCGCACGGGGTACAGCATCCATGCGATCGGTCCGACCGCGATCAGCGCCGCGAGCACGATGTTGCGGAACGCGAAGACGAGCATGAGGAGCAGCATCCCGATCATCAGCAAGCCGTGGATGACGAACGCGAAGAAGTAGTTCGCCTGGCCGCCTGCCCACATGACCGACTGAAGGGTCGCGAACAATCCGCCCGACCCGTCGCGGCTCATGACGTACCACGTGAGGTCGTCGACCGCGTTGAGAAGGTGGCCCGTCGCCCAGAGGCTGATCGCGGTGGCAGGGATCGCGATGAAGGCTCGCACAATCGCTCCGACGAGCTCGGCGCGATCACCCGAGACGATGGCGGCGGCGACTGCCCACACCATCGCGCCGAACAGGATGGCGAGCACAGCCCACTGCCAGAACGACCACTCCTTCGTCGAAGCGGTCCACAGCAGCGACGAGGTGTCGAAGCGCATGTTCTGCGCGACCGCGAACATCATCGACGTCGCCGAGAGCGCCATCCCTCGCCCCGCGTTCTCGAACGTCACGCAGACCACGTCGGCGAGCGAGCAGCCGTACTCGACGAGCAAGGGCTTGCCGCCGCTGGTCTTGATTGCGGAGACATGCGCTTCGTCGGTCGTGCAGACGGTGGCCTTCGCGCCGTCGACGAAGACGTTGATCAAGCACTGCTGCGGCTTGATGTCGGCTGTGTTCTGGGGCGTGCAGGTGATCTGCGCGTCGACCTGGTAACAATCGACGGGATAGGCGGGCGACGACCACGGCTCGCCCGTCACGGGGGTTGCGTTCCCGGCGGCGGGTGCGACGGTGACGGATGCCGCGGCTTCCGCTTCGGTCGCGCTTGCGGGCGCGACCGCGGTCAGCGCGAGCCCGAGGCCCAGCGCCGCACCGAAAAGGGTGGGGCGGAGCCGGCGCATCAGAACCCGAAGTCGAAGTTGACGAACCATTGGAACAGTCCGCTCGCGGCGCCGAGCACGGCGGCGGCGATGAAGATCCAGAGGATGTTCTCGCCGGCCCACGTGCGCACGCGGTCCGAGGCCAGGCCGCGGAATGCGAGGGCGGCGCCAGCGATGATCAGCATGATGAGGACGACGAGCATGGCGCCCGCCAGGATGTAGGACGCGATGACCTGGAAGCCCTGGAAGAAAGGCGCCGAGAAGTCGGGCTCGATGTCCGGGACGTCGACGTCGGCCGGCGCGATGAGTGCTGTTCGCATGACTTGCTCCCTCGGTTGGATCACTTGAGCGGAAGGCCGAGCGCGGCCATGAAGGGTTGTGGGTCGATCGGGACGCCGTCCCGTTGGACCTCGAAGTGCAGGTGGCACCCGAAGGACCGGCCGGTGTTGCCCTCTGCGCCGAGCGGCGCACCAGCGGCAACGGCGTCGCCGACGGAGACCCGGATCGAGCCCCACTGCATGTGCCCGTAGAGCGTGATGAGTCCGTCGCCGTGGTCGATGCGGACGGTGTTTCCCCAGCCGTAGTACGACCCGGCAGTGATGACGAGGCCAGGTCCGGAGGCGAAGATCGTCGCACCGCACGACTGCGCCATGTCGTAGCCCTTGTGATTCGTCGAGCAGTAGCTGCACCCGACGACGGGGTTATGGCCGAACCCGCGCCCCTTCCAGTAGTCGCCCGCGAGTGGGTAGCCCCACGCGCCGTTCGCCACGATCGCGGGGCGATTCGCGATCGCGCCCGCCGCTGACTGACCGGCAACGGCGAAGGGAATGGCGATCAGCGGCGTCAGCAACAGTGCGGCGACGAGCGCGACGACGAGCAGTGCCCCCGTTACGACTCTGCGCCCGGTCTTGGTGTTCGCGAGGGCTGCTGCGGCAGCGACCGGGGCGCCCATGTCAGCCCTCCAGTGACCCCGAGAAGTAGCGGACGACCTTGCAGTCTCCGGGCTGCTGCGCGCTGTCCGGCGTGGGGATCGAGCCCGCTCCACACAGCACCTGGATGCTCACGCGAACGGTCTCGTCGTACGGGGACTGCGTGCCCGCGCCGTCTGCGCGCGTGTATGTCAGGACGACATCAGCCGTCCCGATGCGCATGTCGCCGGACGCGTCATCCGGAACGAGCTGGTACGAGATCTCGCCCGGCACGGTCGCCGTCACGCGTCCGTCTTCGTTCGCAAGCGATTTCCATTCCTCTTCCGGGAGGACGACACCCTGGCGCAGCTCGAGCTGTGCTGCGCGCATGTCGTCTTCGCGGTCCTGCTCGGAGGCATATCGGGTGTCGGGAGTGAACCACGTGTCCAGATACGCGAGCCACTCCTGGCGTGTGCTGAGTTGGGTATCGAAAGTGGATGCCGCGGCCAGCGCTGCGCGAACATAGACGTCGGGGTCGGGTGTGATCGGCTCGGGAACCCAGCCGCGCTCGATAACGGCGGGGTCGACGAACTTCCCTGCAGGAGCGGCGGTGTCGTGCGGCGTGGAGGCCGCGCCGCTCGAACCAGTTGGAGTCGGATCGGCGGTCGGCACTTGAGCCATCATCGACGAGACGACAATCGCCACGACCGCGCCGATCACGATCAGCCCCCCGGCGACAGCCCAGATGAGACCTCGGCGCGTGGCCCGGCTGCGCGGTTGGATCATCATCTACCTCCGCGGCTTCTGAGCAGTGCCGGCCTTGACATGAGGGAAGCGTATAACACTACACTCGACTTGTGAAGCACTTTTTGCTTCTGTCATCTGGACGAGCATCCGGGCGTGCGACAGACTGAGGCTGTGCCCCGCTACACACGCCCCGCGAACAGTGAGTACGCGGAGGATCCGATCAAGGCTCTCGGGAACATGATGCAGGCGACGATCATCGGTCACCTGCGCAAGAACCCTGGGCAGACGCGGGCCGAGATCGCCGACGCGCTCGAGATTCCGAAGATGACCGTCGCCAACGGGCTGGAGAAGCTGCTGGACGTCGGGCTGATCATCGCCGATCCGCCCCGCGACGTCGCCGTACGAGGGCAACGCGTGCGCTACATCGTGGACGACGCGCAAGTCACCGAGATGATGATGCGGCTCGGCCAGGTGCTCGGGGAGTTCTAGGCTCTCGGCATCCTTCGTCCTCATCGTGGACGAGGCTCGCGTCTTCGCTGACATCTCGACCTCTTCCCGCCGTGCTGTTGGCGGCATCTCCTTGTGTTGAGCATGCTCAAAGTTGTCGTGGCGACCAGCTTTGTCCATCGTGCGCGTATCCGCAAGGGTTGAGTTGAGCATGCCCAACGAGTACATTGAGCATCCATGTGGCGTTGTTGGGCATGCCCAATCGAAGACGCCTTGCCTAACCCGAGGGCAAAGGAACGGTCATGGAGATGACAGAAGACGAGAGCAAGGAAGGTGCAGCAGACCTGGCGACACGCCTTCGCCTGCTGCTGGATGTCGCGATTGCCGAGACCGGGAGCGAGCCGACTTACTCTCAGCTTGCGAGCTTCCTGCGTGAGCGTGGAGTCAACCTTTCCCGCTCGCGATGGACCTACATGGTCAACGGTCATCGGTACGTGCGAGACCGCGTCCTGTTCGAGGGGCTCGCGGACTACTTCGGTGTCGATGCCGCCTTCCTCATCGGGGAGGAGGACGCGCCGATGCCGGCGAAGGTCAGAGCGCAGCTCGAACTCGTGCGGTCGATGAGGGCCGCGAAGGTGAAGTCGTACGCGGCGCGCACGCTCGGCGACATCTCGCCCGAGGCGCTCGCGGCGATCAGCAGGTTCTTGGACGAGGAAGTGGCGCATACATAGCTGCAATCCGGATCGGTCGCTGGCCGACACCGTAGTGCAGATGGTTGCGGAAGGAAGTGATGCCGCCGTGAACATCGAAGCGACCGTGTCGACGGCCATGGATGGACTCCGCCTCGGTGGGGCCTTCTCGCTCGACGATCTCGTCGATGCGATACAGCACCGGAGGCAGCGCCCTCTCCGAATCGTCGAACTCGCGGATCTGAACGACCAGGACGGCATCTGCGCACTGTGGCTCGAGACCGAGACCGAGGATCTCGTTCTTCATGCCCACAGTGAGTCAGCGCTGCACCGGCAGCAATTCGTGCTGCACGAACTCGCGCACATGATCCTCGATCATGGCGATGACCAGACTGTCCCAACTCCTGACTTCCTGCTGCCCGACATCCCCGCGTCGACCCGGCGCCGCCTGCTCGGTCGTCAGGATCTCGACACCGCGCACGAGATCCTCGCAGAGGCCCTTGCCGATCACCTTGCAGCGGCTATCCGCGGCTCGGCCTTCCACGAATCGCGATTCCTGGAGATCTTCGGGTGACACCGACCCTCGTCTCGGCGCTGATGTGGGCGCTCGTCGCGGTGCTCCTCATCCTGCGGCGGGGCCGAGCCGACCGGAGCATCACCTACTCCGCCGTCACGATCGCGATCGCGATGACGCTCAACATCGACCCCGTCTACATCTGGGTCGACGACCTCCTTGGCGGCACCAACGTTGCGACGCTTCTCGCCGACCTTGCCTTGATGGTCGGGATCTTCTTCCTTGGCCGAGGCGTAGCGAAAGCGAGCCGAGCCAAGCCGGGCACCGTCCGCATTGCACTGGGCTGGACGCTTCTGGCGATCGCGCTCACCGGGGCTGCGGCATCCTTCCTCCTCATCGACCGGGGATCGACGACGACGACCTTCATGCTCGACCTTGGGGCGCAGCCTGCTGCGGCAGGGTACTCGATCATCCAGTTCGTGTATGACGGGGTAATCCTGACCGCGATGGCGGCCATCGCTGCGCGGCAGATCGGGGAGAGTCGCGCGGCCGATCGCCTGCCGGCAGTGGCACTCCTGACCGGAAGCCTGTCTGGGCTCGCGCTGTCGATCGTGATCATCGCAATGGACCTCGCGCACGTCGCCGGGAACCTGGAGCTGATGTTCGGGCTCAGCGCGGCATATGACCCGCTCTTCCTCACGACCTTCGTCTTCCTCTGCTTGGGCCTGGCCGGGCAGCCGGCGCTTCGGTGGGGGCGGGCGCAAACGCGCGCTCGAGCGACTCGCGCGCTAGTCGATCGGGTGACGCCGATCTGGGACCGGGCAAGCCGGGTGCGCCCGGGCTTGAGTCAGTACGGCGCGGGAATCGCCGCAGAGGATGACGAGACGCAGCTGCACCGGCAGGTGGTCGAGATTCGGGATGCCGTCATCGACCCCCGTGTCACGTTCGAGTTGAGCGATGATGAGCGTGTGCTGGTCGACGAAGCCGAGGCGCATCTGATTGGGCGCGGCGCGGGCTCGCGTGGCGGCGAGGTTTCCGCTCGCCCTGGTCGGCCGGGGCGCGCGCAGTGAGAGGGCTCGGGCTTGCCTCGGCGGGCGTGGCAGTGGTCGCTGCCGCTGCGGCCGGGGTCGGGTTCGTCATCGCGCGGCGCTTGACAGCGCCCGTATCTGGTCGGGCTTACGACCTCGTCGTTCGAGATGTTGTGCGGCAGGGCGACGAGGAGGCGGTGGTCCTTGATCGGACTGCGCGGACAGCGGCCCCTGGGCTGTTTAACCTCTGGCTCGGGGGCGGGGGATGGGTTCGTCTGGGCAACGTGATCGCCGAGGACGAAGGGACGGTCACGCGGGTTGTTACAGGCGTGACCCCGGACGGCAGTCTTCGCCAAGGCGAGCGCGCGTCATGGAGCGGTATCTACTTTCGCGACCCTCACGACGCTGGGCTGGATGGGGAGGACGTGGTCGTCGACACTCCGGCTGGTCCGGCGCCCGCCTGGCTGATCGGGTCTCCGGGCGGCGAGAGCGATCATTGGGCGATCCACATCCACGGTCTCGGAAGTCCGCGAGCCGGTACGTTGCGCGGCGTCCAGGTCGCATCCGAAGCGGGCATCACTTCGCTCGTCGTCACCTACAGGAACGATGGCGAGGGACCGAGGGTAGGTTCCGGGCGCTCGACTCTCGGTGCGACCGAGACCGAGGACGTTCGTGCCGCACTTAAATTCGCGATCGCGCACGGCGCCCGCCGGATCACTCTGTTCGGTTGGTCGATGGGCGCGGCGATAGCGCTCCAGATCGCGGCTGATGCCGAGTTTCATGGCGTGATCGACGGACTTGTCTTGGAGTCGCCGGTGCTCGACTGGCAGGCCACGATCAACGCCAACTGTCGACGAGCGGGACTGCCTTCGTGGTTTGGCGCCTTCGCTCACCCCTGGTTGCAGAGTCCATTGCTCTCCCGCGTCGTCGGATTACCATCGGGGATCTCGATCGCTGCCTTCGACTGGCTGGTGCGTGCCGACGAGCTTTCCGTTCCGACCTTGGTCCTCCACGGCGTCGAAGACTCGTCCGCGCCGAGTTCGCAGTCGAGCGCGCTGGCGAGATTGCGTCCTGACGTGGTCCTTCTTGAGGAGTTCAACTCAGACCACGCAATGTCGTGGAACTCCGACCCCAAACACTGGAGCAATATCGTCCGGCTCTGGCTCCCACCGGTGTAACTGTTCGACTCGGCTGGGTGCCGCCGCGGGACTGGTCGGCTCGCCTCAAGGATGCGACTGCTGCAAACGAAGCCCCGCAATGAGATGTCGTGAACCTGCTTGCTCAGCCGGGGGTCGGAGCCGCTTGAGTCGGTGGCATGTCGGGCGCTGTAGGAGCGCCCGAACCCTGCTTGACATTTGTCGTGAAGAATCTGGCGAGATCGGCCAGCTGGTCTGCGTCGTCCAGGTCCAGCTTTCCCGTAAACACTAGCTCCATTGTGGCCCGCCAGCTTTCGCCGAGGACACCCGTGATAGTCGCCGCCACACCGGCCGAGATGACCGATCCGACGCCGGGGACAAGCTTCACCAGACTTCCAGCGGCTAGCTTCCCACCGGCCGCCGCGGCGACCGTCCCGGCGCTGACGAGTTTCGCAGCCTTAGCCTTCGGGACGTCGTAGATCGCTGCGATCTTGGTCAACAGCGCCGCCTGTGCCGGGATGAGTACGGCCACGTCGGCGAGCGGGATCGGCGCGGCCCCGACGCCACCAGCGAAAGCCACGGCACCCGCGATCCACGAGCGTGCGTAACGTGCCTTGATAGATAGGTCGATCTTTTGAGCAGCTGCGATGGCAATCTGCTGTGCCTCGGGAATGACTCGATACGTTGCTTCGAGAAGGCTCTCGAGTCCATGTCGGCCCACGCCATTGAATGAGTCGTCGACAGCCGACGTGAGAATCGGCCGCCCCGTCACGATGGGAAGATTCATTCCCACGATCGCGTCCGCGAGCGCCGTCGCTGCTGGGTCGATCACGCCGTCTCGAACGCTCACCTTGGTCAGGACGAGCACGACGGGGATACCCTGGGCGGCAACATCTGAGATGATTCGCCGCTGTCCATCCTCGAGTCGGCCAGTTTGGCTGTTCACGCAATACCAGACAACGTGTATGAGCGCCTCCTCCGCCTTGCGGTTCCGATTGATGCGCTGCCGGATGTCGCGAAGGGGAGACTTCTTGCCGAGCTCGAGACCCTCACCGTCATAGATCGCGAGAGTGCCGGCGTCGTTGACGAACAGCTCAGTCTTGCTGGTCACGGGCTCACCTACGCCAGTCTTGGCGATCGGCGCTCCGAAGATCGCGTTCAGAAGCGTCGACTTTCCCGCGCCGGTGGCGCCGAAGAGTGCGATGTTCGCCCTTTCGGTAGCCGCTTCATCCTCGATGGCCGCCTCGAGGCCAACCTCGTCATCCAGTTCACTCATTGAGTACCCCAACTCCGATCCGTCGGCACCAACGCACACGACGCGCTGTGAATGTATCAAACCCAAGTGCCTTCACTGTTGAGCATGAGCACTGCGTCGATTTGGAGCCGGTTGGCCACCGCAGGACGACCGCCTGATCGCCCGAACGTCCGTACTTCCGAACTGCGGCCCCGCTCGGGTGCGAATGACCCGGCGCATAGGGAACCTCGCCGCAGGTCGAAGCGGCGGCGCTAGGTGTCGTGTGCGTCGTTGAGCCGATTGGCTAGATCTGCGGCGTGGGCAGACCGCTATTGAGGGGCGTCGCCGCGAGTGCATCGCCAATCTCCCGGACAACATCATTCAGTAGGTAGTCGGGATGAATTTCGTGAGATTCATCCCGTGTTTCTTGCACAACCACCGCTTGGTGGAATCCTGTTCCTGCTGCTTCTCGAACGCGGTCTGCCCGCCGAAGAACTCGACCGGGCGCGAGTGTTGGGCTCCTTGGTACTCAATCGCAATGTCACGCCCGTGAAAGACGATGTCGAGCGACTGCGGGGCGAGCCGCCAAGGCCGCACCTGGTGCTCCAGTGAGCGCCGTCACAAGTTCGGTGGCGCAGGCGAGGTGGGTTGACGGTCGCGGTGGGAGCAATGATGAGCAGGTTCGTCAGGCCTGCACGCCAGCCTTGGGTGCCGCTGCATCGCATCCTGACCGCGGTGATACCTCGTAGTCCACCCCCGCCACCGACGTGTCGTGGATCCGGGAACTCGGCCTGTGGGATCAGCTGCTTGATCTCGTGCGCCTGCCGCTGCTTGAGGGGCATCAGCCAGCGGCGGGAGCCCTAGGAAAGGTTCGAAGCCGCCCAACCGAACGAGACCTGACTGGGCCGATGGCGCCGCATATGACCGATGTCTCGCGACATACGAGAAATATGTCGCGATACATCACACGGTGCCCCCGGAGGGATTCGAACCCCCGACCCTCTCCTTAGGACGGAGTGGCTCTTCCACTGAGCTACGGAGGCCAGCGCTTCGATATTACCGGTGGGTGTTCGCCTGGATGAATGCGGCAAGCGACTCCCGCGAGATGTACTTGCGCCCACCGACTTTCGTGTACTCGATGTCCCCGCGCTTCGTCAGCTCGTAGAGCGTGCGGTGCGGGATGCCAAGCTCGCTCGCTGCGGCAGTCAGATCGAGCAGCATCGCACTGGACTCCGACGACGACTCCTGCTGGAATCCCGGCACGTTGGGCTGCGTCTCGACGACTTCTACCTGCGTCGCCTTGATTTCCCACTTTCCCGCGTAGGCCCAGGGGCTGACCAGCTCGTCCTTGACCTTCTGCGCGGCGGCATCCTCGTCGGCCGCGCGGATCCAACGTTCCGCCTGTTCGACCTTCGTCACTACGACCTTGTAACGCATGAACTCCTCCGTGACCCGCCCACGAAATGGAACGGGCCCCGGAATCACCCGAAGCCCTCGCCGTTCCGTCCTGATGGCATGGTACGCCCGTGAGTGGGACGAGAGTGGGCGCGAGACTCGACTGGAGACGCAGGAACTTGACGGTGACCTCTCGCCCACCGTCGATTTGTCCGGTGATCAGCGCCGCAATCAGCTCCGATCCTACGACTGGCGCGCAGCATGCAAGCTGCCGCCTGGGCGTGGACTGCCTCCTGGTGGACGCCCAACCTGTCCTCTCGAGACGCCAGCGGGCACAGTTCGCGCAAACGATGCGCTGGCTCTCTTGCGATCCCTGTTCGCCCGATAGACGAGAGCGAGCCGTTGCGTGCAGTCGCCAGCACTCAATGCCCGACGCTGACGAACGACTCGTCGCGCGCCTCCCCCAGAGGTGAATCGGCGGTGTCGGGCAATTCCCGCCATCTGGTACTAGCGGACTGCCTTTCTGGGTCATGCCGGACTTGCGAGTGGCGTGGGTTACGCCGGCGGACCCGGCAACGAACTGCCAAGGCGGTCGAACTCGACCGATCGAACGGCCATCGCATGGTTCGCCGCGTGATCCGCTGCAGACGTGCTCGAGTTACCGGCGCGGGACCGGCCCGGTTAGGGACCCGAGACGGTGGATGCGAGTAGTGCTTCGATGACGGTTCGTTCCGCTGCCGTGTTAGATGGCATCCGGGCGGCGAGCCGCAGACGGTCAATTACGAGTCCACGCCGGCCGGCCATCATGTTGCGCAAGTGATCGTCCTGGATGTGATGAGGGATAGCGAGAAAGACCTGCGGATGAATGAGTTCCTGCAGGTAGTCCGCCCAACGAGGCGCTTCGGGTTCGTTGAGTTTTTGCGGCCAATACTGACTCTGCGCGACAGTCACCTGGCCGAGGGTCAGCCACTGCCCGGCCACGCGCTGATCACCCCAAACCACGCCAGCGAGGGTGTCGACGCCTATATCTTTGGCTCTAACGCTTCTTGGCGTCGGGTTTGGATGCGCCCGAAGCCCCAGGGTTGCGGCGCCCTGGCGGAGGGCATCCAGAAAGCCTGAGCCGCGATCTGTGACGCCGATGTTCGCCACGGTCATCCCCAGTGCGTGCAATGTCCGAGCCACCAGATCTTCAAGCGTCGCTTCTACCGAGACTGTGCAGGGTAGGTTCCATGCGTGCACTGCGGTTATCGCAAGCAACGCGACGTAGGCCGATTCTCGCGGGTCGCACGCCGACGACTTCAGTTGAACACTCCGCCCGCGCTCCTCAAATGGATAGACATCTCGCAGGCTAGCTCCGCGATCGCCGATCATGCGGAACACCGCGTCGCTCCAACTGTCGGCCTCTTCTGGCATGTCCTCGGCGAGGTGGTATCTACGAACCGGCCTGCGCGCCCATTCGTTGTCAACGATCAGATCCGCAAGCGCCGCTCTGGTCACTCGGATTCGAGAGAGGGCAGCTATCTCGAGGAAGTCGGCCAGCGCACTCACTCTGGCGTCCTGCCCGTATCTGTCGATGTCTATCTCGATGACCGAACCGGCGTCTGTCACAGTCACACGTCGTCCTCGGGAAGTGCGGCCTTGACGGTTGCTGCAAGCCCGCGCGCAGTAGCGGCAAACTCTTCAGCTGCTTTCACTTCATCAGTACCGACCTGGTAGCGCTTGACGTCGAGGGTTAGGAGTTCGATCGTCTTAGTCATTTGCCGCAGGCGCGGAGCTAGGTCGCCCTCCCTTGCGATCTCTATGCCCATATCGAGAGATGCAAACTCCCGCATGGCTAGCCGCGCTGGCTCGCTAGCGAGGACGTCCGAGTATTCAGTGACGTCACGAGAGTCGCCAAGAACCGGTCGGCCTGTGCCGGGTGAAGGGGTGAGATCGCTCAACACCTCGGCGAGACGATCGGCATCAACTCCCTCTACTTGCGCCCTGACCTCCTCGTACCGAAGGGTGGGGCGGTTGTTGAGCCCGATGTAAGTGGGGACGTTTGCTGTACCCAGGAGCCGCAGCCAGACACCGAATCTCTCGCTTGAGACGTAAGACACCGTCCGCGGGTCGAGGTGTAGCACGTCGCGAGCGTGCCGGAGCAGGCCGTATGCGACGTACGAGGACCGCACGCCGCGCGCATTGCTGCCTACCTGACGACCGACGTCGTAGAACACCCCACGATCGGTGGCGGAGTCCGCTCGAGCTTCAACTTGCTTGAAGAGCCAGCGTGCCTTCGCCTCGGCATTCCAGCGTTTCAGGCCGCTGATGTGACGGAATCCGAGAAACGAGGCCACATCCGCAAGGTTGTCGGCTTCCACTACTGGCAGCTGGTCCAGGCCGAGTTCTGCAAGGCGGGCATCGGAGATGTCTTCCTCGCGTTCAGGCGTGATCCCTGCCTCGAGGGCCGCAGGCAGCTGGTGCAAGATTATCAACGCCGCCAACCGACGATTTCCCTCGACCACAATTCTGCGACCGTCCTGGGGAGGCAGAGTGATCAATGGTTCGCTCTCGAAGTATCCGTTAGTCAAGTAGGACTCGATGAGTTCCTCGAGAACGTCGTTTTCATAGAGGTACTCAAGGATTGCGCTCTGGCTCGCGCCTTGGATGTCTTCGGGGAGGCGCGGGTTGTCAGGGTCGAGATCGAGTTCACCGACCGGAACCGGCTCTGTCAATCGGTGCATGAATGCGCTCCGTTCACGTGGTTCTTGCCGCATCGTGCGGCGTTCAATCCCAAAAGAATGTAGGGCCGTTGCGCCTGTCCACGGCTGGCGCTGCGTGCGCGAGCTACAAGCTCGTCCTCTGTCAGGCTAGCGGTAGCTCCGAACGCTCCCAGCCTGAGTTTGACAACACGTCGTTCATCTGTTGAGCTCATGAGGAACTCGCGTGCGGTGTGACGTTGCGCGCCGAGCGTTGTTGTGGTGTGAGGTTGACAAGGGCCGCGCGAGCTGTTGAGTTCGATAGTCAGACTTGAAAGGTGTCGCAGGTGTCGCTTACCGTGCTGTCGCTGTTCTCGGGCGCCGGTGGCATGGACGTCGGGCTTCAGCGAGCTGGCTTCCATCACCTGGGGCTCGTGGAGTTTGGTCAAAGGCAGCGTGAGACGCTTGCACGGCGACCCGAATGGCCACTGCTCGGCTCGGGGGATGTGAACGAACTTGCAGCGTCGCTTCGCCCGAGCGACCTTGGGATCCAGCGGGGGGATCTCTCGCTCATCGCTGGCGGGCCGCCGTGCCAACCGTTTTCGATGGCGGCTCAGTGGGCGGCATCTGGTCGCCGAGGAATGCTTGACGGTCGAGCGAAGACCGTGGTCAGCACTTTGGCCCTTGTCGAAGAGTTCTTGCCAAGAGCGATCCTCATGGAGAACGTGATGGGCTTCGTGCAGGGTCAACGCTCCGCGCTGCCGTTCCTCCGCGAGGAGCTGAGTCGCATCTCTGCAAGGCGCGGAGTCAACTACAACCTCAGCGTGAGAGTCCTGAATGCGGCTGATTACGGCGTGCCGCAGAATCGGCGGCGCGCCATCGTCGTCGCGCTGCGCGACGGTGATGACTTCGTGTGGCCCGAGCCGACTCATGAGTCGGCACCGATCACTGCCTGGGACGCACTCCACAATGTCCACTCAGTGTCGCATCCTCGAAGCAAAGGCAAGTGGACTGCACTTCTCCCGTCTATTCCCGAAGGTTCCAACTATCAGTGGTTGACTAAAAGGGGTGGCGGGCCAGAGCTGTTCGGTTATCGCACGAAGTACTGGAACTTCCTGCTCAAGTTGTCGAAGGATCTTCCTTCGTGGACGCTGTCGGCCTCTCCGGGTCCGTCGACGGGACCCTTCCATTGGGACAACCGCCCGCTCTCTGTAGAGGAGCAGCTCCGGATTCAGTCTTTCCCGGATGGTTGGGAGCTGTCAGGCGATTACCGCGAGCAGACCCTTCAGGCCGGAAACGCGACGCCCCCGTTGCTCGCCGAGGTCGTGGGGCTGGCTCTTGCCGCCCACGTGTCCGAAGGACGCGTCCGACCACGGTCGCCTTCGTTGCTCTTGGATCGAGCTGCCATGCGACCCTCTTCCGGTCGAGTACAGCCGATACCCCCGGAGTTTCACGCGCTGGTTGGCTCCAAGGAGCCCCATGCGGGCGCCGGCCATGGTCCCTCTCCTCGCGCAGCACTAGTCGACTAGTCGTACGGCCGAGGGGATAACTCGACCGCCTCGTGGCGCACCAATTCGAATTTCTGGCGAGCACGCTGACCTACTTCTTCAGCTGGCTTTCACCACTCAGAACTGTCGTGTCATACTCCACATCCAGCTTCATGCCTCTCACATGACTAGCCCAGTGCTTGTCGGGAATCACGACATCGCAGTACGGCATCGTGAGCGCGAGTTCGAGAATGTCCACGCGGTCTTGCTGCCGAAAGCGGTACTTCGGGTCTCGGTGCACGTCGTAGAGCAGGTGAGACATGACCTCCTGTGTAGGAAGAGCAGCAATAAGGCTGACTCCGTCAACGGGTCCTTGAAACCAGTGTTGAACTTCGTGAGGCTCGAAGAGAGCTGAAGGGGCTTCGCCGGTGGCGAGTTGCAGCTGACGCGCGATAATGAGCCGAAATAACGTCGAAGGGTCACCATTCGGGCTTCTAGCTTGCGACGCGGCAACTCGCTCGCGGTTCGCCTCTTGTTCCAGCACCCATTCGTCTCCGAGGCGATGGCTCGGCCGGTAGTCGATGCCGGCGACGCCGTAGTCGGTGTCGAGCCCTGCAAGATTCGCCCACTCGAACTCAGAGGGAGTCAGACGGTCGAATGCGTCGCTCCACTCGCGAGGCATTTCGAGTTCGTGAACTCGCTGACAAATCGGAAGCGGCCCGACGGAGCGCCGAACGCGTGGCGCGCACCGGTGCCTATCAGCCATTCACGGGTCAGCCGCGGCGGCGACGAGCGTGTACCTTCGGCTCGCCACGTGTCGATTGCCCGACTCATCTCCGCGTCCAGCACCTCGTGGATCGCGCGGATCGTCGTGTACCCAGTGAGTTCGGCCATCGTCAGTGCGACTTCGCGACGGGACTTCGTGCTCCTTCGGTTCCACAACTCGAGATAGTTGCCAGACGTGAGAAACACCTGCAGGATGCCCGATTCTCTGGCGCCAGCCAGGTCTCGCCAGCACTCTGCGAGAGGGTCTGACTCGGCCTTTCGAGCACGTGTTAGCGCGACCCATACCCAACTGTCGAAATATGCAAGGACGCCGGCATTCGGCTTCCCTACATCTACGCCCCGGTCGGCGATGTGAACTGTCGGGGAGAAGAAGCCTGCTTCTTCGGATGCGGTCATCTTGTTTCGACGTGTTGATTGATTGCCGTAGCTCCCTGTAGCGGCGGTTGGGGCCTTCAGGTGAGACGGGTGACTGGATCGCATCGAGAGAACCATGAAATCGTTAGCGACCCTGGAATGGTAGCGCCGGCCAACGCGCCGCGTTGGCAGTTGATCGACGGTGAGTCACGCAGAGGAAGCGAGCTGGCCACCGCCGAGGAGCGCGGACCGCAGTAAAGCGAGGACCGGACGCACCGCGGTGCGGCGGACGGCCCAGCCGTGCTGGCCCAAGGCTGGCCCTGAATTAGTAAGGAGAGTTCTCGCACTTCATGCCGCATTCGGGTCGCCTTCCGCTCCGACCCATCGGGCACTCGGTCCGCGAACCCGTCGGCGCGCGGGACAGGGGTCGCGCACCGTCTTCGCCGGCGCTCATGCGCGCAGTGGTGCCGCACGACGATATTCACTGCATAGTGAGTGGTCACCGGTCCCGACCACGTTTCTCCGCTTCCCCCAACGCGTGACCGGGTGGGTCGCTCGCGAAGTTGCCGTCACCCGAGTCGCTATGTCGAGTACCCCGGCCCGGTTGGACAAGGACCACCGCGTCTGGACCATCACCGCGGACACGATCGGACGTCTTCGCCGTGAGGGGAATTTGAGAAGATCCCAGTGACATCCACCTGCCGTGAGCTATTCCCGGGATCTGCGCGAACCGCGACAAACCGAGCTGAAATCACCTGAGCCTCCATTTACGGACGTCCGGGACATGGGTTCAAATCCCACCGTCACCGCCACTTTTATCCCAGATCAGCGTCACATTTTGTGGCGCTGATCTGCGTTTTGCGCAGGGAAAACGGGCAGAACTGATGCCCGCGTTTTACCCATTGCTTACCCACGGCGGCCCTCGTCGCGTCGAATCACCGTCTGCAGCCGCGTGATTCCGCGGCTGCAGAGCTACCTACGGTGGGTAACTGTCCCATCGTCAGTCCGCGAGTGGCCAGCCCGTGTACGCCTCGGCAAGGAAGGTGCGCCCGGCGTCGGACTCGACCACCGAGCGCAGCTCGCCCAGCTGGCGGCGCCGGTCGAAATCGCTGGCCACGGGGGCGACGTGGAGCATGCTCGTCATCCACCACGAGAAGTGCTGGGCCTTCCAGATGCGGTGCGAGGCGGTCTCGGCGAAGCCGTCGATGAGGCGCTCGTCGCCGTCGAGCAGCAGGGCGCGCAGGGCGCGGTCGAGCAGCACCACGTCGGCGACGGCGAGGTTCATGCCCTTGGCACCTGTGGGAGGCACGGTGTGCGCGGCGTCGCCGACGAGCACCGCGCGTCCGCGCCGCAGCTCGCGGGCGACGAAGCTGCGGAAGCGCAGCACATCGCGCTGGAAGATGGGTCCTTCGGTGAGGGTCGTGCCCGGCACTCGAGCCTGGAGAGTGTCCCAGATCTGAGCCTCCGAGAGCGCGGTCGGGTCGGCGTCGGGCTCGCACTGGAAGTACATGCGCTGCACCGTCGCGCTGCGCTGACTGATCAGGGCGAACCCGTCGGGCGCATTGCTGTAGATGAGCTCATGCGCGCTGGGCGGCGCCTCGCACAGGATGCCGAACCAGGCGAACGGGTACTCGCGGAAATAGCCGTCGGCCGAGGCGCCGCTCACGGCACTCCTCACCACGCTGCGGGACCCGTCCGCGCCGACCACGAACTCGGCCTCGATGCGGAGGTCCTCTCCTTCCGCGGTGGTCGCGAACACAGTTGGGCGGTCGCCGTCGACCCCTTCGACCCCGACCGCCGTCGTTCCGAAACGGAGGTCCTGCCCTGCGGCCGCCCGGACCGCGATGAGGTCCTTGAGCGCTTCGTGCTGCGGGTACAGCCACACGCTCCGGCCGACGAGACCGGGGAAGTCGATCCGGTGACCATGACCGTCGAACCGGAGCTCGATGCCGTCGTGGCGACTGCCGTCGGTGAGCACGCGCGTCGAGGCGCCGCTGCCGGAGAGCACATCGACGGTTCCCTGCTCCAGGATGCCGGCGCGGATCGTGCTCTCGATCTCGGCGCGGCCCCGCTGGTCGATCACCACCGAGTCGATCCCGGCGTCGGCCAGGAGGTGCGAGAGCAGCAGACCCGCGGGACCGGCGCCCACGATCGCGACCCGGGTGCGGACGATGGTGGTCATGGCGTCTCCTTCGACGGGGCGGGGACCATTGTCCTGTCGGGGTTCGCGCCGTCGGCGCCCACTTCTCATTCAACGGGATTCCACGTCAGCGTCGGAAGCCCAGGGCCCCCTCGATGCCTCGCGCGGCCGCGTGAAGCTCGGCGAGAGCCGGAGGCACCGGGTCATCGCGCCGCAGCACGCTCGACAGCGCGGCGATCACGGCGCCGGTCTCATCTCTGACCGGCACGGCCACGCCGGTGGACACCGCCTCGATATAGCCGGGAGCGATCGCGTGCCCGAGTGATCGCACCTCGGCGAGCTTGCGGCGCAGTCCTGCGGCATCCGTGATCGTTTCCTCGGTGAGCGCGACGAGAGGGCCATGGAGAATGCGCTCCTGCAGGTCGCGGTCGCCATAGGCGAGCAGCACGAGTCCCGATGACGAGGCGTGCAGCGGCAGCCTGCCGGCGACGCGGGTGACGTTCGACCCGGAGCGCGGACCGCTCAGGCGCTCGAGAAAGAGAGCTTCGTCCTGCTCGAGGATCGCGAGCTGGGTGTGCTCGCGCACCCGCGCCTGCACCTGCTCCATATAGGGCAGAGCCACCTGTCGCAGCCGGAGTGCCTGGGATGATCGCGTCGCGAGCTCCCACAGCCGCATACCTACCCGGATGCGGCGCTCCTCGTCGCGCTCGAGCAGCCCCGCGTCCACCAGTTCGCCCACGATGCGATGGGCCGTGGACGGGGGCAGTCCCGCACGTCGTCCGATCTCGGCCGCGGTCTGCACGGTGCGCGTCGGCGTGAACGTGTCGAGCACGCGCACGAGACGGTCGGTGACCGAGTCGCCCGACGTGGAGTTCGCCATGGCTTCATGGTGGCACAGCGGGAATCTGATTCCCATTGGATGGGAATCCCCACCACGAGCGGCCGGCCGGAGCGCACGATGCTGTGACACGCACCGCCCTCCTGTGTCGAAGGAGACACCCATGACCGACCCTCTCGCGCCGACCGCCGAGGCGCCGGAGTCCATGCTCGCGTCGCCGGATCAGGTGGACCAGCACACGATCACCCGCGAGATCGAGGATCTGCACGCGGGCTATGCAGAACGTGAGCGCGCCGGCGAGGCGCTTCCCGCGACCATGCACGACTTCCCGCCGTACCGCTCGAGCGTGCTGCGGCACCCCACGAAGAACCCGAAGCTCGTCGACCCCGAGACGATCGAACTGTGGTCGCCCGCCTTCGGGCAGCGCGATGTCGCCGCGATCGAGTCGGACCTCACCATCCAGCACGCCGGCGAGCCGCTGGGGGAGCGGATGACGCTGCGGGGACGCCTCCTGGACTCGTGGGGTCGCCCGATTCAGAACCAGCTCATCGAGCTGTGGCAGGCGAACTCCGCCGGCCGGTACATCCACCAGCGCGACCAGCACCCCGCGCCCCTCGATCCGAACTTCACCGGAGCCGGGCGCGCGATCACGAACGATCACGGCGAGTACCTCTTCACGACGATCAAGCCCGGGCCCTACCCGTGGAAGAACCACGTGAACGCCTGGCGGCCCGCCCACATCCACTTCTCGGTCTTCGGCAACGGCTTCACCCAGCGCCTCGTCACCCAGATGTACTTCCCCGGCGACCCGCTGTTTCCGCTCGACCCGATCTACAACACCATCTGGCGCCAGCGCGACCGCGACAGCCTCGTCGGTGTCTACGACCACGACCTCACCTCGCCGGAATGGTCGACGGGATACCGCTTCGACATCGTGGTCGATGGCCCGGACGCGACGTGGTTCGAGCCGGAGGAAGAGCACTGATGCCCGCGAACCGGACGCCCAAGGCGCACCATCCGACTCCCGGCCAGACGGTCGGCCCCTTCTTCGCGTACGGCGTGGAGTACCCCAAGATGCACGAGGTCGCTCATCCGCACTCGCCCGGCGCGATCCTGCTCGACGGTGTCGTGCGCGACGGCGCAGGCAACCCGATCCCTGACGCCTTCATCGAGATCTTCGCGGCCGATGAGGACGGGTCCGTTCCCCGCGCCCGAGGGTCGTTCCGCCGCGATGACCACACCTTCACCGGCTTCGGGCGCGCCTTCACGGACGACGAGGGTCATTACGAGTTCTGGACCCGCAACCCCGGCTCGACGGGCGGCGCCGCCCCCTTCTTCGCCGCGATCGTCTACGCGCGAGGTCTGCCCGACAAGCTCCACACCCGCATCTACCTCCCCGACGACGCAGAAGCGCTCGCCGCGGATCGACTGCTCTCCTCGCTGGACGAGGACGACCGCGCTACCCTCGTCGCGACGCGCCTTCCCGATGGTGGACTCCGCCACGACATCCGGCTGCAGGGCGAGAAGGAGACCGTGTTCCTTGTCTTCTGACCGCGAACCTTCCGTCGACGTCGGGCTGCTCTCGCCGGTCTCGGCCGGCCACGACGCCTGCGTCAGCGACGCCGCGATCGTCGACGCGCTCGTCACGGCGGAGGTCGCGCTCGCGCGCGCGCTGGCCCGCGTCGGTGCTCTCGACCCGGACGCGGCCGAGCGCCTCTCGGCCGAGTTCGGGTGGACGCCGGGCGGATGCCGCGGCCATGGCGTCGCCGCGACCGACCTGGCCCTCGCGGCGGCCGAAGGCGGCAACCCCGTGATCCCGCTCGTCGCCGCTCTGCGCGGCCGTGGTGTCGAGCCCGAGGCGATCCATCGCGGGGCGACGAGTCAGGACATCCTCGACACGGCGCTCATGCTCGTCGCGCGCGACGCACTGGGTCGAGTCATCGCAGACCTCGAGCGGTCCGACCGCGCGCTGTCGGTGTTCGCCGCAGAGCACGCCGCCGTTGTCGCGGCGGCCCGCACCCTCACGCAGCACGCCGTGCCGACGACGGTGGGCGCCCGGGCGGCCGGCTGGGTACGCGGCATCCGGAGGGCGCTCCGTCGGCTGCGCGAGGTGCGCGACGGCCTGCCCGCTCAGCTCGGCGGCGCTGGGGGAACGCTCGCTGCGACGGCCGACGAATGGGGGACGGATGCCGCAGCCGCCCTTCCCGCGGCCTTCTCGGCCGAGCTGGGGCTGGCGACGCCGGACGCCCCCTGGCACACCGAGCGCTCGCCGGTGACCGAGCTCGGCGACGCCCTGGTGCAGGCGGTCGACGCCGTGGGCAAGATCGCGGCCGACGTCGCCGTCCTCACGCGCCCCGAGATCGGCGAGCTGGCGGAAGGGCGGGGCGGCGGCTCGAGCGCCATGCCGCAGAAGCAGAACCCCGTCGCGTCGGTGCTGATCCGCTCCGCGGCCCTGCGCGCTCCGCAGCTCGCGGCGACGCTGCACCTCGCATCCGCGTTCGCCGTCGAAGAGAGGCCGGACGGGGCATGGCATGCCGAGTGGCCGACGCTGCGCGAGCTGCTCCGGCTGGCGCTCGGATCTTCGGCTCACGCCGCTGCTCTCGCGGAGGGCCTGGTGGTAGATCGCGCGGCGGTCGCGCGCAACCTCGCCCTGTCGGACGGGCGGATCGTAAGCGAGCGGCTTGCCCGGGTGCTCGTTCCCCGTATCGGGAAGGACCGCTTCGCCGCGCTGATCGGCGAAGCCTCGCCCGGCTCGCTGGCCGACGCCCTGCGCGCGCTGCCCGAAGCCGCCGACCTCGACGTCGACGCGCTGCTCGACCCCGCCGGCTACACCGGGCTCGCCGAGCGCTTCGTCGACGACGCCATCGCCCCCGACGGCGGGTCCGCATGACCCTCGGGCTCACCCTGACCGACCCCGTCGGTCCCGACGGAGCGCCGCTGCTCGTGCTCGGGCCGTCGCTGGGCACGTCGACCATCCTGTGGGAGACGGCGACGCCCGTCCTCTCCCCCCGATACCGCGTGAGGGCGTGGGATCTGCCCGGCCACGGCGACTCTCCGCCGGCCGACGGCGGCTTCAGCGTCGCCGACCTCGCCGACGCGGTCGCCGCCGCCGTCGACGAGCCGACCTTCCGCTACGCCGGTGTCTCGCTCGGCGGGGCCGCCGGACTGGAGCTCATGCTCCGGCATCCGCATCGCGTCGAGGCGGCCGTGATCGTCGCCTCGGGTGCGCAGCTCGGCGACCCCGCGGCGTGGCACGAGCGGGCCGCCCGGGTGCGGGCCGAGAGCACCTCGAGCCTGATCATCGCGTCGGCGCAGCGCTGGTTCGCCGAGGGATCGGTGGCGCGGCATCCGGAACTGACCGGTCGGCTCCTGCACGCCCTGCAGCGCGCCGACGACGAGAACTATGCCCGATGCTGCGAGGCGCTCGCCGCGTACGACATCCGGGGGAGGCTGCGTGACATCGCGACGCCCACGTTCGCGCTCTGGGGCCAGCACGACGCCGTGGCGCCCGAGGCCAAGGCCGTCGAGATCGCGGACGGCGTGCAGCGGGGAGAGGTTGCGATGGTGGCCGATGCCGGGCACCTGCCGCCGGCCGAGCAGCCCGAGGCCGTCGCCGACGCCCTGCTGCGGTTCTTCGCGAGTGAGGAGGGACGAACGAAATGACTCGACCCGATGGTGAGGGCCTCACCGATGAGCAGCGCTACGACCAGGGGATGGCGGTGCGTCGCGCGGTGCTGTCCGACGCCCACGTGGACCGCGCCGACGCCGCGACGACAGAGCTCACCGCGGACTGGCAGGACTTCATCACCCGCGTCGCGTGGGGAGACATCTGGTCCCGGCCGGGCCTCGACCGCCGGACCCGCTCGGTGGCGGTGATCACCGCGCTCATCGCGCACGGTCACCATGAGGAGCTCGAGATGCATCTGCGCGCTGCGGTGCGCAACGGGCTCACCGTCGACGAGATCCGCGAGGTCATCCTGCAGTCCGCGATCTACTGCGGGGTTCCTGCGGCGAACAGCGCGTTCCGCATCGCCGCCGCCGTGTTCGGCGAGGAGACCTCATGATCGACAAGACGGTGACGGATGCCGCTGCCGCCGTCGCGGGCATCCCCGACGGCGCAACGGTCATGATCGGCGGATTCGGCCGCGCGGGGCAGCCGGTGGAGCTGATCGACGCGCTCATCGACAGCGGCGCGACCGACCTGACGATCGTCAACAACAACGCGGGCAACGGCGACACCGGCCTGGCCGCGCTGCTCGCGAAGAAGCGGGTGCGCCGAATCGTCTGCTCGTTCCCGCGGCAGCACGATTCGTGGGTCTTCGACGGTCTCTACCGGGCCGGCGAGATCGAGCTCGAGCTCGTGCCGCAGGGAAACCTCGCGGAGCGCATCCGTGCGGCGGGCGCCGGGATCGGGGCCTTCTTCTCGCCGACCGGCGTGGGAACCGAGCTCGCCGACGGCAAGGAGGAGCGCACGATCGACGGCCGTGGCTACGTCCTCGAGTACCCGATCCGCGCCGACTTCGCCCTCATCTCGGCCCTGCGTGCGGACCGCTGGGGCAACCTCGTTTACCGCGAGACCGCGCGCAACTTCGGCCCGATCATGGCGACCGCCGCGACGACCACCGTGGTGCAGGTCGACGAGGTCGTGCCGCTCGGGTCGCTCGACCCCGAGGGCGTCGTCACTCCCGGCATCTTCGTCGATCGCGTCGTCGCGGTCGGCCCGCGCGCCTGGCTCAGCGACGGCGAGTTCGCCGGCGGAGTCGACATCGAGGGACGCCCCGCCGCGACCCCGGCTGCCCCCGCGGGGGAGGACCAATGAGCACTCGCATCAGCCGCGACGACCTCGCCCGCCGCATCGCCGCCGACATCCCCGAGGGCGCATACGTCAACCTCGGGATCGGCGCGCCCACGCTCGTCGCCAACTTCCTGCCCGATGACCTCGAGATCATCCTCCACACCGAGAACGGACTGCTGGGCATGGGCGGTGCCCCCGACCCCGGCCGCATCGATCCCGACCTCATCAACGCCGGCAAGCAGCCGGTGACCGCCCTCCCGGGCGCCGCGTTCTTCCACCACGCCGACTCGTTCGCGATGATGCGCGGCGGGCACCTCGACGTCTGCGTCCTCGGAGCCTTCCAGGTGTCGCAGACCGGGGACCTCGCGAACTGGTCGACGGGCGCGCCCGGTGCGATCCCCGCAGTCGGCGGCGCGATGGACCTCGCAATCGGCGCCAAGCAGGTCTTCGTCATGACGGACCTGCTCACCAAGACCGGCGAGTCCAAGCTCGTCGACGCCTGCACGTACCCGCTCACCGGAGTCGGCTGCGTCACCCGCGTGTACACCGACCGTGCCGTCTTCGACGTCCACGGCGGGCGGTTCGCGGTGCGCGAGACGTTCGGCGACAACACCGTCTCCTCGCTCGCCGAGCTGACGGTCCTCGACCTCATCGACAGGACGGATGCCGCGGCATCCGTCTCCGGAGACTGACATGCCTGCCGCTTACATCTACGACGCCGTCCGCACGCCCTTCGGACGGGCGGGAGGAGCCCTCGCCGGCACCCGGCCGGACGACCTCGCCGCCCTCGTCATGAGAGCGGCCGTCGAGCGCTCCGGCCTCGACCCCGCCCGCATCGACGACGTCCTCTTCGGCGACGCCAACCAGGCCGGCGAGGACAACCGCAACGTCGCCCGCTTCGGCGCGCTGCTCGCAGGGTTTCCGACCACGGTGCCCGGAGCGACCGTGAACCGCCTCTGCGGCTCGTCGGTGGAAGCGGTCATTCAGGGGTCGCGCGCGATCGAGGCGGGCGACGCCGAGGTCGTGCTGACGGGCGGCGTCGAGTCGATGAGCCGCGCTCCCTACGTGGTCGAGAAGTCGCCGAGGCCCTGGCCGGCAGTGGGCAACCAGACGCTGTGGAACACCGCGATCGGGTGGCGGATGACGAACCCGGCGCTGCCGGCGCCGTGGACGATCTCCAACGGCGAGTCCGCCGAGAAGCTCGCGGGCCTCTACGGCATCTCGCGCGAGGCGCAGGACGCGTTCGCGCTGCGGAGCCATCGATTGGCCGCCGCCGCGTGGGCCGACGGCGCCTACGACGATGAGGTCGTGCAGGTGCCGGGCGCCCCCCTGACGCGGGACGAGGGCATTCGCGACGACACGACACTCGAGAAGCTCGGCGGGCTCAAGGCCCTGTTCGCCGCCGACGGGACGGTCACCGCCGGCAACTCGTCGCCGATCAACGACGGAGCCTCCGCCGTCCTGCTCGGCGTCGAGGGCGCGCTCGACGCGGAGCCCCTCGCCCGCATCACCGGCCGCGGCGTGTTCGGCAACGATCCGGACGTGTTCGGGGTCGCACCCGTGGAGGCGGCGAACCGCGCCCTCGCCCGCGCCGGGCGGACGTGGACAGACGTCGACGTGGTCGAGCTCAACGAGGCCTTCGCGTCGCAGTCGCTCGCGTGCCTGTCCGGATGGCCCGACCTCGACCCGGAGCGCGTGAACATCCACGGCGGCGCGATCGCGATCGGCCATCCGCTCGGCGCCTCGGGCGGGCGGATCATCGGCCACGCCGCTCACGAGCTGCGCAGGCGCGGAGGCGGCGTCGCCGTCGCGGCGCTGTGCATCGGGGTGGGGCAAGGGCTCGCGGTCGTGATCGAGCGCTAGTGGAGTCCTACCAGCCGATGGACCCCGTGTCGCCCTTGAACGGACCCACGACCCACGAAGTGATCCAGCCTCCGTAGAACCGCCCGGGCTGCGGCGTGACCAGTTCGCCGTCCACCTCGCAGGAGTCCATCTGCCGCGCGTACACCGCCACGCGTCCGGCGAGGGCCTCGTACCCGTCCGACGGGCGCGGGTAGTTCCAGGCGGCCCTCGAAGCGGTCGCCCCGCCTCCCCGAATGTCGAGGTAGCGGGCCGAGCCCTTGAACTCGCAGTAGGAGCTGCCCTCCGCGTCGCTGAGCGCACCGTCTGCGAACGAAGCGATCGGCAGGTAGTAGACGGGCGGATGGCTCGTCTCGAGCACACGCACGACGTCATCGGTGTCCACGATGACCTCGCCTCCGAGGCGGATCACCACCCGATTCGTGACCCGCTCGATGCGCGGTGGTCGTGGATAGTCCCACACCGACTCCTGGCCAGGAGCGATCGGATCGGGGACGGGATGGGCCATCGTATGAGCGTAAGCGCCCCACGGACGGTGCGGGCCGCTGCGAGATGGCGTCGTGCCGCCCTAGCGGCCGATCTCCTCGAGCCAGCGCAGCCACACCTCACTGACCGTCGGAAACGCGGGTACAGCGTGCCAGAGGCGCTCGATCGGCACCTCGCCGACCACCGCGATGGTCGCGGCGTGCAGCAGCTCCGCGGTGTCGGGCCCGACGAAGGTGGCCCCGACGAGCACTCGGCGCTCCTCGTCGATGATCGCCCGCGCCTGACCGCGGTAGTGGTCGGCGTAGATGCTTGCGCCCGAGACCCATGACAGGTCGTAGTCGACGACCCGGATGTCGATGCCCGACGCCCGCGCCGATGATTCCGTGTGGCCCACGGACGCGATCTCGGGGTCGGTGAAGGTCACCTGGGGGACGGCGGAATGATCGGCCGTGGCGACGTGTGTGCCCCATGGTGCGTCGTCCACGTCGTGGCCGAGCGCTCGGGCCGCGATCACGTCGCCCGCCGCCCGCGCCTGGTACTTTCCCTGATGGGTGAGAAGGGCCCGGTGGTTGACGTCCCCGACCGCGTACAGCCAGTCGATGCCGCGCACGCGGAGGGTGTCGTCCACGTCGAGCCAGGTTCCGGGCTCCAGCCCGATGCTCTCGAGTCCCAGGTCACCTGTCCGCGGCACGCGTCCGGTCGCCACCAGCACCTCGGCGGCGCGGACCTGCGACCCATCGGACAACGCGAGCACCACGTCGCCGCGGTCCTCGCGCGACATGCCCTCGACCTCGACGCCGGTGCGAACCTCGGCTCCCGCCTGGCGCAGCGCCTCAGCGACCGCCTCGCCCGCGAACGGCTCCATCGAGCCGAGCAGGCCCGAGCGGGCGATGAGCGTGACCTCGCATCCGAACGACGTGTAGAGCGTCGCCATCTCGCAGCCGACGACACCGCCGCCCATGATCGCGAGAGATGCCGGTACTTTCCGCACACCGGTGGCGTCGCGACTCGTCCAGGGGGCGACATCCTTCAGCCCGGGGATGTCGGGAAGCAGCGGCGCTGATCCCGTCGACAACGCCACCGCGTGCCGTGCCACAAGGGTGACCGGCTCACCGCCGTCAGCGCTGTCGACGATCACCTGTCGCTCGCCCGCGAGCCGGGCGTGACCGCGCACGAGGTCGATCTCCGCCTTGCGCAGCCACTCGGCCTCCGGCGTGTCATTCCACTCGCGGACCATCCCGTCGCGGCGCTTCAGGGCGGCCGCGACATCGACAGGGCCGGTCACCGCCTGCCGGGCGCCCTCGACATCGCGGGCGGCGCGGAGAGCGGCACCGCTGCGCAGCAGCGTCTTCGACGGGATGCAGGCCCAGTACGAGCACTCACCGCCGACGAGTTCGCTCTCGACGACGACGACCGACACGCCGCCCTGCTTCGCCCGATCGGCGATGTTCTGGCCGACGGGGCCGGCGCCGATGACGATGAGGTCGTACTCGCGAGTGGCCATGCGTTCCACGGTATCGCCGCTTGTCGAGCTCCGAGCGGGATTGACAATCCGTTCGCGGCAGGGCTCCGAATAGAGCACGGACCACGAAAGTGCAACCCTGCGACGATTCCGCCCCGGTGTCCGAGACCTGTGGAAGGCTGGAAAACCGCCGAAAGGACATCATGGCGATCGAGTTCCGATCAGTCACGAAGCGTTTCGCCGATGGCACCGTTGCGGTCGACGACTTCAGCCTCGTCATCCCTGCTCACAAGACCACCGTCCTGGTGGGCTCGTCGGGGTGCGGCAAGACGACGCTGCTGCAGATGATCAACCGTCTGGTCGAGCCGACGGGCGGTGAGATCACCATCGATGGAGAGTCGATCGCCGGCAGTGATCCGGTCAAGCTGCGGCGCGGGATCGGGTACGTGCTGCAGAACGCCGGCCTGCTGCCGCACTTCACGGCCCTCGACAACATCGCGACCGTGCCGGTGCTCACCGGCGTCGCGCGCAAGACCGCTCGCGAGCGCGCCTTCGAGCTGATGGATGTCGTAGGCCTCGACCGGTCGCTCGCCGAACGTTATCCGAGTCAGCTGTCCGGTGGGCAGCAGCAGCGGGTGGGCGTCGCGCGCGGCCTCGCCGTCGACCCGAACATCCTGCTGATGGACGAACCGTTCGGGGCCGTCGACCCGATCGTGCGCAAAGAGCTGCAGACCGAGACTCTGCGCCTGCAGCGCGAACTCGACAAGACCATCGTCTTCGTCACGCACGACATCGACGAGGCCTTCCTGCTGGGCGATCAGGTCGTGATCCTGCAGAAGGGGGCGAAGATCGCCCAGCAGGGCACGCCGGACGAGATCACCGAGAACCCGGCGAACGACTTCGTGGCCAGCTTCATCGGGGCCGACAAAGGCACGCGGGCCCTACGTCGCAAAGAGACTCCGCACGGCGCGGTCGTGGTCGACTTCGCCGGCCGCACGCAGGGGGTGCTCGTGGAGGACGGCACATGAGCTGGGTGCTCGACAACCTCGACCTGATCTGGGCGCTCAGCCTCGATCACCTCAGGCAGAGCCTTGTCGCGATCGTGCTGGGGTTCGTGGTCGCCCTGCCCATCGGCTGGGCGGCGTTCCGCTACACGAGGCTGCGCGGTCCGACGCTGGCGACCGTGGGACTGCTCTACACCATCCCGTCACTCGGCCTCTTCGCCGTCCTCGCCGCAGCGTTCGGCATCCCGTTCCTGTCGGAGACGAATCTCATCGTCGCGCTGACCATCTACGCGGTCGCCATCATGACGAGATCGGTCACGGACGCGCTCGTTTCCGTCGACCCCGTCACACGCGCGGCGGCCGTCGCGGTCGGGTTCGGACCGTGGCGGCGGTTCTGGACCGTGGACTTCCCGCTCGCCGGTCCCGTGCTGCTCGCCGGCCTCCGGGTCACGGCGTCCTCGACGATCGCCCTTGCGACCGTCGGCATCCTCATCGGCGTAGAGAACCTCGGCTACCTCTTCACCAACGGTTCGCAGCGGCGCATCATCGCGGAGGTGCTCGCGGGGGTGGTGGCGGTCGTCCTCATCGCCGTGATCATCGATCTGGTGCTCGTCGTCGTAGGCCGAGCGCTGATGCCGTGGAATCGGCGACGACCGACACGCGCCGAGCGCGCCCTCCGGGCGGTGAGCGTGTGAACTACTTCCTCGAGGCGTTGGCCTGGATCTTCTCCCCCGAGCAGCTCACCGGATCGCTGCCGCTGCCGACGGCGATCGCCCAGCATCTTGCGTTCACCTTCGGCTCCGTGCTGATCGCGGCCCTCATCGCCATCCCGATCGGCTGGACCATAGGCCACACCGGTCGCGGTCGCGAGTTCGCCGTCTTCCTTGCCGGAGCAGCACGCGCATTGCCTTCGCTCGGACTCATCGTGCTGCTGGTCCTGCTCCTGGGCGTGAACCTCAAGACCGAGGCCGCTGTCGTGGCGTTCGTCCTGCTCGCGATCCCGTCGATCCTCGCCGGCGCCTACGCCGGGTTCGAGGCCATCGACCGGACGGTCGTACGCGCGGGAGTGGCGATGGGCATGACGCCGTCGCAGGTCCTGTGGAAGATCGAGGTACCCCTCGGGCTGCCCCTGCTCATCGGCGGCCTGCGCACGGCCACACTGCAAGTCGTGGCCACAGTGACGATAGCCGCCTACGTGGGACTCGGCGGTCTCGGCTACTACATCATCCAGGGAATCGCGCTCCGCGACTTCCCCGAGATCCTCGGCGCATCGATCGTCGTCATCGCTCTCGCGCTCGTGCTGGACGCTGTCTTCGCCCTGCTGCAGCGCCTCGTCGTCCCTCGCGGAGTCACCGCGAGGACGCGCACCACCCACCGCACCGCCGCGGCCACTTCGCCCACTGTCGCGAATGCCGCCTGACTCTCACCACCACGGAGGTTGACCATGTCCACAGCACGCACCCGAGTCGCGCTCGCCCTCAGCGCGACCGCGATCACCGCACTCGCCTTGGCAGGCTGCGCCTCGAGCGACCCGCTTTCCGGCGACGGCGGAGCCGGCGATCAGCCGAGCGAGTCCTCGGCGATCGTCATCGGCTCGCAGGCGTACTACTCGAACGAGATCATCGCCGAGATCTATGCGCAGGCGCTCGAGGCTGCCGACTTCGAGGTCGAGCGAAACTTCAACATCGGCCAGCGCGACGCGTACATCCCGTCGCTCGAAGACGGGTCGATCGACCTGTTCCCGGAGTACACCGGCAACCTTCTGCAGTTCTTCGAGCCCGAGACCACGGCGACCACCCCCGACGACGTCTACGCCGCGCTTCAGGACGCACTCCCCGACGGGCTCACCGTGCTCGACCAGTCAACGGCGACGGATCAGGACTCGTACAACGTGACCGCGGACTTCGCGGCGGAGAACAGCCTGACAACGATCGGCGACCTCGCCGGCATCGACGGCCTGGTGCTCGGCGGTGCGCCGGAGCTCGAGGAGCGCCCCTACGGGCCCGCAGGGCTGAAGAGCGTGTACGGGGTGGATGTCGCTTTCAGCGCGACCGGCGACACGACGGTCGACGAACTCGTCGCCGGCAACATCCAGGTTGCGAACGTGTACAGCGCCGACCCGCTCATCAAGACGAAGGACCTCGTGACGCTCGACGATCCGGAAGGCCTGTTCCTCGCCTCCAACGTCGTGCCGGTCGTCAGCACCGACATCGCCGGTGAGATCGAGGATGTCATCAACGCCGTGAGCGCCGCGCTCACCCCGGAGGGACTCGTCTCGCTGAATGTGCAGTCGACGACCGACGAGATGTCGCCGCAGGACATCGCCGCCGCCTGGCTCTCGGAGAACGGCCTGGGGTGATTGGAGCTCGACCCGCGGCTCAGTCGTCCTGGTCGCCCGCCTGGGTGGTGACTTCGCGAGCTGTGTCGGCCGCGGGGCGCCGGCCCCTGCTGAGCAGCACGAAGGGAATGGCTGCCGCCGAGATCACCCCGCTCCAGATCATCGACGCGCCGTAGCCCCCGACATCCGCAGCTCGTCCGAGCACCGGCTGGAAGACGACTCCGCCCGCCGAGCCCATCAACGAGTCGAATGAGAGGACGGTCGCACGCTGCTTCGACGGGATCATGTCGTTGAGGTAGGCGCGATGCACGGGATCATCGATTGCGGAGGCGATGCCCCAGAGTGCGACCAGGAAGACCGCGAACCAGAAGTTCTGCACGAGCCCGAGCCCGATCAGGACGAGGACGCTCGTGATCGCCGAGAGCAGGAGTGTCGACGTCCGGCGGCGGAAGAGCCTTCTCACCCAGGGAGCGATCGCACCTCCGAGGATCGAGGCGCCTGAGATGAGCGCAGCTGCAAGTCCGGCGATCGTGTACGCCTGTTCGTCTCCCCACAACTCCAGCAGGTAGGGCTGCAGGGCATAGAAGACGTAGATGCCGACGCCTGCGATGAAGGGACTCGCGAGCATCAGCCACCGCACGGGCGGATCACCGAGTCCATACCGCACCGAGGCCCGGAAGACGGTGCGCGTGGCTCGCAGGGGGCCCTCGCTGCGATCCGGCGTGAAGCCGAGGTCGCGCATCAGGAGGGCGGCGACGACGAACATCATGAGCAGAATTGCTCCCCGGATCAGGAACGGCACACCGAGGTTGGTCGCCTGGGCGATCACGCCGCCGAGCACTGATCCTGACAGCATCGCGATGCCGCCGACGATCTGGGCCCGGCCGAAGACGGTCTCGAGGCTGCCTTCGTAGCGCGTCGCCTTCAGGGCATCGACGAGCCAGGCATCCACCGCGCCGGAGAAGAAGGTGAAGCCCAGGCCCAGAAGCACCGACACGACGGCCCAGGCCCAGAACGGCGAATGCCAGACCCAGAGGAGCCAGTACATGACGGTCGTCACCGCGAGTGTGACCGTGCCCAGCAGGTACGACGCCCGACGCCCGACCGTGTCGGCGACGACTCCTGTCGGGATCTCGAATATCAGCATCCCCGCGGTGAAGAATGCGTTCGCAGAGAAGGCCTCGAAGTTCGATAGCCCGGCGTCGAGCAGGAACAGCGTGTTGATGCCCCAGATGAACGACGCGGCAAGCGTGTTGCCGAGCATGAGGGTGTAGTACGTTCCCTGCACCCTGCGTGGAGTCGGCAACGACGGTGCGGCGTTGATGCTGGCGATGGCGGTACCGCCTCTTTCCACGGGATCGTTTGACGACATCGCGACAGTACCGCGCTGAGCCGACACCCGGAACCCGGTGTTCGGTGGGCCCTGCTACCAGAGGGTCTCGTTGTATGGCCGAGCCCACAAGGCGACGGTGAGTGTGACAGCTTTCAGCCAGGCGTCCAGCATCTGCTGGAGGTCGTCAGCGCCGGTCGATCCGCTCTGGAGGAACGGACGGAGCGTGAGCGTGATGGGCGTGATCAAGGCGATAACGTGCCGCAGCGGAATGTGCCCGGACATCGACTCGATGCCGTCGGTCGTGTTCTTGCCGCTGAGGTGGTGGCGGCGGGCGATCTCCTCTTGGTAGGCCAGCCACGTCTCGTCGTAAGGGCGGTTGCAGAGGTCATCGATCCATCGGGCGAAGCGCCGCCGGACGGCGCGGATGTACTCGGGGTCAGGGGTGCCGTCTTTCCCGACGAAGGTCGAGACCAGATGTGGGCTGTCCTCGATGAACCGGTACCAGACATCGACGATTTCGTCGGTTCGGGGAGCGAGGATCGCGCCCGCACGACGGAGGGCGAGGTCATCGGCGGGCGACCACTGCACCGATTCCATGAGCTGGGCGAGCTCGTGAAGGGCGACCGGCGATGCCGGTACTTGGGGCTGGCCGTAGGTGTAGCCGGCAGGGTCTGAGCGCACCATCGCGGTCCTTGTCGTAGGCGGTGACTGTGCTGGTCGCCGCGGAGTGCGGCGACCAGCACCCGGTCCTGCTACTTCGAGGCGTCGAGGATGAGGGAGATCACCTTGAGAGGCTGGCTGATCATCGGCACGTGTGAGCTCTTCACTTCGACCGTCTTGGCGTTGGCGCGTGCGGCCATGGCTCGTTCGGCTTCGGGTGGGATGATGCGGTCGTTGCTGGCGACCATGTACCAGCTCGGGATCGATTCCCAGGCCGCCGGTCCGGACGGTGTGACGAGGGATGCGAGAGCCCCGGGTCGCTGTGAGCCGGCCATGTTCTGGGCGACCAGCTTGGGCAGGTCCTGTGCGAACAGCTGCGGGAAGAAGGCCGGGTCGATGTATGCGTCGCCGTCCCCTGCGGTGGCGCCGGGGAAGGGGCGGAGGATGAGGTGGTCAGTCACTTCTGTGTGGCCGCCGCCGAGCGCGTTCGCAGCTTGGACCGACTCCCCTTCGGCCAGTGCGTAGGCGGCGATGTAGACGAGCGACTTGACGTTGGGGTTTCCGGTGGCCGCGTTGGTGATCACCGCGCCGCCGTAGGAGTGCCCGACGAGGACGAGGGGTCCGCTGATGGTGCTGAGGAACTGGCGCAGGTACTCGCCGTCGGACAGCGGGCCGCGGAGCGGGTTGGAGAACGCGATGACCGGGTATCCCTTTGCCTGCAGAGCCGTCGAGACAAGGCTCCAACCGCTGGAGTCGGCGAAAGCGCCGTGCACAAGCACGATGGTGGGCTTAGCTGCGGTGGCCACGCCGACCTGCTTTACCGCGTGCGCTTCTGCGGTGGTCGCTGCGGTTGCGGGCAGTGTCGCTCCGGCCAGGGCGACGAGGGAGAATGCAGCCGCGACGGCGAGTGCTGTGAGACCCCTCCGCGTGAATTTGACCATGATGATTCCTTCCGGGGTTGGACTTGCGGTGGTGGATCAGACCAGGGGCCGCGTCTCGGGCTAACGGTTCGTCGCCGTGTCGGGCTTGGTGGCCGCGGACTGAGTGAGCGCCCACTTCAGTGCGTAGTCGGCGACTTCCTCCCAGCCGTCCTGACTGACGATCCGGTGCGTGCGCCCCGGGAACTCGATCCGTTCGACCACCGACGGACCGGCCTGGTACTTCCGAAGCGTGGCCTTCTGGATCGCCGGCGGGGCGACGTGGTCGATTCCGCCGGAGATCAGCAGCAGGGGGGCACGGCCGGGCTTGTGGAAGTCGACCTTGGTGATGCCGGTCTTCTCTTTGGGCAGGGACAGCACTCCCTCGAAGAACACCCGGTTCACGGAGTTGATCGCGCTCGCTTCCCACTCCCTGTCGGATTCAGGGCGGGTGAGGTCGTTGCCGAACGTGTAGTGGAAGTGCCGCTGGGAGAACCTGCTCGCCTTGTTGATGCGGAACGGGTTGGCCAGAATCGGAAGCCCGGTCCGAAGGGTCGACCATGGCAGTGCGAGTACGCCGGCGGGCTGCCCGGGTTCCACGCCCACCCCGGCGAGACCGAGTCCACGATCCAGGAGCATCTGGATGAAGATGCCGCCGAAGGAGTGACCCATGATGATGGGCGGTTCCGGGAGGGCGCGGACAATGCGGTCGTAGGAGTCGACGATCTCGGTGATCGTGCGACCTTCGAGCGCCTTGGGGTTGCGGCGCACGTCCCGCGGGGTTCGGTCCCCGATCCCCGGCCATCCCGGCACGATGACCTCGTGGCCTTGGGCGCGATACCGGTCGGCCCAGGTGTCCCAGCTGGATGTGGTCATCCACAGTCCATGAACGAGGACGATGGGGGGCTTGTCGTTCATGAGATTCTCGCCTTCAGATTCGGGTTAAGAGCGGATGAAGCGGAGCAGGTCAGCGTGGAGGCGCTGTCGTTCGGTGTCCGGAAGACCATGTGCGCCGCCCTCGTAGACGAGCAGTTGCGCGTTCGGGACAAGCTCCGCCGACAACCGGCCGCTGATGTCGAAGGGGACGATCTGGTCGTCGTCGCCGTGGATGATCAGCGTGGGAACGTCGATCTTCGCGAGGTCAGGCCGGAAGTCGGTTGCGGAGAACGCGGCGATGCACTCGTATGCGTTGCGGGTGCCCGAAGCGAGCCCCTGCAGCCAGAATGCGTCGCGCGTCCCCTGCGGCACTTCCCCGGTGCGGTTGTTGCCGAAGAACGGCCCGTCGGCGAGATCGCGGTAGAGCTGCGAGCGGTTGGCAGCTTCCCCGGCACGGATCCCGTCGAAGGTCTCGATCGGCGCACCGTGCGGGTTGTCATCGGTCTTCACCATCATCGGCGGCACTGCAGAGACGAGGACGACCTTGGAGACGCGGCTGGAGCCGTGCCGGCCGACGTAGTGGGCGATCTCTCCGCCGCCGGTGGAGTGTCCGACGAGCACGATTTCGCTCAGATCGAGGTGTTCGATGAGCGCGGCGAGATCGTCGGCGTACGTGTCCATCTCGTTGCCGCTCCAGGTCTGCGACGACTTGCCGTGACCCCGCCGGTCGTGAGCGATGGCTCGGAAGCCCTGCGCCGCGAAGTGCAGCGCCGTGGCTTCCCACGCGTCGGAGTTGAGCGGCCAGCCGTGGCTGAGCAGGATGACGGGTCCATCTGCTGGTCCCCAGTCCTTGAAGAAGATCTGCGTGCCGTCATCCGTGGCGATGTAACCCATTTCGGAGCGCTCCCTCCCGCGGTGCATCAGCGGAGCCAGAGGATGGCTCGCCCGCGATGGGGAAACGCTATTGAGCGGACCGCGGGTGGCGCCTTCACCCAGAGTGCGATCTCCTGTGCAGGGAGTGCCACGTCGGAACGGAGGCGCCCACGCTAGACCGTGTCGAGCGGCGAGAGGACTGTTCGGCGCTCGAGCTCAGCGCGCGAGAGTGGTGGCAGCAGCTGCCACTCCGAAGGAGCGCACCCGAACCTGTGCCGAAACGCCCTTGAGAAGGAGGAGTGATCGGAGAATCCGCACTGGCGGGCCACCGCGGATACCGCGAGATGAGTGAAGCCTGATTGGAGCATCGCGGCAGCGCGGAGAAGTCGCTCCTCGCGCAGCCAGTCCTGAGCTGAGACACCCAACTCCGCGAAGGCGCGGAACAGCGTTCTGCGTGAGACTCCGAGCCCGTCCGCCACGTCGCGCATCGTCAATCGCGCATCGTCGGCGTGCAGGCGGAGAAACGCGAGCGCCCGGAGCCCCAGGGTCCGCGCGAGGGGCTCACGGCCGAGAAACTCGTCGCCGGCGGCGGCTGCGAACGCAAGTCGAACGATGTCGATCGTCGGTGGCGCCAGGACCGCGGAGCGGGTGAGGCTCAGCTCGGGGAGATGGTTGAGGACCTTGACGTGTGCCGTGATCGTCTTGCCGAAGGGACTGGAAGAAATATCGCGCCCCATCAGGCCGCGCATCATCGAGAACGGCAAGCCGAGGGAGGCGATCGGCACCGTGAGCGCCTGGTGGCTCGTCGCCTGGTCCCTCACGACGGCACGCCACGGCTCGATGCTCCAATACGGCACGACGGACAGTCGACCGCGGGGCACCTGCGACTCGCCCTGTTCAAGGTCGAGACCCGAGGTCACCGAGATGATGACCCGCGGTTCCGTGGAATCGCGGGCCTGCCGTGCAGTGCGCGAGCCCTCCCAGTTCCCGAACTTGGTTTTTGCGGCCTCGATGTCGCCGAAGTAGGTCGAGGAGTGAGAGAACTCCATCGGTCGGGCAGGGTTGTGCGCACCCGCATGAAAAGGGACGGACGACCCCAGGGCAACCTCGTCAATGAAGCTTCTGCGGTCCGCGACGGGAATGCTCCGAAGGTCGAACGTCGGCATCGTCACCTCCCGCCCGCATGGTGGCGAATGGCATGGCGGCCTCCGGGTCGAGCGCGGGTGGTCCACGAACGGGACACACGCTAGTAGCCGGGGACGTCAGCCGGTGTGCCGTCCGTGCGAGTTATGGCCTCTCCCTGCGCGACGTGACCGCTCAAGCGATGTGGGTTGCTCTCCACTCGCGCGGTGAGCAACCGTATCGAGCCCTGAATCGACGGCTGAAGTGGCTCGCATCCTTGAATCCCCAGCGATGAGCGATCGCACCGATCGGTTCGCCCCGGAGGGATGCCGACTCGAGATCTGCACGCGCACGGGCCAGCCTGCGCGCGATGATGTCGTCCTCGAGCCGGAAGCCGGCGTCCGCACACGTCTTGTAGATTGTGCGTTCCGACAGGTGCAGCGCCCGACCGATCATCGCGGCGTCCAGGTCGCTGTCCCCCAGGTGCAGGTCCACGAAATCGGTGATCCGTGCGGCGGCGATGTCCGCGAGGAATGCCTTCGAACCGCGGTCGACCGTCGTGGTGGCGATCAGTGCGCGAGCGAGATTCACGCTCGCCAGCCCGAGGTCGACAGCACCATGACTGGCAGTCAGCGTCTCCGGGTCGCGCGCGATGCCCAGCAGGTGTCGCCGCATCAACTCGTAGACCGGGCTGGCTTTCAAGCGATGCGCCGCCGCGCTGTAGGCAGACTCGCGGAGTCCGAGCATCTCCCCGGGAAAGGAAAGACAGAACACCGACCCGGTGGACTGTTCGTACTCGTAGGGCAGAGTGAGGTCGGCAAGGATCAGGTCACCGGGGTGTCTGTCCTCCACGCGGGACGAGTTCGAGTACATGATGGCCGACCCGCCACGCTCCTGGACGGCTATCGCCACGCGCCCGTCGCTGTCCTGTCGCACATGCGCTTCGGTGCGGCGCATCCGCATGCTCGTCGCTTCGTTTCGCCAAAACGACACCGACCCGCAATCCCAGGCGGACACCCGGACGCTGACGGGGCTCCGGTCGGTGAAACTGACGCGACACGGCGCCGTTGTGGACTCCAGCGCGATGGAGACCCGCTCGATGCGCTCGGCCGGGGTGAATCGAGAAGTGTCTAGCAGGACAGTCACGCCACCGCGCCCTCCTCGAAACCCAGCTGGGCTCTTGCCGCCAGCCGGTGCGCTCGCCGCTCGCCATGACAGAACATATCGCTCCGGTTGCCAGACGCGTATGAATAAGTTGGAGAGACATTCCAAATGTCCTCACCGTGTGGGAAGGTCGCGGCTAGTCGTGGAGCAGCCGCGTCGAGCCTCGCACGGCCAACTCATACGGCAAGGCAGTTTCTTCGGTACGAGCACTCGACCGGTCGGACGCCGTCACGTCCTCGAGGATGAGGTTCGCTGCCAGTTCCCCTTGCCTCCGGGGAAACTGATCGATGGTCGTCAGCGCGTAGATCTCGCTGAGCTCGTGCCCGTCGATGCCGATGACGGAGATGTCCTCGGGGATGCGGTACCCCAACTGCTGGGCGGCGATGATCGCGCCGATCGCGATCTCGTCGCATGCCGCGAAGATGGCTGTCGGGCGCTGGCCCGGTCGGCCCAGCAGCTGCTTGGCGGCCCGCAGTCCTGCCTCGATCGTGAACTCGGCCGGCTCGAAAAGGCTCGCGGGGGCCGGCAATCCGGCTGCTTCCATCGCCTGGGAGAACCCACGCTGTCGATCGCCGGGCACGTCGCAGTTGATTCCCGCGTCGCCAAGTCCCCCGATGTGGCCGATGACGCGGTGGTTGAGTGCGATCAGGTGCTCCGTTGCCAATCGTGCGAGCGAGACGTCGTCTACCGACAGCGGCGCGCGTCGGGAGTTGGAACCGCCGACTGAGATCGCGGGCAGTCTCAACCGCGAGAGCTCCTGCGTTTCGTCGGGTGACATGTCCATGGAGATCGTGATGACGCCGTCGAGGCGCTGGCGGCGGAGAAACTTGTGGAAGACGTCGCGACGTTGCTCGGCGCTCGATGCGAAGGTGTAGAGGGTCAGGTCGTATCCGTGCTTGCCCAGGGTCGATGCGATCCCCGCGAGCACGGACGACCTGAACCAGCGGTCCATTTCGGGCATCAGGACTCCGATGTTGCGCATGCGCCCTGAGGCCAGACTCGAGGCGACCCCCGACGGGACGTAGCCGAGTCGCTCGGCAGCCTCTTCCACGCGCTCGCGCGTCGACTTCGCGACCTGATCGCCTCTGTTCAGCGCTCGCGAGACGGTGGAGATGGACACCCCAGCGTCCGCGGCGACTTCTTCGATTCCGACCAATCCATGCTTCTTTCATCGTGCCGACACCCTCAGCAGGAGAGGGCGACTGGATCAGTCCGACTCGCCTTCGTGTCGCAGTTTCGGGAGGCCATTTCGCAAGCGCTTCCGGACCCTGGCGGGCCCGTGTCCACGCACAAGTTCACTATTGCGCATGCGCGATCTCTGCGCCAGTATGAAAACGCTTGCAGTGGGTTTTCCCCCGCTAGGCGCGGCGCCGGATCCTCTGAGGCGGTGTGCCCCTTGAGCCATCGCTACAAAGGAGAAACGATGCCCCGAGTAAGACCCCGAGCGCTTGTCGCGGTGGCCGCCGCGCTGACGCTGCTGGTCGGTTCCTTCACCGTGACCGCAACGCCGCCCGCATCCGCGAACACTGCGGACTGCATCGAGAATCCCTACGGCACAAGAGATCTGTACCTTCGTGGAGGCATGAACGGCTGGGGGACCAGCGCGGATTTCAAGTTCACCTACGAGTGCAACCGTTTCGAGCTCGTCTTCACGGCAACCGGCTCGCAGCAGTTCAAGGTCGCCGATGCCGGCTGGACGGCGGGCACCAACTTCGGGCGCCCCAGCGGCGGCGCACAGCCGGCCCTCGGCGTTGCGGTGCCGCTGGCCAACGGTGGCGGCAACCTGACCTTCGCGTTCGCGGGAACGCACCTGGCAACGGTCGACGTGTCCCAGTCCTCCACAGCCCCGACGTTGCGAATCGACCCATATGTCGTCGAACCGGTGACCGACCCGGTTGCGCTCAGTGTGAAGTTCGACTCCAGAGATGAGGCGTTCAAGGCGCCATACGGTGCGATCAACCCGGGCACCGAGGTCACCTACAGCCTCGACGCCCTGGCAGGTGTGACCGCTGCAAACCTCGTCGTCTCGCGCCGCACATCCGTCGCCAACCAGGAGAACATCCAGTACCTCGACACGGAGCGCATTCCGATGTCGGCGACGAGCGCAGCCGACGGCCACGAGCGCTGGACCGCGACGCACACCTTCGACGCGATCAACGTCTACGGGTACTACTTCGAACTCACCATCAACGGTCGCGAGTACGTCTACGGAAACAACGACAACGTCGTCTATCAAACGGTCGAAAAGGGCACGTTCGGCGTGGGGGCCATCAAGTTCGCTCCGAAGAGCGAAGCCAAGATTCAGCGCTACCGCCAGACCGTGTACAGCGCGGACTTCGAGGTTCCCGAGTGGGCAGCGGACTCGGTCATCTATTACATGTTCCCCGACCGGTTCCGCAACGGCGATAAGTCCAACGACCCCGCGGTCGGAGTCGACACCACCGAAGGCGGTCCAATCGAACTGCACACCAACTGGGTGGAGAATCCGTTCACGCCCGGTACGGGGGGCGACAGCCGCTGGAACAACGACTTCTTCGGCGGCGACCTCGCGGGGGTCATCGAGAAGCTCGACTACCTCGAAGACCTCGGAGTCAACACCATCTACACCACTCCGATCTTCGAAGCCGGAAGCAATCACAAGTACGACACCGGCAACTACCTGAGCATCGACGACAACTTCGGCACCAACGAGCAGTTCGAACAGCTCACCGCCGCGGCGGCGGATCGAGGCATCCGAGTGATCATCGATGCTTCGTTCAACCACAGCGGTGCCGACAGCGTCTACTTCGATCGCTTCGGTCGCTACGACAGCGTGGGAGCCTTCGAAGGTGGCAGCGTGCACCCGGAATCCCCGTACGCGGGCTTCTACCAGTTCACGGGTCAGTCGTACTCCTCCTGGTCCGGGATGCCCGATCTTGCCGAGTCCGACGACTGGAAGGACTTCGCATTCCGAAACGAAGACTCGGTCACCGACACCTGGCTGAACCGCGGTTCATCCGGCTGGCGTATGGATGTGGCTCCGTGGGTGAGTCCTGAGTTCTGGCGAGAGTGGCGAACGAACGTCAAGGCGAATGACCCCGATGCCCTGACGGTTGCGGAAACCTGGTTCGACTCGTCGCAGTTCTTCCTGGGCGACACGTTCGACACCACGATGAACTACATCTTCCGTGACACGGCGCTGAACTTCGCAAAGGGCGGCAACGCCGCACAGGTGTACGAGAACATCGAGCTCATGCGGGAGGCCTACCCGTCCCAGGTGTTCTACGCGCTGATGAACCTCACGTCGACGCACGACGCGACCCGAGCGCTTCACGAGTTCGGCTACACCAGCGCAACGAGTTCTCCCGAGACGATCGCGACCGCCAAGCAGCGGCAGCGACTGTCTGTCCTGTTCCAGATGACCTTCCCGGGCGCGCCGAGCGTCTACTACGGTGACGAGGTCGGGGTGACGGGTGGCGCAGACCCCCAGAACCGGCGCACGTACCCGTGGGCCGACCAGGGCGGTAATCCGGATACGGAGCTGTTGGGCGACTTCAAGGAGCTGATCGCCCTTCGCAACGATCACGATGTGCTTCGTCACGGCTCGATAAGCGCACCTCTGTACACCGATGACAACGTCATCGTGCTTGCACGTGAGCACGAAGGCGAGCTCGCCGTGACGGCCTTCAACAACAGCGGCGCTGCTCGAGACGTCACCGTTGCACTCCCGGCCGGATACGAGCACATCGTCATGAGCGATGCATTGACGGGCGAGATCGTGGCCGCTGACGACGGTCAGCTCACGATCACTGTGCCCGCCGTATTCGGCTCAGTCCTGGTCAGCCCACCCACCATCACCGTGATGCCGTCATCGAAGGGCTCGGACGGGGTGTACAGCAAGGTCTTCTTCAAGCTGTACGACGCCGGCAAGGTCGATCGGTTCGTGCTGAATGGGATCGAGGAGGACGTGGCAGACCGGACGACCGTGGTGGTCAACAACCTCGGAGTCGGCAAGTTCGGCGGCCAGCTGGGAAGCAACGAACTGAAGGTCATCGATGTGGCGGGCAACGTCACGACGCTGAACTTCGAGTTGGTCGCGAAGTGATCCGCACGAACTGAACACTGTGCAGTGGGGGTCGGTCCGCAAGGGCCGGCCCCCACTTCATCGCCCGGTGTGGGCCGAAGCCTCAGCGGGCGGGCATGTCACTTCACTGGCTGGAAGAAGTGCGCATCCACCCAGCGGGCAACGTTCTTGCCGATCCTTGCACCCTGGACCTCGGCCTCCCGGAAGTGGAGACCCTGCATCACACGCGCGTCGATGGTGTCGTCGATCACGCCCGTGAAGCGCGTGTAGTCGCGCTTCACATCCGGCACGGCAGCAGTCTTCACGACGCTGAAGTCCATCTTGTTCGTGCCGAAGAAGGCCTTGGCGGCGTACATGTAAGCGGCCGAGACGCAGTTGTATCCCGACGGGTGATCCGAGTACGGCGGATTGTCGACGAGCGGCCTCCAATCGGGATCGCCGACGGTCTTGTGGTTCCCGTCATCGTCGCCCTCCTGGATGGCGGTGATGGGACGCCAGAAGTTCCAGAACGCCTTGTCATCGAAGCAGTTGATGACACTGTCAGCCGTGGTCAGGTTCAACGTCGCGAAGAGGCGGGCCTCCTCGGCGAGCGTGAGTCCTTGAGCTTCGGAGATCACCCGGAACGTGCGGTTGAACAATTCGGGCGGGTGCACCGTGTAGAACAGGGCCTCAGCGGTCTGCGCGGGAGTGCGGGCAGCGTCGAATGCCCCGACTTCCTTGACCTCGTTGTACTCCTTCGCATAGGCGCCGCTGGTGAGCGCATTCGGCCCTTTCGTCCGGAACTGCGATGTGCTCTCGAGCGTGAACGGTTCGACCGTGCCTACCCATGCGAGGGCGTTGGCGAACAACGGGAGTGTGGGACGCCACTCGCCGGGGTCCGCGCCGACCTGCCATGTCAACGGCGGCTCGAAACGGCCGTCATTCATCCGCGCTTCCAGCATGGCCGCTGCGGCGGCGGCCCCCGCCGCGATGCCCTCGGTTTTGGCATCGCCGTCGGGGATGGCTGCAAGCGAGGCGGCATACAGGGCATCAAGCCGGTCTCGGACCCCCTGCGGCAGCGGCGGCACGGGTGCGATTCCCAAGCCGACCAGCACGTGGTGCGCGGCGGTGGCGACGGCGGCCTCCTGCGAAGCCGACGGCGACGCCGATGGAAGGTCAGGCAGGTAGGGCTGGTATCCGCCGACGATCGCGTTGACCGCGTCGTAGACGGCACCCTGCACCATCGCGAGGTGCAACTGCGAAACCGGTGGCGCTTGACCGGCGCCGGGAGTGCCCGCGGTAGGCGCATTTATCAGCGCGTCCGAAGCATGGAGATTCCAGACTCGCACCGCATCGGATTGCTCCGGTTGCGCTGCTGCGGGCGCGGCTCCGAGCGCTGTTCCTACCAGCGCGATGAGAGCAGCGAGCACGGCTATGCCGCGTGTCCGCTTGTGTACTCCTCGTCGCATGATGCGTCCTTCTCTCATGTCCCACGCGACCGCAGCTGAACAGTTGTGCTCGCGACTCGTCAGATGACTCTTCGGTTCGTAGGTGTTGCGTGCGCGAACAACTAAACCGAGACCGTGTATCAGTCCTGTATCGGCGGCAGCCGACGGCGGAGTCATTCGCGGCATGCCGGGGCGTAGGGCCGCGCCCCGAGCAGCTCCTCCCACTCGTCCCGGGTCAGTGCCCGCCCCGCGACCTGGCACGCGCGTTCCTGCCAGACCGCCGGCTCGGCGACGACATGCTGCCAACTCCCGTCGAACTCCTTGACCATGACGGTGCGCTCATTGGGCTCCAGCCACTCTTGGTGCCCTAGGACGAGACGGCTGGGAAGGTCGGCCGACCAGTCCCCGAGATTCCAGGTGATGATCGCGCCGTCGATTCCGGCCGTGACCAACTCGCCCGTCGGTCGAAACTCGGCCGCGGTGATCCACCCGTCATGACCCACGAGTGTCTCGGTGACCTCGCCGGTCAGGGTGCTGGCCACCACGACCCCTGCACCTGCGATGGCGAGTTGAGGGCGGCGGGGGTCGAAGTCGGCCGCCCACGGAAATGTCGTCAACGAGACGGTGACGGGTGCGGCGGCGCCCGAGGGGTCGACGATCCGAACCGCGCGTGCACCGTCTCGCACGGCGATACGGCGGCCATCCGGACTGATCGCGAGGATCCCGTTGCCGGCGATCCGATCGAGCTCCTCGCCCGTCGCCGTCTCGAGGACGATGGTCGTCCTGGATCCGCTGACATACATCCGCGAGCCGTCCGGAGAGAACTTCACGGCACAGAAATGGAAGACCTGGCCGGACGAGGGGTCGGGGAAGATCACGTCCAGATCCAGGAGGATCGGCCCCCTGAGGTTCCCCACGGCGCCCCACCAGAGGGAGACGCCACCCGGCGGTGTGGGCGCAAGCGCGGCGAACAGGGATCCGTCGACGGAGTACTCGACATCTTCGGCCAACTGATCCAGCCCCTCATAGGGCCTCACTTCCGATCGGTGCGCGGCGGCGAGATCGAGCGTTCCCGAGCGCCCGACATCGCAGGGGGCCTCGATGCACGGGTCGGATGTCTCGCTGAACCCGACCGCCCCAGTGGCGGGATCGATCGCCGAGGCCATCACCCTCTGCCCGGACGGCGAGTATTCGCCGAGCTGCGTGCGAGCGTCGAGGTCGAAGAGGCGGACGCCCTGCTCGCTGTCGATCACCGATGCTCGGGTGCCGTCCTCGGCGAGCGACATGCTCAAGGCGGCCACCCCCTCGTCCGGTATGTGGAGGATGCTCGTCACGCGGGGTTCGCGTGAGATGACGCGTACGAGGTTGAGGCGTGTCTCGGAACTGTCCCAGAGCCGGGTGGCCTCGACGGCGAGCAGAAGCGCTCGGTCGAAGTGCGGCTCGTCGAGCGCGCGTGCGGCGACGCGCCGGGCCTCGGCCGCCGTCGCGGCGAGATTCGCCTGGAGCCCCGCGAGGATGCCGGCCGTGACAGCCACGATGGCGAGACCGGCTGCGGCGGCCGAGGCCCACGACAGTCGCCGCACCATGCGGCGTTCCTTGCGAAGTTGGTTCTGCGCGGCGGCCAGTCCCGCGGTCTCATTCGCTGCGGAGGCGTCGAGGAACTCCCGCTCGACCCCTGTGAGCGCGGGGCAGACGGCTTCCCGCCACTGTTGAGCCGCTGTGAGTCGGCCTCCTCGGTAGAGCTCACTGTCCGGTCGTTCCATTGCATCCCAGGCGGCGGAGGCGGAGCCGAGGTGTCGCATGATCCGCTGGCCCTCGACATCGTCGGCGAGCCACTCCTCCAACCGAGGCCACTCCCGTGCGAGCGCCTCGTGCGACAACTGCACGGACTCCTCATCGGCCGTGAGCAGGCGGGCGTCGACCAGTCGATCGACGATCTTCGCATGAGCATCGTCGATCGCGATCCGCGTGCGTTCGACGCGGCGAGAGATGACCGCGCCGTCCGCGGATGCCTCGACGAGACGCAGAAGGATGTCACGCAGCATCCGCGCGCCCTCCGCCGTCAGCGTCATGAAGACCTCTTCCGCGGTCTTCGCGACCGCACCGTCGATCTCACCGGACGCCCGATACCCGTCGACTGTCAGAACGCGACCCTCCCGGCGAGACCACACCTGACGCAGGGCGTGAGAGAGCAGTGGAAGGGTTCTTCCATCGGCGTCGCGGAGGAGTATCTCGACCAGGCCCGGCTCGAGAATCAGCCCCGACTGCTCTGCGGGCCTCTCGATCATCGCTCGGAGTCCGTCGGTGCCCAGAGCGGTGAGCATGAGCATGTGCGACTGGATGATCTCGGCGAACCCCGCGTGATCAGCCAGGTCTCCGAGGCGGTCGGCGCGGATCGCGACGACGAGCATTCCGCGGAAGACCATTCGAGCCAGGGCGTCGAAGAACTCCCGGATCTCGGCGGGGTCATCCGCGCCGAACGCCTGCTCGCATTGATCGACGATGAGCAGCGACTCCCCAGGCGGGACATCCACCTCGTGAAGGGAATCGATCGGATGCTCGCCGGGCGTCACGATCGCGACCGTCCTGCCGCGCGCGCTGAACTGTGCGCCGATCCCGGCCCGGACGAACGAGGACTTGCCGACGCCCGATGACCCCGCGACGAGAAGGACCCCGTGCTCTTCGAGCGCCCGAACAGCTCCGGAAAGCTCCTGCTCGCGACCGAAATACCGCTCGGCGTCCCCGATGCCCGCGGGAGGCAGACCGAAATACGGGCACTCCGGGCTCGCGGCCCGGAACACCCGGTCGCACAGGAGCGACGGATCCTGCCGCAGGATCGCCTGCTCCAGCTCAGCGAGCTCGACGCACGGATCAAGTCCGAGCTCGGCGGCGAGCAGCCCCCGTGCGCTGCGAACCGTGGCGAGCGCATCCGCTTGCCGGCCCTGGCGGTACTGGGCGACGCTCAGCACGACCCAGCGCCGCTCGCGCAGTGGCGCCTCCGCGACGCGGGCGCGCGCCGATGCGGCGACCTCCTGAACCGCACCCGCCTGAAGCCGCGCATCCAGAATCAGCTCTTCCACGCCGAGGAGCATCTCCTCCAGTCGACCCGCCGCAATCCGAGCCGGTTCCCAGTCGGGGAGCTCGACGAAGGGCTCGCCCCGCCACAGCGCGAGCGCCTCGGCAAGCGAGTGCGCGGCACGTTCGGGCTCACCCAGCTCCAGCTGCTGCGTACCCCGCTCGATGAGTCGCTCGAAGCGCTCCGCGTCGACCTCGACATGCTCCGGGAGCAGACGGTACCCGTCCGTGGTGGTTTCGATCCGGGCCGGTGCGATGAGCCGGCGCAACCGCATGATGCACCCCGGAACGACGTGGGACCACGACGGTGGCGGGTCCTCGCCCCAGAGCGCGGCGGCGAGGGAAGCTGCCGACAACGGCGCACCCACACGAACCGTGAGCGCAGTCATCACCGCACGATCGCGCGGGGTCAGCGCAATCCGGCCGTCTTCGAGCGTCAGCGCTCCAAGAACGCGAACCTCCATGGGGCCACTGTGCGCCCGGGGCCGACATCCGTCAAGACAGCTGCTCCCACCTGCGACATCGCGAACATCCGGCGTGAGGAGGAAGGCGGTCCGGCCGCTATGGAGTCTCTGACGGCTCCGCGGACGGTGTCGGTTCCGGGGCGGCGAGCTCGGCGATGGCCTCGTTGAAGGCTGCAATCGTGCTGGCGTCGATGCTTCCGGTCGGTTCGACGCCGAGAGCTGTCTGGAAGGCCTTCACCGCTTCGGTCAGCGCCGGGGTCCATGTGCCGTCGACGGGCCCGTCCCAGAATCCGGCGAGCTTGAGCGTCTGCTGGACAGCAGCTGTCGAGGCGACGGCTTCCTGCGCAGCGGCCCCACCCAGCGCGAGCAGCTCGGAGTTCAGCGCCTCGGCGGTCGCCTTGTCCACCGTGCCGGTGACCGGCAAGCCGTTCGCCTTCTGCAGGTCCTCGACCGCCGAGACGGTTTCCGGGCCGTAGATGCCGTCCACCGATCCGGCATAGTGTCCGGCATCGGCGAGGCTCTGCTGCAGCGAAGCCGTGTACCCGCTCACCGCCGCCAGCGCTGCCTGCTGCTGCTCGTCAGGGATGCATCCGGCATCGGCGAACAACCGGAGCCAAGCCATCTCGAGTGCGACCGCTGCGCTGTTGAACTGCTCGGACGCATCGGCCAGTGTCGTCTCATCCGTCGTGGCGTCCTGTGCCGCAGAAAATTCCTCGTCGGCTTGTTTGACCCGTTCGACAGAGGCTGTGGGTGCGAGAGGAGTCGGCTGCGGCTGCTCCGAGCCGGTTCCATCGGAAGGAGCAGGGGTGCCCGCCTCGGCGAGCGCCAGGGCTGCGGTCGCCGTGGCCAGCTCCTGCTCAGCAGATACGAGCGACTGCTGCGCGGCCGCGGCGGCCTCCGCGCCGTCGAAGGCGTCATCGCGCAGGTCCGTCAGGTCGCTGCCGGCGTCTCGAACGTCCCCGACCGTCGGGGCCGTGTCTGTGAGGATGTCGCCGTACCGATCGAGCGCGGTGATGTAGGTCCTGCTCGTCCCGCAGAAGCTCTCCACCGCCGACGCGAGATCTGCCTCGGCTTGAGCGACATTCTTCTCTTCGGCCGACACGCGTGCCTTCGCTCTGTCCACATCGGTGACCTCGCCGGAGCAGCTCGCCAGCACGACCACAGCCAGGCCGACCCACAGCGCGGCAGCGACGCGAACCGCGACTTTCCTTGCGTGCCTGCTTCTCACCGGTGGCCTCCTATCACGGTCCGGCCATGCGCCGACGCGATCACGCTATCCACAGGCGTCCGCATCGCCGTCACCCCGGTGGAGTGATCCCGCAGCGGAGGGTGGGTGGGACGGGAGTCCCGCGTCGACCCGACGATCAGACGGTGAGCAGCACCTTGGTGGCGCGTCGCTCGTCCATGGCCCGGTAGCCCTCCGCGGCATCCTCGAGGGGGAGCGTGAGGTCGAACACCACGCCCGGGTCGATCTTGCGGTCCCAGATCAGCTGGATCAGTTCGGGGAGGAACCGGCGGACCGGCGCAGGTCCACCGTGGAGGTGCACGCCGGAGAAGAAGAGCTCGAAGCCGTCCAGCGAGACGTCGTGGGAGACGCCGACGTAGCCGACGTGCCCACCGGCGCGGGTGGCGCGGATCGCCTGCATCATCGACTCCTGCGTGCCGACGGCCTCGATGGTGCTGTGCGCTCCGAGACCGCCGGTCAGCTCCTTGATCCTCGCCACGCCCTCGTCGCCGCGCTCTTCCACGATGTCCGTGGCGCCGAATCCGCGCGCCAGAGCCTGCCGGTCGGCGTGGCGGGACATGGCGATGATGCGATCGGCGCCCAGCTGCTTCGCCGCGAGGATTCCGAGCAGGCCGACGGCGCCGTCGCCCACCACCGCGACGGTCTTGCCGGGACCCGCTTCGGCGGCGACAGCGGCGAACCAGCCGGTCCCGAGCACGTCGGAGGCGGCGAGCAGCGACGGGATCAGGTCCTGGTCGGGCTGTCCCGGGGTCGCGACGAGCGTGCCGTCCGCGAGGGGGATTCGGGCGTACTCACTCTGCGCGCCGCCGGGTGCTCCGGGCTGCCGGTGCACGCAGTGCGTCTGGTAGCCCGCCTGGCAGATCTCGCAGGTGTTGTCCGAGGCGAAGAAGGATCCGACGACGAAATCGCCCACCGTGATGGTCTCGACGTCTGCGCCGATCTCGGTGACCACGCCGACGTACTCGTGTCCCATCGGAGTGTGGTCCACTGGCTCGGCGCCCCGGTACGGCCACAAGTCGGAGCCGCAGATGCAGGAGGCCGAGAGCTTGATGATCGCGTCCGTGGGTTCGATGATCGTGGGGTTGTCCCGGTCTTCGACGCGGACGTCGCCGGGGGCGTACATGATGACTCCACGCATAGTGGTGTCCTTCCTTTGACGGGTTTCGGGTTAGGGGGTGAGGGTCCGGACGGCGGTTGCAGCCTCGGCGGTCGAGGCATCCGTCCGATCGCGATGAGGGATGAGCAGCAGGCAGCTCGCCGCTGCCAAGACCACGGCGACGGTGGTGGTCACGCCGAGGGGGAGGATGCTGAGCGCACCGGCGACGCCGACGAACGGCGCGGCGATCCCGCCGAAGCCGAACCTCACCATCCCCAGGAGAGAGGACGCGGTCCCCGCCATCTGCGGGTAGTCGCTCATCGCGAGAGTGGTCGCTGGAGGCGCGGACACCGCCACGCCGCTGGACAGCGCGAAGAGCGAGACGACGGCGACCCACAGCGGCATGGGGGTGACGCCTGCGATGAGGAGGCCGACCGCGCCCAGGCCGGTGACGGCGACTCCGGCAGCGAGCGTGCCTGTGATGCTCCACCGCTCGGCGCTGCGACCGGCGAGGTAGCCGAAGACCATGTGGCCGGCCGAGTTCAGCCCGAATGCGGCGGCATACCACTGCGGCGATAGGCCGTAGATGTCCTGCAGCACGAACGTGGACCCGGCGAGATACGCGAAGAGAGCCGCGTAGAGGAACCCCTGGTTGAGCACCGTGCCGACGAAGGTCCGATCAGCGAGAAGCGTGCGATAGTCACGCAAGGTCTGCGCGAGTCCCCCTCGGGTACGCCGGTCGGCGGGGAGTGTCTCGTCGAACACGAGGAGCGTGACGACGAGGATCGCGATGCCGATGACGGCGAGGAACACGAACAGCCCGCGCCAGTCGGTGAAGGTGTTGAGCAGCCCGCCCAGGAGCGGACCGACGATCGCGGCGAATCCTCCGACGACGGTCAGGCGCCCGTAGAAGCGGATGAGCGTCTTGCCTGAGAAGACATCGCGTCCTGCCGCAGTCGCGATGACGATGCCGACGCCCCCGGCGAGCCCCTGCACGAGCCGGGCCAGGATCAGCAGCTCGACGGAAGGACTGAGGGCGCACAGTGCGGAGGTGATGATGTAGGCGGCGATGCCGACGAGCAGGATGCCTCGCCGCCCCCACCTGTCGGACGCGGGGCCGGCGATCAGCTGCCCGCCCGCGAGCCCGATGAGGCACGCGGTGACCGTCAGCTGCGCGACCGAAGTGGCCGCACCCAATTCGACGGCAAGTGCCGGCAGGGCAGGCAGGTACAGGTCCATCGAGATCGGACCGAACACCGTCAGCAGCAGAAGCAGCGCCGGGAGCAGCGGGCGGGCGCGGCTTCCGAGCGGCGGTGTTGTCTCAGGCATGACTCCAGCTTTTGCGATCATCCGGCGGCGGGGGAGTCACTGACGAGGGGCGTACTGGCATGGCACCCTTCGCCGGCGATCGCCGGCGCATGGGTGCACTGAGAGGGACTCCCTCGTGTTCCCGGGTCGGCTTAGCCTGAGGGCATGGACAACAGGGCAGAGGTGCGCGAGTTCCTGATGACCCGCCGCGCGAGGCTCACACCGGATGCCGCAGGCATCACGGCCGGACCCAACCGACGTGTCGCCGGCCTCCGCCGCAGCGAAGTCGCCACGCTCGCCGGGGTGAGCGTGGAGTACTACGCCAAGCTCGAGCGCGGCGCGATCGCCGGAGCGTCGGCATCCGTGCTCGACTCCGTCTCGCGGGCGCTCCAGCTGAACGACGCGGAACACGCCCACCTGCTCGACCTCGCCCGCGCCGCCGACGGCGTGCCGTCATCGGGTCGAGCCCGCCGCCGCGCTGTCAAGCCCGAAGCGCCTCGTCCGAGCCTCTTGTGGGCCCTGTCGGCGATGACGGATGCCGTGGCCGTCGTCCGGGATCAGCGACAGAACATCGTCGCCGCCAACGACCTCGGCCGGGCGTTCTACTCTCCGCTGATCGGCGACGGGGGTCGGACCCCGAACTTCGCCCGGTTCCAGTTCCTCGATCCCGCCGCCCACGACTTCTACCCGGACTGGGAGCTGTTCGCCGAGATGTGCGTCGCGGTGATCCGTGCCGAAGCCGGACGCGACCCGCACGACAAGGGCATCCAGGACCTCGTCGGTGAACTGTCCACCCGCAGCGACCTCTTCCGCACGCTGTGGGCTGCGCACAACGTTCGCACCCACGGCACCGGCACGAAGCGATTCCACCACCCGGTCGTCGGCGACCTCACGCTCGTCTATGAGGAGCTGGCGATCACCGCAGAGCCCGGCCAGGTGCTGCTCGTCTACACGGCCGAGCCCGGCTCGCCGTCGGCCGAGCGCCTGCGGCTGCTGGCCTCATGGGCGGCGAACCCCACGAACCGCGCGGATTCGGCGTCCAGCGCGGCTCCCTGATCGTACGTCGGGGTCTGGCTGGCCGCGGGGGCGGCGTCATAGGATCACAGCACCGTGAGGAATCAGAGTCCGCAGCGACCGGTCGGTGGCTTCGGACGTGAATCGAAGGAGATTTTCGATGGGCACGCAGAACCTCGTGCTGGTGGTCGGCTCGTATGACGACGCCGCCGCAGCCTCCAGCGACTACCAGACTCTCCGAAGCGGTCAGGATGCCGGCGGCTACGAGATCGTCGGCGCCGTGGTGCTCGTGCGGGACAAGGACGGAAAGGTCCAGGTCAAGGAGCACGGAGACAAGTCGGTCGGTCACGGGGCGGCCTGGGGCGCCGGCGCGGGCGTCGTCGTCGGACTGTTCGCGCCGCCACTGCTCGCGGCCACTGCGGTCGGCGCCGGTATCGGCGCGATCCTCGGGGCGATCAAGAAGGGCCGCGAGGAGAAGAAGCTCGGCGACGACATCGACGAGTACCTCGCGCCCGGGACGTCGGCGGTTGTCGCCGTGGTGGACGATCGGTGGGCCGACAACGTCGAGAAGGCGCTGGCGCGATCCGAGAAGCGCCTCACCAAGGCCATCGACTCGGAGAACTACGAGAAGCTGCGCAAGGCCATCGAGGAGTCGGACGACGACATCGTCGCGCAGATCAACTCGTAGCTCTGTCCTCACCGCCGGCTCGGTAGCGATCCGGTTCGGGTCCGCGCTCGAAGCGCCGACCGCTGATGGTGTGTGCCGCGATGCGGACCCATCGGTACTTCAAGGTCGGGGTCCAGGGGGCGAGTCCGAGGGCGTCCGCGGCATCGATCTCCTCCTGCACCTGGAGAAGCTTCGCCGTTCCCTTGAGCACCACACTTGCGGCGTCGGTGTCGTCGTACTGGTCCACCTCGAACGCGACGCGAGGATTGGCGGAGAGCTCCGTGAGCTTCGACCCCGGAGCCGTGCGGAAGAGCACGGAGGGGCCGTCGACGACGTAGTTGACGGGAAAGATGTCCGGCTCGCCCTCCACGCTGGTGGCGAGGCGGCCGAGTTCGCACCGGGCGAGCAGATTCCAGCATTCATCGACGCTCATCGCAGAGATGGCTGAGTCCCGATCCGATTCCATGAGGACCTGCTTTCCGTCCTGCGCAGACGCCGGCCAGCCTCTGCTGAGGTCAGTCAATCGCGGATGCGGCAGATCCGCCAGCGGTGGAGCGGCCTGGGTGCCCGACATGGGAGACACGTGACTGGCACGGGTATAGCATCACGCTCACACGGCGGTCATTCCCCCGCGATCCACCGGGAGTCGACGGCCTCGGAGAGATCTTCAAGGGAGACGATCTGATGGCAACCGATACTGCAGCCGACATCGTCAAGAGTGTCGGCGGCGCCTCCAACATCGAAAGCCTCACGCATTGCGCGACGCGGTTGAGGTTCCAGCTCGTGGACTCGTCCGGTGTCGACCAGCACGTCGTCGAGGCCATCCCCGGGGTCATGGGGGCGGTACCGCAGGCGGGCAATCGGTACCAGGTCGTCATGGGGGGTGCCGTGCAGACCGCCTACAACGACATCATGGCGCTGCCCGAGATGGCCGGCGCGGGGGCCGGCGGTGCGGCGGGCGGAGGCGACGAGGACATCGACTCGATCAAAGCCCGGGAACGTGAGAAGGGCGTTCGCGGCAAGGTGGCGTGGGTCGACTCGTTCTTCGAGTTCTTGTCGGACTCGTTCCGGCCGGTCCTCGGGGCTCTGCTCGGGGCATCCTTCTTCATCACGTTCATGGCCCTCATGGCGACGCTGAATGTGATCCCCGACTGGAATGCACCCGGCGTCACGCTGGATCCGTCCTGGGCGTTCGTGAACCTGATGTGGCAGTGCATCTTCGTCTTCCTGCCCCTCATGGTCGCGTACAACGCGTCGAAGAAGATCGGCGCCGACCCGTGGGTGGGCTTCGGGATCATGGCCGTGCTGATGCTTCCCGGCTTCCTGGCACTCGGCGACGGGGTCGAGCCCACCGAGATCTTCGGCGTGGATGTCACGATCGTGCCGATCTTCGGAGTGCCGCTCACCATCTTCGACTACAGCTCGCAGGTCTTCCCGCCGCTGCTCATGGCGGCCGTCCTCGGCCCGCTCTACAAACTCCTCCGGAAGATCATCACGCCGAACCTGCAGCTCATCTTCGTGCCGTTCCTCGCGATGCTCGTGATGATCCCGCTGACGGCGTTCCTCATCGGACCCATCGGCGTCTACGCCGGGGCCGCGCTCGCCAACGTCCTCGCCGCGATCAACAGCTGGTCGCCGTTCATCTTCGCGATCGTCATCCCGCTCGCCTATCCGTTCATGGTGCCGCTGGGGCTGCACTGGCCCATCAATGCCGTGATGCTGCTGAACATCCAGACCCTGGGCTACGACTACATCCAGGGCCCGATGGGGGCGTGGAACTTCGCCTGCTTCGGCGCGACCGCCGGGGTGCTGGTCCTCTCTCTTCGCCACCGCGACAACCAGATGCGACAGACCGCCACGGGCGCTCTTGCAGCCGGCCTACTGGGCGGGATCTCCGAACCATCGCTGTACGGAATCCATCTGCGGTTCAAGCGGATCTACCCGCGCATGCTCGTCGGATGCTTCGTGGGTGGGCTGATCATCGGCACCGGCAGTCTCGTGCTGGGCCTGCCAGACGGCATCACGACCCAGGCGTTCGTCTTCACGTCGCTGCTGACGATCCCGGCATTCGAGCCGATGGGCCTGTACGCGATCGCGATCGCCGCCGCGTTCTTCACCTCGATGTTCCTCGTGCTCGGCGCGAACTTCCGCACCCCCGAGCAGCAGGCAGAGTTCGAGGCGGTACGCGATGCCGCCGAGGCGGCTGCGGCCGCCGAACACCTCTCGCCCGCCGCCGTCGAGGCCGCCGAGCCGCGCGCGATCGACGCCTCGGAGCCCAATCCCGCTGCGGCGGCGGTTGCGGCGGCGACCGCACTGCGGGAGCGTGTCACGATCGAGATCGCGTCACCGCTCGCCGGCACGGTCGTCCCCCTGTCCGAGGTCCCGGACCCGGTGTTCGGAGGTGGCGTCATGGGTCAGGGCGTGGCGATCATTCCGACCGGCGACACCGTGTACGCCCCCGGCGCCGGCACCGTGGCCGCCGCCCAGCCCACCGGCCATGCGTTCGGACTGGTGCTGGACGGCGGCGTCGAGCTGCTCATCCACATCGGCATCGACACCGTGAACCTCAACGGCGAAGGCTTCGATGTGAAGGTCAAGGCCGGTGATCGGGTCGAACTCGGGACACCGCTGGTCACCTTCGATCGAAAGGTGATCGAGGATGCCGGATACCCGCTGATCACTCCCGTCGTCGTGCTCAACGCCGACGACCTGGGCCAGATCATCCCCGTCCTCGAGGGGGAAGTGACCGCCGGAACACCCGTGATCACGGTGGCGCCCAAGAAGCTGACGACGGACACGACTCCCTGAGAACGCTCGCTCCTCACCCGGTGGCACATCGCCACCGGGTGAGGAAAGGGCAGAACGCTCGACCCGCCGCTGCGATCGGCCGCCGGGACGCTCAGCCGGCGAGGAACAGCGTCGCGAACAGGCGGATCGAGAGAGCGAGGACGGCGGCGAGGCCCACGATCCCCAGCAGGTTCTGCCACCAGCGGTTCTTCATGTCGCCCATCAGCGAGGACCGGTTGGCCATGATGATGATGAGCGCCGCGAGCACCGGGGCGATGAAGATGGTCAGCGCCTGAGCGACGACGATCAGCTCGATCGGTGACGCCTGGAAGATCAGCGTGATCACGATGCCGAAGGCGAGGATGGTCGCGCTGACGATCTTGGCGGTGAGCGAGCTGGATGAGGCGCCGCGGCCGAGTCCGTCCGAGAGCATGGTGCCTCCGGCGGTCGCGTTGGCGATCATCGAAGAGAAGGCGGCACCGAAGAATCCGAGGGCGAAGACGGTGGATCCGATGGGTCCGGCGAGGGGCTCGAAGATTCCCGCCAGTGCCACGATGGTGGGTGCGGCTTCGCCGGTCTTGCCGAGGACCGCCGCGGCGACCACGATCACGAGTGCGGTCATGATGCCGGGGGCGACGATGCCGGGGATGGTGTCGACGATCGTGACGTCGCGGTAGTCGGCTTCGGTGCGGCCGCGCTCCTTGGTCCCGTACGACGTGTAGAACGCTGCGTTGATGGAGAAGTTGGTTCCCACCAGCGCCACGATCAGCAGCCAGGAGCCGTCGGGAACGGTCGGGACGAGGCCGGATGCCGCGGCCGCCCATGACGGGTTGGCGAGGAATGCCGACACGATGAAGGCGATCGCCATCAGCCCCACGATCGCGACGAGCACCTTCTCGACGACCCGGTAGACGTTGCGCAGGAGGAGCAGCGCCGCCACGGCGACCGTGCAGACGATCGTCCACATGACGGGGTTCCCGCCGAACAGCATCGACAGGCCGAGGCCCGAGCCCACGGCGTTGCCGACGGAGAAGCACAGGGTGATGAGGAAGATGCCGATGCCGGCGAGGACGCCGACCCATTTCCCCAGGTGGTCCTTGATCGAGGCGATGAGGGAGACGGGGGACTTGATGCCGAGCCTGACGCTCATGTCGGTGAGGAAGATCATGAGGATCGTCGAGACGACGATCACCCAGATCAGGGCGTACTGGTACCCGCTTCCCGCCTGGACGGCGGTGGTCAGATTGCCGGGACCGAACTGCCAGGCGCCCGCGACGAAGGCGGGCCCGATGAGGGCCAGCTGCTGCCAGAAGTTCCGGCGGGTCCTTCGTGTGTCGACGATGCTCTTCATCGTCTCAGTCGAGACGCGGCCGTAGCCAGTGCCGGGGGTGGTGGACGTATGACGGGTGGTGGTGCGCTCGCTCATGGTGGGTCTCCTTCATTGGAGGGCGGCGGGGCCGCGAGTCGTCGTTGACTGGTCGCCATCACGTGGCGGATCGTTCAGGGTGGGGCGGCGACCGGCGGGTCGCCGCCCCATTGCCGGTCAGGCGGGGACGGTGACCGAGCCGAGGCCGGCGGACGCGAACGCCGCCGCGATCTCGGCGGGTGCGCCGTCGGGCAGCGGCAGCAGCGGGGTGCGCACCGTGGCGTGGTCCAGGATGCCGCGGTTGACCAGGCCCCACTTGAGCGCGACGGTGCCCTCCATGTGCGACCCGCGGTGGTAGACGGTCTTGGTCACGGGCAGCAGGCGCTCGTGGATCGCGTGAGCCGCTTCGTAGTCCTTCGCCTTGCCGGCGGCGATGAGCTCGATGAGCGGCTCGGGCGCGATGTTGCCGTAGCCGACGAGCAGTCCATCGACGTCGAACATCGTCGGGAGCAGGTACTCGTCGTGGCACGAAAGGATCTGCAGGTCGGGGTACGCCGCACGAAGTGCGGGGATCTCGGTGTACCAGCGGCGCATGTTGCGGACGCCGTTCTTCGTGGCGAACACGCCCTCCTGCCCGGCGATCTCGAGCTGCGTGTCGAGGTCGTAGGTGGCCTTGGTGTTGTCGGGGTACTGGAACAGGATGAGCGGGAGCCCGGACTCGTCGTAGATCTCCTGGTAACGGGTCTGGGGCGCGCCCTTCTGGTAGCCGAAGCGAAGCCAGCCGTGTGAAGGGTAGACGAGACCGGCGGCGGCACCGGCGTCGACGGCGGCCTTGGCCTCGAGCGCGGCGGTCTTGTTCCCCTCCTTGGTGATTCCGGCGATGACTGGCACGCGGCCGTCGGTCGACGCGACGAACGCACGGATGACATCGAGCTGCTCTTCATCGGTGAGGAAGGTGCCCTCACCGGCGTGGCCGAGGACGACGAGGCTCTTCACGCCGTCGATCGAGCCGAGCCAGGAGCCGAGGCGCTCGATGGCTGCGTAGTCGACGTCGCCGTCTTCGGTGAACGGGGTGACCGGAGCGGGGTTCAGTCCGCGGATGTCGAGGGTCATGATCTGCCTTTCTGGTTTCTCTTCATCGAGGCCCGATGCCATGGGAACGTTATCGGGAACGTTTGCAGGAACGATTGCAAGTATGCGAGTAGGATGCGTGTCATGTCAACTCCTTCCGCGGAAATCGCTCGCGCCGGCTTCCGCGATCCGCGGCGGGACGGCGCAATAGACTCGGCTCAGCGTCGATCGGAGGTTGCAGTGACGGAGAGGCGCTCGGTAACTCTTCGCGACGTTGCGGAAGCCGCCGGAGTGAGCATCTCGACCGTCAGCCGGATCCTCGACGACCGCGTACCGAACTCCCGCTCGGCCACAGCTGATCGCGTGAGGCAGACCGCCGACTCGCTGGGATACCGCCGCAACGCTGCCGCCTCCGGCCTTCGCCGCGGTGCGACGGGCACGATCGGCGTTCTCGTGCCGCGACTGACCGACACGGTGATGGCGCTGATGTTCGAGGCGATCGAACGCGTCGCCCGTTCACGCGGGTACTTCGCCGTCGTCGCCACCGCCGGCGATGAACCGGACGACGAGCGCCGCGCGACCGAGACCCTGCTCGACCGCGGAGTCGATGCCGTCATGCTGGCCACCGCTCGCCTGGATGACACGCTCCCCGCGTCGCTGCGGGAACGGGGCATCCCTCACGTCCTGGTCCTCCGCACGGACGGCGTGAGCCCCTCATCTCTCGGTGACGACGAGATGGGCGGGTATCTCGCCGTGCGGCATCTCGTCGATCTCGGTCACCGCGAGATCGCGGTCGTCACCGGGCCCGACTTCACGTCCAGCGCGCGGTCGCGCCTCGCAGGCGCCCGTCGTGCCGCGGACGAAGCAGGGCTCCAGCTCGACCCGCGGCGGATCGTCTCCGGCGGCTACGGAGTCGACGACGGCGTGGTCGCCGGTGAGGTCCTCTTCCGCGAGGCCAGCCCACCGACCGCGATCTTCGCCGCGAACGACAACATCGCGCTGGGGGTGGTCAGCGCGGCCGGCAACGCGGGCCTGACGATCGGCGCGGACGTCTCCATCGTCGGGTACAACGACATCCCTCTCGCCAGTCGGCTCTCCGTCCCGCTGACGTCGGTCCGGGTCCCGTTCGACCAGATCGCCGCGACGGCCTTCGACCTGCTCCACGACCCGACGAACGCGAATGCGGCTGTGCGGCTGGCGTTCCCGAGCCTGGTTCCCCGCGCCTCGACCACGCGCCTGCGCTGACTACCCGAGTGACGGGCGCTGCGGCTCGAATCGGAGCACGGCGGTGTCTCTCCGTTCGAAGCCGACCGCCTCGTACAGGCGAAGGGCGGACTCCCGCGTCGGTCGGGAGGTGAGATCGAGCGTTCGCAGCCCTCGCTCGGACGCCAAGCTCGTCATCCGCTCCAGGAGATCCCGCGCGATACCGCGCCCGCGCATCGACTCGTCGACCACCACGTCCTCGACGTGCCCGCGGATGCCCGACGGCAGGGGAATGACGACGAGGGTGGCCATGCCGACGATCCTGCGGCCTTCTCGCGCGACGAGGAGTTCCGTCGCGTCGTTCTCGAGCAGAGCCTCGATCCGCGCCTCGTCGTACGTGGCGGTGGTCGAGAGCTGGGCGAGAAGGCGCTCGAGGGCCGCGGAGTCCTCCTTGGTCAGGTGTCGGAGAATCTCGACGGCGATAGGTGACTCGTGCACGAGGCGAAACCCTACCCCGTCGTCTCGGCGGAAGGTCGCGAACCAGCGACCCGAGGACGTCTCGTCAGTCCAGGGTCATCACGGAGTGCTCGTTGGTCTCGGTGTCGCACGTCGTGATCTGCCACACCGAAGTTCCGTCCTCCGTGACGCGGGCCATCTCGATGATGAGCGGGCTCGGCCACTGCTCGCCGGAGAGCTGCGCGGCGCCGTAGACGCCGGACCCGTCCGTCTGCTGCTCCGCGGCGGTGAGCTCCGCCTCTCGGGTGGCGAGAGTCTCCAGCGTCCGGACGTCGACGATCGACTCTCTGCCGAAGCTCGGGTTGTCCACAGGCTCGCCGAACGTGTCTCGCTGGGTGTCGCGGCTCCGAAGTCGCCACACCCACTGGGAGTCGACGTACTCGAGTCGCAGCCCCACGATGCTCCCACCGACGGCGGACGACTCGCCCGGCAGCGACTCCAGGAAGTCGGTGGGCCACGAGAACTCGGCCGGCATGCAGGTGCCCGGGTAGTCGTCCCCGACCGCGTCGGGCGGATCGGGCACGGTCGCGCACCCTGCCATCGAAAGGGTGGCAGCGAGGATGCCCACACCCAGGCCCAGACGCGCTCGCGCACTCATCGATTGCTCCCTGTCCTCGCCGGCAGAGGGAGCCTATCCCGCACCTCCCACGTCCTCTGCCGATTGCGCGTTGCTGGCACGCGAGTGCCGCCTCCTGGCAGTTCCACAGTGTTCGCGCGAGAGGATACGGTGTGACGACTTCGACCAACCACGCGAGCGTTCGCACCCCTCGCCGCGGCATCCTGATTCTGGCTTTCCTGGTCTATCTGGTGCTCCTCGCGTGGGTCGTGCTGTGGAAGCTCGAGGTCCCCTGGGTCGGTGCGGCCGCCGGACTGGCCCGGCCTTTCAAGCTGGTGCCGTTCGTCGCGAGCGGCGACGCCGGAGCGAGCGCGCCCACCGAGGTCCTCATCAACCTCGTGCTCTTCGTGCCGTTCGGCCTCTTCCTCGGGGCGCTGGCCCCGACGTGGACCTGGTGGAAGGCCGCCGGAGTCCTGCTCGGCACGAGCCTCGCCCTCGAGCTCGCGCAGCACCTGATATCGACGGGCAGCTTCGACACCACCGACCTCATCGTCAACACTTCGGGCGGACTCATCGGGTACGGCGTCTTCGCCGCGCTGCGCCGCCGGTTCGGTCCTCGCACGCCGGTCGTCGCGGCGCGAGCCTGCCTGACCATCACTGCGCTCGCGCTCGTGGCGGTCGTCGCGTTCGTCGCGTCACCGCTGCACTACGGGCCGCAGCGCGACGTCGTCGTGCAGCGCCACTGATCAGCGCGGCGTCACGACCTCTCGCGCTCGCGCAGCAGCAGCAGTATGATGCACGCAAAATCGGACTGGGAGGGACGATGATGTTCTCGAGAGTAATGACGAATGCCGCTGCCGGTGTGGCGCTGGCGGCTGCCCTGGCATTGGGGTCCGGGGCCGCCGCGTATGCACACGAGTGCTACAACCCGAGCCGCTCGGACCAGGGTGACGCCAAAGCGGGTTCCCACTCGCAGGCATGGTTCACCCTCGTGGTCGCCGACGCGATCCAGGGCGACGCCGCCTCCGGCTTCATCACCCAGGCGGAGGCCGACTGCATCAAGGCGGCGTACGTCGCGACCGGTGCGCCCGCGTCGTTCACGCTGATGGTGAAGGGTGCCGTGGGCCAGGACGGTGTCATCGCGGCGCACAACCCGAACCTCGCGCACGCCACCGACGGCAAGGGCATCGATCACGCGTTCGCCGCCTACGGGGAGCAGATCTTCGGCAGCTACGCAGCCTGCGGCGTCGAGTTCTGACTCTGCTGTGATGGGGGAGCCGACGAGCGGACCGGAGTGGATCTCGGCGGCTGAGTTCCATCGCTCGGCGGGCGTCTCGGAGTGGCGTGTGACGGCGACCGGACCGCAGGCCGTCTTCACCGCCACATCCCTCGCCCACGCGGCGAGCCTGGTGGCGCCCGTCGTCGCCGCCGCCGAGCGGTTCGACGTGCATCCCGACGTCGACGTGCGCCCCGAGGCGATTGTCGTGCGCGTCCCGTACCGCGGCCCGGAGGGCATCCCCGCCGCCGGCGGAGAGTTCGCCGCCGCGGTGTCGCGCGCGGCCGCCGAGCTGCTGCTGACGCCCGATCCTTCGCTCGCGCAGTCGATCGGGATCTATGTTGCGCAGCACTCCGCGGCCGACGTGCGACCGTTCTTCACGGCCGCGCTGGGCTATGAGGAGTTCGGCGACACGGATGCCGTCGACCCGCTGCGCTGCGGGCCGCAGCTCGCGTTCAACCCGATCACCGGCGACTCGCCGGCGCGGGGCCGGACGCACTTCGACGTCTTCGTGCCGGCCGACCAGGCGCGGGCGCGGGTGGATGCGGCGCTCGCCGCAGGAGGAAGGCTCGTCGACGAGTCGCACGCCCCCGCCTGGTGGTCGCTCGCTTCTCCGGACAACCACGGCGTGGACATCGCCTCCTGGACCGACACCTACGACTGAACGCGCGCGCCAGGTGCTCACTCGTCAGGCCTGACGAGTGTGAATCTGACGTGCTCAGGGCCGGGATGCGGGAGCCCTAGCCTGCCTCGTCTGTTCGCCCACATCGAACATCGGTTGCCGACCACCTATTCGCCTGTAGATTCATGTTGCCGACCACATGAATGAAGGAGCAGGCGATGAAAGCACAAGTCCTCAACCGTTTCGGAGACCCGGACGTCTTCGAGCTCACCGATGTCGATTCCCCCGCCGCGGGACCGGGGGAGGTGCTCGTGCGCGTCGCGGTCGCTGCGGTCAACCCGCTCGACGCCAAGATCCGCAGCGGCGCCATGTCGTCCGTATTCCCGACTCCGACTCCGGCGATCCTCGGCAGCGAGATCGCCGGCGTCGTCGAGGCGACCGGCGCAGACGTGACCGAGCCGGCCGTGGGAGAGAGGGTCGTCGGGTTCGCCGCATCCGGAGGGTACGCGGAACTCGTCGTCACGACACCGGATCGCCTCGCGGTGGTCCCGAGCGACCTGTCGCTCACCCGGGCCGCCACGATCCCGACCGCGGCCGAGACCGCCCAGCGCGCGCTCGCACTCATCGGCGTCCAGCCCGGCGAGACGGTCGTCGTCAACGCGGCGGCCGGCTCGGTGGGCAGCGCCGCCGTACAGCTGCTGGTCTCCGCGGGCGCGCGGGTGATCGGCACGGCCTCGGCGGACAACCACGACTATGTGCGTGCGCTGGGCGCCACACCGGTGCGCTACGGCGACCACCTTCTGGATGATCTCGCGAGCGTCGCCCCGCACGGCGTGCACGCCGCGCTCGACGCCGGCGGACGCGGCTTCGTCGACCAGATCCTGGGGCTCGTCGAGCCGGGGCGCATCGTGACGATCGTCGATTTCGCCGCGGGGGCGAAGGGCGTCAACGTGGCGGCCGGCAACCCGTTCGCCATCGATGCGCACACCATCGCACCGGTGCTCGACCTCGCTGCGGCGGGCGACTTCGCCACCGAGATCGCCGGCGTGGTGCCGCTGGCCGACATCGCCGAGGCGCACCGGCTCAGTGAGCGCGGACACCTGCGCGGCAAGCTGCTCGTGCGCGTCGCCGACATCCCGGGAGCGAACGCATGACCGCGTTGTGGGAGCCCACGACCGTGGGCCGGATGAGCCTGCCGCACCGGCTCGCTCTCGCGCCGATGACGCGAAGCCGGGCCCTCCACGAAGGGACACCGGGACCGCTGACCGCCGAGTACTACGGGCAGCGTGCCTCCCTTGGGCTCCTGATCAGCGAGGGCGTGCAGCCCTCGGACGACGGCCAGGGCTACCTGAACACGCCCGGCATCTACCGTCCGGAGCATGTCGCCGGGTGGCGCGAGGTCGCGGACCGGGTCCACGCCGAAGGCGGGCATCTCGTGCTGCAGCTCATGCACGTGGGGCGGATGTCGCATCCCGACAACACCCCGCACCACCGCCAGCCGGTGGCGCCGTCGCCCATTGCGCCGGGTGTCGAGATGTTCACGCCGACCGGCCGCCAGCTGCCCCCGCGGCCGCGGGAGATGTCGGATGCCGACATCACCCGTGCCGTCGGCGAGTTCCGGCGGGCCGCGGCATCCGCCATCGAAGCGGGCGCCGACGGTGTCGAGATCCATGCCGCCAACGGCTACCTCGTGCACCAGTTCCTCTCGCCGAACGCCAACGTCCGCACCGACGGCTACGGCGGCTCCGTGGCAGCACGGTCGCGCTTCGGTCTCGAGGTGGCGGCCGCGGTCGCCGATGAGATCGGCGCAGACCGGGTCGGCATCCGGATCTCGCCCGGTCTGGTCATCGGCGGAATCGACGAGGGCCCGGATGCGGCGACCCAGTACCGGCACTTCGTCGGCGAGCTCGCAGGGCTGAACCTCGCGTATCTGCACGTCGTGCAGCTCTCGGACGAGAAACTGCTGCGGGACCTGCGTGCACTGTGGCCCGGGGCTCTCCTCGTGCTGCGTGCCGGCCGCTCGCTCGACGCGCTGGGCGACGACGTGGCGGCGGGCATCGCCGACGTCGTGCCGATCGCCCGGTGGGCGCTGGCGAACCCCGACGTGGTCGCGCGCATCCGCCACGGTGCGCCGCTCAACGACGCCGACCCCGCGACGTTCTACGGTGGAGGGGCAGCCGGGTACATCGACTATCCGGCGCTCGCGAGCATCTCGAACTGACGAGGAACCATGGCGGCCCAACCCACCACGCCCGAACCCTCGGCCCCTGCGCTGGGCGAGTTCGCGCCGGTGAGCTGGGCCGTCATGCAGCTCGCGCACGCGCAGCGCGCGATCGCGGCGCAGCGTCTCGCTCCGCTCGGGCTGTTCCCCGGTCAGGAGATCGTGCTCGCCCAGCTGTGGGGCGCCGACGGCAGCTCGCAGAAGGAGCTGTCCGCGGTTCTCGGCCTCGACCACTCCACGATCGCCAAGTCGGTGCAGCGCCTCGAGAAGGCCGGTCTCGTACGGAGGGAGCGCTCTGCGACCGACGGCCGGGTCACCCTCGTGAGCCTGACCGACGCCGGGCGGGCGCTCGAGCAGCCGGTGCGCGAGATCTGGAGCGACCTCGAAGCACGGTGGGCCGGGCTGGATGCCGCCGATGCGGAGCGGGTCGCCGCTATCGCGTCCTCGATGGTTCGTCGGCCATGACCGATCCGGATTCGACGCATCACCCGCGCACGAGTCAGGCGCACGAGCTCGTCGCGGTCATCCTGCTGTCGCTCGTCGCCGTGCTCACGGCGTGGTGCGGCTTCCAGGCGTCGAAGTGGGGCGGTGACTCTTCCGTCGCATTCAGCGAGGCATCCGCTGCGCGCATCGACGCCGCCGGCTTCGAGAGCCAGGCCCGCGACGCGCGCGGCCTCGACCTCGCGGTGTACGCGCAATGGGTCGTGGCCGAAGCCCACGGCGATGAGGAGCTGGCGGACTACATCGAGGCGCGGTTCTCGCCGGAGTTCGCCGCAGCCTTCTCGGCCTGGGAGGCGGATGGCCGGGTGGAGAACGGCCCGTTCGTCCGGGAGGAGTACGTTCCTCCCGGCACGGAGGAGACGGCTGCCGCGCTCGCGGTCTCCGACGCCGCCTTCCAGCAGGCCCTCGACTTCAATGAGAAGGGCGACAACTACTCGCTGATCACCGTGCTGTTCGCGCTCGTGCTCTTCCTGTCGGCGATCGCGCAGCGAGGGATCGCGGTGCTCGCTTCCCGGATCGTGCTGGGCCTCGCGGGCGTCCTCGCCGCCGGCGGGATGGTCCTGCTCCTCACCTTCCCCATCAGACTCTGAACGGAGACCGGATGCCCGAACCCACGAACGCGGCAGCCACGCGTCGACCGATGAACTCTCCGCGGGCAGCCGCGCTCGCGGGAGTCCTGTTCGCGGTGCTCTTCACCATCGCACTGGCGCTCCTGCGTACCTCACTCCCCGACGAGGCGTCCATCCCTGCGGATTGGCCCGATGACGCTGCCGCGACCCGGCTCACGATCGGGCTGTCGCTGGTTCCCTTCGCGGGGATCGCCTTCCTGTGGTTCATGGGTGTCGTGCGGGACCGCTTCAAAGAGGCGGAGGACCAGCTGTTCTCCTCCGTGTTCATCGGCAGCGGGCTTCTCTTCCTCGCCATGGTGTTCGTCTCCGCGGCGATCGCCGGGGGCATCGTGGCGAGCGTGCCGTTCGTCACGGACGAGGCGAGCCGCAGGGAGGTCGCGACCTTCGGGCGCGCGGTGATGCTGCAGGTCAGCAACATCTACGCCCTGCGGATGGCGGGAGTTCTGCTGATATCGCTCGCCACGATGTGGCTCCGCACCGGCGTCATGCCCCGATGGCTGTCGTTCGTCACGTACGGGGTGGCGATCGTGCTCCTGTTCGTCACGACCCTCAGCCTGTGGGTGACGATGATCTTCCCGGCATGGGTCTTCGCCGTGAGCATGCTGATCCTGATCCAGAACTACCGCCGGAGGACCGCGGACGCCGCCTGAGCACTCGGCGCGCTTTTACCCCTCTTCGCCCTGTTTCGCCAGGTGCTCGCCCGATTTTGCGCGCGGTGCTTACCGTGCACGGTGGCGCGGCCGCCACGGTCGTGCCTCGAAACCCCTCACACGATGAGGAAAAGGAGGAGAGATGTCCACTTCATGGGACGCCTGGAACTACCGTCAATCTGCCACTCGCAGCGCGGGGTCCGGCAGCATGGTCGGGTACCACGTGCATGCCACCGACGGTGACATCGGCAAGGTCGACGAGGCGAGCGACGAGGTCGGCACCAGCCGGATCGTCGTCGACACCGGCCCGTGGATCTTCGGTCGGAAGGTGGTTCTTCCGGCAGGCACCATCGACCGCGTCGATGACGCGGACCGGACGGTCTACGTCGACCTGACGAAGGAGCAGATCAAGGACTCTCCGGAGTGGGATGAGTCCACCACCTACGACGACGCCGGCTATCGCGAGCGGCTCGGCAACTACTACGGGGACTTCTACATCTGATTGCGAGGGTGCCCGGCTTCGGCCGGGCACCACCTACGCCACGGCCTGCTCCGCATCCGGCCGCCGACGGCGGCGCTCCAGCACCTGGCGGTAGACGCGCTCGTAGCCTGCGCCCATCACGGGCAGATCGAAGTGCTGTGCGACCCGCTCCCGGCACGCGTGCGGATCCAGCTCGTCGGCACCGGCGATCGCGGCGGGCAGGTCCTCGAACGCGTCGACGATGATCCCGGTGCGGCCGTGCTCGATCACCTCCGGCACCGACCCGCGCCGGGTCGCCACGACCGGGGTGCCGCACGCCATCGCCTCGACCATGACCATGCCGAAGGGCTCGTCCCACGAGATCGGAAACACGAGGCACGAGGCCGCCGCATAGAGCTCGCGCTTGAGCGCGGCATCCGCTTCTCCCACGTACTCCGCGTCGGGACCCAGGAGCGGCCGCACCGCGTCGTCGAAGTAGTCGCGCTCCGCCTGCTCGTTCAGCTTGCCCGCGAGGATGATGCGTCGACCGGCGCGACGAGCCGCCTCGATCGCGATGTGCGCCCCTTTATCGGCGCAGAACCGGCCCATCCACAAGACGTGCCGCTCCTTGTCCGCCTGGAACGGGAAGCTGTCCAGGTCCACCGCGTTGTGGACCGTGCCCACCCAGTTCAGCTGGGGCGCGTCGGTCCGCTGGGCGTGGGAGATCGATACGAGATCCACGGTCCGTTCCAGGCGAGCGAAGTAGTCGCCGTTGTCGCCGGCCGCCGGGCCGTGCATCGTCGCGAGAGTCGGGATGTCGCGGCCGCGCGCGAGGAGCGGCCCGGCGAGGGAGTGGTCGTGCACCAGGTCGAGGTCGAGGTCGTCGATCGCCTGCGCGGCCTGGGCCGCGTGGATGACCTCGGGCATCGGCGACGCGCCCAGGAGCTCGGACGGGGGGTCGGGATAGGTCGTGATGTGACGGGTCGCACGGGTGCCGGGCGCACCGGCGGCGACGAGGGTCACCTCGTGCCCACGGTCCACGAGCTGGTCGACCAGGCTTGCGACGACCGCTTCGGTGCCGCCGTATCCTTCGGGCGGAATGGCGAACCACGGCGGTGCGATCATGCCGATCCGGAGCGGGGACTCCTGGCGGCGCGAGGGCCGGTCCGCGGGAGAGATGGGGACGGTGGACACGGGCGCCTCCTTGAGGTTCGAGGTCGGCGAGGTGACCGGGCGGTCCCGACGGGTTCCGTGACCGCACTCTCGGGGTCGTACGAGAGCGGGCCTATCTTCTGCGACTTCGCCCTCCGGAGGACGACGGTTTACCTGAGCCACCCCCGACGCGTACACTTATCGCTTCGCAAAATCCGAGAGGATCCCGCGTGTCAGTGAATGTGCCCAGGAATGACGACCTGGCCGGTGCGCCCGACGCCCGCTTCGACGCCGGATCGATGCCGCCGGATCCTCGGACCGACGGGGTCGATCGCGTCCTCCTCGTCCAGTCCACCGTCACCCTCGTAGAAGGATCGACATTCTGCGTGTCGGGCCACGACGGCGACATCGATCCACTGCGGCCGGATGGCCTGTTCGTGCAGGACACGCGCGTCATCTCGCGCTGGCAGCTGCGGCTCGACGGCATGCCGATCGAGCCCCTCGGCGTCGTGGCCGCCGAGCCGTATGAGTCGGTGTTCGTGGGCCGCTCGGCGCCGCGCGCGGGTCACCCCGAGGGGACCGTCATCGTGGAGCGGCACCGCATGGCCGGCCAGGGGATGCGGGAGGACATCCGCCTTCGCAACTACGGCGTCGAGCCGGCCGGCGTCGATCTGACGCTGACCGCGGATGCCGACTTCGCGGATCTGTTCCTGGTCAAGGAGCACAGGCTCGCGCACGTGCCGCCCGTCGGTCACCGCCACGTCGGCGGCGATCTCGTGTACTGGCTGGACAAGCCCGGTGCGCAGCGCGGCATCCGCATCTCGGCTCCGGGAGCCGTCTCCAGCCCGCACACCCTCACTTTCCGGGTTGTGGTTCCCGCCCGTGGCGAGTGGAGCACCACCGTCGAGGCTGTGCCCAGCGCCCAGGGCGTCGACCTCGAACTGCTCTATCCGGTCGACCGGCCGTTCGCCGATACGGCCCCGGCGCAGCGCATGCGCGATTGGCGGGACGAGACACCGGAGGCGGTCACCTCGAACCGGGTGCTCGCGGAGGCCCTGCGCACCAGCGAGCGCGACCTCGGAGCTCTGCGCATCCAGGACCCGCAGCATCCGGAGGACGATGTCGTGGCTGCCGGTGCGCCCTGGTTCATGGCCCTCTTCGGTCGTGACTCCCTGCTCACCGGCTGGATGATGCTCCCCTTCGCACCGCGCCTCACCCTCGGCACGCTGCGCACCCTCGCGCGGCTCCAAGGCGTGAGGGTGAACGCGCGCAGCGAGGAGCAGCCCGGGCGGATCCTGCACGAGGTGCGCCTCGGAGCGGACCTGTCGCTCGTTCTCGGCGGCGCGAGCGTCTACTACGGGTCCATCGACTCCACCCCGCTGTTCGTGATGCTGGTGGGTCGCGCACTCCGGTGGGGGATCCCCGCCCAGGACCTCGCCGAGTTCCGGCCGGCCGTCGAGATGGCGCTGAACTGGATCATCGAGTTCGGCGACCGCGACGGCGACGGCTTCGTCGAGTACCTGCGCTCGAGCGACCGCGGGCTTCTGAACCAGGGGTGGAAGGACAGCGCCGACGGCGTCACCTTCCACACGGGCGCGAGAGCGCACCCGCCGATGGCGCTCGCCGAGGTGCAGGGCTACAGCTATGGAGCGATGCGCGCCGGCGCCGATCTCCTGCGGGCCTGGGGGGACGAGGCGGCCGCGCGCACGTGGGATGACCGCGCGGAGGTGCTGCGGACCCGCTTCGACGAGGCGTTCTGGATGCCTGCGCAGAACACCTACGCCCTCGCGCTCGATGCCGACAAGCGGCAGGTCGACTCCGTGGCCTCCAACGTCGGTCACTGTCTCTGGAGCGGGATCGTGCCGCCGCACCGGGCCGACGCCGTCATCGATCGTCTGATCGCGCCGGACATGTTCACGGGGTTCGGCATCCGGACCCTTTCCTCCCTGTCGGGCGCCTACAACCCGGTGAGCTACCACAACGGGTCCGTGTGGCCCCACGACACGGTGCTCGCCGCCGCGGGGATGGCGGCGTACGGGCGACGGGATGCCGCGGCCACGGTCATCAGCGGACTGCTCGACGCACTCGAAGCCCACGGCGGGCGGCTTCCGGAGCTGTTCTGCGGGTTCGGCCGGGACGACAAGCCCGTACCGGTGAGCTACCCGGCCTCGTGCTCCCCGCAGGCGTGGGCGGCGGCGACCCCGTTCGAGATGCTGCGGATCGCCGTCGGGCTCGAACTCGACGTGCCGCGCGGCATCGCGCGGGTGGAGCCGACGCCGGAGATCATCGGCTCCGTCCGCATCGAGGGCCTGCCCGCCGGACGGGCTCGACTCGATGTCGTAGCCGACCCGGCGCATGCCGAGATCGTGGAGCAGACGCGGGACGAGGCGTCCGGCACCGACTCAGTGCGAGGCGTCTCGAGCGACCGAACCGCCGCCCACGAGCGCTGAGGTGACTCGTCCGGCGCGATTCAGCCGGGCAGCATGGCGTCGAGCTGGGTGCGGATGTCGTCGACGATCTCGTCGACGCTGAGACCGATGTTCGTGCTCGCCGCCATGGTCACGAACATGACCGCCGACACGATGCGTGCGATCGTCGCCGTCCGGGTCGCGTCCGTCGTGCCGTCTCGCCCGAGGACGGCCGCGATGGCTGCTTCGGTCTCGAACGCGATCGTGAGCGCCTCGCGGTGCCGGGGTTCCGTCGGGTCGCCGAACGCCATCTCGCGCAGGTAGGTGCGCCCATTGTCGATCTGCACGCGATTGCACTCCACCACCGGGCGGACGATCGCCAGCACCGCGTCGCGCACATCTGCGGTGGCCGCGGCATCCGCTCGCCCGCGCTCGAGTGCCTCCGCGTAGTGGGCGTTCTGCACCAGGAGGAGCAGTTCGCCCTTCGTCTTGGCGTAGAGGAAGAGCGTCCCGGCTCCGATGTCGGCCTTGTCGGCGATCTGCTGGGTCGTGACGTCTTCGACACCGTGCGCGGCGAACAGCTCGCTCGCCGCCGCCATGATGCGGTCGAGCTTCTCCTGCTTGTTGCGCTCGCGGCGCCCGACAGGCGCGGAAGCGACAGACATGTTCGACTCTCCGGGATGCGCGCTGACCACGCTCAATTATGCGAGGAAGCGCGCCGCGACGGGGGCGAACTCCTCGTGGAACTGAAAGATCCCGCCGTGGCCGGCGTCGGGGTAGATGACGAGCTCGGACCCCTGGATGCGCCGGTGCAGGTCCTCCGACAGCGCCGACGGCACCATCCGGTCGTTGTCGCCGTTGGCGATGAGGGTCTGCTGGGTGAACGTCGACAGATCGGATGGGGCGGATCGGCCGAACTTCTGGATGGCCCGGAGCTGCGTCTGGAACGCCTTGGTGCTGATCGGCTCATCACGGTCGGCCGTGCGTTCCCCGAGGCGCGCGATGAAGGCCTTCGCCGCCGCCTGTCCCGCGGCGTTGCGCGGGAAGAACAGGAACTCCTTCGGGTCCGACCGCGTGAGGGTCGCGCGCAGGATGTCCCAGTAGGTGGTGGCGACCACCTTGTCCATGTCCTTGCCGCCGCGCGGACCGGTGCCGGTCAGCACCAGGCGGCGAACGAGCCGCGGATGCTTGACCACGAGGTCCTGGGCGATCATGCCGCCCATCGAGAACGAGAAGACGTCGATCTCGTGGAACCCGAGGGCGGAGATGAAAGCGAATGAGTCGTCGGCCGCTTCCTCGATCGTCGGGGGGACGACGCCGGTCGACGCGCCGACGCCCTTGTTGTCGAACGTGATGACGTGGCGGTTCTCCGCGATCGGGTCCACGATCCGCGGGTCCCAGTTGTCGAGGGTGGCGGCGAGGTGCACGAAGAAGACGACCGGGATGCCGCCCTTCGGACCCAGCTCGCGGTACGCGTACGTGGTGCCACCTGCCCGGATGCTGCGCACCGGGGCCTGGGCGTACGAGGTGATGACGGCTTCGTCGGTCATGAGCGGCCCTTGAGGGTGTCGTGGGTGGAAGCAGCGGAGATGTGGTCGCCCGCGGGGGTACCGAAGTCGGTGATCACGGTCTTGCCACGGACCCCGCCCTCGGCGAGCGATCGGAGGGCGAGCGGAGTCTCGTCGAACGGGAAGCGCCGCCCGACGACCGGACGGATGTCGCCGCCGTCGACCAGCCGCGCGATCTCGGCCAGCTGGTCGCCGCTCGCCTTCATGAGGAGGAACTCGTAGGTCACGCCGAGCCGGTGGGCCTGTGAGCGGACCCGGCGGCTGAGAGCGGAGATCGCCAGTCGCAGCAGCGGGTTCAGGCCGGCCTCGTGGGCGAAGGTCGGATCGGGGGGCCCGGCGATCCCGATGGCCTTTCCGCCCGGCCTCAGGACTCGGAGCGACTTCTCGAGGTTCTCGCCGCCGCGACTGTCGAGCACCAGGTCGTAGCCGCTCAGCAGCTCCTCGAAGTCCTGTGACGCATAGTCGATGACGACGTCCGCGCCCAGTTCTCGAAGAAAGTCGGCGTTGCGTGCGCTCGCGGTCGTCGCGACCGTGGCGCCGAGGTGCTTGGCGAGCTGGATGGCGATCGACCCCACACCTCCGGCACCTGCGTGGATGAGCACCTTCTGGTCCGGCTGCACGTCTCCCTTCTCGACCAGGGCCTGCCATGCGGTCAGGGCCACGAGCGGGAGTGATCCGGCCTCATCCATTGAGATCGATGCGGGCTTGCGGGCAACGTCGCGTTCGGCGACCGCGATGCGCTCCGCGAACGTGCCGATGCGCGCCTGGTCGGGCCGGGCGTAGATCTCGTCGCCTGGTGAGAAGGAGCGAACATTCGCGCCGACCCGGATGACGGTGCCCGCCACGTCATTGCCGAGCACGAGCGGGAGCCGATAGGGCAGGATTCGCGCGAACTCCCCGAGCCGGATCTTCTCGTCGAGCGTGTTCACCCCGGCCGCCTGAACGTGGACGAGCACGTCGTTGGGCCCGACGACGGGCTCGGGCACCTCAGCCTGGATGAGGTCCTTCTTGTAGCCCGTGATGACGAACGCCTTCATCGATATCCTCCCGGATTCCGTTTTTCGAGTGTACTCAATTATGAGTGTACTCACATAGCATGTCAAGACGTGCGGTCATTGGTCCCGGCTCTGTGGAGATGCGAGGCTAGCGTCGAGGGCCAGGGCAGGTGGGCACGGCGAAGGCGGAGACACGAATGATCGAGATCGAGAACCTGCGGCAGGTCTTCGGCGACAAGGTCGCGGTCGATGACGTGAGCTTCACCGTGCGTCCCGGAAGCGTCACCGGCCTCCTCGGGCCCAATGGCGCCGGCAAGTCGACGACGATGCGCATGATCGTGGGTCTCGATCACCCGGCCGGGGGATCGGTCCGCGTCAACGGCAGCGACTTCCGCGAGTCGGCGCACCCGCTGCGGGACCTCGGCGCGCTGCTCGATCCGACCGCCGTGCACCCCGGACGGTCAGGGCGGATGCACCTGCGGGCGATCGCCGCGACCAACAGCATCTCCACCGCGCGGGTCGACGAGGTGCTGCGATTGACCGGCATGACGGATGCCGCCCACCGCCGGATCGGCACCTACTCGCTGGGCATGCGCCAGAGGATCGGTATCGCCGCCGCGCTGCTCGGCGACCCGCGGGTGCTGGTGCTCGACGAACCGGTGAACGGACTCGACCCGGACGGCGTGCACTGGGTGCGCCAGTTGATGAAGGGCCTCGCCGCAGACGGCCGCACGGTGCTCGTGTCGAGTCATCTCATGAGCGAGATGGCCCTCACCGCCGACCATCTCGTCGTGATGGGCCGCGGTCGACTCATCACGCAGGGGCCCGTCTCCGACGTGATCGCCCAGCGGACGCAGTCAGACGTCCTGGTGCGGTCGCCCGACGCCGTCGCGCTCGGCGAGGCGCTCACCGCCATCGGCGCCACCGTGCGACCGGGCCCCGACGGTGCTCTCCTCGTGACCGACACGACGGCCGCGCGGGTGGGGGAGGTCGCGGCATCCCGTTCGATCGTCCTCCACGAGCTGACGCCCCACCAGGGGTCGCTCGAGGATGCCTTCCTCGCTCTCACCCAGGACGATCGCGAGTACACGGCGGGCTCCACCGCCGTCCAGACCGAGGGAGCACCGCGATGACCGCCACCACTCGAGCCGAGGTGTCCTCGCAGGTGTCGTTCGGAGGTGCGTTCGCGTCCGAATGGCTCAAGGCCCGGTCGCTGCGGTCGACGTGGTGGCTGAGCGCCTCGGCGATCGTGTCGATGGCCGTTGTGACGGCGTTCTGGAGCGCGGCCGCAGGGGGAGGACCCACAGAGGCCAGTGTTCTCGACGCGCTCTCCACGGGCTTCTTCGCCTGCGAGATCATGCTCATCCTCGTGGGGACGATCATCTCGACGGCTGACTACGAGAACCATGCGATCTCCGTCTTCATCGCGGCGGTACCCCGCCGGACCCCCATCGTGCTGTCCAAGGTGCTCCTCTCCGCGCTGATCGGGCTGGTCGTCACCGCCCTCGCGACGGCGCTCTCGTTCGCGGTCTCCGTGGCTCTGCACGGCGGGGGTGCGTCTCTCGGTTCGCCCGCGGTGCTGCGCGTGCTCGGCGACATCGTCGTCTTCGGCGCCTGCATCGCCGTGATCGCGACCTCCGCGGGGCTGGTTCTGCGCTCCACGATCGGCACGGTGGGGGCGACCCTCGGGTTCCTCTACATCGTTCCGATCGTCATCGGTCTGATTCCGCTCGACGTGTTCACGCTGATCAGCGACACCTTCCCGGGGAACGCCGCCACCAACTTCTTCGCCACCACGGCGGACCCCGGCCGCCTCGACCCCGTCACCGGACTGATCGCGACGCTCCTGTGGACCGCCGCGTGGGTCGCCTTCGCCGTGGTCTGGGTGAAGCGCCGCAACGCCTGACGCACCGCCGCTGAGCACCCGGGCGTCGGCCGACGCGGCTCGAGCCCGGGACTCGGGTCAGGCTGGGTCGACGGGAGGCGCGAGCGCCGCGAGGGCCGCCCGGTTCGTCTCGTATACGGGCTGGTCCGCGAACAGCCCCAGCTGCGTGAGTCGGTCTCGCACCGGCGGACGCAGGCGTGCGAATGCCAGGTCGACGTCGCGACCGCGAAGCCACTCCTCCAGAGACTCGAAGGCCTCGGCGCCGGTGACGTCGATGTCGGTGACCGCCTCCATGTCGAGGACGACGTGCCGGACGGGCTCGCCGGTCGCCGACGAGACCGCACGTTTGACCGCGTCGCCGAACACGCTGCCGTTGGCGAAGAACAGCGGCGCGGCGAGCCGTATGACGAGCACGCCCGGTGCCGTTGTGCTTCCGGCCGGAGCTTCCTCCAGGAGCGACTCGCCGGGGTCGCCGGTCGATTCGAGCACGTCGATCGCGGGGGAGGCGGCCCGCTTGGCGAGATTGATGAGAGCGAGCACGAAGGCGACGACGATGCCGGGGATCGCCCCGACGAACACCGTCACCAGGAAGCATGTGGCGCCGACGGCGAACTCGAACCGGTCCTTCCGCCACAGATCGACGAACTCGCGGATGCCGATGAGCGGAATGATCGCCACGGCCACCACAGCCCCGATCGCGGGAGACGGGATGTCGGCGAGCAGGGCGGTGCCGAACAGCAGGAGCAGCAGCGTCCCTGCGGCGAGGACCAGCGAGGGAAGCTGCGTCCGCGAGCCCGCCTGATCCATCGCCGCAGTCCGCGACGTCGAGGATCCCACGGCGAAGCTGCCCTGCGCCCCGGCGGCGATGTTCGCCACCCCGAACGCGAAGAGGTCACGGTTGGCCCGGAAGGGGTAGTGCCGCTTCTCGGCGTACGACCGTGACACCAGGAGGCCCTCTGCGGTCGTGACCAGTGTGAGCGCGATCGCCGACGGGATGAGCGCCAGCCACATCGACCACTCCAGGACCGGCCAGGTCAGCGCGGGTGCGCCGGCCGGGACCGCGCCGAGGATGTCGACGCCCAGCTGGTCGAGATGCAGCAGGACCACCAGGGCCGTGGCGACCACGAGCACGACGAGCGCCCATGGCACCACCGGGAGGAGCCGGCGTCCCACCAGCAGGATCGCGACGGAGCCGGCCGAGATGATGACAGACCACAGGCTGGTCGTGCCCAGACCTCCGACCAGACCCACGATCTTGTCGACGAACTCACCGCCCGAGTCGATCTTGACGCCGAGCATCTTGGCGATCTGGCTCACCAGGATGTCGAGCGCCAGCCCTCCCACGAACCCCACCAGGATCGGCTTCGAGAGGAAGTTCGCGAGGAACCCGAGCTTGAACACCGACAGCAGGATGAACAGGACGCCGCAGATGATCGCCTGCGCCAGGGCGAGGGTCGCGTAGTTCGCGCTTCCGGCGACGGCGAGCCCGCCCACCGAGGAGGCGACGAGCGCGGCGGCCGCGGCATCCGGCGAGGCCACCACCTGCCGTGACGAGACCACGAGGGCGTAGAGCACCGTCGGGACGATCAGCGCGTACAGTCCCGCCGTCGGCGGGAGCCCGGCGATCTGCGCGTAGCCGATGTTCAGAGGGATCGCGATGGCGAGCAGGGTGACGCCGGCGAGCAGCTCGCGGACGACGTTGCTCCCCGTCAGACCGGCCAGTGGTCGTTGCATCGCGTCTCCCTCTCTCGCGCCGCGGCGTGCTCTGCCACCCTGTCAGAGTTCGACCTCATGACGGCCGCCGCTCGCCCGGGCGGCTCTCTGCCAATCAGCCACCGCTTCCCGCCATGTGTCGCCGGCGGGCGGTCCTCGGCGATGTCTCGCTCTCGAGGTCGCGCAGAATCTGGGTAGGTCTGCTTCTGCCGCGCAGCCTCCCCCGATGCCGGAAGGCCCTCATGATCACCATCCACCTGCGCTACGAGATCGATCCCGACAAGCTCGCGGAGTTCACCGAGTACGGCCGCCGGTGGATCCGTCTCGTCAACAGACTCGGCGGCACCCACCACGGCTACTTCATGCCCAGCGAGGGCGACAGTGACGAGGCGTTCGCACTCTTCACCTTCGGCTCCCTCGCCGAGTACGAGGCTTACCGCACTGCGTCGCGCTCGGATGCCGAGTGCCTCGACGCCTTCCAGTACGCACGCGACACCGGCTGCATCCGCCGTTACGAACGACGCTTCCAGACGCCGGTCTTCGAGTGACGGAAGCGCGAGGATAGCCGGATGAGCGCACACGAGAGAGTGACCGCCGTCACCGGAGGATCGCGCGGGATCGGCGCGGCGACCGTGCGCCGACTCGCCGAGGCGGGCCATGGCGTGGTTGTCGGCTTCGCGCGCGACCGCGAAGCGGCCGAGGCGGTCGCGGCCGAGGTCGGGCGGGCGGGAAGTCGAGCGGTCGCCCTCCAGGTCGATGTGACGGATGCCGCCTCCCTCGCCCGATTCTTCGACGACGGAGCAGCACGGCTGGGGCCGCTCACCGGAGTGGTCGCGAACGCCGGCGCAGTGAGCGCGGTGGGTCGACTGACGGATCTCGACCCGGAGGCGCTGCGGCGGGATCTCGACGTCAACCTGCTGGGCGCGGTGCTGACGTGCCAGGCGGCCATCGCCCACCTCGAGCGCACCGCCGGCACTCTGGTGCTCGTCGGATCGGCGGCGGCGACCATCGGCAGCCCCGGCAGCTACGTGCACTACGCCGCTGCCAAGGCGGGAGTCGCAGCGCTCGCGGTGGGGCTGTCGAAGGAGCTCGCGCCGAGCGGCATCCGGGTGAACTGCGTCGAGCCCGGCACCGTCTGGTCGGACTTCCATCAAGATCCGCAACGACCCGCCAAGGTCGCGGCCGGCATTCCGCTCGGGCGCGCCGGCGAGCCTCACGAGATCTCGGGCGCGATCGCCTGGCTCCTCTCCGACGAGGCGTCGTACACCACCGGCGCGACCTTCCGCATCGCGGGCGGGCTCTAGCGGCGAAGTCGCCGCTCCACCCGCGCCTGCGGCTTGGCCGAAGAGACTAGGCGGTGTGCATGACGATGGCGGCCGGCATCCGCTTCACGATGGAACGGAACAACGGCTTGGCGAGCGTCGCGGCTTCGACAGGGCTGAGGAGCCGAGGCGAGGTCGTCGCGTGCTCGGAGCCCTTCCAGGTGAGTGTCGCCTCCCCGGCGGCGATCACGTTGCGTGCCCAGTTCGTCTCCGCGCCCCAAGGGAGCCCGATGAGGATGAGCGCCGGGTCGCTCGTGGGGATCACCGCAACGGGGAGGGCGTAGGCGGTGCCGCTCTTGCGTCCGCGGTGGTGGATCACCGCCCACAGCGGGAAGGACCGGTGCCCGGCGAGAGCCGTCGCAATCGGCTCGGTCGCCTTCACCAGCGCCCGCGGGGGGCCGCCAGCACCGGCGACACGGGGCGTACGCAGACCCATGCCGCCCTTCATCACATCACCGAAGTGATAAGCGATCACGGCTGCCATCGCGACGGCTCCGACGGTGGCGGCCGCTGCCTCGCCGGGGGAGCGGATGCCGCGACGCAGGAGCAGGGATCCGGCGATCGCGTTGGCCGCGCTCCAGCCCACGTTCACGAGGGGAGGCGACATCCCGACGCCCGCCGGATCGCCGAACGGGCTGGGGAACGGCCTTCCCTGCACGCCGCTCACACCATGCGGCACTGCGTTGACGACGAGTGCCGCACCGAATGCGCTGCGCAGGATCGAGCCGGCCGACATGCGCCCAGACTACGAGGCTCGACAGCACGTGGCCACCCGAGTCTCTGACGGGTCCAAGGTCCCGGCGGCCACGGCGTAGGCTCGTGCGCTATGGCCCTCGGCGCGACGATCCACACCTTCACGGTGCAGCTGGCCGACGTCGACCGCGGTGTGTACGAGGAGCTCTCACTCCGAGTGGCGCGGCATCCGTCCGAGACCGACGCCTTCATGATCACGCGGGTGCTCGCGTACTGCCTCGAATACGAGGAGGGTATCGCCTTCAGCGAGGGCATCTCCTCGACGGACGAACCTGCCGTTCTGGTGCGCGATATGACCGGTCGTCTGACCGCGTGGATCGAGGTCGGTGCGCCCGACGCAGACCGGCTGCACTACGGCAGCAAGCTGGCCGACCGGACCGTCGTCTACACGCACCGCGATCCGGCGAAGGTCATGGCGCCGTGGGCCGGCAAGCGCATCCACCAGGCCGACACGATCACGCTCCACAGCTTCGACCCCGGGTTCGTCGACGACGTGGTGAAGTCCGTCGAGCGCCGGAACACGATGACTCTGTCGATCACCGAGCGCCAGATCTACCTCGACCTGAACGGCACGGCCCTGAGCGCCGCGATCCACGACCACCCGCTGGAGTAGCCGTCACCACGGGCCGCGGCCGGGGCCCTACGCTGACACACATGCGCCAGCGCGATCTCGATGTCCAGGATGTGGGTCAGATCGCCGAGACCGGCGCCGTTCCCGCCCACCGCCGCATCGACGAGGTCACCGCCGCGGCGCACGCCAGGGCGCTGCGGCACCACGAGGGCGCAGTCGCGGACTACATACCGATCCTCGCGAGCGCCGACCCGGAGGCGTTCGGCGTGTGCGTGGTCGACGTCGACGGAGGCGTCCACGGGATCGGGGACGTCGGCACGCGATTCTCGATCCAGTCGATCTCCAAGGCTTTCGTCTACGCGCTGCTGTGCGAGGCGCTCGGCCACGAGGAGGTGCTCGACGTGGTCGGCGTGAACAACACCGGTCTCGCCTTCAACTCCGTCGTGGCCATCGAGCTGAACGACGGGCATCCGATGAACCCGATGGTCAATGCGGGCGCGATCGCGACCACGGCGCTTCTCCCGGGCGCGACGGCGGAGGATCAGTGGGACGCGGTGCTCACCGGGCTCTCGCGCTTCGCCGGGCGTGCGCTCGAGGTCGATGACGAGGTCTATCGGTCTGAGGCGGCGACGAACCACCGCAACCGGGCGATCGCCCAGCTGCTCGAGAGCTACGGCCGCATCCGCGTCGATCCGGCGGAGGCCGTCGACGTGTACACGCGCCAGTGCGCACTGCTCGTCGATGCCCGCGATCTCGCCGTGATGGGCGCCACCCTCGCCGACGGCGGAGTCAATCCGCTGACCGGGGAGCGGGTCGTCTCGGCGGCTGTCTGCCGTGACACGCTCGCGGTGCTCACCGCGAGCGGCCTCTATGAGCGCTCGGGCGAGTGGCTGTTCGAGATCGGGCTGCCGGGAAAGTCCGGGGTCGCGGGCGGACTGGTCACCGTCGCCCCCGGCAAGGTCGGCATCGGCACCTATGCGCCGCGCCTCGACAGCGCGGGGAACAGCGTCCGCGGGCAGATCGCCACGGCTTATCTGTCCCGCGCCCTGGGCCTGAACATCTTCGCCTCTGACTCCCACTTCCCCGGAGGGAACCTCGCATGACCACCACTTCTCCCGCAGCTCCCCGGACCGACCGCGCGTCTTGGGTGCCGATGATCGGGCTGTTCCTCGCACAGATCCTCATGTCGTACAACGTGTCGGCGCTTCCGGTCTCCCTCGGCGGCATGGTCGACGACTTCGGAGTGCCGCCGACCGACGTCAGCACCGCGATCGTCACATACGGTCTGGTGGTCGCGGCGCTGGTCATGGTCGGCGCCAAGATCGGCCAGCGGGTCGGCTGGGTGATCATGTTCCGCATCGTCGTCGCCATGTTCGCCGGGTCGGCGGTCATGATGATCGCGGCGCCGTCGGTGAGTTGGGTGATCGCCGCGCAGGCCGTGGCCGGGGCATCCGCCGCCATCATCGTCCCGTCGCTGGTGGCCCTCATCGCCGAGAACTACCGCGGCAGCCAGCAGGAGACGGCCATCGGATCGCTCGGGTCGGCGCGTGCGCTGGCGGGCGTCAGTGCATTCCTGATCGGCGGAACCCTGGCGACGCTGGTCGGCTGGCGGCAGGTCTTCATCGTGGTCCTCGTGCTCGCCGTCACCGTCTTCGTGCTGAGCTTCTGGCTGCGCGGAGCGCCGGGCAACCGTCACATCAAGATCGACGTGGTCGCCGCCGTGCTCATCGGACTCGGCATCGTGTCGCTCACCCTCGGCGTGAACAACCTGAACAACTGGGGGATCGTCGCAGCCCGGCCCGATGCTCCGTTCGACGTCCTCGGGCTCTCGCCTGCACCCCTGCTGATCCTCATCGGACTCGTGCTGGCACAGCTGTTCTTCCTCTGGACGCGGCGCCGCACGAAGGCCGGCAAGGTGCCCCTCGTCAGCCTGTCGGTGTTCGGCTCGTCGCGCGAGCGAGCCGCGGTGTACGCGATGTTCGTCGTGGTCGGCCTCGAAGCGGCACTGAACTTCTCGATCCCGCTGTACATCCAGATCGTGCAGGGCAGGACTCCGTTCGACACCTCCCTCGCCATGCTGCCGTTCAACCTCACGGTGTTCTTCGCGGCGATGGTCGTTGTGCGCTTCTACCGGCGCTTCGCCCCGCGCACGATCGGGATGTTCTCGTTCAGCCTCACCACGATCGCGTTGATCTGGCTGGCATTCGTGGTGACGAACAACTGGGAGACGCTGCCCACCATCCTCGGACTGTTCGTGTTCGGCGTGGGTCAGGGCGCGCTGGTGACACTCGTCTTCAACGTGCTCGTCACGGCGTCGCCCAAGGAGCTCGCCGGCGACGTGGGCTCAGTGCGTGGCACGACCCAGAACCTGGCCTCGGCCGTCGGCACCTCCGTGGCCGGAGCCCTCCTGGTCGGCATCCTCAGCCTGAACGTCGTCTCGTCGCTCGTCGACCACCCCGAGCTTCCGCCCGCCCTGGTGTCGCAGGTGGACCTCGACCGGGTCAACTTCGTCAGCAACGACAGGCTGCGTGAAGTGCTCGATGAGACGGATGCCACTCCGGCGCAGGTCGATGCGGCCGTCGCCGTCAACGAGGAGGCTCGCCTGAGTGCGCTGAAGCTCGGCCTGCTCATCCTCTCGGGCGTCAGCGCCCTCGCGATCCTGCCGGCGAGCCGGCTGCCGAAGTTCCGCCCCGGCGAGGTCCCGGAGTCCGTGGCGACGGGCGAGGGTCCGCTCGAGGCCGAGCGCACCCAAGCGAAGGGGGACGCAGCCTGAGGATCGGCCGGACTCAGGCCCGCTTGGCGCGCGGCGGCGTGCTGGCGTCGAGGATGGCGCGCAGCTTGGCGGCCTCCTCGGCGGGCATCCCGTACCCGTGCTCGGGCTGCGGGTACTCGTGCGAGCGCACCTCGGTGGCGTAGGCCGTCACGGCCTCGACCATCTCCTCCCGCAGATGGGCGTAGCGCTTGACGAAGCGGGCGGCGTGACCGTCGTAGATTCCGAGCAGGTCGTGGAAGACGAGCACCTGCCCGTCGGTGCTCGGCCCTGCGCCGATCCCGATCACGGGCACGGTCAGCCGCGGCATGATGGCGTCGGTGACCGCGGTGGGGATCGCCTCGAAGACGATGGCGAAGCACCCGGCATCCTGCAGTGCGATCGCGCTCTCGCAGAGGGCGACCGCTTCTTCGGCGGTGCGCCCCTGCGCCCGGTAGCCGCCGATGGTCGCGGCGGTCTGCGGGGTGAGGCCGACGTGCCCCATGACCGGGATGCCCGCGGCGATGATGGCCCGCGCGCGATTGACGGACGAGCCGCCGCGCTCGATCTTCACGGCGTCGCACCCGGTGGTCTTGATGAAGCGCTGGGCCGTCGCCACGGCCTGCTCGTCCGAGCCCTCGTACGAGCCGAACGGCAGGTCCGCGACGAGGAGCGGCGTCGACAGCCCGCGCCGCACGGCGGCGGTGAGCATCAGCATCTCCTCGACGGTCACGGGCACCGTGCTCTCGTGCCCGAGCACCGTCATAGCGGCGGAGTCGCCGACGAGCACCATGTCCACCCCGGCGGCCTCGGCCACCTGGGCGCTGGGATAGTCGTACGCGGTGACCATGGCGATGGGTTCGCCCTGGGCCTTCAGCGCCTCGAGGGTCGCGAAGGTGACGCGGGGGCGGGCCGGCCCGTCGGCCGCGGAAAGGGGTCCGGCGCTCATGCGGTGGCCTCCAGGATTCGGTTGTCGATCAGGCGTGCGCGTCCGACGTGTGCGGCGACGGCGAGAAGCGCGCCGCCGTCGACGTTGTCGAGCTCCCGCAGGTCGTCGGGGGAGCGCAGCTCGAGGTATTCCGGCTCGATGCCGGCCGCCGCGAGCACGGCGTGAGCGGCCGCGAGCACGGCATCGGCGCCGGTCTCTCCGCCCGCGACCGTGGCCTCAGCTGCGTCGAGGGCGCGGCTCAGCGCGGTCGCGCTCTCGCGTGCTGGGGCGTCGAGGTAGACGTTGCGCGAGCTCATCGCGAGACCGTCCGGTTCGCGCACGATCGGGCAGGCCACGATGCGCACCGGCATGTCGAGGTCGCGCACGAGGCGCCGCACAACCAGCACCTGCTGCGCATCCTTCTGCCCGAAGTACGCGGCGTCGGGCGCCACCATCTGGAACAGCTTCGTGACGACGGTGGCGACCCCGTCGAAGTGCTCGGCGCCGCGGTGGGCGCCGTCGAGCATCTCGGTGACGCCCGACACGTGGATCGTCGTCGCGAACCCGTGCGGGTAGACCTCCTCCACGGGCGGAGCGAAGAGGATGTCGGCGCCCGCCGTCTCGGCGAGACCGGCGTCGCGCGCCTCATCGCGGGGGTACGTGGAGAGGTCCTCGTTCGCCCCGAACTGCGTCGGGTTGACGAACAGCGACACGACGACGAGGTCGTTCTCGCCGCGGGCCGCGCGGATGAGCGAGAGGTGCCCCTCGTGGAAGGCGCCCATGGTCGGCACGAGGCCCACGACGGCGCCGCGCGCGCGGGCCTCCTGAACCGCGGTGCGCACCGCGGCGACGCTGCGGACGATTCTCATTCGGGGGTCTCCGTCCGGGCCAGGGCTCGGGTGCGCTCCGAGAGCTCGTCGAACAGGGCGAGCAGTTCCGGGGCCGCTTCTGCGACCGCGGCTCGCTGACGCTCCACCGTCCGTTCGTCTCCGCGCGCGATCGGCCCGGTGAGCGCCGCCCGCGGTCCGTGCTCGGCCCAATTGTCGACCGTTCCGCGGACGAGCGGAACCAGGTGCCTGCGGAACTCGTCGGAGGGGAGACCGGATGCCGCGCCCATCTGCTCCGCGGCGGCCGCGAGGGTGACGAGGAAGTTCGAGGCGATCGATGCCGCGGCGTGGTAGCCCGCGCGCTGCTCCTCGGACACCGCGAACGGCTCGCCGCCGAGGGCGAGTGCGAGCTCGGTGGCCACGGCGAGCGCGTCGGGGGTCGCACCGGCGACCGCGCACCCGATGCCCTCGAAGGCATCGGCGCTCTCGTGCCCCGTGAAGGCGCGCAGCGGGTGCACGCTGAAGTCGGCGGCGACCGCCGCGAGTGACGTCGCTCCGGACGTGTGCCCGACGAACCGGGCGCGATCCCTGGATGCCGCCACCGCCGCCGCGATCTCGCGATCCGGCACGCACACGAGCACGACCTCGGACGCGACGATGTCGTCCCGACGGCCGCTGGGGCCGCTGACCGAGAATCCGGCGGAGCGCAGCGCGAGGGCGGCCGCGCGGCCGACGCGGCCGGGCCCGACGACGCTGATGCTCGCGACGGTGCGGCGCTGGTTCGTGGTGTTCATGATCGGGGGCCGCTCGTGGTGCGGACCACACGAGTATCCCATTGCCCGACGCCGTGCAAGAACCCACCGCCAGCGCGACCGCCCGCCAGTTCATTCGGATCGGGTGACGCGGGCGGCGGGCGGGAGCGTCACGGTTGACCTGATCACACCACCCGGCGCGCCCGCGCCCGGAGCAGAAGGACGGCATCCGCATGACCAACCCGCCGGCCCGGGTCGAACCGCCACTCGACCGCCTGACGCCCCGGCAGCGCCGCCGGGTGGTGCTGCTCGGACTGCTGCGCGCGCTCGTCTCCGCCCTGATCCTCGTGACGCTGTACTTCATCATCCCGCTCGAATGGGTGGACGACCTGCCTGTCGCGGTCGCTGCCGTGTTCGCCGCGGTGGTGCTCGTGGGTGTGTCGGCGTGGCAGGTGCTTGCCATCATCCGGGCCGCGGAACCGGGGCTGCGCGCGATCTCGGCACTGGCGATCATCGCCCCGCTCTACCTGCTGCTCTTCGCCGCGATGTACTTCCTCATGGAGCTGGGGGTCGCCGGGTCCTTCACCGCAGCGATGAGCCGCCTCGACGCGCTGTACTTCACGGTCACCGTGTTCGCCACCGTCGGATTCGGCGACATCGCGGCCGTCAGCGAGTCGGCGCGGGCGCTGGTCACCGTGCAGATGGTCCTGAACCTCATCATCCTGGGCGCCGGACTGCGCCTGCTCACCGTCGCCGTCAAGCACGGTCAGGCCAAGCCCGAGCGCACGGCCGCCTCCTGACTCAGACCGGCGCCAGCGGGTAGCGCCGCCGCAGGATCACCCGCTGCACGAGCGTCCACACGACCGTGGTCGCGAGGTAGAGCGCCGCCGCGAGCGGCACGAACACCGCGAACACCGCTGTCGTGAACTGCAGTGCGCCCATCGCACGCAGGAATCCCGGGGCCGCGAGGGGAGAGGCATCCGCTGTCTCGATCAGGGGTGGGCGGAACGCGCGACGCGTGATCTCCGCGGCGACGACGATCACCGCCAGCAGAGCGCCGAAGACCGCAAACGTCGCCGCTGTCGCCGTGCCTCCCGCGATCGCTCCGGCGAGGCTCGTGCCGAGCGGGACGCCCACCAGCTGCTCGGCCAGCAGGGCGTTGGCGTGCCCTGCGATGGTCGGGTACGCGAACAGGGCGTAGACGACCGCGACCACCGGTGCCTGCGCCAGGAGCGGGAGGCAGCCGGCGAAGGGCGACACCTTCTCGTCGGCGTAGAGCTTCATGGTCTCGCGCTGGAGCCGCTCGCGATCGCGCCGGTGCCGCTGCTGCAGCGCGCGCAGTTTCGGTGCAAGCCGGCTGCGCATCTGCTCGGCCTTGGCCTGTGAGATCCCCGCGGGCACGAGGGCCACGCGGACCAGCAGGGTGACGAGGACGACGGATGCCGCGGCCGCCGCACCTCCGACGAGGGGTTCGAGCAGCGCGGTGAGCTGCATGAGCCCGGTGTAGGCCGCGTCGAGGATCGCGGCGATGGGTGGGAAGGCGTAGATGTCCATGGGTCTCCGAGGGTCGGTGTCGAGGGGTGGCGGATGGCCACGAGGACACCGGCGGACGCCGAAGACTCCCCGCACTGCGGGGACGGGCGGAACCAGGGGTCAGGCGGCCGAGACCGCGAGACCCGGAGCACGCGGGCGAGCGTGACCCGGCGCATCCGGATCGCTCTGCGTGAGCTGGACGGAGACGCCGATCGCACGCTGCGGGTGGGGAGAGGACCCCGCGGCCGAGGCGGGAACGTCGACGAGGGCGAGCGTGAGCGCCAGCACCGTGACGACGGCGACCGCGGCGACGGCGACTGCCAGGGCGCTCGGCTCGCGCATGGCCGAGGCGCCGAGGATCTCGAGAAGGAACCGGAGCACGACGGAGGCGGTCTCCTGCATGGTGACCGCCTTTCGCTGGTGAGCCTCACGCTAACATGGCGGCCTCGAAGCCCGGGGGAGTGCCAGAATCCTGCCATGTCTGCACCGCGCACCGAGCTCAAGAGCACCGGCTACGAGATCTTCATCGGCCTTCTCTCCATCCTGTCGATCTTCAATCTCGTCCTCGTCTACACGGTCGTCGAGGATCCTGGGCTGCAGCAGATCCTGAACGTGATGAACGTCCTGTTCAGCGCGATCTTCCTGGGTGACTTCACGTACCGCATCTTCACGGCGCCGTCGGCCGGCGCCTACTTCTTCCGGCATTTCGGGTGGGCCGATCTGCTGGCCAGCCTGCCGTTCCCGCAGGCGAAGATCCTCCGCGTGTTCCGGCTGGTGCGGGTGTCGCGGCTGCTCCGTGACATCGGACCGCGGGCGATCTGGCGCTCCATCACGCGCGACCGCGCCGGCAGCGCCCTCCTCGTGCTGCTCCTCATGGGCATCCTCGTGCTCGAGTTCGGCAGCCTGATGATCCTCCGGGTGGAGGAGTACGCGAAGGGCGCCAACATCACGTCCGCGTCCGACGCCCTCTGGTACACGATCGTCACCATCTCGACCGTCGGCTACGGCGATCAGTATCCGGTGACCGAGGCCGGACGCCTCACGGGAACCGTGATCATCGTGATCGGCGTCGGCATCTTCGGCACCTTCACCGGCTACCTGGCGAACCTCTTCCTCTCCCCGCGCAAGCGCGACGCTGAGTCGGATGCCGCGACCGCCACGGCCGACTCGGAGCCGGATGCCGGTCCGGCCGTCGTCGCCGCCGTGCCCGACCAGGCCGGTGCGACGCTCGAAGATCTGCGCACGCTCCTCGCCCGGTCGGAGGCCAGTCTCGCCGAGGTGAAGGCGCTTCTGGGCGGAGCGGATGGAGCCCCCGGCCGTCCGGCATGAGCGAACGACACGCGTTCGAGGGCCGCTCCGATCGCATTCCCGCGTGACGCCGTGTTGCGCTGCGTCACGGCGTGTGACGCAGAGTCGCGGCATATGTCGTCACACCGCGCGGCGGCGGCGCGGACGGCGTGAGCATGAAGACATGGCCTCCCCGCTGATCTCCGCGCTCGAGCTTGCGCACCTGCTGCGCGAGCACCGCACCGTTCGGCTGCTCGACGTGCGGTGGCGGCTCGATGTACCAGAGGGGCGTCCGGCCTACCTCGAAGGGCACCTCCCGGGCGCGGTGTACGTCGACCTCGACCGCGAGCTCGCCCGGCGCGACGATCCACGTCAGGGGCGGCATCCGCTCCCGCCGCGTGAGCAGCTGCAAGCCGCCGCGCGGCGCTGGGGGATCGACGACGGCGACACGGTCGTGGCGTACGACGATCTGCACTCGGTGGCCGCGGCGCGCGCATGGTGGATGCTCACCAGATCCGGTGTCGACATCCGGGTGCTCGACGGGGGGCTGCGGGGCTGGCTGACCGAGCGGCTGCCGCTCGAGACCGGCGACGTCCTGCCCCGCCCGGGCAACGTCGAGCTGCGCGAGATCGCCCACGGCGTCGCCGACATCGACGACGTCGAGGACTGGCCCTGGAAGGGCGTGCTGCTCGATGTGCGCGCGCCCGAGCGCTATCGCGGTGATGTGGAGCCGCTCGACCCGGTGGCGGGACACATCCCCGGCGCTGTGAACCTCCCCACGACCACCCACCTCGTCGCGGGGAAGTTCCGCCCCGCCGCCGAGATCCGTGCGGAGTTCGCGGCCGCCGGTGCCGTCGAGGGCGTTCCGGTCGCGGCGTACTGCGGCTCGGGCATCGCCGCCTCGCACACGGCGCTCGCCGGCGCCATCGCCGGCATCGACGTCTCGGTCTATCCGGGCTCCTGGAGCCAGTGGTCGCACACACGCGGTCGTCTCGTCGCCGTGGGGCAGACCCCGGCGGCCGAGGCAACCGGCTGTGACCGAGCCGCTCATCGTCGGCGCCATGGTGCGCACGCTCGGCGCATACCCGTCGGGCTGGCGGTACCCGGGAGCACACGCCGATCCCCGGACGGATGCCGCGATCCTGCGTCGCGTCGCCCGCCTCGGCGAGGACGCCGGCCTGGACTACCTTTTCTTCGGCGACTGGCTCGCCACCGGGCCCGACCTCGAGTTCCGGGATCCGTACCTCCTCGCCCGCATCGACCCGGTGAGCGCGGTGCTGTTCCTCGCCGGCATCACCGAGCGCGTCGGCCTCATCGCGACGGTGAACTCGACCTACGCCGACCCGTACGCGATCGCCCGTGCGACGGCATCCCTCGACCTCCTCTCCGGCGGTCGGGCCGGCATCAACCTGGTGACGGGCGCCGAGCCGCGTGCCGCGGGGAACCACGGCCGCGACGCCCACGCCGACAACACCGCACGATACGACCGCGCCGACGAGTTCGTGCAGGCACTGCGGCTGCTGTGGGAGTCGTGGGATGACGACGCCTGGATCGCCGACGCCGATGCCGGGGTGCTCATCGACCCGCGCGGCCTCCGTGCGGCAGGACTCGAGGGGACGCAGGTGCGCGTCGCGGGCCCGCTGAACGTGGCCCGGCCGCCGCAGGCGCATCCGCCGATCGTGCACGCCGGCACTTCGCCTCGGTCCCGCGCGCTCGCCGCGACCGAGGCGGACCTCGCCCTCATCGCGGGGCCCGATCTCGCGTCCGCCGTCCAGGCGCGCACTGAGCTCCGAGCACTTGCACAGGCCTCGGGCCGCGATCCCGACGACCTGAAGGTGATCGTCCCCGTGCTTCCTGTCGTGGCGGAGACGGATGCCGCGGCCCGCGCGATCGTCGACCGTCTGCTGCTGCTCGTGCCCATCGACGACGGGTCGTCCGGCCACGCGGACCGCGAGGCCTTCCCGCCCCACCGATCGCTCGGCGCCTTCCTCGACGCCGCCGGGGTCGCACCCGACGATCCGGTGCGCGCCGCCTCTGTCGACGACGCAGTACCGGCTGCCGTGGCCGCCCGTTTCGACGAGCCGGCCGCGCGCACACTCGAGCTCGTGCGGGTGCGCACCGGCCGCTCGCCCGGCGGTGAGTCGCCGATCACGTGGCGTCATCTCATCGCCGCGCACGCCGTGCCCGCGGCCTTCGTCGTCGGCGGGCCGAGCGTGATCGCCGACCACTTCGAGCAGTGGCGCGAGGCGCGCGCAGCCGACGGATTCAACGTGCTCTCGGCCTTCCAGCCCGCGCAGTTCGAGGCGTTCACGCAGCTCGCGGCGCCGGAGCTGCGCCGGCGCGGACTGCTCGGACGCACCGGCGAGACGCTGCGCGAACGGCTGTCGCTCGGCGCCCCGCGGCTCGTGCACGGACGCGTCCCCGTCGGCTGAGACGCCGTGCACTGTTACGCCGCGTGAAGCGGTGTGACGCCCCGGGGCGAACGGTGAACGGCGGTGACATCCCGGCAGGCGGGCTCGGCGCCTGCCTCCCTAACGTGGCCATCACCTTCACCGCCGCACCCGGCGCTCCTCCACCCGAACAGCACCAGGAGAAACCATGTCCCGTCCCGCATCACGCGCCCTCGCCGGCGCTCTCGCGGTCCTGACCGCGGCGTCGCTCACCGCCTGCGCCTCCGGCGCGGCCACCGGCGACCCGCAGGCCGCGGCCGGCGACCCCGTCACCGGCGGCACGCTCACCTACCTCGAGCACCAGACGTACACGAACCTCTACCCGCCGCAGGCGGGGTTCTACCCGAACGGCGGCCTCGTCAACAACATCGCCGCCCGGCTGACGTGGCAGAACCCCGAGACGCTCGAGATCGAGCCGTGGATCGCCACCGAGTGGACCGTGAACGCCGACGCGACGGAGTACACGTTCGACATCCGCGACGACGTCACCTTCTCGGACGGAACGCCGCTCGATGCGGCGGCCGTGGCGAAGAACTTCGACGTCTACGGACTCGGCGACGCCGACCTGGGGCTCACGGTCTCGGAGGCGATCAACAACTACGCGTCGAGCGAGGTCGTCGACGACGACACCGTGACGTTCCGCTTCGCCGCCCCGGCCCCGGGCTTCCTGCAGGCCACCTCGACCATCAACTCCGGCCTGCTCTCTCCTGACACCCTCGACCTCACGCTGGAAGAGTTCGGCGCCGGCAACGCCACCGAGATCGTGGGCGCCGGTCCGTTCGTGATCACCGATGAGAAGCTCGGCACCGAGCTGACGCTCGAAGCCCGCGAGGACTACGACTGGGCGCCGCCGAGCTTCGAGCACCAGGGCCGCGCCTACCTCGACGAGATCCACCTCATCGTCACGCCCGAGGACAGCGTGCGCATCGGCTCGCTGCTCGCCGGCCAGGCCGACTACATCCGCTACGTGCAGGCCTTCGATGAGGAGCGCGTGGCCGGCGCCGGGTTCGAGGTGCACGCCCCGCAGACCCGCGGCGTGAACAACGGCCTGAGCCTGCGCTTCACCAACCCGCTGCTCAGCGACCTCCGCGTTCGTCAGGCGCTCGTCGCCGCAGTCGACGCGCAGGAGGTCGTGGACACGATCTTCACCGAGAACTACCCGGTGGCCACGTCCGCCCTCAGCTCGTCCGCGGTCGGCTATAAGGACGAGTCGGCGCACTACGCCTATGCCCCGGAGAAGTCGGCCGACCTGCTCGATGAGGCCGGCTGGACCGAGGGGTCAGACGGCATCCGCGAGAAGGACGGCGAGCGCCTGTCACTCACGGTCTACGAGGCCGCACCCCAGCCGCTCTCGAAGCAGACGCTCGAGCTCATCGCCCAGCAGCTCAAGGAGGTCGGCGTCGAGCTCAACGTGAAGGCGGCGGACGCCGGCACCTACGCCGAGGACATCAAGGATCCGCTCAAGACCCCGCTGTACCACTCGATGGTCGGCCGCGCGGACCTCGACGTCATCAAGAGCCAGTTCTACACGAAGAACCGCAACACGCTGCTGTCGGACGACGCCGAGCTCGACCGCCTCCTCGAGGCCGTCGCGTCGGAGCCCGACGCCGACGCGCGGATCGCGGCGTCCCAGGCCGTCCAGGACTACCTCGCCGAGCAGGCGTACGTGATCCCGCTCTTCGAGGAGCCCCAGGTGTACGGCACCGCCCCCTACGTCCACGGCGTCGAGTTCGAGTCGGTCGCGAGGCCGCTGTTCTACGACCTGTGGCTCGACAAGCAGTAGGCGTCGGGAGCCGAATCCATGCGCTACGCGCTGAGACGCGCCGGGCAGGCCGCGATCGTCCTGATCGCGGCCTTCACGGCCACCTTCATCCTGCTGCAGCTGCTGCCGGGCGACGCGATCCTGATCAAGTACGACAACCCCGAGCTGGGGCTGACGCCGGATCAGATCGAGTCGATCCGGGTGGCCTACGGCGCCGACGTCCCGTGGTGGGAGCAGTACTTCGCGACGCTCGGGGGGTACGTCCAGGGCGACTTCGGGTACTCCACCCAGTACGGCACGGGCGTGCTGCAGCTGATCGGCGAGGCGCTGCCGGCGACGGCGGCACTGGCGGCGCTCGGGTTCCTGCTCGCGGCCCTGATCGCCACGGCCATCGCGTTCCTCTCGACGCTGTCGCCGTTCGGGTGGCTGCGTGAAGGGCTGCGGGCGCTTCCCGGGCTGTTCGTCTCCGTGCCGGTGTTCTGGCTCGGCATCCTCCTCATCCAGGTCTTCTCGTTCGGACTCGGCTGGGTGCCCATCGTCGGCGCCGATCCCGTCGCCGGGCTGGTCCTGCCCGTGATCACCCTGGCGGTGCCGATCTCCGCGCCGCTCGCCCAGATCCTGGTGCGCAGCATCGACGATGTGCAGCTGCAGCCGTTCGTCACGGTGGTGCGCGCCAAGGGCGCCTCGCCCTCGTGGGTGTTGTGGCGCTCGGTGGCCCGCAACGCGATCCTGCCGACCCTGACCATCGCGGGCGTGCTGTTCGGCGAGCTGATCGGCGGGGCGGTGGTCACCGAGACGGTCTTCGGGCGTCCCGGCATCGGCCGGCTCACGGAGCAAGCCGTCGCGAACCAGGACATCCCGGTGCTGCAGGGCATCGTCGTGGTGGCGGCCTTCACCTTCGTCGTCGTGAACCTCGCGGTGGACCTCGCGTACCCCGTCCTCGACCCGCGGCTGCGTCAGACCGCGCGCCGTACCCGGGTCGGATCGACCCAGACCCCCGTGGAGGTCGTCGCATGAGCGCCGCCGTCGTTCCCGCCGAGACCACGCCGACGGCGGATGCCGCGCGGGACGAGGCATCCGGAACCGTCCTCGACCCCGTCGCACGCGATGCCGGAGCCGCGCTCGGACAGCCGGTGCGCCGCTCGTCGGCCGCCCGCCTGTTCGCCGCCGGCCGCCAGCCGTCGTGGACCCTCGTCCTGGCGATCGCGGTCATCGTGGTCGCCGTGCTGTGGGCGGTCGTGCCCTGGCTGTTCACGAGCCAGAACCCGATCGAGGGCGTGCCCGCCGACAAGCTGCTCGCTCCGAGCGCGGCCCACTGGTTCGGCACCGACGCGATCGGCCGCGACCTGTTCTCGCGGGTCGTGTACGGGGCGATCCATTCGCTCTCCGGCGCGCTCATCGCGGTGACGGTGGGGCTGGCGGCCGGCACGCTCATCGGGGTCGTCGCCGGCTCGGTGGGCGGCGTGCTCGACGACATCCTGATGCGGATCGTGGACGTGCTGCTCTCCATCCCCGGACTGCTGCTGTCGCTCTCGATCATCATCCTGCTCGGCTTCGGAACCGTGAACGCGGCCATCGCCGTGGGTGTGGGCAGCGTCGCGTCGTTCGCGCGGCTGTCGCGCTCGGAGGTCGTCCGGGTCCGGCGCACCGACTACGTCGAAGCCGCGTTCGGCAGCGGCGGCACGTTCGTCTCGGTGCTCGCCCGCCACGTGCTGCCCAACTCGCTGACCGCCGTCATCGGCCTCGCGGCGCTGCAGTTCGGCGCTGCGATCCTCGCGATCTCGACCCTGGGCTTCCTCGGCTACGGAGCGCCGCCGCCCACTCCCGAGTGGGGCCTGCTCATCGCCGAGGGACGCAACTACGTCGCCACCGCGTGGTGGCTCACCACGCTCCCCGGTCTCGTGGTCGTCATCGTCGTGCTGAGCGCCAACCGCATCAGCCAGTCCATCGGAAGGGGAACGCGATGAGCGTGCTCAGCATCGAGGGCCTGCGCGTCTCCTACGCGTCGCGCACCGGACGCCGCGAGGTCGTGCACGGTGCCTCGTTCGAGGTCGGCGAGGGCGAGGTCGTGGCCCTGGTGGGCGAGTCGGGCTCGGGCAAGTCGACCACGGCGCACGCCCTGCTCGGGCTCCTGCCCGAGGGCGGCTCGGTCGACGCGGGGTCGATCGAGCTCGGCGGGGTCGACATCACCGGATGGTCGCCCAAGCGGCTGCAGAGCGTCCGCGGCGCCCAGGTCGGCCTCGTGCCTCAGGACCCGGCGTCGTCGCTCGATCCGGTGCGGCCGATCGGGGTGCAGGTCGCCGAGATCCTGCGCCTGCACGCCCGCACGGCAGGGGGCACGCGCGATCGCGCGGCCCTCCGGTCCCGCGTGATCGAGCTGCTGGAGCGCGTCGGCCTCGACGATCCCGAGCTGCGCGCCAAGCAGTACCCGCACGAGCTCTCCGGCGGTATGAGGCAGCGCGTGCTCATCGCGATCGCGATCGCCCTGCGGCCGCGGCTGCTCATCGCCGACGAGCCCACCAGTGCGCTGGATGCGACGGTGCAGCGGCGCATCCTCGATCTCATCGACGACCTGCGGCGCGAACAGGGCACCTCCGTGCTGCTGGTCACGCACGACCTCGGCGTCGCGGCCGACCGGGCCCAGCGGGTGGTCGTGCTGAAGGACGGCGCCATCGTCGAGCAGGGGCCGACCGCCGACATCCTGTCGTCGCCGGCCGACGCCTACACGCGTCAGCTCCTGGCCGACGCGCCGGCGCTCGCGACGGCCGACTTCCGGCGCCCGGCTGCGCCGCTGTTCCTGCGGGATGCCTCGGCCGCCGCGGCGGAGAACCCCTACGCCATCGTGGCCGACGGGCTCGTGAAGGAGTTCGCAGGGCGGGGCCGCGAGCGCTTCCGCGCCGTCGATGACGTCTCGTTCCGCGTGCGTCGCGGCACCACGCATGCGCTCGTCGGGGAGTCGGGCTCGGGCAAGACCACGACCGCACGCCTCGTCACCCGGTTCCTGCATCCCGACGCCGGGCGGATCGACCTGGACGGGCAGGACATCGCGGGTCTCCGCGGCGATCCGCTCCGCCAGCTGCGGCGCCGCATCCAGCTCGTCTACCAGAACCCGTTCTCGTCGCTCGATCCGCGGCAGAGCGTGGAGCAGATCGTGGCCGAGCCGCTCCACAACTTCCGCGAGGGCACGCGCGCCTCACGCCGGGCGAGGGCGGCCGAGCTGATCGATCGCGTGGCGCTTCCGGCGGACGTGCTCGAGCGCTCGCCGCGCGAGCTGTCGGGCGGCCAGCGCCAGCGCGTCGCGATCGCCCGGGCGCTGTCCATCGGGCCCGACGTGGTCGTGCTCGACGAGGCCGTGTCGGCCCTCGACGTCACCGTGCAGGCGCGCATCCTCGAGCTGCTCGAGTCCCTTCAGCAGGAGCTCGGACTCACCTACCTGTTCATCTCGCACGACCTCGCCGTGGTGCGCCGGCTCAGCCACACCGTCTCGGTGATGCGGCGCGGCCGCGTCCTCGAGGCCGGCAGCACCGAGGACATCTTCAGAGCCCCCGCCCACGACTACACGCGCGAGCTGCTCGCCGCCGTGCCCGGACGATCGGAGGTCGCGGCATGACCGCGCCGTCACTCGCCTTCTTCACCCGACTGCTCGACGAGGCCCCTCCGGCCGAGCGCTACCGGCTGGCGACCGATCAGATCCGCCACGCGGAGCGGTTCGGCATCCAACGCGCCTGGGTGGCGCAGCACCACTTCCGCGCCGCCGAGGGCGGTCTGCCTTCGCCCTTCGTCTTCCTCGCGCACGCCGCCGCCGCGACGAGCGAGATCCGCCTCGGCACCGGCGTCGTCACGCTCCCGCTCGAGGATCCGGTCCGGGTCGCCGAGGACGCCGTCGTCGCCGATCTGCTGTCGGGCGGCCGCATCGACCTCGGGCTCGGCAGCGGGGGCACGCCGTCCTCCTTCGTGCCCTTCGGACAGGATGTCGCCGCGAAGGCCGCGGTCTACGACCGCAAGCTCACGACCCTGGTCGATGCGCTCGAGGGGCGCGAGATCGGCGGCGGGAACACACTGCATCCGGATGCCGGGACCCTCGCCGATCGCATCTGGCAGGCGACGTTCTCGGCGCCGGGCGGCACGCGCGCCGGCGTGCACGGTCACGGCCTGCTGCTCTCGCGCACGCAGCCGCGCCCGGCGGACGCGCTCGGCGCCCCACTGTCGGCGCTGCAGAACCCGATCATCGACGCGTACATCGACGCACTCCCCGCCGGCGCGCTGCCCAGGGTGACGGCATCCCGCACCGTGTTCGTGGCCGACGACCGCGCCGATGCGCTGCGGTTCGCCGAGGTCGGCCTGCGTCGCGCGGCGGAGGGCTTCCGACGCGCCGGCCAGACCATTCCCGGCGACTCGCTCGACGAGCTCATCGTCGCCCTCGACACCCATCTCGGCACGCCCGAGGAGGTCGCCGCGTCGCTCGCCGCCGATGCGACTCTCAGCCGCGCCGCCGAGATCGCGTTCCAGGTGCACTCGGTCGACGCGCCCCACGACTTCGTGCTGCGCTCGATCGAGCTCTTCGCCACCGACGTCGCGCCGGCCCTCGGCTGGGCCACCCGCGACGCCGCCCTCAGTCCGCTCGGAAAGGAATCCTCATGACCAGCCAGACGATCGATGTGGTCGACGACCTCACGGGCCTCCGGCCCGGTGCCCCGCTCGACGCGGTGCGGCGCCGCCGCCCGGTGACCCGCGACCAGCTGCAGGCCAGCTTCGAGGCGCTGTTCTCGCCCGTCGACGACTCGGAGTTCCCGGTCGCCGAGCGGGCCCTGGTCGCCGCATTCGCGACACGGGTGACGACGGACGACGAGACCTCGGCCGCCTACGCCGATCGCGCCCGCCGGGCCGACCCCGAGCGAGCTGAGGCGGTGCTGGAGGAGGCATCCGCCGCCGCCACCGCCGGGCCGTTCGGCGCGTACGTCGAAGCAGGGCTCCAGGGCGAGAGCACCGATGGCGCGCGCTACGAGCCCGGCCCCGCCACCCGCGACCTGCTCGGCGATCGCCTGGCCGCAGCGCTCGCGCACGCGCACCTGCTGACGGCGCGCCCGCGCGAGGCGAGTGCCCCGGCCCTCGATCGGCTGCTCGACGCCGGCTGGAGCATCGACGGCATCGTCACCCTGTCGCAGCTCGTGTCGTTCCTCGCGTTCCAGCAGCGGGTGGCCGCGGGTCTGCGTGTGCTCGCCTCGTCCGCCACCCCGACCACCGAGGAGGTCTCCGCATGAGCGGCGCCACCACCGACGTCCGCACCTACGTCTACGACGCTCCCCACCCCCACGCGTTCACGCGCGCCGAGGTGGGCTGGGTGCCGTGGCTCGAGCCCTTCCCCGAGGATCAGCTCACCGAGCGCCACTACGACGGGCTCGTCGACCGACCGCGTGCCTCGAGCGACTACTTCCGGCTGCTGGTCCGCGACCCTGAGATCCTGCGGGCCCGCACCCTCGTCGACAAGGACATCTTCTACAACGTCGCCGAGGGGCTGCCCCGCGCCGAGCGCGAGCTCGCCGCGGCCGCGGCCTCCCGCGTGAACGGCTGCGTCTTCTGCGCCTCGGTGCACGCTCGCTTCGCGGCGCACTACTCGAAGCGCGCCGACCTCGTCGACCAGCTGCTCGATGAGGGCATCTCGACGGATCTGGGCGAGCGCTGGAACGCGATCGTGGCCGCGGCGGAGGCCCTCACCGTGACCCCGATCGCGTTCGATGCGACCCACGTCGATCGGCTGCGGGATGCCGGGCTCGACGACCTCGAGATCTCGGACGTCATCCACGGCGCCGCCTTCTTCAACTGGGCGAACCGCCTGATGCTGTCGATCGGGCGGCCGATCGCCCCCGCCGAGGACGCGGCGCCGTGACCGCGGTCGTCGGTGGCCGGCCGCTGAGGGTCGTCGGCGTCTCGGGGTCGCTCCACGAGCCGAGCCGCACGACCGGGCTCGTGCGGGCGATCCTCGACGAGGTCGCCTCCCGCACCGGCGCCGAGCCCACGCTGATCGAGGTCACGGCGCTCGGGCCCGGATTCGCCGGTGCGCTGCGGCGCGACCAGGTGGCACCCGAGGTGGAAGAGGCGCTGGAGCTCATCGAGTCGGCCGACCTGCTCGTGGTCGGCACGCCGGTCTACCGGGCCTCGTTCACCGGGCTCTTCAAGCACCTGTTCGACTTCGTCGGGCAGTACGAGCTCGTGGGGACGCCGGTGCTGCTGGCCGCGACCGGGGGCGGCGAGCGGCACGCGCTGATCCTCGATCACCAGCTGCGTCCGCTGTTCTCGTTCTTCCAGGCGCTCACGCTGCCGGTCGGGGTCTACGCCTCGGATGCCGATTTCACGAGCGACAGGCTCGTGTCGCCCGACATCCGGCGCCGGGTCGCGCAGGCCGTGGACCGGTCGCTTCCCATCGTCGAGCAGGCCTCGCTCGTGCGCTCCTCGGAGTACGTCACGACCTGGTGAGCGGGAACGCGAAGAGGGGCGGAGCCGCATCGGCTCCGCCCCTCTTCTTGCGCCGGTCAGACTCCGACCGGGACCGCCGCATCCGCTCGCGCCTCGTAGCGGTTGCCCGGCACGGGCAGGCCGAGGTTGCCGCGCAGGGTGTCGGACTCGTACTCGGACCGGAAGACGCCGCGATCGACGAGGATCGGCACGACCTCGTCGATGAACCGGTCCAGCTGCGCCGGGTGGGCGGCGTGGATGTTGTAGCCGTCGACGCCGTACGCCTCGAACCACTCCTGAAGCCGGTCGGCGACCGTCTCGGCCGTTCCGACGAAGGCGCCGGGCGCGCGCTGCAGGCTGTTCTGCACCACCTGGCGGAGCGTGAGGCGCTGCTCCGCCGCGAGAGCCGCGATCCGCTGGGCTCCGGTGCGGAAGCTGTTCTCGGCGAAGACGAGGGTCTCCTGCGGGAACGGCGCGTCCAGGTCGTACTGCCGGAAGTCGTGCCAGCCGAACGAGCGCCCGAACTCCGCGAGGGCCTGATCGAACGAGTGGTCCGTGCTCCGGTAGTGGCGCTCGAGCTCGCGCGCCTCCTCGTCGGTGTCGCCGACGATCACACCGACGCCCGGCAGGATGACGAGGCCCTCGGGACGGCGGCCGAACGTCCGCACCGCGCGACCCTTGATGTCGTCGTAGAAGGCCTTGGCCTGCGTCAGGGTCGCGGCGTGCGTGAAGATGCCCTCTCCCACCTCGGCGCCGAGGTCGCGGCCCTGCGTCGAGTCCCCGGCCTGGAACACCACCGGGTGCCCCTGCGGCGGGCGCTCCAGATTCAGCGGCCCTGCCACCGAGAAGTGCTCCCCGCGGTGGTTCAGCGCATGGAGCTTGCCGGGATCGAGGAACTGCCCGGTGCCGCGGTCGCGGGGGAGTGCGTCGGTCTCGTACGAGTCCCACAGCGCCTGCACGACCTTGACGTGCTCGCTCGCCCGGCCGTAACGGGTGTCGTAGTCGTAGTGCTCGTCCCGGCCGTAGTTGCCGGCGGTGCCTGCGTCGCCGCTCGTCACGACGTTCCAGCCGGCACGTCCGCCGCTGATGTGGTCGAGCGACCCGAACCGCCGGGCGACGTTGTACGGCGAGTTGTACGAAGTGGTCAGCGTGCCGACCAGGCCGATGCTGTTGGTGCGGGTCGCCACGCCCGACAGCAGCGTGAGCGGCTCGAGCCGGCTGAGGTAGTGAGGAGGCGAGTCGGGGGTGATGAACTGGCTGTCGACGATGAAGACGAGGTCGAACTTGGCCGCCTCGGCCTTCTGCGCGTGGGCGATGTACCACTCGATGTCGACGCTGGCGTCGGCGGGGACGGCAGGATCGAGCCACAGGTTGTGGTTTCCGGGTCCGCCCGCACCGGTGAGCACGAGTCCGAGTTTGAGTTGGCGCTTGGTCATGGTTCGGTCTCCTTCAGACGCCGGCCGTGGCGGGCTCGGGTGCGCGGGCATAGCGGTTCTCGGGGACGCGCAGCCCCAGGTTGCCGCGCAGGGTGTCGGCCTCGTACTCGGTGCGGAAGATCCCGCGATGCTGCAGCAGCGGCACGACCTCGCTCGTGAACGCGTCAATGTCGTCCGGCGTGCGCAGGCGGAGGTTGAGGCCGTCGGCGGCGCGGCCGAAGAACCACCGCTCGATCGTGTCGGCGACGGTCTCGGGCGTGCCGATGAACGGGGACGGCGTGTACTGCGTGAACTCCAGCACCGTCTCGCGCAGGGTCAGGCCGCCCTCGCGGGCTCGCTGCAGGATGCGACCGCCCCGCGTGCGCCCGCCGCGCTCGGCCTCCTCGGTGAGATCCGGGAACGGCGCGTCCAGGTCGTGGACCGAGAAGTCGTAGGCGCCGAACGCGCGCCCGAAGGCGGCGAGCTTGCGGTCGAAGTCGTTGTCGGACTCGTAGATCTCGCGCGCCAGGCGGTGGGCCTCGGCATCCGTCGACCCGATCACCGGAGTGGCCCCCACGAGGATCACGAGATCGTCCCAGTCGCGGCCCACCGCGGCCAGGCGCCCCTTCACATCGGCGTAGTACGCCACCGCGGAGTCGTAGTCCTCACCGGGCGCGTAGATGCCCTCGGCGACGTGAGCGGCGAGATTGCGGCCCTCCTCCGAGACGCCCGCCTGGAAGATCACGGGCTGACCCTGCTGCGAACGCGAGAGGTTGAGGGGACCGTCGACCCGGAAGTGCTCGCCCCGGTGATTGAGCGCGTGCAGCTTCTCGGGATCGAGGAAGACTCCGGCCTCGACGTCGGCGACGAACGCGTCGTCCTCGTAGGAGTCCCAGAGTCCGCGCACCACCTCGACGTGCTCGAGGGCGCGACCGTAGCGCGTCTCGTAGTCGAGGTGCTCGTCGAGTCCGTAGTTGCGCGAGGTGCCGGTGTCGAAGCTGGTCACGACGTTCCACCCGGCGCGGCCGTGGCTGATGTGGTCGAGCGAGGCGAATCGGCGGGCGACGTTGAACGGCGAGTTGTACGTAGAGCTGAGCGTGCCGATCAGGCCGAGGTGCGTGGTGTGCGTGGCGACGGCGGACAGGAGCGTGAGCGGTTCGAGCCGATTGAGGTAGTGCGACGGGTAGGTGGCGTTGATGAACTGGCTGTCGACGATGAAGAGCGCATCGAGCTTCGCCGCTTCGGCCTGCTTCGCGCGGGCGATGTACCAGTCGATGTCGATGCTGGCGTTCGCCGGGATGCGCGGGTCCTTCCACAGGCTGTGCTGGCCGGGACCCCCCACCCCGTAGACGCTGAGGGCGAGCTTGAGCTTTCGTTCGGACATGGTGGACTCCTCCGTGTGGCGTGTCAGGGGGTTTCGAGCAGGCGACGGAGCTCGGCCCGCCGCTCTCGGTCGATCGCGCCGGCGGAGAGCGTCGGCGCCGAGCCGACCAGCAGGCGCGTGTAGGGGTGGACGGGGCGGTTGACGACGTCGCTGGTGGCGGCGACCTCGACCAGCTCGCCGCGGTAGAGGACGATCGTGCGGTCGGTGACGCCGGCGACCGAGCCGAGATCATGCGAGATGAAGACGATCGACGTGCCGCTCGCGCGGAGCGAGTTGAGGATCTCCAGCACTCCGACCCGGTTCGCGGCGTCGAGCGCGCTCACCGGCTCATCGAGGATCAGGACCCGTGGCTCGGTCGCCAGTGCGCGCGCGACGAGCACGCGCTGACGCTGCCCGCCCGACAGCTCGCCGGGGAACCGCTCGAGCAGATCGGGATCGAGGCGCACCTGCTCGAGGCGGTAGGCGATGCGATCGTCGATCTGCTGGCGCGACAGCCGCCGCTGCACCTGGAGCGGCTCCGACAGCGACTGGCCGATGGTGAGATCGGGATCGAGCGCGCGCAGCGGGTCCTGGAACACGTACTGGATGACGCCGCGCCGGCGGAAGTCGCGCCACTGGCGGGCGCCGAACCCGGTCACATCCTCGCCGGCGATCCGCACGTTCCCGCTGCTCGGACGCACGAGTCCCACGATCGCGCGGGCCAATGTGGACTTGCCCGATCCGGTCTCCCCGATCAGTCCGACCGACTCGCCCGCGCGCAGCTCGAACGTGGCGTCGTGGATCACCCGTGCGCGGTCGCGGCCGGCGCCGAACGAGACGTCGAGGTGGGCGACCTCGACGACGGGCTCGGACTCCACCGGCTCAGGCGACACGTCGCTCGCCTTCCTCCGACGCGGCGCCTGCGAGGCCGGCTTCGAGCGCGGCGGCGTCCTGCGTGCGGAACCGGTCGAGGCCGTAGTGGTTGTGCTCGTCGATCAGCAGCTTCGTGTAGTCGTGCGACGGGTCGAAGAGGATCTCCGCCGTCGGTCCGTGCTCGACGACCGTGCCCTCGCGCAGCACCAGCACCTCGTCGCAGGTCTGCGCGACGACCGCAAGATCGTGCGACACCACGATCAGCGAGAGACCGTGCTCGGCCCTGAGGTCCAGCAGCAGGTCGAGAATCTCGGCCTGGACCGTGACGTCGAGCGCGGTCGTCACCTCGTCGGCGATCAGGATCTGGGGGTCGAGCGAGATCGCGCTCGCGATCAGCACGCGCTGCAGCATCCCGCCCGACAGCTCGTGGGGGTAGCTGCGGTAGACGCGCTCCGGGTCGCGTAGCCGCACATCCGAGAGGAGCCGCAGCGCACGGGCCTTCGCCTCGCGACGACGGACGTGTCGCTTGACCCTGATCGCCTCGGCGATCTGCGCGCCGACCGGGATCGAGGGGTTGAGGTAGGAGCCCGGGTCCTGGAACACCGCGGTGATGCTGGTGCCGCGCAGCTCGGTCCACTCGCGCGCCGTGAGGGTCGCCGCATCGCGTCCGAGCACCTCGATGCGGCCGCCCGACACCTCGAAGAGACGGGGGAGGATGCCGAGCACGGCCCGGCAGGTGAGGGTCTTGCCGCTCCCGGACTCGCCCACGATGCCCACCACGTGACCGCGGCGGAGCTCGAAGGACACTCCGTGGACGACCTCCTCGCCGGTGTGGCGATGGCGGATCCGCACGTCGTCGACCCGCAGGATCGCCTCGCCGTCGGACGCGACGCTGCCCGCGTCGGAGACGGTCTCGGTGGGTGCCGTGCGCACCGCGCTCAGGATGTTCGTCATATCGTGCTCCTCAGGCCTTCGCGGCGGCCGGCTGCGGCGTCGCGTCGTTCTTGGTTCGTCGGTCGGAGTCGTGCTCGGCGAGCAGCGCCCGCCCGGACTCGCCGGCGACGTCGCGGATGACGTCGGCGAGCAGGTTGAACGCCCACACCGTGAGCATGATGAGCGCCGTCGTGAACAGCGGCGCGTAGGGGCGATAGTTGAGGTAGCCGAGGTCGGAGGCGAGTACCCCGCCCCAGGTCGGAGCCGGAGGCTGCACGCCGATGCCCAGGAACGTGAGGCTCGCGACGACCACGAAGCCGACGCCCATCGTGTTGGCCAGCGCCACGGCGATCGGCGGCAGGACCTTGCTCCAGACGTGCGTCCGGACGATCCACCCGGTCGAGGCGCCGGACAGGATCGCCGCCTCGACGTACTGCGACCGGGCGACCGACAGGGTGGCGGCGCGCGCGACACGGTAGAACAGCGGTGAGACGAGGATGCCGACGGTGAGCATCGCCTGGGGGATGCCGTTGCCGAGCAGCGCCGTCACCGCCACCGCGAAGACCAGGAACGGCAGCGCGATGAGCGTGTCGACGAAGCGCAGCGTGAACCACTCGAACGTCCGGCCGAGGTAGACCGACAGGATGCCGGGGATCGCCCCGACGAAGAGGGCGATGACTGCGACCTGCACCGCTCCCAGCACGCTGATCGTCGCGCCGGCCAGGATGCGGCTGAGGACGTCGCGGCCCAGGTAGTCGGTGCCGAGCCAGTGCGTCGCGCTGGGATGCGCGAGCGCGTCGTCGGTTCCCTGCAGCGGGTCGTACGGGGCCAGGAGCGGCCCGAACACGGCGAGGAACGCGATGAAGAGCAGGAATGCGACGGCGAAGCGCCCGGTCGGCAGGCGGAGGATGCGCCGGATCACGTCAGACCCCTCTCGCGGCGGCCGGGTTCAGCCGGACCAGCAGCAGATTGACCAGCAGGTTGAAGAGCACGACGAGCACGATCGCGACGACCAGCACGCCCTGCACCGCGGGGACGTCGCCCCGGCTGGCGGAGTCGGCGGCGAACTTGCCGTAGCCGGCGAGCCCGAAGATCGCCTCGGTCACGACGGCACCGCCGAGCAGGTTGGGAAACTTCATGCCGAGCACCGTGAGCGCGGGCCCGCTGCCGTTGCGCAGCACGTGGACGAGGAAGATCCGCCGCGGTCCCAGGCCGCGGACGACCGCGCCGGTGACGTAGTTCTCGCGGTAGGCCTGGATGAGGCCGACGCGCATCTGGCGGGCGACATCCGAGACGGTGTCGAAGCTCAGGGCGATGGCCGGCAGCCACAGGTGCCAGAGCCAGAGGCCGACGCCGCCCGTCTCGATGGGGACGTAGCCGGCCGACGGGAACCAGCCGAGGCCGACCGCGAACACCGCGACGAGCGTGATGCCGACCACGAACGACGGCATGACGGAGATGAAGGTCGTGACGGCGGTGATGGCGCGATCGATCCAGGTGGTCTGGAAGACGGCGGCGAGGACGCCGAGCAGGAACCCGAAGACGATTCCGATCAGCAGGGCCAGGCCGGCGACCGACAGGCTGATGATCGCGCGCGAGATCAGGAGCTCCGACACGCTCGCGCCGTTGTACCAGCTGTTGCCGAGGTCGCCCTGGAGGATGCCGGCGAGCCAGTCCCCGTACTGGACGATGAACGGCCGGTCGAGCCCCCACTCGTGCTCCAGCGCGGCGACCTGCTCGGGAGTCGCCGACTCGGACAGCTGCAGGTGGGCGGGGCTCAGCCCGCTGAGGTCCTGAAGGGCGAAGGTGATCAGCGTGGCGAAGAAGAACACCGTCGCGAAGACCATGGCCGAGTGGAGCAGGAACCTCAGCGTGCGGTGCGCGCCCACGCCGCCGCGGCGACGGACGCCGGTCGGCGAGGGTGATGGCACCGCGACGGCGGGCGGCGCGTCGAGTGAGGCGACAGCCATGTTGTGCTCCTTCGGTCGGGGTGGCGGTGCCCGGCGCGCGGCCGGGCACCGCCGGGTGTCACGGCTCGATCGTCACTCCGGTGAGGTGGATCTGCCCCGGGATCTGGGGGAGATCCGACACCTTCGGCGACTTCACGATGAGCGTGGGGTTGCCCACGGTGAAGATGAGGGCTCCGCTCTGCAGCCCCAGGCGGGTCGCCTTCCGGAGGTTCTCGGCGTAGGCCGGGTCATCCAGCGGCGTTTCGCGAGCGACGGCGATCGCCTCTTCGAAGCCCTCGGGGACCGACGGGCTCGACAGGTTGAGCGGGCCGTCGGCGCCGAAGTGCGCGGTCAGCGTCTGCACCGGCGACTCGCGGCCCGTCGTGCCGTACGACGAGAGCGTGAGGTCCTTGGCGAAGAACGGCCCGGCCCAGTCCGGCGCGACCTTGATGTTCGCGGTGATGCCGATCGCCGCCAGCTGCGACTGCACGATCTCGTTCGACACGGACTCGGCGCTCACCACGAAGTCGACGACGATCTCGCCCGGCTCGTAGCCGGCGTCGGCCAGGATCTCGCGGGACTTCTCGGGGTCGTAGGGCCAGAGGTCGGCGGACTCCTCGTCGTAGGCGATGTAGCCCTCGGGGAAGGGCTGGGTCGTGGTGTAGCCCTTGCCGAACGTGACCTTGTCGAGGAACTCGTCGCGGTCGATCGCGTGGCGCACGGCATCCACGACCGCGGGGTCGTCGAACGGCGCCTTGTTGGTGTTCAGGCTGATGTTCGCCGCGGAGTACACCGGGTGCTGGGCCACATCCAGCCCCGCCTCGACCGCGGCGTCGTACTGCGCGGCCGCCAGCCCATACGAGAAGTCGTAGACGCCGGTGCTGATCGAGGCCACCAGGGTCGACGGCTCGGGCGCCGCGGAGAGCTCGACGCGGTCGATGTGGATGTTCTCGGCATCCCAGTAGTCGTCGTTCTTCTCGAAGTAGATGTGCGACTCGGGAACGTACTCGACGACCGTGAACGGGCCGGCGCCGACCGGCCACTGGTCGAGCTTCGCGGGATCCTCAGCCGCCTTCGGGCTGGTGATCTGCGCGGTCCGGCGTCCGAGCAGCAAGGGGATCTGGTGGTCGACCTGGGTGAGGTGCACGGTCACGTCCAGCTCGGTGTCGGCCGTGACGCTGTCGATCGAGGTCAGGTCGCCGAACAGTGCTGAGTTCTCCTGCGTCTTCGCCCGCTCGAGGTAGAGCTTGACCGCCTCCGCGTCGACCGGCTCGCCGTCCTGGAACTCCAGCCCGTCCCGCAGGTGGAAGGTCACGGCGTCACCGGCGTCGTTGTACTCCCAGCTCTCGGCGAGGCCCGGAGCCGCGTTCCCCTCCTCGTCGATCTCGGTGAGCGAGGCGTACGCGAGAGCGGTGAGGTTGAAGCTGAAGCCGCTGCCCTGCACCACCGGGTCCCAGTGTGCGGGGATCAGGGCGGCCCAGCGAAGAACCGCCGGCTCAGTGCTCTCGGGTGCCTCGGAGGAGGCTGCCCCGCTGGCGCAGCCGGTGAGCGCGAGAGCGCCGACCAGAGCGGCCGCGACAGCCGCCCGCGCGGCGGTCAGTTTGTTTGCCATGACAAATCCGTTTCAATCGGGTGACTTTGTATCAGCATGGGAACCGGAGGCCCCTCGCCGCGATCTCGGCGGAAACACGCGGTAACGCGACCTCGCCCGGACGGCTTTCGTGGCCGGATCGAATGGATGCCGAAGACGAAAGTGTGCCCAAGGAATGGGCTTTGTGCACTCGTCGCTTCGCACGGTTGCGAACCATTGCGGTTTGTGTCGGTCAGGGGCGGACCGGAGGCTGCCCTCCGATCCGCCCGGATGCCGTCATCCGCCGACGGTGACGCCCTTCCAGCTGAGCTGCCCCTGAATCGTCGGGAGATCCGACACCTCCGGGGACTTCGCGTAGAAGGCCGGCACCGTGTACAGGTGCACCGTGGGAGAGGTCGCCACGCCGGCGCGGGTCGCCTCGCGGAGGAGGCGCGCGTAGTCGGGGGAGTCCAGCGGCGTCTCGCGGATCCGGCGCAGCGCCGTCGTGAACTCCTCCGACACATAGGGCGAGCTGAGGTTGAGCACCCCGTCCCGGTCGTAGTTCGCCGTCAGCGCCTGCACGTGCGAGTCGCGCCCGAAGTAGCCGTACAGCGCGAGCGCCGTCCCCTTGCCGAAGTAGCCCACGCGCCAGTTCGGATCGATGTCGATCGTCACCTCGATGCCGATCTCGCCGAGCTGCTCCTGGATGATCTCGGCCGACGGGTTCTCGGCCGAGATCGACAGGCTCACCGAAACGTCGCCGGGCTCGTACCCGGCGTCGGACAGGATGTCGGCCGCTTTCGCCGGGTCGTAGTCCCAGACGTCCTCGGACTCCTCGTCGTAGGCGATGTACCCGGGCGGGAAGGGCTGGTCGACGGCCTTGCCGTGACCCAGCGTGACCTTGTCGACGAGCTCGTCCCGGTCGATCGCGTGCTTGATCGCCTCCACGACGGCGGGATCGGTGAACGGCTCCTTGTTGATGTTGATGCTGAGGAAGTTGACGAACCAGGCGTACTCGTCACCGAACCAGACGTCCAGCGCGGCATCCTGCGCCTCTTTGACGGCCTTGGCCTCGATGAATGCGAAGTTGTACACGCCGGTCTGCAGCGACTTGACGATCGTCGATCCGTCGATGCCGAACTCGATCTCGATGCGGTCGATGTGGATGTTGTCGGCGTCCCAGTAGTCGTCGAACTTCTCGAGCACGATGCGGCTCTCGGGGACGAGCTCGACCACCTTGAACGGCCCGGCGCCGATCGGCTCCGACACGTTGAGCCGGTCGGGGTCGGCCGCCCCAGCCTCGGCACTCGTGATGAGCGCACCGCGGACGCTCAGCAGATACGGGATCTGGTAGTCGACCTGCGTGAGGTGGACGGTGAGCGTCAGGTCGTCGTCCACCGTGACGGTGTCGATGGTCGCGTAGTCGCCGGCGAGCGCGGAGTTCGCCTGGGTCTTGGCCCGCTCGATGAACGCCGCGATCGCCGCGGCGTCCACTGCGGTGCCGTCGTGGAACGTCTGGTTCGGCCGGAGGTGGAAGGTGACCGCGTCGCCGGCGTCGTTGTACTCCCATGACTCCGCGAGCCCCGGGGCCAGCGCGCCCGTCTCGTCGATCGAGGTGAGCGATTCGTAGATGGGTGTGAGGAAGCGGGTGGACGCGGTCGACCCGGCGACGATCGGATCCCAGGTGGCGAACGGCTGCGTGACGGCCCAGCGCACGACCTGCTCCGCGTCCGCGCCGCCGGCGCCGGCCTGCGGGGCGTTCGAGGCGCAGGCCGACAGGGCGAGGACGGCGGCGGTGGCCAGCGCGAGGGCGCGAGCGAGTCGCGGTGCTCGCGTCCTCTTTCGGACGGCGATGGGTGTGGGGGACATGGGGATCCTCTCTCGGATGCGGCGCCCGGCGTGGGTGCGGGCATTCGCCGAGTGTGCGAACCGGTCCCCGGTGCGGCGACCGGCGACGCAATGCGCACACACAGTCGGTCACAAAGGTTCACGTGCGGCACCTCCTGCGCCCCGGCGTTGTGCCGGCCGCGACCGGCTCACTACCGTCGGAACCCGCCGCACCCGCGGAACAGAGGAGGAGTCCTGATGACCGCCGTCACGAACGCCCCACGATCGGCCGAGCCGGCCGGTGGCTCAGTGCCCCGGATCGGCCACTTCGCCGTCGCGCCCGTCACCCGCGACCCCGAACGCGACTACCGTGCGATCATCGACCTCGCGGTGCACGCCGAGCGTTCCGGATTCGACACCTTCTGGGTGGCGGAGGGGCACGTCGCCACGAGCGGACTGCCCGCGGCGCTCGCCTTCCTCGCCGCGCTCAGCCAGCGCACGCAGTCGATCCGGCTCGGCACCGCGGTGATCACGCTCGCCTTCGAGAACCCGCTCGCGCTCGCTGAGACGGCCGGAGTCGTCGAGGTGCTCAGCGGCGGCCGGCTCGAGCTCGGGCTCGGCAAGAGCAATCGAGGAGGCTGGTCATCGTCGGCCTTCGCGGCGTTCGAGCTGGACGAGGCCGACCGCGACGCTCTCTTCGCCGAGGCGCTCGAGCGGTTCCGCGACGCGCTGGCAGGGCGTTCGTCGGGACGCGAGGTGACGCTGCACCCGCCCGCCCGTCACCTGCGCTCGCGCATCTGGCAGGCGACGAGTCGCGCGACGACCGCCGCCGCTGCGGGCGCCGCCGGTGATGGACTGCAGCTGCACCGGAAAGCGCTCGAGGGGGAGACGGGCCGCGAGCAGTCGGCGCTGATCGACGCGTACCTCGACGCTCTCGGCGATCGCGAGCCTCGCATCGCGGTTTCCCGCGTGGTGCTCCCCGCTCACGACCGCGCCGAGGCGGTCGCGCTGTTCCGCCGCTACGCGAGCACCCGTGTGGAGTACTACCGGCGCTTCGACCACACCCGCCCCGTGGAGGAGCACCTGATCGACGCGAACATCGCCTATGGCTCCCCCGGCGACATCGCCGAGGCGCTGCGAGCGGATGCCGCGGCCCGCCGGGCGACCGAGATCCTGTTCAGCATTCCGCTGCCCTTCGATGCGCCCGAGTACCGGGACGGCATCGCAGCGATCTCCCGTGACATCGGGCCGCAGCTCGGCAGCAGTGCGCGGGCGCGGGCCGGCGCGACCGTGAGCTGAGCGCAGCGCGTGAGACGCCGGGGGCGAGGGTGGACCTCGCCCCCGGCGCGTCGTGCGTGTCAGCGGGCGGCGGCGATCGTCTCGCGCGCAGGCTCGACCGTGTGCGCCGGGGTCGCGGCCGGGCCCACGATGGGGGCGGATCCACGCCCGTACACGACGTCCAGGATCGCGTCGGCGTCGAGCGCCGTCGCGGTGCCGCGCCATCCGACATGGTGGTCGGGCCGCACGAGGGCGAACGGCGCGCCGTAGAGGGCTCGAGCGCTCGGGTCGTCGAGGTGCACCACTTCGAGGTCGATCGCACGCTGCACCGCCGCGGCCTCGAAGGCGGCCACGGCGGCCACGTCGTCCGACAGGACGAGCAGCGCGACATCGCTGCGGATGCGGTCGTACAACGTGCCTCCGTAGGGGTCGGTCACGCCGTTCGGCGCGCGATGCCCGGGACGTCCGCCGGGCTCGAAGACCGAGGCATCCCACGGCTCCTCCGTCTCGCGCTGCTCAGGCTCGTACCAGACGGCGGGGGAGTCGTCGTAGCGCTCGTCGAACTGCACGCCCCAGTCGGGCCCGGCGCCGCGGGCGAGGATTCCGCCGATCACGCGCCGTCGCTCCTCGGCCTCCGGGGTCAGGTCGTCGTCCGCCGGGAAGCCCAGCGCCCTGGCCTCGGCGACGTTGCGCTCGGAGTCGTCGGCGCGGCGCTTCGCCGCGGCCCCGACCCGCCGGTTGTGCGGGCGGCGCTCGCGGTCGTAGGAGTCCAGAAGCGCATCGCCGCCGGTCTGCCGCAGCACCGCCGCGAGCTTCCAGCCGAGATTGAACACGTCCCCGAAGCCCTCGCCGAGGTTGCCCCCGGGCGTCCGGACGTGGGCGGCATCACCGACGAGCAGCGCGCGTCCGCGGCGGAACTCGCGGGCCAGGCGCGTGCTCTTGAAGTACGGGGTGGCATCGAGCAGCTCGAGCTCGACCGGCGATCCGAACGCGGCACGCGCCAGGCGCAGCAGCTCCTCAGTGGTCGGGACGTGGTCCAGCGGGAACGGCCCCGCGTAGACGCGCCAGCTGTTCTCATCGAGGGCCGCGAGGAAGCCCGAGTGCACATCGTTCACGATGACGTTCGTTCCGCTGGGGAACGGGTCGCGCCCTCCGTAGTCCCCCACGGTGCGCACCACGAAGCGGAAATGCCGCTCGGTCGCGTACGCGCCTTCGCGCTCGATGCCGGTCAGCTGTCGCACCGCGCTGCGGGCGCCGTCCGCCCCGACGACGTACTTCGAGCGCACCACGCGCCGGGCGCCGAGCTCGGTGTGCTCGAGGGTGGAGGTCGCCCCGTCGGAATCCTGCTCGAGGGCGACGAGCCGCCATCCGCCGGCGACCACCACGTCGATGTCCGCGAGCTGATCGAGGAACGCCTGCTGCAGCGCGGTCTGCGGGCGGCGGATCGACGATGCGAACGAGTAGGGGTGCACGGGACGCGTGTCGAACGGCGGGCGTTGAACGGCGCGCAGGTCGTGGCCGGCGAGCGATGTCCGCAGCTGCGTGCCGAGGTTCCACTCCGGCGGGAAGGTCCAGCCCCGGCGCACGCGATCGGCGACGCCCCACTGCTGGAAGAACTCGACGGTGCGAGCCGAGTGGCCCATCGCGCCGGCGCGCTCGAGACGGAAGGATGTCGCGGCGTCGACCACCGCGACATCGACGTGGTGCCGGTGCAGGTCGAGGGCCGTCGCGAGCCCTGTCGGCCCGCCGCCGACGACGAGCACTTCGACCTCCCTCGGCGGCGTGCTGCGGGGCAGCAGCACCACGTCGACGTGCCGCTCTCCGCGGCTGATCTCATTCTGGGCAACCATGTGCAAACCTCCGGTGGTGGGAACGGAGACATTGTTCGCCCGGGAGGTGATGCGCGGGGTCGGTGCTCGTTACATGCCGACATGCGCGGCGTGGAGCCGCGGGCCGGCGACTCTCAATCGAGCAGCTCGCGGGCTCCGTGAGCGGCCTTGGCCACGAGGTCGGCGAGGTCGGCGATCGCGGTGTCGTCGTCGGGAAGCTGCAGGGGCGAGAGCCGGAGCACCGCGCGCTCCGGGGCGCTCACGAACACCTTGCTGCCGGGGGCGACGGAGATCCCTTTTGCGGCGAGCGTCACCAGGGCATCGGTCTCGTCGGCCACTTCGACCCAGATGACAAGGCTGCGCGGGCCGGTGTCGACCCGCACCCCGCGCTCCTCGAGTGCCTGGCGCAGCGACTCGCGACGGCGGCGGTAGGCGCCGCGGGCCTGCTCGACCGCGGTCGCGGCGGCGGGGCTGCCGATCAGGTGCGCCAGGGCGTTCTGCAGGATGCGGCTGTTCGATCCGACGCCGTGACTGCGCAGCGCGATGCTCCGCTCGACGAGTTCCCGGCTGCCGCCGAGCACCGACGTGCGCACATCGATGCCGTACGCCTTGCAGTAGCTGCGCACCCGCACGACGCGGTCGGGCAGGGCGACGCCGAGGCTGGGCGACGGCTCTTCGGCGAGCGGTCCGATCGCGTCGTCCTCGACGACCCACACCCGGCGCGATTCCCCCGCGAGCACGTCGGCGAGCGCGGTCGTGCGCTCCGCGGTGACGCGGCCGCGCAGCGCGTACTCGGCGCCCGGCTGGAAGACGAAGGCGACCGCGCCCGCGTCGAGGGCAGAGCGGAGGGATGCCGCGATCGGCCCCTCCTCGTCGGACTCGACGCCGATCGGAATGAGCGACAGCACGTGCAGGGTGTCGAGCAGTCCGGGCGAGGCCGGCTCGTGCACGGCGACGAAGGATCCGGGTTCGGCGGTGGCGGCCACGGCGAGCAGGAGCGCCTCGGTCCCGCCGCCCGCGGTCGCCCAGGCCTGCGCGGGGAACGGCCAGGTCGGTGCCACCGCGCGCTCGAGCGAGTCCGTCATGTACTCACGACTGAACACGTTGAGGCTCTCGTCCGAGAGGCTCTCGAGCAGCGCGGTGCGCAGCCCGGGTTGCAGCGAGACGTCCGGCGCGCCCTGCAGCAGGTCCGTCGTCGCCCAGGTCCACGGTGCCGCGGCGGGCTTGACGTTCGTCCGCGGGAAGGGGCGATCGGCCGGTTCGGCGGCCGTACCCGTCCCGTCGTCGACGACGATCGTGCCGCCGCGGCGGTGCGTCTGGATGAGGCCGCTCGCGCGCAGCTGGTTCCAGGCGGCGAGCACGGTGCCGGGGCTCACCTCCGCCGCGCGTGCCAGGTCACGGATCGTCGGCAGCTGCACGCCGATCGGCAGCTCCCCCGAGGCGATGAGGGCGCTGATGCCCTGGCCGATCTCCCGCGCCCCGCGGCCGGTGATCCGCTGCAGCAGCCACTCGGCCGATGCCGTTCGTGCCGACTGGTCGACGACCGTCATCTCCACCGTCCCTGCTCCGATGCGCGACGAGACCGTCGCACCTCGGACTCGCTTATGTGCGGCGACGTGAAACGTCTGTGCCGATGTCCACACCCTACCGTCGGCCCGCGTGGTTCCGGCATCCGAACCCGTCTGTCGGCCGGGCCTCGGCGGCGCCGGTTGTGGCAAAAGCGACGAAATGTGTCATCGGATCCGGCGACGATTTCGCACAATCACTACGTTCGGTCGAACACCCGACCACCAGGAGATCCCATGAGCGACACCGGCGCGTTCCGACTCGGCTTCCTCTCGCACGTCGAGGGCGGCAGCGACCTCGCGGAGTCCTACCGCAATGCGCTCGAGCTGTTCGTCGCCGCCGACGAACTCGGGTTTGACTCCGGGTGGGTGGCGCAGCACCACTTCGGTCCGGGCGAGGCAGACGGCCTCGCGTCGCCGTGGATCTTCCTGGCCAGCGCTGCCGCCCGCACGCGGCGCATCCACATCGGGACGGCCGTGACGCTCATCCCCCTTCACCACCCCGTGCAGCTGGCCCAGGATGTCGGGGTGCTCGACGCGATCAGCGGCGGGCGGGTCGAGCTCGGCGTCGGGACGGGCTTCGACAAGACCGCGTACGGGGTGTTCGGCGAGGACTTCGATCGCCGCCGCGAGCTGACCACCGAGCGCTTCGCCCAGGTGCGGGCGGCGCTGCGCGGAGAGCCGCTCGACGCCGACGGCACCGTGCTGAAGGCGTCGTCACCCGATCTCGCCGACAACCGCTCGTGGCACGCCGTCTTCAGCGCCGAGGGCGCGGCGCATGTCGCGGGCGAGGGGGCAAATCTGCTCCTGAACCGGGCGACCTACGGCTACGAGGAGCCAACCGACGTCGTGCAGCGCGCGTGGGCCGAGCGCTATCTGGCGGAGTGGAGCGGTTCCCGACCGCCACGGATCGGGCTCTCGCGGCTGATCTTCGCCGCCGACGACCGGCGCACGGCACTGGCGCAGATCGGCGACGCGCTCGTCGACAACGTGCGGCGGTCCAATGCCGGCGGCCGCCCGCTCGGGCCCGAGACGCTCGAGAACGCGCTGTTCCGCTATCACGCGCACTACGGGCATCCCGATGAGGTCATCGCACAGCTCCAGTCCGAGCGGGTCCTGCCGCTCGCGACCGACCTGCTCGCCCAGTTCAACCCCGGAAGGCCGGGACTGGATGCCTCGATCCGTGCGCTCGAGCTGCTCGCGACCGAGATCGCGCCCGCCTTGGGCTGGCGTCCTGCTCACGAACGCCTCACGCAGCAGGCGGCGTCCGCCGCCGCCTGAGCGACACGACGGCAGGCAGGGGCATCCGTCCCCGTCACCACAACCTCGCCGCGCGCCGGAGCGCGTCGCACCTGGACATCCCGAGAAGGAGCGAGACATGACCATCGCAGAAACCGCCACCCCCGCCGTGCCCGCCGACGCGGACGCGTTCGCCCGCGACTGGCAGGCGTGGCACGACGAGCTCGAGGCGTCCCGCCGCGCGCCCCACGGCTTCCTCGCGTACACCAGCGTGAACTTCCTCGACGTCGCGCCGCAGCGGTTCGACGGTGTGCCGGGAGTCTGGTCGACGGGAGAGAGCGGCCCGGTCGTCGAGCTCGATCCCGGCGAGACCTTCGTGATCGACGGCATCGAGGTGACCGGCCGGCACGAGTACGGCGTCATCGGAGAGCGGACCTTCCACCGCGCAGCCTTCGGCGACGTGGTCGTCGAGGTGTCGCGCCGCGGCGGTCGAGACCTGGTGCGCCCGCTGTACCCCGACCACGGACTGAGGCTGGGGTACCGGGGCACGCCGGCCTACGCGCCCGACCCGCGCTGGGTCGTGGACGCGGTGTTCGAGCCGGAGGCGCCTCGCGACATCCCGATCGCAGCGGCGATCCCCGAGATCACCCACACGCACTCCACACCGGGCCGCGTGCGGTTCACCGTCGACGGCCAGAGCTACGCCCTGACGCTCATCTCGCGCGGCGCAGGGCAGGCGACGCTCCTCTTCCGTGACGCGACGAGCGGCGTCACGACCTATGCGGCCAGTCGCACTCTCTCCGTGGCGCTTCCGGTCGCCGGGTCGACGCACGTCGTGCTGGACTTCAACCGCGCGAGCAACCTGCAGTGCGCGTACACGGACTACTCGCCGTGCCCCCTCGCACCCGCCGAGAACCGGCTGCCGTTCGCCGTCGAGGCCGGGGAGAAGACACCGCTGGATCGCACCTCCTGACCAGCCGGCCGCGCTCTGCCCCACCCCTCCCGAAAGGCTTCGCGAGAATGTCGAATCCCTCCCTGCAGACCACTCCGGCGCCCTCGGGAGCCACGTTGCGGCTCGGATACTGGACTCCCGTCTACGGCGGGTTCCTCCGGAACGTCGGCGATGAGGGGATGCCCGCCACCTGGGCGTACATCCGCGATCTCTCCCGGCTCGCCGATCGCCTCGGCTACCACACGACCCTGGTTCCGGAGCTGTACCTCAACGACCGCAAGGGTCTGACCGCCCCGAGCCTCGAGGCCTGGGCGCTCTCCACCGCCATCCTCGCGACGACCGAGCGGCTGCGCGTCCTGACGGCGGTGCGGCCCGGGTTCCACCTCCCGGCGGTGACCGCCAAGGAATCGGTGACGATCGCCGACATCGGCGCCGACCGCTTCGCGCTCAACGTCGTCGCGGCCTGGTGGGAGGAGGAGGCGCGCCAGTACGGCGGGGCATTCACGCGTCATGACGAACGCTACGAGCAGGCGCGCGAGTTCGTCGAGATCCTTCGCGGGACGTGGGAGCAGACACCCTTCTCCTACGACGGGAACCACTTCACCGTCGCCGACACCATCCTCGAGCCGAAGCCTCGTGTCTCGCCCCCGATCTTCGCGGGCGGTGAGAGCGAGCACGGCCGTGAGTCGATCGCGGGCTTCGCCGATTCGTATGCCCTGCACGGCGGCACGCTGGAGGAGGTCCGCGAGAAGGTCTCCGACATGAATGCACGCCGCACCCGCATCCACGGGCGCCCGTTCGACGAGTTCGCGATGTCGGCGTACGTGATCGTGCGAGACACCGAGTCGGAGGCGCGCGCCGAACTGGAGCGCATCACCACCGTCGACCCGTCGTCGCCGGGCTATGCCTCGTTCGAGGAGTTCGTGCGCAACTCGCAGCTCGACGTGGAGGTCTCGCGCCGCGAGTACTCGGTGGGCACGCGCGGGCTGCGGCCCGACCTCGTGGGCACGCCCGAGCAGGTCGCCGAGCGCATCCGGGCGTATGCGGAGGCCGGGGTCACCCTGCTGCTCATCCAGTCCTCGCCCGCGAAGGAAGAGCTCGAGCGCATCGCGACGCAGGTCGGCCCGCTGCTGGCATGAGCGAGGGACGGGTGCGACCCGCTCGCGCCCGCCCCTCGCCCACCCGGCGGCGCTACTCCGCGCGGGAGTGCTCGCCCAGGCGGTGCCACGTACGGTCGTGGTACACCAGCGCGCCGGCGGACCCCTGCGCATCGCGCGCCACGTTGGACTGCAGAGCGTGGGCGGCGATGACGGTCGAGCCGCCGGCGTCCATGCGGTCGACGATGTCGCAGCGCACCCAGGCGCGCACTCCGTGGAACACGGGCTCTCCGGTGACCAGTCGAGACCACTGCGACGTGTCCGCGAAACGGTCGATGCCGCTCGTGGCCCCGAGCTTCGCCACCGCGAGGTCGTCCGCGTCGAGCAGATGGACGATCACGGTGCGGGACCCGCGGATGGCGGCGGAGGCGGATGACAGCGCCGACACCGAGAACACGAGCAGCGGCGGATCGGCGCTGACCGATGAGACCGACGTCGCGGTGAGCGCGACCGGCCCGCGACCGTCGTCGGCCGTGATGACGGCCACGCCGCCGGGGTGACCTCGGAAGAGGGCCTTGAAGTCGTCCGCGCCCAGCGATCGGGGCGAGCCGCGTTCCGGCGCGCGCAGATCGACCAGGGCGGGGGGACTGGAGAGCGCCGAATGTGTCATAGGGCAGACCGTACATATTTGTGCCGGACGAAGACAGGGCACGCCGAAACATGCCGAAACGGAAGGCGATGACCCCCATCTGGCACCGGGCGGCTTCGCGAGTCCCTTCATTTCGCTGGATTGCGGCCACCCCTTCTGTGCTGGAGAGATTGTCGCAAAACTGGCGATATGTCACAGGTCGTGGATGTCACAAAGCTCCAGGCGCTTCTGGATGACCGGCGCCCGGTGCGGCTGCTCGATGTCCGATGGCGCCTGGACCGGCCCGAAGGTCGCCTGGACTACGTCGACGGTCACCTGCCCGGCGCCGTATACGTCGATCTCGAGCGCGAACTGGCGTCCCCGGGGCATCCCGAATGGGGGCGCCACCCACTTCCGGCCGCTGATGCCCTCGAACGCTCCGCCCGACGGTGGGGAGTGCGCTCGGGCGACATCGTGGTCGCCTACGACGACAACGACGGGGTGGCCGCGGCCCGCGCGTGGTGGCTGCTGCGGCGGCGAGGTGTCGACATCCGCGTGCTCGACGGAGGCCTGCGGGCCTGGGTCGCGGCGGGTCTGGCGATCGAGACCGGTGACGTCGCCCCCCTGCCGGGGGACATTCGCGTGACGGATGCCGATCCCGGCGTCGCGACGATCGAGCAGGTCGCGCACACGACGATCGGCGATGTGCTGCTCGACGTGCGCGCGCCCCAGCACTATCGCGGCACGGCGCCGTCCGCCGATCCGGCGCAGGGTCACATCCCCGGTGCGATCAACCTCCCCGCGATCACCTTCATCGCCCCGGACGGACGCCTGAAATCGCCTGACGAGGTGCGGCGCATCGCGGCCCACGCCGGGATCACCGGCGCCTCCCGCCTCATCGTGTACTGCGGGTCCGGGGTCGCGTCGTCGCACACGGTCCTCGCCTTGGAGCACGCCGGCATCCGCGCGCGCCTGTTCCCCGGATCCTGGAGTCAATGGGCGCGCTCCGCCGGGCGCCCGGTCGGCCGCGGCGTCCCGCCGTTCGAGACCATCACGGGCACCTGGGAGCCCGTGACCGACGTGCGCCGTCTCCCGCGCGCCGCGGCGCGCACCGGGTCGTGATCGACGGAGACCGGCCCACGTCACGGGAGCGATCAGCGGACACCCCGGCCAGAGGGGTCGTTCGCGCTAGACTGACCGACGTGTTGACCTGTCGCTGTTGTCGCTGAGTGCCCCAGGCACGCTTCCGCGACCCCGACAGCTTCCCCCGCGCATGAGCGCGGCGACACCGAGGAACCATCCGTGCGTTACGCCAAGAGCGTGGCCGACCTCGTCGGCAACACCCCTCTCGTCCAGCTGACCCGCGTCACCGACGGCATCGCCGCCACGGTGCTCGCCAAGGTCGAGTACTTCAATCCCGGCGGGTCGTCGAAGGATCGCATCGCCCGCAACATCATCGATGCGGCCGAGCGCGACGGCCTTCTCAGGCCCGGCGGCACGATCGTGGAGCCGACCAGCGGCAACACGGGCGTCGGCCTCGCATTGGTCGCGCTCCAGCGCGGCTACCGGATGATCTTCGTGGTCCCCGACAAGTTCGCGGGCGAGAAGGTCGCCGTGCTCAAGGCGTACGGCGCCGAAGTGGTGATCACCGACACCAGCGTCCCGCCCGAGGATCCGGGGTCGTACTACAGCGTCTCCGACCGCCTCGCCCGCGAGATCCCGGGCGCCTTCAAGCCCAACCAGTTCGCCAATCAGAATGGCCCTCGCGGCCACTACGAATCGACCGGCCCCGAGATCTGGCGCGACACCGAGGGCCGCGTGACCCACTTCGTCGCCGGTATCGGCACCGGGGGCACCATCACCGGCACCGGGCGGTACCTGCGCGAGGCGTCCGGCGACGCGGTGCGCGTCGTCGGAGTCGATCCCGAGGGCTCCATCTACTCGGGCGGACCGCTCCACGGCTACTTGGTGGAGGGGGTCGGCGAGGACTTCTGGCCCGAGGCCTACGACCCCTCCGTGGTGCACGAGCTGCAGCGGGTGACGGATGCCGAGTCCTTCGCCATGACCCGCCGACTGGCCCGCGAGGAGGGCCTGCTCGTCGGCGGCTCGAGCGGCATGGCCGTCGTCGGCGCGCTGCGCGTGGCCCGTGACCTCCCCGCCGAGTCGGTCGTGGTCGTGCTCCTGCCCGACCACGGGCGCGGCTACCTCAGCAAGATCTACGACGACGACTGGATGAGCGAGCGCGGCTTCGATGTCGCCTCGCCGCCGTCCGCCCCACTCCCGACCGACCGACCTGGAGGAACCCCCGCATGACCGAGCCGATCGTCCCCCGAGGCTTCGACACCCGCGCCGTCCACGCCGGGCAGGCGTTCGACCCCACGACGGGCGCCGTCATCCCGCCGGTCCACTTCTCCACGACATACGTGCAGGACGGCATCGGCGGCCTCCACGAGGGCTACGAGTACGGCCGCAGCGGCAATCCCACTCGCACGGCGCTGGAGGCGCAGCTCGCCGCGCTCGAGGGCGGCGCGCACGGCCTCTCGTTCGCCTCGGGCCTCGCGGCCGAAGACGCGCTGCTGCGGGCCGTGCTGAAGCCCGGCGACGAGGTGCTCCTCGGCAGCGACGTGTACGGCGGCACCTACCGGCTGATCGCCCGCATCCTCAGCCCCTGGGGCGTCGGCCTCCGGGTTGTCGACATGCACGACCTGGCCGCCGTCGAGGCGGCACTCGAGGAGCGTCCGGCGCGCGTCGTCTGGGTCGAGACGCCGAGCAACCCGCTGCTGCGCATCACCGACATCGCGGGACTGGTCCGCCTCGGCCACGCGGCCGGCGCGCTCGTCGTGGTCGACAACACCTTCGCCTCCCCGGCGCTGCAGCAGCCCCTCGCACTCGGCGCCGACGTCGTCGTGCACTCCACGACGAAGTACCTCGGCGGTCACTCCGACGTGGTCGGCGGCGCGCTCGTGCTCAACGACGACGCGCTGTTCGAGCAGGCGAAGTTCCTGCAGTTCGCGGTCGGCGCCGTGTCGGGTCCGCTCGACGCCTGGCTCACGACGCGCGGCATCAAGACCCTCGCGGTCCGGATGCAGCGGCACAGTGAGAACGCGCAGGCCGTGGCCGAGTTCCTCCTGGCGCACCCCCAGGTCGCGGCCGTGCACTACCCCGGCCTGCCCGGCCACCCCGGCCACGACCTCGCCGCCCGCCAGATGAGCGGCTTCGGCGGCATCGTGTCCGCGCAGCTGGCGGACGCGGCATCCGCTCGTCGTTTCGCCGAATCGACGCGGCTCTTCCAGCTCGCGGAATCGCTGGGCGGCGTGGAGTCGCTCATGAACTACCCCGACGAGATGACCCACGCCTCGGTGCGCGGCACGGAGCTCGCGGTTCCCGAGGATCTCGTGCGGCTGTCGGTGGGCATCGAGAGCGCGGCCGACCTCATCGCCGATCTCGACGAGGCGCTCGCCGGGCTGTAACAACCCCAGCCCAGCCGTCGGTTCGGGGCGTGTTCCTCGGTTCGGGGCGCGGCACACTGCGCCCCGACCGACCGTATGCGCCCCGAACCGGCGGCAGCGCGGTCGTAGTCTCGGAGGATGACCGCGAGCCCCGGCATCCCGTCCGTCCCCACAGGTGCGGGTTCGGCGCTGTCCGAGCCGCTGCGGATCGGCATGGTCGACGTGCCCAACCGCATCATGCAGACCGCGCACTCGAAGCAGTACTCCGACCGGGTCGAGTCCGACCGTGAGACCGCGTACTTCGTCCGGCGCGCACACGGCGGGTGCGGCCTGTTCATCGCGGGCAATCACTTCGTTCATCCGTCGGGGTCGATCCGCGGGTTCCAGGACGCGTTCCTGCCCGAGTCGGTGCCGGCGTCGCGACGCATGACCGACGCCATCCACGACGCCGGATCGCGCGTCTTCGTGCAGCTCAACCACCACGGCGCCCAGGCGCAGCCCGACGGGCCGGACGGACCGCGCACGGTGTACGCCCCGTCGCGCATCCTGTCTCCGTCGACCGCCCATGCGACCCGCGAGATGAGCCGCGACGACATCCGGTCGGTCGTGGAGGGCTGGGCGATCTCGGCCGAGCACGCCCGGGCGGGCGGCTTCGACGGCGTCGAGATCCACATGGCGCACGGCTACCTCCTGCATCAGTTCCTCTCCCCGCTGTACAACGCGCGCGGCGACGAGTACGGCGGTGACCTGGAGGGCCGCACGAGGTTCCCGCGCGAGGTGCTGAGCGCCGTGCGGGAGCGCGTGGGCGACGACTACACGGTGGGCATCCGCATCGTCGCGAACGAGTTCCACCCCGACGGCCTCGACGGCGCCGCGATGCGCGAAGTCATCGCGCGGCTGCGTGCGGCGGCGCGGATCGACTTCCTCGATCTCGCCGCCGGCGGCTACCACAACGTCCACTACGTCTTCCCATCCTCGCCGATGCCATACGCGTGGCTGCGCGACGACGTCGCGGCGGTGAAGGCCGCACATCCCGACGTGGCCGTCTTCGGCGTCGGCGCCGCGCGCTCGGTCGAAGAGGCAGAGGAGGTGGTCGCGTCGGGCATCGCCGACATGGTGGCCCTCACGCGCGCCCAGATCGCCGACCCCGACCTCGGCCGCAAGCTGCTCGGCCAGGCTTTCGGGGCGGGCAGCGGCATCCGTCATTGCATCCGGCTGAATCAGGGATGCCTCGGCCGCGGCAGCCGCGGACTCCCGATGTCATGCACCGTCAACCCGCTCGCGGGCCGTGAGCTGGAGCGCGGGGATCGCCCGCACGCCGCGACGGCGCGGCACTGGATCGTGGTGGGCGGCGGCCCCGCGGGCATGCGCGCCGCCGTCGAGCTCGCGTCCGACGGGCACCACGTCACGCTGCTCGAACAGGCGGACGAGCTCGGGGGCCAGTTGCGCCTCGCTCGCCGGGTGCCGGGCCGCGAGAGCGTCGGGCTGCTCGTCGACGATCTCGAGCGCGACCTCGCCGAGGCCGGGGTGCACGTCCGGCTCGGCGTCGCCGCGACGGCGGCGGACCTGGCGGCCGCTGCGGCCGACGGCATCGTGATGGCCACGGGCGCCGTCGCGCCGCGATCGACCTCGCTGGCTCTCGGCGGCGCCTACACGGGCGGCTTCCCCGCGGCAGGCACGATCGACGCGTTCGCCGCGGCCTCCGCTCCCGCGCAGCTCGGCCGGCGGATCGCGGTCGTCGACTCGGACGGCACGGCGTACGCGGCGGGAATCGTGCTGAGCCTGCTCGCGCACGTCGACGAGCTCGAGGTCGTGACGCCGTTCGAGTCCGTCTTCCCCCACATCGGCGCCGGCTACGACCGGCCGCTGCTCCTCGAGCGGCTGGCCGCGCATCCTGGCTTCCGACGCCGGACCGCCCAGGTCGTCGACGCGGTCGTGCCAGAGACGATCTCAGTGCGCGACGCCCTCACCGGTGAGGGCACGACGCTCGACCGGCTGGACGCCGTCGTCGCGATCGAGCCGCGCGCGTCGGTGGTGGTCGAGGGAATCGCGGATGCTGCTCCCCGCGTCGTCACGATCGGCGATGCGTTCGCCCCTCGCACGATCGACGCCGCGATCTTCGAGGCGGTCGAGCTCGCGTACGACGTCGCCGGCCTCGGAGTGCTCCGCCCCGGCCGTTGAGCGAGCGAAGCGAGACGTAACGCCCCGTTCTGAGATGTCGAAGGCCCCGGAGGTTCGGGTCCTCCGGGGCCTTCGCGGGTCCGCGGCTCAGGCGGCGGACCAGCCTCCGTCGCTCGCGAGCACGATGCCGTTGACGTTCACGCCGTCGTCGCTCAGGAGGAAGGTGATCGACGCCGCGAGGGCCTCGGCCTCGGCAGCGTCGGGGAGGATCGTCATCGCCGCCTGCACGCGCTCGGCGCCGAGCGGCGAGGCGAAGGTGGCCTCGATGTTCGTGATGGTCGGTCCGGGAGCGACCGCGTTGACGCGGATGCCGCTCGGGCCGTACATGAAGGCGCTCGACTTGGTGAGTCCCACCACGGCGTGCTTGGACGCGGTGTAGGCCACGCCCGCGGCCGAGCCGCGCAGGGCCGCCTCGGACGCGGTGTTGACGATCGAGCCGCCGCCCTGCGCGAGCATCGCCGGGATGACGGCGCGCATGAGCTTCATGGTGCCGTCGACGTTCACGCGGAAGACGCGCTGCCACACGGCGTCCGTCACCTCGCCGATCGGGGTCATGTCGTCCATGATCCCGGCGATGTTGGCGAGGGCGTCGATGGTGTCACCGGCCGCCTCGACGATGCGCGCCACGCCCGCGTCGTCGGTGATGTCCGCGACGAGGGGGACCACGTCGGCAGCCGCGTGCTCGGCGGCGAACTCGTCGAGGCGCTCCTGGCTCACGTCGACGGCGATGACGCGGCCGCCTTCGCGGGCGATGCGGGATGCCGTGGCCCGGCCGATGCCCGAGCCCGCGCCCGTGACGATGACGGTCTGGCCGGTGAACCGACCCTGGTCCAGGCGCTCGGTCCACTCGCGCAGCGGAACGGCGTTGCCGGCCGCGCGCTCGGCCGCGACGGGAGCAGCGGTCGTCGTGGCGCCGGCCGGGACGTCCCCGGCTGCGGCGCGGCGGACGAGGTCGTCGAGCATCTCCTGCGTGAACGAGCCGCGGCTGAGCTTGACGAGGCGCTTGATGGCGAGGCGCCGGACGGGCTTGAACACGTCGGGGGTCTGGCCGCCCTGAGCGAGCATCTCGGTGAGGATCGCGTCGCCGGCGGGGTCTGCCAGCCAGTCCGCGATCGAGGAGTCGCCCGTCAGCGTGGTGGTGTTGCTCATGATGTTTCCCTTTCTACCGGACAGCTGTGTCCGGTACTAGGCTACACCCGTGTCGACCTCCGCAATCCCCCGTGCGAATCGTGGTCCCGCCGCCGCCGCCGGCAATCGCCGAGCCCTCATCGCCGCTGCGCGTGAGGTGTATGCGGACGGCGGGCTGAACGCCCCCTTCAGCGCCGTCGCCAAACGAGCCGGCGTCGGTCAGGGCAGCCTCTATCGCCACTTCGCCGACCGGACGGCCCTCGCCGTGGCCGTGTTCGAAGACAACATCGCCGACCTCGAGGACTACATCGCGGCACCCGACCGGACGATCGACGACCTGTTCGACCGCGTGGTGGAGCAGGCGATCGTGTCGGCAGCCCTCATCGAGCTCGTGACGGCCGATCTCCGCGACCCTCGGGTGGTGCCGCTCGGCTACAGGTTCCAGGCCGTGGTGTCAGGACTCGTGGAGCGTGAGCGGGCCGCGGGTCGCATCGGAGCGCACGTCGAGACCGAGGACGTCGTCATGGCGATCGGCATGCTCGGAACCGAGCTCGCACGCGCCGACCCGTCCGTCCGGTCCGCGGTCGCCGACCGTGCCACCAGGCTCTTTCGCGCCGCATTCGCTCCACGCTGACGCGGGTCGTACACTCCTCGCATGGGAAGGTTCATCTACGACACCGCGGCGAATGCCGTCGACATCGACGACCGGACACTCGCACACCTGAGAATCGTCATGATGAACAAGCTCCGTCGCTCGGAGCCCTTCATGTTCGACGTCGAGGTGGGCGACGGCAGCGGGCGCCGCAGCTTCTGGATCCATCCGTCGGTGGCGCTGCAGTTCCATTTCTTCGGCAGTCGTCAGCCGCGTATCAACCGCGCCTGGGTCGACGACCTCATGCAGGCAGCCAGCGGCCCCGCCGGGCTGACGATCCTGCCCGAGCCGGTCGACGAGAAGCCGGTCGAGAAGGGCTGAGCGGGCTCAGTCCTCGCCGATCCCGCCCGGAGCGACATCCTGGCCGGCGACGGTGAGCTGTCCGACGTCGAGCGTCTCGACCTCGACGTTCCCGAGTGCGACGTCGGCGCCATCGGGTTCGATCGTCGGGATGGGGCCGGTGTCGAAGTGCTCGGCCACGAGCGTGATGCCGCCGGACGAGTTCGCCGAGTTGGCCAGTTCTTCGATCCAGTCCCGGCTGAGGTCGGTCGGCTCGGGATCGTCGAAGACGAACCGGAGCGGGATCGAGGGATGCAGCCAGATCGTGCTGCGACCGCGCGGCTGGTCTTCGGGATGCCGCCAGGAGACGGTGAAGCTCTCGTCGCGCCGGAGCTTCGTCGCGATCACGACCTTGAGGTGCGCCAGCGCGCGGTCCTCGATATGGATCGGAGTGGCCGATCCTCCGTAGTAGATGGTCCCCACGGACACGATCCTAAGCCTCGGTGGGCCGCTTCGTGTGCTCGTCGGCGAGGAGGCGGGCGAGCAGCTCGAGGGCCGCGGACTGCGGTACCTCCTCGTCGAGCATCCACTGCGCCTGGAGGCCGTCGGACGCGGCGACGACGAGCGCGGCCACGGCGTCGGGATCCACGTCCTGGCGCATCCGCCCCAGGGCTTGGTTGCGCCGCACCCGGTCGGCGAGGTCCGCCCGCACGGCGGCGAACCGGACGGTGGCGAATTCGGTCGCATCGGGATGCCCCGACTCGAGCCCGGCGGCCACGAGAGTGGAGTACAGCTGCACCAGGCCGGGCACGGCGTGGTTGCGCCGTGCCGACTCGGTCATGATCTCGACCGGCGACGCGTCGGCGGGATGCGGCTCGCTCTCTCCGGTCTGACGCTCGGCCTCGCGGTACACCTCGACGAGCAGCTGTTCGCGCGACGTGAAGTAGTGCGAGAGGGCGGCGTGGGAGACGCCGATCTCCTGGGCGATGGACCGCAGGCTCGTGCCGGCGGAGCCCCGGCGGGCGAAGACCTCGATCGCCCGGTCGAGGATCTGCTGACGGCGGGCGAGGCCCTTCGCATAGGGGCCGCGGCTGCGCGCCGCGGCGTCTTCCTCGGCGGGACCGCCAGGCTCTTCGGGCATGGACGCATCCTAGCCGAATGAAAACCTCCGCATGGAGGTTTTGTGCTAGCGTGCTGTCCGGGCGCCGATCACGGCGCACGTCACCGTCGACCGCCGAGGGAGTCTCCATGCCGGCACTCACATCCGTTCAGCTGTTCACTGTGAAGGACGCATTGGAGTCCGACCTCGACGGCACGCTCGCCGAGGTCGCGCGCCGCGGCTTCACCGCCGTCGAGCCCTACGACTTCGTGCGCCGGGCCGCGCCGCTCGCGGCATCCCTCACCACCCACGGCCTGACCGCCCCCACCGGGCACGCGTTCCTCGCGTCGGAGTCCTTCGTGAACCCGGACGGCAGCGGCACGACCCTCCCGGTGCCGACCCCCGACGAGGTTTTCGACGCCGCCGACGTCCTCGGCATGGGCACCGTCATCGACCCCTACACCGAACCCGCTCGATGGGAGACCCGCGCTCAGGTCGAGGAGACCGCGCGCCTCCTCAACGCGGCCGCCGAGATCGCCGCAGCCCGCGGCCTCCGCGTCGGCTACCACAACCACGCCCACGAGCTCGAGGCGCAGTTCGACGGGCAGAGCGGGCTCGAGCTGCTCGCCGAGCTGCTCGATCCGCGCGTCGTGCTCGAGGTCGACCTGTACTGGGCGGCCCGTGCGGGCGTCGATCCGGCAGCACTCCTCGAGAGGCTCGGCGACCGCGTCGTGGCCGTGCACGTGAAGGACGGCACGCTCGACGCCGAGGCGATCAAGGCCTACCCGCCGGCCGACCAGGTCCCGGCCGGCACGGGCGCCGTGCCGCTCGCCGCGGCACTGGACGCGGCATCCGCTCTGGAATTCGCCATCGTGGAGTTCGACGCCTACTCGGGCGATCTGTTCGAGGGCATCGAGCAGAGCCGGGTCTTCCTCGACGAGCGGGCGGCACGCTGATGGCGGCGCCCGTCGGCGTCGGGATCATCGGCGCGGGGAACATCAGCGACCAGTACCTCCGGAGCCTCACGAGCTTCCCGGACGTGACCGTGCTCGCGATCGGCGACCTTATCGAGGACCGCGCGCGTGAGCAGGCCGCGAAGTACGGCGTCCCGAACGCCGGGGGCGTCGATGTCGTGCTCGGCGATCCCGACATCGAGCTCGTCGTCAACCTCACGATCCCCGCCGAGCACATCGCGGTGTCCGAGGCCATCATCGCCGCGGGCAAGCACGTGTGGACCGAGAAGCCGATCGGCGTGGACCGCGAGTCGTCGCTGGGCATGCTGGAGAAGGCGGATGCCGCAGGCCTGCGCGTCGGCGTCGCGCCCGACACCGTGCTCGGCCCGGGGGTGCAGACCGCCAAGCGCGCCATCGCCCGCGGCGACATCGGGCGTCCGCTGTTCGCGCAGACGACCTTCCAGTGGCAGGGGCCGGAGATCTTCCACCCCAACCCGGCGTTCCTGTACGCGCTCGGCGGCGGACCGCTGCTCGACATGGGGCCGTACTACGTCTCGGCGCTGATCCACGTGTTCGGCCCGGTTTCGGCCGTCGCCGCGCTCGGCCTCAGGGGGAGCGAGTCGCGCGCGGTGCAGGTGGGGCCCCAGGCGGGCCAGGAGTTCCCGGTGGAGGTGCCGTCGACCGTGTCGGCGCTCATCCAGTTCGAGGAGGGCGGGCAGGCGCAGAGCCTGTACAGCACTGACTCGCCGCTGCTGCGCCAGGGCATCGTGGAGATCACGGGCACCGAGGGCACGCTGGTGATCCCCGACCCGAACACGTTCGGCGGAGCGATCACGATCACGCGGCCGCTGCGCGAGATGGTGGTGCCGCCGGCGCCCGTGGAGCAGGAGATCATCGACGTGCCCCAGGACGGCGTCCTCGCCGGACGCGGGCTCGGGCTGCTCGACATGGCGCGGTCGATCCGCGCCGGTCGTCCTCACGTCGCCACAGGACGCTTCGGATACCACGTGCTCGACACCCTGCTGTCGATCGAGGAGTCCGTCGAGTCGCGCGCCTTCGTCCCGGTGCAGAGCTCTGTCGACGAGGTGGGCTCGATCCCCGCCGACTTCGATCCCTTCGCGGCGACGCTCTAGTACTGCGACCGCCGCCCGGCGCCGGGTTCGTGCCCGGCGCCGGATGTGTGGGGTTCGGGGCGCGTTCCGCGGTTCGGGGCGCTGGATTGCACGCCCCAAGGAGCGGAACGCGCCCCGAACCGGATGCGGCGGAGCAGGCCGCGCCCCGAACCCACCGTCTCAGCGGGTCGCGCGCGCCAGGTTCTGCTCGAGCTCGGACGCCGTCTGGCGCACCACGTATGCCGGCTGGTCGCGCTCGACGCGCCAGCTCTCGTCGACCGAGCCGACGTCGACCGTGTCGAAGCCGAACTCGTCGTAGAGGGCGGTGACGAGGGCCGCGGCATCCGCATGATCGCTCGCCGTCGCGAGCGCGCGGCGATCCTCGGGGCCCGCCGGCGAGCCCGTGGTGAGGATGTCGGCCGCGAGGATGTGGTTGAACGCCTTCGCGACCTTGGACTCGGGAAGGTGGCTCTGCACCATCCGCGTGGTGGTGGTGCGCTTCTCGTCGAGGTCGGCGATGCGGCCGTCGCGCTCCCAGTAGTAGTTGTTCGTGTCGAGCACGATCTTCCCGGCGAGCGGCTCGGCCGGCACCTGGTCGAGCGCCTTGAGCGGCACGGTCACGATGACGATGTCACCGGATGCCGCGGCATCCGTCACCGTCCCCGCCGTGGCGTTCGGCCCGAGGTCCTCGACCAGTGCGGTCAGCGTCTCGGGCCCCCTGGAGTTGCTGATCACGACCTCGTAGCCGCGGTCGACGAGACCGCGCGCGAGGGTCGATCCGATGTGTCCTGCTCCGATGATTCCGACTCGTGTCATGCCGAGGGGAAACGCGATGACGCTGGAACCATTCCCGCGATGTCCCTGCGTTGCGCCTCTGACGAAACGCGCCGTTTCGTCAGAGGCGCGTCCACGCCTCGGTCAGCACCGAGCGGAGGATCTGCTCGATCTCGGTGAACTCGCTCGGCCCGATTGTCAGGGGCGGAGCGAGCTGGATCACCGGGTCTCCGCGGTCATCGGCCCGGCAGTACAGTCCGGCATCGAACAGGGCCTTGGAGAGGAAGCCGCGCAGCAGGCGCTCGGACTCGTCGTCGTCGAAGGTCTCCTTGGTGGCCTTGTCCTTGACCAGCTCGATGCCGAAGAAGTACCCGTCGCCGCGCACGTCGCCGACGATCGGCAGGTCGGTGAGCTTCTCGAGCGTCGAGCGGAACACGGGCGAGTTCTCCCGCACGTTCTCGAGCAGGCGCTCCTCCTCGAAGATGTCGAGGTTCTCGAGCGCCACCGCGGCCGAGACCGGGTGCCCGCCGAAGGTGTACCCGTGGTAGAACGTCGTGTCGCCGGTGCGGAAGGGCTCGTAGATCCGGTCGCTGATGACGGTGCCGCCGAGGGGCGAGTAGCCGCTCGTGACGGCCTTGGCGAAGGTGATCATGTCGGGCTTGTAGTCGTAGGCGTCGCAGGCGAAGTACTCGCCGATGCGTCCGAACGCGCAGATGACCTCGTCCGACACGAGCAGCACGTCGTACTTGTCGCAGATCTCGCGCACACGCTGGAAGTAGCCGGGGGGAGGCGGGAAGCAGCCGCCGGAGTTCTGCACCGGCTCGAGGAAGACGGCCGCGACCGTCTCGGGCCCCTCGAACTGGATCATCTCCTCGATGCGGTCGGCCGCCCACACTCCGAACTCCTCGAGGCTCCCCGTGGGTCCGCCCATATCACCGGCGCGGTAGAAGTTCGTGTTGGGAACGCGGAAGCCACCGGGCGTGAGCGGCTCGAACATCGCCTTCATCGCCGGGATGCCGGTGATCGCGAGGGCGCCCTGCGGGGTGCCGTGGTAGGCGACGGCGCGCGAGATCACCTTGTGCTTGGAGGGCTGACCCTGCAGCTTCCAGTAGTACTTCGCGAGCTTGAACGCCGTCTCTACGGCCTCGCCGCCGCCTGTCGAGAAGAACACGTGGTTGAGGTCGCCGGGCGCGTAGTCGGCGATGCGGTCGGCCAGCTCGATCGCGGCGGGGTGGGCGTACGACCAGATCGGGAAGAAGGCGAGCTGCTCGGCCTGCCGTGCGGCGGCCTCCGCGAGACGTCGGCGGCCGTGTCCGGCGTTGACGACGAACAGGCCGGAGAGGCCGTCGATGTACTGCTTGCCGTGCGAGTCCCAGATGTGGTGTCCCTCACCCTTGACGATGATCGGGACGCCACTGCTCTCCATCGTCGACTGTCGGGCGAAGTGCATCCACAGGTGGTCCTTGGCCATCTGCTGGAGCTCGGCCTCAGTGCGGGCGTGGCGTTCGGTCGTCGTCGACATGGGGGACCTTCCGTCGGGCTTTTCCCCGACGATACCCGCGCGCCCGCCCGTCGGCCATGACGGTTCGTCCGGTTCGGCGGACGGATGCGGCGGACCGTCCGCCCGCGTCAGACGCCCGGGCCGACGTCCGGCATGGGGGCCGACGGCGCCGGAGTCGACGGGCCCGACGGCGTCGGCGCCGAAGGCTCCGAGGGCGGGGTCGGTGCCGGCACGCTCGGCTCGGAGGGCGACGGGAACGTCGGCTCCGGCGGGTTGGGCGCGAGCGGCTCGTCCGGCGAGGGCGGGTTCGGCTCCGTCGGGAGCGGCGGAGGCGTCTCGCCCGGGTAGTTCGGATCGCTCATGGCAGTCCTCTCTCGAAGCCTCCAGCATGCGCCCGGGGCCGGGATCCTTCACCCCCGTTGACCGTCCGAACCAGCCGGTGTAGGTCTCAGGCGGCGGGGTCGCGGAGCAGCTCGGCGAACGCGGCCTCAGCCGCACCGATGAGCAGGCGGTCCTCGGCGAGCGAGGCGACGCGGATGTCGAGGCCCTCCATGTTGGCCGGCATCGCCTGTGCGGCGACGGCGCTCGTGAGGCCGTCCGAGTTGTGATCGGCGATCGTGGCGAGGAACCCGCCGAGCACGACCACCGACGGATTGAGCACGTTGACGGCATTCGCGAGCGCGGTCGAGAGGATGCGGCGCTGCCGCGCGAGCTCGGTGGCGACGCCCGGATCGGCCGAGGCGGCGAGGGCGGCGGCGAGCGTGGGCTCGTCGGCGGCCTGCAGCCCGACGGCGGCGAGCAGCCGGGCGCGGCTCACCTCGTCCTCGAGCACCCCGCCGTCGGCGTGCCGGTCGGCGTCGGAGGGGATGCCCGGCCGGTTCTGGCCGAACTCGCCGGCATAGCCGCCGGCGCCGGAGACCGGCATCCCGTGGACGATCAGTCCGCCGCCGATGCCGCTCGCTCCGCCGTTCAGGTACACGACGTCGTCGATCCCTCGGGCGGCGCCGTACAGGTGCTCGGCGAGGGCGCCCAGGGTCGCGTCGTTGCCCACGACGGCGGGGAGCCCGGTCGCGGAGGCCACCAGGTCGCGCAGCGGAGCGTCGGTCCACCGGAGGTGCGGTGCGTCGCGAACGAGTCCGTCGGCGGCTCGCACCAGGCCGGGGACGGCGAGTCCGACGGCGACGATGCGAGCGCCTGACAAGGCGTCGTCGCGCCAGGCGGCGATGCGCGCGGCCACGAGGTCGGCGGTCTCCTGGGGCGTCAGCAGGTGGTCCACCTCGATGCGCTCGCGCAGCGGGATGCCTCGGTCCAGGCCCACGGCGGCGATGGTCAGCGCGTCGACCTCGGGGTTGACCGCGATCGCGAGCACGCTCGGGTCGACGGCGACGACAGGCGAGGGGCGGCCGACGCGGCGCGACGGGTCGGGGGCGCGTTCGATGACCAGTCCCTCGCGGACGAGCTCGGCGACGAGATCGGCGACCGTGGACCGGTTGAGGCCGGTCGACTCGGTCAGGTTGGCCCGGGAGAGGGGGCCTTCGACGTGGACCAGGCGCAGCAGACGGGCGAGATTGCGCTGGCGGACGCCCTCGGCGGGAAGCGGATCGGTCACCCCTCACACTGTACGGGCGACGGCGCTGCGGATGGCGTATTTGTTGCTCTTGACCGCAAATCGCCTGGGACGTACTCTTAGGTCGTCCACATCACTTTCGACGTAGATGTCGAAACTTTCGAGAGGTTCGAAGATGAACACACGCAGCAGGATGCGGCTCGTCGCGGGCTTCGCCGCGACCGGCCTCGCCATCGGCGCGCTCGCCGGCTGTGCCGGCAGCACCGGCGACAGCGGCGAAAACGGCGGCGACGGCGAAGACGTCACGCTCACCTGGTGGCACAACGCCACCTCCGGACCGCTCCCGGCCGTCTGGGAAGAGGTGGCCGCCGAGTTCGAGGAGGCACACCCGGGCGTCACGGTCGAGCAGACCGGCTACCAGAACGAGGAGCTGCAGCGCACGCTGATCCCGAACGCGCTGGCAGCGGGCGACCCGCCCGACCTCTTCCAGGTGTGGCCCGGCGGCGAGCTTCGCGATCAGGTCGAGAACGGCTACCTCATGCCCCTCGACGACGAGATCAGCGACACGATCGAGAGCGTCGGGGCGACCGTCAACCCCTGGCAGGTCGACGGCGCCACCTATGGCGTTCCGTTCACGTTCGGCATCGAGGGCTTCTGGTACAACACCGAGCTGTTCGAGCAGGCCGGCATCGACGAGGCCCCCACCACGCTCGACGAGCTGGTCGACGCCGTCGGCGCCCTCCGCGACGCGGGCATCACGCCCATCGCCGTCGGAGCGGGCGACAAGTGGCCCGCCGCGCACTGGTGGTACCAGTTCGCGCTGCACTCCTGCTCGCCCGAGGCGCTGCAGACCGCCGAGACCGAGTTCGACTTCTCCGACCCGTGCTTCGTGGAAGCCGGAGAGCAGCTCGAGGAGTTCCTCGGCATCGAGCCGTTCCAGGAGGGCTTCCTCGGAACGCCCGCTCAGACCGGCGCCGGCAGCTCGGCGGGTCTGGTCGCCAACGGCCAGGCGGCCATGGAGCTCATGGGCCACTGGAACGCCGGCACCATCGGCGGGCTCACCCCCGACCAGAAGGTCCCGGAGTTCCTGGGCTGGTTCCCCTTCCCCGGCATCGAGGGCTCGGCCGGTGACCCCACCGCCTCGCTCGGCGGCGGCGACGGCTTCGGCTGCTCGGCCGACGCTCCGCCGGAGTGCGCCGAACTGCTGGCGTACATCATGAGCGAGGACGTCCAGGCGCGCTTCGCGGCCAGCGGTTCGGGCATCCCGACCGTGCCGGCAGCCGTCGGCTCGCTCGAGGACCCGAACCTCGTGATGGTCGCCGAAGGCCTCGCAGCCTCGTCGTTCGTCCAGCTCTGGCTCGACACCGCCTACGGCACCACCGTCGGCAACGCCATGAACGAGGGCATCGTCAACCTCTTCGGCGGCGCCGGCACAGCCGACGACATCGTCACCAAGATGGAAGACGCGGCAGCGACTCTCTAGCCATGACAGCACTCATCACCCCCGGGCCCGCGGTCACCGCGGGCCCGGGCCCCTCCCCGGCCTCGGGCCGCAGGCGACGCAGTGGACAGGGGCGCAAGCGCCTCGAGATCCTGCTGTTCGTCGGGCCCGCGCTCTTCCTGTTCCTCGGGTTCGTCATACTCCCGGTCCTCCTCGCGGGGGTGTACAGCTTCTACAACCTCCCGCCCGCCTTCCAGTGGGACGACCTCGCCGACCCCGAGAGGTTCGTCGGCCTCGACAACTACGTCCGCGCGCTGAACACGCCCGAGTTCATCCGCGCCATCGGCAACAACTTCTTCATCCTCGTGATGTCGCTCCTCGTCCAGGGCCCCATCGCGATCGGCGTCGCCCTGCTGCTCAATCGCGCGATGCGCGGACGCGGCGCCCTGCGGCTGCTGATCTTCGTCCCGTACGTCCTCGCCGAGGTGATCGCGGGTCTGTCCTTCAAGCTCCTGCTGCAGCCGAACGGCGCCGTGAACGCGACCCTGGAGGCCCTCGGTCTCGGCGCGCTCACCCGCAACTGGCTCGCGGACCCCGCCATCGCGCTGTGGACGATCTTCTTCATCCTGACGTGGAAGTACATCGGGTTCGCCATCCTGCTGTTCCTCGCCGGGCTCCAGGGCGTGCCCGACGAGCTGTCCGAGGCTGCTCAGATCGACGGCGCGACGTGGTGGCAGGTGCAGCGGTACATCACCATCCCGCTCCTGGCCCCCACCATCCGCATCTGGGCGTTCCTCTCGATCATCGGCTCGCTCCAGGTCTTCGACATGGTGTGGGTGACCGTCGCCCCCACGGTGCGCGGCATGGCCACCGAGACCATGGCGACCTATATGGTCCAGCAGGGCCAGTTCGCCGGTCAGCCCGGCTACGGCAGTGCCATCGCCGTCATCCTGTTCCTCATCTCGCTCGTCGTCGCCCTCGGATACCAGCGCTTCGCGCTCCACCGCGACCTCAAGGGCGCCATCACGAGCGGAGTGCGCTGACATGTCGGCCACCACGACCATCGTCACCGGCAGCGCCGGACCACGCGAAGCCGAGCCCGCGGGCCGCCGCTTCGACTGGGGCCAGCCGTTCGTCTATCTGCTCGCGCTGGTGATCGCCGCCGTCGCGATCGGACCGGTGCTGTACGTCTTCATCGGCGGGTTCCGCACGACCGCCGACCTCAACGCCCACCCCGCCGGGATGCCCGACCCCTGGGTGCTCCAGAACTGGATCGCCGTCCTCAGCGCTCCGCGGTTCTGGGGCAACGTGTTCGCGAGCACGGTGCTCGCCGTGGCCACGACCGTCGGCGTCGTCATCGCCGGCATCATGGCGGCGTACGTGCTGGCGCGCTACAACTTCAAGGGCCGCGAGGGGCTGTACACGCTGTTCGCGGCGGGGCTCATGTTCCCGCTGACGGTCGCCGCACTGCCCCTGACGCTGCTGCTGCGCACCCTCGGGCTGCATGGAACCTACCTCGGCGTCATCATCCCGGGCATCGCCTTCGCACTGCCGACGACGATCATCATCCTCGTGCCGTTCCTGCGGGCGATCCCCGCCGAGCTCGAGGAGGCCGCCATGATCGACGGCGCGACGCGCATCGGGTTCTTCTGGCGGATCCTGCTGCCGCTCGCGAGGCCGGGCCTGGTCACGGTCGGCATCCTGGCGTTCGTCGCGAGCTGGAACGGCTACCTCCTGCCGCTCCTCGTCATCAGCACCGGAACGCTTCCGCAAGAGCTGTGGCCGCTGCCGCTCGGGGTCACCCAGTTCTCGTCGCAGTACTCGCAGGACACCGGCGCCGTGCTGGCGTACACCTCGCTCGCGATGGTGCCGGCCCTGATCTTCTTCCTGACGATGCAGAAGCAGATCGTCGGCGGACTCACGGGGGCGGTGAAGGGATGACTCTCTCGGAGAGCACGCAGCGCCCCGTGGCGGCGGCCGAGCCGTGGCGCGATGTCTCGCTTCCCGTCGGCGAACGCGTCGACGCGCTGGTCGCAGTGATGACCGTGGCCGAAAAGGTCGCCCAGCTCTACGGAGTGTGGGTCGGGGCATCCGACGACGGTGAAGACGTCGCGCCGCACCAGCACGAGATGGACGATCACATCGACCTGGACGCGATCCTCCCGTGGGGCCTGGGCCAGCTCACACGGCCGTTCGGCACCGCGCCGGTCGACCCGGCGGTCGGGGCGCTGTCATTGCTGCGCGCACAGCAGAAGATCGTCGCGGCCAATCGCTTCGGCGTCCCGGCGCTCGCTCACGAGGAGTGCCTGGCGGGTTTCGCGACCTGGGGCGCCACCGCCTACCCCGTGCCGCTCAGCTGGGGCGCGTCCTTCGACCCCGATCTCGTCCGCGAGATGGGCCGCCGGATCGGCGACGACATGCGCTCCGTCGGCGTGCATCAGGGCCTCGCTCCCGTGCTCGACGTGGTGCGCGATGCCCGCTGGGGCCGCGTGGAGGAGACCATCGGCGAGGACCCGTACCTCGTCGGCACCGTCGCGACGGCCTACATCCAGGGCGTCGAATCCGCCGGCGTGATCGCCACGCTCAAGCACTTCGTCGGCTACTCCGCCTCCAAGGGCGGACGAAACCTCGCGCCCGTGTCGGTCGGCGCTCGCGAGCTCGCCGACGTGCTGCTGCCCCCGTTCGAGATGGCGATCCGCGAGAGCGGCGTCCGCTCGGTCATGAACTCGTACACCGATCTCGACGGCATCCCCACCGCGGCCGACGCCTCCCTCCTCACGGACCTTCTCCGCGACCGATGGGGCTTCGAGGGCACCGTGGTCGCCGACTACTTCTCGATCGCCTTCCTCAAGCAGCTGCACGGCTACAGCGAGGGGTGGACGGATGCCGCGCGCGACGCTCTCGCGGCAGGGATCGACGTCGAGCTTCCGACCGTCAAGACGTTCGGCCCGGCGCTCGTGCGGGCCGTCGAGGACGGCTCGGTCGACGAAGCTCTGATCGACCGGGCTCTGACCCGGGTGCTGCGGCAGAAGGCGGAGCTCGGGATGCTCGATCCCGACTGGTCGCCGGTGCCCCCGGCGCTCGCCGCGGTGCGCCGCGGCGCCGCGGGGCAGGACGTCCGTGGCAGCGTGGATCTCGATCCGCCGGCCAACCGCGACCTCGCTCGGCGACTCGCCGAGGAGGCGATCGTGCTGCTGTCCAACGACGGCGCGCTGCCGCTGCGCCGCCCTCGCCGGATCGCGGTCGTCGGGCCCGTCGCCGCCGACCCGTACGCGGTGCTCGGGTGCTATTCGTTCCCGTCGCATGTCGGGGTGCGGCATCCCGAGGTCCCGATCGGCCTCACGCTGCCGACGCTGCGCGACGCGGTCGCGGCCGAGTTTCCCGATGCCGAGATCGTCTTCGCCCGCGGCACGTCGGTCGACGGCGGGGAGACCGAGGGATTCGCGAAGGCGGTGGCCGCGGCATCCGCTGCCGACGTCGTCGTGCTCGCCCTCGGCGACCGGGCAGGACTGTTCGGCCGCGGCACCAGCGGCGAGGGCTGCGACGTCGCCGACCTCTCGCTCCCGGGGTCTCAGCAGGCGCTGCTCGACGCCGTGCTCGACGCCGGGACGCCCACCGTGGTGACGCTGCTCGCCGGCCGGCCGTACGCCCTGGGCTCCGCCCCGGAGCGTGCTGCGGCGATCGTGCAGACGTTCTTCGCCGGCGAAGAGGGCACCGGTGCGATCGCCGGCGTGCTCAGCGGCCGGGTGAACCCGAGCGGACGGCTTCCCGTCAGCGTGCCGCGCGATCCCGGCGCCCAGCCGTCGACCTACCTCGCCGCGACTCTGGCGCGCCGCAACGAGGTCTCGAACATCGATCCCACCGCCGCGTTCCCGTTCGGCCACGGTCTCGGCTACTCGCACTTCGTCTGGTCGGATGCCTCGGCCTCCGCATCCGAGCTGCCCGTCGACGGGTCCGTCACGGTGTCGATGCACGTGGGCAACGCCGGCGACCGCGACGGGGTCGAGGTCGTGCAGCTCTACCTGCACGACCCGGTGGCCTCGGCGGTGCGTCCGGTGCAGCGGCTCATCGGCTATGCCCGGGTGCCGCTGCGCGTCGGAGAGCGTGCTCAGGTGTCGTTCGAGGTGGCCGCCGACCTGCTGTCGTTCACGGGCGCCGGCGGCCGGCGCATCGTCGAGCCCGGCGATGTCGTCTTCGGCTTCGGTCGCTCGAGCGGCGACATCCCGCTGACGTCGGCCGTCCGCGTGGTCGGAGAGACCCGCGTGGTCGATCACACTCGGCGTCTGCACGCAGATACGCGGGTCGACATCGAATCGGTCGCGGGCCAGGAGCCGTGAGGCGGATCTCCGATGACCGCTGAGGACCGGTTCGGCCACCGGCGGGGGAGCGCGCTCGTGCGCGTGCTCGACGCTGACGGCGCACCGCTGCGCGACACCGAGGTGGTCGTCGAGCAGGTGGGCCACGCGTTCGGCTTCGGCAACATCGGGTTCGACCTGATGGACCTCGCCGAAGGCCGGGGCGGTCCGGACGACGAGCAGCTCGCCGCCGACTGGCTCGAGCTGTTCAACACGGCGACGCTCCCCTTCTACTGGGGCGACTTCGAGCCGGCCGAGGGCGCCCCGCAGACCGAGCGCCTGCGCGCCGCGGCGCGATGGTTCGGGGATCGCGGAGTGGCCGTGAAGGGGCATCCGCTCGTGTGGCACACCGTGCAGCCGGACTGGCTGCGCGCGTACGACCTGGACGGGATCGAGCAGCGCCTGCGCGACCGCGTGCGGCGCGAGGTGTCGGCTTTGCGTGACGTCGTCCCAAGTTGGGACGCCATTAACGAGCTCGTGATCATGCCGGTGTTCGACCGCGACGACAACGCGGTGACGCGCCTCGCCTGGAACCGCGGACGGGTTGCGATGGCGAAGATAGCCTTCGAGGAGGCGCGGGCCGCCGATCCGGGAGCGACGCTGCTGCTGAACGACTTCGACCTGAGCACCGCGTACGAGTGCCTCATCGAGGGGCTGCTCGAGGCCGGGGTTCAGATCGACGCGCTCGGGCTGCAGACGCACATGCACCAGGGCTACCGCGGCGAGGACGAGGTGCTCGCGATCGCCGACCGGTTCGCGCGGTACGGCCTGCCGCTGCACTTCACCGAGAACTCGCTGGTCTCGGGCGCGCTGATGCCGCCCGACATCGAGGACCTCAACGACTACCGCGTCGACGACTGGCCGAGCACTCCCGAGGGCGAGGCCCGGCAGGCGGACGAGATCGAGCGCCACTACCGCGCCCTGGTCTCGCACCCCGCGGTGGAGTCGATCACCTATTGGGGCATCACCGACCGCGGGGCGTGGCTGGGGGCTCCGATCGGGCTGCTCCGCGCCGACGGCTCCCGCAAGCCCGCCTACGACGCACTGCACCGGCTCATCAAAGGCGAGTGGTGGCTGCCGCCCACGACGATGAGGACGGATGCCGAGGGCCAGGTGGTTGTGGCCGGCTTCGCCGGGGACTACGCGGTGCGCCGGGGAGCATCCTCGGCCGGGGTGACCCTTAGTCGGGAGAGTCAGGACGCGGGCGTTGAGGTGCGACTGGTCTGACCGCAGGTCTCAGCCGGCGAACGACAGCCGCGGAGCAGCTGCGCGCGAGTGAGCTGTGTCGCCCGCTAAGGGTCTACACAGGCCTCGGGCAAGCAAACTGCCGGCGTGCGATCCGGTCGACGAGCTTCAGGGGCCGCCGCCTCCCGAAAGCGATCGTTTCCGGCGCGCCAGTCGAGGGCCCGTGCGTGCATTCTCATCGACGGGTCTTACGAGCGCTCCGCGATCGGCGGACCTACACGGGTCCTGGAAACGTCGTTGCCTACTAAAGGAGGCTTGTGGGGGCATGAATGGTGGCGAATTACCTGGCTGTGGCGACGGTCGGCACGGACGCAGGTTGATTCCCCTGAGTATGGTCGCTGTCCGGTGGAAGCATGGGGGGATGACGGACGACTCGAGCGCCCTGTGGGATGCGGAAGCGGTGGCCTTCGATGATGCGGCCGATCACGGACTCCGGGAACCCGAGGTGCGCCGAGCCTGGGCAGATCTGCTGATTCCCCTGATCAACGGTCGCGGGCTTCGGGTCGCCGACCTCGGGTGTGGCACAGGCACCCTGTCGCTCCTCCTGGCCACGGAAGGCGGGCACCTCGTGAGCGGTGTCGACTTCTCGCCCGAGATGATTCGCCGAGCGCACGCAAAGACGGAACACACGATCCCGCAGCCGGTGTTCGTCGTGGCCGATGCGGCCGAACCACCGCTGCCGGCGGGGACATTCGATGTTGTTCTGTGCCGCCATGTCTTGTGGGCGATGGACGATCCTGCTGCAGCTCTGAAGAAGTGGATCGAACTCCTCACACCGAACGGAGTGCTGATCCTCATTGAAGGTCGTTGGCACACGGGAGTCGGCCTGACTACTGACGAGTGCTTCCGACTCGTCAGTGATCATCGCAAAAACGTGCAGGTCCGCACGCTGGATGACCCGTCCTACTGGGGTGGACCCATCGCAGATGAAAGGTACCTGATCATCAGCGCGTGGTGACGCGATCAACGGCCGGCGCTCGGGCCTCAGCATGAGGGTGGGCTTGATACGAGCGACCGGGCAGCCGTCCTGCAACCTGAACTCGCCGACGCCCGCTCGAGGACCCGCCTCCGAGCGCTGTCGGAGATGGCAGGTAGCTTGTCCGCGTGAATCTGAACCGGAGTCTCCTGGCGAGTGGTCCAGCGACGGAAGTGGCGTCCGAGCTTGCGATGTTCGGGCGCCTCGTGGGCGACTGGCATGTTCGCAACTCGCTGTACAGCGAGGCAGCCGGCACCTGGTCCGAGAGCGAGCTGCTGTGGACATTCGACTGGATCATCGCCGGCCGGGGCATCCAGGACGTCCTCGTCGATGAGACCGGGACAGCGCTCGGGACCACCGTGCGCACGTGGGATGAGCGTGCCGGTTGGCGAGTGGTGTGGTTCTGCCCTCGAGCTGCAGAACATGTCGTTCTGACCGCGGAAGGTCAAGGTGACCAGATCGAGCTCACGGGTGTGCAGGCCGACGGTCGGCGCGTGAGATGGATGTTCAGCACCATCGCGACAGACGCGTTCACCTGGGACGGCTGGTGCTCCAACGACCACGGTAAGACGTGGTGGCACGAACAGCACATGAAAGCGCAGCGCCTGACTCGGTGAACGACCGCTCGCGGGCGAGCTGTGCACCGGACGATCCGTCGACGCACGAAACGTTGGTACCGGAAACCAAAGATCGCTTAGGGACCCCGCTCGTGCACTGGGCGCGCCTAGGATCGCCGCTATGGCTCACCTCGTGCCCGCCCCGTGGCCGCCGCCTCCGATCAGGACGGAAAGGCTCGTACTGAGAGAGCCCGAGCCGAGAGACCGTCAGGCACTCATCGATCTGTTCACCTCCGTCGAGGTCGGCACGTACATCGGTGGCGCAAGACCCCGCGACGATTTCGAGCTGGGGCTCCCCGAGGACAATCGGCGTCCTGGCCTTCTGGCGGTCGAACTCAACGGGACGATGATCGGCATCGTCACTCTCGACCGGCTCGACCCTGACCAGAAGGGTCACATCCGCCCGAACGGCAACGAAGCCGCCCTGGGCTACCTCTTCCTGCCAGGCGCGTGGGGGAAGGGTTATGCCACAGAGGCGTGCCGGGCCGCCCTTGATTGGTTCGCAGCCGTTCTCCCGGGTGAGCCACTATTGCTGTCCACTCAAACGGCGAACGAGGCGTCGATGCGCCTTGCAACCAGGCTCGGGTTCACTGAGGCCGAGCGATACCAGGACTGGGGTGCCGAGCAATGGCTGGGCGTCTGGTCACCGCACCATCAGATCGATTGACGATCCACGATTGGGCAATCGTTGGTATCGGAAACCAACTGCGCGGCTAGGGACCGGCTAGCGCACCGCGACTGCCGCGTCCTACCATTCGGTGAGTTTGTTCGCGAAGGAGGAGGCCTCAGTGACGCAGCACACGCTCGAGCTACCAGAGGTCGACCTGGTCTACGACGTCCACGGGCCATTGCCGACTGCGGATGGCCGGCCGCCGCTGGTCATGATCGGCCAGCCGATGGATGCGAGCGGGTTCCAGGCCCAGGTGAAGCTGTTTGAGGACCGCACTGTCGTGACGTACGACCCCCGCGGCCTGGGCCGGAGCAAGCGCAAGGACGGCGGGGTCACGAACGAACCGGACACCCAGGCCGAGGACGTCCACGCGATCATTGAGGCGCTCGGCGCCGGCCCGGTGGAAATGCTCGCCAGCAGCGGCGGCGCGGTCACCGCGCTCGCGTTGGTCACGGCGCACCCGGACGACCTGTCGACCCTGGTCGCACACGAGCCCCCGATCGACTGCGTGCTTCCGGATGCGGAGGCTGTCCAGCGGGCCCGGGCGGCGTACACCCAGGTGTATCAGGACAAGGGCTGGGGCGCCGGAATGGCCGCGTTCATCGCGATGACCTCGTGGGAGGGCGAGGTCACGGATGAACACCTCGCCCAGCCGGCGCCGGACCCCGCTGCGTTCGGGATGCCGACCGAGGACGACGGCACGCGCGAGGACCCGCTGCTGTCAGAGCGATCCTGGGCGGTCCCCCTCTACCAGCCAGATCTAGAGGCCCTGAAGGCGGCGCCAACCCGGATCGTGGTCGCGGTCGGGGAGGAGTCTGTGAAGGTCTACACCGGTCGGACCGCGATCGCATTGGCCGAACAGCTTGGCCAGCAGGCGACGGTTTTCCCCAGCCACCACGGCGGCTTCATGGGCGGCGAGTTCGGCTACGCCGGCCAGCCCGAGGCCTTCGCCGCCAAACTCCGCGAGGTACTGAACCAGTCGTGAATCCTGCTGCGGGATGATCTGTCGCAGTGGAGGACCGTCATTCGGCCAGGTAGCCAGTGCCCGGGTCGATCCCAGACAAGAACGCGCGGATCTCGGAGCGAATCTCCTCGCCTGTGCGCGCTAGGGCGCTCGATCCTCCGACCGAGAACCCGTAACTCGCGTTCGGGCCGCTCACCCAGGTGTGGTGAATCGAACAGCCATCTCTCACAACGTCGAACTGTTCACCATCGACGACGAATCGAACTGGTTCGGCCATGACGCCATCGTCTCACGGCGGTCAATTCTGACACGACGAAAGACCGGCTTGGGGCGCACCAGCGCGGGGCGATCGGTCGATGCGGCACACCTCTGGATCTAGTGCGGGCGGCCCTCAGGCCCCGCTCGTCGGCGGCTTGTCGAGGCCGTGTCGCCCAGGTCGGTCGGGTTCTGCGGCCGTCGCCGGGCTGACGGTGGGGGAGCTGGCAGGCGCATCCGTACCCGGGTACTGCGGCTCTTCGATCTCGATCGCCTTATCGCGTTCTTCGAGCGGCGGAAGGTGGTCCAGGGGCTGCCTGATGTCATCTGGATGGCTCATGTATCGAGCCTCGGGCGGCGACGCGGCACCGGCGAGGGGGTTGCCAACGGCAGACGGTCATGGTTTAGCGCGGACTCCGAGTCCCTACGGCAGTACGCGTCTGTCGACCCCCAGCATTTCCGCCGTCGAGCGGCCCGCTGCCCGGGGCAGTAGCTGGCAGGGCCGCGGACCGCCGCACCGTCGCAACCGAGCGTCCTCGACGTCTGGTTGGGGCCTGACGGACACACACCGCACACGACAGGCCCTGCACACCCCGATTCTGTTGTCAAGCACCCCGGGGTTTGCGGAGGACCCGACAAGGTTGAGAGAGCCCTCACTTAATCGATCGAAAGGAGCACGTCCATGACCGCACGGACAGTCACAGCCGCCCTCATATCCATGGCAGTTCCTTTCGCATGGGTCGTCAACCGTCGTCACCCTCGACGGAGCACGTGGATCCCGCTCGCAGGCGACTCCCGCACGTGACTGCTCAAACTCGTCGCCCGCAGCGCGATCCCTGAACGGACAGTGCGCGGTGGTTGGGGACGCCGCACCGTCACAGCAGGGCGGCGGCTGCGCGCAGGCCCTCGGCATCCGCTGTGGCCCAGCGCGTGACGATGCGTCGGGCGCGATCGGCTTCCGTGCCCGTCAGACCGGCGAGGAGAGGTCGCACCACGTCGAGGGCCAGCGGCTCGATGAGACCGGGCGCGCGGGCATCTCGAAGGAAGCCCTCGATGCGGGTGAGGTCCTTCCCGGTGAGCACGTCGACCTGCCCCTGCAGCAGCACGATCGCCGCAAAGCGACGCTCGAAGACGGGCGCCACCCACAGTTCCGAAGCGAGTGCGGTGATGTCGTCGTGTTCGAGGTCTCGATGGCGTCGAAGCGCATCGCGGACGGTGCCGCGGACGGCGCCGGCCGACGCGCCGTACACACGTAGGCCACCCACCGATGCATCACCGTCCGCCCAGGTGCGCCACTCCGACGCCTCGGCGCGCAGCGTGCGGTCGATGAAGGCGGCGGCCGGGGACTCCACACCTCTATCCTCACCCTCACGCGGGATCCGACAGCCTGTCAGACGTGATTCCCAGCCGGGTGTCGAACGGTGGAGGGGGCTTCGGGTGCGCTTTGGATCCACGATCGGGCAACTCGAGCTGAGCTTGTAGGCGGTCGCTGAAGGACGGGTAGCGCGCACCGTCACGCGCGCACAACCCGAGAGCGTGTCTAAAGGTCGCCCCGCCGTGAAAACGACCGGCTTGCCGCTGGCCCGAGCGTGGGCGACGTCGCGACTCGCCGACTCACGACGTGCCCGCCCGGATTGACGACGAGAACCCGATCACCGTCAGCGTCACCGACGACCGATCGAGCGCACAAGCGCGCCCAGCACCACCACGGCGCCCGCGGCTGCGGCGATCACGACACCGGGACGCTCGCGATAGGTCTGCTTCAGCTTGTCAGTCCATTCCGCCGTGACCGTCTTGGTCTGGGCGACAAGGCTGTCGAAATCGACGTCGGCGGCGACATCCTTGACACTCGCGGTTGCGGCCTTCGCGGCATCAACGGCGGCATCGGCGGCTTTTCGGGCCGCGGCCATCACTTCGGACGCAGCGCTCTTGGCTTCATCGACGTCGCCGACCTTCTCGGTCACCTTGTCTGTGATGTGGCTCACCGTTGCTGCGACATCGCCCTTGCCTGCTTCCGCGCCGGCAGAGACCTTGTCAGCGATCTGTTCCGCGGCGGCGCCGAACGCTTCTGCGCCGTCGGGGGCGGACGTGCGCGCCTTATCGGCGGCGTCTCGCGCCGGCTGGATGGCTTCGGAGTTGCCCTGGATGTCGGTCATTGTCGTCTCCCCTCGTCCTGCGGTCGCGTAATCGTACGCGCGCCAGCCGAGAGCGAGCACGAAATCTCGGTGGGGTTGCCAGCGTCGCGGACGAGTGCTACGCGGAGTCTCTGAGTGGCTCGAGCGCGGCGAGGATGAGATCGAGGCCGAAGATGAACTCGTCCGCCGGGTCGTAGCCGGCAGCGACGAGCGCCGCAGCGGACTCGTTGAGGTAGGGGAACTCGTCGGGAGGGAGCTGGGGCAGGAAGACGTCCTCCGCCGTGTCGGCGAACTCATCCGGGGTGTCGAACGGCAGGCTGGCTGCCTGCAGGGCGAACCCGTAGACGTAGCTGTCGAGCAGCCAGTTGGCGTGCGTCGCCATCAGGACCGGGAAGCCGGCCTTTCGCAGGCACGCGGTGACGGCTTCGTGGTGGCGCAGGTTGGCGGGGCCCGGCGATGTCCGCGACTCCAGCAGACCGATCGCCCACGGATGGCGTGCGAGAACCTGTCTGGCGGATGCCGCCCGCCGTCGCATCGCCGACTGCCAGTCGGTCTCTTCAGGCGGCAGTTCGATCTCCTCGAACACGAGGTCGATCATGCCGTCGAGCAGCTCCTCCTTGTTCGCCACGTAGTGGTAGAGCGACATCGCGCCCGCCCCGAGCTCGCCGGCGAGTCGGCGCATGCTGAGCCCGGCGACCCCTTCGCGGTCGGCGATCCGCACCGCCTCCACCACCACGCGCTGCTTGCTGAGACCCGCGTCCGGCGCGACCTGACGTTGTGCTTTCACGGGTCTCCTCGCTGGCTGAAACGGCTTGACAATCGTACAGCGTACGGTCATAGTACAGCGTACGACGTACGGTGTACGAAACCCTTGAGAGAAGGATCCATGACCATCCCAACGAAAACCCCGACCCAGCTGAACAGCCCGCCCGTCCCCGTGCAGGCGAAGCTCGCCGCCGCATGGACGAGCTTCATGTTCCTGTACATCTACGTCGACTTCTTCAACCTCTACAAGCCCGGCGTGGTCGACGGCATCCTGAACGGCCTCGTCTGGAAGTTCGACGTCAGTTCGACGTTGCTGACCATGATGCTCGCGTCCGTGGCGATCCCGGCCCTGATGGTGACGCTCTCCATGACGCTGCCCGCCCGCGGCAACCGCGCCGCCAATCTCGTCATGGCATCGCTTCTCATCCCGTACTCGGTGTTCAACGCGGCCGGCGCGACCTGGGAGTGGGCCTTCTTCTACGTGCTCTCCATCGGGATCGAGGTGCTGCTCCTGGCCTTCATCCTGCGCTCCGCGTGGACCTGGCCGCGGATCCCCGCCGTCCTCGCCCGTCCCGCGACGACGGATCTTCGACAGGACGTTCGGCAGTAGGCGGCACGCAGGAGGGCCGGGAGCCGCTCGCGCGGCGCCCGGCCCTCCTCCGTGATCACTTCATCTTGCCGGGGGTACCGTCGCCTTCTTCTTGCCGGGGGAGCACCGTCACGGGGTCGGAGGTCGCGGTGGCCGCATCCAATCCCTCGATCGTCGCGGTGACGAGCACGGTGAGCGCCGCACCGGCGTCCTTCGGCTTGACCTTGTACTCGGCCTTCTTCGCGCCGGGGATGTCGACCCCGTCGGCCTGCCAGCGGTAGGTGAAGGTCAGCCCCTCCGTGTCCCACGTGCCGGGTGTTGCCGTCAGGCGCTGCCCGACGAGCGGGTCGCCCTCGATCGTTGGCGGGGTGAGGTTCACGGGAGCGGTCGGAACCACCACCTCGGGCAGCAGGCGACCGACGCCCCAGCGTGCGGTGGACTGGTAGCCCGCGCCCGTCGGGTCCGCCCAGTTGCGGATCGAGGTGCGCTGGCCGTCGGCCGCATCGTTCACCTGGAAGTCGAGGCCGTGGAACGTGTCGGCTCCGCCGTACTCGAGCAGGCTGATCGCCGCCTCGACCACATACCCGCCGTCCACCAGGGCGGTGGCGCTCTGCACGTGCGCCCGCTGGAAGGCCTCGTCGCCGGTGCCGAACGACACCACGTTGGCGGCGCTGATGCGGATCTGCGAGTCGTCGTACCGGTACGAGCCGTTCTTCGCGTTGCCCGGATCGACGTAGATCTCGACCGAGTCCTGGATCCAGGGATCCGACCCGCTCACGTCGACCACCGGGTCGGCGACCTGCGCCACGACGTAGAGCGTCTGGTCCTTCCAGAGCGTCCGGACCGTCGCCGTCGCCCCGTCGGTGCCGACGACCTGCTTGTCGGTCGAGACCGAGCCCGCGGCATCCCACAGTCCCTCGATCGTGCCGTCGATCGCCGGAGCCTCCGCGGTGGCGGCGACCTCCAGGTACGACAGCGGCTCGACAAGGGTCAGCGTGCCGACCTGCCCCGGCGTGTTCCAGCCGTGCACGGTTGTGCCGTCGGTGACGCGGACGTCCAGGTCGAGCGTCCCGCCCTCGGACGCGGGAGAGGCCAGCGGCAGCGAGACGACGAGGTCGTACCCGCCGGCGCGCTCGGTCGCCACGGCTGCGACGCCGGTCGTCGTGCTCGTGCCGTCACGGCTCACCGTCACCACGGCCCCGCCGTACTCGAACGCCACGGCATCCGTCGCATCGGCCGTCGCATCCTCGACGCGCACGAACGCGGTGAGATGGTCCGGGCTCCAGCGCAGCTGGAACGCCGCGGCGTCGTCGATGACATTGAGCGGCAGCTTGCGCCACTCGAGCGACCCGGTCGCCTCGCCATCGATCGGCACGTCGCCCTGGAACACGTTGGCCGTGCGCAGTCGCGCCGCCAGTTCGCCGTCGGCAGCGCCGTAGTACGCCGGCTTCGCCTGGAGCCCGTCGTCGAAGAGCAGCGGCGCGCCCGACGAGGAGCGCCAGCTGCGCCCGTCGGTCAGCCCCCACACCGTCACCGAGAACAGGTCGTCGGTGTGCTCGCGGAACACCCGGAAGGCGTCCCGGTAGTAGTAGCCCTGCTCGATGAGCTTCGCCGGAGTCACCGGTGTGCCCGTGGTGACATCGAGCTCGGTCACCGCCTGCGTGACGGGCAGGTCCTCGAACGCGACGATCGCGTCCTCGAGGGCGCCGAGCGGCATCGACAGGCTGACGTGGAACTGGTGCCCCACGCCGTCCACGGGCACGCCGCGCGACAGCAGTCGCTCCACTAGCGCGTGGAGACGGGCTTGCTTGCCGGTCTGCTCGGTGTTGTAGTCGTTGATGAACAGCGTCACCGGGCGGTCCGCGCCCGTGGCCGCGTAAACGCCGTTGAACGACTCGTCGGCATAGCGGAACGCCAGGTCGATGAACTCCTCGCCGAGGATCCGGTACCACTCGCTGCGGCGCAAGCCGTCGGCGTAGTCCGCACTGTCCGAGACGACCTCGTTGACCACGTCGAACGCGTACAGCGGGTTGGTGTCGCTGCCGAACGCGCCGTACGTGTCGCGGAGGTGCTCCGCCACCGCGAAGATGTGCGTGCGCAGGCGGTCCCGCAGGATCTGCCGGTCGGCCTCGCTCGTGGTGAGCGGCTGGCCCGCGGCATCCTGGAAGAAGAATGCCGGCGTCTGGCTGTGCCAGGCGAGGGTGTGCCCGTACACGCCGAGGTCGTTCTCCTGGGCGTACGCCATCAGCGCGTCGGCCTCGGGGTGCGGCGTGAACACGCCGTTCGCGTCGTACCAGGCCTCCGGCTTCATGTAGTTCTCGCTGGTCACCTGGTCGAAGTGCTTCAGCAGGAGCTCGGATGCCGCGCCCGCCGTCTCGCGGCTGTCGATGGCGACGCCGAGCGGGAAGTCGACCGTGTCCTTGAGCGGCGGGAGATCCTGGATGACCGCGGGGTCCGGCGTCCTCACGACGATGTCGTCGATCAGGAGGTCGGACGTGTTCGTGCCGTTGTAGTTCGTCTCGAAGTACAGCAGCGCGCTGTCGGCTTCGCCCATGGTGAAGGTGACGGTCACCTCGGTCCAGCCGGTGTTGGTGACGCCGGTGAACTGCCCCAGCGTCGAGTAGCTCGTCGCGCCTTCGACCGTGCGGGCCATGCTCAGCCAGACGGCGTCCACCGGCTGGCCGGCGCCGAAGCGCACCCAGGCCGAGAGCTCGTAGGTCACTCCGGGCTCGAGGATCCCCGTCACGTCGCGGCCGATGCCGCTTCCCTGCGACGTGCGGCCCGTGACCACAGCTGCCTGGACGCCGCCGTGCGCCTCGGCCGAAGTGAGGGCCACGGTCGGCGCGCCGGAGCCCGAGTCGCGGGGAGCCCAGCCGTCGAGTCCGTCTTCGAAGTCGGTGCTGAGCGCGGTCGTGCCGCCCGCGGGCGGTGCTCCGACTGGAAGGGTGAACGTCCACCCCTGGGCGAGGCGCTCGGAGACCACGGTCTTCACGGCCGCCAGTGTGCCGGAGCGGTCACCGCCGCCGTCGTGCGCGAGCACGACCTCGCCGGGCTTCATGGCCGCACGAAGGTTGGCCGTGAGGGTGGGGATGTCCTGCGTCGCCCAGTCGTTGATGGTGTTGATGACGGCGAGCGGCTGCATTCCCAGCGACACGGCAGCGCCGGGTGTCTGGCCCCAGCTGCCGTTGGGTGCACGGAAGAACGGGACCTTCGCGTTCGGGTCGCCGAGCGCCGTGCGGATGATCTGCAGGTTCTGCGCCATCCGCTGCTGCGCGTCGGCGGCCGACAGCGACCCCATGTCGTCGTAGGTGGTCGAGTGGTTGCAGAGAGTGTGGCCGTCGGCGACGATCTGCTTCAGGATGTCCGCACCGCCCGGCGCGGTGATGTTCTGGCCGATCACGCAGAACACTGCCTGCAGGTCGTTGGCCTTCAAGTAGTCGAGAAGCGCCGGAGTCGTGCCGGGGTTCGGGCCGTCGTCGAAGGTCAGGGCGGCCACGTTCCCGGTGCCCTGCGCGAGGCTCACGGGCGTGGGAACGGGGTTGGGTGCGCCACCGGGGACGACGTCCGGGTCGGGCAGGTCCGAGTCCTCGGTCGTGACGGAGATGTCGTCGACCAGGTAGCTGTAGGGGCCGGCCAGGTCGGCCGTGCCGATGTACACCTGCAGCGCGGCGGGATCGGCGTCGGCCGGGACGGCGAACTGACCGGTGACGGTGGTCCAGGCATCCGCTGTCATGGTCGTGTTGCCGATCCAGCTGTAGGCGGGCTTCATCACGAAGCGCACGCCCGCCGTGCCGGCGGTGCCCTCGGCGAGCCGAGCACGCATCGAGAAGGTGTAGGTCTCGCCCGGCGTATAGATGCCCGCCGGGCTCTGGAGACCCACGTAGTCCGCGGCCCGATCACTCACGAGGAGCGCCTTGCCGCCCTCGACGTCGACAACCGACAGAGTGCCGGCACCGCTCTGGGTCCAGGTTCCTGTCGTGCCGTCCTCGAAGTCGACGCTCGACACCGTGACAGGTTCGGCCGAGGCCATGCCCGCCGGTAGTAGGGCGAGCGTGGCGGCCGTGACCGCCGCCGTCGAGGCGATCGCGATCAGACGGCGAATGGAATGACGCATCTAGGCGCTCCTTTGCGCGGGGGATATGTGGCTTTTGCCAACATATGTTCCGTGCGTCGAAGCGCGGCGCGACCGTTACCGTTAAGTTACGAAAGTTCTTCGAAACTATCGTGTCGGCGGTGGCGCCGTGCTGCCCCGCACCACGAGGTGCGTCGCGAGGTCCATGCGCAGGGTGTCGGGTGCCTCGCCCTCCGCCATTCGGAGCACCAAGCGGGTGGCTTCCTCGCCCATGCGCTTGAGCGGCTGATGGACGGTGGTGAGCTGAGGGCTCATCCATCGCGACAGGGCGATGTCGTCATAGCCGACCACCGAAAGATCGTCCGGGACGGAGAGCCCGGCTTCGCGAGCCGCCGCGATGGTCCCCAGGGCCTGGAGGTCGCTGCCCGCGAAGATCGCCGTCGGGGGGTCTGGAAGCGCGAGGATCTCGCGGGCGCGTGCCTCGCCGCCGAGGGGATGGAAGTCCCCGAAGCGGATCCACGCGGGATCGATGGGAAGGCCGGCCGCATTCATCGCCGAGCGGTATCCGTCGACCCGGGCGAGGGAGCACATCATGTCCTCCGGGCCGGTGATCGCGGCGATCCGGCGGTGGCCCAGCTCGATCAGATGCCGCGTCGCCATGAGTCCGCCCGACCAGTTCGCCGAGCCGACGCTGGGCACATCCGGCGGAGGGTCGCCCGCGGGGTCGACGATGGCGAAGGGGATGCCGCGCGAGCGGAGCATGTCGCGGTGCGGCCCGCCGATGTCCGAGAAGACCAGGACGACGCCGGCCGGCCGTCGCCGCAGGACGCCTTCGATCCAGTCCGGTGCCGGGGCGTGACGGTCGCCGCTCACCGTGAGCACGACCGAGAGGCCGGCGGCGTGCGCGACGTCCTCCACGCCCTCGATGACCTCCATCGACCAGCTCGACTCGAGCTCGTGGAACACCAGCTCGAGGAGCTCGCTGCGGGGAGTGGCGGAGCGGCGGGTGTAGCCGTGCCGCAGGAGATGCTCCTCGAGGCGGAGCCTCGTCGCCGGCGCGACGTCGGCCCGCCCGTTGAGCACCTTGGACATCGTCGCGAGCGAGACGCCCGCCTCGGCGGCGATCTCGGCGAGCGTGACGCGTGACGTGCTGGCCATGAGGCGATCTTATGTTCCGACCGCCGCAACTTTCGATGCCCTCGCCGCTGGACGCGGCATCCTGAATGGTATAGGTTGTTTTCAACAACATTTCGAATGTTGCCCGAATCGTGTTCAACGAAGAATCAGGAGCGTCATGCCCACCCCCACCCGCGACGACAAGTTCTCCTTCGGACTCTGGACCGTCGGCTACAACGGAACCGATCCCTTCGGCGGCCCGACCCGCCACCCGCTCGACGTGGTGCACGTCGTCGAGAAGCTGTCGGAGCTCGGCGCGTACGGCCTCACCTTCCACGACGACGACCTCTTCGCGTTCGGCTCGACCGACGCCGAGCGCCAGAACCAGATCGACCGCCTCAAGGGCGCGCTCGACGACACCGGCCTCATCGTGCCGATGGTGACCACCAACCTCTTCTCCGCCCCGGTCTTCAAGGACGGCGGGTTCACCGCCAACGACCGCGACGTGCGCCGCTTCGCGCTGCGCAAGGTCTTCCGTCAGCTCGACCTCGGCGCCGAGCTCGGCGCCAAGACGTTCGTCATGTGGGGCGGCCGCGAGGGCGCCGAGTACGACTCCGCCAAGGACATTCGCCAGGCGCTCGAGCGCTACCGCGAGGCCGTCAACCTGCTCGGCGACTACGTCACCGACAAGGGCTACGACATCCGCTTCGCGATCGAGCCCAAGCCCAACGAGCCCCGCGGCGACATCCTGCTGCCCACCCTCGGTCACGCGATCGCCTTCATCGACTCCCTCGAGCGCCCCGAGCTCGTCGGCCTCAACCCCGAGGTCGGCCACGAGCAGATGGCGGGCCTCAACTTCGCCGCCGGCATCGCGCAGGCGCTGTACCACGGCAAGCTCTTTCACATCGACCTCAACGGCCAGCGCGGCATCAAGTACGACCAGGACCTCGTGTTCGGCCACGGCGACCTGCACAACGCGTTCGCGCTGGTCGACCTGCTCGAGAACGGCGGCCCCGGCGGCGTGCCGGCGTACGAGGGTCCGCGCCACTTCGACTACAAGCCCAGCCGCACCGAGGACGAGAAGGGCGTGTGGGAGTCGGCAGCGGCGAACATGAGCACCTACCTCCTCCTCAAAGAGCGGGCCGCGGCGTTCCGCGCCGACCCCGAGGTGCAGGAGGCACTCGAGGCCGCCAAGGTCTTCGAGCTGTCGACGCCCACGCTGAACCCCGGTGAGTCGTACGACGACTTCCTCGCCGACCGCTCGGCATACGAGGACTTCGACACCGACGTGTACCTCGGCGGCAAGGGCGGCGGCTTCGTGCGGCTGCAGCAGCTCGCGACCGAGCACCTGCTCGGCGCCCGCTGACACAGCCCGCTCGACCCGCACGGTGGGTGCGCCGCCCGCGCGCCCACCGTGCCGAGTCGCCAAGACACGCCGACATCCGGATGCGATGCTCGGCGTGTTGTGGCGAGTCGCGTGGAACTGCGGCGGCCGGATGAGCATGAAGGAGAAGCCATGGCGCTCGTGATGGGTGTCGATTCGTCGACGCAGTCGTGCAAGGTCGTGATCACTTCGGCGGAGCTCAGCGCGAGCGCGGATGCCGCGACCGTCCCCACGGCCTCTCCACAGGCCGCTGGCGCGCGGGGCGGAGCCTCTGGTCGCGTGGGCCCGGCCGTCGTGCGCGAAGGACGTGCTTCGCACCCCGACGGCACCGAGGTCGATCCCGCCGCGTGGTGGATCGCTCTGCAGGCCGCGATCGCGAGCGCCGGCGGACTCGACGACGTCGAGGCCTGGGCGATCGGGGGGCAGCAGCACGGCATGGTCGTGCTCGACGACGCGGGCCGCGTCATCCGTCCCGCCCTGCTCTGGAACGACACCCGCTCGGCCGGAGCGGCCGCCGACCTGATCGCGGAGTTCGGCGCCGACGCGCTCGCGCAGCGGACCGGCCTCGTGCCGGTCGCCTCGTTCACGATCACGAAGCTCCGCTGGCTGCGCGACCACGAGCCGGCGAACGCGGCGCGCGTGGCGGCCGTCGCGCTCCCGCACGACTGGCTGACGTGGCGACTGCGGGGCTTCGGGCCCGAGGGCGAGTCGCCGCGCGGGCCCGTCCTCGACGAGCTCGTGACGGACCGATCGGATGCCTCGGGCACCGGCTACTGGAACCCCGCGACCGGCGGCTACGACCGCGCCCTCCTCGCCGCGGCGCTCGGACATGATGCGGTGCTTCCACGCGTGCTCGGCCCCGACGAGTGGGTCGAGGACCAGGCCGGACGCCGGGTCGGCGGCGGTGCGGGCGACAACGCCGGGGCGGCACTCGGACTCGGGGCCGGACCGGGCGACGTCGTGGTCTCGATCGGCACGAGCGGCACGGTCTTCGCCGTCAGCGAGGAGCGCACGATCGACCCCACCGGAACAGTGGCAGGATTCGCCGACTGCACCGGGCGCTTCCTTCCGCTTGTCGCGACCCTGAACGCCGCACGCGTGCTCGACGCGATCGGCCGCCTGCTCGGCGCAGACCACGCCGAGCTCAGCCGGCTGGCGCTCGCCGCCGAGCCGGGTGCCGAGGGCCTCGCGCTGGTCCCGTACTTCGAGGGCGAGCGCACTCCGAATCTGCCCGATGCCACGGCGTCGCTGAGCGGGATGACGCTCGCCTCGACCACGCGGGAGAACCTCGCCCGGGCCGCCGTCGAGGGCATGCTGTCGGGCCTCGCCGCCGGCCTCGAGGCGCTGCGCGCACTGGGCGTGCCGCTCGAGCGCGCCCTCCTCGTCGGCGGCGGCGCGCAGTCCGAGGCGGTGCGCGTGATCGCGCCGCTCGTCCTCGGCCTGGATGTCGAGGTTCCCGCTCCCGGCGAGTACGTCGCGCTGGGCGCGGCGCGCCAGGCCGCGGCGGTGCTGTCGGTGTGAGGGTGGCTCGGCCTGAGGCGCGGTGCGCCCGGGCCGCCTCTCGCGGCATGGAGTCCCGCCGGCCGAGATCAGGAGATCTGCCGGCATCAGGACCCGACGGGCTGTTTTCGTCCTGAACACGGCAGATCGCCTGACTGCGGCCGGAGATCGAGGCTCTGCGGGAATCGGCGGTGTGGCGGCTGGCCGACCCGTCGGCGCCCGGCGCTCGTGCTCTCCGCTGACGACGCGCAGTCGCGGCATCCGGCCGAGATCAGGAGATCTGCCGGCATCAGGATGCAACGGGCTGTTTTCGTCCTGAACCGGGCCGATCGCCTGACTGCGGCTGACGGATCGCGCCTCCGCGGGAGCTCGGCGGTGCGACGGCTGGCCGACCGTCGGTACTCGGCGCTCGACCTGGCCGTCGCCGATGCGCCGGCCGGGGCATCCGCCGAGATCAGGAGATCTGCCCGCAACAGGACCCGACTGACCCTTTCGTCCTGAACGCGGCAGATCGCCTGACTGCGGCTGACGGATGCCGGGGGCGGTGGGAACCGGCGGTGCGACGGCTGGCCGACCGTCGCCGCCCGGCGCTCGACCGGGCCGCTGCCGATGCGCCAGCCGGGGCATCCGCCGGGATCAGGAGATCTGCCGGCATCAGGACCCAAGGGGCCGTTTTCGTCCTGAACACGGCAGATCTCCTGACTCCGGCAGGCGAACGACGGCCGCCGGACGCATCCGGAGCAACGACCCGAGGCGGACCGAGGACCACAGACGAAGCCGAGCGCGTCCCGTCGCGTCGGGGGATGCGGTGGGGGAGGATGGGCCCGTGGCCTCGCGGAACGACCTCGACGAGATCGCGGAGGAGCTCTACGCGCTCCCACCCGCGCAGTTCACCGCGGCCCGGAACGCCCGCGCCGGAATGGCGGAGCGGCCGATCGCGGCCCATGTCAAGGCGCTGCGCAAACCCTCCGTCTCCGCGTGGGCGGTGAACCTCCTCGCCCGTGAGGGCCAGCTCGGCGACGCGCTCGAACTCGCGGCCGCGCTGCGCGAAGCGCAGGAAGACCTCGACGCCGCAGAGCTCTCGCGCCTCGGTCGGCAGCGCCGCGCGCTCGTCGCTGCGCTCGCCACGCAGGCTGTGGGCCTCGCCGAGGACGCCGGGGTGACGGTGAGCACGGCGGCTCGCGGCGACATCGAGAAGACCATCAATGCGGCGGTGATGGATGCCGCGGCCGCCGCCGCCGTGATGACGGCGAGGCTCGTGACTCCGCTCGAGGCGGGAGCCTTCGAGCAGGCCGACCTCGCCGACGCCGTGGGCGGGTCCGTGCCCGGGGTGGCCGAGCCGGCCGTCCGGGACGATCTGGCCGAGCGTCGTGCCCGCAAGGCCGCCGAGAAAGCGGCGCGCGAGGCGGAGCGGGCGGCGAACGAGGCCGAGCGAGAGCTCGGCCGCATCGAGGCGCAGCGCCAGAAGCTCCAGGAGCGCGTGGACCACGTCGAGGAGCGGATCGGCGACCTGCGGCGCGATCTCGAACGCCTCGAGTCCGAGCAGGCGAAAGCGGTGGAGGAGCTCACCGGGATCGAGGCGGAGCGGACGGCGGCGGCATCCCGAGCGCAGGCGGCGGCGAAGGAAGCCGAGCGCGCTCGCGACGCCGTGAGCGAATAGGCGTCGTCTCACAGCAGACTCGTAGACCTCGTGCCTAGCGTGGGGGCATGGCGAACACGGCGCCCCCGGCGCACGCAGCGACACCCGACGACACCTCGATCACCGTCTCCGCCGCGGAGCTCCGAGAGCTCCGCGACGAATTCGAGCGCTTCCTCATGGAGTACCGCTTCGGCATGCAGGAGGTGCAGACCAAGCTCGGGATTCTCCGCGACGAGTTCCAGCTGGTGCATGACTACAACCCGATCGAGCATGTCTCCAGCCGAGTGAAGTCGCCCGACAGCCTCGTCGAGAAGGTGCAGCGCAAGGGCGTCGAGCCCGACTTCGCGTCGATCCGGGAGTCCATCACCGACATCGCGGGCGTGCGTGTGACCTGCAGCTTCGTCGCCGACGCGTACCGTCTGTACGACCTTCTGACGGCGCAGGACGACATCCGCGTGATCACCGTCAAGGACTACATCGCGAACCCCAAGTCGAACGGGTACAAGAGCCTGCACGCGATCGTCGCGGTGCCGGTCTTCCTCTCGAGCGGGCGGGTCGAGGTTCCGGTCGAAGTGCAGTTCCGCACGATCGCCATGGATTTCTGGGCCAGCCTCGAGCACAAGATCTACTACAAGTACGACACCAACGTCCCGGCGGAGCTGCTCGACAGCCTGAAGGATGCCGCCGACACCGCCGCCGAGCTCGACGAGCGCATGGAACGGCTGCACGGCGAGATCCGGGGTGGGGGGATCGTCGCGCCGGGGCCGGCGCCAGCGTTCGCGCCGGCGCCGGGGCCGGCGCGCCCGCCCCGGCTGATGCGGGCCTGAGGCGGGCTGACCGGGGTCGCAACGCCCACGGCTGCCGCCGCCCAGGCTTGGGGCGGATTCTGCACGTCGGGGCGTGATTTGCCCCGCCCCTCCGAGCAAAACCTGCCCCGGGGCGACCCCGCCGACGCGCAAGCGTGAGCCGACCCGCGCGACACCAACCTGCCCCGGGGCGAGATGCACACGAGCTCGCACAGACCCGCCCGCACCCGCACCCCGCATGGCCGAGCGCCAACGGCCGAGCCCCCCGCCCCCCGCCAACAGCCCACCCCGCGCCCGTCGCTAGGGTGAGTCCGTGGACGACCTCGAGCCGACGCTGCTGATCATTCCCGTTCTGGGCGTGCTCGCACCACTGGCTGCCCGGGGTCTCGGCCGCTGGGTGCGGGTGCCGATCGTCGTGTTCGAGCTCGTTCTCGGCATCCTGGTCGGACCGAGTGTGCTCGGCTGGGCGCAGCCCGATGCCTTCATCGACGTCCTGTCGGAGTTCGGCCTCGCGATGCTCTTCTTCGTCGCCGGCTCCGAGATCGAGTTCGCCGCCTTCCGGGGCCGTACCGGCCGCAACGCCACCGTCGGCTGGCTCCTGAGCCTGGTCATCGGCGTCGGCGCCGCGTGGTTCTTCGTCCCCGGCGAGGAGGCCGTGATCATCGGCATCGCGCTGTGCTCGACGGCGCTCGGCACGATCCTGCCGATCCTCCGCGACGCGGGCGAGCTGAAGACCCCGTTCGGCAGGGCGCTCGGGGCGATCGGCGCGGTCGGCGAGTTCGGGCCCCTCATCGCGATCTCGATCTTCCTCGGCGGTCGCAACCCTGAACTGTCCACCATCGTGCTCGTGCTGTTCGGGCTCATTGCGGGCCTGGCGATCTGGCTGGCGGTCCGGCTCCCGCGCGGCGCGATGCACCGGTTCGTCAACTCGACGCTGCACACCTCCGGCCAGTTCGCGATCCGGGTCGTGCTCGTGATCCTCGCGGGGCTCATCGCGATCAGCGTGGTCCTCGACCTCGACATCCTGCTCGGCGCATTCGCAGCGGGAATCGTGTGGCGCCTCATCATGAGGGACGCGGCCGAGCCCGATCGTGAGGCCGTGGAGAGCAAGGTCGAGGCCGTCGCCTTCGGATTCCTCGTGCCGGTGTTCTTCATCTACACCGGCGTGACCTTCGACCTCGAGGCGCTGCTCGCGCAGCCGATCCTCTTCCTCCTGCTGCCCGTCGTCCTGATCGTCATGTTCCTGGTGCGCGGCCTGCCCTCGACCCTGGCGGCGCCCGAGGGATCGACGGGGCGCGACCGGCTCTCCATCGCCCTGCTCGGGGCGACAGGGCTGCCGATCATCGTCGCCGTCACCGCTATCGGTGTCGAGGAGGGCATCCTGTCGTCGGCGGCATCGGCGCTCCTCGTCGGGGCGGGCATGCTCTCGGTGCTGCTGTTCCCGCTCGTCGCCATGAGCATCCGCGGCGAACGTGTGACCGCCTCCGAGCCGGTCGAGGACGACGCGGCGTGAGCACGTCGGCCCTCCTCGACCACGCGCGTGAGCGGCTCACAGGGGTGCCACGCGAGGGCCTGGGCGAGCTGGTCGAGCCGCGGCGCATGCTGGGCATCGCCCGGGCGCCGCGCATCGTGCCCCGCGGCACGGCGTGGCACCTCGGCGCGCTGCTGCTCACCGACGACGCGGTGCTCGCCACCGGCGACATCGTGCGGGCGCGGGCCGAGGCGCGCCGGGGGTTCACCGCCGAGTCGCAGCGGCGCCGGGCTGAACTCGCCGCGGCCGCACGCCGCGGCGGGTTCGACGAGGGCGCGACCGTGCACATCGGGTGGCGGATGCTGGATCCCGACGCCGTCGAGCGGGGCGAGGCATCCGGTCCCCTGGTTCTGAACGACGGCGTGGTCGCCATCCGATGGAGCGCGGCCGGCGGCCTCATGCCGCTGGCACGGTATCTGGACGAACGGGTCACCCTGCTGCTCGATCCGCCGGGCGGCGCCTGACCGGGCTTAGCCGGGGCGCGCAGGGCTGTCAATCAGGTGCGGCACCGGCGCCGGTTCCGTACGGTGGAGCGATGGCCGCCAAAGACCTCTTCCGCCAGATCGTCGTCATCAGCGCCTTCTGCTTCATGATCATCGCCGCGATGGTCGGCACCGGGCTGTTCGGCGGCACTGCCGTGCAGGACCTGCAGAACGGCACGCTCGACGCCGACGGCTCGTACCTCGCGCCCGCCCGTCCCGCATTCTCGATCTGGACGGCGATCTACGTCGGGCTGTTCGCCTACACGGTCTGGCAGGCCTTCCCGCGGCAGCGGGAGCGGTCGAGGCAGCGTGCCGTGGGCTGGCTCATCGCGCTGACCATGGTGCTCAACGGCCTGTGGCTGGTCACGGCCCAGTTCGCGACCCTGCCCCTGACGGTGCTGGCCATCTTCGTCCTCCTGGCGGCACTCGGGGTCACCTTCCGGCGGACCGTGGTGGAGCCCGGCCGGGGAGTGCTCGACGCGGTGCTGATCGACGGCGTGACCGGCCTGCATCTGGGCTGGGTCACCCTGGCGAGCGTCGCCAACACGTCGGCCTGGCTCACGACGATCGCGCCCCCTGAGGCCGAGGAGTCGGCAGCGCTGTGGGGCATCGCCGTGCTCGTGGTGGTGGCGCTCATCGGAATCGCCATCGCGTGGGCGAGCGGGTGGCGCGTGGCTCCCGGCCTCGCGATGGCGTGGGGGCTGTCGTGGCTCGCGGTCGGGCGCCTCGCGTTCGAGCCGTCGAGCACGGCGATCGGCGTGACCGCGATCGTGGTGGCAGTGATCGTCCTGGCCGTGCCCGTCATCGGCACGCTCGTCGACCGTGCCATCAACGTTCGCAACGCCGAGGCGTGATCAGGCGGCGGCCGGGCCGAACCGCCGGGCGAAGGCCTGAAGGAGCCTCGCCGGTTCGGTGACGGATGCCGCGAGCACGCGCCCGGCGACGACCTCGTAGTGGTCGGACTCGAAGTAGCCGTCGTCGCGGTACACCGCCATCCGCTCGGTGAACGCCTTCGTGGTGGGCTCCGGATGGAACTGCGTCGCATACAGGCGGTCGCCCACGACGTACGCCTGAACGGGGCATCCCTCGTTCACGGCCAGCAGGGTCGCTCCCGGGGGAGCGGACGCGGTCCCCTCCTTGTGCGCGGTCAGCGCCGTGAACCGAGCGGCGAGACCGCCGAACAGGGGATCGGTGCGTCCGTCCGCCGTCAGTTCGATGCCGACGGGTCCGGTGTCCTCGGGGTAGGCGCGGCTGACCTCGCCGCCGAGCATGCGGGTGACGACCCCGATCCCATAGCAGGTGAACATCGCTGCCGGACCCTCGGAGCCGGGAGAGGAGCCCGCGGCCACGTGGGAGGCGATGCGCTCGAGGCCAGCCTCGACTCGCCGCTGCACGTCGGTCTTCGTGGACTCCGGGTCGGCGAGATTGAAGGGGCTGCCCCCGACCAGGAAGCCGCTGTAGCGCTCGAGGATGTCGTCGGTGAGGGGTTCGCGGACGAGGTCGAGGTGGCCCACGGCGGACTCGTCGAGCTTCATCGCCGTGCGGAACGACTCGTACTCCGCCGCTGCCGCGCCTTGCTGCGGCCGCACGCACACGTACAGGAGCGGCGCGGTCGTCATGCGGTGAATTCTAGGTCGCGGCCTCCCTCGGCGCGATTCGAGAATCCGGGTGCGACGTCGTGTATCAGCCGCGCACTATCGCTCTCTGCCATGGTGTGGACACAATGGGCCCTATGACGCATGCGGGCGCTGAGGCATCCGTCGGCTCCGTCGAGCCGCCGCGATGGGAGCGCGCTGCTGCGCTGTTCGTGCGATGGCGTGAGGGCGACAGCCGCGCCATGGACGATCTCGTGCGCCTCATGACGCCGTCACTGTGGCATGTCGTGCGCGCGTACGGACTCGACGCCGCGCTGGCGCAGGACGTCGTCCAGACGACGTGGCTGACGCTCGTGCGCCGGCACGAGACGATTCTCGAACCGCAGGCGATCTCGGGATGGCTGACGATGTGCGCGCGCCGCGAGGCGTGGCGCGTCGGGAAGCTGCAGCGAAAGGCCGACCCGACCGAGGCGGAAGCGCTCGAACCCCATCTGCCCGTCCACGAATCCGCCGAGCAGACCGCCGAGCACGACGACGAATCCCGTCGGCTGTGGGTCGCGGTCGCGGCGCTCAACGACAGATGCCAGCGCCTGCTGCGGATCGTCGCGTTCGAGGAACGGCCCGACTATGCGCGCATCGCCGAGGATCTCGCGATGCCGATCGGGTCCATCGGGCCGACCCGTCAGCGCTGTCTGGCCAAACTCCGCGCCGTACTCGAGGGCGCCGGATGGGGAGGAGACGAAGATGGAGACTGAGGACTTCGCCGCGGATGCGGCGCTCTTCGCGCAGATGCGCCGCATGTGGCAGGAGGTCGACCCGGAGCCGGCCGACCTGGTGGACCGGATGGTCGCCGCCGTCGCCGTCGAGGACCTGTCGAGGGAGTACGCGCTGCTCACCCTGGTCGAGGGGGCGCTCGCCGCCGTCCGCGGCGAGACGGACACCGCGACGCTGCAGTTCAGCGACGGCAGCACCAGCGTCCTGCTGCACGTGTCGGCCACCGAGGACGGCGACCGGAGGGTGGATGGGTGGGTCGACGGCTCGGCTCTCGCCATCCGGCTGGCGCAGGGCGAACGCGAATGGTCGGCCGAGCCGGGCGAGCACGGCCGCTTCGCGTTCGAGGGGATCACGCCCGGAGTATCGCGGCTGCGCCTCGTCGTGCGCGACGCCGGCGGCGAGCTGCACGACTTCCAGACGCCGCAGTTCGAAGTGTGACGGTGCCGGACCCGGCATCGCGGTGCGGCGAGGGACGCCGCCCGGAGCAAGGAGGCAGTGACTGATGGAAGAACCTGGGGCGCCTGGCTGGCGGAGTCGAGTCGACGCGGCACGACCGCGCGGAGTGCCACTGGACCCGACGAGCGAACCCGTCGATGGCGTGAGGGCGTATCCCACCTCGTATGCGCCCGACCACCTGCTCGTCACCGATACCGGCAGGCTCCTCCAGATCCTCGAGGAGCTGCGCGAAGCGGCCGCCGACTTCGGCTGGGGCGTGCGCCTCACCACCGTCAAGGGCGAGCCCATCAGCGAGGACGAGGCGCTCGAGCGCGGGAGGCGCGAAGAGGACGAGCTGGGCCTGCCGATCATCCTCCTCGCGGTGATCTTCCCGCAGCCGAGCCCCGACCGCGACGATCAGCCGGTGCCTCCGATCGACGCCTGGCGGCTGCTGCAGCGCGCTCGCGCCCGACGGGGCCGCGACATCGCGGGCGTCGGCCTCGATCACGTGATCACCGTCGATCCCTACGGCTCCACGAACCCGTACGGATCGACCAACCCGTACGGCTCCACGAACCCGTACGGATCGACCAACCCCTACGGCTCCACGAACCCGTACGGCTCGACGAACCCGTACGGCTCGACCAACGCGCCTGGACCGGGCTCGTACGCCTATCCCGGCTCCGGCGGGCGTGAGGTCGTGTCGTTCGTGGGCGACCCACCCCGGCGTGACGACGCTTCCATCAAGGGTCGACGACCGGTCGTGGCCTTCATGGACACCGGATGCGGCACCCACGCGTGGCTCCCGGACTCCATCGTCGACCGCCATTGCGAACTAGACGGAGAGCCGGTCGGTATCAGCGACCCCGGGACGGATCCGGAGTGGATCGGTGACCTCGCGGGGCCATTCGACGGCTTCCTCGACGGCGCGGCGGGCCATGGAACGTTCGTGGCGGGCATCGTCCGCCAGGTGTCGCCGGACGCCGACCTGATCTCGATCCGCGTCGCCGACAGCCAGGGCGCGCTGCTCGAGGGGGAATTCCTCGAGGCGGTCCGCTCGGTCGCAGTGCTCGTCGTGCGGTATGCGAAGGGCACGGGCGGACGCCCGATCGACGTCCTCAACCTCTCGCTCGGGTACTACCACGAGACCCCCGAGGACGGGCAGTTCGATCTCACGCTCGTCAAGTACCTGCTCGCGGCCCGTCGTCACGGGTGCGCCATCGTCTGCTCGGCGGGCAACGACGCGACGAACCGCCCGTCGTTCCCGGCCGCGCTGTGGAATTGGCCGAACTCCGACTTCGAGGTCGAGGACCCGTCCGACGCGGCACCGCATCTCTCGGTGGGGGCGCTCAACCCGAACGGGAAGTCGGTGGCGCTGTTCAGCAACATCGGCGACTGGGTGCGCGTGTACGCCCCCGGTGTCGCGATCGTGAGCGCCGCTCCGCCGCTGAACGGCGGAACGCAGGCCGGTACACGCAGCGACCGGTTCGGCCTCAGGCGCGAGACCATCGACCCGGACGACTTCACCGGCGGGTTCGTGATCTGGAGCGGAACCTCGTTCGCCGCGCCCTACATCGCCGGCGCCCTCGCCGAGATCGTCGGCGTCGGCTTGATCGACGGGGTCTCGAAGGACAACGCGAAGGCCCGCGTCAAAGCGCTCGCGAAGGCGGGGGCGACCCTGCTGAAGGACTGGGACGGGCTCACGCGCGCCCCCGCCTGACTCCGGCGGCGGTCTGCGCCAAGATGAGGGGATGACCCGGAGCGCGACGGAGCTGCATCAGCGCGCTGTCGAGCTGTGCATCAACGGGAAGTACGCGCTCGCTCAGCGGGTGCTGTCCCGAGCCGAGGAGCGCACCGACGATCCCGACCTCCGGGCGCGGATCGCCGGCACGCGCGCGCTCGCTCTGCAGCGGACCGGCTTCCCTCGCGAGGCCGAGGAGCTGCTGACCGCGGTCGTGGGCGGCCGCGGTCTCGCACCGCACACCAAGGCGATCCTGCTGGGGCAGCTCGGCGCCATCGCGAACTACGGGGGTCGCCTGGACGAGGCGGAGCGATGGCTGACCCGGGCGATCCAGAGCCTCGACGACGATCCCGTGTCCGCGGCGCGGGTGCGCGTGAACCGGAGCCTGGTCCGGATGCAGCGCAGAAGCCTCCCGGATGCCGCGGACGATCTCGAGAGGGCGGCCGACACGTTCGCGCGCCACCAGCTCGTCACCGATGAGGCGCAGGCGCGCCACAACCTCGGCTATGCCTCCCTCCTGGCCGGCGACCTCGTCGCCGCCCTGCAGGAGATGCTGGCCGCCCGGCCCAGCGCGGCATCCACGCCGGTGGCGGAGGCGATCGGCGACGTCGACCGCGCCGAGGTGCTGCGTGACGCCGGGCTGACGACCGAGGCGGAGCAGATCCTGGCGCGAGCCGCCGTCATCTTCGGCTCGCACCGGATGCCGCAGTCCCGCGCGGAGGCCGAGTTCCATCTGGCCCGCTCGCTGCTCTCCCACGACAGTGCGCGAGCCCGGAAGGTCGCGGCATCCGCGGCGCGGCGTTTCCGCGCCTTGGGCAACACCGCCTGGGCCGCGCGATCGGATGCGGTGCGCCTGCGCGCGGCTCTGGGTGGCCTGCGGGTCGAAAGCACCCAGGACGACCATTCGCGCCGTCTTCCGGCATCCGCCGAGATCGACGAGGTCGCCGATCAGCTGATCCGCAGCGGCTTCCGCGGCGAGGCAGCGGCGTTGCGGATCGCGGCGGCACTGGCGCGCGCGCGTCGCGGCGAGGCCGTGGGACACGCCATCCGCGTCCCGGTGTCCTCACCGATGGAGGTGCAGCTGATGGCCGCGGAGCTGCGCTCGGCGCGGGCCGAAGCGGCGGGACGCGCGGCCGAGGCGCGGCGACGGGCAGCGGGCGGGTTGGACGTGCTCGGTGCCTGGCAGCGATCTTTCGGCAGCCTCGACCTCCAGACCTCGGTGGCGATGCACGGCGCGAACCTGATCTTCGCCGGTCTCGAGTCTGCCGTGCGGTCGGGGCGTCCCGACGTGCTGTTCGAATGGTCCGAGCGCGCCCGTCACCTCAGCCAGCAGGTGCTTCCACTGCGCCCGCCCCCCGATCCGGCCCTCGCGTCCGAACTCGCCGAGCTGCGGATGCTCCGCGCCGAGAATCCCGGCGGAGACTGGCTGTCGGTGCCCCGGGCCGCGGCGCTCCGCGAGCGTGCGCGGCAGCGGCAATGGGCCTCCACGGGGGCCGTCGACGGCGAGGAACGGCTCGACCTCGAGCGCCTGCGCGCCGAGCTGGCCGACGACACCGCCCTGATCGCCTACGTGTACTCGGGCACCGCGCTCGTCGCACTGGTGTGCACGGCCGACCGCACGACGGTGGTGCCGGTCGCCTCGGGCGCCACCGTGCGCAGGCTGCAGGCGGGCCTGCGCGCCGACCTCGACATGTCGGCGTCGATCCGCACGCCCCCGATGGTCGGTGTGGTGCGGCGAGCCCTCGACGATCGACTGCGCGCTCTGTCGGCCGTGCTGCTGGACGACCTCGCGGCGATCGCGGGGACCAGCCGGCTCGTCATCACCGCTCCCGGCCTGCTCAACGCCATCCCCTGGGCGATGCTGCCCGCGATGCGCGGCAAGGTCTTCACCCTCGCGATGTCGGCGACCCGGTGGGCGCGGATGCGCGCGCCCGGGTCCTTTCCGCACGCCTCGGCCGGCTTCGCCGTCGGCCCTCGTGTCGCCCGTGGCGAGGAGGAGGTCGATGCCGCCGCGGCGGCGTGGCATGGAGCGACCGTGCTGCGCGGCACCGAGGCGTCGGTCGCGGGGGTGACCTCGCTCGGCCCGGCGGTGGACGTGCTGCACATCGCCGCGCACGGCCGCCACGCGGTCGACAACCCGCTGTTCTCCGGCCTGGAGCTCGCCGACGGCACGCTCTTCGGCTACGACATCGACCTCATGCCCGACGTTCCCGACACGGTCGTGCTGTCGGCCTGCGAGGTCGGACGCTCCTCGGTCCGGTGGGGCGAGGAGGCCATCGGGATGACGCGCATCTGGCTGCACGCGGGCACTCGCTGCGTCATCGCCGCGCCGGTGATCGTGGCCGACGACGTCGCGTGCGAGCTGCTGGGCGCCATGCACGCCGGGCTGGCATCCGGCGTGGCACCGGCCGTGGCCCTGGCGCAGGCGGCGGAGAGCACCGGCATCACCGCACCGTTCCAGGTGCACGGCGCCGGCTTCTGACCCGTCGGAGAACTTTCTCGGATTCGATGTATCAGGGCGGGTGCCGGGTCCTCTAGATCATCGGAACTGCTCACGCAGGGCGACACCTGGGGGTGTCGTCCACTGGGGGCGGAGGATCGCAGTCTTGGGGGCGCGTCTGGGAACGCGCGGGTCTTCAGAGCAGGTTCCACGGGGGATGTCGCAGAGACCCAGGTCGGCGACATCCCCCGCACTCGTCTTCCAGGTCAGTCGCGTGACGAGTTGGCCGTGCGTCCGCGCACGATGCCGACGAACGCCTCGACCGATGGGGTCGTGCGCTCGACGACCCAGGCCAGGGCCACGGTCGACACCACGCCGTCCCGCAGCGGCCGGTACTCGGTGTCCTTGCGCCGGTGCAGGCGCGCGAGCGACATGGGCACGATGACGAGCCCGACGCCGGCGGCGACCGTGGCGATCGCCTCGGCGGTGTCTGCGGGCGGTGCGAACGCGGGGCTCAGGCCGCCGGGAACGCGGATGCCGAGCACGTCGTCCGCGGGAACGATGACGACCTCGCCCGCGAGGTCCTCGAGCCCGAGCTCCTCCGCCGCCGTCAGGTGCGAGTCGGCGGAGACCACGACGACAGGGACCTCGTCGTAGAGCGCGATGACGTGGAGCCCTTCGACGTCGATCGGCAGCCGGATGAGCGCGGCGTCGACCTCGCCTTCCACGAGGGCGCGGCGCTGGTCGGCGACCTCCAGGGGAACGAGGTCGAGCGGGCTGCGCGGCATCCGCTCCTCCCACGCGTCGGCCCACTTGCCCGGGGTCGCTCCCGGGATGACGCCGAGGCGGAACGGGCCGGAGGGAGCGGGGGGCTCGACGGCGGGTTCCGCCTTGACCTTCGGCTTCTGCTTCGGTGCGGGGCCGGGCTGGGTCTTGCGCCCGGGCCTCATCGGGCGACGGGATGCCGCACCCCGGCCCGACTTTCCCGGCCGCGCCTGCGAACCACCGCCCTTGCCCATGGGTTCAGCGTAGCCGGGCGCTATCGTTCGCTCATGGTCGCCATCCTCGCCTCGGTCTTCGCTGCGCTGGCAGCACTCCTCCACGTCTACATCTTCGTGATGGAGAGCGTGCAGTGGACGCAGCCGAGGATCTGGAAACGATTCGGGGTCGCCGATCAGGCGGCGGCGGAGGTGACGAAGCCGATGGCGTACAACCAGGGGTTCTACAACCTCTTCCTGGCGATCGGGACGGCGCTCGGCCTGGTGCTCTACGCCACGGGCGGCGATGACTCGGCGCTGCGCGCCGCAGGCCTCGCGCTGGTGCTGTTCAGCCTCGGCTCGATGGTCGCGGCAGCCCTCGTGCTGCTCACCACCGGTATGAAGTACCTGCGCGCCGCACTCATTCAGGGCACGCTGCCGCTCATCGGGTTCGTGCTCTTCCTGTTCGCCTGAACTCAGCCGCACGCACCCCACCGGCCGGCACCGGATGCCTCGGCCTGCGCCTGCGCGTTGCTGAGCAGGTCGTAGAAGGCGACGTTCGGCCACACCCGGATCGCCTCGGCGTCTCCGGCCGCGACGAGCTCGTGATTCAGAAACGTGCCGTCGTCCGTCCACAGGTTGAACAGGTGGCGCCCATAGTCGTCCAGGGCCTCGGCGTCGGGGGCCGCCCACACGGTCGAACCCACGGGGAGCAGCTCGCGCAGGTGCGCTCTCGCCTCGTCGGCCCAGCACTCCGGGGACGGCGCTCCCTCGGGGGTGTCGATGCCGATGAGCCGGATGCGGATAGGACCAGACGTCGTCACGAGGTCGTTGGGTGCCAGCGTCCGTGCTTCGATCGTGTCGCCGTCGAAGACGTGGTCCACGGTGAGGGGGAATGCGCCGGCCGGGTGCGTCGGCAGGCCCGGTTCGCCGGTCGGCGCAGGAGCACCGTCCGTCGCATCGCCCACCTCGTCGGTGGTCGAGGAGAGCCAGACCACCATTGCCAGCGCGGCCGCTGCGACCACGACGATGGCGACGGTGACGAGCCTCTTCACCGTCGCACCGTAGCAGTGCGGTCGGACGCCTACGCCGCCAGGTGAAGCCCCCGGCGGTCGGTGGCAACCCGCTCGCCGTCGGCGATGGTCTGGTCGTCGCCGATGAGGGAGCCGACGGCCACGCGAGCCTCGCTGCCGACGTGCGTGCGCACGCCGATCTTGGCGCCTGCGCCGATGGCGGCGCGCGGACCGATGTGCGCGTGGGGCGCGATGTCGGCATCGGGGCCGATCACGGCATCCGTCTCCACCCACACGCCGCGCCCGACGTGCGCGCCCGCGGCGATCTGTGCTCCGGGCTCGACATAGGCCCCGGCCTCGATGACGGCGCTCGGGTGCACCTTCGCGCCGTGCGCGATCAGGCCTCGGCCGTTGACGTGCTTGCGGTAGCGCAGCATCTCGCCACGGTCGTTCTCGATGTCGACGTAGTTCTTGCCCACAGTCCCCTCCTACAGCTCCGAATGGTGCTGAGTACAGGAATAACGACGGTTGCGGGACATTCATTCCCGCGCATCCGTTTCTCGGATGTATCGGTTATTCGGCGCCCTCGTCGACGCGGATTGGACTTTTTCCGGGGTTGTCGGCAGCCGCGTCCGGCCGCGGTAGCGTTCTCGGATGCAGGTGACCCGACTCCGCGTCTATCCCGTCAAGTCGTTCGCCGGCGTCGACGTCGATTCCGCGCAGGTGCTGACCTGGGGACTCGCGGGTGACCGGCGCTGGGCCGTCGTAGATCCGCAGGGCCAGCCCGTGACGGCGCGGGAAGCGAACGCACTCCTCGGCCTCACCGCGACGGTGCTGGAGGACGGCGGTCTGCTGCTGGCCGAGCGCGACGGCGACGCGGAGCCCATGCGGGTCGCCGTCCCCACCACGGCGAGCCCCGTCCCGGTCGGCCACTCCCGTCAGGGTGAGGCGCTGCCGGCCGGCGCGGAGGCGGACGCGTGGCTCAGCACGCGGCTCGGGAGACCGGCACGGCTGGTGTGGCAGCCCGATCCCCGCCTGCGGGCGATGAACCCGTCGGTCGGAGGGCTCGACGGCGACCGCGTGAGCCTCGCCGACGCGGCGCCGCTGCTGCTCGCCAGCGAGTCCTCGCTGGCTCAGCTCGACCGGTGGACCGACGACGACACACCGCCGCTGGACATGCTCCGCTTCCGGCCGAACGTGGTCGTCGACGGTGAGCCCGACGCGCCCTTCGCGGAGGACACCTGGCCGTTCGTGCAGCTCGGCGAGGTGCGGTTCCGGGTGAGCGGCACCTGCGATCGATGCGTCATGACGACGATCGACCCCGCCTCGCTGGTGCGCGGCAAGGAGCCGATCCGCACCCTTGCGAAGCACCGCCGATGGAACGGCAAGACGTGGTTCGGCGTGTGGCTCGTGCCCGACCACGCCGCTGCACCGCCGCGATCGGTCATCGCCGTGGGTGACGCGGTGCGTCCGGGCTGAGCGCTGACGGAGGCTCGCGCGAGCGCCGCGTTCGCGGGGCTCAGCGGGCGTGCTCGTCGGCGTGCGACAGGGCACGGTCGATCACGTCCAGCCCGCGGATGAGCTCCTCCTCGGTGATGACCAGCGGCGGGGCCACGTGCAGCCGGTTGAAGTGCGTGAACGGCCACACGCCGTCTCGCTTGCACGCGGCGGCGACCGCGGCGACGGGCGCGGCATCCGCTCCGCTCGCATTGAACGGGACGAGCGGCTCGCGGGTCTCGCGGTCCTTGACCAGCTCGATCGCCCAGAACAGGCCCATGCCGCGCACGTCGCCGATGGACGGATGCCGCGTCGCCATGTCGCGCAGGCGCGGCTCGACGACTCGTGAGCCGAGGTCGCGCACGCGCTCGAGGATGCCGTCGCGCGCGAAGACCTCGAAGGTCGCGACGCCGGCGGCACAGGCGAGCGGATGACCCGAGTAGGTGAGACCGCCGGGGAAGGGCATCGTGTCGAAGTGAGCGGCGATGCGGTCCGAGATGACGACGCCGCCGAGCGGCACGTAGCCCGAGTTCACGCCCTTCGCGAAGGTGATGAGGTCGGGCACGACGTCGAACGCCTGGAACGCGAACCACTCGCCCACGCGGCCGAAGCCGACCATGACCTCGTCGGCGATGAAGACGATCCCGAACCGGTCGCACAGCTCGCGCACGCCGGCAAGGTAGCCCGGCGGCGGGACGAGGACGCCATTCGTGCCGACGATGGTCTCGATCACGAGGGCGGCGATCGTCGAGGCGCCCTCGAGGATGATGGTCTGCTCGAGGTGCTGGAGCGCCCGCTGGGTCTCCTCCTCGGGCGACGTGGAGTGGAAAGCGGATCGGTACGGGTACGGGCCGAAGAACTTCGCCACCGAGCCGTCGGCCGGCTCGTTCGGCCAGCGACGGGGATCGCCCGTCAGCGCGATGGCGGTCGAGGTGTTGCCGTGATAGCTGCGGTACATCGACAGCACCTTGCGGCGGCCGGTGACCAGCCGCGCCAGGCGCACGGCGTTCTCGTTCGCATCGGCGCCGCCGTTGGTGAAGAACACCTTCTCCATGCCGTCGGGCGCGACCTCGGCGATGCGGCGCGCGAGCTCTCCGCGCACGTCGTTGGCCATGGACGGCTGGATCGTCGCCAGGCGGCCGGCCTGGCGCTGGATCGCCTCGACCAGATCAGGGTGCCCGTGGCCCAGGTTGAGGTTCACCAGCTGCGAGCTGAAGTCGAGGTAGGAGTTGCCGGCGTAGTCCCAGAACGTCGAGCCCTCGCCGGCCGCGACCGGCAGCGGGTCGATGAGCGCTTGGGCGCTCCACGAATGGAAGACGTGACCACGGTCGTCGGCGCGCACCCGGGCATCGGCCTCGGGATCGGGGAGCGGATGCGACGCGCCACTCGGATCGGAGTACGCGGCGGGGCGGGAGAGCGTATCGGTCATGGCAGCGGCTCCAGGAGGGGGCGGTGGAGGCGAGGGAGGTTCGCGGGTGCTGTCCGGACAGATCGACCGGACGTGGTCTAGGCTGTGTGCGACCCAGCCTGTCAGAGCAGAAGAAGCGAGAACGGTGCCCGACCGTCGCGAAGATCGGATGATCCATACGGATCGTCCGATCGACAGATCAGCCCAGGAGACCCTCCCCACGGTGCGCGAGGTGATCTCCCTCGACGCCGTCGTCCAGGGGGTTCCCGAGGTGCTCGTCGGGGATGAGGCGCTCGACGCCCGAGTGCGATGGCTGCATGTCTCCGACAGCGCCGGCGTCGCCCGTCTGCTCGACGGCGGCGAGCTGCTGCTCTCGACCGGATCGTCGTGGCCGGCCGACCCCGCCGACCTCCGCCGGTTCATCGGCGAGCTCGTCGAAGCCGGACTCTCCGGCCTGATCCTCGAGCTCGGGACCCACTACCGCTACGTTCCGGCCGTCGTCGTCGAGGCGGCGCGCAACGGCGGGCTGGCGCTCATCATCCTGCACCGCGAGATGAAGTTCGTCACCCTGACCGAAGCCGTGCACGGCCGGATCATCGCCGGGCAGACCGACGCGCTCCGCGCTCGCGACGAGGTGCGCGAGCGCTTCACGGCGCTGGTGCTGCGAGGCTCACCGGCCGACTTCATCGTGCACCAGCTCGCCCAGACGCTCGGCGCCCCGGTGATCCTCGAGAATCGCGGCCACGAGGTCGTCGCGGCGGAGGTGCCGCTCGCACTGGAGGAGGAGCTCTTCACCGAGTGGGAGCTGCGATCGCGATCGGCCCACCGCCGCTCCGAGCAGCGGCGCGAGCGAGGTGCCGCGCCGGGACCCGAGGACTGGCTCATCGTGCCGGTCGAGGCACGCGGCATCCGCTGGGGAACGCTCATCGCCCTCCCCGGGCCCGACCATCCGGCCGGCCGGACAGCCGTGCTCGAGCAGGGTGCGATCGCGCTCGCGGTCGGTCGCCTGGCCGACGGCGAGTCGGACGAGTGGGGGCGCATCGGTCGCCGCCGCCTGGTCGACGGGCTGCTCGCCGGCCGCTTCGCCGGCGTGGGCGGGGCCGCCGCCCGGCTCGAGGCCGCGGGACTGCCGCTGCGGGGCGCGACGCTGTACGGCATCGTGGTCTCGGGTGCGGCCGTGCCCGCCGAACGAGCGGATGCCGCGGCCCGCGCCCTTCGCGGCCGCGCGGTCGCCGGCTCCGCCCCCGACGGGGTCGCGGCACCGGCCACGGCGATCCTGCTGTCCGTCCCGGCCGACACGGTGTTCGACGACACGGCGGCGGTGGCCTTCGCCGAATCCCTGGTCGAGCCCGGCGGCGACGCCGATCGCGCGACGGTCTCCGTCGGCCGTGCGGCCGAAGGCCTCGACGCGGCGCTCACCTCGCTGCACGATGCCGTCGATCTCGCCCGAGGACGCCGGCGCCGCTCCGGCAAGGGCCCGCACCTGCGCCGCGCCGAGAACCGGCCGCTCGTACAGCTCGTGACCGCGTTGCGCGACGACCATCGCGTGCTCGAGCACGGCGAGCGGATGCTCGCGCCCCTGATCGTGCACGACCTCACCCGCACCGGCGACCTGCTCGATGTGCTCGAGGCGATGCTCGCGCATCCGGGCAACCGCACGGCCGCGGCATCCGCATCGCACCTGTCCCGCTCCGTGTTCTACCAGCGCATCGCTCTCATCGAGCAGCTGCTGGGCGTCGACCTCGACGACGGCGAGACCCAGACCGCCCTGCACCTGGCGCTCATGGTGCGGCGCAGCGCGGGGCGCTGAGCGGGCATTTGCGCCCCGAAGCGCGGTTACGGCGCGATGTAGACCTTGCGAAGGGTCTCGCGCACCGTCCACACCGTGCGCATCCCCTCCTCGAGCCGCACGATCGACCCGGGGCGCAACTCGATCGCCGGCAGCGCGGGATCGGCGAACTCGACGGTCGCCTCGCCCGCGAGCACGACGAAGACCTCGTCCGCCTCCGCGTCCCGCATCGCGCCGGGAGTCATCTCCCACACGCCCACGGAGCGGCCGGATGCCTCGTCCAGGTCGATGTAGCGGGTCGCCGGGGAGCCCGCGATCACCTGGTCGGACGGCACGGGCTCGAACGGCGCCGGCAGGTGCGCGGCATCCGTCACCGCACCGGGGGCGAGGCGGGTCACGAGTCGAATCCCAGCCCGAGCGCGTCGAGCGTCTTGAGCAGGACGTTGCGCCGCCCGCGGTTGTGGTCGGCGCGATCGAGCGACCAGCGCGTCGCGTTGATGCCGAGCGCGGCGGCCGGCTCGGGCGGGAAGGGGAGCGGGCGCTTGCGGACCATCTCGAGCTCGGTGCGCTCGTTCGACACGCCGTCCAGCAGGTCGAGCATGACCTCGCCCGCGAACCGGGTGGAGCCGACGCCGAGTCCGGTGAACCCCGAGGCGTAGGCCACGCGACGGTCGCGCGCCGTGCCGAAGAAGGCGGTGAACTGCGTGCTCGTGTCGATGGCACCCGCCCATTTGTGCGAGAACCGCAGACCGTCGAGCTGCGGGAACGTCGTGAAGAAGTGACTCGCGAGCCGCTCCCACGTCTCGGGGCGGTTCTCGTATTCCGGGCGCACGCGCCGCCCGTAGTGGTAGATCGCGTCGTAGCCGCCGAAGAGGATGCGGTTGTCCTTCGAGATCCGGTAGTAGTGGAACTGGTTCGCCAGGTCGCCGATGCCCTGGCGGTCCTGCCAGCCGATCGAGGCCAGCTGGTCGTCGCTGAGCGGCTCGGTCATGAGCACGTAGTCGTAGACCGGCACCGTCATGAGGCGGTTGCGCTTCAGCAGCGACGGGAACACGTTCGTGCCGAGGACGGCGCGGGACGCCTCGACCCGGCCTCCGTCCGTCACGACCGTGACGCCGGCGCCGGACGGGGTCTCGATGCCCGTGGCGCGGGAGCGCTCGAAGATCTGGACCCCGCGCCCCTCGCACACCCGGGCGAGCTCGGCGGCCAGGCGAGCCGGGTGGAGCATGCCGCACGTACGCTGCTCCCACACGGCGGCGAGATACGTGGGCGAGTTGACGGATGCCCGCGCCTCGGCCTGGTCGAGGTAGACCACGCCGTCCTCTCCCTCGGCCGCCCATTCCTGCAGCCACTCGACCTGGTGCGGCTCGGTGGCGGGCGCGAGCTGACCGGTGCGCTCGAAGTGGAAGTCCATGCCGTGCTGAGCCTCGGAGGCCTCGATCGCGTCGAGGTTCTCGCGACCCAGGCGCTCGAGCAGCGGCATCTCCTTCGGCCACCGCGCCGTGCCGTTCTCGGGTCCGTGGGTGAGGCTGGCCTCGCAGAATCCACCGTTGCGGCCGGACGCCGCCCAGCCGACCCGCTGCGCCTCGATCACGATGACCCGTGCGCCCGGGTCGCGCTCCGTGGCGAGGAGGGCGGTCCACAGTCCGGTGTAGCCGCCGCCGACGACGACGAGGTCCGCGCGCTGCGTTCCGGTCAGCGCCGGGCGGTCGGGAGCGAGGCTCTCGGGGAGGTCGTCGCGCCAGAACACCGAGTGACGGGTGTCGCCGAGCGAGTGTCGGATGACGGATGCTGCCGGCCGCTGTCGTTCGAAGACGGTCGTGCCCACGGGTATCACTTCCCTGTCTGCTGTCGTCTGTCCATCCTCGCCGTCTCGGTGCGCAGAGGGGAGTCCCGTCCTGTCGGGAACCCGGGCCCCGGCCGGACGGGGTGTCAGGCGTCGGCGGCGGCGTACACGCGCCGTCCTTCGACGAACGTCTGCAGCACGCGGGTGGCGCCGATCTCCTCGGCCGGGCGGTCGAACGGGTCGCGGTCGAGCAGGGCGAGATCGGCGAACTTCCCGACCTCGATGGTGCCGGTATCGGCGTCGAGGTGGTTCACCCAGGCGGAGCCCGCCGTGTACGCGGCGAGCGAGGTCGCCAGGTCGATGGACTGCTCGGGAAGGAAGGCCTCGTAGTCCCCCTCCTCGTACCCGGGCGCCGCCGTGCGGTTGACGGCGGTATGGATTGCGGCCATCGGGTTCGGGGTCGACACCGACCAGTCGCTTCCGGCCGCGAGCACGGCGCCCGCCCGGAGCAGGTCGCCGAACGGGTACTGCCAGGCGCTCCGGGGCTCGCCCAGGAACGGCAGCGTGAGGTCGATCATCTGCGGCTCCAGGGTCGCCCAGAGGGACTGCATGTTCGCAGCGACGCCGAGCTCGCGGAACCTGGCGATGTCTTCCGGGTGCACCACCTGGATGTGCGCGATGTGGTGGCGGTTGTCACCGCGGCCGTTGCGGCCGATGGCATGCTCGACAGCGTCGAGGCACTCTCGCACGGCGCGGTCGCCGATCGCGTGGAAGTGCACCTGGAACCCCTCGGCGTCGAGCAGCGGGACCGCCTCGTTGAGGATCTCGGGCGGAACGAATGAGATCCCGGAGTTCTCGGTGAAGTGGCCGTGCCCGTCGCAGTACGGCTCGAGCATCGACGCGGTGAAGTTCTCAGCGACGCCGTCCTGCATGACCTTGACGGATGTCGCGGCGAAGCGTCCGCCGCGGTACCGCTCGCGGCGCTCGAGGATCGACGGGATCTGCTCGAGGCCCGCGGTGCGGTCCCACCAGATCGCGCCGACGACGCGGGCGGTGAGCGTGCCGGCCGCCGCCGCGGCGAGGTACGCCGGACCCGGGTCGCCGGCGTCGCCGTACGAGCCGACGATCGCGTCCTGCCACGCCGTGATGCCGTAGGAGTGCAGGTACCGCTGCCCCACGAGCAGGGCCTCGGTCAGGCGCTCCAGTGGTTCCTCGGGGAGCAGCCGGTTGACCAGGCCCATAGCCCCCTCGTGCAGCGTGCCCGACGGCCGACCGTCGGCATCGCGCTCGATGCGACCGTCGGCCGGATCGGGGGTGTCACGGTCGATCCCTGCGAGGCGGAGCGCCGCGGAGTTGACCCATGCGCCGTGCCCGTCCCGGTTCGGGAAGAACGCCGGGCGATCAGGCACCACGGAGTCCAGCGCCTGCGCGGTCGGCGTCCCGCCGGGGAAGGCGGACATCTGCCACCCGCCGCCAAGGATCCAGTCGTCATCGGGGTGCGCGGCGGCGAAGCCGCCGATCGCCTCGAGGTACTCGCTCGAGGTCGCGAAGGGGGAGAGGTCGCAGCGCAGCAGGTCCAGCCCACCCCAGACCGGATGCACGTGCGCGTCCTGGAACCCGGGGATCAGCATCCGCCCCCGCAGGTCGACGAGCTCGGTCGCGGGGCCCACGAGCGCGTTCACCTCGTCGCCCCCGACGGCGACGATGCGCCCGCCGGAGACGGCCACGGCGCTCGCGCGCGAGCGCACCGTGTTCGCGGTGAAGACCGGACCGCCGGTGAAGACGAGGTCGGCGTGGGGCATGGCGGATCCTTTGCTCTCGCGGAGGAGCTGGGTTGGTCGGCGGATGCGGGAGCTCAGCCGCCGGTCATGGTGCGGGCGATCTGCGTCGCCGAGTCGCCGGCGCGCCTGAGCACGAGGGCCACCAATGCCAGGGCGACGAGGGTCAGCAGCAGCATGATCGTCGAGACGGCCGCGATCTCGGGACGCAAGCCGGTGCGCAACGCACTGAGCACGTACACCGGCCAGGGCGTCGTGCCCGAGACCTGCACGAACGCGGCGACGACCGTGTTGTCGAGGCTCAGCGTGAAAGCCAGGAGGAAGCCGGCCAGCACTGCCGGCATCGCGAGGGCGAGCGTCACGCGGCGGAACGTCGTGAACGGGTTGGCGTACAGGTCGGCCGATGCCTCCTCGAGCTGCGCGTCCTGACCCACCATCCGCGCGCGCACGATGTACGACACCACCGCCGTCGCGAACAGCGACGACCCGACCGACAGGCGGACGATGCCGTCGTTGAACATCGAGATGCCGAGGTCCTGACCGAGGAAGACCATGAACGGCAGCAGCGCCACGGCGTCGACGATCTCCGGCGTCACCGAGACGAGCAGCAGGAGTCCGAGGAACCACCACACCCACTTGCCGGGGTGGCGGGCCATCGCGATTCCGGCGAGTGTGCCGATCACCGTCGCGATGATCGCCGCGATGAGCGCAGTGACCAGCGACACCCTCACGGCGTTCTGGATCACGGGCTTCACCACGATCGACGTGAAGGCGTCGAAGCCGAACCCGTCCCACACCGCCAGCAGACGGCCGGTGTTGAACGAGTGGATGACGATGACGATGATCGGCAGGAAGAGGAAGAGCATGACGATCACGCCCCATACGCTGAGTGCGATGTCCGACCATGCGCGCTTCGCCCGCGGGGCCTTCACACCCTCGCCCTTGCGCGGCTGAGCACGCAGCATCGTCTCGGTCGTCGTCTGAGTCATGACGCCACCTCTACGGGGGTGTTGGCGGGGGCACCCGTCGCCGCCTGCTCAGGAGCGGGACCGAGCACCAGCCGGTTGCGGGAGCGGAAGGGCAGTGAGATCAGCCAGATGATCACCGCGAACACGGCGATGGTGAGCGTGATGACGAGCATCAGGAGCACGGCCATCGCGGAGCCGAGCGCCCAGTTCTGAGCGGTCTGGAACTGGCCGGCGACGAGCTGGCCGACCATGTTGCCCTTCGCCCCGCCGAGCACGGTCGCGGTGATGTAGTCGCCCATGAGCGGGATGAAGACCAGCAGCACGCCGGCGATGATGCCCGGCTGCGACAGCGGCAGCGTGACACGGAAGAAGGTGGCGACCTTCCCGGCGCCGAGGTCCTTCGACGCCTCGCGGAGAGCAGGACCGACGCGGTCGAACGCCACGAACAGGGGGAGGATCATGAGCGGCAGATAGTTGTAGACCACGCCGATGATCACCGCGGTGCGGGTGTACAGCAGATCGAGGGGGCCGTCCAGCACGCCGATGCCCTGCAGCATCGTCGACAGCCAGCCCTCCGGCGCCAGGATCACCTGCCAGCCGATCGTGCGCACGAGGAAGTTGGTCCAGAACGGCACCAGCACCAGGGCGATCAGGATGCCACGGCGCTCCGGCTTCACCTTGAACGCCATCCAGTACGCGACCGGTGCGCCGATGGCGAAGCAGAGCACCGTGCCGATGACGCCCACCCACAGGGTGTTGCTGAACGTGGCGAAGAACGTCGGCGACATGGCTTCGGCATAACGGTCGAACGAGAGGACGTCGTTCGCGTGCGTGCCGAACACACCGGGCTTGTAGCCGAAGCTGAACCACACCACCATCGCGACGGGCGCGACGAAGAACACGAGGAGCCACGCCCATGCCGGGACGGCGAGCGCAGGCCCCACCACGCCGGCACGGCGATTACGCACCCGCGGCAGCCTTCACCTCGTTGTAGATCTCCACGCGCGTGCCCAAGGAGTCGTTGAGCACCTGCTCGTGCATGGTGTCGAGCTGCTCGGGCGTGAAGAAGATCATGTCGAGCCGGTCGACTTCGGCCTCTTCGGCCGCGGCCTGCATGTCCTTGCCGCCGACGTTGTAGCCGACCCACTCGAGGTTCGCCAGCTGGTTCTCGGGGACCATCGCGAAGTCGATGAAGGCGTGAGCGGCCTCGGGATGCGGTGCGCCTGTCGCGATCGCCCAGTTGTCCATCCACAGCTCCGTCTGCGGGCCGGGCAGCACCCACTGCCAGCGGTCGGGCTCCGAGGACTCCTGGATGCCGAGCCGCGCGTCGCCGTTCCAGGCCATGAGCAGGGCGTGCGTCCCCTGCGGGATCGTGTTCGCGCCGGCGGCGGAGTCGAACGCCGCGATGTGGGGAGCGATCTCGTCGACGAGGAAGGCGCGTGCCGCCTCGAGCTCATCGGGGTCCTCGGTGTTCCAGTCCAGGTCGTTGGCCCAGAAGTACGATCCGACGACGCCGGCGGGGTCGTCCGACATCGCCGTCTTCCCGCTCGCCTCGTTCTGCGCGGCGTCGAAGTAGTCGGCCCACGTGGTCAGCTCGCGAGTGATGACGTTCTTGTCGTAGACGTAGCCCGTCGTCCCCCACGCCTTGCAGACCGAGTAGTCGTTGGTCGGGTCCCAGGCCCGCCCGAGGAAGGCCGGGTCCATGTTGGACATGTTCGGGAGCAGATCCTTGTTGAGCTTCTGCAGTAGTCCCTGCTCGATCATCTGCGGAACGAACACGCCCGTGGGCACCACGATGTCGTAGCCCGATGTGCCCTTCGCCACGACGAGCTTGGAGATGAGCTCCTCGTTCGATCCGTACGAGTCGAGGGTGACCTTCGGTCCGAGGTCGGCGGTGAAGGCCTCGACGACCTCGGGTGCGTCGTACTCCGCCCACGTATAGACCGAGACGCTGTCTTCCAGGTCGCCGCCGGTGGCCTGAGGCTTCGGGGCCCCGCCGCCGCTGGGGGCGCATGCCGCCAGGGCGGCGGCGCTGCCGGCGATGGCGGCGATGCTGAGGAAGCGGCGGCGCGACAGCTCTCGAACGATCGTCGGGACGGATTCCTCGGGGGCGAGGATCCTGATGGGGTTGCGGGATTCGGTCATCGGAGTCTCCTGGTTCGGGTCGGGAGCCGGGTCGAGCGGATGCTGCGGCTGTGCTGTTGCGGAAAGTCAGAGCGTCGGCGGCGGGACGTAGCCGCCTTCGCGAGCCGCCTCGTCCTCGGGGAAGAGCAGCACGTGATGGGCGGCCCAGGTGCAGACGACGGTGTCGCCGACCTGAAGGGCGGGCGAGTCCGGCGTCGGGCGCCGCACGATGAGGCTCTGGTCGTCGCCGAGTCGGACCAGGTACTGCATGGTGTCGCCGAGGTGCGAGACGCCGATGAGCTCACCGCGGGTGGCGTTGGCGCCGGGCAGTGACACGGCGGCATCGTCGATCTCGATGCGGATGTACTCCGGGCGCACGGCCGCCTCGCCGAGGGAAGCTCCGGGGAGCAGCGGCTCGGAGGCCCGCACGAGAGCGTGCGGGGACGAGATCGCGGCGCCGGCTTCGGTGACGGGTCCTCGGAAGAAGTTCTGCTGGCCGACGAACGCCGCGACGTAGGCGGAGGCGGGCCGCGCGTAGACCGTGTCGGCGTCCGCGAGCTGCTCGATGCGGCCGGCGCGCATGATCGCGATGCGGTCGCTCATCGAGAGTGCTTCGCCCTGATCGTGCGTCACGAAGACGAACGTGATCCCCAGCCGCGATTGCAGGAGCTTGAGCTCGAGCTGCATCTCCTCGCGCAGCTGCCGGTCGAGCGCGCCGAGCGGCTCGTCGAGCAGCAGGACGGCGGGACGGTTGACGAGTGCACGGGCGAGAGCGACTCGCTGCTGCTGGCCGCCGGACAGCTGGGTGGGCTTGCGGTCGCCGAATCGGCGCATCTGCACGAGATCGAGCGCGTTCGTGACCTTCTCCCGGATCTCGGACTTGGGCGTGCGGCGCTGCTGCAGGCCGTAGGCGACGTTCTCGGCCACCGAGAAGTGCGGGAAGAGGGCATAGGCCTGGAAGACGGTGTTGACGTCACGGCGATACGGCGGGGCGTTGAGCACCGATCGTCCCGACACCTTGATGTCACCGGCATCCGGATGCTCGAATCCCGCGATCATGCGCAGCGTCGTGGTCTTGCCGCACCCCGACGGGCCGAGGAGCGAGATGAACTCGCCCGGCTGGATCGTCAGCGAGAGGTCGTCGACCGCGAGCTGGTCGCCGTATCGCTTGGTGATCCCCTCGAGCAGCACCGCACCGCGGCTCTCCGTCGAGCCCGGGGTGGTCGCCGGAGCCGTCTCCGCGTCAGTCGCCGTGGTCACCTGGTGAGGTCCTCCTGCTCGCGGGCCTCGCAGCGTCGCGAGGCCGGGGTGGGATGTGTGGGGTATTCAATATCGGCGGGTTCGCCCCCCGCAACGGGTCGGTCACCGAACCGGACGATTAGGGGTGTGCGAGGCTCCCGTCCGACAGTTCGTCCGGAGTTGTGTAACGGTCAGGAAACCGCGGGGTTTCGGGGCGCTCACGGCCAACCGCCCCCGGCCCGCGCGCGCGAGCCGACAGATCGTCTGTCGCGCGGATCGCGAACGCTCGCTACGCGCCGCTCGGCGCCGTCTGGCACACCGGGCACCAGAACACGATCCGCTCGCGCGTGGGGTCGGCGCCCAGCGAACCGCGGCGGATGGAGGTTCCGCAGCGACGGCACGGCCGCCCCTCGCGCCCGTACACCCATGTGCTCCGCCCGGGCCGAGTGTCACCGGTGAAGATGCGACCGCTCCGGTCGCGGTTCGCCCGGATCATGCGTGCTCCCAGGTCGATGACAGCGGCTGCGTCGATCTCGTTCGCCGAAGCCGTGGGGAGGATGCCGCGCACGAACAGGATCTCGTTCGCATACTCGTTGCCGAACCCGGCGACGTTGCGCTGGTCCTGGAGGGCGACGTGCACCGGCCGGGGGTCCGCGCCGAGGCGTCGGGCGGCTTCGACGGGATCCCAGGCAGGGGACAGCGGATCGGGCCCCAGGTGGCCCACCAGCTGCTCCTCGTCGCGCGTCGGCACCACGGAGATGTCGGCGAGGTCGAACCCCACCGTCTCCCAGGCCTCGCCGGACGGTGCCGTCGCGCCGATCACCGCCCGCGCCCGGAACGCCGCCGCGCGCCAGCGCTCGCCGCCCCGGTAGACGTGCCATTCGCCCTCCATCTTCAGGTGGGAGTGGAGCGTGAAGTCGCCGATGTGGTGGAGCAGGTGCTTGCCGCGGGACACCACGTCTCGCACGACGAAGCCGCGGAAGTCGACGGTCGCCGCCTGCGGGACGCGCAGCTCGAATCTCGTCACCTCGGCACCCGCCAGCGCCTCGTTCAGCCGGCGCGCGGTGCGGTAGACGGTGTCGCCCTCAGGCACGCGGCGATCCTGCCCCCGGGCCCGACGTCTGCGCGCCGGATGCCTGCGCCTGCCGGAGCGCCCGCTGGGCATCACCCGCCGTGAGGCGACGCAGCGTCAGGCCTCTCGGGGACTCCACGAATCCGGCATCCCGCAGCGCCCGGCCCCACCCGGTGCCGTGCACGAAAGCGCCGTTGACCTGCTCGATCGTCAGCGTGTCCAGGCGCCGGGCGCGGGCGGTGGCGGCCAGGTCGCGCGTCGCCGCGGCGATGGCACCCTCGTCCCCGGTGAACGCCAGGGCCGTCTTGCCGCCGCGCTCCAGGTAGAGCACGAGCGCGCCGTCGACGATCACGACGAGTGCCCCGGCCTTCCGGCCCGGACGGTGTCCGATCCCCTCGAGCGCGGGCCACGCCAGCGCCGCGCCGTAGGGATTGGCGGGATCGGTGGCGGCGAGCGTCACCGCGCGCAGCGGCGGTGGATCGGAGAGGCCCGCGAACTCGCGCAGGCGATCGACGGTGGCGGATGCGGCGAACTGCGCCGCGCCGAGCTTCTCGATGACGTAGCCGCGCCGGCAATGGCCGGCCTCCTCGAACCCTGCGAGCACCCGGTAGGCCTGTGCGAAGCCGCCGGGCAGACCCTCGGCCTGCACGGCCCCGCGTGTGACGACGCCGTACCGGTCGAGCAGCAGGCTCGCCGCGGCCGTCGCGCGCAGCGCCGCGTCGGCTTCGGGGGTGGCCAGCAGCGACCAGCGACCGCCGATCGCGGGAGGGCGAGGGGGAACGGATGCCGCGACCGTCCGCACTGCGGCGCCCCGGTACAGCCGCGTGCGCGGAGCCTTGCGCGAGACGCGGTGCGCCTGCGAGCCGCCGCCGACGAGCGTGCGGATCGGGGCGAACGTGTCGTTGGTGACGCGGCCTGCCCAGGTCAGCCGCCACAGCGCCTCGACGACGGAGAGCTCGTTCTCGGCGCCGGTGACCTGACGCAGCTGCGCCGCGAAGTACCCGCCGCCCGCGCTCAGCGCCGCGAGGAGCTGCTCGTCAAGGGAGCCGGGCGCGACCTCGTCCTGGGGTGGGGCGAGGGTGAGTGCCAGAGTGTCGGCCGGATGCAGCGCGACCCACCCGTCGCGCCCCGCGAGGCTGCCGTTGCCCGACCACACCACCTCGCCCGTCGCGGTCAGCTCGTCGAGCATCGACGACGAGTAGTCCGCCACGCGTGCCGGCAGGATGAGCGACTCCCAGGCGCTCGCGGGGATCGGCACGCCGGCGAGCTGCTCGATGACCGCGGCCACGCCGTCGATGCCCTCGAGCGGTCGCGTGACGTGCTGCCACACCGGGAGGAACCGGGCGTAGGCATCCTGGGGGACCGGCTCGACGCTCCCGCGGATGGCGGCGAGCGATCGCATGCGCAGGCGCCGCAGCACCTCGGTGTCGCACCACTCTGTGTCGTCGCCGGCCGTCGCCGAGCTCGGGCCGGCCGACGTGGCGGGGAGGAAGAACCCGCTCGTGATGCGTCCCTGGGACTCCAGCCGCTGCAGCGTGTGCCGTGCCACGGCAACGCCCACGCCGAGGCGCTGAGCTACGGCGTCCGCGCTGAAGGGGCCGTGCGTGCGGGCGTGGCGGGCCACCAGGTCGCCGAGCGGATCGGGGAACGGCTCGAGGAAGGCGTTGGGGATGCCGACCGGCAGCGGCACGCCGATGGCGTCGCGCAGGCGTCCGGCGTCCTCGATCGCGGCCACCCGGGCGGCGCCGGCGACGGTGACCGGGATGGCCCGTCGAGCCGCGACCAGAGCGTCCAGGAGCTCGGCCGCCTCAGCCTCGGTGGCCGCAGTATCGTCGGCCGTCGCCCGCTGCAGGCGCTCTGCGACCTCGGAGGCATCCAGCGGGCCGAGGATCCGCAGCAGGTCGGCGACGCCCTCGAGGCCGCGAGCGCGTCGCTCGGGGTCGAGCCGCTGCGCTTCGCGTTCGAACTGCGCGATCACCTCCGGGTCGAGGAGCTCCCGCATCTCGATCTTGCCGAGCAGCTCGGACAGCAGGGCAGGATCGACGGACAGCGCGGCGGCGCGCCGCTCCGCGAGCGGCGAGTCGCCCTCGTACATGAACGCGCCGACGTATCCGAACAGCAGGTCGCGCGCGAACGGCGACGGCTGGGACGGCTCGGTCTCGATCAGCCGGATGCGGCGATCGCCGATGCTCTTCGCGAGGCGGAGAAGTGAGGGAACGTCGTAGACGTCCTGGAGCACTTCGCGGAGTGTCTCGAGGATGATCGGGAACGTGGGATAGCGCCGCGCGACCTCGAGCAGCTGGGCCGACCGCTGGCGCTGCTGCCACAGCGGGCTGCGCCGGCCGGGGTTGCGCCGCGGGAGCAGCAGCGCCCGTGCCGCGCACTCCCGGAAGCGCGAGGCGAACAGCGCCGAGCCGCCCACCTCGTCCGTTACGATCTGCTCGAGCTCATCGGGCTCGAAGACGAAGAGCTCGGCACCCGGCGGCTCGGCCGTGGCATCCGGAATCCTCGCGATGATGCCGTCGTCGCTGGCGACCGCCGATCCTTCGACGCCGAGCCGCTCACGGATGCGTGCGTTCACCGCGAGCGCCCAGGGCGCATGCACCTGCATGCCGTAAGGGGAATGGAGGATGACGCGCCAGTCGCCGACTTCGTCGCGGCCGCGCTCGACCGTGAGCTGGCGATCGGTCGGAAGCGTGCCCGTCGCCTCGCGCTGCTCGGCGAGATACGCCAGCAGGTTGCCCTGGGCGTTGTCGTCGAGGCCGGCGTCGCGCAGTCGCTGCTCGGCCGTGTCCGCCTTGGCGGTCGACACCTCGCGCGAGAACTTGCCCAGCGCCTCGCCGAGCTCGGCCGGCCGGCCGATGCCGTCGCCGTGCCAGAACGGCACCTTGCCCGGCTGCCCGAAGGCGGGGACGACGTTCACCCGGTCGTGGGTGATCTCCACGATGCGCCAGCTCGTCGTGCCCAGAGTGAAGACGTCGTTGACACGGGACTCGTAGACCATCTCCTCGTCGAGCTCGCCGACGCGGGCGTTCTGGGACTCGCCGGCGACGAAGACCCCGAACAGTCCGCGGTCGGGAATGGTCCCTCCGCTCGTGACCGCGATCCGCTGCGAGCCCGGGCGGCCGGTGAGCGTGCCGTGATCGCGGTCCCAGATGAGGCGCGGACGCAGCTCGGCGAACTCGTCGGACGGGAAGCGACCTGCGAGCAGGTCGAGCGTGGCCTCGTAGGCCGAGCGGGGGAGGGACCGGAACGGCGCACTGCGCTTGAGCGTCTCGTACCAGCCCTCGACGTCGACCGGACCGAGAGCGGATGCCGCGACCGTCTGTTGCGCGAGGATGTCGAGCGGGTTCTGCGGGATCGCGATCGCCTCGATCTGCCCGGCCAGCATCCGCTCGGTGACGATGGCGGTGTGGAGCACGTCGCCGCGGTGCTTGGGGAAGAGCGCCGCGCGGCTGACTTCGCCGACCTGGTGCCCGGCGCGCCCGATGCGCTGCAGCCCCGATGCCGCGCTCGGCGGCGCCTCGACCTGGATGACGAGGTCGACGGCGCCCATGTCGATGCCGAGCTCGAGACTGCTCGTCGCCACGACGCACCGGAGGACCCCCGACTTCAGCTCTTCCTCGACCTGGGCGCGCTGTTCCTTCGACACCGAGCCGTGGTGCGCCTTGGCGAGCACCGGATCGGCGCCGGCGGTCGCGCCGGCCTGCGCCATCATGCCCGCCGGAACGGTCGAATCGGGAAGGTCGAGCCCCAGCCGCTCGGAGTAGATCTCGTTCAGCCGTCCGGTGAGCCGCTCGGCCAGGCGCCGGGAGTTGCAGAACACGATGGTCGACCGGTGCTGGACGATGCGATCGACGATCGCCTCCTCGACGTGTGGCCACACCGAACCGGTCACCTCGGTCTCACCCGCGCCAGAAGCCCGGGTCTTCCCCCCGCTCGCCGAGCCGTCGGCGAACCAGTCCTCGTCGACGGGCTCCTCGCCGGGAGTGCCCGAGTCGTCGGGCAGCGGGGCCGTGCCCGGCGGCGGCGGAGGGTTGAGCATGTCGTCGATCGGCACGACGACCTTCATGTCGAAGGCCTTGGTCGAGCGCGGTGCCACGATCTCGACCGGCGCGGAGCCGCCGAGGAATCGAGCCACCTCGTCGATCGGCCGCACCGTGGCCGACAGCCCGATGCGCTGCGCGGGTTTCTCGAGCGTCGCGTCGAGCCGCTCGAGGCTGACCGCGAGGTGGGCGCCCCGCTTGGTCGCGGCGACCGCGTGCACCTCGTCGACGATCACGGTGTGCACGCCCTTGAGCGTCTCGCCCGCCTGGCTCGTGAGCATCAGGTAGAGGGACTCCGGGGTCGTGATGAGGATGTCGGGCGGTGCCGTGACGAGGCGGCGACGGTCGCTCGAGGTCGTGTCGCCCGAGCGGACCCCGACGGTCACCTCGGGCACGGCGATGCCGAGGCGGCGCGCCGACTGCCCGATCCCGACGAGCGGCGAACGCAGGTTGCGTTCGACGTCGACGCCGAGCGCCTTGAGCGGCGAGATGTAGAGGATGCGGGTCGGCGGGGCCGCGGCATCCGCTCGGCGCTTTCTGCCGTTCTGCGCCGCGGGAGGCGCCGCCGCGTCCTTCTCCCGGAAGACGCGGTCGATGGCCCAGAGGAACGCCGACAGGGTCTTGCCCGAACCCGTCGGAGCGACGACCAGGGCGTGCTTGCCGTGCGAGATGGCGTCCCAGGCCCCGATCTGCGCATCGGTCGGCCGCGGGAAGGCGCCGCGGAACCAGTCCTGCGTGGCAGGCCCGAAGCGCTCGAGCACATCGCTCATCCCCCCATCTTGGTCGCTGGCGGCGACATCGGGGCGGGCTTGACGCGCGGCCTGGTCAGCGTTCAGCCGGGATGAGCACCCAGAGCAGCAGGTAGATCCAGATCGACAGGCCGAAGAAGACCGTGGCGAGGACGGTGAGGATGCGCACCGCCGCCACGTTCACGCCGAATCTGTTGGCCACCGCGAGGCACGCGCCGGCGATCATGCGCCCCTCGCGGGGCCGGACGAGTTGGTTCATGTGCACATCATGGCCGATCACGCCCGCGCTGGACACCCGCTCCGCTGAACGGAGCGGGTGTCCCGGCGCGACCGTCAGAGCTCGGTGAGGGTGCCGTCGTGCCCGAGCTCGAGAGTCGTGTCGATGCTCAGGCGTCCCAGGAAGGCCTCGTCGTGGCTCACCACGAGCACGGCGCCGCGGTAGGCGGCGAGGGCATCGACGAGCTGCGCGACCGTGTCGAGGTCGAGGTTGTTCGTCGGCTCGTCGAGCACGATGAGCTGCGGCGCGGGGTCGGCGAGCAGCAGCCGGGCGAGCGCGACGCGGAACCGCTCCCCGCCCGACAGCGTCGACACCGGCCGGTCGACCGCCGCGCCGCGGATGAGGAACCGCGCCAGCCGGTTGCGGAGGTCTGGCACCGGCACGGCGGGCGCGGACGCGCGGATGTTGTCGAGCACCGAGGCGTCCTCGGTGAGGCCGTCGACCCGCTGCGGCAGGTAGCCGGCGCGGTCGGTGTGCAGGAAGCCGCGGACCGAACTCAGGAGAACGGCGGTGCTCGGCGGTGTGTCGGCCTCTCGGCGGGGCGTGTCTCCTGAATCTGCCGCAGGCGCCCCGGCCGATCCGGAAACTCCGGCCGCCGACCCGGTCACCCCGCCGATCAGCCGCTCGAGCAGCGTCGTCTTTCCCGCGCCGTTCGGACCGACCAGGGCCACCCGTTCGGGTCCCTGGATCGTCCACGACCGCTCCCCATCCCCGAGCGTGGCGATGCGACGCCCGGCCGGCACGCCGGGATCGGGAAGGTCGATCTTGATCGTGTCGTCGTCGCGCACGCGTCGCTCGGCGGCGTCCAGCGCCTCGCGCGCCGACGCCTCGCGATCGGCCTTCTCTCCCCGCAGCTTGCCGGCCGAGACCTGCGCCGCGCGTTCGAGGTTGCCGGCCACGATCGGCGGCACGCGCTTCTCGTACTGCGCCTTCCGGCCCATCGCCTGGCGCCGGGCGATCGTGGTCTCGGCCTCGATCCGCTGGCGCTTCTCGCGCTTGACGGCCTGCGCCGCCGACTTCTCGGCGCGCCGGGCGGCGTCCTGCTCGGCGTCGAGCCACGACCGCCACTCCGAGTACGGGCCGCCGAACACCGACAGCTCGTTCACATAGAGCTCAGCCGTGTCGTCCATCAGCTCGAGCAGCGACACGTCGTGGCTGACCACGACGAGCGTTCCCCGCCAGCTGCGGACCATGTCGCCGAGTCGGGCGCGCGCCTCGCGGTCGAGGTTGTTCGTCGGCTCGTCGAGCAGCGCGATCGGCGCCCCGCGCAGCCGGATGCCGGCGATGGCGGTCAGCACGGCCTCTCCGCCGGAGAGCTCTCCGACGCGGCGGTCGAGCATGTCGGGCGCCAGTCCGGCCTCGGCGAGCGCCGCCTGCGAGCGCGCCTCGACGTCCCAGTCGGACCCGACCGCGTCGAAGTGGCGCGGGTCGACGTCGCCCGACTCGATGGCACGCAGCGCGGCGAGCGTCTCGGCCACGCCGAGCAGCTCGGCGACGGGGCGGTCGACGTCGAGGGTGAGCCGCTGAGGGAGGTATGCGACATCCGCCGAGGTGGTGATGTGCCCTGTCGCGGGCGTGAGCTCTCCGGCGATGAGCCGCAGGAGGGTGGACTTCCCGGAGCCGTTGCGGCCGACGAGACCGGTGCGACCTGAGCCGAACGAGCCGGAGACGTCGCTGAGGGCGGTGCTGCCGTCGGGCCACGCGAAGGTGAGGCGGTCGAGGACGATGGACGGGGTGAGGGTGTGTGCGGGCATGAGGCCTCCAGGTGTCGGACATGCGCTGACACAGAAGACGCCGATCACCCGGCGCCGGCGCAGAGCCGGCAGAGGCCGAGGAGGAGCGGCAGGATCGACGGTCAGCGCGGAATCGGAGCGCCGGCACGTCGAGCGATCGACGGAAGCGGCGCGATTACAGCGCGGTCGCGACGATCAGCTTCACGGGAGTTCCTCACCGAGGGGACAGGACGAGAGCCAGGATAGCGGATGCCTCGGCCGCTTGTCCGGGGAACCTCCGCATCCGGCGGCAGAGCCCTAGGCCGGGCCGCCGTCCCGCAACGCTTCGAGCTGTTTGCCGAGGAAGACGCGCACGTCGTCGAGCTCCTGCTCGGAGACGCTGTGGGTCAGGCCGGCGTAGACGCGGCCGCTGAGCTCGACGCGGCCGGGCAGCCACTCGGTGGTGTGCGCGACGAGGAAGTCGGGGATCACGTCGTCATTGGTCCCGCGGCCCCAGAACACCGGCGGGCGCTGCTGTGCCAGCTCCTCGTCGCCGGGCAGCTCGCCCGGCGTGACGTACCCCGAGAGGTTCACGGCGAACGCGTACCGCTCAGGGGCGAGGCGCATCGCCTGAAGGGCGACGGCGGCGCCCTGCGAGAAGCCGAGCAGACCGACGGGGCGATCAGCGCCGGCCGCGGCATCCGTCCATTCGATCAGCCGCGTGGCCGCAGCCGTGACGTGCGCGGCGTCTCGGCTCTCCAGACCCTCGATGGGGTACCAGGAGTATCCCGGCGCGGGGAACGGCGGTGCGAGCGGAGCCCGCACCGCCGCGATCACGAACTCGTCGGGAAGGTAGGGGATGAGTCCGAACAGGTCGCGCTCGTCCGCCCCGTAGCCGTGGAGCAGCACGAGCAGCGGGCGGTCTTCGCGTTCAGCGGCGGAGACGGACCACAGCACGGCGTCGGCGTCGAGGGGCGCGTGGAGGCTCACCCGTCCATCCTCCCCTCACTTGAGCTGGCCGCGCACCTCCCCACCGGGATATGTCGGCGTGTGGACGTTGACGTAGTACGCCTTCGGGTCCGCCTCGATGGCCTGGAGCACGGTCGTCGACGCGGTGACGCAGTCGCTGACCTCGAAGCTCGTCTCGTTCGGGACGTTGATCGGGACGACCACCGGACCGGCGACCTTGCGATCGCCGATGTGGATGTGCGCGGCGGTGGTGGGGGCACTGAGCCCCTCGACCTCGAGGGTGTAGCAGAACTGATCACCCTCGATGTCGTACGAGAAGAATCCGCGGGCGCCGCCTGTGGCGCCGGTGGTCTCCTGACCGTTGTTGACCGGGATTGCGGGTACTGCGTGTGCCGCGGCGACCCCTCCCAAAGCCAGTGCCGCCGTCGCCGTTGCGGCGAGTGCGGCACGTGCTGCCGTGTGCATGATTCCCTCACTTCCTTATCGAGTTGTCTTCCTGCGTGGCACCGTACGCCCGCGCGACGGCGGCGACAAGATGCCCTCACGGCGGCGGAAGGGTATACAGGAGTCATGCCGGTGCGCACGCCAGACCCCGATCCCAACGAGCGCGACGACGACGGCACGCCCCGCGATCCGCTCGGCGGCGTCGGCGCGTCGTTCGGTCAGCGCGGGCGTCCGCTCGGCGGCGGATCGTTCGGCTCGCCTCGGCCCGGGAGTGCGGACAACCCGGGGTGGCTGACCGATGTCGAGCTCGCCGAGGCTCGCCGCCGCCTGCCGATGCTGTACGTCGAGGCGCTGCCGGTGCGCACCGACGGCGTGGGGCTTGTCACCGAGGTGGGGATCCTCCTTCGGGCGACCCCGCTCGGCGAGATGACCCGCACCCTCGTGTCAGGCCGGGTGCGCTACGGCGAGACCGTGCGCGAGGCCCTGTTCCGCCACGTCGAGAACGACCTCGGCCCGATGGCCTTCCCCTTGCTGCCGCCGCAGCCGACGCCTTTCACCGTGGCGGAGTACTTCCCGATGCCCGGGATGAGCGCCTTCCACGACGACCGCCAGCATGCGGTCTCGCTCGCCTTCGTCGTCCCCGTGACCGGGACGTGCGAGCCCCGCCAGGACGCGCTCGAAGTGACATGGATGGCACCGGAGGAAGCGGCATCCGATGCCCTCTCCGACGAGATGGAGGGCGGCCGCGGCACGCTCGTCCGCCTTGCGCTCGCCAGCGTCGGCGCGCTTCGCTGAGGAGGACGGGCGTCATAGGCTCGTCGGGTGAGCAGCGCCGCACCCGAGCCCCTGTCGTTCCCCGCCGATCTGCAAGGCTGGCTGGCATTCGCCGCCGACCGGCCGGCCGAGCGACTGGAACGCGTCGCCGCGATCGACGCCCGGCTGAAGGCCGAATCCGGGCTGAGCGCCGACGAGCGGCTCGAGCTCTGGAACGACACCGAGATCGCGCTCGCCGAAGCACTGAGCGGGGCGTATCTCCTGAGTGAGGCGCACCCCGACGCGGGCGTGCGCGAGGCGGCCGAGGCGCAGGTGCAGGCGGTCGAGGCGCTGAGCAGCCGTCGGATCCTCGATCGCGAGCTCTGGGCCGTCTTCGCGGATGTCGACAGCGGAGGGCTCGACGAGGACGCGGCCCGCGTGCTCGCCCACCTGCTGCGCGACTTCCGCCGTGGCGGCGTCGACCTCGACGACGAGACCCGTGAGCGCGTGCGCGCCCTCGCCGATCGTGACACCGAGCTGTCGCTGACCTTCTCCCGCAACGTCCGGGACGGAAGGCGGGAGATCACGGTTCCGGCGGCGGACCTCGCCGGGCTGCCGCAGGACTTCCTCGACGAGCATCCCGCCGATGCGGACGGCCGCGTCACACTCACGACCGAGTACACCGACCTCATGCCGGTGCGCGAGTACGCCGCGGTGCGCGAGACCCGCGTTGCGCTCATCAGTGCGTACAACGACCTCGCCTGGCCCGAGAACGAAGCCGTGCTCGCGGAGCTCCTCGAGGTGCGGGCGGAGCGCGCGCGTCTCCTCGGCTACGACGACTGGGCGGAGTACGAGACCGAGACGCGCATGATCGGGTCGGGCGCCGAGATCCCCGCGTTCCTTTCACGACTGGATGCCGCATCCGCCGAGGCCGCCGCGCTCGAGTACGCCCAGCTCGAGGAGCGCCTGCGCCGCGAGAGCCCCGACGCGGGCACCGTCACCGTCGCCGACTTCTGGTACCTGCTGAGCGCGCTCAAGCACGAGCAGTACGACGTCGACGCGCAGCTGGTGCGCTCGTATTTCCCCTTCCACCGTGTGCTGCCGGGTGTGCTCGAGGTCACCTCGCGCTTGCTCGGCCTGGAGTACCGACGTGCCGACGTGCCGACGTGGCATCCCGATGTCTCGAGCTACGAGGTGTTCCGGGGCGCCGAGCGGATCGGGCGCTTCCACCTCGACCTGCACCCGCGCGACGGCAAGTTCAACCACGCGGCGTGCTTCCCGCTCGCTCCCGGCGTCGCGGGCAGGGTGCTCCCCGAGGCCGTGCTGCTGTGCAACTTCTCGCGCGGGCTCCTCGAGCACGACGAGGTGGTGACGTTCTTCCACGAGTTCGGGCACCTCGTGCATGACATCGTCGGCGGTCACCAGAGGTGGGTGCGGTTCAGCGGCGTCTCGACCGAGTGGGACTTCGTCGAGGCGCCGAGCCAGCTGCTGGAGGAGTGGGCATGGGATGCCGACGTGCTCCGGTCTTTCACCGCCGATGCGGCGGGCGACCCGATCCCCGCGGACCTCGTGGCCAAGATGCGGGTCGCCGATGCCTTCGGACGAGCGCTCGAGGTCCGCCGGCAGCTCGGTCACGCCCACGTCTCGTATCGCCTGCACGTCGATCGTCCGGCCGACCTCCAGGCCGCGACCGAGGCGATCTACGCGGCCACCTCGCCCGTGCAGCCGCTGCCGGGCCAGCACCCCTATGCCGGCTTCGGCCACCTCACCGGCTACGGCGCGTGCTACTACACGTACCAGTGGAGCCTCGTGATCGCGCGCGACCTGCTGTCGGGGTTCGACTCGGGGCTGATGGACGAGCGGACGGCGCTCCACTACCGCCGATCGATCCTCGAGCCGGGCGGCAGCCGGGATGCCAAGGACCTCGTCGAGGCGTTCCTCGGACGCCCCTATTCCTTCGACGCCTACCGCGACTGGCTCGCCGGGCAGGACGGCGCCCTCGACACTCGCCGCTGACGCGGAAACCGGCGCCGAGACCCTGTGAACAACGCCTCTCCCACACAGGTCGGCGGGGTATTCTTCACGTGCCCGAGCCGCAGCCCGCTGCGCCCACACCCCTGGTGTCGCCGAAGGCGTCGTCCCTCCGTTTCCGCAGCCGTCGAACACATCCGCCGCCGGCCCGAGGATCGGGGCGCCGTCGCCTCCATCCCCCCGATGCTCGCGCCGACACAGAGACCCGAGAAGCGGAGACACACCCGATGTCCGACAACGCCTCGCCCCGTCATGACGCGGCAGAAGATACCAGCACCAATCCGTTCGACCGGCTGATCGGCGGTGGCAGCACCGCCCCCGCCACCCCGGCAGAGGCGGCCTTCACGACCGCCTTCCGCGGCTACGACAAGGACGAGGTCGACGCGGCCATCGCCGGTCTGAACGCACGTGTGCGCGCGGCGAGCGAGCAGGTCGCCCTCCTGAAGCAGAACCAGCGCCGCGCCGGCGCTGCCGTCTCGCAGAGCCGCGAGAAGGCCGATCGCCTCGAGTCCGAGCTCGCGGCCGCGACCGCGCAGCGCCAGGAGGCGCTCGAGCGCCTGGAGGCCGGCGTCGCCCAGGCCGGCTCTCGCGACCGCGACGAGGTCGCGCGCCTCGAGTCGGAGCTCTCCGCCGCCCAGGCGAAGCTCGCGAACGCCGAGCACCGCGTGCAGGCTCTCACCGAGGAGCTCGTCAGCGCGACGGAGGAGTCCTCCTCGCCGAACCGTCCGCAGTTCGAAGAGATCCTCCGGGTGGCCGAGGAGCAGGCCAGCGTCGTGCTGCGCAACGCCACGGTTCAGGGCGAGCGACTTCTCGGGGCTGCGCTCGAGGAGATCGAGAACCGCCGCAAGGACGCCAAGGTCGAGGCCGAGGCGATCGTCGCGCAGGCTCAGAGCGAGGCGCAGCAGGCCCGCCTGCGCATCGAGACCGAGCTCACCGCCCACCAGGCGCGTATCGAGCGGGAGACGGCGCACGCCGCCGAGAAGATCTCGCAGTCCGAGCGCGAGGCGGCCGCCATCCGCTCCGAGGCCGAGAAGGGGGTCGCGACCCTGCGCTCGATGGTCGCCCGCGAGACGGCGCACTCCCGCTCGGAGGCGGAGGAGGCGGTGCGTGAACTGCGGGTGCGCGCGCTCGAGTTCGAGGCATCCCTCACCCGCAGGCAGGACGACGCGCAGCAGGAGTTCCTCGTGCTGCACAACCAGGCCGTCGCCCACGCGGAGCGCATCACCCAGGACGCCAACGAACAGGTCGGCGCCTCCCTCGAGCACGCTCAGCGGGTCGCCGCCAAGGCCGACGACTTCGAGCGCCTCGTGCGCGCGCAGGCGCAGCAGGTCGAGGCCGACGCGAACGTGCGCGCCCGCGAGCAGCTCGACCGGGCCCGCGCGAAGGCGCAGCAGATCATCGACCTCGTCACGGGCCACTCGCAGGCCGTGCTCCGCGACGCGGAGGACCGCACGCGGGCGCTCCGCTGGCAGCAGCACCAGCTGACCAGCTTCATGGCCGAGGTCAAGGACCTCATCCGTCCGAGCGCACCGCTGGAGATCTCGGATGCGCCCGCCGCGTCTCTCGGCGAGACCCTCGAGGACGCCGCGCCGATCGAGCACGTGGTCCACACCGAGGACGTCGACGCCGAGCACGACGCCACGGCGGCCGCGGAGACGGTGTCGGAGACGCACGACGGGGGGCGCCGCGACGAAGAGCCCCGCGACGACGACCCCGCCGCGGAGGCCGACGCAGACACGGCCGAACAGTCGGACCAGCCCGAGCAGCAGGACCAGGCCGAGCAGGCCGAGCAGCAGGAGCAGGGCGAGTTGCAGGAGAACGCCGAGCAGCCGGAGCAGGACGAGCAGCTCGAGCGCGTCGAGGGCTGAGCCTCACGCGACGACGAAGGGACCCCGGCACCTCGTGCCGGGGTCCCTTTCGCGTGCGCACAGCTGGTTCGCCGGCCCGCGGACGAGGTCAGTCGCGGATGGTCTCGCGGGAGATCGCGGCGATGAAGGCGTCGATGTCGGCCTCGCTGGTGTCGAACGAGCACATCCACCTCACCTCGTTCTTGGCGGCATCCCAGTCGTAGAAGCGGAACGACTCACGCAGTCGGTCGGCGACGCCGTCGGGCACGGTGGCGAAGACGCCGTTCGCCTGGGTTGGCTGGGTGAACGCGACCCCGCGAATGGACCCGTCGGCGAGCCCGGCCTCGACCCCGGCGCGCAGGCGCTGGGCCATCGCGTTGGAGTGCGACGCGTTCCGCTGCCACAGGTCGCCCTCGAGCAGCGCGACCAGCTGCGCGGAGACGAACCTCATCTTCGACGACAGCTGCATGTCGAGCTTGCGCAGGTAGGTCAGCCCCTGCGACGCCTCGGGGTCGAGCACCACGATCGCCTCGCCCAGCATGGCGCCGTTCTTCGTGCCGCCGAAGCTCAGCAGGTCGACGCCCACGTCGCGCGTGAACGCACGCAGTGGCAGGCCGAGGGATGCCGCGGCGTTGGAGATGCGCGAGCCGTCCATGTGCAGGCGCATGCCGTGGCCGTGCACGTGCTCGGCGATGGCCGTGAGCTCGTCGACGGAGTAGACCGTGCCGAGCTCGGTCGACTGGGTGATCGACACGACGAGCGGCTGAGCCCGGTGCTCGTCGCCCCAGCCCCACGCCTCGCGATCGATGAGCTCGGGGGTGAGTTTGCCGTCGTCGGTCGGGACGTTCAGGATCTTGATGCCGCCGACGCGCTCTGGCGCCCCGCCCTCGTCGACGTTGATGTGCGCCGTCGACGCGGCGATGACGGCGCCCCAACGCGGGAGCATCGACTGCAGGCCGACGACGTTCGCCCCCGTGCCGTTGAAGACCGGGTAGGCCTCGACGCCCTCGCCGAAGTGGCGGGCGAAGACCTGCTGCAGCCGCTCGGTGTAGACGTCCTCGCCGTAGGCGACCTGGTGTCCGTCATTGGCGGCCGAGATCGCGGCGAGCACCTCGGGGTGGATGCCGGAGTAGTTGTCTGACGCGAAGCCGCGCAGGTTCGGGTCGTGGATCGTGGTCACGGTGTTCCAATCTAGCTGTGTCACGACTCAGGCCGAGTCGGTTGGCTGCGCACGAAGGGCCCCGGAATCCCCGGGCGGATCAGTCGCGGGCGCGCGCTGCAGGCGGAGTTGCGGCACACCCGCCCGACGCGTTCAGAGGGTGGGATCGGTGAGCTCGACGATGGTGTCGTTCACGTCGGCCGCGTCGGAGTCCCAGAGGTCGGCGAACCGCTGGGCGAGCGCCTCCTCCAGGCCGTCCAGCGACTTGGCCCGGAAGACGACGGATGCCGCCGCCAGCGGCTGGCCGGCATCCCGGGCCGACTTGGCGAAGCCCTGTGCGACGGCGCGGGCCCAGGCCTCGGTGGCCGCCTTCACCGCGGCGTAGTTCGCCCCGCCGGCGAGCGGCCGCGCCACCGCCGTGGACGACACGACGGCCAGGCGAGCGGCGCTCGAGGCGCGCAGGTCGGCGTCGAACGCCCGCGAGATGTGCCGGAGCGCCGTGAGCGACCTTTCGAGGAAGCGGTAGTCCGCCTCGCTCTGCCCCGCCAGCCCGCCGCCGCCGCGCCACCCTCCGACGAGGTGCAGGACACCGTCGACGTGCCCCTCGGCCGCGTGCACGCGCTCGGCCAGCGACGCCACCTCGGACTCGTCGGCCAGATCGCACACCGCGGTGCGGACGCCGGCAACCGCCGCGGCGAGGTCGTCGAGCCGGCCGGCGTCCCGCCCGACCGCGACGACCCGCGCCCCGGCCGAAGCCAGGACGCGGGCCGCCTCGAGCCCGGAGGCGCTGGTGGCGCCGGCGACCAGCACGTGCCGGTCGGCGACTCCCTGCGACGCGGTGTCAGGCATCCGATCCCACGATGCCGGCCGTGGACTCGATCACCGGTCGCATCTTCTTTTCGAGCGCCTCGAAGAACATCGACAGCGGGAACTCGTCGTCCATGACCGCGTCGGTGTAGCCCTTGGGCGCGCCCGCGAGCACCTCATCCGGAAGGCCCCGCGCCCACGAGGACGCCGGGTTGGGCGTGAGCGTGGCACGCACGAGCTCGTACGCCGCGAGCCAGTGCGCCGTCTTCGGACGGTCGATCGAACGCCAGTAGAGCGTGTCGATCGCGTCGCTCAGCTCGACCACGGCTGCCGGCACATTCGGCCAGTCGAACGTGAGCGAGGTGTCGGTCCAGTGCAGCACGCCGCGCTGGTGCAGCCACGCGAACAGCAGCTGGCCGCCCACGGCGTCGTAGTTGCGCACCCGCGACCCGGTGATCGCGAACCGGAAGATGCGGTCGAAGATCACGGCGAACTGCACCAGCCCGGCGTGCAGCAGCGTCTCGCTCTGCGCGGGGGTCAGCGGCGCGCCGATGGACGTCTGCTCGGTGAGATCGCGCTCGAGCGCGACGCACTCGCGGAACGCCGTGAGGTCGCATCGCAGCTCTTCCAGCGAATACAGGAAGAACGGCATCCGCTGCTTGATCATGAACGGGTCGAACGGCAGGTCGCCGCGCATGTGCGTGCGGTCGTGGATGATGTCCCACATCACGAACGTCTTCTCGGTGAGCTCCTGGTCCTCCAGCATGCGCGCCGCGCGCTCGGGGAGGACGAGCTTGGTGATCTCCGACGCCGCCCGCACCACGCGCCGGTACCGCGCGGCCTCGCGATCCTGGAAGATCGCGCCCCACGTGAACGCGGGCACCTCCCGCATCGCGACCGTCTCGGGAAACAGCACCGCGGAGTTGGTGTCGTAGCCCGGAGTGAAGTCGATGAAGCGCAGCGACACGAACAGCTTGTTCGTGTACTGGGTCTCGAGCTCGGCGATGAACTCCGGCCAGATCACCTCGACGAGCACCGCCTCGACGTGCCTGTCGGACGAGCCGTTCTGGGTATACATCGGGAAGACCACGAGATGACGGATGCCGTCGACCCGGTGCCTCTCGGGCCGGAAGGCGACGAGCGAGTCGTGGAAGTCCGGGATGCCGAAGCCGCCGTCGGCCCACCGCTCGAAGTCCACAGCGCTCGCCGCGAGGTACTCCGCGTCATGCGGGAACCAGGGCGTCAGGGCGCGGAGGGACTCGACGATCGTCGCGACCGCGACGCGCGCATCGGCGTGATCCGCGGCGTCCGGGACGGAGCCGTCCTTCACCTGGATCGCCTGCAGGGCCACGGCGGAGTCCTTCAGTCGGCGCCAGGCCTCGGTGTGCTCGACGCCGGGGGCGCGGCCGTCCTCGACGACCTCGGGCTCTCCGACGATGACCTTCGCTGCACCGGTGTGCTGCATCTGGCTCGATGACATGGGAACCTCCGATCCGACATAAGGGTGGTCGCGCGGGCCGACTGCCTGCGCCGTGGCCATTCTACGAGAGGATTTCCTGTCGATACACCGAACGGGCGGAGGATCACCGGTCTCAGTCCTCCGATGCTGGTACTCTCCCCGCATGCCCGCTCCGGACGACATCCCCGCCGATACGGCCGCGCGCCCCGGGGCGCAGCTCGACGATCCCGTCGACGCGAAGATCCTCGGCGTGCTCGCGCTCGATGCCCGCGCGACGCTGGCCCAGATCTCGGCGGCCGTCGGACTCTCGGCCTCGGCGGTGCAGACCCGGCTGCGACGCCTCGAGGCCCGCGGTGTCATCGTCGGCTACCGCGCGCTGCTCGATCCGGAAGCGGTCGGAAAGCCGCTCTCGGCCCTGATCGAGATCACGCCGCTCGATCCCACGCAGCCCGACAACGCGCCGGAGATGCTCGAGCATCTGGCCGAGATCGAGGCCTGCCACTCGATCGCCGGGGATGCGAGCTACATCCTCTTCGTGCGCGTCGCGTCGCCGCGAGCGCTCGAGGGACTCATCCGCGACATCCGTCTCGCCGCATCGGTCAGCACCCGGACGACCGTCGTGCTGCAGACCTTCTACGAGAATCGCCCGATCCTTCCCGCCTGACGGGATCGGTAGTCTCGGGCCATGCCCCTTCCCACGACCCCGCTGCCCGCATCGCCGAGCGGTCGAGGAGTTCTGATCGTGCGGAACGCGCTTTCGGGGGCGTCGGTCATGCGCGCAGACCCGTCGCCGGTCTTCGCCGCCGAGCTTCCCGACGCGACGATCCACGAGCTCGCCGAGGGCGAGGATCTCGCCACGGCGGTGGCCCAGGCGATGAAATCGGATGCCCCGCCCGAGGTGCTGGGCGTCTACGGCGGCGATGGCTCGGTGTCGCGCATGGCGCACCTCGCGCGCCGGCATGACCGGCCCCTGCTCGCGCTCCCCGGCGGCACGTTCAACCACTTCGTGCGGGCGCTCGGGATCGACGACATCGATGCCGGGCTCGCGGCCCTCGCGGCGGGCACCGGACTCCGGGTCGGCGTGGCCGAGGTGACGGCCGACGGCGACGAGCCGGTCACCGTGCTCAACGTCGTGTCGGTGGGCGCCTACCCGGAGCTGATCGAAGAGCGCGAGCGGCGCAGCACCCTCGGGAAGTGGCTCGGCGGGGTCGCCGCCACCTGGACGGCGCTGCGGCGCACCGAGCCGCTCACCATCGTGCTCGACGGCAGGCGCGCCCGGGTGTGGTCGGTCTTCGTGAGCGTCGGCCGAAACGACCCCGAGCGCGTCGCCACGATGCAGCGGCAGGAGGTCGACGCGGGGGTGCTCGACGTGCGCATCCACCACGCGCGGGGAACCAGGGTCCGCGCCCTCGCGTCCCTGGCGTTCGGCAAGCGGACGGCGGCCGTGCTGCGCGCGGTCCACCTGTTCCCGCGCGACGCGGACATCGAGCGGCTCGTGGTGCGCGAGCTCGAGCTGCTGGTGCGTCCCGAGCCCGGTCGTCCGTCGGTGTTCGTGCATGACGGCGAGCTCGTCGAGTGCGCCCCCGAGGGGTTCCGGCTGCGCTGCGTGGCCCTGCCCGACGCGCTCACGGTGTACGCGCCCGAGCCCTAGGCGGCCCGGGGCGTTTCGTCTCGTCGCTCCGCTCCTCGCTCAACGACCGGGCCTGTACCCGGTCGTTGAGCGAGCGATGGGCCCACGCGCCCAGAGGCTCCGCGGATCGCGTCAGCGATCCGTGGAGGGGGCGTGGGGACGAGACGAAACGCGCGTCGCAGACGACGGATGCCGCGACCCCGAAGGGCCGCGGCATCCGGAACCGCGTGAAAGCCGCCGCGCTCAGTCGTGCTGCGGGAAGCCCAGGTTCAGTCCGCCGTGCGACGGGTCGAGCCAGCGCGAGGTGATCGCCTTCTCGGCCGTGAAGAAGTCGAACCCGTGCGGGCCGTACGCCTTCGCGTCACCGAACAGCGAGGCCTTCCAGCCGCCGAACGAGTGGTACGCGACGGGCACCGGGATGGGCACGTTGATGCCGATCATCCCGACCTGCGCCTCGCGCTGGAAGCGGCGGGCCGCTCCGCCGTCGTTGGTGAAGATCGCCGTCCCGTTGCCGTACAGACTCGAGTTGATGATGCCGAGGCCGTCCTCGTAGCCCTCGACGCGCACGACCGAGAGCACGGGTCCGAAGATCTCGTCCGTGTAGACGGTCGAGCTCGTCGGCACCTTGTCGATGAGGGTGGGTCCGAGCCAGAAGCCGCCGGGGTCGCCGTCGGGCTCGACGTCGCGGCCGTCGACGACCACCGTCGCCCCGTCCGTCGCCGCCACGTCGATGTACGACGTCACCTTGTCGCGGTGCTGCCCCGTGATGAGCGGTCCCATGTCGCAGCCGCGCGTCCCGTCGCCGGTGCGCAGCGTCGCCATGCGCTCCGACACCTTGGCCACGAACTCGTCGGCCACGGTGTCGACGGCCAGCACGACCGAGATCGCCATGCAGCGCTCGCCCGCGGAACCGAAGCCCGCGTTGACCGCGGCGTCGGCGGCGAGGTCGAGGTCGGCATCCGGAAGCACCAGCATGTGGTTCTTCGCGCCGCCGAGGGCCTGCACGCGCTTGCCGTGCGAGGTCGCGGTCTCGTAGACGTACTTGGCGATCGGCGTCGAGCCCACGAACGAGATGGCACGCACGTCGGGGTGCTCGAGGAGGGCGTCCACGGCCTCCTTGTCGCCGTGGACGACATTGAGCACGCCGTCGGGGAGTCCCGCCTCGGACATGAGGGCGGCGAGCCAGTTCGCCGCGGTGGGATCCTTCTCGCTGGGCTTGAGGATCACGGCGTTGCCGGCGGCGAGCGCGATCGAGAAGAACCAGAGCGGAACCATCGCGGGGAAGTTGAAGGGGCTGATGATCCCGACCACGCCGAGCGGCTGCTTGAGCGTGTAGACGTCGATGCCGGTCGAGACGTTCTCGGAGTAGGCGCCCTTCGTCAGGTGCCCGAGTCCGCAGGCGAACTCGACCACCTCCATACCGCGGGCGATCTCCCCCAGCGCGTCCGACAGCACCTTGCCGTGCTCCGCCGTGAGGATCTGCGCGAGCTCGTCCTTGCGTTCGTTGAGGAGCTCGCGGAACGCGAACATCACTGCGGTCCGCTTGGAGATCGACGCGTCGCGCCACTGCGCCCAGGCGGCCGAGGCGCTGTCGACGGCGGTCGCGACGTCGGCCGTCGATGCGAAGCGCACGCTCTTCTGCACGGTGCCCAGCGCGGGATTGAACACCGAGCCCGTGCGCTCGGATGTCCCGGCCCAGGTGGTGCCTCCCACCCAGTGGTCGAGGATCGTCGTCGCGGACTGTTCGGTCCGCTCCAGGGTCGTCGTGTCGGTCATCGTGTTCCTGCCCTTCATTGGGAAGCCCTCCTCGTGAGAGGACGCGAGACGCGTCAGAAGAGGTCGTCTTCGACGCTCGTCAGAGCTTCATCGTAAATCGCGAGAGCCTGTGCGGCCTCATCGTGTGTGACCACGCACGGCGGTACGACGTGGATGCGGTTCTCCGCCGCGAAGGGCAGCAGCCCTCGCGACGTCAGCTCCTTCTTCAGCTGCCCGATCACCTCGGGGCCCACCGGTTCGCGCGTCGCCTCGTCGGCGACCAGCTCGATCGCCCAGAACACGCCCTCGCCGCGGACCTCGCCGACGAGCGGGTGCGCGCCGGCGAGCCTCGCCAGCCCGGGGCCGAAGACGTCGGCGCCGACGCGGCGGGCGTTGTCGACGATGCCCTCGCTCTCCATGGCATCGATCGAGGCGATGATGGATGCCGCCGCCAGCGGATGCCCGGAGTACGTGAGCCCGCCGGGGAAGACCCGGTCGTCGAAGGTCGCCGAGATCGCGTCCGAGATGATCACGCCGCCCACCGGCACGTAGCCCGAGTTGACGCCCTTGGCGAAGGTGATGAGGTCGGGGACGACGTCGAAGCCGTCGAACGCGAACCAGCGTCCGGTGCGGCCGAACCCGCACATCACCTCGTCGAGGATCAGCACGATGCCGTAGCGGTCGCACAGCGCCCTGACCCCGGCGAGATAGCCGGGCGGCGGTACCAGGATGCCCGCGGTTCCGGGGACGGACTCGAGCAGGATCGCGGCGATGGTCGCGGGACCCTCGGACTGGATCACGCGTGCGAGGTGGTGCAGGGCCCGGGCGGACTCCTCCTCGGGGGTCGTCGCCCAGAACTCGCTGCGGTACAGGTAGGGGCCGAAGAAGTGCGCGTGCCCGCGGGCGTACTGGTTCGGCATCCGCCGCCAGTCGCCGGTCGCGACGATGGCCGCGCCGGTGTTGCCGTGGTACGAGCGATAGGTGGACAGCACGGTGTCGCGGCCGGTGTGCAGCCGAGCCATGCGGATCGCGTTCTCGTTGGCGTCGGCGCCGCCGTTGGTGAAGAACACCTTGGCGAACCCGTCCGGCGCCTTCGAGAGGATGCGCTCGGCCGCCTGGCCGCGGGTGAGGTTCGCGGTCGCGGGACCGATCGTGGCGAGCTGAGCCGCCTGCTCCTGGATCGCCGCGACGACGGCAGGATGCTGGTGCCCGATGTTGACGTTGACGAGCTGGCTGGCGAAGTCCAGCATCCGATTGCCGGCGTGATCCCACACCACGGTGCCCGAGCCCCCGGCGATCACCGGCAGGTCGAGGCCCGCCTGCGCTGACCAGGAGTGGAACACGTACTCACGGTCGAGCGCCTTGGCGGTGGCGTCGAGGTCATCGGACATCGTGTGGGCTCCTCGGGGGTCGTGCGTTTTCCTCACTCGCTACGCTCGTCGCTCGGCGACCGGGGGTCAACAGGCAACCCGGCCGCCGAGCGGGCGAAAGCGAGACGGAGCGTCCGGCTAGTTGCCGCCCTCCTGGAGTTCGACATCGATCGGAGTGAAGCCGTCGCCGGTCAGATCGACCCCGTCAGCCTCGAGCTCGTCGAGCGCCTTCTGGATGTACTCGTTCGTCCAGGCGCTCGCCGGCGGCTCCTCGGTGATCAGGTGCGCACCGGTCTCGTTGACTGCGGCGAGGGCGCCGTCGACCGTCTGCTGCCACGCAGCCTCGTCGATGATGCCGATGCCGTCGGGCGACGGCCAGATGAGCTTGTTGATCTCGTTCATCATCCATAGCTCATGACTCGGACCCCACGCGGAGCCGTTCTCGAGCGTGATCGCCGCGGCCTCCTCGGGGTTGTCGCGGGCATACGCCCACCCCTTCACGACGGCCTTGAGGAACGCCACGGTGGTGTCGGCGTACTCAGAGTCGCTCTCGAGCCGCGCGGTGTCGGCCCAGATCGCGTCCTGGAGCATGGCGCCCACGGTGTCCTGGTAGCTGATGACGTTGAAGTCCTCGGGCTGGTACAGCTCGCCCGTGTCGGGGTCCACCGTCTCGAGCAGCTGCGCGTACTCGTTGTAGGTCATGGCCTGTGCCGCGTCGATGTCACCCTGCAGGAACGCATTCATGTTGAAGTCCTGCGTGATGATCTGGACGGTGGTCGAGTCGAGCCCTTCGGCGGCCATGGCCGCGAAGATCTCCCACTCGTTGCCGAAGCCCCACGAGCCGATCGTCTTGCCCTCGAAGTCCGCCACCGAGTCGATGCCCGAGTCGGCCCACGAGACCTGGAGCGTGCCGGAGCGCTGGAAGATCTGCGCGATGTCGGTCAGGTTCGCCCCGGCTTCGATGGAGCCGAGCACCTTCGGCACCCAGGCGATGGCGTAGTCGACGTCGCCGTTGGCGAGCGCGTCCTGCGGGACGATGTCGCCGCCCGACGGGATGATCTCGACCTCGAGGCCCTCGTCCTTGAAGAAGCCCTGCTCGATGGCCGCGAAGTAGCCGGCGAACTGGGCCTGCGGCAGCCACTGGAGCTGCAGCTTCACCGGCGTGAGGTCGCCGGCTTCGGGATCGCCGCTCTCGGAAGGGGTGTCACCGCCGCCGGCGCATCCGGAGATCAGAAGCGCGGCCGACAGGGCGAACGCGCCTGTCGCGAGCGCGCGACGTGTGCTGTGTCTCATGTCGTTCCTTTCAGTCCCCGGTGCGGGGGTTCGCTGCGGGTGGTGCATGGCCGGCCTCGCGGGACGAGGACGCGGGTGACGGCGCGCGTCATCGCGTGCCCTCGGTCGGGATGCGGCGGAGCACGAGCCACTCGAGGAGCGCCGTCGCGAGGTAGAAGACGAGGCCGAGCGCGATCGCGGCGGCGACGTAGGCCCAGGCGCGCGCGTAGGCGCTCGTGGCGGCCGACGTCGCGATGAAGGTGCCGAGGCCGCCGCGCGGTCCGCCGAAGTACTCGGCGACCAGGGCGGAGATGACCGCGAGCGAGCTCGCGATGCGGATGCCCGTCATGAGGTAGGGCACTGCCGTGGGCAGGGTGACCTTGCGGAAGGTCTCGCTGCCGGAGGCAGCGTAGACCCGCATGAGGTCCCGGTGGACCGGCCGGGTCTGGCGCAGGCCTCGGAGCGTGTTGACGAACACGGGGACGAAGGCTGCGAGGGCCGCGATGGCCTGCCGCCCGAACTGGCTGTCGTAGCCGAACATCGAGTTGAGGACCGGCGCCAGGGCGACGATCGGCACGACCGCGAGAGAGGCGACGATAGGGGCCGACATGCCGTCCACCGCGCGCCAGCGCGACGCCAGGGCCGCGAGCAGGATCGCCAGCAGCGTCCCGACGACGAGGCCGACCAGCGCGTTCGTACCCGTGATGATCGTGGCCTGCACGATGGCGGGCCAGAACTCCACGAGCTGCTGCAGGATCGCCTCTGGGCTCGGCAGCAGGTAGTCCGACACCCCCACGACCGTCACGAGGAACTGCCACACCGCCAGGCCGAGCAGGCCGACCGCGATCGGCGCGACGACACGGAGCCGGCGCTCGGCCGCAGGGCTCCAGCCAGCCCGCTCGGCACGTGCCGCCCGCCGGGGCCGGGCTGCCTGTTCCTGCCGGAGGGTCATCGCTCCTCCGCTCCGCGCGCGGACGGCGCGGGGGCGCCGTGCAGCGCCTCGCGGACCGCCGTCACCTTCGCGAAGAAGGCGGGGGTCTCGCGCAGGGAGTCGTCGCGGGCGACGTCCGTGCCGAAGCCCGTCTCGATCACGGTGGTGATGCGACCGGGACGCGGCGACATCACGACAACGCGATCCGAGAGGAACACCGCCTCGGGGATCGAGTGCGTCACGAACACCACGGCGGCACCGGTCTCGGCGGCGATGCGTGACAGCTCGGCCTGCATCCGCTCGCGCGTCATCTCGTCGAGGGCGCCGAAGGGCTCGTCCATCAGGAGCAGCCGCGGTCGCTCCGCCAGGGCGCGGGCGATGGCGACGCGCTGCTGCATCCCGCCGGAGAGCTGATCCGGATGCCGCTCCGCGAAGTCCGACAGTCCCACCAGCTCGGCGAGCTCGGCGACGCGGGCCTTGCGCTCGCCCGCCGCCATGCCGTGCAGCTCGAGGGGGAGCGCGATGTTGGCGGCGACCGTCCGCCAGGGGAGCAGCCCGGCCTGCTGGAACGCGATGCCGTAGTCCTGGTCGCGACGCGCGCGCTGTGCGGGCTTGCCGAACACCTCGATCGACCCTGATGTCGCGGAGTCCAGGTCGGCGATGAGTCGCAGCAGCGTCGACTTGCCGCAGCCGGACGGGCCGATCAGCGACACGAACTCGCCCTCGGCCACGTCCAGCTCGATGCCGTCGAGCGCGGTCACATCCCCGGCCTTCGACGGGAAGACCTTCGATGCGCCCCGCACCGTCACCGCCGCGGTCGCCGTGCCGGTCGTCTGGTCGGATCCCTGAAGCGTCATCAGGCGGCCTCTCCTCGTCGATAGTCCTTCAGGAACACGCCGAGCAGTGCGACGGAACCCGCCGCGACGAGCCCGAGTGCGATGGCGCCGAAGATGGGCGCCCATGCTTTCGAGGGGTCGCCCGACGCCTGGCCGGCGAACTGGATGAGCAGCCGCCCGATCCCGCCCTGGAGGCCCGTCGAGACTTCGGCGACGACCGCGCCGATCACCGCGTTCGCGGCGCCCAGCCGCAGCGCGGGCAGGAGGTAGGGGACCGATGCCGGCAGTCGCAGCTTCACGAGAGTGGGCCAGTAGCCCGCTGCATAGGTGTGCATCAGCTCGGTGTGGATGCGATCGGGCGACTGCAGTCCGCGCAGCGCGCCGACCGCGATGGGGAAGAAGGCGAGGTATGACGCGATCAGGGCGACCGACATCCAGTCCTGCCACTCCCAGCCGCCGATCTCGATGCGCGAGCCCCAGCTCTTGACGATGGGGGCGAAGGCGATGAGCGGCACGGTCTGGCTCAGGATGATCCAGGGCAGCAGGCCCCATTCGGCCAGACGCCAGCGCTGCATGAGGAGCGCGAACGCGAAGCCCACGATCATCCCGACGATCCAGCCGACCGCCGCAATGCCGAGGGTCGTGAGTGCGCCGAGCGCGATCACGCCCCACAGCGGGGGCGAGCCCTCCTGCCGTGTGACGGGGGCGAGCAGGCGTGCCGCCATGTCCCACACGTGCGGCATCGCGAGGTCGGTCGTGCGGGGGAGGATGCGCAGACCCCCGACGACGACGCCGTCCTCGGGCGCAACGAGCTTGTAGAGCTCCCAGACGATGATCACGGCGGCGACGCCGACGATGCCCCACAGCCATGCCGTCCCGGGACGCCGGCCGCGCGGACGCGGCGCGCGCGCGGGGTGCGCGGGGTCCCCCGGCGCGGCCAGCGCGACGGGGGTGTCGATCGAAGGGGGAGCCGTCATGCCTTGGCCGCGACGTGCGCGGAGAGCGCGGGGATCACGGTCTCGCCGTAGACCCGCATCGTCTCCTCCTTGCTGTCGTGCTGGAGGTAGCCGGCGAACTGCGTCACCCCGAGCGCCCGCAGCTGCTCGAGCTTGGCGATGTGCTCCTCAGCGGTGCCCAGGATGCAGAACCGGTCGACGATCTCGTCGGGCACGAAGTCCACGTGGTCGTTGTCGGACTTGCCGTGGGTGTTGTAGTCGTAGCCCTGGCGTCCGGCGATGTACTCCGTCAGCGCCTCGGGCACGGCGCCGTGCTCGCCGTACTTCGCCACGATGTCGGCGACGTGGTTGCCGACCATTCCGCCGAACCACCGGCACTGATCTCGCATGTGCTCCCAGTCGTCGCCGATGTACATCGGGGCGGCCACGCAGAAGGCGATTGAATCGGGGTCGCGGCCGGCGGCGGATGCGGCATCCCGAACCGTCTTGATCATCCATGCGGCGATGTCGACGTCCGCGAGCTGCAGGATGTAGCCGTCGCCGACCTCGCCGGTGAGCTTGAGTGCGAGCGGGCCGTACGCGGCCACCCACACCTCGAGCTCGGAGCCGCGGCTCCACGGGAACTGCAGCGTCGCGCCCTTGTACTCGACCGGGCGGGAGTTCGCGAGCTCGCGGATGACGTGGATCGACTCGCGCAGCTCCGACATCGATACGGGCTTGCCGTTGGTCACGCGCACCGCGGAGTCGCCGCGGCCGATGCCGCAGACCGTGCGGTTGCCGTACATCTCGTTGAGCGTGGCGAAGACGGATGCCGTGACCGTCCAGTCCCGTGTCGCCGGGTTCGTGACGAACGGCCCGACCGTCACGCGCTTGGTGGCCCCCAGGATGGCCGAGTGGATCACGTACGGCTCCTGCCACAGCAGGTGGGAGTCGAACGTCCACACGTGGCTGAAGCCGTGCGCCTCGGCGAGCTGCGCGAGCTGGACGGTGCGCGCCGCCGGCGGGTTGGTCTGGAGGACGACTCCGAAGTCCATGCGGTGATCCTTACGTCAGGTACTGGCTGAGGCCGCGCTTGAGGAAGCGGCCGTCGCCCTTGGCGCCGAGGTACTCGCCGCCGTCGACGATGACCTTGCCGCGCGAGAGCACGGTGTCGACGTGGCCGTCGATCTCGAACCCCTCCCAGGCCGAGTGGTCCATGTTCATGTGATGTGACCTGCCCGTAGGCGAGCCGTCCGGCCGCTGGCCCACGCCGATCGAGGTGTGCCCGTTCGGGTCGTAGACCACGACGTCGGCGTCGGCACCCGGCTGGATGACGCCCTTGCGCCCGTAGAGGCCGAACATGCGAGCCGGGGTCGTGGAAGTCAGCTCCACCCAGCGCTCGAGGGTGATCTTCCCCGTCACGACGCCCTGGTACATGAGGTCCATGCGGTGCTCGATCGAACCGATGCCGTTCGGGATCGCCCGGAAGTCGCCGCGCCCGAGCTCCTTCTGGTCCTTCATGCAGAACGGGCAGTGGTCGGTCGAGACCATCTGCAGGTCGTTGGTGCGCAGCGCCTGCCACATGTGGTCCTGGTGGCCCTCGGCGCGCGAGCGCAGCGGCGTGGAGCACACCCACTTCGCCCCCTCGAACCGGCCCCACTCGTCGCTGGAGGCGCCGAGCTGCTCTTCGAGCGAGAGGTAGAGGTACTGCGGGCAGGTCTCGCCGAACACGTTCTGGCCGCGATCCCGGGCCGCGGCGAGCTGCTCCACGGCCTGCTTCGCGCTGACGTGCACGACGTACAGCGGGGCACCGGTGAGGTTCGCGATCATGATCGCGCGGTGGGTCGCCTCCTCCTCCATCTGCCAGGCGCGGGCGATGCCGTGGAAGTACGGGTCGGTCTTGCCCTCTGCCACCAGCTGCGCCGCCAGCACATCGATCACCGGGCCGTTCTCGGCATGCATCATCGTGAGCAGCCCGGTCTCGCGCGAGACCTGCATCGCCTTGAGCACCTGGGCGTCGTCGGAGTAGAAGACCCCCGGGTAGGCCATGAAGAGCTTGAAGCTGGTGACGCCCTCGTCGATCAGGCCCGGCATGGCCGCGAGGGCGCCGTCGTCGACGCCGCCGATGATCTGGTGGAACCCGTAGTCGATCGCGCAGTTGCCGGCCGCCTTCGCGTGCCACGACGCGAGGCCGTCCTGCACGCGCTCGCCGTACTTCTGCACGGCGAAGTCGATGATGCTGGTCGTGCCGCCCCACGCCGCCGCACGGGTGCCGGTCTCGAACGTGTCGATGGCCGCCGTGCCGCCGAAGGGCAGCTCCATATGGGTGTGGGCGTCGATGCCGCCGGGGATCACGTACTTGCCCGTCGCATCGATGACCGCGTCGACGGATGCCGCGACATCCGTCCCGAGAAGCTCGGAGCCGGGCTGCAGCACCGCGACGATCGTCTCGCCGTCGATCAGCACATCGGCCTCGGAGCGGCCGGTCGCCGAGACGACCGTCCCGCCGGTGATCAGTGTCGTGGTCATGGTGTCTCCTGTCCTCGAGTGGGCTGCGCGGTGCGGGCTGCGTCCTTCATCACGGCTTCGCGATCGACGTGTACGAGTCGGGACGACGGTCGCGGTAGAACTGCCAGTCGTCGCGCATCTCCTGCACCATGTTCATCTCGAGATCGCGGATGAGGATCTCCTCGTGCGTGCCGGAGCCGCGCTCGCCCACGAAGTTGCCGCGGGGGTCGATGACCTGGCTGGTGCCGTAGAAGTCGACGGCGAGCTCGCCGTACTCGTTGTCCTCGCGACCGACTCGGTTGGGCTGCAGCACGAAGTAGCCGTTCGCGACGGCCGCGCACGGGCCCTCGACCTCCCACAGGCGGTTCGACAGTCCGGGCTTGGTGGCGTTCGGGTTGAAGACGATGTGCGCGCCGTTGAGGCCCAGCTCGCGCCAGCCCTCGGGGAAGTGCCGGTCGTAGCAGATGTAGGTGCCGATCTTGCCGACCGCCGTGTCGAACACGGGATAGCCGAGGTTGCCGGGGCGGAAGTAGAACTTCTCCCAGAACCGGTCGAGGTGCGGCAGGTGGTGCTTGCGGTACTTGCCGAGGATCGTGCCGTCGGCATCCACCACCACGGCGGTGTTGTAGTAGACGCCGGTGATGTCCTCCTCGTAGATGGGGAGGATCATGACCAGGTTCAGCTCGGCGGCGAGCGCCGCGAACCGCTGCACGATGGGACCGTCCGCGGGCTCGGCGTAGCGGTAGTACTTCTTGTCCTCGGTGATGCCGAAGTAGGGCCCGTAGAACAGCTCCTGGAAGCAGATCACCTGCGCGCCGTCGGCCGCGGCATCCCGGGCGAACTGCTCGTGCTTGTCGAGCATCGACTCCTTGTCGCCTGTCCACGTGGTCTGCGTGATGGCCGCGCGTACCGTCGTCATCATGTCTCCGTCCCTGGGGAGCAGCCCCGCTCCCGATCCTGTCGATCCGACATTTCTCGTCGGTTTCGGCCTGTGTCGCGACAGTAAAGCCTCTGACTGCGCAGTGCAATGGTTGGTTGAGCCAACCATAGGGGCGGTCGCCTTCGCCGCACCGGATACATCGCCAGACGGATGCCGCGGCATCCGCTCTCGCGTAGCGTGAAGCGGTGTTCCGCCGCCTGAAGACCTCGCAGATCGTCGTCGACGTCGTGGTGGCGCTGGTGTTCGGCCTCATCGCCCTGCCGTTCGAGGTCCAGTTCGCCGATGGCACCGGACAGCGCGCCGTCGTGCTCTCCTCGGTGGTGATCACGGTGCTGATGACAGCCGCCCTGGCGGTGCGCCGGCTGTCGCCCGGCCTCTCGCTCGGCCTGGCCTGGGCGGGCGCGATCGCCCAGATGGGGTACGGGCGCCCGCCGAGCCCTGTCGACGTGGCGATCTTCGCGGTGCTGTACGTGACCGCGGCCTACGGGTCTCGCACGGTGTTCTGGCTCGGGTTCGCCTCGTCGTTCGTGGGGGCCCTGGTCATCACCGTGTACCTGGTGATCGGCCCCTACTTCGGGTCGGGCGGCGTGACGTGGAGCACGATCCCGCTCGTCCTCGCCGTGCTCGTCGCGGCCTGCTTCGCGCTCCTGCTCTCGTGGACCGTGGGCGCGCTCGTGCGCACCGCCGTCAGGGCGAGGGAGAACCGCACGGCGCAGGAGAGGGCCGAGGCCGAGGCGGTCGTGGAGCAGGAGCGCGTGCGGATCGCGCGCGACATGCACGACGTCGTCGCCCACTCGCTCGCGGTGGTCATCGCGCAGGCCGATGGGGCGCGCTACGCCGCGGCCGTCGACCCGTCCGCGGCGACGACCGCCCTCGAGACGATCTCGTCCACGGCCCGATCCGCGCTCGGCGACGTGCGGCTGCTGCTGACGCAGCTCCGTCACAGTCAGGGCGACGGCCCGCAGCCCACGCTCGCCGACCTGGAGTCGCTGTACGCGCAGGTCCGGACGGCCGGTGTGACCCTTCGCGTGGAGGTCGCCCCCATGCCGCCCGCCGAGCCCCCGGGCGCGGTCCAGCTGGCCCTGTACCGCGTGCTGCAGGAGGCGCTCACGAACGCCCTGCGGCACGGCGTTGCCGGCGGGCCGGTCTCCGTGCGGCTGGCGTGGCTGCCCGACCGCGTCGAGATCGAGGTGCGCAACCCGCTCGGCTCGGAGCGCCGGCACGAGCCCTCGGGCACCGGTCACGGGCTGATCGGAATGCGCGAGCGCGCGCAGCTCGCCGGTGGCCGGATCGCGGCCGAGCCCCGCGGGGCCGAGTTCGTCGTGTCGGGCGTCCTGCCGCTCGGGAGCCCGGCGTGACCGCCGCTCAGGTCTTTTCCCGCCGCAGCCAGACCTCGGAAGCGAGACCCGCATGACGGCCCACGACACTCCGATCCGCGTCGCGCTCGTCGACGACCAGGCGCTGTTCCGCGCCGGCATCCGCATGCTCGTCGACTCTCAGCCCGACCTGGAAGTCGTCGCCGAGGCCTCCGACGGCCGTGAGGCGATCGACGTGGTCCGCGCCACACGCCCCGACGTCGTGCTGATGGACATCCGGATGCCGGTCCTCGACGGGCTCGCCGCCACCGCAGAGCTGCTGCAGGACCCGCAGCCCCCGCGCATCGTCATGCTGACGACGTTCGACCTCGACGAGGCGGCGGCCCGGGCGATCCGCCAGGGGGCGAGCGGGTTCCTGCTCAAGGACGCCGATCCGGAGTTCCTGCTGGCCGCGATCCGCACGGTGCATGCCGGATCGGCCGTGATCGCGGCATCCGCCACCCGCGACCTGTTCGCGCACTTCGCCGATGCCGCGCCCCGCCCGGTGCCCGCGACGTACGGCGACCTGACCGAGCGGGAGCGCGAGATCTTCGCCCTGGCCGCACGGGGCCTGTCGAACGCCGAGATCGCGGCGCGCGAGTACCTCAGTGAGGCGACCGTGAAGACGCACATCAGCCGCATCCTCGGCAAGCTCGGGCTGCGGGACCGCGTGCAGCTGGTCGTGTTCGCGTTCGAGCACGGCCTGGCCTGACGCCGTTTTCGTCTCGTCGCTGCGCTCCTCGCTCAACGACCGGTCCTCTCGGTCGTTGAGCGAGCGGAGCGAGACGAAACGCGCCGGGTCAGCGCCCTTCCAGCGCCGCCCGGTGCCGCGTGTACTTGCGCTTGCCGATGAGGCGCCAGGCGAGCCGGCCCGGGGCGGGCATGTGCGCGCGGAGCCACTCGTCACCGCCGTCGGGCTGCGACGCGAGGATCTCGCCGAGCTGCTGCCACGTCTGCCCCTTCGGGATCGAGCGGCGTCCGTGCTCCGAGAACCACTCCACCTCGCTCTCGGTGATGGTGTACTCCATGACCGGCACGATGTTCGTCTCCTCGTCGGGCAGGTGCACGGCGATCGCCGCGTTGACGCCATCCAGCGCGGCCAGGACGGGCTCGGCCTCCACTCGAGTGGCCGAGGCCCGCCACGCCGGAAGGGCGCCGTCCAGCGCGGTGAGGTGCACGAGCAGCTCCGCATGCTGGGCCTTCATGCGCTCGACATGCGGGGCGCACGACGGCGCGCGCTCGTCGAGCGCATCCCAGAGCTTGGCGTCCTCGCCCTCGTGGTGGGCGTGGAGCCCGAGCGACAGCGTCTCGAGCTGCGTCGCCACCGCGGCGGCATGGGCGGCATCGCCGTCGGCCACGCGGCGCACCAGGTCGGGCGCTTCACCGAACCCGCGTCGGAACATGCGGTGGATCTCGATCATCCCCCGGGCATCGCAGGTCTTCGGGCCGACGGGCACATCGCCGCTGGGCGGCAGGGGAGTGGCGGGCATGGCGGGCTCCTCAGGAGTTCAAGCACGTCGTCGTCGGCGTGTTGAACATAGCCACTCCGTCCTCGCGGGACAAGGCATCCTGCGTGGGAGCCCTGCGGGATTAGCCTCGTGGCCATGCGCCCTGCGACCCTCCGGCAGCCGGACCCCGCGCCTCGCCCCGCACGGATCATGCCGACGTGGATCCGCCGCGTGGATCGGGCGGTCAATCGCCGCATCAACGCGTCCCGTCGGTGGCACGCCCACGACCGCGGGTTCAGCCGCCTCAGCCACGCGGCCGACAGGGGTGCGCTCTGGTACGCGATCGCGGCCGCTCTCGCGGTGTTCGGCCGCCCCCGCGCGGCCCTTCGCGGCGTCGGATCGATGATCGTCGCGGGCGTGATCTCGGACGTCATCGTCAAGCGATTCTTCGACGGCAGGCGGCCGGTCTCCGGCGAGGTGCCCGTCGGCCGGCGCCTCCGGTGGTACCCGACCACGAAATCGTTCCCTTCGGGGCACTCGGCCAGCGCGGCCGGGTTCGCCGCCGGCGTGGCCCTGGAATCGGGGGGAGCGGGCCTCATCGTCGCCCCGGTCGCCGCCGCAGTGGCGTATTCACGCATGCACGTCGGTGCCCACTGGCTCTCCGACGTGATCGGCGGCGTCGCGATCGGCGCCGTCGTGGCGCTGCTCGGTCGGCTCACCGTACCGGCCCGATCGCACCGGGGCGGCTGAGCCATCGACGCGGCGGCCGGTCGGGGGCCCTCGCGCCGGCGGCCCACAGATCATCCCTGCGATGTACGCCGATGCGTCCCGGGGCCGACGCGACGGGGCGGGCCCGGTTCGTACCGTCGAAGCATGGAACTCACATCGACAGACCTCGGGCTCGCCGCCCGGGTGCAGCAGCTCACCAAGACCTACGGCGCCGGCGAGAGCACGGTCCGCGCTCTGGACGGCGTCTCGGTCGGCATCCGTCGCGGAGAGTTCACCGCGATCATGGGCCCGTCCGGATCGGGAAAGTCGACCCTCATGCACATCATGGCGGGACTGGATGCCCCGACCGCCGGCCGCGCGTGGATCGGCGACACCGACATCACGGGTCTCTCCGACCTCGAACTCACGATCCTGCGGCGCCGTCGCGTCGGCTTCGTCTTCCAGGCGTTCAACCTCATCCCGACCCTCGACGCGATCGGCAACATCCTGCTGCCCTTCGATCTCGACGGCCGCCGCCCCACGGCTCTCGAGCAGGCTCGGATCAACGGGCTCGTCGAGACGCTCGGCCTCACCTCGCGCCTCGGCCACCGGCCGCACCAGCTGTCGGGCGGCCAGCAGCAGCGTGTCGCGATCGCCCGTGCTCTCGCGACGGCGCCCGATCTCGTGTTCGCCGACGAGCCCACCGGAAACCTCGACTCGCGCAGCGGCCGCGAGGTGCTCGGCCTCCTGGCCGCGGCCAGCCGCGAGCACGGCCAGTCGATCGCGATGGTCACGCACGACCCGATCGCGGCCAGCCACGCCGACCGGGTCCTGTTCCTCGGCGACGGCCGGATCGTCGCGGACAAGCCCCGTCAGAGCGCCGAGGAGATCTCGGCCTACATGCTCGCCACCGAGCTCGGCGCGGACTCGGCTGCGACGGTGGCGTCATGACCGCCGCACCCTCTCCCGACGTCGCACTCGCTTCGAGCGTCTCACCGCCGGTGATCCCACCGGCGAGAAGCGAGCGGATGCCTCGGCCTGCGGCATCCGCCCCGCTGGCATGGCTGCGCGAACGAGGCATGGGCGCGAGCATCCTCGTCGCCGCGATCTCGACCGCGTTCGGCGCCGTGCTGCTGAGTGCGACCGGTTTCCTCGCCGCCGTCATGCGCTCCGACCCCTACATCGGCGACAGCGAGATGCTGGCCGCCGTGCTTGCGATCCTCACGGTGCTGCTCGTCGGGGTGGCCGTCTACGTCGCCGCCATCGTGACGGCGAACACCTTCTCGACCGTCGTCGCCGGACGCACGCGGCGCATCGCGCTGATGCGGCTGATCGGCGCCTCGGCGAGGTCGCAGCGCACCGAGGTGGCGCGCCAGGGGCTCGTGGTCGGGATCATCGGGGCGTTCCTCGGCCTGGTGGCGGGCACCGCCGTCTCGGCGGCCGGCGTCGCGCTGGCCGAGGCGCTGCTCGGCATCGACGACGTCGACTACTCCGTGGTGCAGGGCGTGCTGCTCATCCCGGCGGTCATCGTCGCCCTGACGACGTGGGCCGCCGCCTGGGCGGGCTCCCGGAGAGTCCTGACCGTGACGCCGCTGCAGGCGCTCGGCGGCTCGGTCGAGGCATCCCACGACTCCTTCGCCCGGCGTCGCGGACGCAACGGCGCCGCCATCGCACTGTTCGTCTCGGGTGGCGCGCTGCTCGCCGGAGGCATCCTGCTCGGCCTGCTCACGCCGCTCGGAGTGGTGGTCGCCTTCGTCGGCGGCATCCTCTCCTTCACCGGGCTCGTGGTCGGCTCGACGATGATCATGCCGCCCGTGCTGCGGCTGGTGGGTCGTCTCTTCGGACGCTCGGCGACGGCGAAGCTGGCGGCCGAGAACGCCCTGCGGTACCCGGAGCGCTCCAGCCGCATGGCGATCGGGGTCGTGATCGGGGTGACGCTCGTGACGATGTTCGCCGTGGCGCTGGAGACCGTGAAGTCCGTCATCACGGCGTCCGCCGGCGGCGAGGTCGACACCGAGCTCAACACCGTCATCGACACGTTCTCCGGGGTCATGATGGGGCTGGTCGGGGTTTCGGCGGTGATCGCCGCCGTCGGGCTGGTCAACCTCCTCACGATCGGCGTCGTGCAGCGCCGCCGCGAGCTCGGCCTGCTGCGGGCGCTCGGGGTCTCGACCGGCCAGGTGCGGCGGATGGTGCTGCTCGAGGCGGCGCACATCACGATCGCGGCCGTGGCGACGGGGCTCGTGCTGGGGATCGCGTACGGCTGGGCCGGGGCCCAGTCGCTGCTCGGCTCGGCCCCGATGCCGCCGGCGTGGCAGTCGCCGACCCTGGTGGCCCCCGCGGTGCCGTGGGTGCCGGTGGCGCTGATCGTCGTCGCGACCGCGGTGCTCACGCTCGTGGCCGCGGTCGTCCCGACACGGCTGGCGACGAGGGTCGCGCCCGTCGAGGCGCTCGCCGACTGATCCCGGCGGGAGAGAGCGGATGCCGCGGCCAGGCTTCGGCCGCGGCATCCGTGTCAGTCGGCTCGCTGGTGGGCCGTGTTCGGTGCGTCGGCGTTCGGCGGGCGTTGCGCGGCGGTGTCAGTCCGCCGGCTCGGCGTGGGCGGGCGACTCGGCCGCGGCCGGCTCGGCGCCGTCGGGCAGGTCATGCGCCCACGTCGGCGCGAGCGCCCGGATGCGCGCCCCCCGCCACTGCCAGGTGGCCCACAGCACCGGCCAGAGCGCGGGTGCGGTCGCGCCGCCGATCACGAGGCGGTCGCGCCACAGCGTCTTGGTCGGGTCCCCCGGAGCCGGGGAGATCGCCATCTGGTGGTCCCACACGTCGAGACTCGAGAGGGGTCCGGTGAGCGGGATGCCGCTGTCGCGGAAGACGCGCACGCGCCCGGCCGGCTCGTCGACGAACCGCTCGCTCACGTGGATCAGCTGCCGGCCGGCCGGGATCCCGCCGAGCGCCCACAGCTGCACGGGCACGTCGTCGCCGGGCGACCAGGCCGTCGGCAGGCCGCTGGGGATGAGCGGGTCGAGGCCCAGGAGCGGCCCGTAGAGCTCGGCCACGGCGCGCGGGGAATGCACGGCGCGCCACGCGGCATCCGCATCGCAGTCGATCACGAGCTTGAGGAGGATGCGCATGCTTCAGTGTGGCACCGCGGACTCGGCCTGACGCAGGGGTGGCGGGATCGGGACGCGGCGGGTAGGAGCGGCGGGCCCGGCACGTGTGTCATAACTCCGCCTGGACGGCCCCGGCCGCGGCGGCGGACTCGAGTTAGCGCGGGTGCGCCGGGTAGGAGCGGCGGGCAGCGAGGCGGAGTTGTGACACGCGCATGAGCCGGGCAAGGCCCGTCGTACGCTGGACGGATGCCCGGACCCTTCGACCAGTCCACGTACCAGGTGCGCCTCGACTGGGGATCGGACGGGCTCGCGCGCCTCGCACCGAGCGATGTCGTCGTCGTCGTCGACGTGCTGCAGTTCTCCTCGACGGTGATCCAGGCAGTCGAGCGCAGTGAGACGGTGGCGCTGGATGCCGCGGCCCACGCCGTGTCCCTCAACGGCGCCGCGGTGGCCCTCGCCGGCGGGCAGTCCGCATCGACCGTGCTGCTCGGCGGTCTGCGCAACGCCTCCGCCGTCGCCCGCGCCGTGCTCGACGTGCAACGGCAGCGCGGCGAGCGCACCAGCATCGCGGTCATCGCGTGCGGCGAGCTGACGTCTGCCGAACCGGGCGCGGCACTGCGCTTCGCCGTCGAGGACCTGCTCGGCGCCGGAGCGGTCATCGACGCGCTCGCCGACCTCGGGATCGACCACTCGTCGCCCGACGCGGCGGTGGCGGGCGAGAGCTTCCGCGCCCTGCGTGGCGCTGCGCGACACCTGCTCACCGCGAGCGGCTCAGGCCTCGAGCTCGAGGCGCTCGGCCGACGCGACGAGGTGCTCGCGGCCGCTGCGGTGGACGCGGCATCCGTCGTGCCCGTCCTCCGGGACGGCGCGTTCATCGCGCTCTGACCCTGCCGAGCGACGCGCCGCGAACCCGCGCCGCGGTCAGTCCCGGGGCGTCATGGCGGCGAGGCGGGTCGCCGGGGTGATCTCGCGCCTGGTCCAGGCGAACGCGTGACGCTCGTCGAATCGCGGCGCGCACTTCGCGCACGACGTCGGCCGGGTGGCCTTGCGATGGCGATAGGCCAGGTGCCCTGCAGGGCAGACGCCGATCCAGGGTGCGAGGTCGGTCGCCGTCTCGCCGCGGTGGGTCGTGCCGCCGACGTAGCCCAGCTCGCGCGCGAGCGCCTTCCAGGTGGGTCCGTGCCCGGCGGCGGGGCCGGCGAGAGCGTGGGCGACCTCGTGCAGCAGCGTCTGGTGGTTGGTGTCGTCGTCGTAGCGGGCGGTGAGGTACCGCGACACGGTGATGCGCTTGCGCGTGTAGTCGCACAGCCCGGCACGGCGCTTGGCGCTGTCGAACCCGAACGTCCACGAGTCGTCGAGGTGGGCGGCGATGAGCGCCTCGGCCCAGTGGCGCACGCGATTCAGTTCCGACATGAGGGCGACAGTAGAAGGTGCCTGCGACAGTCAGCTGGCGACGGATGCCGCAGCCCGGCGCCGGTCGGCGGCATCGATGGCGAGCAGCGTCGACTCGAGCTGGTCGTCGGGCGCCCCGGACTCCTGGCGCAGGAACAGCGCGCGCTTGAAGTCCCGGCGGGCGGACTCGAAGTCGCCGGCCTCGTAGTGCACCTTGCCGCGGTGCTGCAACGCGAAGGCGGCGATGCCGGCCCAGCCCTGGCCCTCGGCCTCTTCGGCACAGGTGGTGAGCTCCTGGTCGGCAGCCGCATACGCGCCGCGTGCCTGCAGCACCGAGGCGTGGAGGATCCGAGCGCGGAGCAGGTCCTTGCGTGTGCCCGCCATGCGCGCGACCCGCACGGACTGCTCCGACACGACCAGGGCGTCTTCGGTGCGATCGAGCACCTTGAGCAGCCAGACGCGCTCGAGGAGGGCGGGAAGGCTGCGCTGCTCGCCGATCTCGTCGAGGCGTTCCTTGCAATGGCGTGCGTCGACCTTTTCCCGGAGGGTGTCGGGGTCGTACCCGCGGATGTAGCTCACAGCGACTCCCTTCGCACATGCTCGATCGCTCTCTCCAGTGTGCCGCCTCGCGCGCGCTTCCACGGCCGTGGCACGCCGTGGCGACGTCCGTTCGGCAGACGATTTCGTGGTCTCTCGGCGGTGGCGGGCTCAGCGATCGAAGAGGGATGCCGAGGGCCGGGGCGAGGCGGTCGCGTCGGCGTCGGTGGCGACCTTGGCGCCCCGCGCGAACTCGACGACCTCGGCGCCCTGCGCGACCTTCGCCGGGTGGGGTCCCGCCGCCATGAGCCGGGGCAGCCACTCGGTGGGAAGGGGCGCCCGGGACGCCGCGATCACGAGGTTGCCGAACCGCCGCCCCTTGAGCGTCTGCACCTCGGCAAGCACGATCACATGCTCGAGCACCGCAGCGATCGTGGCGACCTGACGCCGAGCGAACGCGAGTCCGGCGCCATCGGCCACGTTGACGAGCAGCACCCCGTCGGGTGCGAGGAAGCGCACCGCCTCGGTGTAGAACTCGACGGTCGTGAGGTGGGCAGGGGTCTGGGCGCCGGAGTAGACGTCCGAGACGACGAGGTCTGCGGCGCCGACGAGCCCGGCCGGAAGGCGGCCGAGGCCCTCGCGGGCGTCGCCGATCCGCACCCGGATGGCGGCCCCCCGTGGCAGCGGGAGGTTCTCGCGCACGAGGTCCCACAGTGCCGGCTCGAGCTCGATCACCTGCTGGCGCGAACCGGGTCGGGTCGTCTCGACGTAGCGCGGGATCGTGAGGGCTCCGGCACCCAGGTGGATCGCGGTGAGCGGCTGGCGCGGCATCCGGAGCCTGTCGATCACCGCGCCCATCCGCGCGATGTATTCGAAGTGGAGGTGGGTCGGGTCGTCGAGGTCGACGTGCGACTGCGGGGTGCCGTCGACGTCGAGCTCCCAGCCGCCACCGAACGCCGAGGGGATGACGCGCGCGATGGTGCCGTCCGCCAGGCGTGCCGAGGGGGCGGATGCCTCGTTCCTGCCGCGCGCCATGCCCTCAACCTAGCCCGGACCGCCGCACTCGTCCGGCCGGTGGCCGTGCCACAACTCCGCCTGATGCGCGAGTGCCTACGGTGCCGCCGGCGGAAAGACGGGCGGCGGAGCGACGCCCCGCCCCGCCAGGCGGAGTTGCGGCGCAGTAGCGTGGAAGCCATGGCGGCCATCGACCTCAACGCCGATCTCGGCGAGACCGTCGACGGTGTCCCGACCGCCGACGACGAGGCCATGTTCGCGGTCATCTCGAGCGCGAGCGTCGCCTGCGGCGGACACGCAGGGGATGCCACGGCCATGCGCGAGGCGGTCGCGCGGGCGGCGCGGTTCGGGGTGGCCGTCGGTGCTCATCCGTCCTACCCCGATCCGGCGAACTTCGGCCGTTCGCCGATGGAGATGGCGCCGGACGAACTGGCGGCCTCGGTCGCAGAGCAGCTGGGCCGGCTCGTCGCGGCGGGCGCGGACCTTCGCTACGTCAAGCCCCATGGGGCGCTGTACCACGCCGTCACCCGAGACAAGGGGCAGGCGGATGCCGTGGCCCGAGCCGTGGCCGGCCAGTCGGAGCTGCTCGGCCGCGCCCTTCCGCTCCTCGGCCTGGCCGGCGAGATCGTGGGGGCTGCCGCATCCGCCGGTCTGCCCTTCGTGCGGGAGGCGTTCCTCGACCGCGGGTACTCCCGGGACGGCGGGCTCGTCGGCCGCACCGAGCCGGGAGCGCTGCTCGCTGATCCCGCGGCGGTGGCCGCACGGGCGGTGCGGCTCGTGCGGGACGGTCAGGTGGAGGCCGTCGACGGGACGGTCGTCGTGACCGAGGCGGGCTCGCTGTGCCTCCACGGGGACTCGCCGTCGGCGGTGGCGATGGCCCGTGCCGTGCGTGACGCGCTGGATCGCGAGGGCGTCGAGGTGCGCGCGCCGTGGTGAGCGTGCGGCTGCTCCCGATGGGCGAGCGGGCGTTCCTGCTCGAGGCCGGCTCGCTCGACGAGGTGCTGGCCCTTCACTCGGGGCTCGAGGCCGAGCGCCCTACCGGGGTCCTGGACCTCGTTCCCGCCGCGCGGACGGTGCTCGTGCGCATCGACCCGGTTGTGCTTCCGGTGCCGGCTGCCCGGGCGTGGGCGCAGGCGGCGGCGGCGAAGGCCGAGCGGACTCCGCCGACGTCGACCGCCGCGGTCGAACTCGACATCGCCTACGACGGAGCCGACCTCGCCGAGACGGCCGGGCTGCTGGGGCTCACCGCGGACGAGCTCGTGCGCCGGCACTCCGCGGCCGAGTGGACCGTCGCCTTCACGGGCTTCGCCCCCGGCTTCGGCTACCTCGTGAGCGAGGACTGGCCGTACGACGTGCCGAGACTGTCGTCGCCGCGCACCCGCGTGCCGGCGGGCGTCGTGGGGCTGGCCGCGAGGTTCTCGGGGGCGTACCCGCGCGAGACTCCGGGTGGCTGGCGGCTCATCGGCACGACGGATGCCCGGCTGTTCGACGCGGATGCCGCGACCCCGGCGCTGCTCGCCCCGGGTGCGCGCGTGCGGTTCACGCCGGTCCGAGCGCTCGCCGTGACGTCATCGGCGACGGCGCCCGCCTCTGTGCCCCCCGTCTCGACCGCGCCGTCCCCGGCCGCGACCCCGTCGGCCGGGATCGAGATCATCGACCCCGGCCTGCTCGCCACGCTGCAGGACCTGGGCCGGCCCGGCGCCGCCTCCCTCGGCGTCGCGGTGTCGGGCGCGCTCGACCGTGGTGCGCTGCGCACGGCGAACAGGCTGCTCGGCAACCCGGAGGATGCGACGGGCGTCGAGGTGACCATGGGCGGATTCCGCGCCGTGGCCGCGGTCGACGCGTGGTTCGCCGTGACCGGCGCCTGGGGTCCGGTGCGCCTGGCCGGCCGCGAGGTCGACCCCTACGCCGCCCACGAATGGCCCGCCGGCGCCGAGCTTCACCTGGACTGGTTCCAGCACGGCGCGCGGGCCTACCTCGCGGCGCGCGGCGGGTTCGACGCACGTCCGGCGCTCGGGTCGCGCGCGACCGACCTGCTGGCGGGCATCGGACCGGCGGCGCTGCGGGCCGGGGACGCCGTCGGGCTGCGGGCCGAGGCATCCGTCCCCATTCCGGTGGCGCCGCTCGCGCCCTGGGGAGCGCCGCACGACGACGAGCTCGTCGTGGAGCTCGCCCCCGGCCCCCGCGCGGACTGGTTCGGATCCCCCGCGCTGGGGATGCTGTACGAGGCCGTGTGGACGGTCTCGAACGACGCCGACCGGGTCGGCATGCGCCTCGACGGGCCGGAGCTCGTCCGCGCCCGCACCGATGAGCTGCCGAGCGAGGGCATGGTTCCGGGAGCGCTGCAGGTGCCGCCGAGCGGCCGGCCGACGATCCTCCTTGCGGACGGGCCGGTGACGGGTGGCTACCCCGTCATCGCGGTGGTGACGGATGCCGCGCTCGACCTGCTCGCGCAGGCGCGGCCGGGCACCCGCATCCGGTTCCGCCACGCCCGCACGAACGGGTAGCGCCGGCTCACCAGGAGCGCAGGGCCGCGGCCACGCCGTCGTGCTCGGGCGCGGGAAGCGCGAGCAGCACCGCCTCCGCCACGGTGAGGTCTGCGCCCGCAGCCTCTCCCGCGGCCACCGCGTCGGGATCGCGCCCGCGGAGGATCTCGAGGTACGGGGTGTGGACGGTGAAGGCCTCGACGTCGAAGATGCCGATGCGCCGGCGGATCACGCCCGCAGCGACCGCGAGGGCGGCGGCGCGGAACCCGTCGCCGTGCGCCGCGGCGACCGCGCACACTCCCTCCAGGCCGTACGCCACGCCCTCCTCGTAGTGCAGCTGCACCGACAGGAGGAGGGTGCGCACGAACTCCTGCTCCGCCTCGTCGATGTTGCCGAGCTGGAAGTTCAGACGCGACCGCAGGTTTCCCGCCACCGAGGAGGTGAACAGGTCGCCGCGCGCCGAGGCGACCTCGGCGGCGCGGTCGAAGTGCGCCAGCGCGTCGTCCGTGGCGCCGCGCACCCAGGCGAGCCGGCCGAGCGAGACCTCGGTGATCGCCTCGGCCCAGCCGTTGCCGAGGTGTCGCAGCTGCGCGACCGCCTTGCGCAGCTCCTTCTCCGCCTTGGCGGCGTTGGGGTCGGGCAGCTGCACGCGCGCCGTCGCGCGTGCGGCGAGCGCCATGGCGGCGGCATCCGCATCGCCGCTCTCGGTGAACAGGCGCACGCACTCGCCCAGCCCGGCCACCACCTGCTCGCTCGGGCGCTGCCACATTTCGCCCCAGAGCGCGAGGAACCAGGCCACCGCGCGGGTGTGCTGGGTGATCGGGCACTCGTGCTGCTTCTCGAGCAGCTCGAGCATCCACAGGCGCACCTCGGCGAAGAAGCCCGAGATCCACCAGTAGATGAGCAGGCTCCACGCGAAGTCGCCGGCGTCGTCCAGTCGGTTCGTGTACACCAGGTGGCGTACGGCCGCCCGCAGGTTCGGCAGCTCGAGCCCCAGCTGCACGACGGCATCGGCCTGCGCCTGGCCGCCGAGCCCGGGCGCCACGCGCCGCACGTAGTCGATGTAGTAGTCGGCGTGCGCGGCCCGGACGCGGTCGGCCTCGCCTCGGGCCTTGAGGCGTCCGATCGAGTACTCCCGCACGATGGCGAGGAGCGAGAACACGGCCCGTCCGCCCATCTCCGTCTGCTTCACGAGCGAGCCGTCGACCAGGGCGGTCAGCGCGTCGATCGTCTCGTGCTCCCACGAGCGCCCGACGCCGAGCGCCTCGACGGCCTCGAGCGTGAAGCGCGTCGCGAAGACGCCGAGATCCTCGAGCAGCTCACGCTGCGTCTCGGGCAGCAGGCTCACGCTCCAGTCGATGGTCGCGCGCATCGTCCGGTGGCGCTCGGGCAGGTCGCGCACCGCGGCGGTGAGCAGCGGCAGGCTCTGCTCCAGGCGCTGCGCGATCCCGGCCGGCGTCAGGATGCGGATCTTCGCCGCCGCGAGCTCGATCGCCAGCGGCAGGCCCTCGAGCCGGCGGCAGATGTCGGCGAGGTGCGCCGCGTTGTCCGGAGTCACATCGAACCCCGGCTTGGCGGCCTGCGCGCGGTCGACGAAGAGAGCGACCGCCGCCGAGCGCGTCGTGCGGTCGAGGCTGGCGGGCGCGCTTCCGGGAGGCGTGGTGAGTGTCGGCACCTCGTACACGCGTTCGCCGCGGATGCGCAGCACGATGCGGCTGGTGACGAGGAAGGTCGCCGTGGGCGCCACCGTGTACAGCCGCACGAGCACGGGCGCGGCCTCGACGATCTGCTCGAAGTTGTCGAGCACGACGAGCACCTTGCGGTCGGCGAGAGCGTGGGCGATGCGCTCCTCGAGCGCGGCTTCGCCGTTGTCGCGGATGCCGAGCACGTACGCGATCGTGGGCAGCAGCAGGCCCGGTTCGAGCACGCCCTCGAGCAGCACGAAGTAGGTCCCGCCGGGGAAGAGGTCGTCGGTGGCGAGCGCGGTCTCGATGGCGAGGCGGCTCTTGCCGATGCCGCCCGGACCGAGGAGGCTCACCACGCGATCGGTGCCGCGGGCGAGCAGGTCCCGCACCGCCGCGATGTCGTGCTCGCGCCCGATGGTGGGCGTGTACGGCACCGGCACACGGGCGACGAGGGATGCCGCGGCGGCCTCCGGGTCGGGCTCCTCGACGAGGCGCGACTCGTCGAAGCGCTCGGCGAGGAGCATCGCGAGATCGCCGGCGACCTGGTCCTCCAGCTCGTCGGCGGTGTGGAAGTGGAGATACGCCGCGGTGTCGTCGGCCTGGATGCGGGTGATCAGCTCGGTGAGGCGGTCGTCCCGCGCCTCGGACGCCTTGATGTAGATGAGCTTCGGCATGGATGCCGGGGCGAGGTTGTACTCGTCCTCGAGGCCGGAGATCTCCTCCTCGGGGGCGACCCACCCGTAGCTGGCGCCGTAGATCCCCACGAACACGTCGCTCTGCGCGAGGTAGGACCGATAGAGCTCTCGCGGCGGGTGCGGGCGCGCACCGAGCTCGAACATCACGGGCGCCAGCCGCATGCGCTCGATGGCGTCGCGCACCGCCCGTCTTTCATCGGCGAGCTCGCGCAGAGTCGAGCTCACGAACACCCGGATCCGCTGGTCGGGCGTGCGGATCACGGGGTGCTGGACCCCAGTCATGTGCACATCATGGACCCGCCGAGGCGGATCACGCCATCATTCTGCGCAGGAATTCGCGGAATCCGGGGCGAATCGGGCCGGTTATACCGCAGCATCCGAAAGTCGTCAAGGATCCCGCTGGACATGGCGCGTCGCGTCACGTATAGTAGGTCCTTGCGCTCTTGGATTCCCCCTGCCCTCATATGGTGGTCGGCTGTGCCTGCGCCCCCTCGTTTCATCGCGAGGCGTGACGCGCGGGCTATCGGGGACGACTGAGCACTCCACACCTGACGACAAGGAAACGAGCCCTACTCGGGCCACCGGAGGTAATCCCCTTGGCTGCTGCGCGCAACGCATCTACCACCCCCACCACCAAGAACGGCCGCGGAGCTTCTCGGCTCTCGTTCGCCAAGATCTCCGACACGCTGACGGTCCCCGACCTGCTGGCGCTTCAGACCGAGTCCTTCGACTGGCTGGTCGGCAATGACGGCTGGAAGGCCCGAGTCGCTCAGGCGAAGAAGGAGGGACGCACCGACGTCCCGGAGATCAGCGGCCTCGAGGAGATCTTCGAGGAGATCTCCCCGATCGAGGACCTGAGCGAGACGATGCAGCTCTCGTTCACGAACCCGTACCTCGAGCCCGAGAAGTACTCCATCGAGGAGTGCAAGGAGCGCGGCAAGACCTACGCGGCGCCCCTCTACGTCGAGGCCGAGTTCATGAACCACCAGACCGGTGAGATCAAGACGCAGACGGTCTTCATGGGCGACTTCCCGCTCCAGACCGGCAAGGGCACGTTCATCATCAACGGCACGGAGCGCGTCGTCGTTTCGCAGCTCGTGCGTTCGCCCGGCGTGTACTTCGACAAGACGCCCGACAAGACGTCCGACAAGGACATCGTCTCGGCCCGCGTCATCCCCAGCCGCGGTGCGTGGCTCGAGTTCGAGATCGACAAGCGCGACCAGGTCGGCGTGCGCATCGACCGCAAGCGCAAGCAGTCGGTCACGGTATTCCTCAAGGCGCTCGGCCTGACCAGCGAGGACATCCTCGCCGAGTTCGCCGGCTTCGACTCGATCGAGGAGACGCTCTCGAAGGACACGATCCTCTCCAAGGAGGACGCGCTCCGCGACATCTACCGCAAGCTCCGTCCGGGCGAGCAGGTCGCCGCCGAGGCCGCCCGCGCGCTCCTGGACAACTTCTACTTCAACTCGAAGCGGTACGACCTCGCCAAGGTGGGTCGCTACAAGATCAACCAGAAGCTCGGGCTCGACAAGCCGCTGAGCGACTCGGTGCTCACGGTCGACGACATCGTCGCGACCATCAAGTACCTGGTCCGCCTGCACCGCGGCGACACCACGTTCGACGGCCTCCGCGCGGGCAAGCCCGCCGAGATCCGTCTCGCGGTCGATGACATCGACAACTTCGGCAACCGTCGCATCCGCGCGGTGGGCGAGCTCATCCAGAACCAGGTCCGCACCGGTCTGTCGCGCATGGAGCGCGTCGTCCGCGAGCGCATGACCACGCAGGACATCGAGGCGATCACGCCGCAGACCCTGATCAACGTCCGCCCCGTCGTGGCCGCGATCAAGGAGTTCTTCGGAACGTCCCAGCTGTCGCAGTTCATGGACCAGAACAACCCGCTGGCGGGTCTGACCCACAAGCGCCGCCTGTCGGCGCTCGGCCCCGGCGGTCTGTCGCGTGAGCGCGCCGGCGTCGAGGTCCGCGACGTCCACCCCTCGCACTACGGCCGCATGTGCCCCATCGAGACCCCGGAAGGCCCGAACATCGGCCTGATCGGCTCGCTGGCGTCGTTCGCGCGCATCAACGCGTTCGGCTTCATCGAGACGCCGTACCGCAAGGTCGTCCAGGGCAAGGTCACCGACCAGATCGACTACCTCACGGCATCCGAGGAGAGCGACTACATCGTCGCCCAGGCCGGCGCCGAGCTGAAGGACGACGGCCACTTCGTGCAGGACCGCATCCTGGCCCGCCGCGGCCAGGGTGGCGAGGTCGACCTGTTCCACGCCGACGAGATCGGCTACATGGACGTCTCGCCGCGCCAGATGGTCTCGGTCGCGACGTCGCTCATCCCGTTCCTCGAGCACGACGACGCGAACCGCGCCCTCATGGGCGCCAACATGCAGCGCCAGGCTGTTCCGCTGCTGCGCTCGGAGTCCCCTGTGGTCGGCACCGGCATGGAGGGCTTCGCGGCCATCGACGCCGGCGACGTGATCACGGCAGACAAGGCCGGCGTGGTCCTCGAGGTCTCGGCCGACGTCGTGACCGTGCAGCTCGACGAGGGCGGCACCCAGGACTACTTCCTGCGCAAGTTCGACCGCTCCAACCAGGGCACGAGCTACAACCAGCGCGTCGTGGTCTCGGCGGGCGACCGCATCGAGATCGGCGAGGTGCTCGCGGACGGACCGGCGACGGAGAACGGCGAGCTCGCTCTCGGCAAGAACCTCCTCGTCGCGTTCATGACGTGGGAGGGTCACAACTTCGAGGACGCGATCATCCTCAGCCAGGACCTGGTGAAGGACGACACCCTCTCCTCGATCCACATCGAGGAGTACGAGGTCGACGCCCGCGACACGAAGCTCGGCAAGGAGGAGATCACCCGTGACCTCCCCAACGTCAGCCCCGACCTGCTCAAGGACCTGGACGAGCGCGGCATCATCCGCATCGGCGCCGAGGTCCGCCCCGGCGACATCCTCGTCGGCAAGGTCACGCCCAAGGGCGAGACCGAGCTGTCGGCGGAGGAGCGCCTGCTCCGCGCGATCTTCAACGAGAAGAGCCGCGAGGTCCGCGACACGTCGCTGAAGGTGCCCCACGGCGAGCAGGGCACGATCATCGCGGTCAAGGAGTTCAACGCCGAGGACGGCGACGACGAGCTCGGCTCGGGCGTCAACCGCCGCGTCGTGGTCTACATCGCCCAGAAGCGCAAGATCACCGAGGGCGACAAGCTCGCCGGTCGTCATGGCAACAAGGGCGTCATCGCGAAGATCCTCCCCGTCGAGGACATGCCCTTCCTCGCGGACGGCACGCCGGTCCAGGTCATCCTGAACCCGCTCGGCATCCCGGGTCGAATGAACTTCGGCCAGGTGCTGGAGCTTCACCTCGGCTGGATCGCCCAGCAGGGCTGGAAGGTCGAGGGCACTCCGGCCTGGGCCGCGAACATGCCCAAGGAGGCCTTCGAGGCCGCCCCCGGCACCAAGGTCGCGACCCCGGTGTTCGACGGTGCCGCCGAGGCGGAGATCGAGGGTCTGCTCGACTCGACGAACCTCACCCGCGACGGCGACCGCCTGATCGGCTCGAGCGGCAAGACCCTGCTGTTCGACGGCCGCTCCGGCGACCCGTTCCCGGCGCCGGTCTCGGTGGGCTACATGTACATCCTGAAGCTGCACCACCTCGTGGACGACAAGATCCACGCGCGCTCGACGGGCCCGTACTCGATGATCACCCAGCAGCCGCTCGGTGGTAAGGCGCAGTTCGGCGGTCAGCGCTTCGGTGAGATGGAGGTGTGGGCCCTCGAGGCCTACGGCGCGGCGTACGCGCTCCAGGAGCTCCTCACGATCAAGTCCGACGACATCCTCGGCCGCGTCAAGGTGTACGAGGCCATCGTCAAGGGCGAGAACATCCAGGAGCCCGGCATCCCCGAGTCGTTCAAGGTGCTCATGAAGGAGATGCAGTCGCTCTGCCTGAACGTCGAGGTCCTCTCGGCCGACGGCACGGCTGTCAACCTCCGCGACACCGACGACGACGCCTTCCGCGCTGCAGAAGAGCTCGGTATCAACATCTCCAGCCGCTTCGAGTCCTCGTCGATCGACGAGATCTGATCCGGCCAGGCAACGACAGAATTCCGACACAGGAGAACTGAGAACTAGTGCTCGAATCAACAACTTTCGATCAGCTTCGCATCGGCCTGGCCACTGCCGACGACATCCGTCGTTGGTCCTTCGGCGAGGTCAAGAAGCCTGAGACCATCAACTACCGCACGCTGAAGCCCGAGAAGGACGGCCTCTTCGGAGAGCAGATCTTCGGACCTTCGCGTGACTGGGAGTGCGCGTGCGGAAAGTACAAGCGCGTCCGCTTCAAGGGAATCGTCTGCGAGCGCTGCGGCGTCGAGGTCACCAAGTCCTCGGTGCGTCGTGAGCGCATGGGCCACATCGAGCTCGCCGCACCCGTCACCCACATCTGGTACTTCAAGGGCGTCCCGTCGCGCCTGGGCTACCTGCTCGACATGGCGCCGAAGGACCTCGAGAAGGTCATCTACTTCGCCGCCTACATGGTGATCTCCGTCGACGTCGAGGCGCGCCAGCGCGACCTCCCGACGCAGGAGAACAACATCCGGCTCGAGCTGAAGACGATCGGCGACCGCCGCGACGCGCGCATCGCCGAGCGCCTTCAGAAGCTGGAGGACGAGCTCGCCGCCCTGGAGGAAGAGGGCGCCAAGGCCGACCAGAAGAAGAAGGTCAAGGACGCCGCCGAGAAGGAGATGGGCCAGATCCGCAAGACCGCGGACGACCAGATCATCCGTCTCGAGAAGGTGTGGGAGGACTTCCGCACGCTCGACGTGGGCGCCCTGAAGGGCGAGGACGAGATCTTCCACGAGCTCCAGGACCGCTTCGGCCAGTACTTCGAGGCGCACATGGGCGCCGAGTCGATCAAGCGCCGGCTCGAGGCGTTCGACCTCAAGGGCGAGTCCGAGAACCTGCACCTGCAGATCTCGGAGGGCAAGGGCCAGCGCAAGATCCGTGCGATCAAGCGCCTGAAGGTCGTCAACTCGTTCCTGCAGACCGGCATGTCGCCGGCCTCGATGGTGCTCGACGTCGTCCCGGTGATCCCGCCGGAGCTGCGCCCGATGGTGCAGCTGGACGGTGGCCGCTTCGCGACCTCCGACCTCAACGACCTGTACCGCCGCGTGATCAACCGCAACAACCGCCTCCGTCGCCTGATCGACCTCGGCGCGCCCGAGATCATCGTGAACAACGAGAAGCGGATGCTGCAGGAGGCCGTCGACGCGCTGTTCGACAACGGCCGCCGTGGTCGTCCCGTCACCGGTACCGGCAACCGTGCGCTGAAGTCGCTGTCCGACATGCTCAAGGGCAAGCAGGGCCGGTTCCGCCAGAACCTTCTCGGCAAGCGCGTGGACTACTCGGGCCGTTCGGTCATCATCGTCGGCCCGCAGCTCAAGCTCCACCAGTGCGGTCTGCCCAAGCAGATGGCCCTCGAGCTGTTCAAGCCGTTCGTGATCAAGCGCCTGATCGACCTCGGTCACTCGCAGAACATCAAGGCCGCCAAGCGCGCCGTCGAGCGCACGCGTCCCGAGGTCTGGGACGTGCTCGAGGAGATCATCCGCGAGCGTCCCGTGCTGCTCAACCGCGCGCCCACGCTTCACCGCCTCGGCATCCAGGCCTTCGAGCCTCAGCTCGTCGAGGGCAAGGCCATCCAGCTGCACCCGCTCGTCTGCGCCGCGTTCAACGCGGACTTCGACGGTGACCAGATGGCCGTGCACCTGCCGCTGTCGGTCGAGGCCCAGGCCGAGGCCCGCATCCTGATGCTGGCGTCGAACAACATCCTCAAGCCCTCGGACGGCCGTCCGGTGACCCTGCCCTCGCAGGACATGATCATCGGCCTGCACCACCTGACCACGGTCAAGGCGGGCGCCAAGGGCGAGGGCCGCGTGTTCGGCTCCGTCGGCGAGGCCATCCTGGCCAAGGACGAGGGCACCCTCGACCTGCAGGCGAGCGTCCGCATCCGCATCCCGGGACTCACGTTCCTGGAGTCGGAGGGCGAGACGCCCGAGACCATCGCGACGTACGAGCGCAACGGCCTCGTCGTCACCTCGCTGGGCCAGGCGATCTTCAACGACACGCTCCCCAAGGGCTACCCGTTCGTCCGCGAGCAGGCCGACAAGGGCAAGCTGTCGCAGATCGTCAACAAGCTGGCCGAGGAGTACCCGAAGGTGGAGGTCGCGGCTTCGCTCGACCGCATCAAGGACGCGGGCTTCTACTGGGCCACCCGTTCGGGTGTCACGGTGGCGCTCAGCGACATCCTCACGCCCCCCAACAAGGGCCAGATCGTCGCCGGCTACGAGAAGAAGGCCGCCAAGGCGCAGGACCAGTTCGAGAAGGGTCTGACGACCGACTCCGAGCGTCGCCAGGAGCTCATCAAGATCTGGACCGAAGCCACCGACGAGGTCCAGAAGGCCATGCGCGACAACTTCCCCGAGGACAACACCATCAACCGCATGGTGTCGTCGGGTGCTCGTGGAAACTGGCTGCAGATCCGCAACATCGCGGGTATGCGCGGCCTCGTGAACAACCCCAAGGGTGAGATCATCCCCCGTCCGATCATCTCCTCGTACCGCGAGGGTCTGTCGGTGGCGGAGTACTTCATCGCGACGCACGGTGCCCGCAAGGGTCTGGCCGACACGGCCCTCCGTACCGCCGACTCGGGGTACCTCACGCGTCGTCTCGTCGACGTCTCGCAGGATGTCATCATCCGCGAGGAGGACTGCGGCACCACGAAGGGCCTCGAGCTCCCGATCGCCGCACTGGGCGCCGAGAACACGCTGGTCAAGGACGCGAACGTCGAGAACTCGGTGTTCGCCCGCACGCTCGCAGCCGACGTCGTCGATGCCAAGGGCGCGGTCCTCGCCGAGGCGGGCGACGACGTGGGCGACGTGCTCATCGAGAAGCTCGTCGAGGGCGGAGTGGAGTCCATCAAGGTCCGCTCGGTGCTCACGTGCGAGTCGGCTGTCGGCGTCTGCGCGAAGTGCTACGGCCGTTCGCTGGCCACCGGCAAGATCGTCGACATCGGCGAGGCGGTCGGCATCATCGCCGCCCAGTCGATCGGCGAGCCCGGCACCCAGCTGACGATGCGCACCTTCCACACCGGTGGTTCCGCGTCGGCCGACGACATCACGCAGGGTCTGCCCCGCGTGCAGGAGCTGTTCGAGGCGCGCACCCCGAAGGGCGCCTCGCCGATCGCCGAGTCCGACGGACGCATCACGATCGACGAGACGGACAAGGCCAAGAAGGTCATCCTGACGCCCGACAACGGCGACGAGCCGCACGTCTACCCCGTGCTCAAGCGCGCCACCCTCCTCGTCGAGGACGGCCAGCACGTCACGGTCGGTCAGCCGATCCTGGTGGGCACGCTCGACCCCAAGGAGGTCATGCGTGTCATGGGTGCCCGCGAGGTGCAGAAGTACCTCGTGAACGGCGTCCAGGGCGTGTACCGCTCGCAGGGTGTGCCGATCCACGACAAGCACATCGAGGTCATCGTGCGCCAGATGCTGCGGAAGGTCACCGTGGTCGACCACGGCGAGACGACGCTGCTCCCGGGCGAGCTGGTGGACTTCAAGCGCTACCAGAACATGAACCGCGAGGCCGTGGCCGAGGGCAAGCGCCCCGCGTCGGGCCGTCCGGAGCTGATGGGTATCACGAAGGCGTCGCTCGCGACGGAGTCGTGGCTGTCGGCCGCGTCGTTCCAGGAGACGACGCGCGTCCTCACCCAGGCGGCGATGGAGGGCAAGAGCGACCCGCTCATGGGCCTCAAGGAGAACGTCATCATCGGAAAGCTCATCCCCGCCGGAACCGGACTTGCGAAGTATCGCAACGTCGCGGTCGAGGCGACGGAGGAGGCCAAGAGCGAGCGGTACCCCAACCGCATCTTCGCCTCGGACGGCGCGTACAGCGACGCCGACCTGAGCTACGTCGACTTCGACAGCTTCTCCACCGACGGCGACTTCAGCGGCAACTACAACTGAGTCGATCCGCGTCCGTCACCTCGTGACGCTCGCACGAAGGGCCCCGGTTCGCCGGGGCCCTTCGTCGTTGCACCGGATGCCGCGTGCCTGGGCCGCCGCTGCGCGCCGCGCCGGGGCATCCCGCCCCCTCGGCTTACCGTGGGGGAGGAGGTGGTGGGCCGGTGGCACGCGTGGGTGGTCGCAACTCGTGGATCGCCGTGCCCGCCGGACTCGCCTGCGCGGCGGTCGTGGGGGCGCTGGTGTGGCTGGCGCTGCCCATGGTGCCGGTCACGATCACGTGGGCCGGCGACACCCTGCGCAATGCCACGTCGCCGCGCCCGGTGGCGCCCGTGGCCGACACTCCGGCGAGACTGGCGCTCGAGGACGCCGACATCGACTGCCGCGCGCTGTACTCCGACAGCCTGTGGAACGAGCTGACCTGGCGCGGGCGCACGATCCTCGATCAGACGTACGATCCGCCCGCCACCGCGGTGACTTCCCTGACCGAGGTGCTCGCCCCGGAGGTGCGCCTGACGTGTGCCTGGACGGACAGGGCCGACGGCGCCATCGTCACGACGCTCGCCGTGGTCGGGTCCGACGCCCCCGCGCTGGCCGAGGCGGCCCTGCGCGGACAGGGCTTCGCGTGCGAGGTGACCGACGCCGTGCTGCGCTGCGCCCGCACGCAGGAGGGCACCGTCGAGGACCACGTCGTACGAGAGGGCCTGTGGCTCTCCAGCAGCGAGCGGGCATGGCACCTCGAGGACTACGGCCGCCGGCTCGAGCTTCAGGTGTTCGGCTGACTCAGGCGAAGATGCTCGCCACGATCGACGAGGTGTAGTCCGACGGGAACAGGTTCGAGAACCGCGTGTCGATGAGGATGCCGTCCCGCCAGAACAGCGTGCGCCCGTCCGTGACCGGGTACTCCTCGTTCTCCCACGTCTTCTCGCACCGGGTGCCGCCCTCCGGGGTGTAGCAGGAGAAGCCCTCGTCGTCGGCGAGCTCGTTGAGCAGGTCGAGCGCGGGGCCGCGCGAGACGTAGGTGATCGTCGTGACGAGTCCGGTCGTGTCGGCCCTCGGGTCACGCCAGACGCAGATCAGGCTGCCGTCGGGCTGCGGGCCCGACTCGCCGAACGCGGCGTCGTTGAGCGGGGTGCCCTCGAGCTCGGCGAGCACGTCCGCGGTCAGCAGCGCGCGGCAGTCGTCAGGGATCTCGGCCTGCGCCGTCGGCGTCGCGCCGGGGGTGATGGTGGCGATGGGCTCCGGCGAGGCCGAACTCGTGGAAGTGGGCTCGGGGGAGGTCGAGGCGACCCCTTCCGGCGCCGGGTCGGGGGCGCACGCGGAGAGCACCGCAACGGCGAGGAGAGCGCCAGCCGCGGCGGCGGCGAGCCGGGACACTGGGTGGGACATGCGGTCACCCTACGGGCGCGCACGCTCCGGCCGTGATCAGCGCGCCGAATCGCCACGGCATGCCTCCCCGGCGTGGGGCGGACGGCGGGTTACCCTCGCACTGCGGGGATGTGCCCCCGCGTGAGGAGTGCCTGCGATGAGTGACCAGAAATCGTCCTACGGCGAGCCGGTCGAAGAGCCCCAGCCCGTCGATGATGTCGTCGGCCGCGCTCATGAGGGTCTCGCCGAGGCCGAAGCCGCCCGTCGCGATTCCGTCTCGGAGCCCGCCGCGGAGCCCGTCGACCCGGCCGCAGCCGACGCCGCCTCCACCGCCGCTCCCGCGGACGACCCGTGGGACTCGCCCGACGCCGCGTCGCTCGAGTACGAGCCGGCCCCGGCGCCCGCGCCGTCGACCGCCGCCTACGAGTCACCGGCCGCCCAGACGTACGAGCCCGCCGCGGAGACCGTCGTCGCCGCGCCGGTCGTCACGCCCAGCGAGCCCGTCTCCGAGACCCCCGTGGTCGCCCCGGTCGCGCCCCAGCCGATCTTCGTCCAGGCGCCCGAGGCCCCGCGCCTTCGCGGCAACCGCGCAGCCGCCGGCGCCATCGGCCTGGTCGCGGCGCTCACGTTCGCCGTGCTGTACCTCGCCGTCTGGCTGGTGCTGGCCGCACTGACGGGCGATCTCACCGTCGACAATGTGGCGAACGTGGCCCTCGCTGCGCTCGGCTCGTGGGTGCTGTGGCTTCCTGTCGTCGTCTTCTTCATCGCTTTCTGGCTGCTCGGGGCGATCATCAACCGGGGTCGCTGGGGCTCGTGGGTGATCTTCGGTCTGCTGGTCGGATTCGCGGCGTGGGGCGGGTACCTGCTCGGGGTCCTCTTCCAGGAGCAGTTCTGGAACATCACGGCGTCTCAGGGTGCCGACCTCATGGAGCAGAACCTCCTCGCTCCGCTCGGGGTCGCGGCGTTCATCATCGGACGCGAGATCACGATCTGGTTCGGCGCGTGGGCAGCGGCCCGCGGCCGGAGGGTCACCGAACTCAACGTCGAGGCGCAGCGCGAGTACGAGCGCACGCTCGAGGCGGGTCCTCAGCTCGTCCGTCAGTAGATGGCCGGCGATGCGGGGGACGGCGGCGGCCCGGTCCGCCCCGTCACCGCGCTCGCCTTCGCCACGGCCGGATTCATCGCCCTCCTGATCTTCGGGCTGGGGATGGTGAGCCTGGTCATCGCCGAGGACGTCATCGCGACGCCCGGGCTCGGACAGGTGCCGGGCATCGTGGGAACGGTCCTCGCCACGGGCGCATTCGCCGGAGGGCTGTGGACCGCCGTGCGCCGGCGGCCGGCGTCCTACTGGGGCTCGGCCTGGACCGCTGCCGCCTGCTTCCTCGGCTACGTCGGAGGGGTCTGGTTCGGCGCGGTCGCCACCGGCACCGATCTCGCCGTGGCCACGGCCGTCGCCGGACGGATCGCCACGTCGTGGTTCGGCGCGGTGGTCGCGCTGTCGGGGTTCGTCGCGGCATGGAGCGGGATCGCGCTCGTGCGCACGCGCGCCAGCCGCCCTCGGTGGCCGTGGGAGGACGAGTTCGACGAGTAGCGCGAGCGCGGCATCCGTTCCCCGAACCGGCAGGATCCGCGGAATCCCGGCGTTCGCGGCATCCCGGTACTACCGTGGTACCCGTGGAGCGCTCGCTCGAGACGCAGGTCAGCCAGGCGGTGGACGCCTGGCTCGCGTGGCTGCCCCGGTGGGAGCCCGCGACGCACCGCGGCCGGGTGGCACCCTGTCGACGCTGCTTCGGGTCGCCGGTCCTCTCGGCGGCGGGTCTCGGGGCGGACGTGCCGCACGGCGTGCAGCACGGCCTCTCGACCCGCATCAAGACGATCGTGGACCGGGCCGTGGCGGAGTACACCTCGCTCAACCTGCCGATGCTGCAGGGCGAGCTCGACCACCAGGCCGCGCGCAACCGCTCCCGCAGCTATCGCCCGGCCGACGGCCTCGACCCCGAGTACGAGGGGCTTCCGCTGGACCCCGACCCGGTGCCCGGCGCCCCGTTCCTCTTCACGATCTCGGGCATGGCCGAAGAGGCGAACGCCGACATCCCCGCCCTTCCGCCGCTGAGCGATGAGGCGAAGGCCGCGCTGCGGCAGGAGGTCGGGCTCGCCGACGACTACGCCAACATGGTCGGACGCGAGGTCTGCACGATCCTCCTGCACCACCGGCTGCGCATCCAGGCGGCCGTCACCGAGTACGTGGAGCCCCAGATCGAGGCCATGCTGGAAGAGCTGACGCGGTCCCTCGACGCCCCGTTCGACCCGCACGATCCGCCTGCCGGCTGACGCGGCCGCATAGGTTCTCACAGCCCCAGGTCCCACCCAGGCTCACAGAGCCGACTTTGTTAGCATTGCCAGGTTTGCTGTGTGTTCCAGCACGCCGGCTCTCCGGCGAACGATCGGGGGAGGTGCCGTGGCCACGAGGCTCCCCTCCGCGCCGCCCATCCTCCCCGGCCTCGCGTACATCCGGCCCCTCGGCTCCGGCGGCTTCGCCGACGTGTTCCTCTACGAGCAGGACATGCCGCGGCGCAACGTCGCGGTGAAGGTCATGCCGAGCGACGTGCGCGACCCCGACCTCCGACGCATGTTCAACGCCGAGGCCGATGTGCTCGCCCACCTGTCGGCGCACCCGTCGATCGTGACCGTCTACCAGGCCGGGATCTCTGCCGACGGACGCCCGTACATCGTGATGGAGTTCTGCCCGGGGTCGCTCGCCCAGCGATACCGCATCGAGCGGATTCCCGTCGATGAGGTGCTCGCGATCGGCGTGAGGATGGCCGGGGCCCTGGAGTCCGCCCACCGCGCCGGCCTCGTCCACCGCGACGTCAAGCCGAGCAACATCCTCATCACGACCTTCGGTACCCCGGTGCTCGCCGACTTCGGCATCTCCTCGTCGCTGCTGCAGAAGAGCGCCGACGAGGTGCTCGCGATGTCGATCCCGTGGAGCGCGCCCGAGGTCGTGGCGGAGCAGACCGCCGGCTCGATCGCGAGCGAGGTGTGGAGCCTCGGCGCGACCGTGTACTCCCTGCTCGCCGGTCACAGCCCGTTCGAGCGGCGCGAGCGCGGGCAGAACACCAAGGAGCTGCTGCGGCGCCGCATCGCCCGCGCCAGCTACACCGAGATCCCGCGCGCCGACGTCCCGGCGTCGCTGCAGGCGCTGCTGGCCACCGCGATGAGCCGCGATCCGGGGCGGCGGCAGACGTCGGCGCGGGCCTTCGCCGAAGAGCTGCGCACCGTGCAGGCCGAGCTCGGCCTCTCACCGACGCCGCTCGAGATCCCCGACGCCGAGTGGTCGCCCGCCTCCGATCCCGTCGACTTCTCCGACTCCGCGCTCCGCGGGCCGGCGCGGTCGCAGATCGAGCGCGAGGGCACGCGCAAGCGCCGCGCATCGACCGGGGTGTCCGGCCTCGCCCGCGACGAGGACACCGACTTCTCCGCTCCGTCGCGCACACGGCGATCGCCGCTGCCCTGGATCATCGGCGGGGTGCTCGGCGCTGTCGTCGTCGCGGCCGGCGCCGTCGTGGCCACGCTGTTCGCGACGGGCGCCCTCTGATGCGCCGCCGCAACGCCATCGGCCTCGTCGCCGCCGGTGCCGCGCTCGCGGTCGTGGTGGGGGCCAGTGTCGTCTGGCCGGGTCTGGATGCGCAGGAGACGCCCGAGGTCGACACCGCGGTCTGGGCACTGCAGACCGGTGAGGGCCGCCGCTACGCGCGGGTGAACACGTCGGTGGCCGAGCTCGACACCGTCCGCGGAATCAGCAACCCCGACCAGGTCGTGCAGACCGCAGACGCCGCCTACATCTTCAGCGACAGCTTCAGCAAGCTGACGCGGATCGACGAGGCACTGCCCACCGACCTGGACGAGGAGGCGCTGCGGGCGTCGCAGTCGACGCCCGCGGGCACGACCGAGGTCGTCACGGCGGGGGACTTCGTCGCGTATCTGACGGATGCCGGTGCCCTCTACGCGGGCCACCTGTCGGCCGGAGACCCGGTCAAGCTCGATCCCTTCCCCTCCGACGCCGAGGACGCCCCGCAGTACACCGCCGACGCGATCGCGGTCGACGATCGGGGCGTGCTCTTCGCCTACTCGCAGCAGAACGGCTCGGTGCTGCGCTACGACATCGACGCCGCGGAGGTGAACGGCCGCGATCCTCTCGACGCCGAGGGCCTCGCCTCTCCGGCGATCACGGCGGCGGGCGACACGTGGGCGGTCGTCGACGTCGACGACGGGGAGGTCTGGCTGCGCGGAGCGGATGCCCCGGCCCAGGCGCCGACGACGGGGACCGTCGTCGTGAGCGCGCCGGATGCCGATGGCGCCGACGTCTACCTCGCGGGCGAGACGGCGCTCGTGCGGGTGCCCGTCGACGGCTCGGAGTTCGACACCGAGACCGGCGGCACCGCCACCGTGCTGGGAACCCCCGCCACGCCCATCGTCCACGACGGGCAGGTGTATGCCGCCTGGCTCGCGCAGGGCGAGGGCGGAGGTCTGCTCTGGCGCTCCGACACCGAGACGACGACCGTGCTGGACTACGGTGCCCAGGCGCTGCCGGATCAGCGTCGACCGGTGTTCGTGGCGAGTGCCGAAGCCGTCATCCTCAACGAGACCCGATCGGGCTGGGCCTGGACGGTGCCCGACGGCGACCTCATCACGTCGAGTCAGGACTGGTCGCTCGATGACCGCACCGACCCCGACGCCGTCCCGAGCGAGGAGCAGCTGCCGGTCGTCCTCGACCCCAAGCCCCCGATCGCGGAACCCGACGCGTTCGGCGTGCGCACCGGAAGCCTCACCACACTCCCGGTCCTCCTCAACGACCACGACCCGAACGAGGACGTGCTGAGCATCGACCCCGCCTCGGTGAGCGGCCTCGACCCCGGCTTCGGCTCGGTGTCGCTGACGGATGACGGCCAGCGTTTCGCCGTGCGCACCACTCCGGGCGCCAGCGGATCGGCCACGTTCTCGTACAGGGTGACCGACGGCACCTCGGAGGGCGGCCTGCTGTCGGAGCCCACGACCGTCGTGCTCACGGTGGCCGCGGCATCCGCCGACTCCGCCCCCGAGTGGTGCGGGGTCGAGCGATGCCTCGTCGAGTGGCCGCAGCCCGAGGTCGCCCGCGGCGGCACGGTCACCGTGCCCGTCCTGCCCGGCTGGGTCGACCCCGAGGGGGACCCTCTCCTGCTGCTGAAGGTCGAGAATCCGGGCGGCGTCGGCAGCGTCGCGGCGACCCCCGGCGGCGACGTCGTCTACCAGCACAGCGACAACGGCGACGGCGGCGAAGAGCTCGTCGAGCTGGTCGCCACGGTCGCCGACACCGAGGGGATGACCACCGAGAAGTCCCTCGTCGTGCGGGTCTCGCCCGAGCCCGAGCTGCACGTGCAGTCGTTCGCCGTCGTCGACACCGTGGACGCGGCGCTCACCGTCGATGTGGCACGTCATGTGACGGGGACGGCCGGCATGCTCTCCCTGGACTCGGTCCGGGTCCTCGACGACGCCGCCGCCACCGCGACGATCGTCGACGGGACCACGGAGTTCGACTTCTCGGCGAAGGCGCCGGGCACCTTCCGTGTGGACTTCACCGTCACGGACGGATCGGCGGACGCGACCGGCACCGCACGCATCACCCTGCTGCCCGCGGACGCCCCCGCCGAGCTCGCGACCTCGCCCGTGGTGGCCTTCGTCCACCCCCAGCAGGATGCGACGCTCGACGTGTTCGCCGCCGTCTCGAACCCCACCCGCCGCGTGCTGCTGCTGAGCGACGTGGTCGCCACCGCAGACGACGGCGCAACCCTGTCTGTCGACGCCGTGGGGCAGAACAACCTGCGGGTGTCGGGCACGACCGCCACCGGGGCCGCCGGACGACTCGGCACCGTGTCGTACGTGATCAGCGACGGCACCGAGGACCAGGGATCCCGGGTCGAGGGGGAGGCGACGGTCTACCTGCTGCCGCCCGCACCCGAGCTCGCGCCGATCGCCGTCGACGACACCGTCGTGGTCCGCGCAGGCGCTCAGATCGACATCCCGGTCCTCGTCAACGACATCTCCCCGGCGGGCGGGCGGCCCACGCTCAACCCCGCGTCCGTCGTCTCCTCCACCAAGGGCGCCCTCGCGTTCGCGGCGGGCGACGTGCTGCGCTACCTCGCCCCCGACAAGCCCGGCGAGTACGGGATCAAGTACTCGGTGTTCACGACCGGGGCGCCCGCGCTCGCCGACACGGCCGACGTCCGCGTACGGGTGCTGGCGGACGACACGAACCGCCGCCCGGTGCCCGACACCCTCGAGGGCAGGGTGCTCAGCGGACAATCCGCCCTCGTCGAGTTCGACGGCTTCGGGATGGATCCCGACGGCGACGTGGTGACGCTCGACCGCATCGTGGAGCAGCCGGCGCGCGGCGCGGCGACCATCTCCGCCGACGGCAAGTCCATCCTCTACTCCAGCGTTCCCGGCGACCGCGGGCAGGTCTCGTTCCGGTACCGCGTGGTCGACGCGTTCGGCGAGACCGGCGAGGCGTCGGTGCACTTCGGCGTGCTCGACGGGCAGTCCAATCCCAGTCCGGTGACGTTCACCGACTACGTGCAGGTGCAGGCGGGCGAGGGCAACTCGATCAGGGTCAGCCCGCTCGCCAACGACGTCGACCCGACGCTCGGCACCCTCGCGATCACCGAGGTGCGCCCGGATCTTCCCCGAGCGCTCCTCGACGGCAGCGAGAACCCCGAGTTCGCGCGCCTCGAGGAGCGCATCCTCGACGTCGACGACGGCACCGTCGTGATCGAGGCGGGCACCGAGCCGACCACGATGTCGTTCCTGTACGACATCGTGTCGAGCTCCGGCAACACCGGTCGCGGGCTCGTCGTCGTCCGGGTCGTGCGCGAGAGCGTGCCCGACTACCCCGTCGTCGCCGACACCATCCTCACGGCGGAATCGCGCGAGGACTTCACCACCGGCGTCGATGTGCTCTCCGACAAGGCGACCTGGTCCGGCGGCGACGTGTCGGGCCTCGACGTCGCACTGTGGGGGGAGGCGGACGGCGTCCAGGTCGACGGCTGGGAGCTCAGCGGCGACCTGCCGGCGCGGACTCGGCTGATCCCGTTCGCCGTGACCGGCGAGGGCGACTCGGGGGAAGTCACGACCTATGCCTTCCTCCGCGTCCCCGGCGACGACGACCTCGCACTGACGATCCGCGCGGGAGCGCCCTCGCCCGAGGTGGACGAGCTGGAGTCGGTGTCGTTCGACATGGCCGAGCTCGTCGCCAAGCCGCGGGGCAGCCGCATCGAGGTCGGCACCGATGTCCGCGTCTCCGGTGCACGGGCCGAGGCGGCCTGCGCGGTCGACTCCGGCACCACCGTGCGCTACGACTCGGGCCCGGGCGCGCCGTGGGTCGACTCCTGCCAGGTGCCGGTGCGCCTGGAGGGCCAGGACGACTGGACGTACCTCTCGGTGCCCATCATCGTGCGCGCTCTCGACCCCCAGCCCGAGCTGCGTCCGGGGTCGATGACGGTCGGACCCGGAGAGACGGCGACGTTCGACCTGCGCGACATGACGACATGGCAGCTGCGCCAGGACTGGGACGGCATCGAGTACGCGGTCGAGTACGCCGGCTCCGCCTTCGAGGTGTCGCTGAACGGCTCGGTCGTGACCGTCACGGGCGCGGACAGCGCGGTGCCCGGCTCCGAGGAGGCCGCCATCGTCTCGGTGACCAGCCACACCGCGGTGGGCCCGGTGCGCCTCATCCTCCGGGTGGGAGCCGCGCCGTCGACGCTGCCGCAGGGCGGCTCCACGACCCAGCAGTGCTCGCAGGCCGCCGGCACGTCGTGCACGGTGTCGGTGATCGGCGCCGGCGGCGAGGTCAACCCGCTGCCCGGAACCCCGCTCGAGGTCGTCGACGTCCGCGCGGCGGGAGCCTGCGCCGGGGTGACCTTCCGCGTCGCCTCCGCGACCTCGGTCGCCGCCGCGTGGGCCGGGGATGCCCCCGGTGCGACCTGCACCGCGACCTTCTCGGTGCGCGATGCCCAGGGCCGCACGACGAGCTCCGAGCGCGACGGGCGACTGCTGCTCGACCTGCTCGGCTACCCCAAGTCGCCGTCGAGCGTCGTGCAGACCGCCTACGCGAACGGCACGGTGACGCTGCGCGTCGACCCCGGGGAGGCGCGCCTGGCGTACCCCGCGCTCTCCGGCTTCGTCATCCGCTCCGGCGGCAAGGACGTCGGAGAATGCGGTGCCGACGGCACCTGTGCGCCGATCGCCGCCCCCAACGGCGAGGAGCGCACCTACGAGGCCTTCGCCGTCAACGGCGTCGGAGAGTCCCGCACCGGCGTCCGCACGGTCGCATGGGCGTACGACACGCCGCCGACGCCGTCCCGCGTCACGAGCCGTGCCGTCGTCACCGGCGGCGAGGGCGGTGTGGTCGAGCTCACCATCGAAGGGATCGTGCCGTCCGAGACCGGCAGCGTCGAGATCAGCAGCGCGACCGGAGAACGCGTGCGGATCGCGGTCGCGCGCAACCAGACCACTCTGGAGGTGCCGGCCTACCGCGTGGGCACGAACACCTCGACTCCGATCACCGTGACGCCCTTCTCCCGGTTCGCGCTGCCGCCAGGACTGGGTGGGAGTGTCTCCGGCGCGGCGGCCACCGTGTCCGGCAACGGCATCGGCGCACCGCGCGACCCCAGGCTCACCCTCAGTTCCGTGTCCAACGGCGACGGGACGGCGACGGTCACGGCGCAGGGCACGGCACTGCTCAACGGCGACGGCTCGACCCTGCGGTACGGCTTCGCGCGAGAGGGCGACCGCTGCCGGACGAGCGCCGACGGCTCGCAGGCGACCTTCGGCGGCCTCGCGGACGGTGAGGAGTACCGCTTCGTCATGTGCGTGGAGTCGTGGCGCGACGACTCGTCGTTCGGTCGCTCCGAGACCGTCGAGTCGGTGCGCGCCCAGCAGTCCGGCAGGGCGCCGCAGGGCTGGACCTTCGTCGTGGACGCGACCCCGAACGTGGTCGACCGGCGTGCCGACTGGATCATCCGCGCGGCGCCGACATCCACCGAGAATCCGCCCCGCAACAACAGCGTGGAGTTCCGCGGCGGGCCGCCCACGAGCGTGGTGGGCCAGGATCCGAACATCCAGGTGCGCTATGTGCACCGGTTCTGGGACAGCGCCACGCCGTGGGCGGCCGTCGTTCCCGCTCCCGGCAGCGCCCCGTACCAGGTGCAGGCGAGCTGGAGCGTGGTGAGCTGCGTCGGCGGATCCGATCTGGTCGCCGCCGCCCAGTCGACCGGAGGACTGGCCGCGATCGCGTTCGGGAACGCCGGGCTCACCTTCTACGACAAGAACGATGCGGTTCTCACCCGCACGCCCGACACCTGGACGGTGCCGCAGGGCGCCGTGCGCGTGACGGGCATCACGGTCTCGGTGGACTGGAGCGCCCAGGGCTGGGGTCTCGCCCCCGCCGCGTCGACCATGGACGCCGAGTGCGACCCCAACGAACCTGGACCGCCTGCTCCCTGAGCCGGCTGCCCCCACCCTTCCCCCATCTGACGACAGAGGACAGCACATGACGATCACGCAGGAGCAGGCGACCTGGTTCGCGCAGACGTTCAGCCAGCTCGCCGACAACGTCGAGCGCGCCGTGCTGGGCAAGCGGCACGTCGTCGAGCTCGTGCTCACCGCCATGCTCAGCGACGGGCATGTGCTCCTGGAGGACGTGCCGGGCACGGGCAAGACCTCTCTCGCGCGGGCCATGGGGCAGTCGGTGCAGGGGACGAACACCCGCATCCAGTTCACCCCGGATCTCCTCCCGGGAGACATCACCGGCATCAGCGTGTACGACCAGAAGGAGGGCGTGTTCGAGTTCCACGCCGGTCCGATCTTCGCCAACATCGTGCTCGCCGACGAGATCAACCGGGCGAGCCCCAAGACGCAGTCCGCTCTCCTCGAGGTCATGGAGGAGGGGCGCGTCACCATCGACGGCGTCTCGCGCCAGGTCGGCGTGCCGTTCCTGGTGCTCGCGACCCAGAACCCCGTCGAGCAGGCCGGCACCTACCGCCTGCCCGAGGCGCAGCTCGATCGCTTCATGATGCGCACATCCCTCGGCTATCCCGACCACGCCGCCACCGTGCGCATCCTCGACGGCGCCGCCGTGCCCGTCTCCGACCTCGCGCCCGTCATCACGCCGCAGGCGCTCGTCGGCATGGCCGACCTCGCCGGACAGGTCTACGTCGACGCGCTCGTGCTCGACTACATCGCGCGCCTGGTCGACAGCACGCGCTCCGCCGACGAGGTGCGACTGGGCGTCAGCATCCGCGGCGCCCTCGCCCTGACCCGCGCGGCCCGCACGCGCGCCGCCTCGGAGGGTCGCACCTACGCGACCCCCGACGACGTCAAGAGCCTCGCCGTCGCCGTGCTCTCGCACCGCCTCATCCTCCACCCCGAGGCCGAGTTCGACGGCGTCACGCAGGAAGCGGTCGTCGGCCAGGTGCTGCTCGATGTCGCTCCCCCCAGTCGCCGCGAGGCCGTATGAGCCTCACCGAGTCCCGTCTCACCCGCACCTCCGCCGGCACCGGCGCCACCGGCCGCACCCACGTCACCGCGACGTCGGTCACCGCCTCGCGCCGCGGCCGGTCGCTGGTGCGCGTCGTGGTGTGGTGGGCCGAGGTGTGGCGCGCGATCGCCGAGGGCATCCGCGCCGCGGCGGCCTGGGCGGCGCGCACGGTGCGCCCGGCCGGCGTGCTGGTCGTGGTCGCCGCGACCCTGGGACTCGGCCTCGGCATCGCGTTCGGCTGGGTGGAGTGGATGGTCGCCGGCGCGGCCGCTCTGGTGCTGCTCGCGGCATCCGTCCCCTTCCTCTTCGGCGCGCGGTCGTACGACGTCGTGCTGTCGCTCGCCCACGAGCGGATCGTCGCCGGCGACGGAGCGACGGGCGAGATCGTCGTGCGCAACGACGGCCACCGCATCGCCCTGCCCGGGCGGCTCGACATCCCCGTCGGCGCGGGGCTGGTCGAGTTCGGCGTACCCCTGCTGCGCCCGGGCCACGCCGTGTCGCAGCCCCTCGACATCCCGGGGCTGCGTCGCGGCATCGTCACGGTCGGCCCCGCCACGACGGTCCGCAGCGACCCCATCGGGCTCCTGCGACGCGAGCACGCGTTCGAGGATGTCCACGACGTCTACGTGCATCCCCGCACGACCACGCTCCCGTCCACGAGCGCCGGGCTCATCCGCGACCTCGAGGGCAATCCGACGCGACGGCTCGTCGACTCCGACATGTCGTTCCACGCCATCCGCGAATACGCCCCGGGCGACTCGCGGCGTCAGATCCACTGGAAGTCGACGGCGAAGACCGGCCGGCTCATGGTGCGTCAGTACGAGGAGTCCCGCCGGTCCCGCATGGCGGTCGTCCTGGGCGCGGCCGTGCAGGAGTACGCCGACGCCGACGAGTTCGAGCTCGCGGTGGGCTGTGCCGCCTCGCTGGGCCTCCGCGCGGTGCGCGACGCCCGCGACGTCGAGATCGTGACGGGCTCGGAGATCCCGCGCGTGGTCCGCGGACGCCTCCGCGCCATCCGTCACATCCCGGCCGCGGCCCCGCGTCCCATGCTGGACGGCTTCAGCGGGGTCGAGCTGCTGGAGAGCACGATGTCGGTGACCGAGGTATGCCGGCTCACCGCGGAGTCGGGCGACCGGCTCTCGATCGCATTCGTCGTCGTGGGCTCCCGGGTGACACTGACCCGGCTGCAGCAGGCCGCTCTCGCCTTCCCCGGCGACACGGCCGTCGTCGCCGTCATCTGCGACGAGCGCGCCCATCCGCGCATGCAGCAGCTCTCGAGCATCACCGTCCTCACCGTCGGCACGCTCGACGACCTGTCGGGCCTCCTGCTCCGGGGGGCCACCTCATGACGAGGGCGACGGATGCCGCGCGCAGCGCCGACCGTCCGCGCCGGTTCGTGCCGCGCATCGCCGCGGGCGCCGCGCTGGCCGCCGTCGTCGTCGTCACGGCCGCCGTCGCGGCCTGGCCGATCTACCGGTCGTGGCACCTCACCGTGCTGGTCGCCGCGAGCGTGCTCGTGGCCGCCGCGATCGCCGCGGTGGCCTGGCGCCGTCGATGGAGCGGCTGGCTCGTGGCCGGGGTGCTGGCCGCCGCGTTCCTGCTCATCGGCGTGCCCCTCGCCGTCCCGTCACGCCTGGGCGCACCCGCCGACCTGCTGCGAGGTCTGGGCGAGCTCAGCGCCGGTGCGCTCCTCGCCTGGAAGGACCTCGTCACCGTCGAGCTGCCGGTGGGCGCGTACCGCAACCTCCTCGTCCCGGCCCTGATCGTGTTCCTGGTCGGAACCTGCGCCGTGCTGCTGCTGTCGTGGCGCGAAGACCGCACCGCCTACGGGGCGGTCCCCGTCGCGCTCGGCATGGTGTCGTTCGGGCTCTTCTTCGGACGGACCACGGTGAGCGCGCCGCTCTCGCTCGGACCGGTGGTGCTCTACGCCCCCGTCGAGACGGCACTCGGTGTCGCGAGCCTGCTGGCCTGCCTGCTGTGGCTCGCGTGGCGCACCCACGAGGAGCGCGTGCAGGCGCTGCAGCGCGCTGCTGCGTCCAGCGGCGTGCGCATCTCCCGGCGTCCCTCCCGCGCCGACCGCCGGCGCACCGCGCTGGGCGCCGGAATGGTCGCCGTCGCGCTCGTGCTCGCGGTCGCCGTGGTGCCCTTCGCCGCTCGCGGCGCCGAGCGGGACGTGCTCCGCACCGCCGTCGAGCCCGAGATCGACCTCTCCGCGTCCGTCAGCCCGCTCGCCGAGTATCGGGCGCTGTTCGCCGACGGCCGCGCCGACGAGGTGCTGTTCGCCGTCTCCTCGGGCGAGAGCCTCCCGAGCCGGGTGCGGCTGGCGACCCTCGACGCCTACGACGGAGAGGTGTTCCGCAGCGGCGGCGAGGGCGCCGTCGACGCCGGGCGGTTCGTCCGCGTGCCGTCGCTGCTCGACGCGGGAGCCGGCACGCCGGTCGAGGCGGAGATCGCGATCGACGGCCTGCAGGGGATCTGGATGCCGACCGTCGGCCGTCTCGCGTCCGTCGAGTTCGCGGGCGACCGTGCCGCGTCGCTCGCGGACCGGTTCTACTACAACTCCGCGGCCGCCGCCGGGGTCCAGACGGCCGGCGGCGGGCTCACCGAGGGCGACCGCTACGTCGTCGACGGTGTCGAGCCGGCTGCTCCCGACCTCGCGGAGATCGAGGCCCCCGGCGGCGTCAGCCCCGGTGTGGCCGCGCCCGAGAGCCTCCGTGCATGGATGGACGAGCACGCGTCGGGGACGGGCGGCGCGGCACTCGCGGAGCTCGTCGGGCTGCTGCGCGAGCGCGGCTACCTCAGCCACGGCCTGGCACAGGGCAAGGAGTCCCCGGAATGGGCGGAGGCGCTGGCCGACTACGCCCCCCAGCCGAGTGCTTCGGGACACTCGCTGGCACGCGTCGACACGATGTTCGCACGGCTGCTCGAGCGTGAGACGGACCCCCGGGCGGAGGCATCCGGCAACTACGTCGCCGCAGTGGGCGACGACGAGCAGTTCGCCGTCGCGGTGGCGCTCATCGCCCGCGAGCTCGGATTCCCGTCGCGGGTGGTGCTGGGCGCGCGACTGGGCGAGTCCGAGCCAGGGCTGGCGGCGTGCGACGGCGGCGTGTGCCGTGCGCAGGACCTCACCGCGTGGACCGAGGTGCAGTCGTCCGCGGGCGAGTGGGTCCCGATCGACGTCACGCCGCAGTACGCGCAGTCGCCGAGCCTGGACGTCACCGAGCAGCGCGACCCGGAGGTCGTCACCGAGGTGCGCCCCGACTCGGTCGAGGAGGTCGTGCCGCCCGAACCCGTGCAGGAGGACTCCGCCGCGGGCGAGCCCGACGACGCCGCCGTCGGACCCGACCTCGCGTGGCTGTGGCCGGTGCTCCGGACGGCCGGCGTGGTCGTGCTGGTGCTCGGGCTGGCGTTCGGTCCGTTCCTGGTCATCATCGGCGCGAAGGCCGCCAGGCGCCGCTCGCGACGCCGTGCCGGCGCCCCCGCCGTGCGGATCGCCGGAGGCTGGGACGAGTTCGTGGATGCCGCGGTCGACGCCCGCCGCGAAGCGCCGCGCACGCACACCCGCCGTGAGCTGGCCGCGTCGTTCGAGTCGGAGGCCGGCCTCGCGCTCGCCGAGACCGCCGACAGGGCCGTATTCTCTTCCACAGACGTGACGGCGACCGATGCCGAGGAGTACTGGCGCGCGGTCGAGGTGCAGCGCCGGGTCTTCGCGAGGGAGCGAGGGTTCTGGCGGGGCCTCGCGGTCACCGTATCGTTGAGGTCGTTCGTCCGACACCTGGCACCCGCCTCGGGTGCCCGCACGCGTTTCGCCGAGAGGGGGAAGCGCCGGGCCCCCCAGCCCGCGCGTTCGATGCCATGACAGTCGATGCTTCCACGAGCGTTGTACCGATCCTGCTCTCACTGATCGCGTTCGCCGCCCTCTACGTCTGGACGGCGATCGCGCTGTCCGCCGTGTTCCGCAAGTCGGGCGAGGAGGCGTGGAAGGCGTGGGTTCCCGTCCTCAACGTCTTCGCGCTGCTCCAGCTCGGCGGACTCTCCGGCTGGCTCGTCCTCCTCGTGCTGGTGCCCATCCTCGGCCCGCTCGCGCTGTGGGTCGTTCAGGTCATCGCCTGCTACCGCATCAACCTGGCGTTCGGCTTCGGAGCGGGCATGACCGTGCTCGCGGCTGTGCTGTTCCCGGTCTGGGCGACCGTCGTCGGCTTCGGCTCGTCGCGCTGGGTCGGCGCCGAGCACGCGGGTGGTGTGCGCCGCTCGTCCCAGGACGACGTCCCGCTCCCTGGCTACTCGGCCGCCGCCGCAGGCACGCCGCCGCTGCCCTCGCCGTCCCCCGGCCCCTCGCCGTCCCCCGCTCCAGTCTCGTCGGCGCAGGGCGCCTGGGCGCCCACGGCCTCGGCGGCTCCGCTTCCCGCTTCCGCGCTTCCCCCCGTGCCGCCGATGCCCTCGATGCCTCCGGGTGCCCCGGCGCAGTCCCCGGCGGCAGCCGTGGCCCCCGAGGCTCCGATCTCGTTCGTTCCGGTGCTCTCTCCCTCCGCCGCACCGCCCGCTGCTCCTTCGCCGCTGCGCGCCGCTGTGCCGGTCACCGAGCCGGCCCCCGCCGGCCCGAGCGCCGCATCCGCCGCCGACGACCGCTGGGGCGGGTTCGACCTGGGCGCCGTGGGCGAGCTGACCGGCGAGGTCACCGCCGCGGTGAAGGGAGCGCCGCAGCCCATCGCGGCGGTGCCCGGGCCCGCGGAACCGGAGCTCGACGCGCCCGCGCCGCAGCCCGCCGTCACCCGCGTCCCGGCCGCGCGGCCGTCGTCCGAGCCCGAGCCGTGGGCGCCGTCGCGGTCGCCGCTGCCCGAGGCCGACGCGTTCCCGGAGGCCTCCGGTGAGGTGTCCGCCGTGGCCGGTGCTCCGGATGCCGGCATCCCGCGCTCCGCCCGCTCGTCGGTCTCTGCTCAGCATGTGCTGCCGGAGATCCCCGACGACGACGTCGAGCTGACGGTGATCGCACACCGCCGCAAGGCGCGCTGGTCGCTCACGCTGCCGTCCGGCTCGCCCGTCGACCTCGTCGCGGACGTGGTGCTGGTCGGCCGCCGCCCGGCGCCGAGCACGGCCTATCCGAGCGCTCAGCTCGTCGAGGTCGACGACGGCACGGTGTCCAAGACCCACCTGCGCCTGGAGCGCGACGGAGACGCGTGGTCGGTCACCGATCTGCATTCCACGAACGGCACGGTGCTGATCGCGTCGGACGGCGCCGAGCGCGAGATTCCGCCGGGTGCTCCGCACCGCGCGCCGGCACGCTTCCTCATCGGTGACGCCGAACTCCGGCTCGCGCCGGACGATGCGAGCCGATGACGTCGGCTGATCTCCCCGACGAGGAGACCGCGCGTTCGGTCCGCCCTCGCGCGAACGCAGGCGCGACCCCCGTCGAGGAAGCCACCGTGCTCTCCGCTCGCCGGCGCGGGGTCGATGAGCCCGCCGATGACGTCACCCCGCTCTCGACCAGGCCGCGCCCGGTGCTCGAGCCGGAGGCGGACGACACGGCGCCCTCGTCCCGCCGTCAGCCCCAGCACTCCGACGACGTGAACGCCGACACCGTGATCGCGCCGCCCCGGCGTCGTGCGCTCGCGGAAGACGCCGACGACACCGTCCTCTCGCGTCGCCCCGCGCCCTCGGGGGCCGACACGGTGCCCGAGCTCGAAGACACCCTCATGCGTCCGAACGCCCCGGCCTCGCGCCCGGCCATCGGCGCCCCGGCCGCGCCGGCGGAGCAGGCGACCGCCGCGCGCGACGCGCATGTTCCGGATGCCGCGGCCCTCCGCGTCCCGGTCCCGCCGCGCGCCGTGCCCACCGTCGCCGTGGTCCGCACGTCCCAGGCGTCGCCCTCGTCGCTCCCGGATCGTTCGGCCGCCGTGCCCGATCATGAGAGTCTGGAGGGCGCTGTCCGTGGGCGCGAGCGACGCCGGGTGCTCATCGTGGGGCTCTCCACGGTGGTCGTCGCCGTGGCGGCCGCCTTCGTGCTCGTGCTCCTGCTGACGTGAAGCGACCGGTGACTTGAGGATGACGATGACCGACCCTGCCGCTGCCGCCACCCCACCGGGGGCGGACGACCCCGCGAACTGGAACGACGCAGACCCCGTCTCGGCCGCTCGGCTCGGGATGGTGCCCGCGAGCGCCGGCTTCCGCTCGCTCGCCTTCGCGATCGACTTCTCGATCTGGGCGCTGCTCGCCTCGCCGGTCGTGCTCGGCGGGATGATGGCCGTGAGCGGGGACACCTCCCTCCTGCCCGTCCTGCTGATGGTGGGCGGATGGGCTCTCGCCTCCGTGTTCGGCCTGATCCAGCTGATCACCCACGGTCGTCGCGGTGTCACCGTCGGCAAGGCCGCGCTGCGGCTCCGCTCCATCGGGGTCTCCGACTACGGCCGTCCCGGGTTCTGGCGCGTCGTGCTGCGAATCCTCGTGCTCTGGGCGAGCACCATCCTGCTGGTCGTCGTGGGTCCGGCTCTGCTGTTCGCCTCGGCCTGGTGGGATCCGCAGCGGCGAGGTCGCAGCATCCTGGACCGCACCGGCCGGTGCTGGGTGATCGATGCCCGCGCGGGCCTCGACCCCTTCGACGCCAAAGCGCTGCGCCACGCGCGCCGCGTCCTGCGCGGGCGGCCGGATGACGCCGAGGCGCTGCCCTCGATGGCGAGCGGCGCGGACGCCGAGTCGGCGCTGCGGATTCCGGATGCCCGCTCCCGGGCCGGAGTCGTGGGTCCGGGCGGTACGGGCGCGCAGTGGGCGCGCTCGCACTCCGCCCAGGACCTCGGCGTGATCGATGGGGTGCCGGGTGCGAGCCCCTCGCCCGCGTCGCCGGCCCCGACGTCGGGCTTCGCCCCTTCCGAGGCGGGATTCGCGACGGTCTCCGCCGCGTTCGCTCCGCCCGCCGTCGCCCCGTCCGCTGCACCCCCCGCCGCGCCGCCCGCCGCGGCTCCTCGGGTCGCCCCGCTTCCCGCCCCGGCCGCTCCGCCGGCCGAAGTCGTGCAGGCCGCGGGATCCGCGCCGGCAGCCGGCCTGCGCCGCGCGCAGGCGATGGTGCGCTTCGACGACGGATCGGTGCTGCGCGTGCCGGTGCTCGCTCTCATCGGCCGCGACCCGGACGCCGCTGCGGGCGAGACCGCCGACGCCCTCGTGCGTCTGGAGGATCCGCAGCGACTCATGTCGAAGACCCACGCGGCCTTCGGGCAGGACGCCGAAGGCGTCTGGGTGAGCGACCGCGGCTCGCGCAACGGCACGCAGCTCCTGTCGCCGGGCGGCGACCTGGTGGATGTGCCTGTGGGCGACCGCATGCGCGTGCCCCTGGGATGGACCGTGCAGGTCGGCGGCCGAACGTTCGAGCTCGTTCCGAGAGGTGCTGATTCGTGAAGCTCAAGCTGGGACTGCGCCGAGGCGTGGGCTCGACCGTCGACGTGCTGGTCACCGCCGACTCGACGGCGACCGTACAGGATGTCGCGCGCGCACTCGCCGAAGGCGACGCCCTCGCGGCGCCCGGCGGGGTGAACGCGAGCGACGTGCCGACGCTGCTGGTGGCCTCGCCCGCGGGGCAGCCCGTGCACCTCGACCCGTCCGCCTCGATCGCGGACGCCCCGATCGGCTCGGGCTTCGACGCCTCCGTCGTCCCGGCGGTGGTCGGCGCGGGAGCCGACGGCGCCGTCACGGCCGCCGTCATGCGCATCCACAGCGGTCCGGACGCCGGCCGCACGGTGCCGCTCCCGGTCGGGACGAGCGTGATCGGCCGCGTCGCGCCCGCCCAGGTCGTGCTCGACGATCCGCTGGTGTCCAAGCGCCACGCCCGCGTCGAGATCGATCAGGGCATCGAGCTGGTCGACCTCAACTCGGCCAACGGACTCGTCGTGGACGGCGGCCTCGTGCAGCGCGTGCGCGTGATCCCCGGGCAGAAGATCACGATCGGCGCGACGGAGGTGTCGTTCTCGCTCGTGCCGCGCGTGATCACCGACGACTCGCTCGTGCTCGAGCGCGGCGGCGCTCTCATGTTCAACCGCTCGCCGCGCGTCGAGGACCGCTATGCGGGCCAGGAGTTCCGGCATCCGATCATCCCGAACGAGGCCGACCCGCGGATCTTCCCGTGGCCGATGATCATGGCCCCCGTGCTGCTGGGCCTGGCCATGTTCGCCGTCACGCAGCGGCCCACGTCGCTGCTCATCGTCGCGATGGCGCCGCTCATGATGCTCGGCAACTTCATCGGCCAGCGCACGCAGCAGGGCAAGAAGCTGCAGCTCGAGATCGAGACCTTCGAGACCCAGCTCGAGGAGCTGGAGGACCAGCTGCAGACGGAGGAGTCCGTCGAGCGCGAACGCCGCAGGGCCGAGGCGCCCGCGACGGCCACGGTCTATGAGAACGCCATGGCCCTCGGGCCGATGCTGTGGACCCGGCGGCCCGAGCACTGGAACTTCCTCGGGCTGCGGCTGGGAGTGGGCGCCGGCGCGAGCCGCAACACCGTCCAGGAGGCGAACGACCAGCGGGGCATCGCGCAGTACTCGCAGCAGGTCCGCCGCCTGCGCGACCGGTTCGCGCGCATCGACGACGTGCCCGTCATCGAGCTGCTGCCGTCGGCGGGAGCGATCGGCATCGCCGGCCCCCGCGAGCTCGCCGCCGACGTCGTCCGCGGGCTCGGCGTGCAGCTGTTCGGGCTCCACGCGCCGAACGAGATCGTCACCGCCGCCATCGTCGACCCGGGCTGGACCGGCGACATGGAGTGGATGAAGTGGCTGCCGCACACCACGAGCCCCCGCTCGCCGTTCGCCGAGATGGCCCTCGCCGACAGCCAGTCGGCCGGGACGGCTCTGCTCAACGGGCTCGAGGAGGCGATCCTCGAGCGGCTGTCGGGCTCGCCGGCCCACCGCGGCCCGCTCGCGGCCAAGGACGTGTCGATGACGCTCGGCAAGTTCGTCGGCGAGCAGGCGGGAGGCGGCTCGTCGGGTGTCGGCGACGTCTCGCTCGTGCTGTTCGTCACCCACGACGCGCCCGTCGACCGGCCCCGGCTCACCCAGGTGATCGAGCGCGGACCGGACGCCGGGGTCTTCACGATCTTCGTGGCTCCCACCGTCGAGTCGCTGCCGGCATCCTGCCGCACGTACATCGACGTCACCCAGGGCCTCGACGACGCCATGGTCGGATGGGTCCGCGCGGGCGATCGCGCCCAGAGCGTCGCGATCGAGGGCGTCTCGCGCGAGTACGCCGAGATCTTCGCCAAGCGACTCGCCCCGGTGGTCGACTCCAGCTCGGTGGCCGCCGACTCGTCCGACCTCCCCGCGAGCGTGTCGCTGCTGCGGCTCATCGGCTCTGACATGGCCGCCGAGCCGCAGGCCGCGATCGAGCGGTGGCGCCAGAACAACTCCATCATCGACCGCACCCGCGGTCCCCGCGCCCGCCTCAAGCGCGCCGGGACCCTCAAGGCCTATGTCGGCCAGGGCAGCCCCGACGCGATGTCGCTCGATCTGCGCACCCAGGGCCCGCACGCGCTCGTCGGCGGCACCACCGGCTCGGGCAAGTCCGAGTTCCTGCAGGCGTGGGTGCTCGGCATGGCCGCCGAGTACAGCCCCGACCGCGTCACGTTCCTGTTCGTGGACTACAAGGGCGGCTCCGCCTTCGCGGACTGCGTCGAGCTGCCGCACACCGTGGGTCTCGTCACCGACCTGAGCCCGCACCTCGTGCGCCGTGCGCTGACGAGCCTGCGCGCCGAGCTGCACCACCGCGAGCACCTGTTCAACCGCAAGAAGGCGAAGGATCTCCTCGAGCTCGAGAAGCGCCAGGACCCCGAGACCCCGCCCGCGCTCGTGCTCGTCATCGACGAGTTCGCCGCGCTCGCCACCGAGGTGCCCGAGTTCGTCGACGGCGTCGTCGACATCGCCCAGCGCGGCCGGTCGCTCGGCATCCACCTGATCATGGCCACGCAGCGCCCCGCCGGCGTCATCAAGGACAACCTGCGCGCCAACACGAACCTGCGCGTGGCGCTGCGCATGGCGGATGCCGCGGACTCGAACGACGTCGTCGGCGACACGGTGGCCTCCACCTTCGACCCCTCCGTGCCCGGTCGCGGGATCGCCAAGACCGGCCCCGGCCGGCTGGTGCCGTTCCAGTCGGGCTACGCCGGAGGCTGGACCTCGGACGAGCCCGATCGCACCGAGGTGCGCGTCGCCGAGCTGCGCTTCGGCTCGGTCACGCTCTGGGAGGCGGAGGGCGACAACGACTCCGACACCCACGACGAGGACCTCGGACCCAACGATCAGAAGCGGCTCGTCGCGAACCTCGTGCGCGCATCGGCGGATGCCGGCATCCCGCGCCCTCGCCGGCCCTGGCTCGACGACCTCGCCACGACGATCGACCTGCGCGACCTGCCGCTCGCCGGCGACGCCATCATCCCGATCGGGCTCGCCGACATCCCCCAGCGCCAGCTGCAGGAAGCGGTGACGTTCCAGCCCGACACCGACGGCCACATGCTCGTCTACGGCACGAGCGGCGCCGGCAAGAGCGCGGCGCTGCGCACCATCGGCATCGCCGCGGGCGCCCGGCCCGACCTCGGCCGGGTCGCCGTGTACGGGATCGACTTCGGCACCGGCGCCCTGCGCTCGCTCGAGATCATGCCGCACGTCGGGTCGGTCGTCTCCGGCGACGACGTCGAGCGCGTGCAGCGGCTGTTCCGCACGCTCCGCGGCGTGCTCGACGACCGTGCCAAGCGCTACTCGAACGCGAACGCCGCCACGCTCACCGAGTACCGGCAGATCACCGGCGACACCTCCGAGCCGCGCATCCTCCTCCTGCTCGACGGCTTCGGCGTCTTCAAGCAGGACTGGGAGACGTCGTCCACCCGCTCGGCCTTCTACGCCATCTTCATGCGGCTCCTCGGCGAGGGGCGTCCGCTGGGCGTGCATGTCGTGGCCACGGCCGACCGCTACGGCGCCGTCCCGACGGCGGTGAGCGCGAACGTCACCAAGCGCATCGTGCTGCGGATGTCGGACGAGGGGGCCTACTCGATCCTCGGGGTCGCCAAGGATGTGCTCAACGAGCGCAGCGTCCCCGGACGCGCCATCGTCGACGGGCTCGAGACCCAGGTCGCCGTCATCGGCGGCACGACGAACGTGGCCGAGCAGAACACGGCCGCGGCGGCGTTCGCGGACGCGCTGCGGGCCGCCGGCGCCGTCGAGGCGAAGAACATCGGCGCACTCCCCACCGAGCTCGACGCGGCCGAGCTGCCGTCGCGCGTGGGGGAGCTGCCGGTGCTGGGCATCGGCGACGACACCCTGGGCCCCACGGGCTTCGAGCCCATCGGCACCTTCGTGGTCGCCGGCCCGCCGCAGTCCGGCAAGACGACGGCCGTGCGGGCGATCATCTCGGCGCTCGAGCGCTTCGACCCCGAGGTCGAGCTCTTCCACGTCGGCGGGCGCCGTGCGGCGCTGCGTGAGTTCCGTCCGTGGCGGCGTGCGGTCTCGGGCATCGAGGACGTGCGCACCCTCGCCAGGGAGCTCAAGGACATCGTGGCCGACGAGTCGATCGGCAAGCGCATCGCGGTGGTGGTGGAGAACATCACGGAGTTCGGCGACACCGACGCAGAGCGACCGCTCAAGGAGCTGTTCCAGGCCATCAACCGCAGCGACCACTTCTTGATCGCCGACGGCGACGTGGCGCAGCTGAGCAGCGGCTACGGTCTCGTGGGCGAGCTCAAGGCCGGCCGGCACGGGATCGCGCTTCGTCCGGAGACGTACGACGGCGACTCCCTGTTCAAGGTCGCGTTCCCCAAGGTGCAGCGGCACGAGTACCCGGCCGGGCGCGGCCTGTTCGTGGAGAACGGCCAGTTCGTCACGGTCCAGCTGCCGCTGGTGTCCGAGTAGGAGCACATGGGGATTAGTCCCCATCGGAGTCTGTGCGAGGTCGCGTTAGCCTGTTCGTGCCGGGTTGGTCCCGGCCCCCTGACGAAGGAGATGTGATGGCGGATTTCAAGGCGTCTTACGGCGAGATGGAAGCGATGTCGGGCAAGCTCGACTCCGGTCGTGAGGAGATCGGCGATGTGCTGCGTCGCCTCAAGAGCGATGTCGACCGTCTGCTGGGCGATGACTTCAAGACGCAGCACGCGTCGGGCAAGTTCGGCGAGGGCTACACCGAGCTGACCACCGGTCTGGAGAAGGCCATCGAGGGCATCTCCGACATGGGCGAGTCGCTGCGCAAGATGCAGCAGGCGATCAAGGACACCGACTCGGCACTCGCCGGCAACTGACGGATGACGAAGCCGAGTCGCCGATGACGGCGGCTCGGCTTCGTCGATACCCGCGGTCCGCGTGCGGCCCCGGACGATGAAGGATGACTGAATGAGCGCGCCAGGCGTCGACCTCGACCTCGCCGATCTTCTCGTGATGAACGAGAGTCTCGGCCGCTTCGTGACCGAATTCGAGAACATCGGAGACACCACCTCCGGCGTCCAGGACGCCGTCGGCCGGCCCGCCGGCGACGGCCGGCTGCGCGACAAGGTCGGCGACTTCGAATCGGGGTGGGACGGCAACCGCGAGGTGGTGCTCGAGTCGCTCCAGAACGTGCACGACCACATCACCGGTGTCATCGAGGGCTTCAGCCAGGCCGACATCGACATGGCGAAGGGCGGCGAGGCATGAGCTTCCCCGGCTACGGTCTCGTCTCACCGGAGGCGCACTACCCGCTCGGCCCGCTCGAGGGCGACCCGGAAGCCATCGAGGCCGCCGGGCGCACCTACGAGAGCATCGGGGCGCAGATGACCTCGACGGCCGATGAGCTGGCGAGGCTCGGCAACAACGAGAAGTACAAGGCGGAGAGCCTCGACGCGATCCGCGAATCCGCGCGAGAGCTCCAGGCCGACCTTCACAAGGTCGCCGAGCGCTACGAGAAGACCGGCCCGGTGCTCGTCACGTACGCCTCCGCGCTGCGACTCGCCCAGCGCACGACCGTCAACCCCTATGTGCCGCGGATCCAGGCCGCGCACACCGCGCACCAGGAAGCCGTCGAGGCTCGTCGTCAGGCCGAGAACGACGCCGACGACCTCGACCGCACCTGGCCGTGGGAGGACGAGGCGACCGACGCCGAGAAGCGGGTCGCCGCCCAGGCGCTCTCGGGTGCCGAGAGCGCCGAGTCGTCCGCCGAGGGCACGCTCACCAGCCTGTGGGAATCCTTCGAGTCCGGCTACGGGGTCTGGGACACCGCCTACGAAGCCGCCGTGAGCGGCGTGCAGAGCGCGCTGGACGCCTCGGGGATCAATGACTCCTGGTGGGAGGACGCTCTGGACGGGCTTGCCGACGTGGCGGCCTTCATCGGCGCGATCGCCATCGTCGTGGCACTCGTGGTCACCGGGCCGATCGCGGCCATCGCGCTCGTGATCGCGACGGTCGTCGCAATCGTCGCCCTCGTGGCGCATCTCACCATGGCCTTCGCCGGATCGAGGCGCGTCAGCGGCTGGGACATCCTGTTCGACGTCGTGGGCGTCGTGCCGTTCCTCGGGGCCTTCGGCAAGGCGCTCAAGGGCGGTCAGGGCGCGCTCGGCTCGCTCCGCATCGCCAGCGGTGCGGCCACGGCGTCGGGCTCCACACTCGCCGCCGGGCGGAACGCCGTCGCGCTCGACATGCGCGCGATCAGCAGCGCCGGACGCGGCGGCAACCGGGCCGCGCGCGAGGCGCTCGCCCCCGGCATCGCCGACAACTTCCTGTCCGGCGTGAACGGCAGCTGGGCGCGCGGCACGTGGAACGCCATTCGCGGCGGCGGCGGCCGGGTCGACGGCCAGGTCTGGACCATGTCCGAGCGCATGGCCGGCGCGTGGCCGGGCGCCGGAACCGCCGGGATGCGCTCGCAGAACTGGATGCAGCTCAACGGCGCCATGCCGGGGCCGGTCTTCCAGGGTGCGAACGTGTGGAACGCCGCGTACGGGAACTACGACGGCGTTCTGCAGCCGATCATCCCGGGTGCACCGGACCTCCAGGACCACCTTCCGAACGTAGACTTCTTGATCGGTCGATGACGGGGATCAGCCCCGCGCCACGTCAGCCAGGAACCTCGTGACCGCTACGCCCATCAGCATCCCGTACGACCCCGACCGCTGGATCCACGTTCCGCTGGACTACCTCGCCACGAGCTGGTCCGACGCGGGGGAGTGGTCTCGCTGGATCGCCGACGAGGCGACGCGCGGACGCGCGGACGCCGAGGAGATCGCTCCGCTCGTGCACGACCAGGCGATGGCGACGGCGCTCTTTCCCGCCGAGCACGTCAGCGCCCGGTTCTGGCACTACCCCGTGGACGGCTTTCCGGCCGGGTTCGTCGACATCTACGTCGAGGCCCGCGACGACGACGGGACCCCGGCGGCCGAACTGCTGCCTGAGCCCGGCATGACGATGGTCGAACCGGTGATCGAGCCGGTTCCCTCCGACGTCTTCCGCGACGCGGTCCGCAGGCTCACGCTGACGGCGATCCTGCCGGAGGCCGACGCCGACCCGGTGCTCCTGCCCAAGGCGGAGTGGATCGGCGCGGGCGACGGCTGGGTCGGCTACGCCGTCTCGGGCGACCACGATGTGGCGCGGCTGAACGACCGCCTCGCCGACACCGATGCGCTCTTCCGCACGCTCGACCCGCGGCGCGTGTCATGACCTTCACCGGCCAGAGGGATGTGCGTCGGCACCTCGAGAAGCGCTCCGCGTCGCGCCCCTACGCGTCGTCGCAGGCGGCGGTGGAGGATGCCGCCCGGGTCGCGCTGCTCGTCGCCGTGCCCCAGGCCCAGCGCAGCCGCCAGTTCATCCGGCAGCAGGCCATCACCGAGCTCAACGCCGCGCGCGAGGGATCGCTGCGGGAACGCGCGGCCACCGTTGGCGGCCCACAGGTCCCCGGCACGCTGCAGAAGGTCCTGGTCGTCGTCGCGCTGCTCCTGGCTCTCGCCGGCCCCGCCCTTGTGCTGGGCGTGGCGGGCGGGCGCCGCAACGCCTTCGACGTGCAGGACGGCGCGCTGTGGACCGGCCTGCTCGAACTGGCCTCCGTCGCACTGTTCGCGTGGCTCGCACGCTTCCGCCACGGCTCGCCCGGGCGGTCGGTGACCGACGTGCCGTCGCGCCTGTATCTGTTCTTCGGCATCCTGTGGCTGGGGCTCGTCGCGCTGATCCTCCTCTTCCGCCGCGGCGAGATCGACATGTACGAGCCGCTCCTCCCGTTCCTCGGGATCGCGCTGATGGTGCTCGCCGGGATCGGCGCCCTGCTGCTGTGGCGGCGCGAGCGTGCGGTCGACAAGCGGCTCGGCCTGCACGGCGTCGACTCCGGCGCACGCCTGGTCGTCGACGACGATCAGCCGGCCCTGTGGCGCGCGCTGGACGACTGGTGGCGTGCGGCTCCGACCTGGCTCACGCCGGAGGAGAAGTCCGACGTCTCGGCCGCGTTCGCCTCGGCGCTCGCCGTGCTGCACGAGAAGGGCGCCATCAGCAGCGCCGAGGCGGCCGGCGCCGGCGCCGTGCCGCCGTGGAGCATCTGGCGCGAGGACCGCGCATGAGCTCGCTGCGCGCGGAACTCGGCGGGAGCGTGCCGCCGCCCACCCCGTACTCGATCCTGTGTCCGCCGGCCTGGCGGCGGGTCGCTCCGTCGGCGCTGCTGGAGGAGGACACGTCCAAGGCGCTGTTCGACACGATGAAAGGCGCGGGTCGAGCGGACCTCGTCCTCGAGATGCGCACGATGCTCTCGCAGTACCGCCGCTCGATCCGCGACCTCAATGCGTTCGACATGTACCTGCCGCCGCTCGTCGACGGCGTCATGATCCCGGCGTCGCTGCTCGTCTCCCCGCTGGTCCTTCCCACCGGCGTCGACTGGGATGCCGCGCTGGTCCGGCTCGCCCGCGGGAACGCCGTGGACGAGGCAGACTTCACCGAGACCCGGATGTGGGTGTGGCGGCGCTCCGACACGCTGCGCCACGACAGCGTCGAGCTCGGCATCCGCGAATCCACTTACATCGTGCCGGTCCCCGAAGAGGCGGCGATGCGCCGCGCTCTTCGCTTCCAGTTCACCGTGCTGGTGACGCCGGGCGCGGGAGCGGACGCCGAGACCGAGCGATTGCTGGCCCTCGGCGACCTGATGATGAGCACGATGAACTGGCGACTGCCGGGATCGGGGCGTCGCTGATCCACCCGCGTTTGACCGGGCCCCGGCATCCCGCGTATCATTGATCCAGTGTGCGCTCGCGCGCGCCCTCCGACGTGCCTCGGCACCGAGCAGGGTCGCGGGTGCCGCATCTCAGGGAACGGCCTGCGAACAGGCCACCCCCACGGCATATCCACCACACAACTGCGCGGCACAATCATGGCGCGCCGGTGGATACATGTGAGCCCGCCGCGTCACGAATCGAAAGATCCGGATCCAGCGGGGGAGACACGAATGCTGTCACCGTGCAGCACTGAGAAGGAGAGAACGTGCCAACCATTCAGCAGTTGGTTCGCAAGGGTCGCTCGCCCAAGGTCACCAAGACCAAGGCGCCGGCGCTCAAGTCGAACCCGCAGCAGGCGGGCGTGTGCACCCGCGTGTACACGACCACGCCCAAGAAGCCCAACTCGGCGATGCGCAAGGTCGCCCGTGTGAAGCTCCGCAACGGCTCCGAGGTCACCGCGTACATCCCCGGCGAGGGCCACAACCTGCAGGAGCACTCGCTCGTGCTCGTCCGCGGCGGTCGCGTCAAGGACCTGCCCGGTGTCCGCTACAAGATCGTCCGTGGCGCCCTGGACACCCAGGCCGTCAAGAACCGTAAGCAGGCTCGCAGCCGCTACGGCGCGAAGAAGGGTTGAGTTAGATGCCTCGCAAGGGACCCGCCCCGAAGCGCCCCGTCGTCAACGACCCGGTATACGGCGCTCCGATCGTCAGCCAGCTGGTGAACAAGATCCTCGTCGACGGCAAGAAGTCGATCGCCGAGTCGATCGTCTACACCGCCCTCAAGGGTGTCGAGACGAAGAACGGCCAGGACGCCGTCGCCACGCTCAAGAAGGCCCTCGACAACGTGCGCCCGACCCTCGAGGTCAAGTCGCGCCGCGTCGGCGGCTCGACCTACCAGGTGCCGGTCGAGGTCAAGCCTCACCGTGCCAACACGCTCGCGCTCCGCTGGCTCGTGAGCTACGCGAAGGGTCGTCGTGAGAAGACGATGACCGAGCGTCTCCAGAACGAGATCCTGGATGCCTCGAACGGCCTGGGTGCCGCGGTCAAGCGCCGCGAAGACACCCACAAGATGGCCGAGTCGAACCGCGCCTTCGCGCACTACCGCTGGTAAATCAGCGCACCGCCGCATCGACGGGCTCAGGCACCTGAGCAGGGTTCCTGGGCCTGTCGATCGGCCAACGACATCCCGACAGAAACGTAAGGAAGACACCCCGTGGCACAAGACGTGCTCACCGACCTGACCAAGGTCCGCAACATCGGCATCATGGCGCACATCGATGCCGGCAAGACGACGACGACCGAGCGCATCCTGTTCTACACGGGAACCAACCACAAGATCGGCGAGACGCACGACGGCGCCTCGACCACCGACTGGATGGAGCAGGAGCAGGAGCGTGGCATCACGATCACCTCTGCTGCTGTGACGTGCTTCTGGGACAAGAACCAGATCAACATCATCGACACCCCCGGTCACGTCGACTTCACCGTCGAGGTCGAGCGCTCGCTCCGCGTCCTCGACGGCGCCGTCGCCGTCTTCGACGGCAAGGAGGGCGTCGAGCCCCAGTCCGAGACCGTGTGGCGTCAGGCCGACAAGTACGACGTCCCCCGCATCTGCTTCGTCAACAAGATGGACAAGCTCGGCGCGGACTTCTACTTCACGGTCGACACGATCGTCAACAAGCTGAAGGCCAAGCCGCTCGTCATCCAGTTGCCCATCGGCGCGGAGAACGACTTCGTCGGCGTCATCGACCTCGTCGAGATGCGCGCCCTCGTGTGGGCCGGCGACGCCAAGGGCGACGTGACCATGGGCGCCAAGTACGAGATCCAGGAGATCCCGGCCGACATGGCCGACAAGGCCGCCGAGTACCGCGAGATCCTTCTGGAGACGGTCGCCGAGACCGACGAAGAGCTCCTCGAGAAGCACTTCGGCGGCGAAGAGCTCACGGTCGCCGAGATCAAGGCTGCGATCCGCAAGCTCACGGTCAACTCGGAGATCTACCCCGTGCTGTGCGGCTCGGCGTTCAAGAACCGCGGCGTGCAGCCGATGCTCGACGCGGTCGTGGACTACCTTCCCTCGCCGCTCGACGTGCCCGCCATCGAGGCGCACGACCCGAAGAACGAAGAGATCGTCATCGAGCGCCACGCCGACCGTGACGAGCCCTTCACGGCTCTCGCGTTCAAGATCGTGACGCACCCGTTCTTCGGTCGCCTCACCTACATCCGCGTGTACTCCGGTCACCTGGACTCCGGCGGACAGGTCGTCAACTCGACGAAGTCCAAGAAGGAGCGCATCGGGAAGATCTTCCAGATGTACGCCAACAAGGAGAACCCGGTCGGCTCGGTCACCGCAGGTCACATCTACGCGGTCATCGGCCTCAAGGACACCACCACCGGCGACACGCTGTCCGACAGCGCGAACCAGGTCGTCCTCGAGTCGATGACGTTCCCCGAGCCGGTCATCGAGGTCGCGATCGAGCCCAAGACGAAGGCCGACCAGGAGAAGCTGGGTCTCGCGATCCAGAAGCTCGCCGAGGAGGACCCGACGTTCCGCGTCGAGCAGAACTCGGACACCGGTCAGACCGTCATCAAGGGCATGGGCGAGCTGCACCTCGACATCCTCGTGGACCGCATGAAGCGCGAGTTCAAGGTCGAGGCGAACGTCGGCAAGCCGCAGGTCGCGTACCGCGAGACGATCAAGAAGAACGTCGACCGTCACGACTACACGCACAAGAAGCAGACCGGTGGCTCGGGTCAGTTCGCGAAGATCCAGTTCGCGCTCGAGCCCCTCGAGGTCACGGCCGACAAGACCTACGAGTTCGAGAACAAGGTCACCGGTGGTCGTATCCCGCGCGAGTACATCGCGCCGGTCGACCAGGGCTTCCAGGACGCCATGAACGTCGGCGTGCTCGCCGGCTACCCCATGGTCGGTGTGAAGGCGATCCTCCTGGACGGCGCGTCGCACGACGTCGACTCGTCCGAGATGGCGTTCAAGATCGCCGGCTCCATGGGCTTCAAGGAGGCCGTCCGCAAGGCGAACCCCGTCATCCTCGAGCCGCTCATGTCGGTCGAGGTGCGTACTCCTGAGGAGTACATGGGCGACGTCATCGGCGACCTGAACTCGCGTCGCGGTCAGATCCAGTCGATGGAGGATGCCCAGGGCGTCAAGGTCGTCCGGGCTCTGGTGCCGCTGTCGGAGATGTTCGGCTACATCGGCGACCTCCGCTCCAAGACCTCGGGCCGTGCCGTCTACTCCATGGAGTTCGACAGCTACGCCGAGGTTCCCCGCAACGTCGCGGACGAGATCGTCCAGAAGACCAAGGGCGAGTAGCCCTGATGGATGCCGCGACTGCGGTCGCGGCATCCATCACCTCACAACTTCACAGACTCGCATTACCTCTCTCCACTAAAGTGGAACCAATCCCCGTAGAGACCCGGTCGCAAACCAGTGCCCGGCGTATCTACATGAACGTCCTGAGGAGGACCCAGTGGCTAAGGCCAAGTTCGAGCGGACCAAGCCGCACGTAAACATCGGAACGATCGGTCACGTCGACCACGGCAAGACCACGCTGACCGCTGCCATCTCGAAGGTGCTCGCCGACAAGTACCCGTCGGCCACCAACGTGCAGCGTGACTTCGCGTCGATCGACTCCGCTCCCGAGGAGCGCCAGCGCGGCATCACGATCAACATCTCGCACGTCGAGTACGAGACGCCGAAGCGCCACTACGCGCACGTCGACGCCCCGGGTCACGCCGACTACATCAAGAACATGATCACCGGTGCGGCTCAGATGGACGGCGCGATCCTCGTGGTCGCCGCCACCGACGGCCCGATGGCTCAGACGCGTGAGCACGTGCTGCTCGCCAAGCAGGTCGGCGTGCCGTACCTGCTGGTCGCGCTGAACAAGAGCGACATGGTCGACGACGAGGAGATCCTGGAGCTCGTCGAGCTCGAGGTCCGCGAGCTGCTCTCCAGCCAGGACTTCGACGGCGACAACGCTCCGGTCGTCCGCGTCTCGGGCCTCAAGGCGCTCGAGGGCGACGCCGAGTGGACCGAGAAGATCGTCGAGCTCATGGAGGCCGTCGACGCCTCGATCCCCGACCCGGTGCGTGACAAGGACAAGCCGTTCCTCATGCCCATCGAGGATGTCTTCACGATCACCGGCCGTGGCACGGTCGTCACGGGCCGCGCCGAGCGCGGTACCCTCGCGATCAACTCCGAGGTCGAGATCGTGGGTCTGCGCCCGACGCAGAAGACGATCGTCACCGGCATCGAGATGTTCCACAAGCAGCTCGACGAGGCCTGGGCCGGCGAGAACTGTGGTCTGCTCCTGCGCGGCACCAAGCGTGACGACGTCGAGCGCGGCCAGGTCGTCGTCAAGCCGGGTTCGGTCACGCCCCACACCAACTTCGAGGGCACGGCGTACATCCTGTCCAAGGAGGAGGGTGGCCGTCACAACCCGTTCTTCACGAACTACCGCCCGCAGTTCTACTTCCGCACCACCGACGTCACCGGCGTCATCTCGCTGCCCGAGGGCACCGAGATGGTCATGCCCGGCGACACCACCGACATGACCGTTGAGCTGATCCAGCCCATCGCCATGGAAGAGGGCCTCGGCTACGCGATCCGTGAGGGTGGCCGCACCGTCGGCGCCGGCACGGTCACGAAGATCCTGAAGTAAGACACTTCTGAGCGGATGCCGCGGCATCCGCACCGACAAGGGGTCGGGCCTTCGGGCCCGGCCCCTTCGTCGTTCCCGCGAGCGGTTGACGGATGCCTCGCGATGCCCCTTGAATGGTCCCGAGCCGCCCCGGGTGCGGGCGCGAAGGAGCGTGTGATGGGTATCGACGACCTGGTCAATCAGGGCAAGGAATTCCTCGAGCAGAACAAGGACAAGATCGACGACGCCGTGAAGTCCGAACAGGCGGAGGGCGTGAGCGACAGTGTCCTCGACGCGGCCGCGGAGTTCGTGAAGAAGGTCGCTCCCGACAGCGTGGACCAGCACGTCGACGGGGCGCGCGACCACATCGACAAGGCGGTCGGCAACGAGTAGCAGCACCGTCCAGAAGCGGCCCGGGCATGCTCCGGGCCGCTTCGTCGTTCGTGGCCGCTGAGTGCCGACCCTGCACCCGGGGGAACGGAGCACTTGACGTAGCCTGTGCGCGCGGCTACGTTCTGCGTGGGGCTATGTGCGGTCCGATGCAAGCTGGGGAGTGAGCATCGGTTGGGAATGCACATGCTTTGGGGGCCCCGAAAGAACTCTGGGTCCCCTCGTTGCATGATTCAGCGAAGTTGGGGAAATGTCTGGGATGTCTGGGGACCCTGGAAAGTACGATTCGGCACGCGCAGGACTGCGCCGCACGCTGCGGCAGGAGCGTTCTCGCGACAGCAGGATCATGATGCGGCACCGCTGGTACGTCGGCGGAGTCGCGGCCATGCTGGCGGGCGCGCTGGTGTTCACGGGCGTCACGCCCGCGGTCGCCGACGTCGTCACACCGGCTCCGGCCGTCGAGACTCCCGCGGCGGAGACTCCCGCGGAGGAGACTCCCACCGAGGAGGCGCCGGCCGAGGAGACCCCCGCGGAGGAGACTCCGGCCGAGGAGGCGCCCGCCGAGGAGACCCCCGCGGAGGAGACTCCCGCGGAGGAGACTCCCGCGGAGGAGGTCCCCGCGGAGGAGGCTCCCGCGGAGGAGACCCCTGCCCCGTCCGAGACGAAGTCGACCTCCGGCGGCAAGCAGGCGGCACGGCAGGCGGCCATCGCGCCGCTCTCGATCCCCGACCCCTCGCCGGTTCCCGCCGGGAGCACCACCCTTCGGGTGCAGAAATACGGCGCCCGCACGGCGGCCGGCGTCCCGCAGCCGCTCGCCGGGGCGACGTTCGCGGCGTACGCCTCGACGCGCGGCGGCGCACGAACCGGTTCCCCGGCGGCCACCTGTGTGACCGACGCAGCCGGACAGTGCGAGCTGATCGTGCCGAACCGCACCGGCGGCACCAACGCGAACACCAACGGCTACTGGGTCTACGAAACGGCTGCGCCCGCCGGATGGGACCCGGTAGGGAACCTCGGCCTCGGCGACTATGCGTCGGGCAAGACGTCGACGGCATACTCCGTGTTCACCAACGGTGTCAGCGGAAACACGACGATCCACCTCATGCCTGAGGACGCGACGGCGTACGTGGGCGGCGGAACCAGCTCGACCACCAAGACGGCGCACAACGGCTTCGCGAACATCCGCGAGAACCCGGTCTTCCCGGCGAGTTGCGGGCTGAGCATCGCCATCGTCTTCGACACGTCGACGTCGATCAATTCCACCGAGATGTCGGACATGAAGAGCGCCGCGCTGAACTTCGTCGGAGGCGCCGGCCTCGGCGGCACCCCCTCGCAGGTCGCGCTCTACCGCTTCGGCACCACCGCGTCGAAGATGCTCAACCTGACGTCGATCGCTGCGAGCCAGACCGCGGTGAACAACTCGATCAACTCCCTTCCGAGCAGCGGTGACGGGTTCACCAACTGGGACGACGCGATGCGCAAGGTCGCCTTCAACGGCACCGAGGCCTACGACGTCGTCCTGTTCCTCACCGACGGCGACCCGACGGTGAGCGGCACGGGTGGCGCCAACGAGGAGACGGACATCGGCTTCCGCAACCTCGAGGAGGGCATCTTCTCCGCGAATGCCGTCAAGAGCATGAACGGACCTGCGGGCTCCCGCACCAAGGTGGTCGCGGTCGGCATCGGTCTCGCCGCCAACTCGGATCTGAACCTCCGGGCCATCTCCGGCCCCGTCGCCAACGAGGACTTCTACACCACCAACTTCGCCGGCCTCTCCGCCAAGCTGCACGACATCGCTCTCGCGAACTGCGGCGGCTCGGTCACCATCGTGAAGAAGACGGTCGACGCGAACGGCACGACGATCGACAACCTCGCCGGCGGGTGGACCTTCACGGGTTCCACCGCCGGTGCGTGGATCAAGCGCCAGGGTCAGTCCAACGTCAGCTCGCTCGCCCTCGTCACGCCGGCGAGCGGCACCAACGAGGGTGCGGTCAACTTCCCGATCGATCTCTCCGGCGTCACGTCGCGCACCTTCAGCGTGACGGAGACCGTGCTGAGCGGGTTCACGCCCGACAGCGTCACGTGCACCGGCGCCCAGGCGACCGGCACGGCCGCCAGCTTCTCGGTCAACGTCACCCAGAACGCCATCATCAGCTGCACGGTCGTCAACAAGCAGACGGCCGGCAAGCTCACGCTGGTGAAGCAGGTCGACAACGGCAACACCGGCGCCACCACGGCAGCGACCGCATGGACCCTGTCCGCCGCCGGTCCCACCGCGGGCGTCTCCGGCGCCACCGGATCCGCCGCCGTCACCAACAAGACGGTCCTCACGGGCGAGTACACGCTCTCGGAGACCGGCCCCGCCGGCTACACGGCGAGCGCCTGGACGTGCACCGGCGGAACCGTGACGGCCGGCAAGGTGACGGTCGCCAAGGACGCCAACGTCGTCTGCACGATCAAGAACACGGCCATCGACCCGAAGATCACGCTCAAGAAGACGGTCGACAACGGCCAGACGGGTGGCGCTGCGCAGCCCACCGCGTGGACGCTGACGGCCGGCCCGAACTCGGGCAGCCAGACGTCCGGCGTCACGGGCACGATGGGCCAGGCCGCGGTGACCGCGAAGGTCGTCAAGGTCGGCCAGTACAACCTCTCCGAGTCCGGTGGTCCGAGCGGGTATACGACGAACGGCATATGGACGTGCGCGAACACGGGAGTCGGCTCGTTCTCGAGCACCTCGACGTCAGCGACGCTGAGCCCGGGCAACGACGTCACGTGCACGATCGTGAACACCGCCGTCGCGCCCAAGCTGACACTCAAGAAGAACGTCGACAACAAGGGCGGGATCGGCACGCACGGGGCCACCGAGTGGACGCTGACCGCCGGCGGCGCTGCGGGCTGGTCCGGCACGGCCACGGGTACCGCGGCAACGGCCTCCACGGCCAAGCAGACGGTCAAGGCGAACACCGAGTACTCCCTCTCCGAGTCGGGCCCGGCGGGCTACGACGCGAGCAGCTGGACGTGCGACTCGAACATCACCGTGTCCGCCGGCAAGATCACCCTGCCGCTGGGCGCCGACGTGACCTGCCAGATCACCAACACGGTCAAGACCGCCAAGGTGACGCTCGTCAAGAAGTGGGTGGGCGCCATCCAGGGTGATCAGGCCACGATCACGGCCGGTTCCACGAGCGACACCTCGGTCGCGAACGGCACGCCGGAGTTCATCGACACCGCCAACCAGGTGTCCGTGACGGTCGCGCAGGGCTCGACGGTCACGCTCACCGAGGCGCTCGCCGGCGGCAACGCCGGAACCTACGGCACGACCTTCGCGTGCACGAGCGGTTCCGTGACCGGCAGCGGCAAGAGCTACACGCTGACCGTGCCGGCGACCGACATCACCTGCACGTACACGAACACCGCCAACACCGTCACGGTCTCCCTCACGAAGAACTGGGCCTCCGATGCGTTCGCCGGTGACACCGCTGCACTGACGATCACGCGCGGCGCATCGTCTCTCGCGTCGGCCACGGCCACGGCTCCGGCCTCGCAGACGATCAACGCCACCGTGCGGGTCGGCGACGTGGTGAACCTCGCCGAGGCTCTCGGCGGCTCGAACACCGGTTCGTACAGCACGAGCTGGACGTGCACCGGCGCCACAGCGCCGGGCGCGAACGCGCTCACGACGGGCAACGTCATCGTTCCCGCGGGCGGCCTGAGCTGCACTGTGACCAACACGCCCAAGAAGATCAGCGTGCGGGTGGACAAGCAGTGGGTCGATGCGTTCGTCGGTGACGATGCCTCGCTCACTGTCAACGGCACCTCGGCGGCCTCCGACGCCGGCGCGGCGAACGAGACCGACACAAGCGTCGTCGTGAAGCAGGTCCGGATCGGCGACCAGGTCGTCGTGTCCGAGACCCTGCCGGGCGCGAACAAGGGTCGCTATGACTCTCAGTACGCCTGCGGCACGGCGGGCCTCGCCACCGGCACCGAGATCCCCTCGTTCAAGGCCACGGCTGATGTGACGTGCGTGTTCAAGAACACCGCACGCACCCACGTGATCACGCTGCAGAAGCAGTGGGTCAACGGCATCCAGGGCGACAAGGCCACCCTCGCCATCAACGGCGGTGCGGGCGTCGTCAGCACGGCCAACGGCAACGCGGGCTCGTGGCTCGACACCGTCAACAAGGCCACCGCCAGCGTGCGGGTCGGCGACTCGGTGCTCCTCGCCGAGACGCTGTCGGCGCTGAGCGGGAGCGAATACAGCTGGAGCAGCTCCTGCACCCCGACCGTCGCCACGACGCCGGGTCAGGACAAGAGCTTCACCCTCTCGATGCCTGACGCCGATGTGGTCTGCACGATCACCAACTCGAACATCCGCGGCAAGATCACGCTCGAGAAGACCGTGGTGAACGACAACGGCGGCACGGCCGCCGACACGGCGTGGACGCTCAACGCGGCCGGCATCGTGTCGATCAGCGGGGCCGAGGGCGCGGCCGACGTCACGAACAAGTTCGTGCCGACCGGCAGCTACAACCTGTCCGAGACGAACGGTCCTTCCGGCTACATGCTGACGGGCCTCGTCTGCACGGGCGGCACGCTGACCCCGGCATCCGGTCAGAACCCGGCGTCCGTCACGGTCGCCGCCGGTGCCGACGTGGTCTGCACGTTCACCAACAACGACGTCGCACCGAAGCTCACGCTGAAGAAGAACGTCGTCAACGCCAACGGCGGCACGAGCGCCGCCACCGACTGGGATCTGTTCGCATCGGGCGGCGGAACTCCGTGGAACCCGAACACGACGGGTGGAGCGGCGACCTCGGTCACCGCAACGCAGACCGTCACTGCTGGCGTTCCATACACGCTCAGCGAGACCGGACCCGACGGGTACCAGGCCAGCGGCTGGACGTGTGACGCGGCAGGCGTCGTCAACGCCGGCATCGTCACCCTCGGCCTCGGCCAGAACGTGACGTGCGAGATCACCAACACCGCGATCCCGGCGACGGGCGAACACGTCAAGACTGTCAAGAGCATCTCGCAGGGCACCGGCGGAACGTGGACGATCGTCTACGAGATCGAGGTCGTCAACACCTCGCTGGCCTCGACGCTGACCTACGACCTCGCCGACCAGCTGCAGTTCGGCGCCGGCATCGACGTGCAGAGCGCGTCGTGGGTCGGACCGGGCGGCGGCGCAGCGACGGGCTTCACCGACACCGCCACATGGTCGACGACTCTCGCGACCGGCGCGACGCTGCCGCAGAACGCGGAGGGCGACGCCAGCCACGTCTACACCGTCACGGTCGAGGCGACCATCGACGCGTTCCCCGGCGACTCGGCCACGTGGCAGGACTGCGCGACCCCGCTCGGTTCGGACCAGGGCGGATTCCTCAACGAGTCCGCGCTGACGATCGGTCGCTCGACCGTCGAGGCGTACGCCTGCGACGAGCCGGAGTTCCCGAGTGTCATCAAGACCGCGCTGACGCCCACGCAGGACATGGGCACCGGCGACTGGACGGTGTCCTACAAGATCGACGTCACCACCACGGGTGATGCGGAGGCAGGAGACCCGGCGGTGCAGACCGTCGTGGCCGAGAACCTCCCGTCCGCCCCCGCCGGCTGGACGCTGGTCGGCGGCGAGTGGGCGCTGACGAATGGCGCGGGAACGCCGGAGCTCGAGCTGCGGCTGGCGCCGGGCGCCCACGAGATCTTCTCGGGTGCGATCCCCGCCGGAAGCAACTACTCGTACTGGGTGACGGGTCGGCTCACGCCGGCCGCCGACGCCGATCCGATCCCTCCCTGCGAGCAGGAGGGCGGCCTGATCAACGGCGTCATCGTCTCGTCGGGCGAGGCATCCGAGGATGCGTACGCCTGTGCTGAGATCGATGTCCCGACGGTCTCCGTCGAGAAGGACGCGCAGTCCGTCTCGCAGAACGCGGACGGTACGTGGACCGTCACGTACCTCGTCTCGGTCACGAACGACAGCAGCGAGCTCGTGGCGATCTACGACCTCGAGGACGCTCCGCGGTTCGGCTCCGACGCGACGGCGGATGCCGTCCGGTGGGCGCCGTCCAACGCGGCCGGCGAGTTCGAACAGGGCGACCTGACGGACACGACCCCGCTCGCGAACGACAAGCCGCTCCTGCCGCACGTCGGCGACGAAGGAGTGGACTACTACATCGTGCAGGTGGCGGTGACCGTCGACCCCGAGGCCTGGACTGCGGGGGATGACGACATCCTCTCGCTGCCCTGCCCTCGCGGCTGGGAGCAGAACGACTCTGCCGACGGCGGTCTTCTGAACGCGGCGACGGCCACGGCCGGCGGCGAGTCCGACACCGACCACGGCTGCACCGAGCCCAATCTGCCGACGATCGACAAGACCGCCGGCGGAGCCGTCCAGCAGGACGACCCGTCCCGGTGGGCTGTGACCTTCAACCTGACGGTCACCGGTCAGGGCACCGACACCTACTACGACCTGGCCGACGTGCCGGACTTCGTCGAGGGCGTCGACCTGATCTCGGGCTCGGCGACGCGCGACGGAGGCGACCCCGTGATCGTGCCGCTCCCGGTCGACGGCGAGGACGCCGTGCCCTTCGCTGAGGGCATCGCCCTCGGCGGCTCCGAGGTGCATGAGTGGGTCGTCACGTGGATCGTGGACGTACCAGGACGCATCCTGCCTCCTGAGCTGCGCGAATGCACCGAGCAGGGCGGCGGGTTCGACAACCAGGCGCTGCTGACGGTCGGCGGCGTGACTCAGACGTCGGATGCCTGCATCCCGGTCGAGGACAAGGTCTACCCCGACATGGCCAAGAAGGTCGTGGCACTCTCCCGCGACGCGGCGACGAGGATCTGGGAGATCACCTACCAGATCGACGTCACGCTCAGCGACAGCGAGGACCTGGACGGTGAGGGCAACTCGCTCAACCCGAAGAACCTCGCGTCGGAGTACGACCTCCTCGAGCAGTTCCAGTTCGGCGGCATCGATGTGCTCGACGCCGCATGGTCTGGTCACGACTCGGGTGACTTCGCGGACGGCGCCACCATGGCGACGCTGGCGGATGACGAGGCCATCGCCGCGGGTGCGACCCACACCTACAACGTGGTCGTGCACGCCCGGATCGACAGGGCCGACATCGAAGGCCGGACGATCGGCTGCCAGACGTTCGGGGAGGGCGGCGATGTCGGGTTCTTCAACCGGGCGACGCTGAGCTTCGACGAGGATCTGCCGCCCGTCGTGCGTGACGCGTGCACCCCGCCGGTCTACCCGACCATGGAGAAGACGCCGGGCACCGTCACGCAGGATCCGGAGACGGGACTGCAGCGCGTCGAGTACTTCGTGACGGTGGTGTCGCCGACTCCGGTCGACGGTCAGCCCGTGACGAACGTCATCTACGCGCTCAAGGAGTCGCCTGATGCGCTCCCGGCGGGCGTGAGCCTCGTGGGTCAGTGGCACGCGGAGAAGGTCGGGGCCGACACCCCCGAGCCGTCCGCGTCGACCTGGAACGGCATCGGCGACTGGAACCTCCAGGGCATCGCCGGATTCTCGGCGGCCGATCGCCTCGCAGGAAAGCTCGTGCACGTCTACCGCGTGTGGGCCGACGTGCAGGTCTCGTCGATCCCGGAGGAGCAGCCCGATGCCTGTGACGAAGGAGATTCCGACGGCATCGCGCTGTGGAACACGGTGGCGCTCAGCATCGGCGAGCAGTCGATCGAGGACGAAGCGTGCGTCTACGTCGACTACGACGACGTCAGCCTCGAGAAGACCTCGGTGCTGCCCGCCGAGCAGGATTCGGTGGAGCCCGGTGACGAGTTCGACTACGTCCTGACCGTGACCAACAACGGCACGCGGGAAGCGACGAACGTACGGGTGACCGACGACACGATCAACGACCGCCTCGAGATCCTCTCGGTCTCGGTGCCGGGCTTCACCTTCACGGGTGCGGGCTACACCGGGAACGACGTGGATCTCACGATCAACGAGCCGCTCGCGGTCGATGGCGAGGCGACCGTGACGATCCGAGTCAGGTTCCTGCCGGCCGAGACGCCCGCCACGCCGCCGCTCCTCGAGGGCGACAGCGAGCCGGAGTTCGCCGATCCGCTCGAGGCGCTCGAGAACACCGCGTGCGTCGACGCCGACCTCGACAGCGTCGCAGAGAACAACTGCGACGACGAGACGATCGAGACGCGCGACATCACGGCCACCGTCTACACGCGCTGCGTGAACGACGCGCCGCTGCTCGGATGGATCATCAAGAAGTCCGAGACGCTCCGCGACGAGCCGGTGAGCTTCGTGTGGACTCCCGACGGCGCCCTGCCGACGACCGTCCCCGCGAACGTGCAGATGTCGCAGCCGGCCGGTGAGCTGGAGTGGTCGGACCTGATCCCGTGGCCCGGTGCTGCCTTCAGCCCGTCGGGTGTCAGCATCGACTACCCGGGATGGCGGGCGCTCGAGGCGAGCGACTACGCGCCCGGCGGTGGCTACTACATGCCCGGAACGACCGATGTGATGACGCCTGGCCAAGTCCAGAACAACATCTTCAACGGTCTGATCCTGGATGACAGCGAGCTCGACTACGCCTGGCGTGGTGCGTCGACGGTGGTCTTCAGCGTCAACCCCGAGCTGACGTTCTCGACCTCGTACCCGGCGGCGACCCCCGAGTGCTTCGTCGCACGTCACACCGAGCTCGAGGTCCAGAAGACCGCGAGCGTCGAGAAGACGGAGCCCGGCAAGTCGTTCACGTACTCCATCGAGGTGGCGAACGTGAGCGAGGACTCGGCTGCCGACGGCGTGGTCGTGACCGACCCGATCCCCGGTGACATCAAGGTCTCGAGCATCACGTGGCCCGGCAAGGGCGACGTCGACACGTTCCCGAACTGGACGACGTGCGATGTGACGGGCGAGGATGCCGCCGGCTACGGCGGGACGCTCACCTGTGAGCTCCAGGGACCGCTGCAGCCGCTGAACTCCGACAACGGCGGGGCGACGTCGGCTCCGACGCTCGTGCTGGCGGCCACGGTCGACCCGACGTCGACGGCCAGCGTCATCACCAACACGGCGGTCGTGGACTACCACACGTTCGACGATCCGGAGGACACCGGCCGCGACACGGACGACGCGACGGTGCTGCTGTCGGGTCTGCCGGCGACCGGAGGCGGTCCGACGCTGCCGCTGGTGATGCTCAGCTTCCTCGCCCTGCTGGCCGGCGTGACGACGGTCGTCGTGATGCGCCGCCGACGCGGGGAGCCGAAGCCGACCATCTGATCGTGAAAGAGGGCGGGTTCCCCGAGGGGGACCCGCCCTCTTTCCGTTGTCCGGACGTCACTTCCGCCTCGCATGGATGTCTCCCGCGGCCCCCGCAGCGCCCGAGGATGCCGCACCGCCGCGCCGGCCGATATCTGTCCGGTACTTGACGGCACCGGTTCTCGGGCTTACCTTTCTCCTGGGAACACGTGTCGGCCCCGTCTCTTGGGGAACTATCTGAACCGGCGTCGACGCGTGCTGGGAGGGGCTCCGACTTGGGGCACCCTACGTCATTACGACAAGGGTGAAGTCAATGGATGGTCGTACTTTCGCGCGCGCTTCAAAATCTGGGGAACTGCGTCGAAGCATTCGGAACGAACGTGATCGCGAGCGGAAGATCGCGCTCCAGCGGCGATGGCACGTCGGTGCGCTGTCCGCTGTCGTGGCAGCCGCGCTGGTCTTCTCGGGCATGTCGCCCGCTGTCGCCGATGACTCGGTGACGGCGGAGACGACCGCCGAGGAGACCGCGGCTCCGGCAGAGGAGACGGCGCCCGCGGAGGAGCCTGCGGCTCCCGCGGAAGAGCCGGCCGCTCCCGCCGAGGAGCCTGCGGCTCCCGCGGAAGAGCCGGCCGCTCCCGCCGAGGAGCCCGCGGCTCCCGCCGAAGAGCCGGCCGCTCCCGCTGAGGAGGAGGCCGCTCCCGCGGAGGAGGCATCCGTCGATGCACCCGCTGCCCGCGTGGCGGCACCGGAGGAGTCCGAGGCGGTCGTGGCACTCGCCGCGGTCTGCGCCGGCCTCAACGGCGGCTTCGAAATCGACGGCAACTATGTGCCGGGCGACTGCGGAGGCAACAAGGACTGGACGAACGTCGCCTACAGCTCACAGACGCAGGGTGGAACGTACAACACGGCCAACAAGGACGACTCCGACCCGATCGCCTGGGACAAGTCGGGCAGCACGCCGCCCAAGGGCGACTTCGAGCGCGTGTACTCCTATGCCCAGACGATCGGCGCGAACTACTACCTCAACTTCGGGTGGGAGCGCAATCAGGAGGCCGGGACAGGCGGATACCTGATCGAGGTCACGAACGCAGGAACGAGGTTCGGGCCGGACGGGGCGCCGCAGCCCATCCGCACGCAGGGTGGCGTCCTCTTCGTCATCACGACGCAGGGAGGTGCGGCACCGGTTCTCCGTGCAACGTGCGTCTACACCAGCATCGCCGACTACCCGGGCACCTGCACGCCGTACAACGGCGGCGGCGGCTTCATCAGCGCCGTCAGCAACGAGGTGCTCACCAACCCCTTCGGCGAGCAGGTGCTGGCAGGAGAGTTCTTCGAGGTCGGCATGAACGTCACACAGCTGACCGGTGGTGTCGTCAAGCCCGGCTGCCCCGCCCCCTCGGCCGCGACGGCGTACATCCGCAGCTTCACGGGCAACATCGACAGCACGTCGAAGAACCTCAAGGGGTTCGTCGACCCGCTCACGCTCACCCCGCCGTCGACCTGTGTTCCGCTCACCGCCACCAAGACGGCCACGCCGTCGTACGTCCGCGACTATGACTGGAGCATCGACAAGTCGGTCGCGCAGTCCAGCGCCAAGGTGCGCCCGGGTCAGAACGCGACATTCGACTACACCGTCACCGTCACGCCCCTCGCACCTCAGGACACGGGCCACAAGGTCACCGGTGTCATCACTGTGACGAACACGAACCCCGTCGATGTCACGGTCACCTCGGTGACGGACTCGATTCCGGGTGCGACCTGTGTCATCAACGGGCTCGCGACGCCTGTCGTCCCGAAGAACGGCGGAACGGCGAACATCGCCTACACCTGCACGCTTCCGTCGGGCACGGCAGGAACGAACACCGCCACGGTCAACTGGGGCGACACGGCCATTCCGGCCGGATCCACGCAGGCCACTGCGGGCTTCACCTTCGCGGGCCTGGCGCCGTCGGCGACGACGGATGCCTCGGTCACTGTGTCCGACACAGCCGCGGCGTTCAACGGACCGAAGACGGTCACGAAGCTCGACGGTCCCACGGTCTTCACGTACTCGCGCAGCCTCGGGTCCGACGTCGCCGCCGGCGAGTGCAAGACGTACGACAACACGGCGTCGATCGCCGCGACGACCGACCAGGGCAAGCTCTCTGACAGCGTGCAGGTGCAGGTCTGCACCGGCGCCGATCTCACCGTTCAGAAGAACGTCATGCTGAGCCTGACCCGCACGTACGCGTGGGACATCGAGAAGAGCGTCGACGACACCGTCCGCACCGTGGACGAGAACGGCGAGGCGACCTTCGACTACACCGTCAAGGTCACCCCCCGCACACCGACTGACTCGAACTGGGTCATGAGCGGTCAGATCACCGTTCAGAACCCGAACGACTGGGCTGTCGCCGCCACCGTCACCGACCTCCCGTCGTTCGCCGGGGTGGAATGCACCGTCGCCGGCGGAATCGCCGCGTCGATCCCCGCGAACTCCTCGAAGGTGTTCGACTACACCTGCACGTTCTCCGGCACCGGCCCCTTCATCAGCGGGACCAACAAGGCGACCGTCACGTGGGACGCGAATGCGGCGTACAGCCCGACCGGCAGCGCCGAGAGCACCGTCGCGATCTCCGCGGCGACGTGGAACACGACACCGGTCAACGCCACGATCACCGTGATCGACGACAAGACCGACCCGGCGAACCCCGTCACCCTCGGCACGGCGAACTGGGCCGACGGCCCGAAGACGTTCACCTACTCGGTGACGATCGACGGAACGCCCGGTGAGTGCGTGGATTACACGAACACGGCCACGATCTACGAGACCGGTCAGGACGACGAGGTCACCGTCACCGTCTGCGACTACGCCGACCTGACCGTGTCCAAGACGGCCAACCCGACCTTCGACCGCCGGTACGCGTTCACGATCGACAAGAGCGCCGAAGAGACCGAGCTCGTCATCGACGCGGAGACCGGCACGGCCACCGCGAACTACACGGTGACGGTGACCGACGGTGCGGCGACGGACAGCAACTTCAAGGTCTCGGGCGTCATCACGGTGACCAACCCGAACGCCGTGGATGTGCCGCTCGACACCCTCACCGACAAGATCGGCGACACCTCGTGCGCGCTGGTGCTGCCGGCCGACCTCGAGGTCCCGGCGGACGGGACGCTCACGGTCAACTACACCTGCACGCTTCCCAACGCGACATCCTCGACGTCCGGCACCAACGTGGCGAGCGTCACGTGGGACGAGGAGGAGCTGCTCGGGACCAGCGGCACCGCATCGGGCTCTAAGGCGTTCTCCTTCGCGAACGCCGTCATCACGGATCTGAACGCCAAGACGATCACGGTGCTCGACGACAAGACGAACCCCGGTTCGGAGGTGGAGTTGGGTGAGCACACCTGGACCGCCAACGGCGCGACGGAGGACTTCGAGTACTCGCTCGAACTCGACGGCACGCCGGGCGAATGCGTGGAGTACACCAACACCGCGTGGATCGAGCAGACGGACCAGTCCGCCGAAGAGACCGTCGAGGTGTGCGCCTACCAGGATCTGACGGTGAGCAAGACGGCTGTCGGAGCGTTCGATCGCGACTACGACTGGAGCATCACGAAGGACGTCGACCAGGACGCCACGACGATCGTTCCCGGCGGTTCGTCGGCCTTCGAGTACACCGTGACCGCGACGCCGACGGCGGCGCAGGATTCGAACTTCACGGTCACGGGCAGCATCACGGTCACCAACCCGAACGACATCGACATCACGATCACGCTGGTGGACGTGCTGCCCGGTGGGGACTGCGACATCAGCGGCATCGGGGATCTCACGATCGAAGGCGGGTCGACGAGTGTCTTCCCATACGAGTGCACGCTGGCGCAGGCAACGGCGTCCACGTCGGTGACCAACGAGGTCGACATCGCCTGGAACGCGAACCTGCTGCCGGGATCCTCCGGCGAGGCCGACGCTGCGGCGACGGTGAACTTCGCGCAGGTGACTCCGGTGACGACGGATGCCACCGCCACGGTGTCCGACACGGCCGATGAGTTCGGCGATCCCGTCGTTCTCAACGCGGCCGACGGCGCCAAGGTGTTCACCTACACGCGTGACCTGTCGACCGCCGCGGGCGACTGCACGACCTACCCGAACACCGCGACGGTGACCCCGTCGTTCGAGTCGGCGAAGTCGGACTCGGCGTCGGTCGAGGTCTGCTCTCCGACGATCCTCAAGGTCAAGGAGTCGGCCGTTCAGTCGGCTGATCCCGACGTGTGGAACGTCTCGTACCTCATCACCGTCAAGCTGACCGACGGTGAGCGCGAGTACGACCTCGGCGACGACCCGGCGTTCGCACCGGGCGTGGACATCCTGTCGGGCACGGCGCAGCGCATCGAGCCGACGACCGGAACCCTGATCGAGGACATTCCGCAGGACGGCACGCCGTTCGTCACCGACGTGATCGGCGGCGAGGGCAACACGGAGCACGTGTACCGCGTCACCTGGCAGGTGCGCGTCCCCGTCCAGATCCCCGCCGACGAGCGGGAGTGCGAGGGCGCCGACACCGGATTCTTCAACACCGGAATCCTCACCGTCGGCGACGTGGTCCAGACCAGCAGCGACTGCATGCCGATCGCGGAGAAGGTCTACCCGGTCGTGCGCAAGACCGTCAGCGGCCTGTCGCGCGACGCCGCCACCAAGGAGTGGACCATCGAGTACACCCTCGAGGTGGAGCTCGCCGGCCTCGGTGCCGGCAACCCGGAGGGCCTGTCGAGCAAGTACAACCTCTCCGACACGCTGGACTACGGCGTCATCGAGGTCGTCGATGCCATGTGGAGCGGCCAGGGTCAGACGGATGTGCCGTTCGACGTCGACGGCGGCGTATGGTCCGCCGACATCGCGACGGGCAAGGCCATCGCGGCCGGCGCGATCCACACCTACGTGGTGACCGTCGTCGCGACGCTGGATGCGACCGACCTCCGCACGCGGACCGTCGGGTGCACCCGGGTCGGCGAGACGAGCGGACTCGGCTTCTTCAACAAGGCCGAACTCTCGTTCACCGATGACATCGCTCCTCAGGTCGTGGAGGCCTGTGCCCCGCCGGTCTACGCCGACGTGGACAAGGTGGCCACCGGGACGACCGTCGATCCGGAGACGGGCCTGCAGCGCGTCTCGTACGTCGTCGCGGTCACGGCGCCTGGCGCAGCGGCCACAGGTCCGGTCGCGAACGTCCTCTACTCGTTGATCGAGCGCCCCGACGAGCTGCCTGACAACGTGGAGCTCGTCGGCACCTGGCACGCAGAGCCGTTCAACGTCGACGCGCCTGCTGTCACGCAGGCGACGTGGGATGGCACAGGCGATTGGATCCTGAAGGATCTGGGTGTGTTCTCCTCGGCCGATCGCTCGGCCGGGAAGCTCGTCCACCTCTTCCGGGTCTGGGCCGACGTCCAAGTCACCGCGACGGCTGCCGAGGCGCCTGAACCCTGCACGGACGAGGAGACCGAGGGCATCGCGCTCTGGAACACGGTCGCCCTCGTGTACGGCGAGCAGGAGCTGGAGGCTCGCGACTGCAACGTGGTCAACTACGACGACGTCTCGGTCGTGAAGACGGCGACGAACCTGCCGGAGGCCCCGGAGGGCGAGGAGCCCTCGGTCGAGGTCGGCGACACGTTCGACTACGTGCTGACCGTCACGAACACCGGGACCCGGCCCGCAGAGGACGTCGTCGTGACCGACCCGGTCCCGGCGCGGCTCGAGGTCACGGGCATCTCGCTGCCGGCCGGATGGGTCAACGACAACGACCCCGCCCTGGTCGACGGCGACAACGTCGTGAGCGTCAGCATCCCGTCGTTGGCTGTCGGCGAGTCCGTCGAGATCGTGATCAGCGTCGAGTTCCTCGCCCCTGAGTATGTGGAGGGCGCGGAGGAACCGCCGACGGCGATCGACGAACTCGTCAACGAGGCGTGCGTGGAGGCGCTCCTCGACGAGGACCCCGACAACAACTGCTCGGAGATCGAGATCCCGGTCCGCGAGATCACGGCGGTCGTCTACACGTCGTGCGTGGGTGACGCTCCGCTGCTCGGCTGGTCGATCTCCAAGTCCGGCACGCTGCTGGACGACCCGATCGAGTTCGTGTGGACGCCCGACCCCATCGAGGGCGTCAGCCCGGTGCCGGCGAACGTCACGATCACCCACCCGGGTGGCACGGCGACGTGGAGCGATCTGATCGAATGGCCGGGATCGGCGTTCACGCCGTCCGGCGTCTCGATCGACTACCCCGGCTGGCGGCAGATCGTCGCGAGCGACATCGTGCGCGGATCGATCCCGACGCAGTACTACCTGCCAGGGACGACCGACATCATGACGCTCGAACAGCAGCGGGAGTTCGTCTTCAACGGGCTGATCCTCGACCCGAGCGAGCTGGACTACTCGTGGCGCCTCGGTTCGACGGTGACCTTCACCGTCAACCCGACGCTCGTGTTCGAGCTCGAGTACCCGCCGGCCTCGCCCGAGTGCTTCGTCGCTCGCCACAGCGAGGTGCAGATCGAGAAGACGGCGAGTGTCGAGAAGACCGAGCCGGGCGCCTCGTTCACCTATGACCTCGCGGTCGAGAACGTGAGCGACGACTCGGCCGCGGAGGCGGTCGTCGTGACGGACGAGATCCCGGCCGACATCAAGATCACGGATGTCTCGTGGCCTGGTGAGGATGACGACGCGGTGTTCCCGAACTGGGAGACCTGCGACGTGTCCGGTCAGGACAGCGGCGGCTACGGCGGAGTCCTGGAGTGCGTACTGTTCGGACCGCTTCAGCCGACCGGGCTGGAAGGTGCCGTGAGCGCGGCCCCGACCATCACGCTGGCGGCGACCGTGAGCCCGTCGTCGAAGTCCTCGGTCATCACCAACGTGGCGGTCGTCGATTACCACACCTTCGGTGACCCCGACGACCCGGGCCGCGATTCGGACGACGCGACGGTGACGCTGTCGCAGCTGCCGGCCACCGGTGGCGGTGAGTCGTGGCCGCTGGCGGTCTTCGGCCTCCTGGCCCTGATCGCAGGAGCGACCACGCTGCTCATCGTCCGCCGCCGCCGCGGTGAGGTGAAGCCGACGCTCTGATCGTGAGGGAGGGCGGGTTGCCCCCAAGACCCGCCCTCTCCCACCTCGCCGACATCAGGCGACGCTGAGGCCCCACGCCCTTCCGGGCGCGGGGCCTCAGCGCTGTGCCCGGTCCGCCGACGGCGCGTCGGCCTGTCGATTTTTCGGATGGCGCCGCACCTGGTAGCTTGCACACACGACGGTTCGCCGTCGTCCGCCCGCTTTCCCGAAGCGCCGGCGGTTCGGTCGCGTGATACCCGCACGCTGGGAGACCGTACATGCCCTCCGGGGCTACGGGTTCGACGCTCTGCGTCGAGGGAGTACGGCACGCCTCGCGCGTGCCGCTGGGAGTACGGCGCGCGGGAGCGTGCCGCTGGGAGTACGGCGTGCGCGAGCGCGCCGCTGGGTCGGTGCGCTCGCGCGCCGAAAAACTGGGGAAGGAATCGCTGTGCCTTACGCGCGCACGAAAAAGACAATGTTCAAGGCCATCGCTGGGGCGGCACTCGCTGCGTCGCTGGTCGTCGCTCCGCTGGTCGCCACCGGCGCCTCTGCCGCAACGCTGATCGGCGCGGTCGGCGTGCTCGAGCCCGCGACGTCCACCGAGAACTCGGTCGAGTACTGGGAGACCCGCTTCGCGGAGCACCAGGCCGACTGCTACAAGGTCGAAGGCGCCAACAGCTCGAGCCATGGCACCGTCACCGACGGCGGCAAGACGATCACGCTCAAGCCGTACCAGGACTCCTGGCCCGGTGATCACTGGGAGGCCCTCATCATCAAGGCGGGCAACACCAACAATGTGATCCAGCACCCGACGGCCGGCGTCGCCTACGCATCGCCCGAGAACGGCGGCGGCCAGCAGGCGACGGTCTCGCACTGGATCGTCTGCAAGGGCACCACGCCCGCGACCCCGACGGTCGTCACTCCCACGCTCACGTTCAGCGTCCCCTCCTGCCTCGCAGCCGGTGAGCTCATCAAGGGCCTCGGCGTCGAGTGGACCTCCGTCCTGAACGCCAACGGCTCCACCACGTGGACCGCCAAGCCGCTCGCCGGCACCGTCTTCGCCGAGGGTGTCCAGACGCAGTGGACCGTTCCGAGCCTGGAGCGACTGACCACGGCCGTCGAGGCCTGCCGCCCCGATCAGCCCCCGGCTGACGAGACCAGCGTCCTGTCGTTCAAGAACGACTGTGCGACCACCATCGTGATCACCACGACCACCACGACGACGATCCCCTACGTGTGGGACGGCAAGTCCTGGGTCGCCGGTGAGTCCTTCGACACCGTCACCACAGCGGAGCGCCCGATGACGGCGGCCGAGAAGCGGGACTGCCCGCTTCCCGACACCAAGGTCGAGTACGACAGCTGGGTCGACGGCGAGTGGAAGTGCGGCGACACGCAGGTCACCCAGACCCGTGAGGTCACCACGACCGTCTACGAGTACGACGAGCAGGCCACCCCGACGGTGAAGTCGTCGGTCGCGATCGAGACGCAGACGCGTGACCTGACTCAGGCCGAGATCGCGGAGTGCCCGATGCTGCCCGGCAGCATCCTGTCCTCCTGTGTCGGCGACGTGCCCTACCTCGCCTACGGCGTGACCCTGCCCGAGGGCTACATCGCGGACAACGCGACCCCCGTCACGATCACGTTCGTGAACCCCGACGGTGAAGACTTCGTCATCGCGAACCAGCCCCTCTCGGGCAGCATCCTCTGGCCGGGCGCCTCGGCGGTCGAGCCGAAGATGTGGCCCGGCTGGGCACTCGTCGACGGCGAGTACGTACCCACCGACGGCAACTTCGCGTGGACCCGTGCGGGCGTCACGGTCCGCTTCGACGTGAACCCGTCGTACGAGACGGTCATCGAGTACCCGCAGGCGACCGCGCTGTGCGCCAGCCCGCTGCTCGCGGACCCCGAGGACCCGACCGACCCGACCGACCCGACCGACCCCAGCGACCCGACGGACCCGGTCACCGGCGTCCCCGCGGGCGAGGAGTCCGGCGCGCTTGCCGTCACCGGCTCCTCGGTGCCGGTCTGGGCGATCGGCGGCGGTGCGGCAGCCCTGCTCGCCGGCATCGCACTGACGGTCTTCGGCGTCACTCGTCGCCGTGGAGTGCACACCTCTTAATAGGGGCCAGCTCGCAGAAGGGGCGGCCGCGCTCGAGCGCGGTCGCCCCTTCGCGGTGCCGGGGCATCCGCTCCCCTGGGAAGCCGCCGAGGATCGTCGCCTCGCGACACGCCCGAGTTTGCGACACGCCCGGGCGACACGTAGACTAGTGAGGTTCCACATTCCGGGGCCGCCTTCGCGTGGGCACCGGATCACTGCCAGGGCAGTGCATAGGCGGCGCCACAGTGCGCAGGGTCCTAGGCCGCAGGCAGCAGAACCACCACATCTCAAACCCCCTCCATATCGAGAGTTCTGCTCTCGTGCGCGGGCGGCGGCGGATGCCGGGAGCGGCGCTTCGGCGCGGCATCCGGATTGACATCAGAACAGCGGTGCAGCAACGCACTGCGCACGCAGTGCAGAAGTGCCCTGGCGCGAGAGCGCCATCGTGCGTCCAATGCCCTCGGAGAATTCGAGCCGGTAAGACGCGTAAAGAGAGAGAGCAGACAATGGCGGGACAGAAGATCCGCATTCGCCTGAAGTCGTACGACCACGCCGGGCTCGACTCGTCGGCGCGCAAGATCGTCGACACCGTGACCCGTGCCGGCGCGACCGTGGTGGGCCCCGTGCCCCTTCCGACCGAGAAGAACGTCGTGTGCGTCATCCGGTCGCCCCACAAGTACAAGGACAGCCGCGAGCACTTCGAGATGCGCACCCACAAGCGCCTGATCGACATCATCGACCCGACGCCCAAGGCCGTCGACTCGCTGATGCGTCTCGACCTGCCGGCCGATGTCAACATCGAGATCAAGCTCTGAGGTTCGACATGGCTGACATCAACAACAAGATTTCGAAGGGACTGCTGGGCACCAAGCTCGGCATGACCCAGGTATGGGATGAGAACGGCAAGCTCGTTCCCGTCACCGTGATCGAGGTGGCCCCCAACGTGGTCACCCAGGTCCGCACTCCCGAGAAGGACGGCTACAAGGCCGTCCAGATCGCCTACGGCCAGATCGACCCGCGCAAGGTCAACCAGCCCCTCACGGCCCACTTCGAGGCCGCCGGCGTGACCCCCCGTCGCCACCTCACCGAGATCCGCACCGCGGATGCCGCCGAGTACTCGCTCGGTCAGGAGCTCACGGTGGACGGCGTCTTCGAGGCCGGCCAGCTGATCGACGTCGTCGGCACCAGCAAGGGCAAGGGAACCGCCGGTGTCATGAAGCGTCACAACTTCAAGGGCATGGGCGCCTCGCACGGTGCGCACCGCAACCACCGCAAGCCCGGTTCGATCGGCGCGTCATCGACCCCGAGCCGCGTCTTCAAGGGCATGCGCATGGCCGGCCGTATGGGTGGCGAGCGCGTGACCGTCCTGAACCTCAAGGTGCACGCCATCGACGCCGAGAAGGGTCTGCTGCTCGTCAAGGGCGCCGTCCCCGGTGCACGTGGCCGCATCGTCTACGTCCGCAACGCAGTGAAGGGGGCCTGACCACATGGCTGACTCGACTCTCGCGCTCGACGTCCTCAAGGCAGACGGCAAGAAGGCCGGCTCGGTCGAGCTGCCCGCCGCCCTGTTCGACGTCAAGACGAACATCCCGCTGATCCACCAGGTCGTCGTCGCGCAGCGCGCGGCGGCTCGCCAGGGCACCCACTCGACCAAGCGTCGCGGTGAGGTCTCGGGCGCCGGCCGCAAGCCCTTCAAGCAGAAGGGCACGGGTAACGCCCGTCAGGGCTCCATCCGCGCGCCGCACATGACCGGTGGTGGCATCGTCCACGGCCCCAAGCCGCGCGACTACTCGCAGCGCACCCCCAAGAAGATGATCGCCGCAGCGCTCCTCGGTGCGCTCAGCGATCGCGCCCGGGGCGACCGCCTGCACATCGTCGACTCGTTCGGCATCGAGGGTGCGCCTTCGACGAAGGCCGCTGCCGCGGTTCTCGCCGCGCTCGCCCCGACCAAGAACGTCATGGTCGTCATCACGCGTGACGACGAGCTCAGCATCCTGAGCGTGCGCAACCTCGCGTACGTCCACGTGCTGTACGTCGACCAGCTGAACGCCTACGACGTGATCGTCTCCGACGACATCGTCTTCACCAAGGCCGCCTACGACGCGTTCGTCGCGTCGAAGAGCGGCGCCACCGAGGAGGTCTCGGCATGACCGCCGTCAACAAGGACCCGCGCGACATCATCCTGAAGCCGGTCGTCTCCGAGAAGAGCTACGGGCTCATCGACGAGGGCAAGTACACGTTCCTCGTGGACCCCCGTGCGTCGAAGACCGAGATCAAGCTCGCCATCGAGAAGATCTTCGGCGTCAAGGTGGCCGCGGTCAACACGCTCAACCGCGTCGGCAAAGCCCGCCGCACCCGCTTCGGCACGGGCAAGCGCAAGGACACCAAGCGCGCGATCGTGACCCTGAAGTCGGGCACCATCGACATCTTCACGGCAGTCGGCTGACGGTCGGGATAGAGGACTAGAGATATGGCTATTCGCAAGTACAAGCCCACGACCCCGGGTCGCCGCGGCTCGTCGGTGGCCGACTTCGCCGAGATCACCCGATCGACGCCGGAGAAGTCGCTCCTCCGCCCGCTGTCCAAGACCGGTGGTCGCAACAACCAGGGTCGCATCACCACCCGCCACATCGGCGGTGGCCACAAGCGCCAGTACCGCGTCATCGACTTCCGTCGCAACGACAAGGACGGCATCGACGCCAAGGTCGCTCACATCGAGTACGACCCCAACCGCACCGCGCGCATCGCGCTGCTGCACTACGCGGACGGCGAGAAGCGCTACATCATCGCGCCGAACAAGCTGTCGCAGGGCGATGTCGTCGAGTCGGGTCCCGGCGCCGACATCAAGCCCGGCAACAACCTGCCGCTGCGCAACATCCCCACCGGTACCGTGATCCACGCGATCGAGCTCCGTCCCGGTGGCGGCGCGAAGATGGCGCGTTCGGCCGGTGTGTCGGTTCGCCTCGTGGCGAAGGACGGCCCGTACGCCCAGCTGCGTCTGCCCTCGGGCGAGATCCGCAACGTCGATGCGCGCTGCCGCGCGACCATCGGCGAAGTGGGCAACGCCGAGCAGTCCAACATCAACTGGGGCAAGGCCGGCCGCAACCGCTGGAAGGGCATCCGCCCGACCGTCCGTGGTGTCGCCATGAACCCCGTCGACCACCCGCACGGTGGTGGCGAGGGCAAGACCTCCGGTGGTCGTCACCCTGTTTCGCCGTGGGGCCAGGCCGAAGGCCGCACCCGTCACGCGAACAAGGAAAGCGACAAGTACATCGTTCGCCGTCGCAACGCCGGCAAGAAGCGCAAGTAGGAGTAGAGGAAGATGCCACGCAGTCTCAAGAAGGGCCCCTTCGTCGACGAGCACTTGCTCCGCAAGGTCGTCGTCCAGAACGAAGCCGGCTCCAAGAACGTCATCAAGACCTGGTCGCGCCGTTCCATGATCGTTCCGGTCATGCTCGGTCACACCATCGCCGTCCACGACGGTCGCAAGCACATCCCCGTGTTCGTGACCGAGAGCATGGTCGGCCACAAACTGGGCGAATTCGCGCCCACCCGCACCTTCCGCGGCCACGTGAAGGACGACAAGAAGGGCCGTCGCCGCTAACGCGGGGACGATAGAGGAGAGAGAAATGGTGGAGTCCATCGCACGCGTGCGACACATCCGCGTGACCCCTCAGAAGGCTCGTCGTGTCGTCGCCCTGGTCAAGGGCAAGCAGGCCGAGGAGGCCCTGGCCATCCTCAAGTTCGCGCCGCAGGGTGCGAGCGAGCCGATCTACAAGCTCGTCGCCTCGGCGATCGCGAACGCTCGCGTGAAGGCCGACAAGGACGGCGAGTTCCTGGACGAGAAGGACCTGTACGTGGCCAACGCGTACGTCGACGAGGGCACGACGCTCAAGCGTTTCCGCCCCCGCGCTCAGGGTCGCGCGTTCCAGATCAAGAAGCGCACGAGCCACATCACGGTCGTGCTCTCGACTCCCGAGGTCGCTGAGGCGGCCCCGGCTGCCAAGACGAAGAAGGCGAGCAAGTAATGGGCCAGAAGGTCAACCCGTACGGCTTCCGCCTCGGCATCACCACGGACCACGTGTCGCGTTGGTTCTCGGACTCGACGAAGCCCGGACAGCGCTACGCCGATTACGTGGCCGAGGACATCAAGATCCGTCGCCTGCTGACGACGTCGCTCGACCGTGCCGGCGTCAGCAACATCGAGATCGAGCGCACGCGTGACCGCGTCCGCGTCGACATCCACACCGCCCGCCCGGGCATCGTGATCGGCCGCCGCGGCGCCGAGGCCGAGCGCATCCGCGCCGACCTCGAGAAGCTCACCGGCAAGCAGATCCAGCTGAACATCCTCGAGGTCAAGAACCCCGAGGCCGATGCTCAGCTCGTCGCGCAGGGTATCGCCGAGCAGCTCAGCGCTCGTGTGGCTTTCCGCCGCGCGATGCGCAAGGGTCTGCAGGGCGCCCAGCGTGCCGGCGCCAAGGGCGTCCGCATCCAGGTCTCCGGCCGCCTCGGCGGCGCCGAGATGAGCCGGTCGGAGTTCTACCGCGAGGGTCGTGTGCCGCTGCACACGCTGCGCGCGAACATCGACTACGGGTTCTACGAGGCCAAGACCACCTTCGGCCGCATCGGCGTGAAGGTCTGGATCTACAAGGGCGACCTCACCAACAAGGAGCTGGCGCGCGAGCAGGCCAACGCACCGAAGGCACCCCGCGGTCGTGACGACCGTGGTGGCGACCGTCGACGTGGCCCCCGCAACGACGCCCCCGTCGCAGAAGGAGCGTCTGCCTGATGCTTATTCCCCGCAAGGTCAAGTACCGCAAGCAGCACCACCCGGGTCGCTCGGGCCAGGCCACCGGTGGCACCAAGGTGTCGTTCGGTGAGTTCGGCATCCAGGCCATCACGCCCGCTTACGTGACGAACCGTCAGATCGAGTCCGCTCGTATCGCGATGACCCGTCACATCAAGCGTGGCGGCAAGGTGTGGATCAACATCTACCCCGACCGTCCGCTCACGAAGAAGCCGGCCGAAACCCGCATGGGTTCCGGTAAGGGTTCGCCGGAGTGGTGGGTCGCGAACGTCAAGCCGGGTCGCGTCCTCTTCGAGGTCGCCGGCGTCGAGGAGAGCCTCGCTCGCGAGGCACTGACCCGTGCCATTCACAAGCTGCCTCTCAAGGCACGCATCATCAAGCGCGAGGAGGGCGACGCGTAATGGCGATCGGCACCAAGACGCTCGCTCCCAGCGAGCTCGATACGTTCGAAGACCAGCGCCTCGTCGAGGAGCTGCGCAAGGCCAAGGAAGAGCTGTTCAACCTGCGCTTCCAGTCGGCCACCGGCCAGCTCGAGAGCCACGGCCGCATCCGTGCGGTCAAGCGCGACATCGCGCGGCTCTACACCGTGATCCGTGAGCGCGAGCTCGGCATCCGTGCCACTCCCGCGCCGCTGGAGACCACGACGAAGGCGAAGAAGACGAAGGCCAAGAAGGCGGATGCCGCTGACGAGGCCGTGAAGGAAGAGGCCGAGTGATGGCTGAGACCACCGAGAAGAAGGCTCCGGCGAAGAAGGCCGCAGCCCCCAAGGCTGAGGCCGTGGTCGCCGAGACCGCCGACGTCCAGGCTGCCGGCCACGAGTCGTCCGCGCACGACGTCCGTGACGCCGACGCCCGTGGCTACCGCAAGTCGCGTCGCGGCTACGTCGTGAGCGACAAGATGGACAAGACGATCGTCGTGGAGGTCGAGGACCGCGTCAAGCACCCGCTCTACGGCAAGGTCATCCGTCGCACGTCGAAGGTCAAGGCGCACGATGAAGGCAACACCGCCGGCATCGGCGACCTCGTCCTCATCAACGAGACCCGTCCGCTGAGCGCCACCAAGCGCTGGCGTCTGGTCGAGATCCTCGAGAAGGCCAAGTAAGCCCCCGGGCTGCTTGGAACCCCAGGAGTAACTAATGATTCAGCAGGAATCCCGCATCAAGGTGGCCGACAACACCGGCGCCAAGGAGCTGCTCACGATCCGCGTGCTCGGTGGCTCGCACCGCCGGTACGCCGGTCTCGGTGACATCATCGTCGCGACCGTGAAGGACGCAATTCCCGGCGGAAACGTCAAGAAGGGCGACGTGGTCAAGGCCGTCGTCGTCCGCACCGTCAAGTCGACCCGTCGTCCCGACGGTTCCTACATCAAGTTCGACGAGAACGCCGCCGTCATCCTGAAGAGCGACGGGGAGCCCCGCGGCACCCGCATCTTCGGACCGGTCGGTCGTGAGCTTCGTGACAAGAAGTTCATGAAGATCGTCTCGCTCGCACCGGAGGTGATCTGACCCCATGGCCAAGATCAAAAAGGGTGACCTCGTTCAGGTCATCTCGGGCGCCAAGCCCGAGCGCGGCGGAGACCGCGGCAAGCAGGGCAAGGTCCTCGAGATCCTTGTCGAGCAGAACCGCGTGATCGTCGAAGGCGTGAACTACGTCACGAAGCACACCCGCGTGGGCCAGACCCAGCGCGGCACCAAGACGGGCGGCATCGAGACCTTCGAAGCCCCCATCCACATCTCCAACGTGGCGCTCGTCGACCCCTCGACCAAGAAGCCGACCAAGGTCGGCCACCGGGTCGAGGAGCAGACGAAGGACGGCGTCAAGCGCACCGTCCGTGTTCGCTTCGCCAAGAAGTCAGGCAAGGACCTCTGAATATGAGCACCGCCACTGCCGCGGTGGCTGGCAAGATCCAGCCCCGCCTGAAGCAGAAGTACAACTCCGAGATCAAGAAGGCCCTGCAGGAGGAGTTCGGCTACGCGAACGTCATGCAGATCCCCGGTCTCGTCAAGGTCGTCGTGAACACCGGCGTCGGCGAGGCAGCTCGCGACAGCAAGGTGATCGATGGTGCGGTCGACGACCTCACCAAGATCACCGGTCAGAAGCCGATCGTCACGAAGGCCCGTAAGTCCATCGCGCAGTTCAAGCTGCGTGAGGGCCAGGCCATCGGCGCGCACGTCACCCTCCGGGGCGACCGCGCGTGGGAGTTCGTGGACCGCCTCGTCAACCTGGCGCTGCCCCGCATCCGCGACTTCCGCGGCCTGTCGGGCGCCCAGTTCGACGGGAACGGCAACTACACGTTCGGTCTCCAGGAGCAGTCCGTGTTCCACGAGATCAACCAGGACAAGATCGATCGCGTCCGCGGGTTCGACATCACCGTGGTGACGTCGGCGAAGACGGATGCCGAAGGCCGTGCGCTGCTGCGCCACCTCGGCTTCCCCTTCCGCAACGAGGACGCTCAGTCCTGAGCCGATGAAGTCCCCGGGAGCCGCTGGCTCCCGGGGCACTCATAGAAGGTCGTCTGTCGTGTAACGGCAGCCGAAACCTCATGAACAAAGGAATCAACAAATGACAATGACAGACCCGGTCGCAGACATGCTGACCCGTCTGCGCAACGCGAATTCGGCGCACCACGACAGCGTGTCGCTGCCGAACTCGAAGCTCAAGACGCACATCGCCGCCATCCTCAAGCAGGAGGGCTACATCGCATCGTGGGAGGTCAGCGACGCTCGCGTCGGCCAGACCCTCACGCTGACGCTCAAGTACGGCCCGAACCGCGAGCGGTCGATCGCCGGCATCAAGCGCGTCTCCAAGCCCGGTCTTCGCGTCTACGCGAAGTCGACCGAGATCCCCACCGTTCTCGGTGGCCTCGGCGTCGCCATCCTTTCCACCTCCTCCGGTCTTCTCACCGACCGTCAGGCCGAGCAGAAGGGCGTGGGTGGGGAAGTCCTCGCCTACGTGTGGTGATCTGACATGTCGCGTATCGGACGTCTCCCGATCGACATCCCCTCCGGCGTCACCATCACGGTCGACGGCCAGGATGTCGCGGTCAAGGGCCCCAAGGGTGAGCTCGCGCTCACCGTTTCGCGCCCCATCGAGGTCAAGATCGAAGAGGGCCAGGTCGTCGTGACCCGTCCCGATGACGAGCGCGCTTCGCGTTCGCTCCACGGTCTGACCCGCACCCTCATCAACAACAACATCATCGGCGTTACTCAGGGCTACACCAAGGGCCTCGAGGTCGTCGGCACGGGCTACCGCGTCGCGCAGAAGGGCAGCTCCATCGAGTTCGCCCTCGGCTTCTCGCACCCCGTGCTCGTCGAGCCGCCCTCCGGCATCTCGTTCACGGTCGAAGGCAACAACAAGGTCACCGTGAGCGGCATCGACAAGCAGGCCGTCGGTGAGGCGGCTGCCAACATCCGCAAGATTCGCAAGCCCGAGCCCTACAAGGGCAAGGGTGTGCGGTACGCCGGCGAGGTCGTTCGTCGCAAGGCCGGAAAGAGTGGTAAGTAACCATGGCTGTCAAGACAAAGACCCAGGCGCGTTCGCGTCGTCACGCCCGCCTTCGCAAGAAGGTCGTCGGCACCGAGCTGCGTCCGCGCCTCGTCGTCACCCGCTCGGCCCGCCACGTCTTCGTGCAGGTCGTGGATGACAGCAAGGGCCACACCGTGGCCTCGGCATCGACCCTCGAGACCGATCTCCGCACGTTCGACGGTGACAAGACCGCCAAGGCCCGCAAGGTCGGCGAACTGGTCGCCGAGCGCGCGAAGGCCGCCGGCGTCGAGGACGTCGTGTTCGACCGTGGTGGCAACCGCTACGCGGGCCGTGTCGCGGCGATCGCCGACGGCGCACGCGAAGGAGGTCTGAACCTGTGAGCGAATCAGTGAACAACAACAACGTGGAGACCGAAGTGACCGAGCCGGCTGCTGCCGCTGCGACCACCGAGGCGCCCGCCGAGCGTGAGCGCGAGCCGCGTCGCGGCGGTCGCGAGCGCAACGCCAACCAGCGTGACCGCGGGTCGCGCGATGCCGACAAGAGCCAGTTCCTGGAGCGCGTCGTCACCATCAACCGCGTCTCGAAGGTCGTCAAGGGCGGTCGTCGCTTCAGCTTCACCGCGCTCGTCGTCGTCGGCGACGGCAACGGTGTCGTGGGCGTCGGCTACGGAAAGGCCCGCGAGGTGCCCCTGGCGATCTCGAAGGGTGTCGAAGAGGCCAAGCGCAACTTCTTCCGCGTGCCCCGTGCCGGCTCGACAATCCCGCACCCGGTGCAGGGTGAGGCGGCCGCCGGTGTGGTGCTGCTTCGTCCGGCCGGTGCCGGTACCGGTGTCATCGCCGGTGGTCCGGTTCGCGCCGTGCTCGAGTGCGCAGGCATCCACGATGTCCTGTCGAAGTCGCTCGGCTCGTCGAACACGATCAACATCGTCCACGCGACGGTGGCTGCCCTGAAGCAGCTCGAGGAGCCCCGTGCGGTCGCCGCACGTCGTGGCCTCGAGTTCGATCAGGTCGCCCCCGCCCGTCTGGTCCGTGCCGAGGCTGAGGCCGCGGCTGCGAAGGCAGGTGTCTGATGGCTGCGCGCCTGAAGGTGACCCAGGTCAAGTCCAAGGTGAGCGAGAAGCAGAACCAGCGTGACACGCTGCGTTCGCTCGGTCTGAAGCGGATCGGCGACTCGGTCGTCCGTCCCGACGACGCGCAGACGCGCGGCTACGTCAAGACCGTCGCGCACCTCGTGAAGGTTGAGGAGATCGACTAATGGCTGACAAGGCCGAGAAGAACGACGCCGTCGAGGCGGAGGCCAAGGCCCCCGCCAAGAAGGCTCCCGCGAAGAAGGCTGCCGCCGCCAAGCCGGCCGCCGAGAAGAAGGCCGCCGCGAAGCCGGCCGCCGAGAAGAAGGCGCCCGCGAAGGCCGCCGCTGCCAAGGCCGACAAGGCCGAGGTCGCGGACAAGGCCGAGAAGGCTCCTGCCGCCAAGAAGGCTCCGGCCAAGAAGGCAGCCCCGAAGGCGGATGCCCCGGCATCGCGCCCCGGTGTCCTCAAGGTGCACCACCTGCGTCCGGTCCCGGGCTCCAACACCGCCAAGACCCGCGTGGGTCGCGGTGAGGGCTCGAAGGGCAAGACGGCCGGCCGTGGCACCAAGGGCCAGAAGGCCCGTTACCAGGTCAAGGCCGGCTTCGAGGGTGGGCAGATGCCGCTGCACATGCGCACCCCGAAGCTGCGCGGGTTCAAGAACCCGTTCCGCGTCGAGTACCAGGTCGTGAACCTGGACAAGCTCGCCGAGCTGTACCCGACCGGAGGCGACGTCACCATCGTCGACCTGGTCGCCAAGGGTGCGGTTCGCAAGAACGAGAAGGTCAAGGTGCTCGGCACCGGAGACATCTCGGTGAAGCTCACTGTGGCGGTCGACAAGGTCTCGGGTTCCGCCGAGCAGAAGATCGTCGCCGCGGGCGGCACCGTCAAGTAATACCGCACAGTGGGGGCCGGAGCTTGCTCCGGCCCCCACTGGGTTACCCTGGACGTCGGCACGTCGCCGTGCGGCCGGCATCCCCTCTGGAGGCATCCTCTTGTTCAGCGCCATCGCGCGGGTCTTCCGCACTCCCGACCTTCGGCGGAAGATCGCATTCACCCTGGCGATCATCGCCCTCTATCGCCTCGGCGCGCACATCCCGGCGCCGTTCGTCGACTTCCCCAACGTGCAGTCCTGCCTTCAGCAGTCGGCCGGCACGCAGGGACTGCTCTCGCTCGTCAACCTGTTCTCGGGTGGCGCGCTGCTGCAGCTGTCGATCTTCGCGCTCGGCGTCATGCCGTACATCACCGCGACGATCATCGTGCAGCTGCTGCGCGTGGTCATCCCGCACTTCGAGACCCTCTACAAGGAGGGCCAGTCGGGCCAGGCGCGTCTGACGCAGTACACCCGCTACCTCACGATCGCGCTTGCACTGCTGCAGTCGACGACTCTCGTGACGGTCGCCCGGAGCGGTCAGCTCTTCGGCGCCACGGGCATCCCCGAGTGCGAGCAGCTCCTCACCAACGACGTGTGGTGGGCTCAGCTCCTCATGATCATCACGATGACCGCCGGCACCGGCCTCATCATGTGGTTCGCCGAGCTCGTCACCGAGCGCGGCATCGGCAACGGCATGTCGCTGCTGATCTTCACGTCGATCGCCGCGGCCTTCCCCGCGTCCATGTGGGCGATCGCGCAGTCGCGCGGCTTCGAGGTCTTCCTCCTCGTGCTGGCGGTGGGCATCGTCGTCGTGGCGCTGGTCGTCTACGTCGAGCAGTCGCAGCGGCGCATCCCGGTGCAGTACGCCAAGCGCATGGTCGGCCGCCGCACCTACGGCGGAACGAACACGTACATCCCCATCAAGGTCAACATGGCCGGCGTCGTGCCCGTCATCTTCGCCTCGTCGCTGCTGTACATCCCCGCCCTCATCGCGCAGTTCAACATGCAGCCGAACGCAGAGAACGAGATCCCGGGCTGGGTCGCGTGGATCCAGCAGTACTTCACCAACGGCGACCACCCGTTCTACATGCTGGTGTACTTCCTCCTCATCGTCGGCTTCACCTACTTCTACGTCGCGATCACGTTCAACCCGGTCGAGGTCGCCGACAACATGAAGAAGTACGGCGGGTTCATCCCCGGCATCCGTGCGGGTCGCCCGACGGCCGAGTACCTCGACTACGTGCTCACGCGCATCACGCTGCCCGGCTCGCTCTACCTCGGCTTCATCGCCCTGCTGCCGCTCATCGCGCTGGCCGCGGTCGGCGCCAACCAGAACTTCCCGTTCGGTGGCGCGTCGATCCTGATCATCGTCGGTGTCGGTCTCGAGACGGTCAAGCAGATCGACGCCCAACTGCAGCAGCGCCACTACGAGGGGCTCCTGCGATGACGGCGGTGCAAGGCCAGCCGGGCGCGGCGACGCGACTGCTCATCATCGGGCCTCAGGGCTCCGGCAAGGGCACCCAGGGGGTGCGGATCGCCGAGGCCTTCGGCATCCCGGCCATCTCCACCGGCGACGTGTTCCGGGCCGCGGTCGCGGCCGGCAGCGAGCTGGGCGAGCAGGTCAAGGCGATCATCGCCGCCGGCGACCTGGTGTCCGACGAGCTGACGAGCGCGGTCGTCCGCGATCGCCTGACGCACGCCGACGCGCAGGGGGGCTTCCTCCTCGACGGGTACCCCCGCAACATGAGCCAGGTCGTGCATCTCGACGAGTTCCTCGAGGGCCGCGACGAGTCGCTCGACGCGGTGATCGAGCTCAGCGTCCCCCGCGACGAGAGCATCGCCCGCCTGTCGCTGCGCGCGCAGGAGCAGGGTCGCACCGACGACACCGAAGAGGTCATCGCGAACCGGCTGGCGATCTACGAGCGCGAGACGGCGCCGATCCTCGGCGTCTACCGCACGCGCGGCATCGTCGACGAGATCGACGGCATCGGCACGCTCGACGAGATCACCGACCGCATCGTGGCGGCGCTCGAAGCGCGCGGGCTCATCCGGCCCGCCGCCGCCTGAGCCCGTGTCGCTGCGCCGCTCGATCTACAAGTCGCCCGCCCAGCTGCGGGCGATGGTCGAGCCCGGCCTCATCACCGCTGCCTCGCTCGACGCCGTCCGCACGCTGATCGCGCCCGGTGTCACCACGGGCGAGCTGGATGCCGCGGCATCCGCCCTCATCACCTCCCGCGGCGCGAAGTCGAACTTCCAGATGGTGCGCGGCTATCGCCACACGATCTGCACGTCGGTGAACGAGCAGGTCGTCCATGGCATCCCGGGCGATCGCGTGCTCGCTCCGGGGGACATCATCTCGGTGGACTCGGGCGCGGAGTACAACGGGTGGAACGGCGATTCCGCGTTCTCCGTCGTGCTCGCGGACCCGTCGCGCCCCGAGGTCGTCGCCGAACGGCAGCGCCTGTCCGATGTCACGCAGGGCTCGCTGTGGGCGGGGATCGCCGCGCTGGCGAAGGCCACCCATCTCGGCGAGGTCGGTGAGACCGTGCAGGGCTACATCGAGGCGAATTCGCCGGAGTCCTCGGGCACTGCGGGCTACGGCATCCTGCGCGAGTACGTGGGCCACGGCATCGGGCGCAAGATGCACGAGGCGCCGTCGGTCTTCAACTACCGCGTGTCCGACCGCGGCCCGGAGGTGCGCCCCGGGCTGGTCCTGGCGATCGAGCCCATGGTCGTCATCGGCGACCAGGAGACCTTCGTCGAAGACGACGGCTGGACCGTGTCCACCGTCGACGGCACCGCCGGCTCACATTGGGAACATAGCGTCGCCGTGCATGATGGCGGCATCTGGGTGCTCACCGCACCCGACGGCGGCGCCGCGGGGCTCGCGCCCTTCGGAGTGACGCCGGCAGCGATCGCGTAGGAGAAGACGGCATGGCTGAGGGTTCGCGCAGGGTCAACTGGTTCCCGATCTGGGTGAGCGTGGGCGTGGTCGTCGCGCTCGTGCTCGTCGCATGGCTCGTGGTGTCGCTCAACAACAACGCCGCGACTCCCGAGCCGGGCCAGACGCCATCGGCCTCGAACATCGAGACCGAGACCGGCGCGATCCTCGTCGGCGACGGCGAGAACCGGCTCGACACCTACATCGACTTCATGTGCCCGATCTGCAATCAGTTCGAGCAGGTGTTCGGCGCGGAGATCGATGGCCTGGTCGACGACGGCGCGATCACCCACGGCATCCACCCCATCGCGATCCTCGACGACCAGTCGCAGGGCACGGAGTTCTCGACGCGAGCGGCGAACGCGATGTACTGCGTGGCGGTGGCGGATGCCGAGGCATCCGTCCCCTTCATGAACGCGATGTTCCAGAACCAGCCGGCCGAGGGCACGTCGGGTCTCACCGACGACCAGATCCTCGACATCGCCGACGCGGTGGGTGTCACCGACGTCGACGCGTGCGTGACCGACGGGGTCTACGCGGACTACGTCGCCGCGATGACCGAGGAGACTCCCGTGCAGCCGGGCGCCGGCGGCATCGGCACCCCGACCATCGCCGTGAACGGCGAGGTCATCGCGAACTCCACGCTCCCCGAGCCGGGACAGCTCGCCACGCTCTTCGAGTAGCAGGTCGAGGTCGGTTTGCCGAGGCATCCGATATCACGTATGCTTGATCTTTGGTGCGTTGCGCCTTTATCGGCGTGTCCGAGCACCACAATCCCATCCACCGCAGACCGACTGGTCCGCAAAAGTGATAGCGAGCGTATGGCGAAGAAAGACGGTGTCATCGAGATCGAGGGCGTGATCTCCGAGGCGCTGCCCAACGCGATGTTCCGCGTTGAGCTGAGCAACGGACACAAGGTGCTCGCCACGATCTCAGGCAAGATGCGGCAGAACTACATCCGCATCATCCCCGAGGACCGCGTGGTCGTCGAGCTGAGCCCCTACGACCTCACCCGTGGGCGCATCGTCTACCGCTACCGCTAGACCGGTCGAGAAGTAACACCCGGACGGGTGCCCGAAGAGGTGCCCTCCGTCGTGAAGACAGCGAAACAGGAAATCATGAAGGTCAATCCCTCCGTCAAGCCCATCTGCGACCACTGCAAGGTCATCCGCCGCCACGGTCGCGTCATGGTCATCTGCAAGTCGAACCCGCGTCACAAGCAGCGCCAGGGCTGAATGAGCTTCCGGATGCCGGTCCGCCGGCATCCGAGCCCCACAACTGAACACATCACAGCAGGATCAGAACCCGTTCGCGGGGGACACCTCGGGCGGGGGCCCGGGCACCGATCCTGTTCCACACCTCCACCAACTCCTTAGGAGAACCGCATGGCACGTCTTGCCGGCGTTGACATCCCGCGCGACAAGCGCGTGGTGATCGCCCTGACCTACATCTACGGTGTCGGCCGCACCCGCTCGAACGAGATCCTCGCAGCGACGGAGATCGACGAGAACATCCGCGTGAAGGACCTCAGCGACGACCAGCTGATCGCCCTCCGCGACCACATCGAGGCCAACTTCAAGGTGGAGGGTGACCTCCGCCGCGAGGTGGCCGCCGACATCCGCCGCAAGGTCGAGATCGGCTCCTACGAGGGCATCCGCCACCGTCGTGGCCTCCCCGTGCGCGGACAGCGCACGAAGACCAACGCGCGTACCCGCAAGGGTCCCAAGCGCACCGTCGCCGGCAAGAAGAAGGCGCGCTAGGCCTCCGCCGGCGCTCAGGTTTAGGAGAATCATGGCTACCCCCAAGAGTGCTGCGCGCAAGCCGCGTCGCAAGGAGAAGAAGAACATCGCGCTGGGCCACGCCCACATCAAGTCGACGTTCAACAACACCATCGTCTCGATCACCGACCCCTCGGGTGCGGTCATCAGCTGGGCATCGTCGGGCGGCGTGGGCTTCAAAGGCTCGCGCAAGTCGACGCCCTACGCCGCAGGCATGGCCGCCGAGTCGGCCGCCCGCCAGGCGCAGGAGCACGGCGTCAAGAAGGTCGACGTCTTCGTGAAGGGCCCGGGCTCGGGCCGCGAGACCGCGATCCGCTCGCTGCAGGCCGCCGGCCTCGAGGTCGGATCGATCCAGGACGTGACGCCGCAGGCCCACAACGGCTGCCGTCCGCCCAAGCGTCGCCGCGTCTGACGTTTCCACGCGCCGATGCGCGGCCTGCTCCAACCGTCCGGTTGTCGAGTAGGCCGCGCAGCGGCCGTCCATAGACACGGGATGCCTCGCCGCGAGGCATCCTCCGAGAAAAACTCAACACCTCATTCACCGCACGTGTCATATAGCGGGCACGTGATCGAAAGGAACACATAGTGCTCATCGCACAGCGTCCCACTCTGACCGAGGAGAAGGTCGGGGAGTTCCGCAGCCGCTTCGTCATCGAGCCGCTGGAGCCCGGCTTCGGCTACACGATCGGCAACGCGCTGCGTCGCAGCCTCCTCTCGTCCATCCCGGGCGCGGCCGTCACGTCGATCCGCATCGACGGCGTCCTCCACGAGTTCAGCACCATTCCGGGTGTCAAGGAGGATGTCACCGAGATCATCCTCAACATCAAGCAGCTGGTCGTCTCCAGCGAGCGCGATGAGCCCATCACGGCGTACCTGCGCAAGACCGGTTCGGGCGAGGTCACCGCCGCCGACATCTCGGCTCCGGCCGGTGTCGAGGTGCACAACCCCGAGCTCGTCATCGCGACGCTGAACGACACGGCGAAGTTCGAGCTCGAGCTCACCATCGAGCGAGGCCGCGGCTACGTCTCGGCGACCCAGAACCGCAACGAGTACGCCGAGGCCGGTCAGATCCCGATCGACTCGATCTACTCGCCCGTGCTCAAGGTCAGCTACCGCGTCGAGGCCACCCGCGCCGGTGAGCGCACCGACTTCGACAAGCTCGTGCTGGACGTCGAGTCCAAGTCGTCGATCGCCCCCCGCGACGCCGTCGCCTCGGCCGGTCGCACCCTGACGGAGCTCTTCGGCCTGGCCCGCGAGCTCAACGTCGAGGCCGAGGGCATCGAGATCGGCCCCGCGCCGGTCGAGACCGTCCTCTCCAACGAGCTGTCGATGCCGATCGAAGACCTCGATCTGTCCGTGCGCTCGTACAACTGCCTCAAGCGCGAGGGCATCAACACCGTCAGCGAGCTCGTCGCCCTCTCGGAGACGCAGCTCATGAACATCCGCAACTTCGGTCAGAAGTCGGTCGACGAGGTGCGCGACAAGCTCGTCTCCCTCGGCCTGTCGCTGAAGGACTCGGTCCCCGGGTTCGACGGCGCGCACTTCTACGGCGGATACGACGACGAAGCCGTCTGATCCCCCCTCGATCGACTTTCACACTGGAGTAATCAAGAATGCCTAAGCCCACCAAGGGTCCCCGCCTCGGAGGCGGCCCCGCACACGAGCGCCTGATGCTTGCCAACCTGGCAGCGGCCCTCTACACGCACAAGTCGATCAAGACGACCGAGACCAAGGCCAAGCGCCTTCGTCCGCTCGCCGAGCGGCTCATCACGTTCGCCAAGCGCGGCGACCTGCACGCCCGTCGCCGGGTGCTGTCGGTCATCGGTGACAAGGAAGTCGTGCACGTCCTTTTCACCGAGATCGCGCCGCTCGTCGCCGAGCGTGAGGGCGGCTACACCCGCATCACGAAGGTCGGCAACCGCAAGGGCGACAATGCCCCCATGGCCGTCATCGAGCTCGTCCTCGAGCCCGTGACCCCGAAGCCGAAGTCGGCGAAGAAGTCCGCCGCGGCCAAGGCCGCTCCGGCTGCCGACGAGGCGCCGGCCGAGACCGAGGCCGACGAGACCCCGGCCGAGGACGCGACCGACGCCGGCGCCGAGTCGCCCGAAGAGGGCGCCGCCGCCGAGGCTGCAGCCGAGGAGGCCGTCGAGGCCCCCGCCGAGGAGAAGTCCGAGTAATCGGAACGCCGGGCGCCACGCCCGGCAGGTCGCGGCTCCGGTCGCCGACCACCCTTGCACCGCGAGACCCGCGTGCCCGTCAGGGCCCGCGGGTCTCGCTGCGTCCGGGCGGGGTCCGCTGAACGCTGCCTCCGCAGACGCCCCCCGGACGAGATTCAGGAAGACTGCGCAGTCCCGGGTCCCTGGGCAGGGGCACTGCGGCGTGTCTCCTGAATCTCGGACGGACGACTGCGCCGCGAGGCAACCCCGCCTCTACCGGCCGGGCGAGGCCGGGCGCTAGGGTGGGCGCTATCCCGGGGCACCGGGAACTGGGGTTACTTCCTGCGCGATGGCGGCGCAGAGAGGGACGACGTGTCCGATCAGGCGACGCCGACGGCGGCACCCACGCAGTGGGTGGGTACACCGCGCCCTCGGCAGCGCCCCGGGCTCTCGATCTACTCGATCCTGCTGATCATGCTGCTGTCGGTCAGCGTCCTCTCCAGCATCGTCGTCGGCGTCATCGGCTACCTCAACGGCACCGAGGCCCTCCGGACCATCGCCTACGACCGACTGGTCGAGATCCGCGAGAACCGCAGCCGCGAGGTCGCGCAGCTCTTCGGCTCGATCGAGAACGCGGTGCGGCTCAGCGCCATGAACGAGACGAGCACCCAGGCGGCGCGGGCGTTCTCGGCGGGGTTCGACGAGCTCGAGCGGCAGGAGCCGGATGCCGCGGCATCCGCTCAGGTCGACGCCTACTACCGGGACGCCTTCGCGGCCGATCTCTCCGAGGCGACGGGCGAAGACGTCGACGGCGCGGCGTTCGCTCCCGACGGCGGTGCGGCGGGCTACCTCCAGTACCACTACGTCATTCCGTACGAGAACTGGGAAGAGGCCATCGTCTCCGACGACGCCGGGGACGGCAGCGCGTGGTCGGCGGCCCACGCGCGCTTCCACCCCTACTACCGGACGATGACGGAGCTGCAGGGCTTCGAGGACGTCCTCATGCTCGACACCGACGGCAACGTGGTCTACAGCGCGTTCAAGGGCGTCGACCTCGGCACGAATCTGTTCGACGGCCCCTATCGCCTGTCCAACCTCGCCGCCGCGTACCGCGAGGCCATGGACCGCAACATCGTGGACGACGTGGTCATCGCCGACTTCGCGCCCTACAGCCCCAGCCTCGGGAACCCGGCCGGGTGGGCCGTGACGCCCATCGCGGATGACGGCGAGGTGGTGGGGGCCCTCGCGATCGAGCTGCCCATCGATCGCATCGACGAGGTGATGACGGTCGGCGGCGAATGGGCCATGAACGGCCTCGGCCGGACGGGCGAGACCTACCTCGTCGGCCGCGACCAGCTGATGCGGTCGATCTCGCGCCAGCTGCAGGACGACCCCGCCGCGTACGAGGGAGCCGCCGTCGCCGCAGGACTCGCGCCCGAGGCGGCGGCGCTGAGTGTGCAGAACGGCAGCACGCTGATGCAGCAGACGATCTCGGGCGGGGCCGTCGCCCTCGCCCTCTCCGGCGAGGCCGGCACCCTGCTCGAGCGGGACTACCTCGGACGCGACAGTCTCGTCGCCTATGCGCCGCTCAACGTGGACGGGCTGAACTGGGTCATCGTGGCGCAGGAGACCTCGGCCGAGGCTCTCGTGCCGGTCGAGGACTTCACGCGCAACCTCATCCTCTCCACCGCCGGGATGATCATCTTCGTGTGCCTGCTCTCGCTCGTCCTCGCGCAGGTGTTCGTCCGGCCGCTGCGGCGGCTGAAGGCGGCAGCGCAGCGCATCGCGGCCGGCGATGAGGGCGTGCAGGTAGAGGCGGGGTCGAGCGACGAGCTGGCCGACGTCGCGAACGCGTTCAACGACATGAGCCGCAGCCTCCAGATCAAGTCGCACCTCATCGAGGAGCAGGAGAAGGCCAACGAGCAGCTGATCCTCTCGTTCATGCCCGAGGGGATGGCGAACCGCTACAAGCACGGCGACGATGCCATCACCCAGGACAGCGACGACGTCACCGTCGTGTTCGCCGACATCGTGGGCTTCGAGGAGCTGGCGCTGGCGATGTCGTCGGATGAGGCGATCGCTCGGCTCAACGACCTCATCCGCACGTTCGACGAAGCCGCCGAGCGCCACGGCGTCGAGCGCGTCCGCACCACGCGGCAGAGCTATCTGGCCAGCTGCGGCCTGGCGACGCCGCGGGTCGACAACGCCCGTCGGGCGGTGGAGTTCGCACTCGAGCTCGACGCGATCCTCGAGCGCTACTCCTCCCAGCAGGGCGTCAAGCTCGGCCTTCGCGCGGGCCTGGACTCGGGCAAGGTCACGAGCGGGCTCATCGGCCGGGCGCGCGTCGTCTACGACATGTGGGGCGATGCCGTGAACCTCGCCTTCCGGGTGCAGGGCGACTCCGACGAACCGGGCATCTACGTCACGCAGCGGGTGGCGGACCGCCTTCCGGACTCGATCCCGGTGATGCCGGCCGGAGACGTCGACACGCAGAGCGGCGTCCAGCGCGTGTGGAAGGTCGAGGCCCCCGCGATCATCGTGGAGGGGTGAGGCATCCGATGGCCGACATCGTCTCGCAGCCGTGGTTCTGGCCCGCCGTCATCGTCTCGGTGGGGCTGCCGCTGGCGCTCATCGGCCTGACCGAGTTCCACAACGCGCTCGCGCGCCGGGGGAGCAGGGCCGCGCCGATCGTGCTGATGGTGCGCAACTACCTGGTGCCGGTGGCGGGCATCCTGGTGCTCATCAGCCAGCCCGGGGCCTGGGAGGGCGAGGGCACCTGGCCCCGCGTCATCTGGACGATCTTCGGGCTCCTCGTGATCGTCGTCACGATCAACGCCGTCAACCACCTCGTCTTCCACCGCGCGGAGAAGGGCTCGTGGCGCGACCGCTTCCCCACGATCTTCAGCGATCTCATCCGGTTCGTGTTCATCATCCTCGGCATCGCCGCGGTCTTCTGGTGGGTGTGGGACGCGGACGTGGCGGGCGTGTTCGCCGCGCTCGGCATCACCTCGATCGTGGTCGGCCTGGCGCTGCAGAACGCCGTGGGCTCGATCGTGTCGGGGCTCTTCCTGGTGTTCGAGGCGCCGTTCGAGCTCGGCGACTGGATCGAGACGGGCGGGATGCGCGGGCAGATCGTCGAGGTCAACTGGCGTGCCGTGCACCTCGACTCCGGCAACGGCATCGTCGTGATGCCCACGGCGGAACTGGCCGGCGGGTCGTTCGTCAACCTCTCGCGCAGCCCCGACCCCTACGCGGCGGTGCTCGAGCTGTCGTTCGGCAGCGACGATCCTCCCGGGCGCGTGCGCGAGCTGCTGGTGGCGACGGCGCGTGACATCCCCCTCGTCGCGCCGGACCGCGAGCCCAGCGCCGCCACCCTCCCGGGAGGCATGTACGCCGTCGCGATCCCGCTCCGCAACCCCGGCGATCATGCCGTGGTGCTCGACACCTTCGCCACCCGCGTCTGGTACGCCGCGCGGCGGGCGGAGCTGCACCTCGACGGGGACATGACCGACGACTGGCGCACCCCCGCCCGGCTCCAGGATGCGCTGCGGCAGATCTCGCCCACGCTGAGCCTGAAGCCGGGCGAAGCCGACGGACTCGCCGCGCACGCGCGGCTGGAGCGGTACTGCGCCGGGGAGTCGATCCTCAAGCCCGGGATGGTGCCGACCGAGACGCGGTTCATCCTCGCCGGTCACGTCATGCTGGGCATCCCCACCGACGACGAGGGGTTCGTGCAGGTCACGAAGCTCGGACCCGACGACGCCGTCGGGCTCACCGCGCTGTCGCGGTCGCAGACCATCTCGCGGTCGGTCGCGCTGGGCGAGGTCGATGTCGTCGTGCTGCCGGTGGCGGTGCTCGACGAGATCGTGCGCATGCACCCCGTGGTCGCGCGCGAGATCGTGCGCGAGAGCGAGAACCGCAGCCGCCTCGCGCGCATGGCGCTGCAGGCGGCGGGCGAGTACCTGCCCCACGGGCGGAGCGTTCTCGGCTGAGGCCGCGGGCATAGGCTGGGGCCGTGCGCATCCGGCTCGACATCGCCTACGACGGCACGCACTTCCGCGGCTGGGCGCGTCAGCCAGGGCTCCGCACGGTGCAGGAGACCGTCGAGGGCGCCCTCGGACGCGTGCTCGGCGGCGAGCCGCGGCTGGTGGTGGCCGGCCGCACCGACGCCGGAGTGCACGCCACGGGCCAGGTCGCGCACATCGACCTCGACGACGCGCAGCGCGAGCGCCTGCTGGGCCGCCGCCCTCGTGCCGGCGCTCCGGACGCCGATCCGGTGTCGGTGCTCGCCGCCCGCCTGACCGGCACGCTCGGGGCATACTCCGACGTCGTCGTGACCCGCTCCGCCGTCGCTCCCGAGGGGTTCGATGCCCGCTTCTCGGCGGTGTGGCGGCGGTACGAGTACCGCGTGGCCGACGCCGTCTCGGGGTACGACCCGCTCGAGCGCCATCGCACCACCACGGTCCGCGGGGCGCTGGACGAGGGGACGATGGATGCCGCAGCCCGCGCCCTCATCGGGCTTCACGACTTCGCCGCCTACTGCAAGCCGCGCGAGGGGTCCACGACGATCCGCACTCTCCTTGAATTCGACTGGCACCGCGATCATGGCGGCGTGCTCATCGCCAACGTCAAGGCGGATGCCTTCTGCCACAGCATGGTGCGGGCCCTCGTCGGCGGCTGTGTCGCGGCCGGCGACGGTCGCCTCGACGTCGAGGACGTGGTCGAGATCCGCGACTCGCGCGAGCGCGTTCCCGAGATCAAGGTGCTCGCCGCGCGAGGGCTGACGCTGCAGGAGGTGGGCTATCCCGCCGACGGCCTGCTGGCCCTCCGGGCGGAGCAGACCCGGGCCCGCCGCGTGCCGGATCCGCGGCATCCGGAGTCCCCCGACGAAGAATGAGGAGGTTGCTGTGAGTGAGCGCAGGATCCATCCGACGGACACCACCGGGCAACCGGCCGGCTCTAGGCTGGGGCCCTCATGAAGGTGATCTCCTACAACCTGCGCAAGCACCGCGCCGCCGTCGAGCTCGCGCACCTCGTCGAGACCCACAGCGCCGACGTGCTGTGCCTGCAGGAGGCCGACACCTCCGACATCCCCGAGACGATCTCCGGCCTGCGGCTGGCCGACGCCACGCAGCGCAACCGCCTCGGGCTCGCGGTGTACTACCGCGAGAACACGTATCGCGCCCTCGACATCCGGGCGCTGGCGCTGAAGAAGTCCCTGCACGACCGCGTGCTCAAGCCCGCCGAGGAGCGACTGCTCGGGGTGCGGCTGCACGACATCGACGAGGGGCGCGACCTCATCGTGGCGTCGTTCCACGCCGCGCCGCTGACGGCGCTCAACTCGCTGCGACGCCACCAGATCCGCACCGCCCTGACCGAGCTCGAGACCCTGGGCGAAGGCGTGCCCGCGCTCATGGTCGGCGACTACAACTACCCCGTGTTCAAAGAGCACCTCGGGCAGAAGGTGCGCGAGCAGGGGTACGAGCTCAACCTCAGCGACTCGCGGACCTACACCCGCTACCGCTTCTTCCGCGGCCACTACGACTTCGCGACTTCGGTCGGGTTCGAGATCGACCGGGTGCGCACCCTTCCGCAGGGGCTCAGCGACCACCTGCCCATCCTCGTGACGGCAAGGCTCTCACCGGCGACGAGCCGCAGCGCTCGGGCGTCGCACGCCGAGGCGTCCTGACGCGAACCCCCGCGCCCGGCGGCGTCAGGCGCGCAGTGTCGGGTCGGGGGCGTTCCACTTCTCGACGCACTGCACGACCCAGAACGCGAAGAACAGCGTGAGCGCCGCGGCCTCGGCCACCAGCACGACGGGGAACTCGCGGTCGGACGCCCCGGGCAGCAGCACCACGTAAACGACCAGCACGAGCGCGAGTCCGACCGCGATCACGACGTAGAGCACGCGGAAGGTCGTCGTGGGCGGGGCTCCGCGCCGAGGGAACGCATTGAGCACCGACACGGCCGCGAACAGGCCGAAGAAGGCGATGGTCGCGACGAAGTGCCCCTGCTGCAGGAAGGCCTCGCGGGCGAACAGCCACGTCGCGCCGACGGCGACCAGCACCACGGACGTGAGGAGGAGCGAGAAGCCCACCGCGGAGATCGAGATCTGCCGGAGTGCGGCCAGCAGCAGCGCGATCAGCACGGTGACCACGCCCACGACGAGGTAGGTGATGACGCCGTTGGCGGCATCCGCTTCGAATTCCGGCGGGAAGCAGCGCGTGGCGCACGGCACCGCCACGCCGGGCACGCTGCCGGGTGCGAGGGTCGTCGGCACGAACGCGATGAGCGGCGCGAAGAGGGCGGCCGCGTCGAGCAGCGCCCGTTCCACCCCGCTGCCGGAGAGGGCCACCAGCGCGAGCGCGACCGCGACGAGAGCGCCGACCAGGCCGTTGCGCGCGGAGGTGTAGAAGTAGTCGCTGATCGTGGTGAGCCAGCCGACGGATGCTGCCGCCACGGCGGCGGAGACGAAGATCACCACGACCGTGCCGGCGATGCCGATGCGGAGATACCGATAGGTGCGCTGGAGCGATGTGGTGTATTCCGCGGTCGCCATGCAGCCACGATAGCGACGCCGCGCGACAGCGGCGGCGGGCGCTCCGCCGACCGGTCAGAGCGGCTGCAGGACGCCGGTCGCGAGCAGGACGATCAGTGCGCCGCCGAGGACCAGGCGGTAGATGACGAAGGGCAGGAAGCTGCGCTTCTTGATGTACGACATGAGGAACGCGATCACGGCGAGCCCGACGCCGAACGCCACGACGGTCGCCACCGCTGTGTCGAGCGGACCGTAGGGACCGCCCGGCTCCTCGAAGCTCTTCCACAGCTCGAACAGCCCGCTGCCGAAGACCGCCGGCACCGCGAGCAGGAACGCGTACTCCGCGGCCGCCGGGCGCGTGTAGCCGAGCGCGAGGCCGAGCGTCGTCGTGGCCCCGGAGCGGGACACGCCGGGAATGAGCGCGAGCGCCTGCGCGAACCCGAGGGCGATGCCGTGGCGGTACGTCAGCTGGGTCAGCTCCCGGGTGCGGCGGCCCCACCGGTCGGCGGCGCCGAGCAGGAGTCCGAAGACGATCAGCATCGTCGCGGTGAGCCACAGGTTGCGGAAGGCGTCCCGGATGACGCTCTGCAGCGTGAACCCCAGGATGACGATCGGCAGCGTCCCGATGATGATGAGCCAGCCGAGACGCGCGTCCGGGTCCGCCCGGTCCACTCGCCCGAACAGCGATCGCCACCATGTCGAGACGATGCGGGTGATCGTCTTCCAGAAGTAGACGAGCACCGCCACCTCGGTGCCGATCTGGGTGATCGCGGTGAACGTCGCCCCGGGGTCGGTCGCGGACGGCAGGAACTCCCCGACGATCCGCAGATGTGCGCTCGACGAGATGGGGAGGAACTCCGTCAGCCCCTGCACCAGGCCGAGGAGGATCGCTTCAAGAAGCTGCACGGGATCGGTCCGCTCGACGTCGCGACATCGGGCTGTGCACCACTGCCCCGGTCAGGGACGGCCCATGCCGTAGTACGTCCAGCCCGCGGCGCGCCAGGCGTCGGCATCCAGCCCGTTCCGTCCGTCGACGACGATGCGTCCCGTCGTGAGCGTGGAGGCGTGCTCGGCCGGCAGCTCGCGGCGGTACTCGTCCCATTCGGTGACCAGCACGACGGCGTCGGCGTCGCGGATGGCGTCGTCGCGCTCCTCGGCATACGACAGCTGAGGGTGGATACGGCGCGCGTTCTCGATCGCGGCAGGGTCGGTCACGATGACATCGGCGCCGAGGCCGTGCAGGCGCACCGCGACATCCAGGGCGGGGGAGTCGCGGATGTCGTCGCTGTGAGGCTTGAAGGCGGCACCGAGGACGGCGACCTTCTTCTCGAACACCGAGCCGCCCATCGCGTTCACGACGAGCTCGACCGCCCGATCGCGGCGGCGCATGTTGATCGCGTCGACCTCGCGCAGGAAGCCGACCGACTCGCCGCGCCCGAGCTCCTCGGCGCGGGCCGCGAACGCGCGGATGTCCTTGGGCAGGCAGCCTCCGCCGAACCCGATCCCCGCTCCGAGGAAGCGACGTCCGATGCGGGCGTCGTGGCCGATCGCGTCCGCGAGCTGCGTCACATCGGCACCCGTCACCTCGGCGATCTCCGCCATCGCGTTGATGAACGAGATCTTGGTCGCGAGGAAGGCGTTGGCCGCCACCTTGACCAGCTCGGCGGTGGCGTAGTCCGTCACGATGAACGGCGTGTTCTTGGCCACCGAGGGGTGGTAGACCTCGCGCAGGATGTCGGCGGCGCGCTCGCCGTCCGGACCAGCGGGGACCCCCGCCACGAGACGGTCGGGGTCGACGGTGTCCTGGACCGCCCAGCCCTCGCGGAGGAACTCGGGGTTCCAGACGAGCGTCGCGCCGGTGGGCGTCACCCGCTCGGCGAGCGTGGCGGCCGTGCCAACGGGGACGGTCGACTTGCCGGCGACGATGTCTCCCGGGCTGAGGTGCGGGATCAGCTCGTCGACCGCCGCGTTGACGTAGGTCATGTCGGCGGCGTACCCGTCCTTCTGCTGTGGCGTGCCGACGCCGACGAAGTGCACCTGGGCGCCGGATGCGGCGCCCATGTCCGTCGTGAAGCTCAGGCGGCCCGAGGCGATCCCCTCGGTGAGGATCTCCTGCAGCCCCGGCTCGAAGAACGGTGCGAGCCCCTTCGACAGCGCGTCGATCTTGCGCTGGTCGACGTCGATGCCGACGACCTCGTGGCCGATCGACGCCATTGCTGCGGCGTGGACGGCGCCCAGGTATCCGCAGCCGATGACAGAAAGACGCATGGGTCTCCTCAGAGTGGGTGAGTGGGACCGAGCGCCGTCGCCCGTTGAGTAGGTCCATTCCTACCCAGCCGCTGTTACGGCGAGGTTACTTGCGGGTGTAGTTGTGGCGTCGCCGAAAGGTTTCACCGCTCGGCCCCTGAGCGTTACATGCTCGACACGCGCCCTTCCTAGACTGCGGAGCGTGCCAGCCGGAACCGATCCGAATCAGCGCCACCTCGACATCGTCGAAGTGGAGCCCTCGTGGGGCCGGCGGATCGTCGGGATCGAGGGGCTGCGCGGCATCGCCGCGACGGCCGTGCTGGTATCCCACGTGAAGGGTCTGACGGCGGCGGATGCCGACCTCGGCGCCCTCGCGCCGGTTCTGCCGCTGCTCGCCTACGGGCTGACCCTCTTCTTCGCCCTCTCGGGATTCCTCCTCTACCGGCCCTTCGCGCTGGCCCTCCTCACCCGCACCCGCAAGCCCGACCTCGCGAAGTACGCGGTCAACCGCGCTCTTCGGATCTACCCCGCCTACCTCGTGGTGCTTCTCGTCGTCTCCCTCGTGCTGGCCACCGCCAACACCGCGCCGCTGACGGTGGCGGACTCGGCCCGCGGCGACCGGGTCGGGTATCTCGGCGACCCCCTGCTGCTGCTGCTCAACGCGACGATGCTGCAGACGTTCGTGCCATTCGGCGTGCAGACGGGCATCGGCGTCGCCTGGAGCCTCACGGTCGAGCTCGTCTTCTATGTCGTCATGCCGCTGCTCTTCCTGGCTGTCTGGGCGCTCCGGCGCCGCGGAGGGCTGCTCGCGGCGTTCGCCCCCGCGGGAGTGATGCTCGTGATCGGCGTCACGACGAAAGCGCTGTCCGCGCCGCTGTACGCCGGGCTGACCGGTGACGAGGCGCTCGTGGCCGGGTGGGGTGGCACCTGGTCCGCCGTGCTCGCGCGGAGCTTCCTGATGCACGCCGACCAGTTCGCCTTCGGCATGGCGGCCGCCGTCCTGCTCGAGTACTTCCGGCAGACCCACGAGACCCCGGCGCACCTGCGGCCGTGGCGCTGGGGCATCCTGGCGGGCGGTCTCGCCGCCGCGATCACCGCCCGCGTCCTCGACCTGGGCGTGTTCGAGGACACCGTCTTCGCCGCCGCGTGCGGAGCGCTCCTGTTCTTCGTGGCCTGCCCGTCGCGCTCAGGAGCCGGCGGCGCCTTCGCCCGGGCGCTGGACTGGGGCCCGATCCGGTACACCGGCCTCGTCTCGTACAGTATGTACCTCTGGCACATGAGCGTGATCTGGCTCGTGCTGCGTCACGGCCTGGTGGTTCCCGGCGACACCCTGGGCGCGTTCCTGGCCAACGTGGTGATCGTCCTCGCGGGGACCCTGGCGCTCTCGACGGCCAGCTACTTCCTCGTCGAGCGGCCCGCGCTCCTGCTCAAGTCGCGGATGGGTGCGCGCGCGGCGCGCTGACGGCGGAAGCCCCGGCTGCTCGGCGCAGCCGGGGCTTCCTGCGTCGATCTGCGGCTAGACGCCCGCCCATCGCTTGAACGTCAGCAGCATGTCGCCGGCGACCGCGCTCGGAACGACGTGACCGCCGGTGGTCTCCCCGCCCGCGTGAATGTACGACGAGACCTCCGTCGCCACCGGGCCGGCGAGATTCATCAGCGCGAGAGCGTTCTGCGCGGGCGGGACCACCTGGTCGGCGGGATTGTACGAGCAACGGATGCGCGTGCCCGTCCACGAGGACTGCGGACGGTTCGCGGGGTTGGTCGCCTGGATGACGGCTTCGTCGTAGCCGTACGCGGGGCCGACCTTCTCGGGGGCTCTGACGTACGCGTCCCACACGTCGTAGACCGAACTCGCCATGTACATGCCCGACATCCGGTCCATGATCCTGTTCGAGTAGGCCCACGACATCAGCGCGCCGCCCCCGGAGTTCGCCCGCTGGAAGTTGTAGAAGGGGCGCCAGAGCGACGTGATGTACGCGACGGCGTTGCGCTGCGCGGCGATGGCGGCCGGCGACACCCAGGCCGAGGCGCCGCCGTTGTTCGGGCAGATCGAGATCGCGCCGAAGTCCACCGTCGGCTCCGCGGCCGAGTTGAAGGCCGTGTTGAGGGCGGAGTAGCTGCTCCCGTTGGAGTGGTAGAACCAGACGACCGGCACCCACGCCGTTCTGCTGGGCTTCGATGCGTGGGGCACGAACAGCCGCGTCCGGTCGCCCTGGATGACCACGTCGATCATCTCGTAGGGGTTGCCGGCCCGGGTATAGAGGGTGGCCGCCCGGGTGAGTTCGCCCGGGAGCTTGGGGATTTTCGAGTAGTCGGCAGCCGACGCCGCCGCACCGCCGCCGAGCGCTCCGGTGGCCGCGCCGAGCGCCGCTGCCGCCGAGCCGGAGAGGAAGAGCCGTCGGGTGAGGCCGTCCTTGTCCTGAGATTCCACTGGACTCCAATCGTGTGATTCGCGCGGGCCACGGAGTGGGTTCCGCCGCGTTTCCACTATCTCGGCGCGGCCGCCGGTCATCGCGCCGGATCCACAAGACTTAACAGAGCGGGCTCCGAGAATTTACACTCACGACCCCGCGCGCCGACACAATGGCACCAATCAGTGAACGCACGTCGACGAGAGGGAATGCTCGCCACATGACACCCATCGCGCCAAAACTCCTGGGTCTGATCGCCGCAAGCGCTGCCGTCGTCGCCGTCGTGGTGACGAGCATCGCGCTGTCTCCCGCGCCTCGCGGGCAGATCGAGGGGGATCCGGATGCCGCGACCGCGGTGACCGCCTCGTTCGACACCACTACCGCCTCGTTCGACACCTCCACCGCCTCGAGTGCGACCGCTTCGAGCACGAGCGAGCAGCCCACGCGCGTCAGCGTGAGTGCGCTGGCCAGCGGCTATGCCGTCTCGTGGAATCCGATCACCTCGTCGAGCGCGTCGGGCTACTCCGTCGTGCGCGTCGACCCCGACGGGGCGGCGTCCGTGGTCGCGACCGTGCCGCTGTCGACCACCCTGTACCGGGACGAGACCGCTGTCGTGGGAGAGCCCTACGAGTACCGTGTCTCGGCGGTGCCGTGGCTGGCGCGGTCCGCCATGACGACCCAGGCATCCGAGACGGCCAGCGCTCCGAGCAGCGGCGTCGTGGCGAGTGAGATCACCGCGACGGAGCGCTGCCCCGCTGCGACGGTCCGGGTCTCGACCGCCCCGCAACTGACCGCCGCGCTGCTCGACGCGACCCCCGGCGCCGTCATCGTGCTCGCACCCGGACGCTATGTCGGCCAGTTCAAGCTGCGAAGCGTCGACGGTGGAGCCAAGCGCATCTGGATCTGCGGTCCCAGCACCGCCGTCCTCACGACGGGCGCCAGGGACACCGGATCCGCGCTGATGCTGACGGGCGATGCCAACGTGGTCGTCCACGGACTGTCGTTCGCCGACTCGCAGAAGGGCGTCATGGTCATCACCGGCAAGCGCATCACCCTGCGCAACATCACCGTGACCGATGTCGGCTACGAGGCGGTCCACTTCCGCACGCAGACGGCCGACTCGTTCATCATCGGGAGCACCATCCGGCGCGCCGGGCTGGTGGAGCCGCGCTATGGCGAAGGCGTCTACGTGGGAACGTCCGGGAACAATCTCTGCAGCCAGAACTCCTGCCAGACCGACACCACGACACGCGTCCACGTCATCGACAACAGCATCTCGGAGACCGGCGCACAGCCGATCGAGGCCAAGGAGGGCACCTCTTCAGGCACCATCGCGGGCAACCGGGTGAGCGGCAGTGCGTGGATGGATGAGTACTCCAAGGGGGTCGTGCTGGTGAAGGGAGACGAGTGGTACACCTCCAACAACAGCGTGGCGGCGGCCCGCGGCTACGGTTTGGCCGTGATCTTCAGCGAGGACGGCTCGGGCGACGGCAACGTCTTCGTCGGGAACGCGATCACCGGGTCGCCCTCGCTCGGCATCTGGGTGCACAAGCCGTCCTGGCCCGCCATCGCGCCGACGGTGTACTGCTCGAACTCCGTCGTTTCGCCGACCCCGCTGTCGAACGTCACATGCCGACCGTGAGCGATCAGGCTCCGCGGAGTGTGCTGAGCCAGAGCTCCTCGACGCGCGGATAGACCGTCGCGGCCGCGTACTCGCTCACGTAACGGGCGTGACCGGCCGCGGCGGTCTGCTCGAGGCCCTCGGGGTCCGCCGTGACGGCGTCGAGCGCGGCCGCGAAGGCGTCCACGTCGCCGGGCGAGACCATGACGCCGGCACCGCCGCCGAGCACCCCCGGAATCCCGCCCACCGTGGTCGAGATGACGGCGTTGCGCCGCGCGAGGGCCTCCAGGATGAACATGGGCATCGCCTCATCTCGGGAGGGGAGGACGGCGACCGCTGACCTGTCGAGCAGCGACATCAGCTCGCTGTGCGGCAGGGACCCGGCGATCACGACGTTCGCGGGCAGGTCGTCGAGCAGCTCGGGCTCCACCGCGGGCCCGGCGACATGCAGCGTCCAGCCGTTCGCCGGGTCGCGTCGCCGCCAGGCCTCCAGCAGCACATCGACGCCTTTGCGGCGGGTGACGGCGCCGGCGAACACGACGAGCCGCTCCTTGCTCGAGGGCGCGCCGGCGGGCACGGCGTTCTGGACGAACTCGACGCGCGTGTCCGGTGCCAGACGGGTCACCTCGGCGATCGTGATCTGGCTGAGGGCGACGACGACGTCTGCGCGGCGCAGCGTCTTGGCGACGAGCGCCGGGGAGCGCTGGGCGAAGTCGACGAAGGTGCTGCCGTGCAGGTGCGCCGTCGTCCCGTAGCCCAGGCACGACGCCCAGCGCAGCAGCAGGCCCTCGCGGATGAACGAGCCGCCCTGCGACAGGTGGACCGCCACGACGGTGCGGTCGCGGCGCCCGAGGAACGGCATCCGCACCGCGGCCGCGAGCATGAGCGCGAGCGCGGCCGGCCCCATGCCGCCGTTGCGCGTGGGGAGGAGCCGGACGTCGACGTGCTCGAACGGCCAATCGAGGTAGGCGTTGACGACCTGCGTCATGCCGCCCGCCACCTCACCGCGACGGCCGACGTGCCACACCTGCGGAGGCGTCGTGGTGCCGGGCGCGACAGGGCGCGCCCGGCTGGTCAGCACGCTCACCGGCCGGCACCCGCCTCATCGCGCGTCTGCGTGCCGGACGCGATGCGCAGCGACGCGGCCTCGAGCAGCACCGCGGCGTCGAGGTCCTCGACCTCCAGCGCAGACCCGATGCCGATCTGGCGCAGGAGCGCCGCGATCTGCTCCTGGTGGTCGTCCACGTGCTCGCTGCGGGCGGAGCGCCGCACCGCCGCCACGGGGTAAACCCCCATCTCGAGCAGACCGAGGATGGTCCCCACCCCCGCATGCGTGACGACGAGGTCGGCTTCCCGGGCGGTCATCTCGAAGTCCTGGGCATCCATCTGCTGGACGACTCGTCCCGGAAGGTCGTCTCGTCGGGTGTACCCGAGCTGCCAGGTCGTGTCGGGGCCGGCCAGACCGGTGGCGAGAACGGCGTCGACCAGCGAATCGAACCGGTATCCCTCGATGGTTCCCAGCGTGACGAAGATCTTGAGCGGCTGCACGGGAGCTGTCCCACGGGGCTCGGAGTCGAAGGTCTCCAGCACGCTGGGGTGAACGCCCCACCGGCCGTGGGCCCAGCCGGGGTGCTGTGTGCGCATCTCCGTCGTCCGCAGCGCGTACAGCGCCCGTCCGCTGAGCGACGGCCCCTGGACCCGGGACACGCTCTCGATGTAGAGGGTGGGGATGCCGCGCATGCGAGCGGCGGGCAGCGCCGCAAGAGCGAGAGCGGCTCCTGTGCTGACGGCCGCATCGAAGCGCTCGCTCGCGAGTGCCGCGTTGATCAGGCGGAACGCCTCGGCCGTCGAGCGCCAGTCGCGGGGCCGGATGTAGGGGACCATGAGCGTGCGGCGCCCGGCGAGGAGCGACCGGGTCTGTGGCGCGTCGAAGCTGATCCAGAGCGAATCGTCGTCTGCCCCGAGGCCGGGGGCCAGACGGGACAGCTGGGCGATGTGTCCGCCCGTCGACGCGGCGAGGAGGAGTTTCCGGGGCGTCTCAGGTGCCAGGTGGGGGAGGGGGCGGGGCATGGCGTGTCCTCTCGACGAGTGGTCAGGTCAGGTCAGCGTGCGGGCGTGCGGCGTGACGGCGACCGCGGGGTCGGCATCCATGCCCGCCCGCGGGACGCGCGTGAGGACGGCGCCCTCGAGGGACGCGCCGATGCCGCGAAGCGTCTCCACGGCGGACGCGACCTCGGCGGTGTCGACGCGTCCCGAGGCGACGGCCAGCAGACAGCGGTCCACAGCGACCACCGCGATCAGGGAATCGACGGACCGGAGAACGGGCGGCGAGTCCACGATGACCACGTCGAACGCCTGCGCGAGCGCCGAGACCGAGAGGGCGAAGTCCTCCTGGTCGAGGTCGCCGCTGCGGGCGTCGGCGAGGGCGTCGACGAGGACGATCTTCGACTCGCCGGCATCGACGAGGGCCTCGTCCCTGGTGCGCGTCGGGATGCCGAGCAGGTCGCGCTGGCGGCCGTACTGCACGTCGGCGTCGAGGACGGCGACGCAGGATCCGCTCTCCACGAACGACGCGGCGAGGTTCGCGGCCAGTGTCGAGGCGCCCTCTCCGCCGATGGTCGACACGACGCCGATCACGGTGCGCCCGCTGTCCGCGGTGAGCGCCAGCCGGGTGCGCAGCCGCCGGACGGCCTCTGCCTCCGGCGAGTCCGGAGCATCTCGCAGAGCGAGGTGGTCGGCATCCGCGCCGCGGCCGAACTCCGGCACGCCACCCAGGTACCCGAGCCCGAGCCGCTCCACATCTGCTCGGGAGTGCAGGCGCTTGTCGCGGAGGGTGAGCAGCAGCACGATGAGAAGCGCCACGAACAGGCCGACGAAGATGCCGACCGCGACGTTGGTGATCAGGTTCGGGCTGGAGGGGGCGAGGGGATCGACGGCGGGCTGCAGTACGACGATCTTCACAGGACCGGGGCCCCCACCCGCCGGGGACTCGAGGGTGTTCACGACGTAGTCGGTGAAGCTGTCGGCCGTCGCGGTCACCAGCTCGGTCGCATCGGCGGGGTTCGCCGCCGACGCCGACAGCTCGATCACCACGCTGTTGATGGGCACGGTCGCGCTGACGCTCATGGCCAGCTGGGCCGGGGTCACCGCGAGGCCAAGATCCTCCACGACGCGGCCGAGGACGGCGGGCGAATCGACCACCTCGACGTAGGAGAAGACCTTCTGGATGGCGAAGTTGTTGGCCTGGACGAGGTCGCCCGACGTCGCCGTGGCGGGCGACTCGAACGACACGAACAAGCGGGCCGTCGCGGTGTACGACGCGGGTGTGGCGTAGGCCGCGACGGCGCCGATCGCGCCCCCGACGAGGGCGAGCCCCGCCAGCACGAGCCAGCTCTTCTTGAGCATGCGGTAGAAGCGTGTCAGGTCCATGGTGATCCTCCGGTGGTGCCGAGAGCAGGCGAGAGCGGTGTGGTGGCCGGGCGGTGCAGGGCGGAGCCCGGCGGGGGAACGAGTGGGTCGGGGTGCCGGTACGAGCTCACGCTCAGCAGCACGATCACGCCGACGAGGGCATGCAGGTAGTAGACGGCGTCCATCACGTTGAATCCGACGAAGGAGACCGTGAGGGCGATGGTGGCCGCGCCGGCGCCGATGTCGCGATGGCCCAGGGCGTTGACCACCAGCCCGGCGAGGAGCGCCGCGATCGCGAGCAGTCCCAGTACTCCGAGGCTGACCAGCAGCTGCAGCGCCGAGTTCTCGATGATGACGTCGTCGTAGATGTCGGCCGCCATCCCCGAGGTGCCCGGGCCGGAGCCGAGCCAGCCGAAGTGCTCGGCGGTCCTCAGCGCGATGACGACGCCGAGATCGCGCGTCGCGCTGGAGCGGACCGCCTCGATCGAGTCGGCGCGCTCCTGCAGGGGGCCGAAGTTGGCCGCGAAGACGACGCCCAGCAGGCCGATCACCGCGAACCCCAGCATGCGCGCGCGCACCCGCACCGCGCGGTCGAAGAGCGAGCAGACGAACACGAAGGCCGCCGCCGCCGCCACGGCGAGCAGAGAGCCGCGCGAGACCGTGGCGAATACTCCGAGCGTCGCGAGTCCGGCGAAGGCGAGGTCTCGGACCCGCCCGGACCGCATCCAGTCCGCGATCGACAGCGAGGCGGGGATGGTGAAGAAGGCGGCGGCGAACAGCGGGTGCGAGAAGGACGCGACCGCGCGATAGACCGACCAGCTGTCGAGCTCGGTGTTCAGCCGGCCGATGGCGTTGTACAGGGTGCCGTAGATCGGCGAGCTCTGCAGAACCATCTCGATGAACGCGTAGCCGCCGAGGATCGCGCCCGACCACACCAGCGCGCGGCGCAGCAGGATTCCCTCGGCTCTCGAATCCGGCACGAGCATCGGGGCGATCACCGCGGTGAGGAAGCTCATGCTCCAGCTGATGCTGATGGAGGGGACGATCGTGGTCGACAGCGAGAACAGCACCCAGAGCAGGACGAAGGCGGCCGGGATGTAGACGAAGAGGCGGATGCCGCGGCCCTCGAACGCGGGCAGGTCGTAGCGGCCGGGAGGCGGCCCCTGGCGAAGCACCAGGCGACGGAACACCCAGATCACGATGATCAGCGTGAGCGGCGTGAGCGCCCGGAAGGGGCCGTCGTTCGGGATGAACCGGCTGGGGACGAAGGCGAGGATCAGCAGCGAGGTCGCCGGCAGCCAGTGGACCGGGAGGAGGAACAGCGTGACGACCAGTCCGAGCGCGAAGGTCGCGCCGACGATCGACACGACGTCGAAGCCCGCCCGGATCGCCACGAGGGTGCCGAGCGCGGTGAGCACGACCCCCGCGCCTCCGAGGAGCGCGTAGGTACGACGCGAGATGCTCCGCGCACCGGTCACGTCGCGCACCCTCCCGCGAACTCGACCAGATCGGCGCCGAGCTCGTCGACGCCCACTTCACCCATGGACACCGAGGCGCCGGCGGCGGTGAGCGCCTCGGCCAGAGCGCCGGAGTTGCGTGCGGTGAACGTGTCCTCGCCGTCGGCCCCGACGAAGCGGAACGCGCTGCCGGTGGCACCGAGCACTTCCGTGCTCTCCACGGGATTGTCGGCCGCGCCCGGTCGGCCGCGGTACGCGTCGGCGATCAGCTCGGTCGCGGCGGCATAGTCCGAGGCCACCGTGAGGTCGGTCATCGCCTCGACGCCGTACCAGCAGCCCGCCTCGACGGCGCCGCGTGTCAGCGAGTTGAGCGAGACGAGCGCGCCCATCCCCTCCGAGACGAGCAGGCGCGGCGCCAGCCCGGTCTCACCGGTCAACCACGAGACGATGTCGATGACATCGCTGGACGCGGTCGGCGACCCCCAGGAGTCACCGTGCAGATCGCCGGTCGCCACGACCCAGCCTGCGGAGACGAGCGGTGCGATCCACGCCGTCTCGGCGGCCGATCCGGCGTCGCCGCCCTGCCCGTGGAAGAACACCGCCACGCCGACGGGGGTGCCGCTGGGCAGGATCTGCACCACCTGCTGGCCATCGAGGGTGGCCGTGAGGGTGGCGGCCCCGGCGGGTACGCCGACTCCTGCGACCGTCTCCGTCGGCGCCTCGAGCACGGCATCCGGGATCGACGGGGGAGCGAGGACTGACAGCGAGACCCCCGCCACGAGCGCGGCGATCCCCACGCCGAGCACGACCGTCCCACGGCGGTTGAGCCGCTCCATCGGCGCCGGGCGCCGAGCGCCGTACGGGGCGCGTCGCCGCGGCGGCGCGGTCGCGAAGGCGGTGTCAGTGGTCGGGGCGTTCTCCCCGCGCCGTCGATCGGACCGGGTGGTGGTGGTGCTCACGGTGGTTCTCGCTTCGGCTCAGGGGATGGATGTCGTGAATCCCGGAGGGGCGTCAGTTCGACGCGGCGCGCGACCGCGTGGCCGAGCGCTTCCTCATGGGGGGTACGTACAGCCACCGCACCTTTGTGGTGAGCTTCGAGAGGACGATCGAGAGGTAGGTGACCGCGACGGCGCAGCCGGCGGTGATGAGCATGCCCAGCGCGCCGTCGACCGGCGGGAGGAGCAGGCCGATGATGAGGGCCATCGTTCCGATGAGGAACAGGTGGATCAGGTAGATCTGAAGGCTCCACTCGCCGATGGTGGACAGCACGCCCTCCACCGGTCGCACGCGGGCGAGGTACTTGCAGGCGATGAACCCGCCCGCGACCGCGAGCACCTGCATCACGGTGGCCGCGAACGGCACCGAGCGAACGGCGGGCAGCAGCACGAAGAGGGCCGCACCCGCGAGGTAGACGGTCGCGATGGCGCCCAGCTGCCACGGCCGGGCGTTCGCGATGAAGGCGTGGATCTGGCGCGAGAACAGCGCCCCGATGAGGAAGAACAGGAACAGCGCCGCGATCCGATTCCAGCCCACGTTGTGGAAGTTCAGCCAGCCCGACGTGACCGCCGCCGACAGCAGCGCCGCGGCCGACACCTTGAGCCACACCGGGACCCGGTTCAGCGCCCACACGCCGAACGTGAACCACACCAGGGCGTAGAGGAACCAGTAGCTGCTGCTCGGCCACACGAAGAGCAGGAGCAGGCTGAGGGGATCGGTGGCGGCCAGGGCGCCCAGGTCGCCGTTCGTGCCGGGGATGATGACGTAGAACGCGAACCTGATGAGGGACCACACGACGTAGAGCCAGAGGATCGGAACGAGACGCCGCTTCCACAAATCGACGAAGCTCCAGTTCCCGGCGCGCGCGGCGAAGAGCCCGGCGATGAGGAAGAACGCCGGCATCGGGAACGACTCGAGCGCGGCCTTCGCCCGGCCGGGGAACCCGGTGATCCCTTCCGCCTCGAGGAAGAGATACGTGTGGAAGAACACCACGAGGAACATGGCGAGACCCTTGGCGACGTTCATCCACGCCTTCGGGCGCACATCGCTGGTGATCAGCGGGGTTCGTGTCGTCTCGGTCATGGTGTCGCCTGTCATCGTCCGTGCGATCAGTGGTCCCAAAGGTAGGTGGCGTCTGTTTCTGGCCTATGACGCATGAGCGACGATCGCGGAAAGCTTGCGCGTCGGTCTCATAGCCGGCCTCCGAAGCGATCCAGCGTGCGCGCGTACGCATTCGGGCTCGCCCAGCCCAGCGTGTAGAGGGCGATCCGAGTCGCGTCGCGGCGGCGGACGAGCGCCCACCACTGCGCGATCGACATGTCGCCCCGCACCTCGCGGACGAGTGCCTCGGCATCACGGGCCAGGTACGCGCCGCTCGTGGCGTCCTTGAGCCGGGCCAGCGCGCCGTAGCGCGCCCGGTAGTACAGGTACTCCGTACTCCGCAGCGCCGTCGCGTCGATCGCGGCCATGCACCGCCCGACGACCGTCCCGAGGGTGCGCAGCGAATCGGCGCGCCGTGCCCCCGAACGGATGATGGAGCCGGTGCGAAGCCGGTAGGTGTACACCTCCTTGGGGAGGTAGGCCACGGTCGTCGCACGGGAGAGCGCCTGAGCCACCATCGCCTGGTCGGAGTGCTGGCGGATCGGCGTGAACTCGATGCGGTCGAGCAGGTCCCGGCGGAACAGCTTGTTCCACAGGTGTCCCGTCAACTCGCCCGTGAGCAGCATCCGGAAGGCCGCCGCCCCCGACGTGGTCGCCACGGCCGGCAGCGCGCCGACCGGCTTCGGGCCGCGCTGCTCGGCGACCACCGTCGCCTTCGCGCACACCACGTCGGCGTCGTGCTCGATCGCCGCCGTCAGCATCGCGCGGGCGGCGTCGGGCGCCCACTCGTCGTCGGCGTCGACGAACCAGACGTAGTCCGCGCTGGCCGCGGTGACCGCGGCCCGGCGAGCGGCCGCCACTCCCTGGTTCCGGGGGAGCGCCACGAAAGCCACCTCGGAATGGGCTTCAGCCAGGCGGGCGGCGATCGCCGCCGTGCCATCGGAGGATCCGTCGTCGACGATCACGATCTGGATGTCGACGTCGCTCTGCAGGAGGAGGCGCTCCACCGCGCTCTCGACGAAGTCCTCGGCGTTGAAGCACGGCACGATCACGGAGACCGCGCGCTCGCCGGCGATGCCCGACCCCGCGGTCACGCGGCATCCGCCCGGTCGAGCACCAGACCGAAGACCCGACTGAGATCGCGTCCGCTCGACTCGACCGAGAACCTGTCGAGCCAGGCGTCGATCCCGGTGACCTCGAGCTTGCTCGCCCGGATCACCGCGTCGGCCAGATCGGCGGGATGCTCCGTGAGCGCCAGCTCCCCGGTGATCCCGGGGACGATGGCATCCGCGACCCCGAGAGCGCCGGAGACCGCGACCGAGGGAACGCCCACGGCCGCCGCCTCGACGAGGACGTTGCCGAAGCCTTCGCGCACCGACGGAAGCAGGACGACCGCGTTCTCGTCGAAGTGCGCGAACCAGTCCTCCACCCACCCGTGGTTGACGAAGGTGACGCCGGATGCGCTCGCCGCGGCGACCATCGAGTCCAGCAGCGGGCCGCCCCCGAACGAGACGACCTCGGCCCGGATCCCGCGACGGGTGAGCTCGGCGGCCGTCGCGATCGCCAGCTCCGGTCGCTTCTGCTCCACCAGCCGGCACGGAAGGACGAGCTGCACGCCGTTCTCGATGCCCGTCTCCCGCGGCACTCGCTCGCGCCCGCCGATCTTCGCCGTGGCGGGATTCGCCACGACGGTCATGCGGTCACCCCGCACGCCGAAGCCGGCGACCAGCTCGCCGCCCACCGGGTGCGAGATCGCGATGACATGATCGGCGCGGGAGTACAGTCGCCGCGCCATCCACACCTTGGCCCGGTGAGCACGGCTCGAGCCGGGAAGACCCAGCGACACCAGGTTGCGCTCGCTGATGATGACGCGCGGCCCCGCGCCTCGAGCGAGCATGGCCGCCGTGATCAGCACGAGGTTCGCGTGAGCCTGGAGGCCGACGGCGAGATCCGCCCCCGTCACTTCGAAGAGGTCCTGCACGGCCCGCGCCTTGGCCAGATGGCCCTTGGCGGTGCGGACGGTGTACGCGGCGACCCCCGCCGGGAGGTGAGCCTCGTCCGCGACCTTGGCCGTCGTCACCACGCTCACGGTGTGCCCCTGCTCGACGAGCCATCCCATCCAGGTCCGGGCGACGAACTCGGCACCCCCGCCGTGCAGCGACGGCACGACGAAGAGCAGCGAGAGCGGGGGTGTGGGGTTCTCAGTCATCTTTCGGTCCCTTCAGGACGTACATCCGGGGGTGGAGGAGCATCTCCCGGGTCCATGCCGTGCGGCGCGCCGAGGGTGTCCTCGCGCTCCACGTCCTCTTCGCGCTGCGTGAGCTCGGCGGGCGTCGCCGTGCGGGAGCGACGCCGGAGGAGCTTGCGGGCGGAGAGGAGGGAGAGGAGGTCGCGGCGGTATCGCGGCCAGATCAGTGCGACCAGTGCCATCCATGCCAGCAGCACCGCCGTGCCCGTGAGGAGCCGGATCCAGGTCAGCCCGGAGGGGATGCCGATCGTGGCGAAGTACGAGACGATGCACGCCGTGCCGTACACGACGATGGCGCGGGCGCCGTTGGCGAGGAGCGCGCCCGCCGGGGCGTCGGAGGTGCGATGGATCCACAGGAGCACGAGCGGCCACATCAGCGCGGCGCATGCCGAATAGGCGATGGCGACGCCCGTCATGCCCCAGATCGAGCCGACGATGATGGCGACGATCATGAGCGGTCGTGTCACCAGCGCGTAGTGCAGGTTCTGCCTCATCAGGCCCTTGGACAGGAAGACCCAGTACGCGGCGTAGCCCGCGGCCTGGAAGAAGCCGGCGATCAGCAGGATGCGGAAGATCGGGATCGTCTCGAGCCATTGGTCGCCCAGCATGATGGTGATGACCGACTCGGCCTGTGCGCCCAGCAGCGCGAGCAGCGCCCCGACCGCCGTCAGCAGCGCCGACTGTCCGAACGTGAGGAAGGCGGCGTAGCGCGCGCGATCGTCCTGGATGCGCGACAGCACCGGCAGCGCGACGCGGGTGGACGGCGCGTTCAGCTGCTGGAGGGGCAGCATCATGAGCTGGAAGGCGCGGTTGTAGAGGCCTAGGTCGGCGGCGCCGAACCGCGCGCCGATCACGATCGAGTCGACGTTGCGGCTCGCGTAGTTCAGCACCTGCGTGCCGAACATGTTGACCCCGTACGCGAGGAGTCCGCGCATCTGCTCGCGCCGCGAGACCCATCCGGGGAACCACCCAGTGAGGATCAGGAGCAGCACGATGGCCGCGAGGGTCTGCGCGATCTGCTGGGCGACGAGCGCCCAGTACCCGGCGCCGGCGAAGGCGAGCGCGAGCCCGGCCGCGAGCGCGATCACCTGCGCCGAGGTCTCGATGACCACCAGGCGGCCGAAGCGGAGCGATCGCGACAGATCGGCGCGGAACTGCGTGGAGAGGCCGTTGAGGAGGAAGGTGACCGAGAGCGCCGCGGCGATCGGCTGCAGGCGATCGTCGCCGTAGAACGCGGCGATGAGCCAGGACATGCCGATGGTGACCAGCATCAGCGCAGCTCCGATGGAGCTGTTGATCCAGAAGAGGTTGCTCTTCTGCCCGGCAGTGAGGTGCTTCACCTGGATCGCCGCCGAGCTGAGCCCGAAGTCGCGGACCAGCTCGCCCACCCCGATGATGGCGGTGACCATGGCCAGCAGCCCGTAGTCGGCGGGCGTCAGCAGGCGCGCGAGGATCATGATGCCGCCGAGCTGCACGACGATCCGGATCACTTGACCGGCGATCGTCACGGCCGCTCCCCGCGAGGCGGACTCGCCCAGCGTCGCCGTGGTGGTGCCTCCGGTCATCGGCGGCGCGCTCGAGCGATGGCGGTCCGGTACGCGCCCTCGATGATCCGCCCGACGTGATCCCAATCCCGCGCCGAGAGGTCGGGCTGCGCGGTCCGCTGAGTGGTGCGCACCTCCGCGAGGGCGTCCAGGATGGTCGCGGGGGTCAGGTCGCCGTCGTACTCGATGATCCACCCCGGCCCGACCTCGGCCGAGAGCGCCGAATTGGCGGGGGACCGGGGTGCGAGGACCGGCCGGCCGAGCGACATGGCGACGAGGATGGCCCCGGAGTTGTGCATTTCGCGGTACGGCAGGATCGCGAGCTCGGCCCGGCCCACCTCGTGCGTCAGCTCGGCGTCGGACACGTAGCGGAGCAGCGCGGAGATCCGCGGGTCGCGGGCGACGTGCGCCTCGACGATCTCGCGCTGCCCCACGCTGGGGGATCCCACGATCCGCAGGTCGAGATCGGGGTCCGGGATCTCCGAGAAGACGCGAGCGAGATGATCGACGCCCTTGTAGGGCCGGATGATCCCGAAGTAGAGCAGGTGACCGCGCTCGGCCGGCGGAAGCGGGTGCGCGGCGTAGGCCTGCCGATAGTGCCCGTGCAGGGCCGTGACCACCGGTCGGTCCGTAGGCGGCACCGTCGTCGGGTTCAGCCGGATGTAGAGGTCGGTCGCCCGATCGAGCCGTGCGAGCGAGCGGCGCTCCGCATCGTTCCCCGGCTCGTGCGGCTCCACGTTGTGGAGGTGGCGCACGATCGGCGTGCGCAGGATCTTCGCGCGGAGCAGGAAGACGTCCAGGTATCGACGGCGGAGGAAGCGCTTGGTCGGCGTCTTGGCTCGGATGGTGAGTTCGGGCCAGTGGACGTGGAACACGTCGTAGCGGGTGAGGATGGCGCGCGGCCACGAGAAGAAGCGGTGCTCGACGCGGGGGTTGTCCATGCCGACCATCTGGTCGACGAACTTCGTGTGACCGTCGGGCGGGACGAGCGTCTGCTGGATGACCAGCTTGGCGGCCGATTCGTCGACGGCGGGCATCGACTGCGCATCACGGGCGGCGGTTGTCGTCATCGTGTGCTCTCCGTGGATCAGGGGCTGGGGCAATGACGACCTTGTCCGTGGCCGACGATACCGACCTCGTGCTCGCCGCCCGGACGTCTTCACGAGGTCGGCACCGACTGTTTACGTCGCGGAAATCGAGCGGTGCCTACACTCGGTGCCAGGCCGTGGACGTCCTGTCCGTCGACCAGATGCGTCGACGGAGCGGCGCCTCCGACGTGTGCGCCGCGTGATGACGACCGTTGGAGGAGCATCCGTGAGCAGTTCGATCGTGACCCGCGTCCGCTGGGCCTGGCGCAGCCTGGTCATCCGCAGCGGCATCCCGGCAGCCCGAGACCGTGCGGCGTTCGCGCGGGCGTTCCCCGGGGCTGCTGCGGCGGACACCCATGTGCTCCTGGTGGCACCCGGAGCGGGGAACGTCGGCGACCAGGCGCTCTTCGAGTCCTTCGTCGAGGGGACGACCGGGCACATCTCCGTCGTGGCACGCCGGATCGACGACGTCGCGATCCCTCCGGCTCATGCCGACCGCATCACGGTCATCACGATGCCCGAGCTCGTCTACGGCATGGGGGGCGCGCACCGGCGGGAGGTGGCCGAGCTCGCGCGACTGCTCGCGCGGGCCTTCGACTTCTCCATCGTCGGCGCCGACATCATGGACGGCCGCTACGTGCTGCGCGCCTCCGTCAACCGGTCGGTGGTCGCGGGAGCGGCAGCGGAGGCCGGCATCCCGACCCGGATCCTCGGATTCAGCTGGAACGGGAGTGCCCGTCCGCCGGCGCGGCGCGCGCTCGTCGCAGCGTCACGAAGCGGCGCAGTGCCGCTGCTGCGCGACCCGGTCTCGCTCCGGCGCGCCGAGAACGACGGCGTCACCGGTGCGGTCCTCGTGGCCGACATCGTCTTCACCGCGGCATCCGTCGACCCGACCTGGGCCGAGGAGTACGCCACCTCCGCCCCGCTCGCGATCGTGAACGTCAGCGGCTTGATCTCCGACGGGGTCGACCAGACCGCGGAGTACGCGGAGATCATCGACCAACTGCGGGACGGGGGCTACGAGGTCCTCCTCCTTCCGCACGTGTCCCGCTCCAGCGCGGACGATGTTGTGGCATGCCAGGCGGTCCGCGAGCGGGTGGGTCCCGAGCGCGTGCGCATGGCGTCGACGCTGCCCACGCCCGCCCAGGTGCGCGGTCTGACGGCGATCGCCGACGTCGTCGTCACCGGACGCATGCACCTTGCGATCATGAGCCTGTGGAACGGCACGCCCGCTATCACCCTCGCGACGCAGGGGAAGGTGGAGGGGCTGATGGAGCTCATGTCCGCTCCGGAGCTGTGCGTCGCCCCGGAGCCGGGGTTCGGCGCCGTGGTCGTCTCCGCGCTCAGGGCGATCCTCCCCGCCGGATCTCCGACGCGGGCCGCGATCGGCGCAGCACTGCCGCGCGTGATCGAGCTCGCCCAGGGCAATCTGAACGGCCTCGCACGCCCGGAAGAGGGTCTTTCCGGGCCGTTGCCGGCATCCGCCGGCGCGGCGGCTCGAGGTTTGCCTTTGCTGTAACACTGCGGTAACCCGCAGTTGGAATGAGAACGTCAAGATGAACTCGGGGGCCGTCTCTGGGGTGCGACGGGGGGCGGACCTGTTTCGCCTCTCGACGCATTCTCCAAGACCCGATGAACTGGGAAGTGGTGGAGCGATGGCAGCGACAACGGTGATCGACAACGAGCGGATCAGACTCGACAGGGCGGTTCCGCAGGTCGCGGCGCCCGCGCCGGCACGGTCGGCCAGGTGGGCGCGGCGCTATGCGCGGACCCTCGTCATCTCCGACAACGCGGTCGTCTTCGCGCTCGTGGCGGCCGTGGTCGTGGGCGTGCCCCACCCTGAGCTCGTCGAGGCGCAGTCGTTCGGCCCCGAGGTGCCGATCTCGGCCGTCGTGGTGGTGCTGGGCGCCGTGGTGCTCGCGCTGCTCTCGCTCACCGGCAGCCGGACGTCGCGCGTGGTGGGCGTCGGCAGCCAGGAGTACCGGGCGATCGTCCAGTCCACCTTCCTCGCCTTCACGTCCGCCGCGCTGCTGGCGTACATCCTCGACGTCGACGGTCTGGAGTTCGTCCTCGGCATCGGCCTGATCGCCGTCACGGTGGGCCTGGTCACCTCGCGCTGGCTGTGGCGGCGCTGGCTCGTCGCCAAGCGGCGCCAGGGTGCGATGTCGAACCGCGTGCTCCTCGTGGGCTCCGAGGAATCCGTGGCCGTCACCGCCCGCGACCTCAAGCGCACCCCGGCCGCCGGCCTGCACGTCGTCGGGGCGTGCACGCCCTCCGGCCGGGTGGCGGACTACATCCCCGGCACCGACATCGCGGTCTCCGGTTCCGTGGACAACCTGATCCAGGCGCTGCAGCGCGTGGACGCCGACACCGTCCTCATCAGCAGCTCGAACGAGCTCAGCCCCTCGATGGTGCGGTCGCTCAGCTGGCAGCTCGAGCCGGGCCGGCACCACCTCATCGTCGCGCCCAGCCTGACCGACATCGGCGGCCCTCGGCTGCACACCCGTCCGGTCGCCGGCCTGCCGCTGGTCCACGTCGAGACGCCCCGCTACACCGGGGGCAAGCTGCACGCCAAGCGCACCTTCGACCTCGTGGCGGCCGGCATCCTGATCCTGCTGCTCGCTCCCGTCCTCATCGGCGTCGCCATCGCGGTTCGCACTTCGAGCCCCGGTGCGGTCTTCTTCCGGCAGGAGCGGATCGGACTCGGCGGCGAGCGGTTCCACATGCTCAAGTTCCGCTCCATGTACGTCGACGCGGAGGACCGGCTCACCGAGCTCGCCGCCCAGGCCAATCGCGGCAACGACATCATGTTCAAGATGCGCGACGACCCCCGTGTGACCGGCGTGGGCAAGGTCCTGCGGCGCTTCAGCATCGACGAGCTCCCGCAGCTGTTCAACGTGCTGCTCGGCGACATGTCGCTGGTGGGCCCGCGGCCGCCGCTGGAGCGCGAGGTCGAGCAGTACGCGGATGCCGTGCACCGCCGCTTCCTCGTCAAGCCGGGCATCACCGGGCTCTGGCAGGTGAGCGGCCGCAGCGACCTTGATTGGGACGAGACGGTGCGACTCGACCTCTTCTACGTCGAGAACTGGACTCTGACCGGCGACCTGACGATCCTTCTCAAGACCGTCAAGGCCGTCCTCAAGAGCGAGGGCGCGTACTGACCTGGACCCGCTGACCGTCCGGCGGGACGGTCGCGTCGCTCTGCTCACGTCGCATCATGTCGAGTTCGCGCGCGTGCTCGCCGGCGGCCGCGGTGCGGCCGATGACGACGGCGACGACAGCGGCGAGGACGAGCCAGGCCGCCACGATGGCGATGATGACGAAGACGGGTGAATCCATGGCGAGGCGACTCTCCATTGAGTCCGGTGGAGCGCGGTTTCCAGTGCTGTCAGCGACGCCCTGAGACGTGCTGGCGTAGGGATTCTATCAGCACCAGCCCGCGGGACGGGGCGGATGCGGGCGCCACGGCCCGCTCGCATCCGCCGGTCGGGCACGCGAAGACGCCCGCACGAATCGTCCGTGCGGGCGCCTCGATGTGCGGTCAGGCCAGGGTGGGGGCGACTTCCTTGATCCAGGCTGCGAGCTCGGGGCCGAGGTCGTCGCGGTCGAGCGCGAGCTGGATGCTGGACTTGAGGTAGTCCAGGCGGTCGCCGGTGTCGTAGCGCCGGCCGGTGAAGACGACGCCGAGCACGGGGCCCGCGATGTCCTCGTCCGCCGCCAGCTCCTCGAGCGCGTCCGTCAGCTGGATCTCGCCGCCCTTGCCGGGCGCGGTGTTCTCGAGCACGTCGAAGATCTCCGGCTTGAGGACGTAGCGGCCGATCACCGCCAGGTTGCTGGGGGCATCCTCGGCCGACGGCTTCTCCACGAGCGCCTTGATCCGCACCACGTCCGACTCGTCCGTGCGGTCCACATCGGCGCAGCCGTAGAGATGGATCTGCGACGGATCCACCTCCATCAGTGCGACCACGGTGGCGGAGCGGCTCGTCGACACCTCGATCATGCGCGACAGCAGCGGGTCGCGTGCGTCGATGAGGTCGTCGCCGAGCATGACGGCGAACGTCTCGTTGCCCACGTGCTTCCGGGCCCGCAGGACCGCGTGACCGAGGCCCTTCGGATCTCCCTGCCGCACGAAGTGGATGTCGGCGAGCGAGCTCGAGTGCATGACGCGCGCCAGCTTCGCGGCATCCCCCTTCTGCTCCAGCGTGTGCTCGAGCTCGGTGACGCGGTCGAAGTGGTTGGCGAGCGCGTTCTTGTTCCGTCCGATGATGACGAGGATGTCGTCGATGCCTGCGTCGACCGCTTCTTCCACGACGTACTGGATCGCGGGCTTGTCGACCACGGGGAGCATCTCTTTGGGCATCGCCTTCGTCGCCGGGAGGAATCGCGTGCCGAGGCCGGCCGCGGGGATCACTGCCTTGATGGAGGTTTTCGTCATGTCCCCGACGCTACCCAGGCCGGATGAAGGGGGGATTTCGGCCGAGTGACAAGCAGGATTGCGACGGCGTCAGAGGTGGTCGGACAGGAAGGTCAGGATCGACCCGCGCACCTTCTCGGTCAGCAGCTGACTGCCATGGCCGCTGCCGAGCAGCACGATCAGCTCGTGCGGGACGCCTTCGGCGGTCAGCGCGGAGTCGAGGACTTCCGCCTGCTCGACGGGCACGAGATCGTGCTGCGACGCGACGAGCAGTGCCGGCGGATCGGTGGGGTCTGTCTGCGTCAGCGGGGACGCCGCCTCACCCTCGCAGGAGGTGATGGCGCGGCATCCGAGGTACGCCAGCATCAGCGAGACCGCCTCGGGGGACGGCTCACCCAGGTCGACGGCGTCCTCGCTCATATCCGCCACGCCCGACAGCGAGACGACGGCGCCGAGGCGAGAGCCCTGGTCGAGCGCGCCCTCGCCTGCCATCGCGGCCTGCAGGGCGATGATCGCACCGGCCGACGAGCCGAGAACTCCGATCCGAGCGGGGTCGATGCCCAGCTCCTCCACCTGGGCGGGGTCCCGCAAGTACTGAACAGCGGCGGCGACGTCCTCCACCTGACTGGGGTAGGTGTAGTCCGGGACCAGCCGGTAGCTGGTGGGGAACGCCGCGTAGCCGTGCTCGGCGAACCAGACGCAGAGGTCGTCCATGCCGCTGCTCGAGCGGTTGCCCTCTACGAATCCGCCGCCGTGGAGGAGGATGACCGCCGGTGCGGCGCCGTCGCCGTCGGCGGGGAGGCAGGCGTCCATGCCGAGCTTCTCGCCGTCGACTTCGCGGTAGGTCAGATTCGACTCGGTCAGCCCGCCCGCGTTCGTCGGCTGGGGCTGTGGCTGGCCCGTGCAGCCCGACAGCGCGAGCACGGCCGCGACCGTCGTCGCGACGAGGGCGGTGGACAGGCGTCGCGGAAGCGTGTGGTGGTGCGGCATGTCGTCAGGCTAGGCGGGGGGCGTTCCGCGGCGGTGTCGTCCGCGTAACGCCTGTGCGACGACTTCCGGTCCGCCCTCAGTCGGTGCGCAGCTCGGCGCACGGGGTGGCCCACGCCTTCACGAGGGCGGTGGACTGATAGGCGTACTGGTAGATCCAGTCGCCCAGATTCAGCTCCTGCTCGACCGCCATGACGGTGGCGTCTCCGTCGTAGCACTTGTCGAGGATGTAGCGCGTGCGCAGCACGTGCGGCGTGAATGTGAGCACGATGGTGCGCTCGACGTCGTGGTCCTCCGCGAAGCCCTCGAGGTACGCGATCTCGCCCTTCGTGGTGAAGGGCCGGGGATGGACGCAGAACACGTCCGGTTCATCGCAGACCTCGAGGGTGTCGGCGGTGTAGATGCCGAGAAGCCCCACGGAGTAGAGGGAGAGGTCGGCCACGCCGCCCTCGCGCAGCGCTCGCTCGACGGCGATGCGTTCGGGCTTCGGCGGGCCGATGACGTAGATGAGGTCGGCGTCGGTGACCTCGTCGACCGGGGGCGCGACGTACAGCGGGTACCCGAGGACCGCGAGTGCGACCGTCGCGGTGAACGCCCCGGCGAGTGTCCAGCTCAGCGCCCGGACTCGCCGGCGTGTGAGAGCCGCCGTCCACGCCATGGGCTCAGGCCTTGCCGCGCAGCACCTTCGCGACGGCCCGTGCAAGCGGGACGAGCCCGCGCGCGTAGCCGTCGAGCACGACGTACCGGCGGATCGCTCGCCGCATCGGCGTCGTGTAGACCGAGAGCCTGCCTGCGTCGCGCGCCCGTGCGAAGGTCTCCAGTGACAGCGCCGACATCTTCCGGCGCTGGCGGATCAGCGCGAGGCGCTTGCGCGGCACGCCGTCGTATCCCGGCTCCACGCGCTTGCGCGGCACGCTCAGCCCTGCCTTGATGTCGTCCGCGAGGCGCACCCGGAGGCCCACCCGGCGGTGGCGGAAGTTGCCGCCCTGCGAGCGCGCCGCGTCGTCGGCCGTCAGCTCGTCGATCGTGATCTCCCCGCGCTCGCGCGCGGCGTCGAACAGCGCGCGGATCTCGGCATCCCGGACCAGCACGATGTTGGTCCCGGACCAGTCGTCGAGGTACTGGGGGAGCCAGGCGTCCGCGAAGACCACGTCGGCCGTCTCGGCGAAGATGTCGTCGCAGAAGTTGCAGGCCTCGGGCTGGAAGGCGCCGTAGCCCCAGCTGCCGTCGATGGCGCTCTTGGTGGCGCGCACGGCGGGCTCGCTGTGCGCTTTCGCGGTGGCCGCGTAGTCGTAGTCGGACGAGCGGCGCGTCGGGTTCTTGACGCGGAAGTCGATCGACTCGAGGTCGTCGGGCGCCACGCCCGCCTGCCAGGCGAGCGACTCGGCGAAGAACTTGCTCTTCAGGTGCCCGCAGACGAGCCCGACGTACAGGCTCAGCTGCTCCGAAAGGGCGGGAAGCTCGTCGGCGAGCAGGCGGAAGGCCCGCACGAAGCACGGGACCCCGACCACGGCGTAGCGGCGGCCGTCGCCGCTGATCCGCTCGACGATGTCGGCGATCGTGGTGGCGTAGTACGCGGACTTGCGGTTCTCGATGATCTGCTCGGGGGTGGTCGACACCATGTACTCGAACATCGCATCGTCGTCGCCGCGTCCGACGTGTACGACGCCGTCGACGCGGCCGGTGCGCAGCAGCTCCGCGAGCAGGAAGGAGGTCATCCCGCCGGAGCTGCTCCCCATGAGCCGCGAGTCGTCGGTGAGGCGGCCGGCGAAGATGCTGTGGAAGCGTCCGACGCGCTCGTCATGGGGGAGGTGCGCGAAGCGCGAGTCGGCGAGCTCGTCCTCGTTCTTGGAATCGTCCGAGAACGGGCAGACACGTGATCCGGCGGCCAGGTCGGTCGCGCTCGCGCCCTCGAGCGACGCCTGGTAGACGCCGTAGCGCCCGATGGTCACGGGGATGGCGCCGGACGTGCGCGCGCTGCAGGAGCCGCAGCCGACGCACATGCCCCGGCCGACGACTTCCTGGATGCCGTGCGTCATTGGTGCTTCTCTCTGTCGACCGAGGGGGTCATGGCAGTCGGGTGTTCTTTGTGCGGCGATAGCCGGGCATGGTGACGAGCCAGCGGACGTGGCCGCGATCCATGATCCAGCCGAGCAGTGCGGGCACCGCCACCCCGAAGGCCGCGGGGATCAGGACGAGTGCGGTGTAGTCGGTGACGCCGGCCTTCATCATGAGGATGCGGACGACGCTCATCGGCAGCGCATGGGCGACGTAGATCACCAGGCTCCAGGTGCCGAGCTTCTCGATCGCCCGGCCGATGGGGAAGCCGTCGATGCTCCGTCCTGCGGCGAGCAGGGCGATGACGCCGAGAATGGCGCAGACGGTGAACGGGAGCGTCCCCATGTCGGCCACCTGGCCGGTCGGCCAGAGCAGCCACACGCCGAGGCCGAAGGCCGCTCCGGCGGCGACCATGAGCCCGAGTGCGTGCAGGCGCGGCATGTTCGCGAGCATGCGGGCCGCCTTGTACAGGACGACGCCGGCGAGCATGTAGACGGTGAAGGGGTGCACGTGCAGCAGCGGCGGCCACCACGGAAGATACGTGACGACGTTCAGCAGCAGGATGGCGCCGAGCGCGGCGACCCACCACCATCTCCAGCCCCGGCTCAGCCGGTACGCGCCCCCGACGACGACGAACGAGACGAAGAGCGCCGGCAGGTACCAGAACCTCGGATCCCAGACGATGCCGTAGATGACCTCGGGCACCGTGATGTGCGCGCCGATGCCGGCGCTGTACAGCGCGACTTCGAGCAGGCCGGGGAAGAGCGACCAGATCAGCCAGGGATAGAGCAGATACTGCGCCTTGTCGACCACCCAGCCGCGGTAGCCGAGCTTCTGCAGCGTCTGGATGAGGAAGACCCCGGCGAGGAAGAAGAACAGCGGCATCCGGACGGTGTGGAACACGTCGTTGAACACCGAGAAGAAGGGGTGTTCGCCGAGGGGCCCGTTCGAGACCGCGACGACGGAGTGGCCGATCACCATGAAGGTGATCGCGAAGCCTCTCGACACGTCGAAGCTCGTGACTCTGGACTTGGTGACCGTTGGCGCTGCCATCTCGCCTCATTCCGTGACGATGGAGGACCGGTCACCACTTCGTTCGGTCCGTAGACGCCCGACGCTAGCGCGCGGAGGTTTCCGGACAGTTACGGATGGTTTGCGACTCGCCCCCGGCGCGAGAACATCCAGGGCCGGGCGTTCCGTGGTGCCACCGAGCTTCACGCATCGTTTACACGCTCGTGACGGTGCCGGGAGCCGAGCGCCCTAGGTTCGGATTGTCGCAACGGCGCGCACCAGGACAGGTCCCCGGTCGGGCGCTCCCCCAGGCGCTCCCTCCCCAAAAGCCGGCCGGGGGCCGTCCCCTGTGAGAGCGGATGCCTCGGCGCCCCGAGCCTCGGGGCGCACGGGCCGTCTCAACGGGACCGAGTTGATTCCATCGCGCCGGGAACCATCGGAAGCAGCGGGCTGACGATCGAGTCGACGCGCTCGCGGTACGTCTGCCCCTGCATGTCGTCGGCTGATCTCCATCCGCGGACGCGGTCCATGAACTCGTCCCACGTCGAGACGGCACGGGCCGGGACCCCCGCGACGATCGTCTCGCTGGGCACCGATCGGGTGACGACCGATCCCGCGCCCACGACGACGCGATCTCCGATCTCGACACCGGGCATGATCGTGGCTCCGGCGCCGATGAACACATCCGACCCGATGCGCACCGGGGCGTACCGATAGCGCCGGCCGCGCTCGTCCTTGCACAGCCAGCCCGACCCGTCGTGCGTGATCAGCGTCACCCGGCTGCTGACGGTGACCCGGTCTCCGATGGAGACGAGCCACGGTTCGGACGTCGCGACGTTCGAGAGGATGCGGCATCCGGAGCCGATGGTGACGCCGGATCGGCGGGCCCAGACCTCCCAGCCGAGGGCGCGCTGAACGACGGAATCACGGAGTCTGCGGGCGGCGCCTCGGGCCATGGGTGGGACGCTACCGACAGGGCGTTTCGTTCGCGTGAACGCCGGGCGACGGAGCTGTTGCGGGCGTGGTGCGGGTCTCGCTGCTCGCGCGTTTGGACGCGGCATCCGAATGCCGTAGACTCGATCTTTGGTGTCCGGCTCTGCTGACCCGGCATCACGAACGTGAGCCCTCCACTGGCGTGTTCCTTCTGCTTTCGGCAGGGGAACCACCCCGGAGTGGGATTCACGAACCTCTCCGTTCGAATCAAGAAAGCAGCACTATTGTGACGCGCACTTACACCCCCAAGCCTGGCGAGATCCAGCGCGAGTGGCTGGTCATCGACGCGACCGACGTCGTTCTCGGTCGCCTCGCCTCGCAGGCCGCGGTCCTCCTCCGCGGCAAGCACAAGCCCACCTTCGCGAACCACGTCGACGTCGGTGACTTCGTCATCATCATCAACGCGGAGAAGGTCGCTCTGACCGGGCAGAAGCTCGAGAAGAAGAAGGCCTACCGCCACTCCGGCTACCCGGGCGGCCTGAAGTCGATCACGTACGACGAGTTCCTCACCAAGAACCCGGAGCGCGCCGTCGAGAAGGCGATCCGCGGGATGCTCCCCAAGAACAGCCTGGGTGCCCAGCAGCTGTCGAAGCTCAAGGTCTACCGCGGCGCCGAGCACCCCCACGCCGCGCAGCAGCCCAAGACGTTCACCCTCGACCAGGTCGCCCAGTAAGCGCCGTACAGATTTAAGGACATACTCGTGGCGAACATCGAAGAAACCACCGAATCCAACTACTCGACCGAGACCCCGGCCGACGAGACGGCAGCCGTCGTCGAGCGTCCCGTGCTCTCGGTTCCCGGCGCAGCCGTCGGTCGTCGCAAGCAGGCCATCGCCCGCGTGCGTCTGATCCCGGGCTCCGGCACCATCACCGTCAACGGTCGTGAGTTCGAGGACTACTTCCCGAACAAGCTGCACCAGCAGCTGATCACCGACCCGTTCACGGTGCTCAACCTCACCGGCGCGTACGACGTCATCGTCCGCATCTCGGGTGGTGGCCCCTCGGGCCAGGCCGGCGCGCTCCGCCTCGGCATCGCCCGTGCGCTGAACCAGATCGACGAAGAGAACAACCGCCCGACCCTCAAGAAGGCCGGCTTCCTCTCGCGCGACGCCCGCGTCATCGAGCGCAAGAAGGCCGGTCTCAAGAAGGCCCGCAAGGCGCCTCAGTACTCGAAGCGCTAAACCGAGCTCGATCCGATGCCATTGTTCGGCACGGACGGGGTGCGGGGGCTGGCCAACGGCCCCCTCACCGCCGATCTCGCACTGTCCCTGGCCCAGGCGACCGCCGTCGTCCTGGGCCAGGGCCGTACCGCCGAGGCGCGTCGCGCCGCCGGCAAGCGTCTCTCCGCCGTCGTCGCGCGTGACCCGCGCGTCTCGGGAGAGTTCCTCTCCGCGGCCGTCGAGGCCGGTCTGGCCTCGTCTGGCGTCGATGTGTACGACGCCGGCGTGCTGCCCACGCCCGCGACCGCGTACCTGATCGCCGACATGGACGCCGACTTCGGCGTCATGGTGTCGGCATCCCACAACCCCGCTCCCGACAACGGGATCAAGATCTTCGCGCGGGGCGGCGTCAAGCTCCCCGACGTCGTCGAGAAGCGCATCGAAGAGGCCATGGCGGGCCCGAAGCTCCAGCCCACCGGCGCGGCCGTCGGGCGGATCCGGCGCTTCGCCGACGCCGAGGACCGGTACGTCGTGCACCTCCTGGCCTCGCTCCAGAACCGGCTCGACGGCATCCACGTCGTGCTCGACTGCGCTCACGGCGCGGCATCCGGAGTCTCTCCCGAGACGTTCCGCGACGCGGGCGCCCGGGTGACCGTCATCGGCGCCGATCCCGACGGCCTCAACATCAACGACGGGGTCGGCTCGACGCACCTCGACAAGCTCGCCGAGGCCGTCCTCGCGCACGGTGCCGACGTGGGCATCGCGCATGACGGCGACGCCGACCGCTGCCTCGCCGTCGACGCCGACGGACGCATCGTCGACGGCGACCAGATCATGGCGATCATCGCGGTGGCGATGAAGGAGCGCGGCCACCTGGTCAAGGACACGCTCGTCGCCACGGTCATGAGCAACCTCGGGCTGCACCGGGCGATGGCCGATCACGGCATCCACGTCGAGCAGACCGCCGTCGGCGACCGCTATGTCCTCGAGCGCATGAACGAGGGCGGCTTCTCGCTCGGCGGCGAGCAGTCCGGTCACGTCATCATGAGCGAATTCGCGACCACCGGCGACGGGCTGCTCACGGGCCTCCACCTCGTGGGCGAGATGGCCCGGCAGAAGAAGCCCCTCAGCGAGCTCGCATCGATCATGACGGTGTATCCGCAGGTGCTTCTGAACGTCACGGACGTCGACCGTTCGCGCGCGAACAGCGACGAGGGCGTGTCGGATGCCGTGGCCGCGGCGGCAGCGCAGCTCGGGGACTCCGGACGCGTGCTGCTGCGCCCCTCGGGCACCGAGCAGCTGGTCCGCGTGATGGTCGAGGCGGCGTCCGCCGAAGACGCGCGCGAGCACGCCGAGCGGCTCGCCGCGGTGGTGCGGGAGCGCCTGGCGCTCTAGGGGCATCGCAGCCCGCTCCGGTTGACTGCGGCCTGGGAGCAGACGCGCGCCTCGGCATAGTCCGAGGCGGGTGCGTCCGGCCGTGACGCACCCGCCGTCGTTCAGGCCCGGCGCCGGCTCATCACGATCATCGATCCGGCCATCACGGCGATGAGCGCGCCGACGCCCAGGGCGAAGAGCCACTCCGTCTCGGAGCCCGTGGCGGGAAGCTCTCCGTTCGCCAGAGGGTCGGCCGAACCCGTCCCCTCCGAGCCGACAACGGCGGCGGGCGCCGGTGTCGCAGACGTCGACGGCGTCGGCGTCTCGGCGGCAGGCGCCGGCGTGACGGTGACCGTGGGGGTCGGCGGTGCCGGCGGCACGGTCGGCGTGGGCGTCTGAGTCACCGGCGTGGGCGTCGCGGTCACACAGCCGATCACGATCACGCGAGGATCGGGATGCGAGACGACGCCGCTCGTCCACTCGGGTACTGCGAGGGTGGTCGTTGAGGCGCCGTAGGCGATCGCCGTCGTGCGGCCGAGGTCCGCGCACGAGTAGCCGAGGAGCGTCTTCTCGTACGTCCAGATCTCGCCTGCCTGGTACAGCCGCGGACCGAACAGGTACGCGGCACCGTCGGGAGCGGAGATCACGGCCGAGCCGTAGGCAGGGACCGCCGAGGTGTTGTGGCCCGTCACGGTGACGTCGATCTGGCCGGCGACGGAGAAGTCGAGGGTCACGGTCGCCGAACCGGTGATGGCCTCGCCCTCGGCGAATGCCGGTGCGGCCACCAGGCCTCCGGCGGTGATCGCCAGCGTGACGGCAGCGATGGACAGAGGCGTGCGGATCTTCATACGTGCTCCCAGCAGCAGTAGACGATTCGCGACGACCCTGCCGCCGCGAACGGAAGGGCGACGTCTTCCCAAGCGACGTCGCCCTTCCGTGACGGCGACGCTAACAGCGCCGTTCGACGGGGGTGTTACGCACGGGGCATGCAGACGTAAACGTCCGCGCACAACTCACGCGGAGGCGGCGCTCCACTGCAGCGACTCGATGTAGCGCAGCAGCACTCCCTCGCGCAGCGCCCACGGCGAGACCTCGAGCTCGTCGACGTCGAGGGCGCGCATCGCCTCATGCAGCACGACGGCACCCGCGACGATCTGGAACGTGCGGTCGGGCGTGATGCCGGGCAGCTCCTGCCGCGCCGACGCCGGGATGCGGGCCAGGCGCGGGATCCACGAGCTCAGTGAGGCGCGGGGAAGCAGCATCCGCTCGATCCCCGACCAGCCCGGCACCGGATACCCGACGAGCTTCGCGAGCGATCGAATGGCCTTGGACGACCCGACGACGTGGTCGGGACGGTCGAGCGCGCCGAACTGCTTCGCGATCGGAGCGAGCGTCGCCCGCGCGTGGTCGCGCAGCTTCTCCACGGCGCGCTCGCCCGGCGGGTCGTCGGGCAGGAACTGGATCGTCATCCGCCCGGCGCCGAGGGGGACGGATGCCGCGGCCTCCGGCAGTTCGTCCGCTCCGGCCGCGATCTCGAGCGAGCCCCCGCCGATGTCGAACAGCAGGATCTGGCCTGCGGCCCAGCCGAACCATCGACGGACCGCAAGGAAGGTGTACCGAGCCTCGGTCTCGCCGCCGAGGACCTGGAGCGGCTGCCCCAGGGCGTCCTCGATGAGCGCGATCACCTCCGGTCCGTTCGCCGCCTCGCGCACGGCCGACGTCGCGGTCGCGAGCAGCTCGTCGACCCTCTCGGATGCCGCCACCCTGCGCGCCTCGGTCACCGCGTCGACGAGGGCCTTCACGCCCTCGGGAGTGATCGCCCCGTCGGCATCGAGGTAGCGCATGAGCCGCAGCACGGTCCGCTGGCTGGTGGCGGCGAGGGGTCGTCCTCCCGGCCTGACGTCGGCGACGAGCAGGTGGACGGTGTTCGAACCGATGTCGAGGACTCCCAGGCGCACGGCTCGACAGTACCGGTGCTCCCGGCCCGGCGTCGGCACGTGTCGACGCACAGTATGAGCGCCGAATGAGAACTCGCGCCACCCCCTACCGCCGACCGGGGTCGCCGTCTAGCCTCAGCGCAGGATGCCGACCCGGCATCCGTCCCCGCGCACGGACCCCTCAGGGGGAGGCCCGCGCGCACGGCGCTCGACGAGGAGCGCCCTCGTGAAGGAGAGAACATGAATCGATCCCGCATCACCGCCCGGAGCGCACTTGCGCTCGCGGCGGCCGGGGCGACGGCGCTGGCGCTCGCGATCGCGCCTGCGACCGCGGCGACGGCAGCACCCGCCGCCAAATGCGACAGCCGGAACAACAACACGATCGACAAGCTGCTCGAATGCGTTTCGGCGGGCGGCACTCTGGAGCACCTGCAGGCGTTCCAGGACATCGCCGAAGCCAACGGCGGCAACCGCGCAGCGGACACGTCCGGATACGACGCGAGCGTCGACTACGTCGTCGAGACCCTCGAGGCTGCCGGCTGGGAGGTGTCCATCGACGAGTTCGACTATCTCGTTCCCGTCCCGACGATCCAGCAGCTGACGCCACAGAACACCACGCACGCAGCGGGCTTCTTCAGCGAGGGATCGGCCGAGGGCACGGTCACGGGCAAGGTCATCCCCGTCGATCTCGCGATCGCGAACCCGGCGGCCAGCACCAGCGGCTGCGAGGTCGCCGACTTCGCGGGGCTCGACTTCTCGGGCACGGCCGACATCGCTCTCGTGCAGCGCGGCGTCTGCGAGTTCGGCGTCAAGGCGCGCAACGCGCAGAACGCCGGCGCCGAAGCCGTGGTCATCATGAACCAGGGCAACACCCCGGAGCGCTCGGGTGTGATCACGAACGTGACGCTGATCGGTATGAACCCGACCGCGCTCGACATCCCCGTGGTGAACACGTCGTTCGCGTCCGGCTCGGCGCTCGCACAGCCCGGCTCGACCGCCACGGTCTCCATGTTCATCGAGAACCACCCGCAGCGGAACGTCATCGCCGAGCTGCCGGGCCGCAACGCCGACAACGTGGTGATGGCCGGCGCGCACCTCGACTCGGTTCCGGCGGGTCCGGGCATCAACGACAACGGCTCCGGATCTGCGGCGCTGCTGGAGCTCGCCCAGAACATGTCGAAGGTCAAGCCGCAGAACACGGTGCGACTCGCATGGTGGGCGGCCGAGGAGGTCGGCCTCGTCGGATCGCAGGCCTATGTCGACGGACTCACCCAGGCGGAGAAGGACCGCATCGCGCTGTACCTGAACTTCGACATGATCGCCTCGCCGAACTTCATCTACATGGTGTACGACGGTGACGAGTCGACCTTCGAAGCGCCGGTCGTGGTGCCGGAAGGCTCGATCGAGATCGAGGATCTGTTCGAGCGCTACTTCACCAGCATCGGGCAGCCGTATGACGACGCCGAGTTCAGTGGACGCAGCGACTATGAGGCGTTCATCCTCGCCGGCATTCCGGCAGGTGGCCTCTTCACGGGCGCCGAGGACGAGAAGACGCCGGAGCAGGCCGAGATCTGGGGCGGCGAGGCCGGCGAGTGGCTCGACCCGTGCTACCACCAGGCGTGCGACGACATCGACAACCTCAGCCTGGAGGCGCTCGAGATCAACTCCGACGCCATCGCGCTGGCCGTGCTCGCGTACGCGTACTCGACCGAACTGGTCAACGGCGTCGTCGGCGTCGACGTGCCAGGCGGCCTTGTGCTGCCGTCCGAGCCCGCAGGGGCCGAGGGCACGTGGGCAGGCGGCGGCGGCGGTCTCCACCCCGACCACGGGCACAGCACCGCCGACTGAAACCGGTCGGTCTGCGGACGGCCCGTTCCCTCCGGGGGACGGGCCGTCTCCGTGCGCGGAGCCGGCCGCGGGGCCGAGGCATCCGCCACCCGATACGATGATCGGGATGTCCGCAGACGACGCCGCCCTCCTGTCTCCGTCTCTCTCGCTCTACCGAGAGATCGACCGCGATGACTGGGCGCGGCTGGCCGCCGGGATGGCGCAGCCGCTGTCCGAGACGGAGATCGTGCAGATCAGGGGTCTCGGTGACCGGCTCGACATGGACGAGGTCTCGCAGGTGTACCTGCCGCTGTCCCGGCTGCTGTCGCTGTACGCGAAGTCGACCAAGCGGCTCGGCGCCGAGACGAGCGCGTTCCTCGGGGATGCCGACTCCACGACGCCGTTCGTGGTCGCCGTCGCCGGCTCGGTGGCCGTGGGGAAGTCCACGATCGCCCGCCTGCTGCGCGAGCTCATGAGTCGCTGGCCCGACACCCCGCGGGTGGAGCTCGTGACCACCGACGGCTTCCTCTACCCGAACGCCGAGCTCGAGCGGCGCGGGATCATGGATCGCAAGGGGTTCCCCGAGTCGTACGACCGCCGAGCCCTCGTCTCATTCCTCACCGAGGTCAAGAGCGGCGCCCCCGAGGTCCGGGCCCCGTTCTACTCGCACATGCGCTACGACATCGTCCCCGACGCCCACACCACGGTGCGCCGGCCCGATGTCGTGATCGTCGAGGGGCTCAACGTCCTGCAGCCGCCGCCCGCCCCCCGTGAGGTGGCCGTGAGCGACCTGTTCGACTTCTCCGTGTACGTCGACGCCGACCCGGCCCACATCACGCAGTGGTACGTCGACCGGTTCATGGCGCTCAAGTCAGGCGCGTTCGCCAACCCCAGCTCGTTCTTCAACGTGTTCTCGCACCTCAGCGACGAAGAGGCCGTGAAGACCGCGCTCGGCTACTGGAACGACATCAACCTGCCCAACCTCATGGAGAACGTGCTGCCGACGCGGCATCGGGCGAGCCTCGTGCTGCAGAAGGCCGCAGACCACAAGGTGGAACGCGTCCTCCTCCGCAAGCTCTGACGCCGCTCGACCACTGCCAGCCAGGCTGCGCGTCACAGATTCAGGAGACACGCCGCTGATCGAGCTCGCCGGACGCGGCGCTGCGGCGCGTTTCCTGAATCCGGTGGGCCGACGCTGTAACCCGCCCTGATCAGGCAATCGGCTTTCGTTCAGGCTCCGTGCATAACCCCGCGCCTACCATTGGAGGCATGTGTGGAATCGTCGGATACGTGGGCCCGCGGCAGAGCCAGGCCATCCTTCTCGCCGGCCTGGCGCGGCTCGAGTACCGCGGATACGACTCGGCCGGGATCGCCGTCATCGACGGCGCCGGCGATCTGGAGATGCGCAAGCGCGCCGGCAAGCTCGCCGTCCTCCGCGATGACCTCGTCTCGACGCCCCTGGCGGACGGCACGACCGGCATCGGCCACACCCGGTGGGCGACCCACGGGGCGCCGACCGACGACAACGCGCACCCGCACCTGGCCGACGACGACAAGCTCGCCGTCATCCACAACGGCATCATCGAGAACTTCTCCGAGCTCAAGGAAGAGCTGCTCGCCGACGGCTACACGTTCCTGAGCGAGACCGACACCGAGGTGGCCGCCGTGCTCCTCGGTCGCGAGTACCGCGCCAAGGGCGACCTCGTCGAGGCGTTCCGCGCCGTCGTGTCGCGCCTGGAGGGTGCCTTCACCCTCCTCGCGATGCACCAGGATCAGCCGGGTGTCGTGGTGGGAGCCCGCCGCAACTCGCCGCTCGTCATCGGCCTGGGCGAGGGCGAGAACTTCCTCGGCTCCGACGTCGCCGCCTTCGTCGAGCACACGCGCAACGCGCTTGCGATCGGCCAGGACCAGATCGTCACGATCACGCCGTCGGGCGTCGAGGTCATCGACTTCGCCGGCAACGCGGTCGAGGTCGAGCCCTTCGAAGTGACGTGGGATGCCTCGGCCGCCGACAAGGGCGGCTGGTCCTCGTTCATGGCCAAGGAGGTCTCGGAAGAGCCCGAGGCCGTCGCGAACACCCTGCGCGGACGCATCCGCGACGGCGAGGTCGTCATCCCCGAGCTCGACGGCATGGACGAGCTGTTCGCCGGCATCTCCCGCATCGTCATCATCGCGTGCGGCACCGCGGCATACGCCGGCCAGGTCGGCAAGTACGCCATCGAGCAGTGGACCCGCGTCCCCGTCGACGTGGAGCTCGCCCACGAATTCCGGTACCGCGACCCGGTGATCGGCGCCGACACGCTCGTCGTCTCGATCAGCCAGTCGGGCGAGACGATGGACACGCTCATGGCCGTCAAGTACGCCCGTGAGCGCGGCGCCCGCACGCTGTCCATCTGCAACACCCAGGGCGCGACGATCCCCCGCGAGTCCGACGCGATCGTCTACACCCACGCGGGTCCCGAGGTCGCGGTGGCATCGACCAAGGCGTTCGTCGCCCAGATCACCGCGCTCTACCTCATGGCCCTCCACATCGGCCGGGTGCGGGGCACCGTCTCGGCCGAGCAGTCGGCCGCGCACGTCGCCGAGCTCGAGGCCATCCCCGGCAAGATCTCGCAGATCCTCGAGCGCGAGCAGCCCCGCATCGAGCAGTTCGCCGGCTGGATGGCCGACACCCGATCCGTGCTCTTCCTCGGTCGCCACGTGGGGTACCCGATCGCGCTCGAGGGCGCCCTCAAGCTCAAGGAGCTCGCGTACATCCACGCCGAGGGCTTCGCCGCCGGCGAGCTGAAGCACGGACCCATCGCGCTCATCGAGCCGGGCCAGCCGGTGTTCGTGATCGTGCCGTCGCCGAGCAAGTCCGCCGAGATGCACAAGAAGGTCGTCTCCAGCATCGAGGAGATCCGCGCGCGCGGCGCGCGCGTCATCGCGATCGCCGAGGAGGGCGATGCCGCGGTGCTGCCGAAGGCCGACCAGGTGCTGCGCATCCCTCTCGCCGGACCCCTGTTCGAGCCGCTCCTCGCCGTGGTCCCGCTGCATATCTTCGCGATGGGCCTGGCGACGGCGAAGGGTCTCGACGTCGATCAGCCCCGCAACCTCGCCAAGTCGGTGACGGTCGAGTAGAGCCGGTGCCCGCGAGTAGGGTGGCGGATGCCGCGCCCATGACGGGCTCACGGACCTGGCGGCGTGACGGGAGAGCTTCGTGATCGTCGGGATCGGCGTCGACCTCGTCGACATCCCCCGCTTCGAGCGCACGCTCGAGCGCACGCCGCGTCTGCTGGAGCGGCTCTTCTCACCCGCCGAGCGGACTCTCAAACCGCGCTCGCTCGCCGCGCGGTATGCCGCGAAGGAAGCGCTCATCAAGGCGCTCGGCGGCTCGGACGGCGTCCACTGGACCGAGATCGAGATCACGCCCGAGGCATCCGGCCGCCCCTGGTTCACGCTGTGCGGATCGACGGCCGAGGTGGTCGCGGCGCGGGGGATCAGCGCCATCCATCTGTCTATGTCGCATGACGCCGGGTTCGCCACGGCGTACGTCATCGCCGAGGCGTCGGACTCGCCCCTGACGGGGGAGCCTCGGTGAGCGGGCTCCCTGCGGGCGCGATGCGCGAGGCGACCATCGACGTCGCCGCGATCGAGGACAACGTCCGCCACTTGCGGCGTCTCACCGGCTCCGAGGTGATCGCCGTGGTCAAGGCCGACGGCTACGGCCACGGTGCCGTGCGGTCCGCGGTCGCGGCGCTCGCCGGCGGCGCGTCCCGGCTCGGCGTGGCCGACATCGGCGAGGCGATCGCCCTGCGGAGGGCCGGGATCGACGCCCCGATCGTCGCGTGGCTCCACGCTCCCGGCGCCTCGTTCGCGGAGGCGGCTTCGCTCGGCATCGAGCTGGGCATCTCGAGCCTCGATCAGCTGCTGCAGGCTGCGGCCGCGGCATCCGGCGAGCGGCCCGTCGCCGTGCATCTCAAGCTCGAGACGGGGCTGTCGCGCAACGGCATCGCCCCGGCCGATCAGCGCATCGTCTTCGCCGAGGCCGCCCGCCTGGAGCGGATCGGCCGCGTGCGCGTCATCGCCCTCTTCAGCCACCTCTCCAACGCCTCGGCGGAGGACGACCTCGCGGCGCTGCGCGCGTTCGAGGAGGGCGTGGCCGTCGCCGCCTCGCTCGGTCTCGCACCGCCGCTGCGCCATCTCGCGGCGACCCACGCCGCGATCGCGCTGCCCGAGACGCGGCTCGGCTGCGTGCGGATCGGGATCGGCATCTACGGTCTGTCGCCCTTCGACGACCGCAGCTCGTCCGACCTGGGTCTGCGGCCCGCCATGACGCTGCGCGCCGCGGTCGCCGCCGTCCGCCGCGTGCCGGCGGGTCAGGGCGTCTCGTACGGCTACGACTATCGCGCGGACGCCGACTCCACGCTCGCGCTCGTTCCCCTGGGCTACGCCGACGGCGTGCCCCGCCAGGCCTCCGGTGCCGGCCCCGTGGTCATCGGCGGTCGGCGGTTCACCGTGTCGGGGCGCATCGCGATGGATCAGTTCGTCGTCGACGTCGGCGACCACCCGGTGGCGGTCGGCGACGAGGTCGTGCTGTTCGGCGACCCGACGCTCGGCGCCCCGGCCGCGGGCGAGTGGGGCGACGCTGCGGGGACCATCAACTACGAGATCGTCACGCGCATCGGCCGGCGCGTGCCGCGCCACGAGGTCCCGGCATGAGCGGGAAGCCTCGCGACGAGTCGGGCGTTGACCCGGACGTGGACACGCTCGAAGGACTCGACAGCCTCGTCGGCGCTCGCGAGATCGGCTCGCCGCACGACATGGAGGCGCTCGGAGAGCAGATCGGCCGGATGCTGCGCCCCGGGGACCTCGTGGTGCTCACCGGTCCGCTCGGCGCCGGGAAGACCACCCTCACCCGGGGCATCGCGGGCGGGCTCGGCGTGCGCGGTCCGGTCCAGAGCCCGACGTTCGTCATCGCCCGCACGCACCCCTCGCTCGTCGGGGGGACGCCGCTCGTGCACGTCGACGCGTACCGGCTCGGGTCTCCGGCCGAGCTCGACGACCTCGACATCGACTTCGAGGCGTCCGCGGTGGTCGTGGAGTGGGGTCGGGGCATGGTGGACGGGCTCCGCGATCACTGGTGGGAGATCGAGCTCGAGCGCGAGTGGCACGGACGCGGCGTCGACACCGCGTGCGGCACGTACTCGCGCGCGACCGAGGCGCTCGACGCCGACACCCCCCGGCTGGTCACCGTCTCCCGCCACCCCTGAGGGTCCTCACAGAGCGGTCCGCCCCCGGTCCCAGACCGCCCGACACCGTCGCGCGACTACCCTGGGAGGGTGATCCTCGGCATCGACACCTCTCTCGGCTCCGCCGTCGCGGTCGTCGAACCGGATGGGGTCGTGCGGTCGCAGGTCGAGAGCAGCGACCCCCGTGGCCACGCCGAGGTGATCGGCATCCTGATCGAGCGGGCGCTGGCCGAGGCATCCGTCACTCCCGCCGACATCACGCATGTCGCTGCGGGCATGGGTCCCGGACCCTTCACGGGGCTGCGGGTCGGGATCGCCGCCGCGCGGACCTTCGCGCTGGGTCGCGGCATCCCGGTGCTTCCCGTCGTGAGCCACGATGCCGTGGCGCTGGAGCTGCTCCTCCACGACTCGCTGACCGGCGGCTTCGACGAGGGTGACGATCGGCCGTTCGCGGTCGTGACCGACGCGCGTCGCCGTGAGTTCGCCTTCACCGTGTACCGGGGACTCGACGACGACGGGCTCCCCATCCGTCAGGCCGAACCGGCTCTCTCCCCTCGGGACGAGCTCGACGCACTGCTGCAGGCCGGGGGGATCGCCCGGCAGGATGCCGACCGGATCCCCGCCGGGCTCCTCGCCATCGTGGCGGCGCGGGGGCTGTGGTCGGGCCGGGAGATCGGTCCGGCCGAGGCGCTCTATCTCCGCTCGCCCGATGTGACCCTGCCGGCGGGTCCGAAGAAGGTCGGCGCATGAGCCTGCGCGCCGTGACGACCGATGACCTCGGTGCGATCATGTCGCTCGAGCGCGCCTCGTTCCCGACCGATGCGTGGTCCGACGCCATGATGCGCGAGGAGCTCGCCTCGGCGCACGGGTTCTACGTGGTCGACGACGAGGCCGGGCGCATCGTGGGCTATGCCGGCCTGCGCGCGGTGCGCGGGGCGACGGATGCCGACATCCAGACGATCGCCATCGCGGAGGCCTCGCGCGGCCGGGGTCGCGGGCGCACCCTGCTGTCGGCGCTGCTGAGTGAGGCGGCCCGGCGCGGCGTGCGCCAGGTGTTCCTCGAGGTCCGGGCCGACAACCCCGTCGCCCAGGCGCTGTACGCGTCGGAGGGCTTCCTCGAGGTCGGCCGCCGTGCACGGTACTACCAGCCCGACGGCGTGGACGCCGTGGTCATGAAGCTCGACCTCCGAGGCTGGTCGGCGCACGCGTCGGCGTCGCCCGAGGACGCGGGAGTGTGCACGTGAACCGGACCGACCCCCTGATCCTCGGCATCGAGACGAGCTGCGACGAGACCGGGATCGGAATCGTGCGCGGTCGAACGCTGCTGTCGAACACCATCGCGAGCTCGATGGACGAGCACTCCCGCTACGGCGGAGTGGTGCCCGAGATCGCCGCCCGCGCGCACCTCGAGGCGCTGGAGCCGGCGATCGAGGCCGCGCTCGCCGAGTCCGGAGTCACGCTCGCCGACATCGACGCCGTCGCCGTCACGTCCGGCCCCGGGCTCGCCGGCGCGCTCATGGTGGGCGTCGGCGCAGCCAAGGCTCTCGCGGTGTCACTGGGCACGCCGCTGTACGCGGTCAACCACCTCGTCGGGCACATCGCCGCCGACATCCTCGATCCGGATGCGCCCCCGCTCGAATACCCCACTGTGGCCCTGCTGGTGTCGGGCGGCCACACGTCGCTCCTCCTGGTGCGCGACCTCACGACCGACGTCGAGCTCCTGGGCGAGACGATGGACGATGCTGCCGGCGAGGCGTTCGACAAGGTGGCGCGGCTGCTCGGTCTGCCCTACCCCGGCGGGCCCGAGATCGACCGTGCCGCGGCCGCGGGGGATCCGAAGGCCATCCCGTTCCCGCGCGGGCTGTCGCGCGCGAGCGACATGGCCGCGCACCGCTACGACTTCTCGTTCTCGGGGCTCAAGACCGCCGTCGCCCGATGGGTCGAGCAGCGCGAGGCGGCCGGCGAGCCCGTGCCCGTCGCCGACGTCGCCGCGAGCTTCCGCGAGGCCGTGATCGACGTGCTCGTCACCAAGGCCCTCGCCGCCTGCCGCGAGCACGGCGTGCCGCGCCTGCTGCTCGGCGGCGGTGTCATCGCGAACCGTCGGCTGCGCGAGGTGGCGCTCGAGCGGGCCGCGGCGGAGGGCGTCACGGTGCGCATCCCCCCGCTGTCCCTCTGCACCGACAACGGCGCCATGATCGCCGCCCTGGCTTCCGAGCTCGTCATGTCGGGCCGCCCGCCGTCGACCCTCGCGTTCGGCGCCGACTCGACTCTCCCCGTGACCGAGATCCAGGTCGCCGAGGAGGCCGGATGAGCGAGGACGAGCGGATGCCGCAGCCGCCGCTGCCCGATCCGCGCCCGTCTGGGCCGCCGTCGCCGGCCGTCGAACCGCCGTCGCCCGATGTCGCGCTCGCCGACGAGCCCTCGCCTCTTCCGGGGGCGCACCGCGGAGGCTTCCTCCGCCTTCCGACGGCGCCGGTCCCCGTGACCTCGCAGTCCGCGCCCGCCGAGCCGGGCACGGAGGACGAGGCGCCCACCCCGACCGCGCAGTGGCTCATGCCCGCGCCGGCGGAGCCCTACCGCGGTCTGGCGGGGTGGGCGCTGGCCTTCTCCATCGCCGGTCTCGCCGTGTCGCTCTTCGTGGGCTGGGGCTTCCCCATCGGCCTCGTGGGCGTGGTCTCGGCCATCCTCGCGCTGCGACGCCCTCTCGAGAGCCGCGCCGTCGCGGTCTGGGCGCTCGTCGTGGGGGCGGTCTCGCTGCTGTACAGCGCCGGCTGGCTCCTCTACGCCGCGGGCCGGATCACCGTCAGCGGCTGACGCGTTCCGCCAGGATCGCGATCCGCCGCGTGCCGAGGCGCGTCAGGATCAGCGTCGCCTCCTCGGTCCCGCCGAGCACGAGCTTGCGTCGGAACTGCGCCGGGTCGACGTCGACTCCGCGCTTCTTGATCTCCAGGCGTCCTATCCCCCGCGCACGCAGTGCCGCGTTGATGGTCGGCACCTTCGCCGGCATCGACTCCTGCACGCGGAACGACGAGACGAACGGGCTGGTGAGGGCGGCGTCCGAGGTCAGGTACGCGATGTGCTCGTCGAGCATGCCCGCCTGGAGCGACCGAGCCACCTCACCGATCAGCCGTGCGCGGATGACGGCGCCGTCGGGCTCGTGCAGGAAGGCCCCGAGCTCACGCACCGGCTCGTCCTCGGCATCCGCCGGCGCAGTCAGTTCGTGCGCCGCGTCGCCCCGGATGACGAGTGCCGCCCGCCGCACCCCGTCGCGGGCCAGCGATCTCGACCACAGCACGAGCTCGACGGTCGAGCCGTCTGCGCTGACCCATTGCGCCTCCACGTCTCCGGGGATGAGATCGCGGTCGAGGCCCGGGCCGAGCTTGATCCCGGTCGGCAGGCGTTCCGCCAGAGAGAACGCCCAGTCGAGCGACGGAGACCAGTCCTCCGGCCGCGTCCGTGTGGTCTCGGAGTGCCCGGCCGTGCGGCGTGCGGGGTCGAGCCAGACCGCGTCCACCTCGCTCAGGTCGGCGTCCTCCGCCGTGCCGTGGCGCACCGTCACCGCGTCGCCGAACGGCGCGAGGTTGTACGCGGCGATCGCCGCCGTGAGCTCGTCGGCGTCGACCGCGGCGACCTGGAGGCCCAGACCCGCGAGTCCGAGGGCGTCGCCGCCGATCCCGCAGCCCAGATCGGCGACCCGCGCGAGCCCGGCGTCGCGGAACCGGGCGGCGTGGCGGCCCGCGATGGACAGGCGGGTGGCCTGCTCCAGTCCGGCGCGGGTGAACAGCATCCGTTCGGCGAAGGGGCCGAACTTCGTGACCGCACGGGCTCGCAGTCTGGCCTGGGTGACGACCGCCGCGACGAGGTCGGGCGCGTGGCCGTCCTTGCGCAGCCGCGTGACGGTACGGGCGACGTCGCCCGCCGACTCCATCGCGGGGAGCGCGTCCAGCAGACGCAGCCCTTCGGGGGTCAGCAGTGCTGTCAGCTCGGCCATCTCCACCGGCCCAGCCTACGGCCGTGCCGCGGAGCGTCACGTGGCTGGCACTCACGTTGCATGAGTGCCAGCGCTTCTCTAGACTTGAGTTAGCACTCTCAGTGTGCGGGTGCTAACGAGTCTTCAGTCTCAAGAAAGAAGAGGTAAACCGTGTCGGTTTCCATCAAGCCGCTCGAGGACCGCATCGTCATCAAGCAGGTCGAGGCCGAGCAGACCACCGCGAGTGGCCTCGTCATCCCCGACACCGCCAAGGAGAAGCCCCAGGAGGGTGAAGTCGTCGCCGTCGGCCCCGGCCGCATCGACGACAACGGCAACCGTGTCCCGCTCGACGTCGCCGTGGGCGACCGCGTGCTGTACAGCAAGTACGGCGGGACCGAGGTCAAGTTCGGCGCAGACGAGTTCCTCGTGCTGTCGGCTCGCGACGTCCTCGCAGTCGTCGTTCGCTGATTTCGCGTAATCCGCGAAGAGAGGGTCGGATGCTTCGTCATCCGGCCCTCTCTTCGCGTCCGGTGGCAGAGATCACGCCATGGTCGGCAGTCCGGCGATGGCCGCGGAAGGCTGCCTCGACCGTGAGGACCGCTGCCTCTCCTAGGCTGGAAAGGTGAGCCGCGACGTGTCCCCTGCCTCCCCTCCGGCCTCCGCCGGTCTCTCCGACCTCGGCGCCGCGGCGACATCGACCGCCGGGATCGCGCTGCCTCCGGCATCCGCTCGGGCGGGCGGCGAAGCCGATCTCTCGCGCCAGCAGACGCTCGGCGGGGTCTACGCGTTCTCGGCCTACCTGCTGTGGGGCTTCCTGCCGCTGTACTTCCTGGCGCTCGCTCCCACCGGTCCGTTCGAGCTCGTCGCCTGGCGCATTCTGCTGTCGCTCGTCTTCTGCGCGTTCCTCCTGACTGTCACGCGCTCGTGGTCGCGCCTCGCGGCGATCTTCCAGCGGCCGAAGGTGGTGTGGCTCACCGTGCTCGCGGGGGGCCTCATCTACATCAACTGGCAGGTCTTCATGCTGGGCGCCCTCACCGGGCACGTGGTCGAGACGAGCCTCGGCTACTTCATCAACCCCATCGCGACGGTGCTGCTCGCCGTGCTCGTGCTGCGGGAGCGGCTGCGTCCGACCCAGTGGGTCGCGATCGGCATCGCCGCCCTCGCGGTGCTGGTGATCATCGTCGGGTACGGGTCGTTCCCCTGGATCGCGCTCACGCTCGCGGCGACGTTCAGCCTCTACGGTCTCGTCAAGAAGCGCGTCGGGCCGGTGGTCGACGCCGTGAGCGGCCTCACGCTCGAGTCGCTGTGGCTCGTCCCGGTCGCCGGCGTGCTGCTCGTCGTCGTGAACGCGACCACGGGCCTCACGATGGGGGTGTCCGGCCCCTGGCATCTCGTGCTCATCAGCCTCGTCGGCGCGGTCACCGCCGTCCCGCTGCTGTTCTTCGCCGCCGGCGCCCGCCGCGCCTCGCTCACCCTCATCGGACTGCTGCAGTTCGTGGCGCCGATCCTGCAGTTCGTCATCGGCGTCTGGCTGCTCGGCGAGGCGATGCCCCTCGAGCGCTGGATCGGGTTCGGGCTCGTCTGGGTGGCGCTGATCATCCTCACCGTCGACTCGCTGGTGCACGCGCGCCGCGCGCACGTGGCGGCGGCGTCCTGACCGTCACCGGATGAGGCGTTCGATCCCCCGTCCCGTCGGAGAATGACGCGGACGTCGGAGGATCTGCGGGGAATCCTCCGACGTCGACGCGAATCTCCGACGCTCGCGACGCCACAAGCGCTGCGGCGTCCTGACGATCAGCGCACCAGGCGGGCGATGGCCTGCGTGGCCTCGGTGATCTTCGCGTCGGCCTCGGGTCCGCCGAGCCGAGCCGCGTCCACGACGCAGTGACGCAGGTGGTCGTCGAGCAGGCCCACCGCGACCGCCTCGAGCGCACTGGTGAGGGCACTGATCTGGGTGAGGATGTCGATGCAGTACTTCTCGTCCTCGACCATCTTGTGGATGCCGCGGGCCTGGCCCTCGATCCGCTTGAGGCGGTTGAGGTACTTGTCCTTGTCGGTGATGTAGCCGTGGTGGCTGTGGTCGGCGTCGATCAGGGTGTCGGTCATGCCATCGTCCTCACTGTCAGTGGTGCTCGTGGTGCACGGGGGCGGCCGGAGCGGCCAGTGCCTCGCGGGGTGCGGACGCCGAGGCAGGGACGGATGACGCGCCCGCCCGGCTGCGGAACGACCGGAGTCGCAGGCTGTTGCCGACGACGAAGACGCTGGACAGCGCCATGGCCGCGCCTGCGATCATCGGATTGAGCAGGCCGAGGGCGGCCAGCGGGATCGCCGCGACGTTGTACGCGAAGGCCCAGAACAGGTTCACCTTGATCGTGCCGAGCGTCGACCGCGACAGGCGGATGGCGTCGGCGGCGCTGCGCAGGTCGCCGCGCACCAGGGTGATGTCGGATGCCTCGATCGCGGCATCCGTTCCCGTCCCCATCGCCAGCCCCAGATCGGCCTGCGCGAGGGCGGCGGCGTCGTTCACGCCGTCGCCGACCATGGCGACCACGCGGCCCTCGGACTGCAGGTCCTTGATCACGGCGACCTTGTCCTGGGGGAGGACCTCGGCGATCACGCGGTCGATGCCGACCTCGCGTGCCACGGTGCGTGCGACCGCGGTGTTGTCGCCCGTCAGCAGCACCGTCTTCAGCCCGAGGGCGCGCAGCTGGGTCACGGCCTCGGCGCTGGTCGGCTTGACCTGATCGGCGACGACGAGCACTCCACGCGCCTCACCGTCCCACGCGACGAGCACGGCCGTGCGTCCGGCCGCTTCGGCCGCCTCCTGCGCGACGGCGAGCTCGGCGGGGAGCTGGAGCGCCCAGTCGGCGAGGAGCGAGGCGCGTCCGGCGATCACGGCGTGGCCGTCGACGACCCCCGACACGCCCTTGCCGGGGACGTTCTGGAACGACTCGACGACGGGCAGGTCGCCGGTCTCGGCCACCGCGGCCTGCGAGATCGCTCGGGCGATCGGGTGCTCCGAAGCGTGCTCGAGAGCGCCGGCGAGACGGAGCAGCTCGTCGCGCGACGTTCCCGTGGCGGTGATCGCGTCGACCAGCGCCATGCGTCCCGTGGTGACGGTCCCGGTCTTGTCGAGCACGATCGTGTCGACGGTGCGGGTGGATTCCAGCACCTCGGGACCCTTGATGAGGATGCCGAGCTGTGCGCCGCGCCCCGTGCCGACGAGGAGCGCGGTGGGCGTGGCGAGTCCGAGGGCGCACGGGCAGGCGATGATCAGGACGGCGACCGCTGCGGTGAACGCCATGGCCGGGTCGAAGCCGAGGGCGAGCCAGGTCACCAGTGTGGCGACCGCGATGACGAGCACGATCGGCACGAAGATGCCGGAGATGCGGTCGGCCAGGCGCTGCACGTCGGCCTTGCCCGACTGGGCCTCTTCGACCAGCCGCGCCATCTGGGCGAGCTGGGTGTCGTCGCCCACGCGGGTCGCTCGGACCACGAGGCGGCCGCCGGCGTTGACCGTGGCGCCGATGACGCCGTCACCCTGACCGACCTCGACGGGCACCGACTCGCCCGTGACCATCGAGGCGTCCACCGCCGAGGTGCCCGACACCACCAGCCCGTCGGTGGCGATCTTCTCGCCCGGCCGCACCACGAACTCCTCGCCGACCCGCAGCTCCGCGACGGGGACGCGCGTCTCGACGATCGCGCCACCGGCGCCGGTGCGGAGGACGGCGACATCCTTCGCCCCGATCTCGAGCAGGGCGCGGAGGGCGGCTCCGGCACGTCGCTTCGAGCGCACCTCGAAGTAGCGGCCGGCCAGCACGAACATCGTCACGCCGGCGGCGACCTCGAGGTAGATGTCGCCCGCTCCGTCGCCGGGCTGCACCGACCACTCGAAGGCGTGGGTCATGCCGGGCATGCCGGCGTGCCCGAAGAACAGGGCGTACAGCGACCAGAGGAAGGCCGCCGAGACGCCGAGCGAGATCAGCGTGTCCATGGTCGCCGCGCCGTGGCGCAGGTTGATCCACGCGGCGCGGTGGAAGGGCCACGCCCCCCAGATGACGACGGGGGCGGCGAGGGCGAGAGAGGCCCACTGCCAGTAGGTGAACTGCAGCGCCGGGATCATCGCGAGGAGGATGACCGGGATGCCGAGCACGACCGATCCGATGAGCCGCTGGCGGAGTCCGACCAGCTCGTGGTCGGTCAGGTCGTGATCGTGCTCATGGCCGGACGGCGCCGGGGGCTGGGGGAGCGCCGCGGTGTACCCGGTCTTCTCGACCTCCGCGATCAGTTCGTTCGGGTCGAAGTCGTGCGGCGCGGTGACCGTCGCCTTCTCGGTGGCGTAGTTGACGGATGCCGCGACTCCGTCCATCCGATTGAGCCGTTTCTCGATGCGCGAGGCGCACGAGGCGCACGTCATTCCGCCGATCTCGAGTTCGATGCGCGCTCCGGCCGGCGACACTGCGGGGGAGTCCATCAGATCCGCACCGCCTCGTAGCCCGCCTCATCGACGGCGGCGAGGACGTCGTCGTCGGCGAGCGGGACGCTCGAGCCGACGATCAGCTGTCCGGATTTGGCGTCGACGGTGATCTCCTCGACACCGGCGATCTTCGAGACCGCGCCGCGCACCGAGGCCTCGCAGTGGCCGCAGCTCATTCCGGTGACCTTGTATTCGGTGGACTGAGTCATGGCGTCTGCCCTTTCTGAAGCTGAAGCGGATATACCCCAGAGGGGTACACCGGGTTCAACTTTATACCCTTGCGGGGTATTCCGGCCTTCGCAAGACGGAGGGAGGGCGACGGATGATCGGCAAGCGCTGTCATGCGTTACACATCGTTAACGAATGGCAACACTCCGTGACTCTCCGCGCGGTTAGGTTAGGGGAACTGGGTCGGTCCCCGAGCCGTTCCCGTTTTCATTTCACAGCAAGGAGCACCATGAGCGTCTTCACCCGCTCGCGCAAGACCGCCGTCCTCGGCGTCGTTGCGCTCGCCGGCGCCAGCGCCCTCGTCCTCGCCGGCTGCGCCGGCGGCGGCACGGGCGGCGAGACGGCCGCGCCCCCCACCGAGGAGCGCGACCTCACCCTCAAGATCGGAACGATCCTGCCCCAGACGGGCAGCCTGTCGTTCCTCGGCCCGCCTGAGGAAGCAGGCGTCGGCCTCGCCGCGCAGCACGTCAACGACGCCGCTGCCGACACCGGCCTGACGATCGACGACATCGTCTGGGGCGACTCGGGCGACACCGACAACAAGGCCTACGCGACCACGATCCAGACCCTCATCTCCGAGGGTGTCTCGGCCGCCATCGGCGCCGCGTCGTCGGGTGTCACGAAGCTCTTCCTCGACGACGCCGTCGCCGCGGGCATCATCACCTTCTCGCCGGCCAACACCTCCCTCGACTTCACGTCGTGGGACGACAACGGCCTCTACTGGCGCACCGCCCCCTCGGACGTGCTCCAGGGCGAGGTCCTCGGCAACGTCGTCGCCGAAGACGGCCACGAGAACGTCGCGGTCCTGTACCTCAACGACTCGTACGGCACCGGCCTGAACGAGGTCTTCCAGGAGACCTTCACCGGCGCCGGCGGCTCGATCGTCGAGGAGCAGTCCTACAACACGGGTGACACCTCGTTCGATGCGCAGATCAGCTCGCTGCTTGCCTCCAACCCCGACGCCATCGTGCTGATCACGTTCGACGAGATCTTCACGATCGGTCCGGCACTCCTCTCCGCGGGCTACCCCGCCGAGGACCTGTACTTCGTCGACGGCAACCTGAAGAACTTCGGCGCCGACGACAAGTGGCCGGCCGACCTCAGCCTCGAAGGCGCCAAGGGCACCACGCCCGCCGGCCCCGCGACGCCGGAGGACTTCCAGACCGAGCTCAACGACTGGTGGACGGGCGAGGGCAACTCCGACCTGACCGACTTCTCGTACGCCAACGAGTCGTACGACGCGGTCATCCTGCTCGCGCTCGCGTCGCTCGCGGCCAACTCGACCGAGGCTGCCGACATCGCCGGCAAGCTCGCCGAGGTCTCGGGTGGCAGCGGTGAGGGCGAGAAGTGCGACAACTACGCCGACTGCGCCACGATCATCCTCGAGGGCGGCGTCGCCGACTACGACGGCTTCTCGGGCCCGATCACGTTCGATGAGAACGGCGACCCGACCGAAGCCACCGTCGGTGTCTTCGAGTACGGTGCGGACAACAACTTCACCCGCATCGACATCTGAGTCGAGTTCTGACAGGAAGGGCCCCGGAGCGATCCGGGGCCCTTTCCCGTTGCCCCGCCGGCTCTCTCCGGCCGCCGCCGGGCCCGCAGGAACGAGGAAAGGGATGAGCGGATGCCGAGGCATCCGCTCATCCCTTTCCGGCGGCGCTGTCGCGCCTGAGGTCAGTTTCCTTCAGTGCCGAGGGTGCCCAGGTACAGGCCCACGACCTTGGGGTCGTTGAGCAGATCGCGCCCGCTGCCCTCATAGGCGTCGCGGCCCTGGTCGAGGACATAGCCGCGGTCGCAGATCTGGAGGCAACGACGGGCGTTCTGCTCGACCATGATGATCGTCACGCCGGCCTTGTTGATGTCGGAGACGCGGATGAAGGCGTCGTCCTGACGGACCGGGCTGAGCCCGGCCGACGGCTCGTCGAGCAGCAGCACGGCGGGGTCCATCATCAGCGCACGCGACATCGCGACCATCTGGCGCTCGCCGCCCGAGAGCGACCCGGCGCGCTGCTTGAGGCGCTTGCCCAGCTCGGCGAAGATGCCGGTGACGAAGTCCAGACGCTCGGCGTACTGCTTGGGAGCCTGGTACAGCCCCATCTGCAGGTTCTCCTCGATGGTGAGCGAGGGGAAGACGTTGTTCGTCTGCGGGACGAATCCCACGCCCTTGGTGACGAGCTTGTCGGACTTGAGCCCGATCACGCTGTCTCCATTGACGTTGACCTCGCCCGAGCGCACCTTCACCATGCCGAAGATCGACTTGAGCAGCGTCGACTTGCCGGCGCCGTTCGGGCCGATGATGCCGATGAGCTCGCCCTTGCGGGCGATGAGGTTCGCACCGTTGATGATGTTGATGCCGGGGAGGTAGCCCGCGTAGAGGTCGTTGATCTCGACGACGACGCGGTCGGTGCGCGCGTCCTCGACGGATCCTGCACCCGTGGTCGACGGGGTGCCCGCTGTCGAAGCACTGCTCACTTGTTCTCCTCCTCGGCGTCGGCGATCGCCGCTTCCTCGGCTTCCTTGATCTCCTCCAGCAGTTCGACCGCGGAGGTGTCGAGCTCGCCCGCGACGCGGCCGGTCACGACGCCGAGGTCGACGTCCTGGTGGCTGCCGAGGTAGGCGTCGATGACGGCCTTGTCGTTCATGACGGTCTCGGGCGGACCCTCAGCCACGACGCGGCCCTCGGCCATGACGACGACCCAGTCCGCGATATGGCGCACCATGTGCATGTCGTGCTCGACGAAGAGCACGGTCATGCCGAGGTCCTTGAGGTCGAGGATGTGGTCGAGGAGCGACTCGGTCAGCGCCGGGTTGACGCCGGCCATGGGCTCGTCGAGCATGACCAGCGTCGGATCGCTCATGAGCGCCCGCGCCATCTCGAGGAGCTTGCGCTGGCCGCCGGAGAGAGAGGCCGCGTAGTCGTCGGCCTTCGTGTCGAGCTTGAACCGCGCGAGCAGCTCCATGGCCTTCTCTTCGTTGGCGTCGTCCTGCTTGCGCCAGATCGCCGGGATGATGCTCGACAGGAGGTTCTCGCCCTTCTGGCCGGTCGCGCCGAGCTTCATGTTCTCGAGCACCGTGAGCAGCGAGAGCGCCTTCGTCAGCTGGAAGGTGCGCACCTGGCCCATGCGGGCGACCTTGAACGAGGGGATGCCCGAGAGGTTCTTCCCCTCGAACGACCACGTGCCGCTGTTGGGCTTGTCGAAGCCGCACAGCAGATTGAACAGGGTGGTCTTGCCCGCACCGTTGGGGCCGATGAGCGCCGTGATGACCCCGCGCGGGATCTCCAGGTGGTCGACATCGACGGCGGTGAGGCCGCCGAAGCGACGCGTCACGTTGTCGATGACCATGATGGGGTCGTTCTTCGCGACACCGGGGACGTTGTCGCCCTTGGCGAGTCCGCCCGTCTTGGGCCGCCGGACGCTGCCGGTCGCGGTGCTCACCGCGCCCGTGACGGGCGCGGGGCCGGTCGGCGGCGACGCGTCACCCGGGGTGACGGACTCCGGAGGCGTGCTGTTACTTGACAAAGGTCAGCTCCCTCTTGTTGCCGAAGATGCCCTGAGGGCGGAAGATCACGATCAGCATGAGCGCCACCCCGACGAGGATGAAGCGCAGCGCGCCGGCCTGGGCGGCCGTCATCGGCAGGAGGCCCGCCGACGACATCGCCGGGAGCACGTTGCCGAGGAAGCCCATGATCACCCAGAAGATGACCGAGCCGACGACGGGCCCGAACACGGTGGCGGCGCCACCGAGCAGCAGGATCGTCCAGATGAAGAACGTGAGGCTCGTCGTGTAGGTCGCCGGCACCACGGCCGAGGGCAGCGCGAAGACCACGCCTCCCAGGGCGCCGAAGACACCACCGATGATGAGGGCCTGCATCTTGTAGGCGAAGACGTTCTTGCCGAGCGATCGCACGGCGTCCTCGTCCTCTCGGATGCCCTTGAGTACGCGACCCCATGGGCTGCGCATGAGCGCCCACACGAGGTAGACCGCGATCGCGAGCAGGATGATGCCGAAGACGCGCACCCACAGCTGATCGGCCGTCCAGGTCCATGGGCCGAAGCCGTAGGTCATGACCGATCCGTCCGCCGCTTCTCTCGGGAACGGGTTGGCCGCACGGAAGCCCGCGTGGTAGTTGCCGAGCCCGTCCGCGGAGTTCGTGAACTCGTCGAACAGCTGGGTGGTCAGCGCCAGCCGGACGATCTCGGCCGCCGCGATCGTCACGATGGCGAGATAGTCCGCGCGGAGCCGCAGCGTCGGGATTCCGAGGATGATCGCGAAGACCACCGACGCGAGGCAGCCGACGATGATGCCGACCCACCAGGGCCACCCGAACGTGAGGATCGAGATGGCGTAGCCGTACGCGCCGAGGGCCATGAAGCCGGCCATACCGAAGTTGAGCAGTCCGGCGTAGCCGAAGTGCACCGCGAGACCGGTCGCCGCCAGGGCGTACGCGATCGTCTCAGGACTGAACAGCCAGTAGGCCGTGTTGTTGAGAATCTGTCCCCAATCCATGGCCTAGCCAAGCCTCTCTTTGCGACCCAGCAGGCCTTGCGGCCTCACCAGGAGAATGATGATCAGCACCGCGAGTGCACCGACGTACTTCATGTCGGGCGGGATGCCGAGGAGGGTCGAGAGCTCGACCAGGAGGCCCACGATGATGGAGCCGATCAGGGCGCCGAAGGCCGTTCCCAGCCCGCCGAGCGTCACCGCCGCGAAGATGAGCAGCAGGACCTGGACGCCCATGTCCCACTTCACGCCGGGGCGGAAGTAGGCCCACAGCACGCCGGCGACGGCGGCGAGAGACGCCGACAGCACCCACACGATCCGGATGACCCGGTCGACGTTGATGCCGGATGCCGCGGCCAGGCCGGGGTTGTCGGAGATGGCCCGCGTCGCCTTGCCGATGCGGGTGCGCAGCAGCCAGAACGCCACGGCGAGCAGCAGCACGATCGAGATGCCCATCGAGACCAGGTCGATCCACGACAGCGAGATGGGGCCGAGGCGGATGTCGCGTCCGGCGCCCGCTCCGGGCAGCTGATACGTGCCGCCGCCGAGGAAGAAGAGGTAGACGTAGCGGATCGCCAGCGACAGGCCGATGCTCACGATCATGGCCTGCACGAGACCGATGCCTTTTCGGCGCAGCGGCTTCCAGAGCCCGGCGTCGAGCGTCCAGCCGAAGGCGGCGCCGAAGAGGATCACGATCGGGATGACGAGCCACATCGGCAGGGCGAAGTTGACGCCGAAGATGAGGGCGATGACGGCGCCGAAGGTGAGCATCTCGGCGTGGGCGAAGTTGGTGAGCCCGGTGGTGCCGAAGATGAGCGAGACGCCGACCGCGGCGAGTGCCAGCAGGAGGCCGAAGTTGAGGCCGTTGACGAAGCGCTCGGTGAACTGGTCCCAGAACGACGTCGTGATGCGCTCGCCCTCGCCGAGGAAGAGGTTGACGATCTTCGTGCCGGTGGCGCCGAAGGACACCTCGAAGGACGCTGTCGTCCCCTGCATCGGGGCGATGCCCTCGGGCAGCAGCGCGGGATCCACGATGACGCCGTCGGGCAGCGTCTCCTCGTCGACGACCAGCACGTAGTCGTCCTTCTCCGGCACGTAGAGGCGCCACTTGCCCTCGGCGTCGGTGATGGTCTCGGCCTCGAAGCCGCCGCCCTCGACCGTCACGACGACATCGGGGACGGGCTCGTCGTCGAACGTGATGACGCCGCCGAAGTAGAACGGCGTGGCCTCCTGGTCACCGCCGGGGGTGTCGGGGGCGGTCGCCGACGCGTACGCGCCTGTCGGCGAAGCCAGCAGCACCATCGCCGCTGCCATCAGCACTCCGACGAGGACGACAGCCCAACGGGCGTATCTCCTCGCGATCACAGTCGTAGGACCCACAAAACCTCCAGTAGCGGCACGATGCGTCGCCGAAGCTTCGGGTCGCATCGGCCGTGAGACGACAGTACGAATGTAATGTGTCGGCGGTGTTTCGCCTACTTATCCACAGCGGTGTCCGACCGGCTAGGATCGCGCGCCCGCCGTGTACGCGGGAACAAATGGCCGTCGCCGCCGCTTAGAATCGAGTACGGAGCGTTCCCGCGCACCGGCCGTCGTCGTCCACCCCGAGAAACGCGCCGCGAGCGCAGGAGAACACATGGAGCACAACGACCCTTTCGGCTTCGTCGGACTGACGTACGACGACGTGCTGCTGCTGCCCGGGCACACCGACGTCATCCCCAGTGAAGCCGATACGTCGTCGCGCGTGACCCGCCGCATCACGGTGGCCACGCCCCTGATCTCCAGCGCGATGGACACCGTGACCGAGTCGCGGATGGCCATCGCCATCGCTCGTGAGGGCGGGCTCGGCATCATCCACCGCAACCTCTCCATCGAGGAGCAGGCGTCGATGGTCGACCGCGTCAAGCGCAGCGAGTCGGGCATGATCACCGACCCCATCACGACCACGCCGGACGCGACCATCGAAGAGGTCGACGACCTCTGCGCCACGTACCGCATCTCCGGCCTCCCCGTCGTCGACGCCGACGGCCGCCTCGTCGGCATCGTGACCAACCGCGACATGCGCTTCGTCTCGGGCTTCGAGCGCCAGACCACCTTCGTCAAGGACGTCATGACGACCGACGGGCTCATCACCGCCAAGGTCGGCATCGGGGCGAACGACGTCATCGCGACGTTCGCGAAGCACCGGGTCGAGAAGCTGCCGCTCATCGACGACGACGGCAAGCTCGCCGGGCTCATCACGATCAAGGACTTCGACAAGAGCGAGAAGTATCCGCTGGCCACCAAGGACGAGCAGGGCCGGCTGCGCGTCGGCGCCGCGATCGGCTTCTTCGGCGACGCGTGGCAGCGCGCCGAGGCGCTGCGCGACGCCGGTGTCGACGTGCTCGTCGTCGACACCGCCAACGGCCAGTCCGCCGGGGTCATCGACGTCGTTCGCCGGCTCAAGGCCGACGCCAGCTTCGACCACATCGACGTCATCGGCGGCAACGTCGCGACCCGCGAGGGTGCGCAGGCGCTGATCGACGCCGGCGTCGACGCCGTCAAGGTCGGCGTCGGACCGGGCTCCATCTGCACCACCCGCGTCGTCGCCGGCGTCGGCGTGCCCCAGGTCACCGCGGTCTACGAGGCCTATCTCGCCGCGCGCGAAGCGGGCGTGCCGGTGATCGCCGACGGCGGTCTGCAGTACTCGGGCGACATCGCCAAGGCGCTGGTCGCCGGCGCCGACACCGTCATGCTCGGCTCGCTCCTCGCGGGCACCGACGAGTCGCCGGGCGAGATCGTCTTCCAGGGCGGCAAGCAGTTCAAGCAGTACCGGGGCATGGGCTCGCTCGGTGCGCTTCAGACGCGCGGCAAGAAGACCTCGTACTCGAAGGACCGCTACTTCCAGGCCGACGTGCCCAGCGACGACAAGCTCATCCCCGAGGGCATCGAAGGCCAGGTGGCCTATCGCGGTCCCGTGTCGGCTGTGGCGTACCAGCTCGTCGGCGGCCTCCGCCAGTCGATGTTCTACGTCGGCGCCCGCACGATCGACGAGCTCAAGGCAAAGGGCCGGTTCGTGCGGATCACCGCGGCCGGGCTCAAAGAGTCGCACCCCCACGACGTGCAGATCGTGGTCGAGGCGCCGAACTACAAGCGCTAGTCCGTCAGGCGGAAGGGCGCGGCCGCCCGGGCGGCATCGTCCATCGCGAGGCGGGCGAGAACCGCGCCCACGGCAGGCGTGAACTTGAAGCCGTGGCCGGAGAATCCGGCGCCGACGACGATGCGCCCTCGCCGGTCGAGGAGGAAGTCCTCCGTGTCGGTGGAGGTGTAGGTGCAGCTGATCGGCGCTGCGGTGGCGGGGTCGAGGCCGGGGAACCACTCCCGGACGTAGTCGTGCAGCTCGGCGGCCCGCTCGGGCAGCGGCTGGAAGGTCCGCGCATCCGGATCCACCACCTGCCCCACCAGGTGCAGGCCGACCTTCACCCCTTCGCCGGGGGTGGGCATGCCGTAGACGTTGCCGGTGTGATGCTCGCGGCCTCGGGCGAAGTGATTGAACGACGGCCACACCGCCGCGGCGTCCCGAGGTGCGAAGTGCGCGGGGCTCTCCTCGGTCACGGTCAGCCGCGGGAGGGAGAACCCGTCCGGAAGGACCGACGCCGTCCAGGCCCCGGCGGTCACGACCACGGTGTCGGCTTCGATGTCGTACCGCCCGCCGTCGGCGTCGACGGAAACCGTCACCCCGTGTGCCGTCTCCTCGATGCCCACGACGCGGTGCCCGAACCGCACGTCGGCGCCGAACGACCGCGCCGCCCGCTCGAGTGACTCGAGTGCCGCTGCCGCGCGGACCACCCCCGCATCGGGCGTGAAGAGCACGTCGTCCTCGAACCGCATGCCCGTCCAGCGCCGCGCCGCCTCGGCGGGCTCCAGGACCTCTGCGCGCTCGCCGCGCGACGTCAGCGCGGCGTGGGTGTCCGCGACACGAGCGTCATCGCCGTGCGTGACGAGTCCGTGCAGCCGCAGCAGCGGCTCGCCGGTCGTGCGCGCGAGCTCGTCCCAGCCGGTGCGGGCGGCGGCCAGCAGGTCGAGGTAGTGGTCCTCGGCGTACGCGTTGTTGAAGTTGCGGGTGGCACCGTGCGAGGCGCCGCGCGCGTGTCCGCGCTCGAACCGCTCGAGCGCGACCACCTCGTGCCCCGCCCGCGCCAGCTGCCAGGTCGTCGCGAGGCCCATCGCGCCCGCTCCGATGACGACGTGCACTTCCCGCGAGCTCATCCGCCCATCCTCGCAGGGAGAGCGCGGCGTGCGCCCTTCGATACTGCGCGGGAGGGCGAGTGACGGGCACGGTTGCCGCCACTCGCCCTGCGCGGTGGTCAGCCGACCGGCTGGAGCTCGGGGGAGTCCTCCGCGGCGGCCGGGGCCGCGGCATCCGCTGCACTGTCCGACCTGCCCGCGGGGAGCCAGAGCGCGGCGATGGTGGCGACGAGCAGCACGGCCGCCCCGGTGAAGACGGCGGGTCGCGCCGCGTCGACGTACAGGTCGGGTGTCAGCGCTCCACCGGCGCTCACGAAGATCGCGGTCATGACGGCCGTGCCGAGCGCGACGCCGAGTTCGCGCACGGTGGAGTTCACGCCCGACGCCTTGGCGTGGTCCAGGAGGCCGAGTGTGGCCAGCAGCGCGGTCGCCGACGGCGCGAACACCAGCGCCATGCCGACGCCCGCCATCACGAAGGGCACGATGAGCGCGGGGTAGTCCAGGTCGGTCGACATGATCGCCGCGATCCAGGTGAGCGCGACGGCCTGCAGCCCGAGCCCGACCACCATGAGCACGCGAGTGCCGACCCGCGGTGCCAGGATGCCGGCGATGGGGGCGACGAACATGGGGGCGAGTGTCCACGGCGTGGTCTGCAGGGCGGCCTCGAACGGCGTCGAGCCCTGCACCACCTGCAGGTACTGGATCAGGATGAACACCGAGCCGAAGGTGCCGAAGCTGAACGCGAAGCCGATGACGTTGGTGACCGAGAACGACCGGTCGCGGAAGAGGCGCAGCGGCACGAGCGGTGCGCGGGTGCGCGTCTGCCACCAGAGGAAGCCGACGATGAGCAGCGCGCCGGCGATGAGCTCGACGATGACCCCGAGCGAGTCCCAGCCGTCGTCGTTGCCTCGCACGATGGCGTGCACCAGCGCGAGGACGCCGGCGGCGGCGAGCAGCGCGCCGGGCACGTCGATGCGCGCACGGGCGCCGAAGTCGTTGGCGAGCACGATGAGCGCGAGGGGGATCGCGACGATCGCGACGGGGACGTTGATCCAGAAGATCGCCTGCCAGTCCCAGCCTTCCATGATCGCGCCGCCGACCAGGGGTCCGACGGCGACGCCGAGGCCGGAGATGCCGCCCCAGATGCCGATGGCGAGAGGTCGGCGGGCGGCGGGGACCGCGCCGCTCAGCAGCGCCAGCGACAGCGGCATCACGCCGGCGGCGCCGAGACCCTGCACGGTGCGCGCGGCGATCAGCTGACCGGGGTCGGTGCTCAGTGCGGCGAGCACCGATCCGATCCCGAACACCGCGATGCCGATCGCGAAGACCGTGCGGCGTCCGAAGCGATCGCCCAGTGCCGAGGCGATGAGGATCGCCCCGGCGAAGGCGAGCGTGTACGCGTTGACGAACCACTGCAGCTCCTCCACCGAGGCGCCCATCTGCTCGTGCAGCACGGGGAGGGCATTGGTCATCACGAGGTTGTCGAGCGTCGCCATGAACATCGGGAGGGATGCCGCGGCGACGATCAGGGCGAAGGGCCGGGCCCGTCGGGCGGATGGCGTAGTGGCTGCGAGGGTCATGAGGTCTCCGGTAGTAATTGGATGATTACTTGCGGAAGCCAATGTAGTAATCGCATGATTACAAAGTCAAGTCATTCGCTGATAACCTGACGACATGAGCACTCAGCCCGCGGACGCCGTCATCGAGGACCGTCCCGATCCCGCGAAGCGCCTGTCTTCCGACGAGCGCCGACGGCAGATCCTGCGGGCGGCCCTCGCGGTCTTCGGCGCCCGCGGCTACGAGGGGGCGACGACCGACGAGGTCGCTCGCGCCGCCGGTGTCAGCCAGCCCTACGTGGTGCGCCTCTTCGGCTCGAAGGAGAATCTCTTCCTCGCGACCATCGAGGATGCCCTGGCCCGTCTGCTGGCCGCGTTCCGTGCGGCGCTCGCCGACGAGGGCACCGAGGGCGAGCCCGCCGGCAAGCGGATCGGCCAGGCGTACGTCGACCTGATCGAGGTCCGCGGCCTGCACCAGACCCTCGCGAACGCCTACCTGATGGGAAGCCACCCCGTCATCGGTCCGGCGGCGCGGCGCGGTTTCGCGGCGGTGTGGCGCTTCTTCCGCGACGAGCTGAAGCTCGAAGCCGACGAGGCCCGTGCCTTCATGGCCGAGGGGATGCTGATCAGCACCATGATCGGGTTGCGGCTGGTCGACGACTACGGCTCGGACCCCCAGATCACCGAGCTCTTCCGGGCGTGCTTCCCGACGGAGCTCCCGCACGTGCTCGAGGTCGTGCCCCGCGGCGACGAACGCTGGTAGCCGTCAGCGCGAGACCCCTCCGCACCAGCCTGGGGGGTCCGGATCGACGGTTCCGCGTGTGAGGATCCCGGCGTATCGTCGGGGGCATGTGCCGGAACATCCACACTCTCCACAACTTCGAGCCCGCCGCGACGTCCGATGAGGTCCACGCCGCCGCCCTCCAGTACGTGCGCAAGATCGCGGGCACGACGAAGCCGTCCAAGGCCAACCAGGCGGCCTTCGACCACGCCGTGCATGAGATCGCCCATCTCACGCAGCATCTCCTCGACGACCTCGTCGCGACGGTGCCGGCGAAGAACCGCGAGGAAGAGGCCGAGAAGGCCCGCGCTCGGGCTATCAAGTCGGGCCGGTACGCCGCAGCCTGACCGCTGACCGCTGACCGCTGACGCTGCGATAGTCTGGTCGGCTCCCCGAACGGCGACGGCTGCCGTGCGGAGCAGACAGGATCATCGTGGGGTACATCGACATCGCCGCCGTCTCGTACGCGCTGCCCGACGGCCGGCCGCTGCTCGACGAGGTCTCGTTCCGCGTGGGCGAAGGCTCGACGACGGCGCTCATCGGCCAGAACGGCGCCGGAAAGACGACCCTGCTGCGCATCATCCGCGATGAGATCCCCGCGCTCTCCGGGGTCGTCTCCATCGAGGGCGGACTCGGCGTCATGGACCAGTTCGTCGGCCATGGCGAGCAGGGAGAGACCGTGCACGATCTGCTGATCTCCGTGGCACCCGATCGCGTGCGCCGGTCGGCACGCGAGCTCGAGGATGCCGAGGCCGCGATCATCGAGCACGACGACCTCGACACCCAGATGCGCTACGCGGGTGCGCTCGCCGACTACGCCGAGGCCGGCGGGTACGAGTACGAGACCGTGTGGGACACCTGCACGACCACGGCCCTCGGCATCCCGTTCGCCCGGGCCCGGTTCCGCGAGCTGACGACGCTCTCGGGCGGCGAGCAGAAGCGGCTCGCCCTCGAGGCCCTGCTGCGCGGACCCGACCAGGTGCTCCTGCTCGACGAGCCCGACAACTACCTCGACGTTCCCGGCAAGCGCTGGCTCGAGGAGCGCCTCCGCGAGACCCCGAAGACCGTGCTACTCGTGTCACACGACCGTGAGCTGCTGGCCCGGGCCGCCGACCGCATCGTCACACTCGAGGCGGGCGGTGCCGGCAGCACGGCCTGGGTGCACGGCGGCGGGTTCCGCACCTATCACCGGGCACGGGACGAGCGGATGTCGCGCCTCGACGAGCTGCGCCGGCGCTGGGACGAGCAGCACGCCAAGCTCAAGGCCCTCGTCGCCGCGCTGAAGGTCAAGGCCACGGCCAACGACAGCTTCACCTCGCGGTACCGCGCCGCGCAGACCCGGCTGCGGAAGTTCGAGGAGGTCGGCCCGCCGCTCGAGCGGCCGAAGGACCAGGACCTCGACGTGCGGCTGCGCGGTGCCCGCACCGGGCGCCGGGCCGTGGTCGCAGAGCAGCTCGAGCTCACCGGGCTCATGAAGCCGTTCGACCTCGAGGTGTGGTTCGGCGACCGCGTGGCCGTGCTCGGCTCGAACGGCTCGGGGAAGTCGCACTTCCTCCGCCTGCTCGCGCGGGGCGGCACCGATCCCGACGGGCGGCTCGGCCACCTGACGACCACGGGCACCGCGCTCGAACCCGTCGCGCACGACGGCCGGGCGATCCTCGGGGCCCGGGTGGTGCCGGGATGGTTCGCGCAGACCCACCGGCATCCGGAGTTCACCGGACGCACCCTGCTCGACATCCTGCACCGCGGCGAAGACGCCCGGGTGGGGCTCCCACGTGATGCCGCGAGCAGCGCCCTGGACCGGTACGGGCTTGTCGGCCAGGCCGAGCAGACGTTCGACAACCTGTCGGGCGGTCAGCAGGCCCGGCTTCAGATCCTGCTGCTCGAGCTGTCGGGCGCGACGCTGCTGCTGCTCGACGAGCCCACCGACAACCTCGACCTCGTGTCGGCCGAAGCGTTGCAGGACGCGCTCGCGCGCTTCGAGGGGACGGTCCTGGCCGTGACCCACGACCGCTGGCTGGCGCGCTCGTTCGACCGCTTCGTCGTGTTCGGGTCGGACGGCCGCGTGTTCGAGTCCGACGCACCCGTGTGGGACGAGACGCGCGTCGCACGCGAACGATGACGAGCGGATGCCCGAGGAATCGGGGTCCGCGGACCCTCCCGGGTAGGCTGGGGACGTGAGCATGGAGATCGAGATCGGCCGGGCCAAGCGCGCGCGACGCGCGTACACGTTCGACGACATCGCGGTCGTGCCGTCACGGCGCACGCGCAACCCGGAGGACGTGTCGACCGCCTGGACGATCGACGCCTTCCAGTTCGACATCCCGGTGCTCGGGGCCCCGATGGACTCGGTCGTCAGCCCGCAGACCGCGATCATGCTCGGCCAGCTCGGCGGCCTGGGCGTCCTCGACCTCGAGGGCCTGTGGACCCGCTACGACGACCCGGCGCCGTTCCTCGCCGAGATCTCCGGGCTCGAAAAGACGGCCGCCACGCGACGCATGCAGGAGCTGTACTCCGAGCCGATCAAGCCCGAACTCGTGCGCGAGCGCCTTGCCGAGATCCGTGCGGCCGGCGTCACGGTCGCGGGCGCACTGACGCCGCAGCGCACCCAGGAGCTGTATGAGACCGTCGTCGCGGCCGGCGTCGACCTGTTCGTCATCCGTGGCACGACCGTCTCGGCCGAGCACGTCTCGTCCGTCGACCAGCCCCTCAACCTCAAGAAGTTCATCTACGACCTCGATGTTCCCGTCATCGTGGGCGGCGCCGCGACCTACACCGCGGCCCTCCACCTCATGCGCACGGGCGCAGCGGGCGTGCTCGTCGGCTTCGGCGGGGGCGCGGCATCCACCACCCGCGCGACCCTCGGGCTGCACGCGCCCATGGCGACCGCGGTCGCCGACGTCGCCGGCGCTCGCCGCGACTACCTCGACGAGTCGGGCGGCCGCTACGTGCACGTCATCGCCGACGGCGGCGTGGGCACCTCGGGCGACATCGTCAAGGCGCTCGCGATGGGAGCGGATGCCGTGATGCTCGGTGTCGCGCTCGCGCGGGCGACGGATGCCCCCGGCCAGGGCTTCCACTGGGGGCCCGAAGCTCACCACTCCAAGCTGCCGCGCGGCCGCCGCGTGAAGGTCGACCAGGTCGCCTCGCTCGAGGAGGTCCTCTACGGCCCGGCCCCGGTGGCCGACGGCACCGCGAACCTCATCGGGGCGCTGCGCAAGTCGATGGCCACGACCGGGTACTCCGACCTCAAGGAGTTCCAGCGGGTCGAGGTCGTCGTGGCGCCCTACAGCGCGGGATGACCGGCCCCGGCACCCCGACGGCTCCCGAGGCCGAAGCGTTCCCGCCGACGCTGCGCGAGGTCATGCTGCGGCCGCAGTGGATCGGGATGCTGCTGCTCTGCCTCACCGTCGCCGGCGTGTTCGCCTGGCTCGGCCAGTGGCAGCTGGGCCGCGCGGTCGATACGAACCCGGCTCCTCCGGGCGCGACCGAGGAGGTCGTGCCGCTCGCCGAGGTCACCCAGCCCGGCGCGTACCTCCCCGAGCCGAGCGTCGGCCAGCGCGTGAGCACCGAGGGCGCGTGGGTGCCCGGTGACTTCCTGCTTGTCGCCTCCCGTTTCAACGACGATGTCGAGGGCTACTGGGTGACCGGACAGCTGCGGATCGCCGATCCGGCGTCACGGGTCTCGGTCGCCGTCGCGCTCGGCTGGGCCGAGACGGAGGAGGAGGCGCTCGCCGCGGTGGAGCGGCTCGAGGCGGAGGCCGCGGCATCCGATTCCCCGCCCGTCGAAGTGAGCGGGCGCCTGATCTCGGACGAAGGCCCTGCGCTGCCGCCGAAGAGCGCCGATCCGCAGACCATGACGCGGATGTCACCGGCCGCGCTGCTCGGCCGCTGGCACGACGTCGAGCAGCTCGACGTCTATCGCCCGTACATCGCATCGACCGAGCCGCTGGGCGGACTCGACGCGATCTCGTCGCCTGCGCCCGAGGAGGGATCCGGCGTCAACTGGCTGAACATCTTCTACGCCGCCGAGTGGGCGGTCTTCGCGGGCTTCGCGTTCTACCTCTGGTACCGTCTCGCGCGCGACGCGTGGGAGAAGGAGGTCGAGGACTTCGAGGATGCCGCCACCTGAGGCCCGCTCCCGGCCGGACGGCACCGCGGAATGCCGCGGGTAGACTGGGGCCATGCCCCGCGCCCCCAAGCTCGCTACGTTTCCGGCGATCCGCGGAGCCCTGAAGTTCTACCAGATCTGCTCCGTCATCACGGGAACGATGCTGCTGCTCCTGGTCGGCGAGATGATCCTCAAGTACACGCCGCTGCACCTCGAGCTCTTCCTCGGCGGCTCCGGCGGGTTCCTGTGGTTCGCGCCCGTGGTCGAGGGCCCCGAGGGTCTGGAGTCCACCGGCGACGGGATCAACCTGTCGCTCGGCATCCTCGTCGCCCACGGCTGGTTCTACGTGGTCTACCTCATCTCGTGCTTCCGCGTGTGGAGCCTGATGCGGTGGAACCTCTGGCGGCTGGCGATGCTCGCCGCCGGTGGAATCGTGCCGTTCCTGTCGTTCTTCATGGAGGCGCGCGTGGCCCGCGAGGTCAAGCACTACCTGCAGGAGCGCGAAGACGCCGAGCTGCACTCGCGCGCCGAGCACTCATCCCTCACCCACGCGATCCCCACGGAGAACAAGCGTTGACCGAGCAGACCGAAACCTCCCAGCGTCCCGTCCTGGTCGTCGACTTCGGCGCGCAGTACGCGCAGCTGATCGCACGGCGGGTCCGCGAGGCGGGCGTGTACAGCGAGATCGTGCCGCACACCGCCTCGGCGGCCGAGATCGCGGCGAAGAACCCGGTCGGCATCATCCTCTCCGGCGGACCCTCGTCGGTCTACGAGCCCGGTGCACCCGCGCTTGACACGGGGGTGTTCGACCTGGGTGTGCCGACGCTGGGCATCTGCTACGGCTTCCAGGTGATGGCGCAGGCCCTCGGCGGCGAGGTCGCCAACACCGGACTCCGCGAGTACGGGGCGACGGATGCCGCGGTCACGGGCGACGGCGGTGTGCTCCTGGGCGGCCAGCCCGTCGACCAGAACGTGTGGATGAGCCACGGCGACCAGGTCTCGAAGGCACCCGACGGCTTCGACGTGCTCGCGTCGACCACGGCCACGCCGGTCGCCGCATTCGGCAGCGACGAGAAGCGCTTCTACGGGGTGCAGTGGCACCCCGAGGTGAAGCACTCGGATCACGGTCAGCAGGTCATCGAGAATTTCCTCCACAAGGCAGCGGGCCTCCCGGCGGACTGGAACAGCGGCAACGTGATCGCCGAGCAGGTCGAGCGCATCCAGGCGCAGATCGGCTCCGGCCGGGTGATCTCGGCCCTCTCGGGCGGCGTGGACTCCGCGGTGTCGACCGCACTGGTCCACAAGGCCGTCGGGGATCAGCTCACCGCGATCTTCGTCGACCACGGGCTGCTGCGGAAGGGCGAGCGCGAGCAGGTCGAGAACGACTACGTCGCCTCCACCGGCGTCCGCCTGATCACGATCGATGCCCGCGAGCAGTTCCTGAACGCGCTGGAAGGCGTGAGCGACCCGGAGCAGAAGCGCAAGATCATCGGCCGCGAGTTCATCCGCTCGTTCGAGGCCGCCGAGCGCGAGCTGGTCGCCGAGGCCGCTGCCGACGGCGAGCCGATCCGCTTCCTCGTGCAGGGCACCCTGTACCCCGACGTCGTCGAGTCCGGCGGCGGCACGGGCACCGCCAACATCAAGTCGCACCACAACGTCGGCGGCCTCCCCGAGGACCTGCTGTTCGAGCTCGTCGAGCCGCTGCGCACCCTCTTCAAGGACGAGGTGCGCGCCATCGGCCGCGAGCTCGGCCTGCCGGAGGAGATCGTCGCCCGTCAGCCGTTTCCGGGCCCCGGCCTCGGCATCCGGATCGTGGGTGAGGTCACCGCTGACCGCCTCGAGATTCTGCGCGACGCCGACGCGATCGCCCGCGAAGAGCTGACGAAGGCCGGCCTCGACGGCGAGATCTGGCAGTGCCCCGTCGTACTCCTCGCCGACGTGCGCTCGGTGGGCGTGCAGGGCGACGGCCGCACCTACGGCCACCCGATCGTGCTGCGCCCGGTGTCGTCGGAAGACGCGATGACCGCGGACTGGACGCGGCTGCCCTACGACGTCCTCGCCCGCATCTCGAACCGCATCACCAACGAGGTCCGCGAGGTCAACCGTGTCGTGCTCGATGTGACGTCGAAGCCGCCGGGGACCATCGAGTGGGAGTGATCTGAGGGATGCCGCGGACTTCTGTCCGCGGTATCCGTCGTTCCCGTGCTCTCGCTCGCCGGTGAAGGTGCTCATCTGTGCGAAATCGACGCCGCGCAGAGACGCAAGGGTCGATCTCGCACAGATGAGCGGGCTGAGCGGGCGAGCTTCGTGGGGGAGGATGGGAGGGTGACGACGTTCCCGGATGCCGAGTACCTGATCCTGTCGAGCCGGCTCATCCCCGACCACGACGGCGGCTACGGACTGGCGATCCTCGCGCGGGCCCGGCAGATGGCGGCGGCCGGGGTGCACGAGGGCCGCGGACCGCTGCTGCTCACCTTCGACCCGGGGACGCCCGCCGACCATGCGCGGCACCGCCGGGCGTTCGACGAGCGCGCCCTGATCGTCGACCCTGAGCGCATGCGCAACCTGTTCGACGAGGCATCCGATCCCGCGGGAGGCGCCGCGGCGTGGCTGCGGGATGCCGCGCACCCGGGTGAGCCCGATGCCGCCCTGGCGTACCGGCGCATCGACGACGAGGCGGGCCGGCCGGTCGTCGGCCTGCCGGTGATCCACGGCGACCCCGACTGGCACATCACCACGGCGCCCGTGGCGGTCTACGGTGCCGACGGACGAGTGGCCGGAGTGGTCGCCGGCTTCGGCGCGCTGTACCGGGCGTGGCTCGAGAACGTCGTGCGGCAGCTCCGTGCCGGTGGCAGCGACAAGCCGGTCGTCGTGATCTGCGAGTCGCGCCAGCTGGGCGAGTTGATCGCGGGATGGAGCGATCCCGGCGTCCGGCTCATCCACTCCATCCACACCATCCACCTCGAGCCGCCCCACACGCCCGACGCTCCACTCAACCCGCTGTGGACGCGGTGGTTCAGCCTCGCCGAGCGCTTCGATGCCGTGCTGTGGCTGAGCGAGGCCCAGCGTGCGGACGTCATCGAGCGGTTCGGCGACGAGGGGGTGCACCTCGTGATCCCGGCGGGCGTGCCGGCGGCCTCCTCGGTGGTTCCGGGCTCGGAGCGCGCCCCCGGCCGCGTCGTCATGCTCAACCGTCTCGCGCCGGGGAAGCGCGTGGACCACGCCGTGCGCGCGTTCCGGGCGGTGCTCGAACAGGTGCCCCACGCGACCCTCGACATCTACGGCGGCGGCGTGGAGCACGACCGGCTGCAGGAGCTCATCGACGAGCTCGGCCTCGGCGCCCACGTGGTGCTGCGCGGCATCACCGACGATCCGAGCGGCGTCCTGGATCAGGCATCCGCGTTCCTCACCACGTCGGCGTTCGAGGGCCAGGCGCTCGCGATCGTCGAGGCGATGGTGCACGGATGCCCCGTCGTCGCGTACGACGTGCCCTACGGTCCGCGCGACCACCTGGCCGGCGGCGGCGGCGTGCTCGTGCCCGACGGCGACGAGGACGCGCTGGCCGCGGCGATCGTGCGAGTGATCGCCGACCCCGAGGAGCACGCCCGGCTCGCACGCGAGGCGGCCCAGATGACGCGGCGGGTCGACCCCGAGCGGGTGACCGCCGCCCTGGTGCAGGCCGTGGAGGACGTGCTCGCAGCCCCCTCGCGCCGCGTCTGATCCCCGCCGTGCGACCTGCGCGGGCGCGGGCGCGCCCTTTCTCTACCTGAGTCGCCAAGACACGCCGGATGCGGGCGCCGGGGGTCGGCGTGTCTTGGCGACTCGAGATCCAGGCGGGGCGCGGGCCGTCCAGCGCGGAACGAGCGATCCGCCCTGGGCGGAGCCGCCGGGGGCGGAACCGGATGCCGCGCCCCGCGCCCCGGCGCAGGCTGGGCATATGGCTGAAGAAGGAAAGATCCCACAGTTCGGGGCCGACGCACGGCGCGAGCTGTTCCACCAGCGGGTGCTCGTGCTCGACGGCGTGCTCGACGACGACAACGGCACCCTGATCGCGACCCAGCTGCTGGCGCTCGCGGCCGAGGACGAGGCATCCGACATCTCCCTCTGGATCCACTCGCCGGGCGGATCGGTGCCGTCGATGCTGGCGATCCGCGATGTCATGCGGCTGATCCCCAACGACGTCGCGACCCTCGCGCTCGGACTGGCCTGCAGCGCCGGGCAGTTCCTGCTGTCGGCCGGCACGCCGGGCAAGCGCCGTGCGCTGCCGCACGCCCGGATCCTCATGCATCAGGGCTCGGCGGGCATCGGCGGGTCGACGGTCGACGTCGAGGTGCAGGCCGGAGACCTGCGGCACATGCGCGACACGGTGCTCGGCTTGATCGCGGCCGACACCGGGCAGAGCGTCGACCGCATCTTCGAGGACTCGCTGCACGACCGCTGGTACACCGCACGCGAGGCTCGCGCCTACGGCTTCATCGACGGCATCGTCGAGGACTTCGCGCAGGTCGTGCCGCGGCGCCGGAGAGCGGCCGGGCTCGGCGTCGGACCGGCGGAGGTGGCGGCATGACCTCGTACACGATCCCCAACGTCGTGGCGCAGCATCCGCGCGGCGACCGCGTGATGGACGTCTACTCGCACCTCCTCGCCGAGCGCGTGGTGTACCTCGGCACGGGCATCGATGCCGGCGTCGCGAATGCGCTCATCGCGCAGCTCCTGCACCTCGACGCGGACAGCCCCGAGCGCGACATCCAGCTGTACATCAACTGCGAGGGGGGCGATCCGGCGGCGATGCTCGCGGTGTACGACACGATGCAGCACGTGCGGCCGGATGTCGCCACCACCGTCGTCGGGCAGGCGATCGGCGTCGGCGCGGTCATGCTCGCGGCGGGCGCGGCCGGCAAGCGCGCGGTGCTGCCGCACGCCCGGGTCGTCCTGCATCAGCCCGCGGGTCAGGGCCGGGGCGCGATCCCCGACCTCATCCTCCAGGCGGACGAACTGGTGCGCGTGCGCGGCGAGGTCGAGGCGATCCTCGCCCGGCACACCGGGAAGTCACCCGAGCAGCTGCGCGCCGACACCGATCGTGACCGGATCTTCACCGCACCGGATGCCGTGGCCTACGGCATCGCGGACCGGATCCTCGAGCGCTGAGCCCGAGCAGGGGTGGACGGCTCAATGCCGAGCCGGCCCGCTGGGCGGCGAGTGTGTCACAACTCCGCCTGGGCGTGGGCCCGGTCGGCCGCGGGCGCCGTGCCGCAACACCGCCTCGGCGTGTCACAACTCCGCCTGGGCGTGGCCCGTTCGGCCGCGCCTGGCGGAGATCCGCGGGCGGCGGCCGCAGGCCAACGGGTCGAGCAGGAGTTGTGACACCCCGCTCAGGCCCGGTTGGGCGGAACGGGGGGCGCGGCCCCGAGGCGTCCGGCACGGAGGCCGTGTCACAACTCCTCCCAATCGTGGGCGCGGTGCGCAGCGCCCGGGCGGAAATCCGCGGTCCGCCGCCGCGCGCCTCGGCGTCGAGCAGGAGTTCTGACTCGCGGACGCGCGGCCGGGCGGCGGGCAGGGCTTGGCAGGCGTCAGCCGCGAGCGGCCCGCGCCTGCGCCGCGAGGTCGGCGGGCGACCCCTGCCACGGCGCGCCATGACCCGGCAGGACCCAGGATGCCCCGACGTCGGCGAGCCGGTCGAGCGACTCGAGGGCCAGGTCGGGGTCGTCCGTGAACGGCGCCGGCTGCACGCCGGTGCGGCCGGTGAGCACGTGGCGTGTGGTGAGCCCGTCGCCGACGAACACCGCCTCGGCGAGGGGCACGTGCACGGCAATGCTTCCGGGGGAGTGCCCGGGAAGCCCGATCACCCGGGGCGCGCCGGGGAGGTCGAGCACGTCGCCGTCGGCGAGCTCAACGACCTCCTTCACGTACTCCGTGCGCCAGCCCTTCTTGCGCAGCGCGTAGGTGAAGAAACCGAGCGTCGGGCCCACGCGCATGGGGCCCATCGGCGTCTTCGGCTTGTCGCCGCAACGGGCGCGCTCGGCGTCGGCGGCGTGAACGTACACCGGCACCCCGTGGTCGCGACGCAGCCGCTCGGCGAACCCGAGGTGGTCGCTGTCGCCGTGGGTGAGCACCACGCCCCGGACGTCGTCCACCGAACGGCCGAGGGACTCCAGCTCGGCGACGAGATCGTTCCAATGTCCGGGCAGACCGGCGTCGATCACGGTGATGCCCTCCGCCGTGACGATGAGGTAGGCCGCGACGGTGTCGTTGCCGATCCGGTGCAGGTGTGGTCCGAGTCGCATGGCATCCTCCGAAAGTGGTTGTGCTGGCTATGGTACGTAGCTATCATGGCTTACGTCAATAGCCATCACAGGAGACGTCATGCCGACCCCGGATCGAACCTCACTCCCCGCCATCGTCGAAGCGGGATGCGATCTCCTCGAACTCGGCGGCCCGTCGAGGGTCACCATGCAGGCCGTCGCCGAGCGGGTGGGCGTCCGCGCACCCTCGCTGTACAAGCGGGTGCGCGACCGTGACGCCCTGCTGCAGCTCGTCGCCGACGCCACCGTGGATGCTCTCAGAGCGCGGGTCGCGGCATCCGATGGCTCCCTTCCCGGACTCGCGCGCGCTTACCGGGCGTTCGCGCACGCCCGTCCGGAGGGTTTCCGACTCATGTACGCGATCGGGACGAGCACCGAGGCACTCGAGCGGGCCAGCGTCCCGGTGCTCCGCGCGGCCCGCGAGCTTGTCGGGGCGGACCGAGCCCTGGACGAAGCCCGCCTCGTGACCGCGTGGGTGACGGGGTTCGTCAGCATGGAGCTCGCCGGCGCGTTCCGCCTCGGGGGCGACGTCGACGCCGCCTTCGACTACGGCCTCGCCCGGCTGTCAGCGGGCATCGCGCCGCACGACGTCGACGGTCAGCCGCCGGCCTCGTCGCGTCCGGGCCACACCTTGCCGGCCCACGGGTCGTAGTCGGCGAGGAGCGCCTCCTGCGGCGGCCGTTCGGCCTCGGGCACGTGCTGCAGGTTCACGCGGACGCGGTACCAGAGCGAGCTGGACCCGCGCATGCCGTCGACGAGCACGTCCGCCGGATGCAGGTGGGGAACGACGGACGGATGCCGCGATCGCCACTCGTCGAGCACCTCCAGCGCCTCGGGCTTGGTCTTGGTGCGGGCGATCTCGATCAGCGGCATGGTGGATGCTCGCCGGCCCGAGCCGTCGCCGGCGCGCGGCGGCTTCTCGGCGGGGCCGAGCTCCTCGGCGAGGGCGAGCAGCCCGTCGAGCGTGCCGACGGCGTCGTCGATGCCCCGGTGCGGGTCGCCGATCGCGGCGTACCGCTCGAGCACCGTCCGCACCGTGAACTCCTCGGGCCGTCGGTCGGGCACCTCGTCCCAGTCCATCGGCGTCGAGACCCGCGCGTCGGGCAGCGGCCGGATGGACTAGGCCGATGCCACGGTGCGATCCTTGGCGTTCTGGTTGAAGTCCACGAAGACGCTCTCGCCGCGCTCCTCCTTCCACCACCGGGCCGTCGCGAGCCCGGGGGCGCGGTTCTCCACCTCCCGCGCGAGCGTCTCGGCGGCCAGACGCACCTGCTTGTAGTCCCAGTGCGGCGCGATGCGCACCAGGATGTGGAGGCCTCGGGATCCGCTCGTCTTCGGCCAGCCGACGAGCCCCACGTCGTCGAGCACCTCGCGGGCGACGAAGGCGACGTCGACGATCTGCGACCAGTCCACCCCGGGCATCGGATCGAGGTCGATGCGCAGCTCATCGGGATGATCGAGGTCTTCGGCGCGGACCGGATGGGGGTTGAGGTCGAGGCAGCCGAGGTTGACGACCCAGGCGAGGCCCGCGGCATCCCGGATCACCGCCTCCTCGGCCGAGGTGCCCCGGGCGTACTGCAGCGTCGCGGTGTCGATGAAGTCGGGGTGGTTCTCGGGCACGCGCTTCTGGAAGAAGGCCTCCTGATCGATTCCCTTCACGAACCGCTTGAGCACCATCGGCCGGCCGCCGGCACCGCGCAGCGCCCCCTCGGCGATGGCCAGGTAATAGCGCACGACGTCGAGCTTGGTCAGGCCGGGCTCGGGGAACACGGGCTTGTCCGGGCTCGAGATGCGCACCTGGTGCCCCTCGACCTCGAGGATCTCTTCCTTGCGTGCGGGGCTCATCCGCCCACGCTAGCGGCGCCGTTCCGGCTCGGCCAGAGGCCGACCCATCGGTTCATCTGTGCGAGTTCGAGGCTCGCGGGCGCCGGGAAGGTCGACTTCGCACAGACGGGCGCGAGCTCTCAGGCGGCGAGGGAGTAGAACACGCGTGCGGACGCCCGCTCGGCCGTGCGACCCCGCAGCTCGTCCGCCACCGCGGCAGTCAGTTCGACCAGAGTGACCTCGAGCGCTCCGGCGACGGCGGCGATCATCTCGCTCGAGGGCTCCTTGAGCCCGCGCTCCATCTCGGAGAGGTACTGCGGGGAGACACCGGCCCGCTCGGCGGTGTCGGCCAGCCGCTCGCCGCGGTCATGTCGGAGCCGCCGCAGCTGATCGCCGAGCGCGTCGCGCCAGAGCGGTTCCGGCGCACGGGGCGCGGGTCGCGAGGAGGTCGTCGGCAGCGGGATGATCTCGGCCATGCGGTCACGATAGAACGCGGATGCCGCGACCGCCGACCCCTTCCGCTCACAGCAGAACGGCCGCCCGGAGAACCGGACGGCCGTTGCAGCGGTGTGACTGCGCGGCTAGTTGCTGCCGCGCAGGATCGCCAGGATGCGGAGGATCTCGACGTAGAGCCACACGACGGTCACCATGATGCCGAAGCCGCCGAGCCAGCCGAACTTGCGGGGGGCGCCGTTGCGGACGCCGCGCTGGATCATGTCGAAGTCGAGCACGAGCGAGTACGCGGCCATGATCACGACGAAGACGCCGATGATGACGCCCCACGGGATGCCGAGGGGGCCCTTCTCGCTGAGCAGGCCGAACGCGCCGCCCGCGATGGGGGCGTTGAAGATCATGAGGCCCAGGTTGACCAGCGAGAACACCAGGTAGCCGAGCATCGCGATCATGAAGACTTTGGTGGCGCGCTTCGACGCGCGCACCTTGCCGCTCGCGAACAGCGCCAGGGTCACGCCGACCACCGAGAGGGTGGCGAGGGTCGCCTGCAGCACGATGCCCTCGTACAGCATCTCGAAGAACGCCGAGATGCCGCCGACGAAGAGGCCCTCGAACGCGGCATAGCCGAAGATGAGCGCCGGGCGGATCGTCTTGCGCGAGGTGAAGATCACGACGAGCGACAGCACGAAGCCGCCGATCATGCCGATGATCCACGGCATGAGCGTGGGCTCGCCGGTCGCGGCCACGGGGGCCATCGTCCACACCCAGCCGGCGACGGCGCCGACGACCAGGACGGCGAAGAGCCCGACGGTCTTCCACACGGTGTCTTCGACCGTCATGCGGTCGGTCTCGATGGCACCGGCGGCGGGAGCGGTGTACATGCCCTCGAGGTGGGCCTGGGCCGCGGCATCCGTTCCGGCATGCTGGGCCGAGGCGTACTGCGTCTGTGCGGCAGGAGGCGTCAAGCCGGCGGCCTTCGAGCCTCCGGGGTACGTCTGAACGGCCCGGGGGTCCTGGAAGGCCGGATTGTTGAACGCGGGGTTGTTGAGGGCCACTGCTCTCACACTCCAAGTCAAAGGGGTAGGAACAGCACGATGCTGTTCATCAACATTATCCGACACCCGGCCCCGCGCGGCGTGTCGCCTGCTGGGAGTGGGCTATGAGGCCTGGCAGCCGATCCGGCCGCCCCGGCCCCGCCGGTAGCCTGAGACGATGCCGCGCCGAACCCCGCTCGTGATCGGCCACCGCGGTGCTCCGGGCTACCGTCCCGAGCATTCGCGCTCGTCGTACGCCCTGGCTCTCGAGCTCGGCGTCGACGCGGTCGAGCCCGACATCGTCGTCTCGCGCGACGGGGTTCTCGTCGTCCGCCACGAGAACGAGATCTCGGGCACGACCGACGTCGCCGACCGGCCGGAGTTCGCGGACCGGCGCACGACGCGCACGATCGACGGCGCGGAGCTCACCGGCTGGTTCGCGGAGGACTTCACGTGGGAGGAGCTGTCGACCCTCCGCTGCCGTGAGCGTCTGCCCCAGCTCCGGCCCTCGAGCGCGAGCTTCGACGACGAGCAGCCCGTGCTGCGCCTGCGCGACGTGCTCGACCTGGTCCGCGCGGCGTCGCTGGCCCAGGGCCGGGAGATCGGCGTGGTGCTCGAGATCAAGCACGCCACGTACTTCGCCTCGATCGGGTGGGATGTCGCGGCCCTCGTCGACGCCGAGCTGCGCGAGGCAGGCTGGGCGGCGGGCGAGCTGCCGCTCACGATCGAGGCGTTCGAGTCGACCGTGCTGTTCGCCCTGCAGGAACGCGGAGTGGTCGCGACGTACGTGTACCTGCTGGAGGCGGCCGGCCGCCCCTTCGACCTCCTCTCGGCCCACGGGAAGAGCGCGCTGACGTACCGGCAGACCGCCGCGCCGGCCGGGCTCGACGGGCTCGCCGGCAGGGTCGACGGCATCAGCGTCGACAAGCGGATGATCCTCGCTCCCGACAAGCTCGGACGGCTCGGCGGCCCCACCGCCGTCGTCGCCGACGCGCACGAGCGCGGCCTGCGCGTCTACACCTGGACTTGCCGGCCCGAGAACAGCTTCCTCATCGGCCAGTTCCGTGGCCGGGGCGGTGCCTCCGCGTTCGGCGATTGGCAGTCGGAGTGGACCGTGATCCGGGATGCCGGAGTCGACGGCGTCTTCGTCGACCACCCCGACCTCGGCGTGGCGTTCTTCCGATCCTGATCCCCGCTCGCGGCGTATGGCTAGGGTGGGGCCGTGACCTCCCCCGGCATCGTCGTCGATGGAGTCCGTCGTGCTTTCGGTGAGATCCAGGCGGTGCGCAGCGTCACGCTGCAGGCGCACGCCGGACGCGTGACCGGACTCGTCGGGCCCAACGGCTCAGGCAAGACGACCCTCCTGCTCATGCTCGCCTCGCTCCTCGCGCCCGACGCGGGCACGATCCGCATCGACGGCATCGATCCCGTCGCCGATCCGCACGCCGCGCGCGGGCTCATCGGGTGGATGCCGGACGCGCTGGGCGCCTGGGGCTCGCTGACGTCCCGCGAGACGCTCGTGGTGACCGGGCGCCTCTACGGGATGACCAAGTCCGCCGCCGCCGCACGAGCAGAGGCGCTGATCGCAGAGGTCGGCCTCGTGGGGCTCGCGGACTCGGCCGCGCGCGTGCTGTCCCGGGGCCAGAAGCAGCGGCTCGGGCTCGCCCGCGCGCTCGTCAACGAGCCCCGCGTGCTGCTGCTCGACGAGCCGGCGTCGGGCCTGGACCCGCAGGCCCGCATCGACCTGCGGGTGCTGCTGCGACGTCTCGCCGCGGACGGCCGCACGATCCTCGTGTCCAGCCACATCCTCTCCGAGCTCGAGGAGGTCGTCGACGACGCGGTGTTCCTCGTCGCGGGCGAGACTGTCGATGCCGGTCGCGTCCAGGCGGCCGCCGAGCGAGCGCGCGCCTGGCGCGTGAGGCTGGCAGGGGTGGAGGCATCCGTCGCCGCCGAGCGGATCTCGGCCGCACTGGGACTCGATTCCACCGGCATCGCGACCGATCGCCGGGACGTCGTGGTGGAGTTCGCATCCGACGAGGCCGCGGCAGCGGCGCTGCGGGATCTCGTGGGAGCCGGTCTGCCCGTCGCCGAGTTCGCGGCCGCGCAGGGAAGCCTCGAGCACACGTTCCTCGACCTGGGAACCGGCGCTCCACCGCAGGCGGCGCCCGTGCCGCCCCCGCCCGGCGGGACGACCCCCCAGACTCCCTCCGACGACGAGGAGCCCATCTCATGAGCGGCCAGCGCCTCGGCACCATCGTGCGCCTCGAGCTGACGCAGCGCACGCGCAGCGTCGCCTGGTACGTGCTGCTCGGCGTGTTCGCCGTGCTCCTCCTGATCGTGACCGTGCTGTCGTTCATCGCGTTCAGCTGGGTGCCGGAGCAGCGGGGCTCCGCGATCTTCTCGACGATCGTCTACATCACCCTGCTGCTCATCGTCCTGGTCTCTCCGACGCTGAGCGGCAACTCGGTGAACGGCGATCGGGATGCCGCGACCCTCGCGCCCGTGCAGGTCACGCTCGCGACGACCGGCGAGATCATCCTCGGCAAGTTCCTCGCGGCGTGGACGACCGGCCTGGCGTTCGTGGTCGTGTCCATTCCGTTCCTCGTCGCCGCGACGCTCGCGGGCGGCACGGACGCCGCGACGGTCATCGTGTCACTCGCGGTCCTGGTCGTCGAGGTCGCGGTCATCGCGGCCATCGGCGTGGGGCTGAGCGGTGTGATCGCCCGGCCCCTGTTCTCGGTCGCCGCGACCTATCTCGTCGTGGCGGCGCTCGTGGTCGGCACGGTGATCTCGTTCGGGCTGCTCGGGGCCACGATGCGCACCGAGCAGGTCAACAACTACCGCTCCATCGACTACGCCTCCTATGAGGAGGAGGGCACCTTCCCGTGCATGCAGGGAGAGGAGCCGACGGAGGACTACCCGTGCGACGACGACCCGAGCCCGGAGTGCGGCGAATGGGAGACGAGCACCTACGAGGTGCCGCGCTTCGATCGGGTGTGGTGGATCCTCGCTGCGAATCCGTTCGTGATCCTGGCGGACGCGACGCCGACGCAGTTCGACTCCAACGGCTACCCCGTCGACCTGTTCGGGCAGATCAAGTCGGGTGTGCGCATGGCGCAGGTGCCTCCGGAAGCCGAGACCACCTACGACGACTGCAGCCCGACTCCCCAGGACCAGTATCCGCCGACGGCCGAGGAGATCATCGCGACGACGACCCCGAGCTGGTTCGTCGGCATCGCGCTGCAGCTACTGCTCGCGGCCGGGCTGCTGTGGTGGGCGTGGGCACGCACGAACACGCCCGCCCGACGGCTCCCGCCGGGAACGCGCATCGCCTGACCGGTGTGAGCGTCATCGTCGCGCCGTGAGCTCGGCGGCTAGCCGCATCTGCTCGGCCAGCGCGGGGTTGTGCGACTCGAGCTCCGCGATCACGCCGGCGCGCACTTCGGGCTGCTTGTTCTGGCTGAGCTTCGCGCGCGCCTCGAACCGCTTGACGTGCAGCCGGATGCCGGCGGTGCCCCTTGCGATGCGCCGCGTGCCCTCCTCGTCCTCGCTCAGGCTTCGCCCACCCGGGCGGTGATGCTCGAACTGATCCGTGATGCGGGCGAGCATGGCGTAGTTCTCCTCGTCGGACAGCAGCTCGGGCACCCCGTACAGGTGTGCGGTGACGTGGTTCCACGTCGGCACGAGATCGCCCGGGGCGTACCAGCTCGGCGAGACGTAGTCGTGCGGCCCCTGCACGATCACCAGCACCTCATGCCGGCCGATCTCGTGCGTGATCTCGTCGGGGCGCCCGAAATGGGTGGCGATCGTGATGCCCTCGCCCTCCTCGAGGAGCACGGGGCAGTGCGATGCGACGAGACCTCCCGCCGCGGGCGAGATGAACGCCGCCCAGGGGTGGTTGCGGATCAGCCGCTTCACCTCCCCGGGGTCTGTCATGAGATAGCGGGGCGTGTGGCGCATCAGCCGGCCTTCCTGTCGAGACGGGTGCGCACGGCGAGTCCGGCGCAGAGGATGACGACGGCGCCGCCCACGACTGTCGGCCAGGTGAGCGGCTCGCCGAGGATGAGGGCGGCCCACAGGATCGTCATCACCGGCTGGATCAGCTGGATCTGGCTGACACTCGCCATGGGTCCGATGGCCAGTCCGCGGTACCACGCGAAGAATCCCAGGAACATGCTGACGACGCCGAGATAGCCGAACGCCGCCCACGCCGTGCCGGATGCCTGCGGGGGCTGCTGCGCGATCGAGACCGCGGTGAGGGCGATCATCAGGGGAGACGCGAGCACGAGTGCCCACGACACCGTCTGCCACGAGCCGAGTTCGCGCGACAGCATCCCTCCCTCGGCATAGCCCACCGCGGCGGCAACGACCGCGCCGAACAGCAGCAGATCCGACCACTGCAGCCGGTCGACCCCGCCGCTGTGGAGCCCCGCGAAGACGACCGCCGCCACCGCTCCCAGCGCAGCGAAGGCCCAGAAGGACCGCGCGGGCCTCTCCTTGGCGCGGAGCACCGCCATGACCGCCGTGGCCGCCGGCAGGAGCGCGATCACGACGGCGCCGTGCGTCGCCGAGGCGGTCGTGAGGGCGTAGGACGTGAGCAGCGGGAACCCGATGACGACTCCGCCGGCGACCACGGCCAGCCGGGCCCACTGGCGCGGGGTGGGCAGGCGCTGTCGCGTGAGCGCGAGGGCGGCGGCAGCGAGGAGCGCGGCCACGACGGCGCGGCCCGATCCGATGAACAGCGGCGACAGGTCGCCGAGCGCGACACGGGTGAAGGGCACCGTGAATGAGAAGGCGGCGACGCCGACGAACCCCCACCCCCACCCGCCGCTGCGGGAGAGCGATAGCACTGGCGGGATCTCAACAGTAACGCTACTCTGTTCCGACATGGCAAACGATAGCACTGATCGAATCGTCGACGAACTGCGTCGGTGGATCGCGGTCTCCCCGCCCGGGGCGCGCGTGCCCTCGAACCGCGAGCTCACCGCTCGGCACGGGGCCAGTCCGGTCACGGTGCAGAAGGCGATGCGAGCGCTCACGAGCCTGGGCCTCGTCGAGAGCCGGCCCGGCGTGGGTACCTTCGTGCGGGCTGCCCGCACGCCCCGGCCTGTGGACTACGGCTGGCAGACCGCCGCCCTCGGGGCGCCCCCGTCGCGGCTGACGGCGCTGCCCTCGGCCCAGCGCACCCCCTCACCCGATGCGATCGCGCTCCACACCGGCTATCCCGACCGCGAACTGCTGCCGGAGCGGCTCGTGCGCGCCGCGATCGCGCGCGCCGCGCGGACGGATGCCGCCACCACCCGATCTCCCGTCGCGGGGCTCCCCGATCTGCAGGCATGGTTCGCGAGCGAGCTGGCCGACGCGGCGCCGGCGGGCATCACGCCGCCGTCCGCGCGCGACGTGCTCATCCTGGCGGGGAGCCAGAGCGGGCTGAGCTCGATCTTCCGCGCTCTCGTCGGCCCCGGCCAGCCGCTGCTGATCGAGTCGCCGACGTACTGGGGTGCCATTCTCGCCGCCGCCCAGGCGAACGTGACTCTGGTCCCCGTCGCCTCCGGGGTCGACGGACCCGATCTCGAGGACGTCGAGCGTGCGTTCGAGCTGACCGGCGCACGGGCGTTCTACGTGCAGCCGACGTACGCCAACCCCACCGGGGCGCAGTGGACCGTGCAGCGAGGGCGGGACGTCCTCGAGATCGCGCGCCGTCATGGCGCCTACCTCGTGGAGGACGACTGGGCTCACGACCTGTCCATCGACACGCAGCCCACGCCCATCGCCGCACATGATGACGACGGGCACGTCATCTACCTGCGCTCGCTCACGAAGAGCGTGTCGCCGGCGCTGCGTGTGGCGGCGGCGACCGCACGGGGGCCTGCGCGCGACCGGATCCTCGCCGACCGCGCGGCCGAGTCGATGTACGTGAGCGGCCTGCTCCAAGCCGCGGCGCTCGATGTGGTCACCCAGCCCGCCTGGCGCACGCACCTGCGGACGGTGAAGCCGCTCCTGCGCGCGCGCCGCGATCTCCTGATCGCGAGCCTGCGCGACCACGCTCCCGCTGCGCATCTCGACCTCATCCCGGCCGGTGGACTCAACCTGTGGCTGCGGCTGCCGGACGGCACCGACGTCGAACGCCTCGTGCGGGCGTGCGAGAGCCGGGGCGTGATCGTCGCCGATGGGACGGAGTGGTTCCCGGCCGAGGCATCCGCTCCTCACATCCGGGTCAACTACTCGGGACCGAGCCCCGATCGCTACCCCGAAGCGGCGCGCGTGATCGGCGAGGAGGTCGAGCGCGCGCGCTGAGGGATCACCCCGCGTGGGGGAGGGGGTTCGGGCAGACTGGAGCACGAACCGATCTCGCGTGAGGAGTGTGCCGAGTGGAGGCCATCGGCCACATCATCCCGATCGCCGTAGCCGTCGCGGTCAGTTCCGTGCCGATCATGGCGACGATCCTCATCCTCCTCTCGCCGAACCGTGCCCGTGCCGCCCTGCCGTTCCTGATCGGCTGGGTGATCGGCATCCTTCTCGTGGTGACGGTCTTCACGCTCGTCGCCCAGGTCGTGCCCACCGCGCGTACGCAGCGACAGCCCGACACAGCGGTCGCGGTGCTCGAGACCCTCGTGGGGGTCGTGATCGTGGCCCTCTCGGTCATCTCCTTCCGCCGGTCGCGGCATCACCCCGAGCCGGCGATGCCGGATCCGCTGAAGGCCCGCCGGTCGCTCGGCCCGTGGGAGGCGTTCGGACTCGCCTTCGTCCTCAACCTCCGACCGAAGGCACTGCTGCTGGCGATCGCGGCCGGCCTGTCGATCCGCGCGGACGCCTCTTCGACCAGCGACGCGCTCATCTCGATCGCGATCTACACCGTGATCGGCGCCTCGAGCGTCGCCGTTCCCATCATCGCCACGCTCGCGGCGCCCAAGAAGATGGAGCCCAAGCTGGTCGACGCGCGCGAGTGGCTCACGCGGAACGGGGGACTGCTCACGAGCCTGATCCTGTTCTTCATCGGCATCGTCGTGATCGGCATGGGGATCGCGCGCTTCTGACGAGGCTAATTGCAACCGAAGGCTTGCAATTACCTCCCCGCAGTGCAACCATAGGGTTGCAATCAAATGCAACCTAAAAGTTGCACAACTGTGGAGAGAGGAACGATCATTGTGAGCATGACAGTGAACCCGTCGTCGGTCGTCGACGACGCCGCGTTCTCGGTCCGACGCACCATCCGGATCGCCGCACCCGTTGAGAAGGTCTGGAGTGCGGTCACCGAGCCCGCCCACATCTCGCGGTGGTTCGGCCAGGCCGCATTCGCGGGGACGGATGCCGGAGCCCGAGGCACCCTCACCTGGCCCGGACGTGACCCGATCCCGGTGCGGATCGAAGCGATCGACGCCCTTCGGACGGTCTCGTACCGGTGGGGCAACGACGACGCGAGCGGGGTCGTCCCGGACGAGCTCGACGACGCGCACTCGACCGTCTTCACCTTCACGCTGGTCGCGGTGCCCGGCGGAACGGAGCTGACCGTCGTCGAGACGGGCTTCGAGACCACATCGGACCCGGCCGCGAATCTCGCGGATCACCGCCAGGGCTGGAACGGCGAGCTGGACAAGCTGGTCGCACTGCTCGAGAGCGATTCGTGACGACCGAGGCGCTGATCCCGGTGTTCGCCGCACTCGGAGACGAGACCCGGTGGAGCATCCTGGCGGCGCTCGGCGACGGGGATGCCTCGGCATCCGCCCTCGCCGGGCGCCTGCCCGTGTCCCGCCAGGCGATCGCCAAGCACCTCGCCGTGCTGCAGGAGGTCGGGCTGGTCGAATCCGTGCGTGTGGGCCGCGAGGTGCGGTTCCGCATCGTGGGTGCACGCCTGAGCGCCACCGCCCGACGTCTCGACGCCGTCGGAGCCGAGTGGGACCGCCGCCTCGCCGCGATCAAGGAGATCGCCGAAGGACTCTGACCGATCGGTCAGAAGCGGTCGTCGATCACGATCTCGCGCGAGACCAGCCCGGCCGCGACCCTGCTCAGCGGCAGCCGGTTGCGGCGGGCGAAGTCGCGGATGAGCTCGAACGCGTCGTCGACCGGGACGCCCCGGGTGAACGACACGACGCCCTTCGCCTGCTCGATGACCACCCGGCTGTTCAGCGCGAGCTGCAACTGCTGCGCGAGCAGAGCCGTCTCTCGCAGCGACCGCTCGTGCAGGATGCCGACGGTAGCGACATCCGCGAACGCCTGAGCCGCGACGACGTCCTCGCGCGGGGGAGGTCCGGGCTGTGCACTCAGGAGGTTGAGCGTGCCGATCGTGGTGTCTCGCAGCCGGAGCGGGAGCGCCTCCACCGATGCGAAGCCGTGCGACAGCGCACTGGTCCGGAACTCGGCCCAGTGGGTAGGGGACTCTGCGATCGACGGCACGGAGACCGGGGCGCCGGTGACGAAGCAGTCGATGCACGGGCCGGACTGGGCGCTGAGCTGCATGATCTCGACGAGTCTGCTCGCTTCGCTGGTCGACGCCACGAGCTCGAGCTCGCCGTGCTCGTCGGCGATCAGGATCCCGGCGGCCGTGCTGCCGAGCGTGTCATGGCAGGCGTCGACGAGGGTCTGCAGCAGTTCGACGACGTCGTAGTCGTCGACGAGAGTGTCGGCGAGCGTCGCGAACGTCTGGAAAAGGCGGGCAGAGCGGGTGGACACCGTCATCCGATCGCCTCGATCCGGCCGTCACGACGAACGAAGCTCAGTCGTCCGTCGATGATGTCCTGGGCGACGTCCATCGTCGACCGGCTGGCGGCGAACGCGTGGCCCTCGATCACCAGCTGCGCATCGTCCGCGGCGACCTGCAGCTGAGCGATGACGAAGCCGGTCGCCTGATGCACCATGCGGCGCGACCGCGGATTCACGCTCGCACTCCCGCCGTTCACCTCGTTGAGGGCATCGCGGAGCACTCGGCGTCCCACCACTTCCGCCATCGCCTCGGCGCGCTGCATCTGCAGCGGATCGAGGATCATGGACTCCCTCGAGTAGAGGTCGACAGCCCCGATCCGCAGCGTGCCCACCGCGAGCGGGAACGCGAAGACCGACCGGACGGCATCGTCGACGACGGCGGCTGCGAAGGCAGGCCATCGAAGCCTTCCCCGGGTCGTCAAGGAGGGTTCCGTGACAGGCCTGACGAGCCGGAGGGCGTCCCAGCAGGGGCCTTCGCCGAGGTCGAACTGCACTTCGTCCAGGTGGGCGGCTCCGGCATCCGTCGCGGAGATCGTCTCGCTGCCGAGGAGGTGTCCGAGCGTGGAGACCGCGGCGCCGGTCACGGGCAGCACCGCGACGAACGGGTCACTGTATCGCGCGGCCGTGAAGCCCTCGTCCTCGAGGGCGTCCATCGCCGCAGTGAATGAATCTCGCATGTGCCTCTCCGACGACCAAAGTAGCGCCTGTTCGCAGGCGTCTGTTACGCCCCCTCGCGGGAAATGCAACCCCCTGGTCGACGCGTCTGCGCCGATCTAGCGTGCGTCGCATGAAGCACGTGACATTCGCCGACAAGAGTCTGCTGACGGGAGATGAGACGGCCGACCTCCTGGTCGAGTATTGCGCCGTCCTCGCGCGGGCTGGCGACGCCGACACCGTCGACATCGTTGCCTACACCGTCACGGGCGACAAGGTAACGGCGAAGATGCTGCTTAACACGGGTGCTCCCCTGATGGCCGAGACCGCGCACACCGACCTCGCGGAGCCCGACAACGATGATGTCACCGCGTACATGCGCGAGCAGATCGCCCTGCGGATGTCGCCGCCCAACGCCCAGTCCATCGAGCCCGAGATGGACCGGGAGCACGACTTCGGCCTCTAGCCGCTCCCGCCGGTGCCGCCGGCGAGGAGTATCCTGGAGGGAGGGAGAGAAAAAACCGGTGCCCCGGACCCCGGCATCGCCTGATGCGAACCGAGGTACTCAACATGAAGACCCTCACCAACGGCCACGGCGCTTACTTGACCGGCACGGCGATCGCGGACTCCGTCATGACCTATGGTCTCGCGTTGGCCCAGCGTCAGCAGGTCGACCTGGTCGAGATCCCGTTCATCGCGGAGAGCGGCGCCCCCGCTCGGGTGCAACTGACCATCGGCTGGCTGACGGACTACGCCAGCACCTCCTCGGAGAGCTCCACGGAGGAGCTGACGGAGATCGAGACGATCACGTTGCTGCGCGCGAAGGCGGCGGCGCTCGACGGTCCGCCCGGCCGCAGCTTCACTTCGGAGGAAGTCGCCGACCTCATGTGGGACGACGTCGAGGCGCTCCGCTGCGACGCCTGACGGTCTCGCGGTCGACCGAGCCGAAGTAGCACCGGGCCTGGCCTGCGTCAAGGCGGTAGGTCCGGTCGTGGCTCACTTCTACGTTGGAACCGGCAAGAGCGGCGCCTTCCGTCGGGAGAGCGACGGACAGTCCGCCGGAGAGGCAGGGATGGGCGACTCCTTCACCGAGATGATGGCGATTCTCGAAGGCGCTGCCGATGCCGCCGAGCACTACAGCGACGCCTTCACGACTGTGCTGCCCGTCACCGGCGCGGCCGTTTCGACGCTGGGCGACGTGCTGGGAAGCGAGACCATCTCGGCCACCGACGACCGGGCCGCTCGCTTGGACGAGCGTCAGTTCGACCTCGGCGAAGGGCCGTGCTGGGATGCGATGCGCTCGCTCGCACCCGTGTCGGAGCCCGCATTCGCGTCGGTCGGCCGCCGCCGCTGGCCCGCCTTCACCGAGGCGATCCGCGACGAGTCCGTCGCCTCGATCTTCGCCTTCCCGCTGGCCGTCGGAACGCTCCGGCTCGGCGCGATCGACCTCTACTCGCTGCGGCCCGTGACCCTCGATCGAAGCCAGGTGCGGCGCGCATCGGCGATGGCCGAGGTCATCGGGCGCCGGGTGCTGCGCGGAGCCCTGGAGGATCTCGACGGATCGGTCGACGACCTCAACCCCCGGTCGCGGCGACTGGTGCACCAGGCGACCGGGATCGTGCTCGCACAGTTGCAGATCGCCCCTGAGGATGCGCGGCTCGTCATCCAGGGCCATGCGTTCGCGACCAGCCGGTCGATGATGGACGTCGCCGCGGATATCACCGAGGGCCGACTGCGATTCCTCCGCCGCAGCGGCCGGATCGAGGCGACGGAATGACGGAGACCACCCGTGACACGCGGCTCTTCCAGACCTTCGCCACCCTGGCGGACACGCTGGTGGACGACTACGACGTGGTCGAGCTCCTGCAGGTGCTGGTCGACGCCTGCCGCGACATCCTCGGTGCCACCGCCGCGGGTATCCTGATCGCCGATGAGACCGGCGAGCTCGAGCTGATCGCCTCGACGAGCGAGGCCAGCAGGATCGTGGAGATCATGCAGCTGGGCGCGCAGGCCGGTCCCTGCATCGAGTGCTTCCGCAGCAGGCGGGCGGTGTCCGTGCCCGCCATCGCGGAGTCCCCGGAGCGGTGGGAGCAGTTCCGAGCCGGCGCGCTCGCGCAGGGCTTCGCCTCCGCCGAGGCGCTGCCGCTCCGTCTGCGAGAGAACACGATCGGCACGCTCAACCTCTTGAATGCCTCCGAGGGACGAATGCGTGAAGAGGATGTCGTTGCGGCCCAGGCATTCGCGGATGTGGCGACGATCGGCATCCTCCACGAGCGCTCGGTGCGTCGCACCGAGGTGCTGGCCGAGCAGCTCCGGTTCGCCCTGGACAGCCGGATCATCATCGAGCAGGCGAAGGGCGTGGTGTCGTTCACCCGCGACGTGCCGGTCGACGAGGCATTCGGCATCATCCGCGCCTACGCGCGACGGCACCGGCTGACCCTCAGCAGCGTCGCCGCCCGGCTCGTGAGGCGCGAACTCTCGATCGAGGACGACTAGCACGTTCCCCGGCCCGATTCCAGGGTTACGTCGCGCCGGGGGCGGCGTCCTACCGTGGGCGCATGAGCGAAGCGACTCCCGACCCCATGACCGACGACGACAAGCGCCGCGACCAGCTGCTGAGAGCGGCCGAATCGACAGAGGCCGACGCCGCGCCGCGCATCGTGACCTCCCGTGAGGACGATGTCACCCGGATCGACATCGCCGACTCCGCCGCGGTGAGGCCCGGTCCCGGCCCGGGCGCGGAGGGCGAGGCTGACCCGTCTTGACCTTCCACGCGGGCCTATAGCGGACGGTCGCCCAGAAGAAAAGGGGCCCGACGGCGGAGCCGTCGAGGAGTAGGAAGGATCCCATGGACAGGATTCACTACGCGGGAGATTCGATCCTGACGGGCACTGCGATCGCTCACGCCCTCATCGACTACGCGCAAGCACTCGCGCAGGTGGGCGCATCTGCCACCGTGGACGTGCCGATCCGGAACGAGGACGGATCGATGGGGCGCTCGGAGATCCTGATCGGGCCGGCGAGTCAGCTGATCGCAAGCGAGGAGAAGTCCCGCTTCGACGAGGTGAGGGACGAGGTCCTGGTCAAGCGCATGAAGAATGAGGCGGAACAGCTCCGCCATCACGGCTCGCCGTCCCCCGCCGCGGAGACGACGCACCGGGAGGACATCGAGACCTGGACGGACTACGAGCTCTGAGCGCGTCTCGCGCACCGGGTGCGCATAGCACGCCGTGCCCGCGTGAGCCATCGATCCGGACGACGGACGTGCGCATGCCAGACTTGCGAGGACAGGAGGTGCTGCCGTGGGCAAGTTGATCTATGGGGCTCCGACATGGTCGATCGAGTTCGAAGACCGAGAGCTGGCGCATCTGAGACTCGTGATCATGACGAAGCTGCGTCGGGGGGAGTCCTTCTCCCTGTCGTGGAACTCCGATTCGAGCAGCGGTATGGGGCGCAACTCGATCTGGCTGCATCAGGCCATCCCGCTGCAGTTCGTCTTCTTCGGAGGGCGCGAACCGGCCCTCAATCGGCTGTGGGTCGAGGCGCTGATGGCGAAGGCCAACAGCACCACCGGGCTCGAGCTCGTACCGGAGCCGCAACATGACGCAGGGACCGACGCGCGTTGAGCAAGGGGCGCCCGGAGGCGCCAGGAAGAGCGAGGCTATGACTGTTGTGAACCGTCTCACCGTCGACGGGCGGGACTACTTCCTGCCCGATCCGGTCGACGACCTCCGGGGGAAGATCCTGGAGGCCATCCGCTCCGGCGGAGGCTACGTGAACATTCCGCCGCTGCGCTCAGGTCCCGGTATCGACATCCTGTTCTCGCCGGGGATGCCCGTCACGTGGACGCAGATCGACGTCGGCGGCGAGCCCGCGCAGGACGAGGACGAGGACGCCGGCTCGACTGACTTCCACGACCTCTGACAGCCGCGGCTAGCGAGCCAGGAGGGCGTCGAAGGACGCTCGCTCGAGCGGGCGGCCGAGCAGGAACCCCTGCGCGCGGTCGCAGAGCAGGTCTCGGGCGCGCCTCAGATGCGACGGGGTCTCGATCCCTTCCGCGACCACCGTCAGATCACGCGCACGCGCGCCTCGAAGCCGCTCGGCGAGTTCCCGCCACGTCGCATCGGTGCCGGACTGGACGATCGACTTGTCGAGCTTCACCTCGGTGACGGGGAGCTGTTCGAGATGTTCCGGCGAGGCGTGCCCGGCGCCGAAGTCGTCCAGCGCGACGCCGATCCCGAGCGCCCGGACTCTCCTCAGACGATCGGCGATGTCGGCGAAGTCGTCGAGCGGACGAGATTCGGTGAGTTCGACCGTCAGAGCTCCCGCGGGCAGCGAATGCGCTTCGATCCGCTCGCCGAGATGGTCCACGAGGTCTTCGGTCGACAGCTGCACGGGCGAGACATTCACCGAGACTCCGATCGGCAGCCCCAGTCGCCGCCAGGCGACGACCGCGCGCAAGCCCTGGTCCAGCATGAACCGTCCGATCGCCCCGATCGCCCCGGTCGCCTCGGCGAGGGGAATGAACGTGTCGGGCGGCACGATCCCGTGCTTCGGGTGCCTCCACCGACACAGCGCCTCTGCCGCGACGATCGATCCGTTCGCGAGGTCGAACTGGGGCTGGAACACCGCGAACAGCTCACCCCGGGCGGAGGCTTCCCCCAAGTCCGACACGAGTTCCGCGTTCGTCACCACACCTCCAGTCAGTCGCATGGACCCGTCTCGCGCAACCACCAGCGGCCCGGTCCGCGCTGGCGTATAGTATGCCGACCTCATTTCTGCGTACGCCTGCCTGCACCATCACCTACGATCTCAGTGAGCCCGCGCGTCGGTTGAACCCGACTTCCCCCCAGGAGTTTCGATGGCAGTCTCTCCAACGACGAATCCGCTGCACCGGAACAACGTCACGGTGACCGGCGACCCCGACGGTCCCGTCATGGTGTTCGCCCACGGATTCGGGTGCAGCAAGGCGTCGTGGGATCTCGTGGCGCCGCACTTCGAGCGGGACCATCGCGTCGTCCTCTTCGATCTCGTCGGAGCGGGCGAGTCAGATCCGGAGGCCTACGACCGGGGGAAGTACGACTCTCTCGACGGCTACGCCGATGACATCCTGGAGATGCTCGACGCCCTCGGCGCCGACGACGTCATCTTCGTCGGGCACTCCGTCAGCGCGATGATCGGCGTCCTGGCAGCCAACCGGGATCCCTCGCGATTCAGCCGGCTCATTCTGATCGGCCCCTCGCCGCGGTACATCAACGACGGGTCCTACCGCGGCGGGTTCGAGCCCGACGACATCGCCGCGCTGCTCGACACGCTGGACGCCAACTACCTCGGCTGGTCCGGGGCGATGGCCCCCGTGATCATGGGGAACGCGGATCGACCGGAGCTGGGCGACCGCCTGACGACGAGCTTCTGCAGCATCGACCCGGAGATCGCGCGCCACTTCGCCCACGTCACGTTCCTGTCCGACAACCGGCGGGATCTCGCCGCAGTGACGGTGCCGACGCTGGTGATGCAGAGCAGCGCCGATGCGATCGCCCCCACCGAGGTCGGGTACTTCGTGCACGCTGCGATCCCCGGCAGTCGCCTGATCATCCTCAACACCACCGGCCACGTCCCCATCCTGTCGGGGCCGGAAGAGGTCGTGTCCGAGATGCGCGCGTACCTCTCGTGAGCACGCCGACCGAACGGTGGTTCGAGGCCGCGCCGTGCGGCCTCATCTCGATGTCCCTCGACGGAGTGGTGCTGGAGGCGAACGAGACCTTCCTCACCTGGACCGGGTACGAGCTCGACACCATCGTCGGGCGGCCGTTCGTCTCGCTGCTGGACGCCGGCAGCGCCCTCTTCTACGACACCCGCCACCAGCAGACCATCCACCTCGAGGGCACCGTGACCGAGGTGGCGCTCACGGTGCTCGCCGCCGACGGCTCGACGCTGCCGATGCTCGTGAACTCATCGCTCGATCGCGACGCGGACCTGGTCCGGACCGCGCTCTTCAACGCTCGCGAACGTCTGCTGTACGAGTCGGAGCTGCTGAATGCCCGAAGGGCCGCGGAGTCCTCCGAGGCGAGAGTCAGAGTTCTGCAGGACGTCTCTTCGACCTTCGGAGTGAGCGCGAGCGACGAAGACGTCGCCTACTCGTTCGCCGAGGTGGCGCGGGAGGCCTTCGTCGCCAAGCACACCATGGTGATGCTGATCGGCGAAGGAGGTGAGCTCGTTCCGGTGGCTGGAACCAACCCGCTCGAGGGGCAGGTGGCGCCCGTGCTCTCCCTGCGCAACACCCCGAGGGTGACGGTGGTCGAGGAGTCGACCGCCCGGGAGGAGTACCCGGAACTCGCGGCCGCGATGCGCAAGAACCGACTCGCGTCGCTCAGCATCACGCCGCTCCTGGCCGACGGCGAGCGGCTCGGGATCCTCGTGTGCTTCTTCGGACGCCGCACCGAGTTCGACGACCACTTCTTCGACCTGCAGAAGGCGCTGGGACGGCAGGCATCGCAGACCCTCGTCCGCGTTCGCCTGCAGCGCCGGCTCGCCTACCTCGCACTCCATGACCAGCTCACCGGCGTCGCCAATCGGCAGCTGCTCGAGCAGAGCCTCGACGATGCCATCGCGCGAGCCGCCGCCACGGGAAAGCCGCTGGCCGTGCTGTTCCTCGACGTCGACGGGTTCAAGGAGATCAACGACCAGTTCGGCCACGCCACCGGCGACGCCGTGCTCGTGGAGCTCGCCACTCGCCTCAGCGGCGGCGTGCGCGCCGGCGATGTGGTCGGACGCATCGGCGGCGATGAGTTCGTCGCGATCTGCGCCGACGCCGACGTCACGGCCGCGGCGGCCATCGCGCAGCGCATCCTCACCATGACTCAGAGCCCGATCGCGGTGTCCGAGGGCGTCATCGCCGCGTCGGTCAGCGTCGGCGTGGCACTGTACCGGCCGGACGTCGATGAACCCCCGACCGGCGAGAACCTCCTGGTCCGCGCGGACGGCGCGATGTACGACTCCAAGGGCGCCGGCAAGAACCGGGTGACGATGGAGCCGACCGCGAGCGCGTAGGGGAAGCGGCGAGCCGGGGTGCCAGGCCTGCGGGATGCCGGCATCCGTCCGCGAGCAGCGGGGAGACGTGGGTCCGCGCCGAGCCCCCCGGCTAGCGCGGACCCACGCGGAGCACGATCGGGTCAACCTCCCCGCGATCGTGCGGAGGCCGGGCGAGCGGCTCGAACGCGTCCTCTACGCACCGCGGCACGTCGCCGTCCTGTCGGACGGCGCGGGCGGTGATGAGCCGGTCGGGTCCGGTCTCGTAGAAGTCGGCCGCCGTCCTTCCGAAAGGCGCAACGACCTTCCCGGCTTCCCCAGCCGGCGTGACGACGCACTGGCCATGCTCGAACATGGTCCCTCCTCCGCGCGCCAGAGTGCCTGGACGATCCGGACGGCGGAAACCCCTTGACATTCCCCGGTCCCTGATGGTTCGTGTCTCTCACACCGCCCGTCGCTGTTGCAGCAGGGGACAGTCGAACGGGTCGCGCTCCCCAAGCCCCACGCGGTTGATGTAGCGGACGACGATCCCGTAGGACTGCCACAGTCCGGTCTGGGTGTACGCGACGCCCTGCTGGCCGCAGTAGGCGCTGATCATGCCCGATGCCGCGCGAAGGTGCGGTCGCGGCATGGACGGGAAGAGGTGGTGCTCGATCTGGTAATTGAGGCCGCCCATGACGGTGTCGAGGAACCTGTTCCCGCGGATGTTGCGGCTCATCAGCACCTGTCGGCGAAGGAAGTCGACCTTGACGTCGGCGGGGACGAGCGGCATTCCCTTGTGGTTGGGCGCGAACGCCATGCCCATGTAGACCCCGAACAGCCCCAGCTGCACGCCGAGGAACGCGAACGCGATGCCGGGGGAGAGCACCAGGAACACCAGGGCGAGATACCCGATGATCCTGAGCATGATGAACGCGATCTCAACGGGACGGCGCCGGAGCGGCTCTCGCGAGAACACGCGCCGCACGCTCGACGCGTGCAGCGACAGCCCCTCCAGCAGCAGGATCGGGAAGAACAGGACGCCCTGGTGGGCCATCAACCAGCCCAGGGGCCCCCTTCTGGCTGCCCGGCGGCGGTCGGCCTGGTCCGGTGTGAAGGAGATGACGGGCAGGTCGATGTCGGGATCGGAGCCGATCTTGTTCGGGTTCGCGTGGTGTCGGGTGTGCTTGTGCTGCCACCACCCGTAGCTCATCCCGACCAGCAGGTTGCCGATCACCAGAGTGGTCCAGTCGTTCCATCGACCCGAGCGGAAGATCTGCCGATGCGCCGCATCATGGCCGAGCATGGCCACCTGCGTGAGCGCGATCGCCAGCGCCACCGCCGTGAGAAGCTGCCACCACGTGTCCCCGATCGCGACGAAGGCGACGACGAGCGCCGCCAGCGCGACCGGTGCGGCGATCAGCCTCGTCCAGTAGTAGCCGTACCTTCGGCGCATGAGTCCGCTGGCGGTGACCATCCGCGACAGTTCGGTGTAGTCGTTCGGACGGTGTTCGGGAGCAGACGCGACGTGCGGCGGGTGAGCACGCGCGGGCGTGGTGTCCATGTCGGAACCTGTCGGTCGGTGTGCGACGCGCGACCCGCGTCACGGGGACGACAGGGTCCAGGACATCCGATCTCCACGATACGCCGCCACCGCGCCCCGCGTCTCCCTCTGCACGAAGTGGGACCGAGCTGCGGGGGCAGTTCGCGGCACGTGCGGGAACCTGGGATGCGATTAGCGTTGAAGGGTCGGGAGGGTCCGCATCCCGACAGCCGGGGAGGGCACATGGGCGACACGGAGGTCGGTGAGACTGCGCCGCTGCTCGACGGTCGCTATCGGCTGGGCGAGTGCGTCGGCGAAGGCGGCATGGCCCGCGTCTACCGTGCGGAGGACGTCGTCCTCGGCCGGACGGTGGCCATCAAGCTCATTCGCCCGGGTGTCGACGGCGCCTCTTCGGAGCGTGCCCGCAGCGAGATGACGGTGCTCGCCTCGCTCAACCATCCGTCGCTGGTGACCCTCTTCGACGCCAGCCTCGTCCCCGGAAAGCCCGAGTATCTGGCCATGGAGTTCGTCGACGGGCCGACGCTCGGCGCTCGACTGGCTTCGGGCGCTCTGCCTCCCGCGATGGTGGCGCACCTCGCCGCCGAGCTCGCCGAGGCGCTGCATGTCGTGCACGCGGCGGGCATCGTGCATCGCGACATCAAACCCTCCAACGTCCTGCTGAGCCCGGCGCAGCTCCCGGGCGCTCGCCCGCGGGCAAAGCTCGCGGACTTCGGGATCGCGTATCTGCTCGATGCCTCCAGGCTGACCTCCCCGGGAATGGTGATCGGCACCGTCGCCTACCTGGCGCCGGAGCAGATCCGCGGCGGTGAGCCGGCGCCGGCGTCCGACATCTACGCCCTGGGCCTCGTGCTGCTGGAGGCGCTCACCGGTGAGCGAGAGCACCCGCACGGCGGTGGCATGGCAGCCGCGCTCGCCCGTCTCGAGAACCCGCCGACCGTTCCCGTGTCGCTGGGCGGGCGATGGGGGGATCTGCTGACACGCATGCTGCAGTCCGATCCGGCGGCGCGGCCGACTGCGCTCGATGTCGCGACGGCCGCAGCCGGGCTCGCCGAGCAGGGCTCGAGCGACGCAGTGCCGGCGACCGAGACGGCGGCAACGGTTCCCCTCACGGCCGCAACGCTCATCGCTCCGGCGGCCGGCCTCGCTGCGACCCCGGCAGTGGCATCCGCAGATCCACGGCCGCCGTCGCTCCCGTCGACCTTGCCCGATCAGCCTGCTCGCCGCCGCCGCCGGCGCCTCATCACCACGGTCGTCGGCGCTCTCGCAGCCGTCGCCGTGGCGCTCGCGGCCGTGATCGGGTTCTCGGCCCTCGGCGGACCCGGCCAGACGCCCGACCCGGCGCTCACCGTCCCCGCCGACACCGACCCTTCCGAAGCCCCGGCCGAGGACGACGGCACCGGCAACGAGGTCGTCGTCGAGGATCCCGGCATGACCGAGGAAGAGCGCAAGGCCGCCGACGAAGCCCAGAAGAAAGCCGAGCGAGAGCAGAAGAAGCTCGAAGAGGAGCAGCGCAAGCAAGCGGAGGAAGAACAGAAGAAGCTCGAAGACGAGCAGAAGAGGCTCGACAATGAGGAGAGGAAGGGCGAGGAGGACGACGGCTGACTCGAACGTCAGCGAGCGCGAGTCCCCGGCCCAGGTCGCTCGTGCTCGGCGGATGGTGTCGGCGGCTCTTGCGGAGCGCGGCCGGGCGACTCCCAGTAGTGATCGCCGCGGATGGCGTGAGCGCGGACCGCGCGAGCGGTGTCCGCACCGGCGACGGCGATGACGAAGAGTGCGATGACCGCGGCCGGCATGCTGGCGGCACCGATCCAGCCCGCCAACGGGTAGGTCACGAGGAAGCAGGCGTGGGAGAAGGCGAACTGGGCGGTGTAGACGAGGTTGCGGTTCGCGGGAGTCGAGGCATCCGCCAGCAGCCGCGACGACGGCGTGTTGATCAGTGACGTGCCGGCGCCCAGGAGCACCCAGGTTGCCAGCAGCGCCCACCATCCTGTTGCCGCGGCGACGGCGAGGACGGTGACCGCGATCGCGGCCGCGAGTCCCACCAGCACGATGACGACGCCGGTGAGCATGGTGCGGGTCACACCGATGCGGTCCACGATCCATGGAATGTTCACGGCCACGAGCAGCGAGCCGACGCCGTACGCGCCGAGCGTGATCGCCAGAGCGGCATCGCCGAGCCCGAACACGCTCTTCGCGTAGACGACCGAGTTCACCAGCACCAGGGCGGTGCCCGCAGCGACGACCACGTTTGTCGCGAGCAGAAAGCGCAGGCCGGGAGTGCGGGCGAACACCTTCGCGCCGGTCGGCAGCCGCTCCCAGAACGTCGAGGCAGCCCCGTCGCCGAGGTGAGCGGGGATGGCGGCGAAGAGAACGAGCACAGCGGATGCCGCGAACCCGATCGCCGTCCCGACGAACAGGTTGTCGTAGCTGACGACGGTGAGCAGCAGGGCAGCGATGGCCGGGCTCAACAGGGCTTCGAGGTCGTAGGCCGCCCGAGACAGCGCGAGCGCCCGGGTGTAGTCCTTCGCCTCGGGCAGCACCGTCGGGATCAGCGACTGGAACGCGGGCGTGAACGTCGCGGACGCCGACTGCAGCACGAACACCAGCACATAGATCTGCCATGCCTCGCTCACGAACGGCAGCAACAGCGCGATCGCGAGCCGGACCACGTCCGCACCGACGAGGACGACCTTCTTCGGCAGCCGATCCACGATCGCGGCGACCAGCGGAGCGACCCCGACGTACGCCACCATCTTGATCGTCAGGGCTGTTCCGAGAACGGATCCGGCGGCGTCGCCGGCGAGTTCGAAGGCGAGCAGTCCCAGCGCGACCGTGAGCAGGCCCGTGCCCAGCAGCGCGATGACCTGTGCGCTGAACAGCGCGCGGTAGGTGGGATTGCGCAGCACGCCGATCATGCGTGATGACTCGGTTCCGCTTCGACGGTGTGCTCGGCCTGGAAGATCGCCTCCGTCACGAGCCGGACAGCGTGCTCATCGGTCAGGCGATAGAACATCCGATTGCCGTCCTGACGCACGCGGACGACCTTCGCCCAGCGCAGCTTCGCGAGATGCTGCGAGACCGCTGCCGGGGTGCGGTCGACGATGTCAGCCAGGTGGTTGACCGACAGCTCGCCCTCTCGCAGCGCCAGAACGATCCGGATACGGGTGGCATCCGCGAGGAGCCGGAACACCTCCACCGCGATCTCGACGAACTCGCTCTGCGGCTGCACATGCTCGGACTTAGTATCTGCGTGCATACGTAGATACTAAGTGAAGCGGCCAACTCCCAGGTTGCGGTCCGCCGCGAGGCGACAAGGCGGCCGTTAACCCGTCCGCGCTAAAGTGCGGCTATGGCCAAGACGACGAAAGCCCAGCGCCAGGCGCTGGACGCGATGGAAGAGGCCGCGGCGGCGGCGAAGCAGGCGAAGAAGGCGGCCAAGGCATTGCCCGCCAAGACCGCCAAGAAGCTGCGCGAGCTCTCGGACGACGCCAAGGACGCCGCGGATGCCTCGAAGAAGGCGCTCCGCAAGAGCCCGGGCAAAGTTGCCAGGCGCGCCACCCGAGCGGCCGACAAGCTCGTCAAGGCAACGAAAGACGCTGTCGCCAAGGCGGAGAAGAAGGCCCGCCTGCGGGCCGAGGCCGAGCGCGCCGCGGCCGAAGCCGACCGGGTGAAGGCAGAGGCAGAGGAGCGCGTCGCACAAGCGAAAGCGGCCAAGAAGCAGGCGGCGAGAGCGTCGAAGGCCGCGGAGCGCGCGGACCGCGAGGCCGCAGCGGCGCAGCTGGTCCTCGAGAGCGAGCTGGCTGGTCCTGCGGAGGCGGACGCCGCCAGGCCGGACACCGCCGAGCCGGACACCGCCGAGCCGGCCGCCGCTGAGCCGGTCTCCGCTGAGCCGAGCGCAGGATCCGGCACGGCGGCGGCTACCGCGTCGGCCGATTCGACGGCACCCGCTACCGCAAGGCCGCGCAGGGCAACCCCGAGCAAGGCAACTTCGAGCAAGGCAGCCACTGGCAAGGCAACCCCCAGGAAGGCTGCCCCGCGGAAGGCGCCCGCACGGCCCGCTTCCGCCGGGATCGCGCCCGCCGCGTCGTCCGACGCCAAGAGTGCACCCGCTGCGTCCCGTACGCGGACGGCGCGCGTCGCTGCGGCCACCAGCGGGGACAGCGCATCCGACCTTTCGTCGCTCACGGTCACCGCGCTGCGGGACCGCGCCCGGGCGTCCGGCAAGACGGGATACTCGCGTCTGAGCAAGGCGCAGCTCGTCGCGCTCCTGTCCTGAGGTGCAGTCGGTGGGGGCGCCGCCAGGGCAGCTCGAACTCGACAGGTCAGGGGCCGCGACTCGCAGCCGAACCCTTCTCGACATCCTGCGCGAGACGACGGCACGGCATCCCGAAGCATCCGCGCTCGATGACGGCTCCGGTTCGCTGAGCTACCGGGACCTCCTGGCCCGTGTCGGACGGACAGCGGCGCGGCTGAATGCTGCGGGGGTGCGCCGCGGCGACCGCGTGGGCGTGCGGGTTCCATCGGGATCGAAGGAGCTCTACATCGCGATCCTCGGCGTGCTCGCGGCTGGAGCCGCGTACGTGCCGGTCGACGTGGACGACCCCGATGAACGCGCCCGACTGGTCTTCGGAGAGGCTCGGGTGCGAGGGGTCATCACCGACGACGGCTATACGTCGATGGACGACCAGGAGGATGCACCGGCCGAGGTCGCGGCATCCGCTCCACTGTTCTCGGGAGAGGCCCCGCACCCGAGCACCGCGGCCCTCGTGACGGTGCCACCGCCCGCGGTGGAGGACGACGCATGGATCATCTTCACGTCTGGGTCGACGGGCGTGCCCAAGGGTGTCGCCGTCTCACATCGTTCCGCCGCCGCCTTCGTCGATGCCGAGGCGAACCTGTTCCTGCAAGACGCCCCGCTCGGCCCGCAAGATCGCGTTCTGGCGGGCCTCTCCGTGGCGTTCGATGCATCCTGCGAGGAGATGTGGCTCGCCTGGCGTCACGGCGCGTGTCTGGTGCCGGCGCCGCGTGCGCTCGTCCGCTCGGGGGAGGACCTCGCTCCCTGGCTGATCCGCCAGGGGATCACCGTCGTCTCGACCGTGCCCACCCTCGCGGCGATGTGGCCCGAGGACTCGATCGAGAATGTGCGGCTGCTGATCTTCGGCGGCGAGGCATGCCCGCCCGAGCTCGCCGCCCGACTGGCCGCCGAGGGCCGGGAGGTCTGGAACACGTACGGGCCGACCGAGGCCACCGTCGTCGCCTGCGCCGCGCCGCTGGGCGCCGGTCCGGTGCGCATCGGACTGCCCCTCGACGGGTGGGTGCTCGCCGTCGTCGATGCCGCCGGGCACCGTGTCGCCGAGGGGGAGACCGGCGAGCTGATCATCGGCGGCGTCGGTCTCGCCCGCTATCTGGATTCCGTGAAGGATGCCGAGAAGTACGCGCCGATGCCGACTCTCGGCTGGGACCGCGCCTACCGTTCCGGCGACCTCGTGAGGTACGAGCCCGAAGGCCTGATCTTCATGGGCCGGGCGGACGACCAGGTGAAGGTGGGAGGGCGGCGCATCGAGCTCGGCGAGGTCGAGACCGCGCTGCAGGATCTTCCGGGCGTGACCGCCGCGGCGGCGGCGGTGCGCTCGACCGACGCCGGTGTGCCGGTGCTCGTGGGCTACCTCGTCGCCGACGACGGACCCGACTTCGACCGGGCGCATGCCCGCGCCCTCCTCGCCGAGCGGCTGCCGGCTGCGATCGTGCCGCTGCTCGCGGTCGTCGACGAGCTCCCCGTCCGGACGTCGGGCAAGGTGGATCGCGCCGCGCTCCCGTGGCCGCTTCCCGGCGTCGAGACGCCGCTCGCGGGACTGTCGCCCGCAGAGGCGTGGCTGGCAGAGCAATGGCAGGCGGTGCTCGGGATGCCGGTGCCCGGCCGATCCGCCGACTTCTTCGATCTCGGCGGCGGGTCCCTCGCCGCTGCCCAGCTCGTGTCGCGCATCCGCCGGCGGGTGCCGGAGTTCTCTGTCGCCGATATCTACGACGTGCCCCGTCTGAGCGCGATGGCAGCAGCGCTCGGGCCGCTCGAGGACGACGGGCCGGCCTCCTTCCACAAGCCGGTCCCCACGCCGCGGACGACGCAGTGGGTGCAGACCCTGCTCGGCGGGCCGCTGTTCATCATCACCGGAATCCGCTGGCTGCTGTATCTGCTCACCGCCAGCGCATTGCTGCAGCTCGTTCCGGGATTCGAGGCCCTGCCCCGCATCCCGTGGTGGGCGCTGCTGATCGGGCTGGCCGTGTTCGCCACGCCGTTCGGGCGGATGGCGATCGCCGTCGTCGCCGCTCGCCTCCTGCTGGCCGGCCTGCGGCCGGGCGACTATCCGCGGGGCGGGAGCGTTCACCTGCGCCTGTGGCTCGCCGAGCAGATCGCCGACCAGATCGACGCGGTCGGGCTCGCGGGCGCGCCGTGGGTGACGTACTACGGGCGTGCCCTGGGCGCCAAGATCGGTCGCGGTGTCGACATGCACACGCTGCCGCCGATCACGGGGATGCTCGAGGTCGGCGACGGCGCCGCGGTCGAGCCGGAGGTCGATCTGACCGGCACGTGGATCGACGGTGATGTGCTCCGCATCGGCGAAGTCCGCATCGGCGCCGACGCGACGATCGGCGCCCGCAGCACCCTGGCTCCCGGAACCCGCGTCGGGCAGCGGGCCGACATCGCGCCGGGTTCGGCGGTGTTCGGTCGCGTGCGTGCCGACCAGTCCTGGGCGGGATCGCCGGCCGAACGGGTGGGCGGAGTCGAGTCCGGGTGGCCGACCGAGCGGGCCCCCGCGCCGACCCGATGGCTCTGGGCGTACGCGGCCTCTTCCGTGGCGCTCGCGCTGCTGCCGATCGTCGCGTTCGCGGCCGGCGGGCTGGTGATCGCGCAGGGCATTCGGGATGCCGCGAACCTCGGCGTCGCGTTCGTCGCGGCGCTCGCGTGGCTCGTGCCGGCGGTGATCGTCGTGGGCATCGTGTTCGGAGTGTCCGTCGTGGTCGCGGTGCGGCTGCTGTCCATCGGGCTCCGCGAGGGCACGCACCCCGTGCGCAGCCGGATCGGCTGGCAGGCGTGGAGCGTCGAGCGGCTGCTGGACTCGTCGCGCACCGTGCTGTTCCCGCTGTACTCGAGCCTCTTCACGCCCGTGTGGCTCCGTTTGCTCGGCGCCCGGGTCGGTCGCGATGTCGAGGCATCCACCGTTCTGCTCATTCCCTCCATGACGCGTATCGACGACGGAGCGTTCCTCGCCGACGACACGATGGTCGGCTCGTACGAGCTTCGCGGCGGATGGCTGCGGCTCGGACCTGTGCGCATCGGCAAGCGGGCGTTCCTCGGCAACTCCGGGATGGCTGCTCCGGGACACCGCGTGCCCCGCGACGGGCTGGTCGCCGTGCTCTCGGCCGCGCCGCTGAAAGCCAAGCCGGGCTCGTCCTGGCTCGGCTCCCCGGCGGTGCGCCTGCGCCGCCTGTCGGCCGAGGGCGACGAGAGCCGCACCTACCGGCCGACGGTCGGACTTCGGCTTGCCCGCACACTGTGGGAGATCGGCCGCTTCGTGCCGGTCGTGGTGACCTGCGCCATCGGGCTCTCTGTGCTGTTCGTGCTCGCGGCCCTGTGGGTGTCGCTCGGCCCGGTCTGGACGCTTCTCGTCTCCGGCCTCGTCATGCTCGCGGCCGGCGCGGTCGCCGCCGGGGTGTCGACCGCCGCGAAGTGGCTGATCGTCGGCCCCATCCGAGCCGGTGAGCAGCCGCTGTGGTCGAGCTTCGTCTGGCGCACCGAGGTCTCGGACACGTTCACCGAGATGGTCGCCGCCCCGTGGTTCGCCCGTGCGGCGGCCGGAACGCCCGCGCTCGCCGTCTGGCTGCGCTCGCTGGGAGCGACCATCGGCCGCGGCGTGTGGTGCGAGAGCTATTGGCTTCCCGAGCCGGACCTCGTCACCCTCGGCGACGCCTCGGCTGTGAACCGTGGCTGCGTTGTGCAGACCCACCTGTTCCATGATCGAATCATGAGCATGGACTCAGTCGAACTGGAGGCCGGAGCGACGCTCGGTCCGCACAGCGTGATCTTGCCCGGGGCGACGATCGGGGCGCACGCAACGGTCGGACCCGCATCACTCGTGATGCGCGGCGAGACCGTGCCCGTCGGCTCTCGATGGAGCGGGAACCCGATCGGGCCCTGGCGCGCGGTCAAGGTGCGCGCGTACCAGTCGACATCGTGAGCGACCACGACGCATACACACCGCAGAGCGGCGATCCGCGGTACGACGTGGAGTCGTACGAGCTCGACCTCACCTACCGCGTGAGGACCAACCGGCTCGACGGAGTCGCGGTCATCAACGCCGTGGCCTCCGTCGCCATCTCGTCGATCGCGCTCGACCTCATCGGGCTGCGTGCGATCCGGGTGAGGGTCGACGGCGACCGTCGCACCCGCTACGTCCAGGGCTCTCGCAAGGTGCGGGTCACGCTCCCGCGGCGGATGGAGCCGGGCGAGCGATTCTCGATCGAGCTGAGCTACGCCGGCGCTCCCGGCCCGCGCCGCACGCGGTGGGGCACGATCGGCTTCGAGGAGCTCGAGGACGGAGCGCTCGTCGCCGCCCAGCCCGTGGGAGCGCCGACGTGGTTCCCGTGCAACGACCGCCCGGATGACCGTGCCGGCTACACCATCACCGTTGCGACCGACGCCGGCTACTCCGCCGTCGCCACCGGGGCCCTCGTCGCCACCGGACGGCGCGGCCAGTTCGAGACGCGCACCTACCGGTCGGCGGTGCCCACGGCGACCTACCTCACCGCCCTTCACATCGGCCGCTACGAGACTCGGGCGCTGCCGATCACGGTCGGTCGCGGCGTGCCGGTGACAGTGGTGCATCCGCCCGGGCTCCGCGGTGAGGTCGACTACGCCTTCACGCCCGTCTCCCAGATGCTCGCCCTCTTCGAGGCGGAGTTCGGGGTATATCCCCAAGACGCCTGCACGCTCGTGGTCACGCCCGACCAGCTGGAGATCCCGCTCGAGGCTCAGGGGATGGCGGTATTCGGCTCGAACCACCTCGACATCGCCTCCGAGCGCCTGATCGCGCACGAACTCGCGCACCAGTGGTTCGGCAACAGCGTCGGCGTGGCCCGATGGAGCGACATCTGGCTCAACGAGGGATTCGCGTGCTACGCGGAGTGGATGTGGTCAGAGGCATCCGGCCGCCAGACGGTGCAGGAGAAGGCTGCGCGGCATCATGCCCGGCTCGCCGGCCTGCCCCAGGATCTCGTGCTCGCCGACCCCGGCCCTGGGCTCATGTTCGACGATCGCGTGTACAAACGCGGTGCGCTCACCCTGTACGCGTTGCGTCGTGCCGCGGGCGACACCCGGTTCTCGGAGCTGCTGCACGCATGGGTGAGCTCGCGAGCGGGCGAGTCTGTCACGACCGCAGACTTCCGCGCGCTTGCGGTGCGGGTGATCGGTGCGGGCGCGGAGGATCTTCTCACGGCTTGGCTGGATCGCCCGGGGCTCCCGCCTCTGCCCCGCTGATGGCGGCGCTGACCACGACTCCCGGAACGCGGTCGAGATCCCATCCCGCCACGGGCGCACCGCCGGGAACGACGGCACGCCACTCGGTGCGCGTCACAGCGTCCACCGCAACCACGCCGGGGTCCACTCTGAGCCCGCGCCCGTCGGCTTTGAGCGCGGCCTCCGCGCGCACCCAGTCCCGCAGGTGAACGTTCATCCGGGCGCCGAGGACGCCATCCAGGCCGGCGACGTCTCGCACGGGGTCGGTCTCGAGCTCGGCGTCGATCGCGAACGTGCCCGGTCCCGCGTCGGCGACGGCGGCAACGGCGATCCCGCCGGCATAGGCGACGGCGGGCCGGGCCGCGGCATCCGTCGTCCGAACCGGGCCATGCGGCCGACCGCACCGTGGGCACGGATTCGAGAGCTCGGCACCGGGGGCCAGCATCCCGAGCAGCAGCTCCCACGCCACGACGCGTCGTGCGACGCCATCCGCCACGACGCTCCAGCGCAGTCGGACGCGCGTGGGCGGGACGGTGGTCAGCTCGAATTCGAGGGAGCCGGCGCGCTCGACCGCTTGCAGCGCGATGATGTCATCTCTCACGAAGTCCTCACCGTCCATCGCCTCTGTTGCCTGCCAGCCTCGGATTCCCAGCGTCCCACGGCACGATCCTCGTCGAACTCGATCAGACCAGCCCCAACGAGACCGCTGCGACCGATACGATGCGCTCATCCCGCGACACAGGAGGACCCGTGGCAGACAAAGGCATCGACGAGGACATCGCCTTCGGCGAGATCGTTGAGCGGATGACGCAGAAGTATCCCGACTTTCCGCCCGCCCGCATCGCCGAGATCGTGGCACAGGTGCGAACCGAGATGACGTCGGCCAAGGTGCGCGACTTCGTTCCGGTCCTGGCCGAGCGCGAGGTCAAGACGCGGATCAAGCAGGAGCGCAAGCAGGACGTCTGACCCGCAGCGCCGCCGGCGACAGACGCCTCGCTGCTCGCAGGCTGGCTAGGCTCGGTAGGCGAGTGCCGGGGTTCTGTCGACGGACTGAGAGCGGGCTCGGCTGACGCACTCCGTGGTGATTGGTGGATACATGACGAAGTACTGGCTCGGCGCTGATGAAGGCATCCGGTTCACACCGTCGGGTGAGAACACGGCATACACCGACTTCGCGAACACCGTTCCCCCCGAGATGACGGAACATTCCCGCACCATGGACACCGGCGTCTTCGAGGTCCTCGGCAAGGGTGTGTTCCAGATCTTCGGGTACGCGTTGTCGGCGATGACCGTCGTCGAGGGTGACGACGGGCTGATCCTCATCGACCCGCCGGAAGATGTCGAGAAGGGTCGGCGTCAGTACGAGGTGCTGCGGACGATCTCGGACAAGCCGATCCGGGCGGTCATCTACTCGCACTGGCACACCGACCACAACGCCGGTGTGAAGGCCTTCATCACGCAGGAGCAGGCCGATAGCGGTGAGGTGAAGGTCATCGCGCATCGCGATTTCATGAGCAACATCATCGCCAACTCGATCTCGGGCGACGGCCCGATCATCGCTGTCCGTGCCGACTACTCCCTCGGCAGCCTTCTCGAGGTCGGCCCGGAAGGGAGGGTGAACGGTGGACTCGGCCCGGACTTCGTGATGGAGACGATGTCGCTCGTCACGCCGAACACACTCGTCGACGACAAGCTCGAGCTCACGATCGCCGGTGTCCGTATGGAGATCTTCTGGGCACCGTCGGAAGCGATCGACGAGATCGTCACGTGGTTCCCGGATCTCGGTGTGCTGCAGTCCGCCGAGGTCATTCAGGGTGAGTCGTTCCCGAACCTGCACTCGATCCGGGGCAGCCGCTACCGGGACCCGCAGGCGTGGTTCACGTCGATCGACAAGAACCTTCGCCCTCTCCCCGCCGACTTCATGATCCCCTCGCACGGTCGGCCCGTCGCCGGCCGCGCCGAGGTCGCCAAGGTGCTCACCGATTACCGTGACGCGATCTCGTACGTCTACGACCAGACGCTCCGCTGGATGAACAGAGGGCTGCTCCCCGACGACCTGGTCGAGAAGGTCCAGCTCCCTGCCGAGCTCGCGCAGAGTGAATGGCTCGGGAACTTCTATGGGGGCGTGCCGCACTCCGTCCGACAGATCTACGTCGGCGAGCTCGGCTGGTTCAACGCCGACCCCACCACGCTCGCCCCACTGAACATCCGCGAGTCCTCACGCCGCTACGTCGACCTCATCGGCGGCCGCGACGCCGTATTCGCAGAGGCCAAGAAGGCGGCGGATGCCGGTGACCACCAGTGGGCGGCGGAACTAGTGAGCCACCTCGTCCGGATCGACGCGGCCGACACCGACGCACGGGCGCTCAAGGCGTCGGCGCTTCGCATCCTGGGCTACGGCACGCCCAACTCGAACTGGCGCAACTTCTACCTCACCGCCGCCCGTGAACTCGACGGCACCATCGACTACTCCCTCGCGATACAGATCGACGCCCCCGACCAGATCGCCGCGATGCCGGGCTCCGCGCTGCTTGAGAGCCTCAGGTTCCGAATCGATCCCGACAAGGCCGCCGGAATCTTCACGGCGATGGCGGTCGAGGTTGCCGACACCGGGGAGCATGTCGGACTCATCGTCCGTAACGGCGTGCTGGAAGTCACCGGGTCAAGTCCCGAGGATGCGGCTCTCACCATCACAGCTCCGAAGCAGCTCATCGCCCCCATCGTCCTGGTCGACGCGCGCCGGACGCTCGACCACGGAACGGACTCCGGTGCGCTGACCGTGCGAGGCGGCACTGTGGACGATGCGAAGTCGTTCTTCGACCTCTTCGACCGCCGCAGCGAGGAACGCCTTCACCTCGCCGACCGCTGAGGGCACACCGGCGTGGTTCGGCGGACGAAGCCGAGGAGAGTGAGCTCGTCACTCGTGGGGCCGGCATTCCTCGGTCGACCGCCTGATGGAACTGATACTCGGCGCCGACCTACCAGATGGTGCCGCCACCGACGGAGATGCCGGCCCACGTGAGCGCGATGAAGATCGCGGCGAACACGACGGGAGCGATGCCCTTGCCGTTGCGCGCGAGCCCCTTGAGGAGGGCGATCACGGCGAGGACTGCGGCGACGATGGAAAGGCCGCCGCCGAGGATCAGCCCGATGAACAGCGGGATGGGCATGAGCAGGAGGCCGGCCAGCGCGACCCAGAACGCGGCCCAGGCCGTCGGGTTGGAGCGGCGTTCGACAGAGGAGGACATACGTCCATTATCCCGTCCGCGCCTGCACGCCGTCGAACGGACACCCCTGGTCGGCGCCACCGGAGCATGTCAACCCCCTCGGGCCGTGCGGCTCAGGCTCCTAGCGTGAAACCATGACCGATCTCAGTGGAAAGCGCGTCGCGTTCGTCGCGACCGACGGATTCGAGGACAGCGAGCTGACGTCTCCCTGGCAGGCGGTGACGGATGCCGGAGCCACCGCGGTGCTGATCGCACCGAAGTCGGGCTCGATCAAGGGCAAGAACGGCCACACGCAGTCGGTGGATGCCGTCACCGCCGACGTCGACGCGGATGACTTCCATGCCCTCGTGCTGCCCGGCGGAGTCGTCAACGCCGACCACCTTCGCATGGATGAGAGCGCGGTCGGCTTCGCCCGGGCGTTCTTCGAGCAGCAGAAGCCCGTCGCGGCAATCTGCCACGCCGCGTGGACGCTCATCGAAGCGAAGGTCGTCGACGGTCGCACGCTCACGAGCTACCCGAGCCTGCAGACGGATCTGCGGAATGCGGGCGCCACCTGGGTGGACGAAGAGGTGGTCGTCGAAGACGGCCTCGTCACGAGCCGCACGCCCGACGACCTCCCGGCGTTCAACGCGAAGGTCGTGGAGGAGATCGCTGAGGGCCGGCACTCGGCGCAGTCCGCGTAGGGGTTTGCGGCCTTCCTACTGGTCGCCCTGGGACTGTCGACCGAACCTTCGGGTATCGGCATCCGCTTCGATTCCGCGCTGTCGCCCCTTCATCGCCGGCCGGAGTGCGGGGAATGTGAGGACCGCCACGACGACCCCTGCGGCAGCGGCGATGGCCGCCGCGAGGTTGGCAGCCTGAAGCCCGGCTTCCGCGGCTGCGAGCGAAGTGCCACCCGCATCGAGGGTGGATGCGCGCCTCGCGGCGTCGACCGCACCGAAGACGGCGATCCCGATGGCCCCGCCGATCTGAGCCGTCGCTGACGCGAGGCCCGAGCTGACGCCAGAGTTACGGGCCGCGATGCCTTCGGCGATGACGAGTGTCGTGGGCGTGAAGCTGAAGGCGACGCCCGTCGCGGCGACGATGAGCGCCGGGAGGACGCGAAGCAGGTACGAGTCGCCGTTGTCGACCGCCGCGAGCAGGAGATGGGCAACGACGAGAAGCACGAGCCCGATGGCCGCGACTCGCTGGGGTCCGAGCCTGTTGAGTGCCTTCGGCAGGACGAGGATGCTGACCGCGAACCCCGCGAGCGAGGTCGGAAGCATGGCGAGCCCCGCGATGGCCGGGTCGTACTCGAGAACCTGCTGCAGCAGGAGGGCCACGAGCACGAAACAGGCCACCCGGGCGCCACCTCCGAGGAGGTTGACCGCGATCCCACCGCTCACGCGGGCGTCTCGGAGGATCAGTGGCGGAAGCACGGGGTCCGCGGTTCGCTTCTCGACGAGGCCGAATCCGGCGAGGCACAGCACGGCGACGAGGGTCGCACCGATGACCTCCACCGAGATCAGTCCGCTGTGCGGTGCGGAGAGCACTCCGAACACGATCGCGACCGCCGCGCCGGTGAGGAGGGATGCCCCGGCGGCGTCGAACGGCCGCCTCGCCGCGCCCTTTCCTGGGGGGAGGACCACCCAGCCCGCGACCCCGATGAGGGCTGCGACCGCCCCCGTCACGAAGAGAACGCTCTGCCAGCCGAATGCGGCCGTGAGGAGTCCGCCGATGGTGACGCCGGCCGCACCTCCCACGGTGGAAGCGGCGCCCCAGCCGCTCATCGCCCGCACCCGCGCCGGCCCGGTGAAGTTGGCGAGGATCACCGACATGGCCGCCGGGCTCAGCATCGCCGCTCCCGCCCCCTGCACGAGACGGGCCGCGATCAGCATCAGGTCGGTTGTCGCAAAGCCGCCGAGCACGGAGCCGACGACCAGGATGCCGGCTCCGAAGAGGAACATCCGTCGGCGGCCGAAGACGTCGGCGGCCCGGCCTGAGATCAGCAGCAGCCCGCCGAAGGTGAGGAAGTAGGCGTTCAAGACCCACGCGGTTCCGACGGGGCTGAGGCCGAGGTCCGTCGCGATCGACGGCAGGGCGATGTTCAGGATGCTGGAGTCCAGCATCACCACGAACTGCGCGGCAACCAGGGTGAGGACCATCGGCAGAGTCGAGGATCTACGCATATGCATTCGCCTCCAACACCTGGAGCCTAGCCGCGGCCATGGGTGCTCGATGTACCGAGGTAGTGCTACATTTCGCATGTATCATCTGCTCAGTACAAGCGAAGGACTGATCGATGACGTGGATCCTGATCGTGGTCGCTGCGCCCGTTGTTGTCGGAGTGGCGATCGGTGTGATCTGGCGGATGACTCGCGGGCGTCGAACAAGCCTCTCACCCGGGTTGGCTGCCCTGTGCACCGGGCTCGCCGGCGTGATCGCCATTGTCGGTGACCTCTGGCCTCGGCTCTGGGGCTTCCCCGGGTGGCACCCGCCGATTCCCGTCCTCATCTGGCTCCTGGACCATCGATACACGCTGCCGTTGGCGCTGGGCATCGTGGCTCTGGTGCTGCTCGCGATTCCGGTGCGAGCTCGGGGCGCCGGCGGCTCGGCTGACTTGGCACCGAGATCGATCGCGAGCTTCGCCCGCGGATGGTGGTTCGCAGCGCCGGCGGGCGTGCTCGCGTTGATTGCCGTGATCACCATCGCCGCGGGCATCGCCTCTCAGCCCGACCCCGAGACAGGGCGCTACGACACCGTCATGGTGGACGCGGGCGTGGGGGCGATCGGAACGACCGTCTACGGCTGGTTCTACTCGGTTCCTGCGCTCATCGCCCTCGGCGTGCTGATCCTCGTGGCATGCGTCGATCTCTTCGTCATCGCGCGGCCCCCGCTCGCCGAAGACAGGGAACTCGACGTGCGGACTCGCGTGACCCGCTCACGCAACGTCCTCACTGCGACGACGGCCGCGATGCTGCTGCACGTGGCACCCGTGTTCGCATCATTGTCCGCCACCGCCTCCGTACGAGGGACGTTCACGACATCGGAGGGACCGATGTTCCTGTGGAGCCCGATCGCCGGCTTCCAAACGGTCTTCACGGTGGCTGCGTATGCGACCGCCATTCTCGGGATCGCCCTCTGGACCACTGTGGCGCTGTCCGCGATTCCCGCCCGACGGCAGTCTCTGGTCCCCGCCGCCGCATGATCATCCGACTTTCGGGGTCAGCACCCCCGGCAGACCAGATCCGCGACCAGATTCGCGGTCTCATCGCAGCCCGGCAGCTCGCCGCGGATGACCGGCTGCCATCCGTCCGACAGCTCGCCAGAGACCTCGGCGTCGCACCTGGCACTGTCGCCAAGGCCTACCGGTCGCTCGAGATTGAAGGCGTCCTCATCACCCGAACGGGCGCCGGAACCCGCGTCAGCCCCACCGCCGTCACAACCCCGCGTGCTGTTCTCGACGCCGCGCGCAAGCTGGCCGAAACCAGCACCCGCACCAACGTCGATCTCGACGCGACCATCGAGGTTCTCCGCGCCATCTGGCCCACGCAGGATGGGTCGGCGCCGAGTCGCCGCGACGACTCGTCGCCGACTCCGAAGGGTCAACCCCCGACGGACAGGTGATCACGCCGTCGCATGGCGGGTCCCTCACCGGTCTCCTGCTATCCACAGCGACGGCACCTCGTGTGCAGCGGCTGTCGCCCTGGAACTTAGAGTGCAGAGGTGCAGAGCGAAAGCCCGGATCCGGCAGAAACCGGTTCCGCCATCGACATCGATGTGAATCAAACGACGACGGCAGCGGACTTGACTGCGGAAACGGGCCACGAGCCTCTCGCTGCGGACCCGAGCATGGAGGCCCCCGCGAGCGGCGATGGCTTGACATCGGCGGATGCGCCGGTCGCGGCATCCACCCGTCCCTCTCGTCGCCGCGCGATCGTGGCTTGGAGTGCCGGCATCACCGCGCTGTTCGTGCTCGGTGCGGTCATCGCTTTCGTGCACATCTCGGCCAATACGTCGTTCGACACGGCGGGAGCGCGCCTGGCCATCGCGGCGGAAGCGGCTGCGACAGCGGCGGACACGTTCCAAGATGCGGCGGACGCCGTCACGAGGTCCCTGGTGTCGGCCGAGGACATCGTCGCCGAGGCGGACGACACACTCGTGGATGCGAAGGCTCGATCGGCGTTTTCGAAGGCGATCGCAGCGGCGTCCGAGACGTCGGAGGAGGTCGCATCCCTCCTCGATCGCGGCGTCGACGGTGGCGAGTTCGACAAGCCCTTCTGGACATGGGAGCTGTGGAGCGAGACCGCATCGCTCGAGGTCCGCACCGTCGCGGCCGACGACTTCGCTGTCGAGTTGGCGGTTGCTGACGACGCGCTCGTGGCCGGAGGCGACGCCATGACGAAGGCAGCGCTCGCACTCTATGCTTCCGTGCCCGACAAGGCACGCGCGTTCGAAGACGCGAACATCTCGGCGCGCGCGACCAGCGTCCTCGACTTCCGCGAGTCGGCAGCCCAGGTGGCGAAGCTCACCCGGGTGGACTCCGCAGCGGCCGTCGGGTTCTCCGCATTGGCGACACGCGCAGATCTGCTGGGAGCCTCGTCGAACGCCGAACTGGCAGAGAAGGCTGGCCCGCTGTACTGGACGCGGATCGAGATCGAGGCCTACGCGCGATCGATCTCGGGAGGCATCGTGCTCGACTTCGACTGGGCACCCGTCGTCAACGAGATGAGTGGGTACTGGGGCATCGGCGGCCTCGCGAACTGGACCACCGACCGTGGCGGGTATACGACGATCACGCTCTCGAACTCGGTCGCGGAATGGTGGACGTCAGACTCTGAACGATCCGCGGACGCGCGAGCGCTCGTGACCCACGAGGTCGGGCACGCCATCTCCGGCAAGTGCTACGACAAGTTCGACTGGGAGAGCGCGGATGCCAACGAGGAATGGGCGACCGCGTGGGCCATCAGCATGGGACACACCGCCGACGGCAACGGCGTGCAAGCGTACGGCTATCCCTCGCAAGCCATGATCGACGCCGCGGCAACGTGCCGCTGAGAGCGGCAACTGATTCGCTGACGATCCGTGACAAGAAGATCGGCGAGATCGTCTCGATCCCGCTGAAGGACATCGTCTCGATCGAAGCACGGGATGCGTCCCTCACTCCGAAGGGCACCTTCCTCCCGCGGACCTACCCGTCGCTGTGGATCACCGTCAGGCGCGACGATGTCGAACTCGCCGTTGCGCTGACCCCCATCGTCGGCGCCTACGACAGGGTGAGTCAGTCGGATGCCGCGGCCATGGCCGCCGAGCTCAACTCCCACCTGGCGGCGACTCAGCGCTGAGGCATCCGAGTCCCTCCTGCCTCTGGCCGATCAGGAGGGTTCGCAGGCGTATCCGTCGCCGTCGCGGTCGAGGTCGTAGATGTCGGAACCGACGACCCGTGCGATGCCGTCGAAGTAGGCGGGTCCGTTTCCGCTTCCGCTCGCGCAGTCCACATCGCTGGAGATGGGTACGCACGCGTCGGCGTAGTTCCCGTCGCAGCCGGAGGATTGCTGGACGGGTGGTTGGCTCGGTGCCACGTAGGTGCCGACGGCGGTCACTTGGCTGATCGGCGGTGTCGTGACCACGTCGGAGGCCAGTTCGCGGCTGACTTCTTTCCCGTCCACGATCTTGATGACGTAGGTCAGCGTCCGTTCGCCGTTCTGCCCGGCGGTGGTGATCTGAGTCTGTCCAACGGGCAGCGCGGGGTCGTCGACGGTGGTCTGTCCGAAGACGACGAGCTCGGTGACGAGTTCTTCGCGGGTGGTTGCCTTGGCTGCGTAGGCGGAGGTCAGCGCGGGTTCGTCCGGGCAGTCGATGAGGACGTCCGCGATGGCGTCGTGCTCGGCCGGGGTGATCCAAAGTCCGTAGGTGGCCTTCACCGACACCTGCCGGGCGACGTACTCGCACCGGAATGCCTTGTTCTTCGGAAGCCAGGTCGCCGCGTCACCATCGCCCTTCTGCGCGTTGGCATCTCCCGCGACGGCGAGGAGGTTCAGCGGGTCGTTGGCGAACGTCGCCCGCTGGTCCTCGGTGAGCCGCTGCGCGCCCTTCTGCCAGGCGTCGGAGAGGGCGACGACGTGGTCGATCTGCACTGACGCAGAGGTTTCCTGACCGCGCAGGAACGGGATGGTCTCGCCGGTGAACGGGTCGGCAAGTGTGCCCGACATGATCTTGCAGGGGCCCGAGCGTTCCACGTCCGTGAGGTCGCGCGCCAAGGTGTCGTTGCGGGTGTCGCAGCCGTTGCGGTCGACATCCAGCCACCGCTGCCCGAACTGCTCCCGGTCGTATCCGGTCTTCGCGGCGCCTCCCTTCACTTCGAGGGTTGCGAGCACCGCCAGCGCGGTCTGCCCAACGGTGGCAGAGCTGTCGGCGACGGCCAGCGTTTCGCCGGCGAACTCCGCAACGGGGACCTCGACCTCCGCGGGGGCTGTGGCGATCGCGCTTGTCGTGTCATCGCTGGGCGTCGCAGAGAACGCAGCGCCGCTGATGCCACCGGTGACCAGGAGCGCGACGGCAGAGGCAGCGGTCACGGCGATCGCGACCTTGCGACTGCGCAGTCGCAGCCAGGTCGGCGTGCCCTTCGACAGGGCGATGATCGCCGTGATGAGGATGACCAACGACACCAGCGCGAAGATCGGGGCGAGCAGCACCATGAGGAACAGGGCAACCACGCCGATGGCTGCCCATGCCCACACCGGGAGACGACGCTTCGGTTTGACCGTCGCAGGGGCGGGCGGCGGCATCACTCCGGCTGGCGCCGCCGCCAAGGGCGTGACGTGCTCGGTCCAGCGCATGCCGTCCCAGTAGCGAACCTGATCGGCGCTGGAAGGGTCGGGGAACCAGCCGGCTGGGGTCGTCGTCATGACCCCATTTCTATCATTGCTCTATGGGTAATCTATGTGTGCTCTATAGCAGCTCTATGAGAACACCGGCCCTGCCTCATCCGTCGATGTCAGCGGGCCTTCCGCGCGCGGATCGCGCCGTACGCACGCATCAGCTGCGGGACCACCAGGTACACCGCGAGGGGCACGACGATCAGGGTGAGCACGAACGCTCGCGCGACCGGGTGCCAGTCGACGGAGATTGGGCCGATGAGGAGCATGCCGATCGCGACGAGCGGGAAGATCGCCAGCCACGTGATGACCGCGCGGACGTGCACGGACGGCGGCTGAGGCGCCGACGGCGCGACGACCGGAGCGGCAGTGGCGTCTCGCACGTCAGGGGTGGGTGTCGCCATCGTGGCTCCCTCTGGGTTCGTCTGGTCGGGGACTGCAACGGGGGAGCCCTGCCCGGCATTCCCGTCGGATTGAGGCTGGCAGTGCACGGAGGCGCGACGAAAGCTCGGGATGAGACGAAGGGCCTGCTCAGGATGACGGCGGGGCGGAGTGCACCGCATGCGGCGGAGCCGTTCATGTCACGGTGCACGGCCGTTCAACTTCGGTCGGCATCCTCGGCTCGGCTCCCGTCCTGAGCCTCCCCCCGAAACGGAAGAGACACAATGTCGTTCACCATTCCCGCCCGTCCGCGTACCGCGGCCCTGCTGACTACCGCGGGAGTTGCGCTCGCCGTGCTCACCCTGGGTTCGCCGGCCGCTGCGCAGCCGTCCTCGCACGGTCCTTCAGAGCCGTTGTCAATCCTGCTCACCAACGACGACGGCTGGAACGCCCCCGGAATCACGGCGGTGTACGACGCGCTCGTTGCCGACGGGCACGACGTCACCCTGTTCGCCCCGGCGACGAACCAGAGCGGCGTCGGCGGCAGGGCAACGTTCGGAGGAACCCTGCAGGTGGCGCACCCAGCCGAGGGCAAGTACTCGGTGACCGGTACGCCGGCGGACTCTGTCGAAGCCGCACTCTCGACCGTCTTCGCCGCGGAAGCGCCGGACCTGGTGATCTCGGGCACCAACGCGGGACAGAACATCGCCGCCGCCACGGTGCACTCGGGCACGGTCGGCGCCGCGGTGACGGCACTGAACGAAGGGCTGCCCGCCATCGCCGTCAGCACCGAACTCGGTTCCCAGGGCACCGGTCCCTACGCCGCGACGGCGGACTTCGTGGTCGGCCTTGTCGCGCAACTCGAGCAGCAGCGTCGCGCCGGCCAGCCCCTTCTGCCTGTCGGCCTCGGGCTCAACGTCAACTACCCGCTTGTCGATGACGGCGGCGCTCCGAAGGGCATCGCCCTGACGCGGACGGGTACCGGATTCCTCGACATCATCGACAGCGGCACCCTCCCGGCGGTCGGCGGAACGAGCACGCTCACCATCGGGTTCGACCTCTCGCCGACTGAAACCGTGAAGGGTGCCGACTCCACCGCGCTCGCCGCGGACAAAGTGACGATCACCCCGATCACCGGAAACTACGATGTCGACCCGAAGCCCGGCCTTCTCGACCGGCTGATCGCCGCGCTCCGCTGAACCTGCGGCCGCGGCGGCGTCAACGCTCACCAGGGTGACTCCGCCGCGGCCGTCGGGCTCCGTGTTGGCGACGCGCGCCGAGCTGCTGGTCGCTGCGACTACCTCGTGCGAAATGGTTGACCAATCTCTCTCGAGCGCCGTAGGTTCCATACTGACCGCATGTACCCCCAGGAGTCGTCGGGGCGGCCGGGATTTCGGTGCACGCTTCGGCACTTGTCGGGGCCGAAGAGCGCCGGCGTCCGACGTCCCACCACCCCAGGTGGGACTGCTCATCACCCCTTATGGGACCGCGTTATTCACCCTTGCGAAGACGTTGTCCTCGGACGAAAGGATCTTCGTGAAATCCAGGACTCTCGCCTTCGCGGGCGCGGTGGTCATCGCGGCACCGCTGGCACTCGGCTCGGCGACGGTGGCCAGCGCCGCACCGACCGACAACCCACCGGTCACGCTCGTCGACGATGCGACCGCCCCGATCTACGACTACGCCGGCGCTATTCGGGAGACGGTATGGGTCACCGCCCCTGACCTGGACGGTGACGGCGTCGACGAGCGGATCGCTGCCGACGTCATCCGGCCCCGCGAACTGGACGGCAACGCCCGGGTCCCGATCATCATGGACGCGAGCCCGTACTACCTGAGCTCTGGACGGGGTAACGAGGCCGAGCGCAAGGTCTACGACGCTGACGGCAACCTCGTGAAGTTCCCGCTCTACTACGACAACTACTTCGTGCCCCGCGGCTACGCCTTCGTCGCCGTCGACATGGCGGGCACCGCCCGCTCGACCGGCTGCACCGACGAGGGTGGCCGCTCCGATATCGAGTCGGTCAAGGCCGTCGTGGAGTGGCTCGCCGGCAACGGGGTCGCTCATGACGCCAGTGGCGCGGTCGTCAACGCAGACTGGAGCAACGGCAAGACCGGCATGATCGGCAAGTCCTATGACGGGACCCTGGCGAACGGTGTCGCAGCCACCGGCGTCGACGGCTTGAAGACGATCGTGCCGATCAGCGCGATCAGCTCGTGGTACGACTACAACCGCTGGCAGGGCGCGGTGAAGTCCTTCAACTATCCGAGCAGCCTGTCCCGGTCGGTCGCGTCGAATCGAACCATCGCAACCGACTGCTCGGCGCGACTGAATTGGATGAACGCCAACGACGGCGATGAGACCGGTGCCTACACCGACTTCTGGGCTGAGCGCGACTACCGTGAGGGCACCTTCTACGACGTGTCCAAGGTCAAGGCCAGCGTGTTCATCATGCACGGCCTGCAGGACACCAACGTCAAGACCATGAATGCCTCGAAGTGGTGGGAGGACCTCGGCAAGCAGGGCGTCGACCGCAAGATGTGGCTCACCCGCCTCGGGCACGTGGACCCCTTCGACTCCGAGCGCACCCTGTGGGTCGACACACTCCACCGGTGGTTCGACCACGAGCTCATGGACATCGACAACGGCATCGATCGTGAGCCCGGGGTGAGCGTCGAGACGGCGCCGAACCAGTGGGAGCACTCACGCACCTGGCCGATCTCGTCGGCCCGCAGCCAGAGCCTGAACCTGCACGCGGATGGCACGCTCATGCTGGGCAGGCAGGACCGCTCCACGGCCAGCTACATCAACTCCACGTCGTTGAGCGAGGCCAATGCGATCAAGATCGGCGACAACGCCAACCGGCTGCAGTTCCTCACCGGCACGATCCAGCACGACATCCGGATCTCGGGCACACCGACCCTGGACCTCGACGTCACGCACACCGCCCCGGTCGGGCAGGTGTCGGTCATGCTGGTCGACTACGGCGTGATGGACCGCATCAGCGCCTCCGGTGACGGTGCGCAGACGCTGAGCGCGGAGTCCTGCTGGGGTCCGGCTACTGCAACCGACGACGCCTGCTACTACGAGGTCGACAAGCGCATCTCGAGCACCGAACTGCAGGTGCTGGCCCGGGGCTGGGCCCGTCTGGACGGGCCCGGCAACCACAAGGTGACGGTCGAACTGGCTGCCAACGATGTCCTGGTTCCGGCAGGTCATCAGCTCGGCATCGTGATCAGCGGCAGCCGCAACGGTGTCGTCGCCGTCGATACCGCGGCGACCACCTACACGGTCAGCTTGAGCGGTTCGAAGCTGAACCTTCCCGTCTCGGGTCCGATGTCCGGATTCGGCCCGGGTCACTTGACCGCGAAGGACACCGAGCACCTCAGCCCGGCAACCCTGCCCAACCTCGACGAATCGGTGTGGCCCGGCAACTGACCCGCTCCGGCAGGTGCGTCGCTCGACGCCCCACGCGCTGGCCCGCTCTGGGAGCTCAGCGGCATACGCCCATTTCCGTATGCCGCTGAGCTCGCTCTGCGTCCGGCCAAGCCCTGACCGCTGGACACACATGCCTCGGTTCAGGGAGCCCCGATTGCTCGAGAGAGGAAGGATCTAGGGTGAGGTGGTGAGCGGCGCGACGGTCTGGCAGCAACCCACGCTGGTGGTGGTCACGGGTCTGCCGGGAACGGGGAAGTCGACCCTCGCTGAGGGCATCGCGACGGCCGCGGGTGCTCCAGCCTTCTCCGTGGACTGGCTTCTTGGCGCCATTGCGCCCTCCGGTGTCCTCGATGGCGCGCCCCGGCCCGTCGTTCGAGGTATCTATGAACGACTGCTCCGTTCGCTTCTCAGCCGTCAGCTGATGCTGGGGCAATCGGCGATCCTCGACACGATCGCCGCGGACGAGACCATCCAAGAGTGGTCGTCGATCGCTCATCAGCACGGCGGACGACTCATCACCATCGAATGCGTGTGCTCGAACGAGGCCGTGCATCGATCTCGGATCGAAGGCCGCACGCGCAACATCCCCGGCTGGCATGAGATCGACTGGAGCCATGTCGAGTTCATGAAGACGGAGCTCGAGCCACTGAGCGTTCCGCACTTCACCGTCGACGCCATAGAGCCGGCCGGATCCAATCTCACGGCCGTTCTCGGGCACATTCATTCGGGCTGACGAGGCCGGCGTCCCCCAGGCGGTCCCTCGAGACGCTATGTAGACGCGACGGCGGGAGTCGAACCCGCCACGCACCCGGGTATGAGCCGGTGCCCGGGACCGCCCGGATCGCCGCGATGTGCCCACGTTAGACCCGTCTCGGCATGCTCCGGCTATGCGTGAACACGGGTTTCTCTGTGCGTCGTCCCGTGACGCTCAGCCGAGGCTTGCGCGATAAGCGCGCAGGTGCTCGACGACGAACGCGTGATCCTCGGCCTGGGGCAGGCCGGAGACGCCCACGGTGCCGACGAATCCGACGCCGGCGATGGTGATCGGGAACACTCCGCCGTGGGCGGCGAAGAGCGTCGGGTCGAGGCGCGCGTCGGTGTCGAAGTCCTTGCCCACGGCACGGAACGACTGGCCGACGCCGTACGAGGAGCGGGCGTACCGGCGGGCGACCCGGGTCTTGCGCTCCAGCCAGCCGTCGTTGTCGGCGCTCGATCCGGGGAGGGCGGTGTGGAACACGTTCGCCTCGCCCAGCGTGATGCCGATGACGATCGGAAGACCGGCGTCGAGAGCGGCAGCGCGCATGCGCGAACCGAGGGCCCAGGCATCCGCCAGATCGAAGCGGGGGAGGACGAGCTCGTTCTCCTCCGACTCGATGCGGTCGAGGATGCTGCGCGCGTGGTCGCTCATGGGCACGAGCGTATCGCCGCGCGGGAGCCTCGGTCAGATTGTCGGGCGGACGGCTTTCTGGGCGGGTCTGCCGTGGTGCGGCCCCGCTTGGATTGAGCGGTCTGATCAACCTGAGAATTCACTGTTGACTTGTTATGGGTTGCCACTTACGTTCGCCGGAGTATCTCCACCCCCAGTACGGAGAAAGTGAGTTCCCCTTTGTATCGACGAGTTCTCGCAGTCGCTGCGGTCGTAGCGCTGTCCCTCCCCACAACGGCGGCGTTCGCCGCCACACCCGACGACGATCCGTCGTCGCGGTTCGAGAAGTCCGAGACGCGAGGCCAGGTGAGCGCCACCGTCGCGCCGCTGAGCGCCGACGCGAACGGCGATGTCACCGTCGTCGTCGAGATGGCGAGCGACCCGGTCGCCGTCGTCCAGGCCGAGAAGGGCCGCGACCTGACCAAGGCCGAGCGCTCGGCCATCAAGAAGTCGCTCGAGCAGGAGCAGCAGCCCGTCGTGGGCGCTGTCGAAGCCGAGGGCGGAGCGGTCGAGGCCACGATGCAGTCGGCCTACAACGGCGTCCAGGCCACGATCCCGGCTGACGCGGTCGACACGGTCGCGGCGCTCCCCGGCGTGGTCGGCATCCATGCCGCGCGCACCTACACGATCGACAACGCGGTCTCGGTTCCCTTCCTGGGCGTCCCCCAGGTGTGGCAGAGCACCGGCTACACGGGCGAGAACGTCAAGGTGGCGATCATCGACACCGGCATCGACTTCACCCACGCCAACTTCGGCGGTCCCGGCACGGTCGAGGCGTACGAGGCGGCCAACGCCGCTGAGACTCAGCCGGCCGATCCCGCGCTGTTCGGACCCGCCGCGCCGCGCGTGAAGGGCGGCTGGGACTTCGTCGGCGACGACTACAACGCCAACGAGGACGACAGCGTCCCCCAGCCCGACCCGAACCCGCTCGACTGCAACGGTCACGGCAGCCACGTCGCCGGCACCACCGGCGGCAACGGCGTCACGGCCGACGGCGCGACCTACGCCGGCCCGTACGACGAGTCGACCGCGACGAAGCAGTGGAAGATCGGCCCCGGCGTCGCGCCGGAGGTCGACCTGTACGCGCTGCGCGTGTTCGGCTGCGACGGATCGACCAACGTCACAGTGGCGGCCATCGACTGGGCCGTCGCCAACGACATGGACGTCATCAACATGTCGCTCGGCTCGAGCTACGGCGGTCCGGATGACCCGGAGGCCGTCGCTTCGGCGAACGCCATCGGCGCCGGTGTCGTGGTCGTAGCCTCCGCGGGCAACGCCGGTCCCAGCCCCTACATCGCGGGCTCGCCCGGCACCGGTGAAGGAGTCGTCTCGGTGGCCGCGGTCGACAGCACCGAGAGCTTCCCCGGAGCCTTGATCACCGTGAACGGTGTCGGGAAGCCGGCGATCAACGCGAACGGCGCAGATCTGTCGGGCATCCCGCCGCTGACCGTGGTGCGTCTCGTCGACAACCCGGCCACGCCGGTGAACGAGGCGCTCGGATGCTCGGCCGCCGCGTACACGGCCGCCGGCGTCACGCCCGGCGGCAACCAGCTCGCCGTCTCGACGCGAGGCGACTGCGCGCGCGTCTCGAAGGCGATCTACGCACAGATGGCAGGAGCCGCCGCAGCGCTGATGGTGAACAACACCAACGACTACCCGCCGTTCGAGGGTGTGATCACGGAGAACGCCGACACCGGCGAGCCGTACGACGTCACCATCCCGTTCCTCGGCGTCCGCGCGTCTGACGGCCCGGCGTTCGTGACGGGTGCGCCCGCCACGGTGGCCGCCGCCGATCTCGACAACCCCGGCTTCCGCGGCTACGCGTCGTTCTCCTCGAACGGCCCGCGCAGCGGTGACAGCGGAGTGGCAGTGGATGTCGCGGCCCCGGGCGTCTCGATCGTCTCGACGGGCGTGGGCACCGGCAACGGCCCCGCGACCATCTCGGGCACCTCGATGGCCGCCCCGCACGTGGCGGGCGTCGCGGCGCTGACCGTCCAGTCCCATCCGGGCTGGAAGGCCGGCGAGATCGCGGCAGCCGTCGTGTCGTCGGCAGACCCCGACAAGGTGGCGGGTCAGCAGCTGACCCGCGGCGGCGTCGGCCTGGTCGACGCGGCGCAGGCCGTCGCGACGAAGGTCACGGCGACAGGCGACGCGTTCCGCACCGACAGCGGCTGGCTGCGTGAGTCAGCGCTGAACTTCGGGTTCCAGGAGTCCTGGCTCGGATTCGCCGGGCTGAAGACCATCACCCTCACCAACCACGGCGACTCCGCGGTCACCTACAAGGTCAGCTCCGCTCCCTCGGCTCAGTCCGAGAAGGCGAAGCTCACGTTCAACCGCTCGTCGGTGAAGGTGCCTGCCAAGGGCAAGGCGACGGTGATCGTCGGGCTCACGGCGGCCGCCGGTGCGGTCGGATCGTCGTCGGTCGCGGGTGACCCGTTCGCCCTGTACGAGTTCTCGGGTGACGTCGTGCTCACGTCGGACTCGTCCACACTGCGCGTGCCGTACCTGCTCGTTCCCCGTTCGGACAGCCGCGTCGCGTCATCGACGAGCGCCCTGTTCGGCAAGAAGGAGTCGGTGGCCACAGCCGAGAAGTCGCTCAAGCTGACGAACAAGCTCGGCGCGCTCACGGCTGCCGCGGACTTCTACACGTGGGGTCTCAGCGACGCCAAGGACGTGCCGAAGGCCATCAGCGACACCGGGTTCGACCTCGCGTCGGCGGGTGTGCAGTCGTTCGACGTCGGGGGCGGCGACCAGCTGCTCGTGTTCGCGGTGAACACGCACAAGCGGTGGTCCAACCCGGCGAGCCTGGAGTTCGATGTCGTGATCGACCGCAACGGCGACGGTAAGCCGGAGGCGATCGTCTTCTCGGCCGACTCGGGACTGGTCAACACGGGCAGCGTCAATGGGCGCAGCGAGGTGTTCATCAGCACTGCTGCGGGTCTGTTCGCGGCCGGTTTCTACGCCTCGGCTCCGACCGACAGCAGCACCATCCTGCTGCCGGTGTACGCGAGCGACCTCGGGCTGACCTCCTCGGCGGGCAGCTTCGGCTACTCGGTCGCGAGCTACTCCCTCACCGATTCGGCGGGCTTCGACGAGATCGACGGCGTCGCGGGTTACAACCCGTGGTCGCCGGCCATCGAGAACGGCCAGTACGTCGAGGTGCCGCGCAACGGCTCCGTCACGGTTCCCGTCGCGGTCGACGGCGCGGCCTTCACCGCGCAGAAGCCGCTGGGCGTGATGGCGGTCGTGATCGACAACAAGTCGGGCAAGAGCGAGACGGTGCTGGTCAAGGCCAAGTAGCACTCGTCCACCGTCGAGGGCGGCATTCCCGCAAGGGGGTGCCGCCTTCGGCGTGCGAGCGGCTCCCGGTCAGGCCTCGCAGAGCACCGGTGCGTCGCCTCGGCCGAACCGGTAGTCGTAGGTGGTCCCGTCGACGGTCACCACGACCCGCGTGCCGTCGACCATCGCCTGCGTGTACGACATGCCCGGTTTCGGGCAGCCGAGCGCGCCGTTGGGCCAGGTGACGGCCTCGGCCGAGACGAGCTCGGGCTCGCCGGTGACTCCGCGCCGGGAGAGGTCGGCCACGATCGCGTCCCACTGCTCCGGCGACGCCTCGGTCGGGGCGCCGGAAGACCCGATAGGGCCCGGGGTGGTCGTCTCGAACGGGATCCTGCCCGGCGATGCCGAAGAGGTGGGGTCTGACATGGGTCCTCCGGTCGCACAGGCGGTGAGAGACAGCAGCAGCACTCCGGCGGCCCAGGCGGCGAGCGTGCGGCGCATGTCACTCCTTCGATCGGCGCCAGCGTAGGCGCGGCTCCTGCGAGGCGGCTGAGGCCGTGCCGCGCGGGCGGCTCAGCGTGAGCGTCCTCGCTCCTGCTCCTCGTGACGGACCCCGGAGGGGATCCGCCGAGGTGGCGGCGGAGCATCGAGGGCACGCAGCATCCGCTCGAGCATCTCGCGCAGGTCGCCGCGGCCCGGCTCCTCCAGATCGGTCGTGTACTCGACCCCGGCCGGGATGTAGCTGAGGCCGTACATGGTCTCGCGCCAGTCGGCGCCGCCCACGCCCCAGCGGGTGTGCGTGTCGTCCTCGGCCTCGGCGCCCTGGCCCCACTGGCCGAAGTACTCGCGCATCTCGGCGAGCGGCAGCTCCATCACGGCATCGGCCTCGACGGCCTGGCGCACCCAGGAGCGGGCGATGAGGATGAACTCCTCCACCTCCTCGGGGGTGAGCGGATGCCGCTCGAACAGCACGCGTGTGTGCTCGACATCGGCGAGCCGGTCGACGCGGAAGGTGCGCCAGTCGTCCTTCTCGATGTCCCAGCACAGCAGGTACCAGTGCCGGTCGGCGGGCGCGAGGGCGTGCGGCTCGACCCGGCGCTTGGTGACCTCGCCGGAGGCCGCCGTATAGGTGAAGCGCACGCGCTCGCGGTCGCGGCACGCCAGTGCCAGCTCGCCGAGCACATCGCTCGAGACCGCCGCTCCGGCGTTGAGGCCCGCCGGCTGCACTGCTTCGGCCAGGGCGGCGACGCGGCGGCGCAGCGGCGCCGGCAGCACCTGCTCGAGCTTCGCGAGCGCAGTGATCGTCGTCTCGGGGCCGCTCACGAGCCGCTGGGATGCCGCAACGCGGAGCCCGATCGCCATCGCCACGGCCTCTTCGTCGGTGAGCAGCAGCGGGGGCACGGCGCTGCCGGCTTCGAGGCGGTACCCGCCCGCTGCGCCGGGGGAGGACTCGATGCGATACCCGAGTTCACGCAGCCGATCGACGTCTCTGCGCACGGTGCGCTCGGTGACCCCTAGCCGGTCGGCGAGCTCGGGCCCGGGCCAGTGCCGGTGCGTCTGGAGCAGGTTGAGGAGCGAGAGGGCTCGGGTGGTCGTGTCGGACATGTTCCAAGATTGCCCTAGATCGAGGACGGGAACTGTCCGCATTGGATTCTACCCTCGGACCATGGCGAACGAACCGATCATCGAAGCTCAAGGGCTGACCAAGCGCTTCAGCGTCAAGAAGAAGACCGTCGAGGCGGTCACCGACCTCTCGTTCCAGGTCGCGCGAGGCGAACTCGTCGCGTTCCTGGGCCCCAACGGCGCGGGCAAGTCCACGAGCCTGCGGATGCTCACCACCCTGATCCCACCGACCGCGGGCACCGCGCGGGTCGTCGGATTCGACATCCTGAATCAGCCGGCCGAGGTGCGTGCCCGCATCGGCTACGTCGGACAGCTCACGAGCGGCAGCTTCTCGCAGCGGGCGCGCGACGAGCTGCTCAGCCAGGGCGCGTTCTACGGCATGTCCAAGGCCGCGGCGCGGTCCCGGGCCGATGAGCTCATCGAGTCGCTCGACCTCACGGGTTTCGCGAGTCGCTCGGTGCAGCAGCTGTCCGGGGGCCAGAAGCGGCGGCTCGACGTCGCGCTGGGGCTCATGCACGCGCCGCCGCTCATCTTCCTCGATGAGCCGTCCACGGGGCTCGACCCGCAGAGCCGGGCGAACCTGTGGCAGCACATCCTCGATCTGCGCGCCAAGTACGGCACGACGGTCTTCCTCACCACGCACTACCTCGAGGAGGCCGACCGCTATGCCGAGCGCGTCATGGTCATGGACAAGGGGCGCGTCATCGCCGACGACACGGCGGCACGTTTGAAGGCGAACCTCGCGGGCGATCTGCTCACCCTCGGGTTCGCTTCGAGAGCGGATGCCGATGCCGGCGTCGCGGTCGTGCAGCGGCTGACCGACCGCGAGGTACGGCGCGACGGCGAGGCGTCGGTCGCCCTCACCGCGCCGGACGGCGATGCGCTGCTGCCGGCGGCGGTGCGGGCACTCGACGCCGCGGGCATCCAGGTCGCTCGCGCGACCGGAGTGCCGCCCACCCTGGACGACGTGTTCCTCGCACTGACGGGGCGCACGCTCCGCGAAGCGGGCGAGGGCGAGCCGTCCGACGACGAAGAGACGGAACCGGATGCCGCGGCCGACGCCGCGGCGCAGAAGGCGGGAGCGAACCGATGACCATCGACCAGACCGAGCGCCGGCCCGACACGGTCGTGCGGGCCAACCTCGCACGCGACACCTGGAACGTCCTCACGCGGGAGTTGAAGCCCGTCGTGCGCGATCCCTTCACGCTGATCTTCAGCCTCGTCCAGCCGCTCGTGTTCCTCGGGCTGTTCGCACCGCTGCTGATCGGCTCGTCCGGGCAGCCCGTCGGCGAGACCCTGCAGTGGTTCGTCCCGGGGGTGCTCGTGATGATCGTGCTCTTCGGCACTGGGGCGACCGGGTCGAACCTGCAGTACGAGATGATGACGGGCTCGCACGAGCGGACGCTCGTCGCGCCGCTCGCGCGCTCGTCGCTGCTGATCGGACGCGCGCTCAAGGAGATCGCGCCGATCGTCGTGCAGGCGCTCATCATCGTGCTGATCGCCTGGCCGTTCGGCTTCACGATCAATGTGCCGGGGCTCGTGATCGGGCTCGCGCTCCTCGCCGTGTTCGGCGTCGGCCTCGGCTCGCTCTCGTACACGCTGGCGCTGAAGACCAAGGACCGGGAGTGGCTGTTCTGGGGGGTGCAGCAGACGCTGATCTTCCCGCTGCTGATCCTCTCGGGCATGCTGCTGCCGCTCGACGACGCACCGGAGTGGATGCGCGCCGTCTCGGCGGTGAATCCCGTCAACTGGGTCGTGCAGGCCGAGCGGGCGCTCTTCGCCGGAGACCTCGGCAGCGTGACCGTGTTGTGGGGCTGGATCTCGGCGCTCGTGCTCGCGGCCCTCGGTCTGTGGGCCGGGATCCGTGCCATGAAGAAGAGCAGCTGACGCGGACACGGGTAAGCGGATGCCCGTCCCCACGCGGGGGCGGGCATCCGCTGTTCCCGCTGGCTGGCGTGGTGCGTGGCACCCTCGGCGGCGGCTGATCCACAGGCGGCAGGCGCCGTTGCGGAAGAGGCCTCGCGGGAAGGTACCGTTAGCGCATGACGATGGCGACCAGGCGGGGGACGCTCGCCGTGGTCACCGCACTCGTGCTGATCGCGCTCGGCGCCGGCCTCGGCATCGTCGTGGGTGACGCTCTCGGCATCCGCACCGAGTCGGCCGAGCAGATGCAGCCCGCGGCGCCGACCGCCCCCGACGTCGGCGCGCCGGTTCCGGCGCCCCGGTTCACCACCGTCGACGCGCCGGCTGGTGAGCGCTACGACGTCGCCCTGGACACCCTCCTCGACGCCACCGCCGACGCCTTCGCGCGGGAGGGGCAGACCTCGCTGACCGTCGTCGCAGGGAACGGCGACGAGGAGGACGAGACCTACCGGCTCGCCGGCACGGCGGCCGCGCTGCGCATCGAGGCCGCGAGCGAGAGCGGGGCGGTCCGCGGCATCTACGACCTCGCCGCACAGGTGCGCACCGGCCGCTCGGTCGCCGAGCACCTCGGCGAGGAGGTGACGTCGCGGCTGCCCTTCCGGATGGTCGACATGGGCGCCGTCGGCGTCGAGCCCGATCCCGCCGCCTGGGAGCCCGGGACCGACTACTCGCACGCCTCGAAGGCGTTCGCCGACGTGCTGCTGCCGGAGGCCCCGTACATCGATGAAACTGCACTGGCGGAGGCGTTCTCCGACTTCGACCAGTTCATCCGCCACTCGCTCGCCAACGGCTACAACGCCGTCGCGTTCCCCGGATTCGTCGAGTTCGTCGCGTTCGACGAGGTCGCCGAGGGCGAGGTCTACACGCCCGGCGACGAGCATCGGGAGCAGGCACTCGCCCTCCGCGACGCCTTCGGACCCTTCTGGGCGCACGCCGACGAGCTCGGCATGGACGTGTTCCTGCGCACCGACATGCTCACCCTCACGACACCGCTCGAGGACTACCTCGTCGACCGGTTCGGGTCGCTCGACACCGAGAACCCGGCCCTGTGGGACGTCTACGCTGCGGGACTCGACGAGCTCTACGCCTCCGAGCCCGCGCTCGACGGCATCCTCATCCGGATCGGCGAGGCCGGGCAGGTGTACGACGTCGAAGGCTGGGACTACTACTCGCAGCTGGCCGTGCGCACTCCGACCGCGGTGCGCGCGATGCTCGAGACGCTCAGCGCGCAGGCCGAGGCATCCGATCGTGAAGTGATCTTCCGTACGTGGAGCGTCGGCGTGGGCGCCGTCGGCGACATGCACACGAACCCGGCCTCGTACGAGGCGGTGCTCGGCGGCATCGACTCGCCGGCGCTCATCGTGTCGACGAAGTACACGCTCGGCGACTTCTACAGCTGGCTGCCGCTCAACGACACCCTTGAGCAGGGCGCCCAGCGGCGCATCGTCGAGTTCCAGAGCCGCCGCGAGTTCGAGGACTTCGGCGCCTTCCCGAACGACCTCGGCCGCGAGTATCAGTACGCGCTGCAGACGCTGCTGGCCGCCAACGACAACATCGAGGGCGTCTGGGTGTGGACGCAGGACGGCGGGCCCTGGCGGGCCGGTCCGATGACGCTCTACCTCAAGGCCGGATTCTGGCAGCTGTACGAGCTCGACACCGTCGTCGCCTCCGCGCTCGCGCGCGACCCCGAGACCGATGTCGCCGACGTCACAGCGGGCTGGGCTCGGCAGTGGTTCTCCGACGACCCGGCCACGGTCGCGGCGATCGTCGAGGCGATGGGCCTCTCGCGTGAGGCCATCGAGCAGGGCCTGTACATCGAGGCGTTCGCCGATCAGCGCGTGTTCGCGATCGGCCTCGAGCCGCCGCCCATGATGTGGATCTTCGAGTGGGACATCCTCACCGGCGACTCCGCCGTGCTCGACGTGCTCTACGCCATCTCGCGCGACGCGACCGGCGGCGACATCGAGGCGGCCATCGCCGGCGGTGACGAGGCGGTCGCGACGGTCGAGAAGATGCGCGAGACGGTGGCGGAGACGGATGCCGCGACCTGGCGCGATCCGGCACTCCACGAGGCCTTCACCCAGACGCTGGACTACGAGCTCGACGTGCTGCGGATGCTCGCGGCGTACCGCGCGATGATCCTGCACCAGGGGGAGTGGCACGACACGCTCTCACCCGCGGCGTACGCCTCGTGGGACTCCGACCGCGCCGAGTTCGAGGCGCTCGCCGCCGCGCACCTCGAGCGCTACGAGGGCGACATCGACTATCCCGCGTACAACCTGACGGCCGCGCAGCTCGGGGTGGAGCGCGCCGAGCGCGATCTCGCGATGGCGTGGATGGCCCGCGTGCTGCTCGTCTTCGCGGGCGCGTGGGTGGTCATCGGGATGGTGGCGGCGCGTACCCGCCTCGTCCGGCGTCCGGGCGCCGCGGCGGCACGCGCATCGTGGATCGCTTCGACCCGGCCGTGGCGCGCACGCGAGTCGACGCTCGGGATGCTGCGGCTCGATCGCTGGCTGCTGCTGATCGTTCCGGGCGCGCTCCTCGTCGCCACCCGGGCAGTGCAGACCTCCTTCCTGTCGTGGACCCACCTCCTCGTGATCTTCGGCGCGTGGGCCGTCTTCGCCATCGTTGTGAGGGCCTTGATCCGCGATCGCTCGCCGTGGCCCGTGATCGCCGCGGTCGGCGGGGTGGTGGTCCTCCGCTGCATCGTGACGCTGGCGGCACTGTCGTTCACCGGTCCGGGTGGGTACTGGTTCGCGTTCTGGACCGAGCCGCTGTTCCGCACGGCGTACATCGCCGTCGCCTTCGCGCTGTTCGTGTGGGTCTTCGTCGCCGGAGGGTGGGCCCTGGCGGCCCAGGTCGGCGCGCGGCGGGCCACGGGCTACGTGCTCGCCGGTGTCGGCGCAGGACTCGCTGTTCCCGCGATGGTCATCGGCGTCATCGGCCTGGAGCGGGCGCTGACGCTGTGGAACGACGAGATGGGGCTGCTGCCGTGGGGACTCGCCCGCATCCTCGGCATCACCACGTACCTCGAGATCCCGCCGGAGACGCCGTGGATCGCCGCGGCCTTCGGCGGCGTGCTGTTCGTCATCGGTGTGCTGCTCGCCGTGCCGTGGCGCCGGAAGCCGACCGCAGCCGCCTGACTCAGCGACTGACGCGAGGGCGACTGTCGGGTGGCGCGCCTAGACTTGAGGAGCCATGACCGACGCCTCCATGCCCCTCATCGTCGGCGGAGATCGCGGACCCAGGACCAGCGATTCCCGCCCGGACGAAGACCTGCTGACGGGGCTGAACGCACCGCAGCGCGAGGCTGTCACGTATCGCGGCCCTGCGCTGCTCATCGTCGCCGGCGCAGGCTCGGGAAAGACGAGCGTGCTCACGCGCCGTGTCGCCAGCCTGCTGCGCACGAGAGAGGCCTGGCCCAGCCAGATCCTCGCGATCACGTTCACGAACAAGGCGGCCGGCGAGATGCGCGAGCGCGTCGAGCAGCTCGTGGGCGACACCGCCCGGGGCATGTGGATCTCGACCTTCCACTCCGCGTGCGTACGGATCCTGCGTCGCGAGGCCGAGCAGTTCGGCTTCACGAAGGCGTTCACCATCTACGACTCGGGCGACTCGCGTGCGCTCATCAAGCGTCTGGTGAAGGAGCACGAGGCCGACGCATTCGGGCTGACCCCTGCGGCGACTCAGGGCCGCATCTCCAAACTCAAGAACGAGCTGTCGGATGCCGAGTCCTACGCCCGGTCGGCCAACATGAGCGATCCGGCCGAGCGCGTCTTCGTGGAGGTGTTTGCGGCCTACCAGCGCGAACTGCAGCGCGCCAACGCGTTCGACTTCGACGACCTGATCGGTCAGACGGTCTTCCTCTTCCGGGCCTTCCCGCACGTGGCCGACGTCTATCGCCGCCGGTTCCGCCACATCCTCGTCGACGAGTATCAGGACACGAATCACGCGCAGTACGCCCTCATCCACGAGCTGACCAGGCCGGTCGGGTCGGATGCCGGACCCATCGCCTCGTCCGGCGGCATGATGATCTTCGACGCCGACCCGGCCGATGACCCCGACAAGGCGGGTGCCTCCCTCACAGTCGTCGGCGACTCGGACCAGTCGATCTACGCCTTCCGCGGCGCCGACATCCGCAACATCAGCGAGTTCGAGCGCGACTACCCGGGGGCGAAGGTGGTGCTGCTCGAGCAGAACTACCGCTCGACTCAGAACATCCTCTCGGCCGCCAACGCGGTGATCAGCAACAACTTCGACCGCAAAGACAAGAAGCTGTGGACCGACGTCGGCGCCGGTGAGCAGATCATCGGCTTCACCGGCTACTCGCAGCACGATGAAGCGCAGTTCGTCGCCGACGAGATCGAGGTCCTGCACCGAGCGGGCGCGGCCTACTCCGAGATGGCGGTGTTCTACCGCACGAACTCCCAGTCGCGTGCGCTCGAGGAGATCTTCATCCGGGCCGCCGTCCCCTACAAGATCATGGGCGGCACGAAGTTCTACGAGCGCGCCGAGATCAAGGACGCCCTCGCCTATCTGATCGCGGTCTCGAACCCGGCCGACGAGATGGCGCTTCGTCGCATCATCAACCGCCCGCGCCGTGGCATCGGCGATGTGACCATCGAGACGATCGCCCGCTACGCGCAGGAGGAGCAGATCACCTTCCGCGACGCGCTCGCGAACTCGTCGGCGCTCGGTGTCGGGCCCAAGATCCAGACCGCCATCGCCCACCTCGACGCGGTGCTGGCCGAGGCATCCGCTCTCATGCTCCCCGCGACGGGCGAGCTCGCGCCGCCGACCGCGGTCGCCGAGGGCCTGCAGCTCTTGTTGAACCGGAGCGGCTACTACGACGCCCTCCGCGCGAGCAAGGACGCGCAGGACGAGGCGCGCATCGAGAACCTCGACGAGCTCGTCGCCGTCGCCCGAGAGTTCGCGCGCAACAACCCGGAGGGCACGGTCATCGACTTCCTCGCCGAGGTGCAGCTCGTGGCCGACGCCGACGACCTCGACGACGCATCCGGCTCGGTGTCGCTCATGACGCTGCACACCGCCAAGGGCCTAGAGTACGACGCCGTCTTCGTGACCGGTGTCGAGGAGGACCTCATCCCGCACCGGATCTCGGCAGGAGAGCCCGGCGGTCCGCAGGAGGAACGCCGCCTCTTCTACGTCGGCATCACGCGCGCCCGCAAGCGGCTCTACCTCTCGCTCGCGATGACCCGCGCCCAGTTCGGCGAGGTGACGGTCGCCATGCCGAGCCGCTTCCTGCAGGAGATCCCGGCCGAGCTGCTGAACTGGCGGCAGTCGCCGGGCGACGTCAACTCACGCGGCGGAACGCAGTCGCGCGCGCTCAACGCCCGCCGTCAGTCTGGCTCCGGCTTCGGCGGCTCGGGCAAGCGCTACGGCGACGACCTCGTGCCGTTGGCGCGACGCGAGCCGAGCGGCTCAATCGACCGGTTCGCGAACAAGATCCCCGCCCGGGTGCGCGACAACGGCGACCTCGAGCTGGCGCCGGGCGACCGCATCCGTCATGACGACTTCGGCGAAGGCAAGATCGACGCCGTGACCGGCGAGGGTGCCAAGCGCGTCGCGCACGTGCGCTTCGACAAGGCCGGACCCAAGAAGCTGCTGATCAAGATCGCGCCGATCGAGAAGCTGTAGGACTGGGTCGGGGGTGCTAACAGGGACCTGGGCGTCAGCCCCGGCCGCGGGCTCATCGGAGCTGTCCGGGCGCCCGGGTTAGGCTCGGACCATGGCTCTTTTCTCGCGCCGACCCAAGGACTCCTCCGACTCGCAGCGCAGCGACGTCACGCCCGACGACGCGCCCTCGCCGGCCGGTGAGCGCGCATCGGAGGAGCCGACAGAGGTCTCCACGCCCACGGAGGCCGCGGCATCCGTTCCCATCTCGGTCTCTTCCTACGGCGGCCTGGGCTCGCCCGCCCCGCGGGTCGAACCGCGCCGGACGGCCCGCGCTGCGACGAAGGTCGCCCCGGTCGCGACCGAGACCGTCCCCGGGCTGCGTGACAATGTGCTCGTGCGCGAGGCGCTCGCCCGCGTCGCCGACGGCATCGCCTCGCAGGCCCTGCTCGACGTGGCGCGTCAGATGCTGCAGGGGCACCTCTTCCTGCGGGTCAAGGGCGACGCCCGCACCCTGCTCGCCGAGGGGAAGGAGCTGCCGCTGGCGATGATCAACGTCGGGGAGCGCCGCTTCGCCCTGGCGTACTCGAGCGGTGCCTCGCTCCAGGCGAGCGTGCGCGCCGACGGCGATGTGGATACCTCGGCGATGGGTCAGCCGGTGCTCGCCGTCCTGCGGCACGTGCTCGACGGACCCTACGACGGACTCGTCATCGACCAGTCGTCGGCGCCGGCGCGGGCCGTGCTTCCCAAAGAGCTCCTCAAGAAGGTGATGGAGAAGGTGGACGACTCCCTCACCGTGAAGACGCTCCTCGCCGGGGAGCGCACGCCCGGGACGGCGTCGGCGGTGGCCGAAGCGCTCACGCGTGTGCCGCTCTGGGTGGCCGTGGGGAAGGTCGCTGACGGGCGCCCCGGCATCGCGGAGGGGCGGTCTGAGGACGGCGCGCGCTACCTCGAGGTCTACTCTCACCCGCTCGAAGTCGCGGTCATGGGGCGCGGCGACCAGGCTGCGCCGCTCACGGCCGCGCAGCTCGCGGGTGCCCTCAACGGCGACACCGGACTCTCCGGCGTGATCGTGGATCCCGCGGGACCCTGGATCCGTCTTTCCCGGATCGACCTCGCACCGGTCTTCGCCCGCGCCGTCTGATTCAGGCCTTGACGCGGCATCCGCATCGTCCTATCCTTTAGTAAACCTACTGATTGATAAAGGATGAGATTGATGACGAACACCGATGCCGCACTCGACCGGGCGTTCGCCGCGCTGGCGGATCCGGTGCGGCGTGCGATCGTCGCCCGCCTCAGTCGCGGTTCGGCAACGCTCGGCGAGCTCGCCGAGCCGTTCGCCATCTCGCTCCAGGCGGTCTCCAAGCACATCACCGTGCTCGAAGACGCCGGCCTCGTGTGGCGGACCAGGGAGGCGCAGCGCAAGCCGGTGCACCTCGACGCCGCCGCGCTGGAGCGCCTCACCGCCTGGATCGACCGCTACCGGATCGATGCCGAGCGCGCCTACCGACGCCTCGACTCGGTGCTCGCCGAGTCCCGGCCCACGACCCCTCGCGACAACACATCCACCCGCACGAAGGAGAAGGAATCATGAGCAATCCGCTGGTCATCGACGCCGTGCCCGGCACGTCCTGTGCCGACATCACACGCGAGTTCGACGCCCCCGTCGAGGCGCTGTTCCGCGCCCATGCCGACCCTGAGCTGTTCGCCCAGTGGATCGGACCCGACAAGGAGCGCACCACCACGACGGAGTGGGACTTCCGCACCGGCGGAAGCTACCGCTTCGTGCAGGAGGACACCGACGGCGAGTACGCCTTCCGCGGCGTCTTCCACACGATCCGCGAGAATGCGCTGATCATCCAGACGTTCGAGTTCGAGGGCTGGCCGGACCAGGTCAGCATGGACACCATCCGCTTCGAGGAGCTCCCGGGCGGGCGGTCGCGCCTGGTCGACCGAAGCGTCTTCCCGAGCGCGGAGGTGCTCGAGAACATGATCGCCTCCGGCATGGAGCGCGGCATGCGCGAGGGCTACGAGAAGCTCGACCGGATGCTGGGGGAGGCGCGCTGACATGGGCAAGGTGGTGACCGCGGCGTCGATGTCTCTCGACGGGTTCGTCGCGCACGAGGACAACGACCCCGGTCGCCTCTTCGACTGGTACGAGGCCGGCGACGTCGAGATCGTCAACGAGGGCGAGCTCGGCCCGTTCCACCTGACGCCGACCAGCGCCGACTACTGGCGCAGCTGGGTGGGCGACGTCGCCTGCCTCGTCGTCGGGCGCCTGCTGTTCGACATCACCGATGGCTGGCAGGGCGTGCACCCGATGGGAGTGCCGTTCGTCGTGCTGACCCACGAGGTGCCGACCGGCTGGGCGCACGCGCACACCGGCAACGCGCACTTCGTGACCGAGGGCATCGAGGCGGCGATCGCGCGGGCGCAGGAGATCGCGGGCGACGGCACGGTCGGGGTCGCTGCGGGCACCGTCGCCGCCCAGGCGCTGGCAGCCGGACTCGTCGACGAGGTCGCGATCGACCTGGTGCCGGTGGTGCTCGGCAGCGGCCACGCGTACTTCGCCGGCATCGACCCTGCGCTCGTCCGGCTCGGCGACCCCACGGTCGTCATCCCGAGCACGCGCGTCACGCACATGGTGTTCCCGGTCGAGAAGTAGCCCGGGCTGGTTTTTCTGCAGCGGATCGCGAGTCGCGCTCGCAGATTCAGGAGACGCGCCGCAGCCGAGGGGTCAGCGGGCCGGGCGGCTCGGCGTGTCTCCTGAATCCGGTGCGGAAGCCGGGTGCGGAGCCGGGCGCGGCGGAACGTCGTCCAGCGAAGGCCTCGGGCGGCACTGTGCCAGATTCGGGAGACGCGCCGGAGTTGATGGGTCGGCGAACCCCCCGGCTCGGCGTGTCTCCTGAATCCGGTGCGGAAGCCGGGCGGCCCGAGGGGTGCGGGATGTCGCGTCCCCCGCCTAGGGTCGAGGCATGGCGTCGGAGCGCATCACGTTGACCATGCCCGGTCCGGACGGCGATCGCGAGGTCGGGCTCTCCAGCCCGAACCGGGTGATCTGGCCGGAGCTCGGGATCACCAAGCACGAGCTGGCCGAGTACCTCCTCGCCGTCGCCGAGCCGTTCATCACCGCGAACGGCGATCGTCCGGTGTCGCTCGAGCGGTTCCCCGACGGCGTCGGCGGTGAGAAGTTCTACTCCAAGAACCCGCCCAAGGGCGCCCCGGCGTTCGTCGAGGCGCAGACGGTGACGTACAACAGCGGGCGACGGCATCCGCAGCTCATCCTGAGCGAGATCGCGACGGCCGTGTGGGCCGTCCAGATGAACACCATCGTGTTCCACCCTTGGGCGTCGCTCACCGCGAACACCGACAATCCCGTCGAGCTGCGCATCGACCTCGACCCCCAGCCGGGCACCGATTATGCGGATGCCGCAGCCGTCGCTCCGGCGCTTCGCGAGGTGCTGGCGGAGGCGGGGCTGACGGCGTTCCTGAAGACCAGCGGGAATCGCGGAATCCACGTCTTCTGCCCCATCGAGCCGACGCATGAGTTCCTCGACGTGCGGCACGCGGTGATCGCGGCCGGGCGCGAGCTCGAGCGCCGCATGCCCGACAAGGTGACGATGAACTGGTGGAAGGAAGAGCGCGGCGAACGCATCTTCATCGACTTCAATCAGGCAAATCGCGACCGCACGATGGCCGGGGCGTACAGCCCTCGCGCGCTGCCCGGAGCCACGGTGTCGACGCCGCTGACCTGGGACGAGCTGGCGGATGCCGATCCCGCCGCCTTCACCGTGCGCACGGTTCCGCAGCGTCTGGCAGACGTCGGCGACCCGTGGGCCGACCTGCTGGCGAAGCCCGGCCGCATCGAAACGCTGCTGGAGTGGTGGCAGCGCGACCTCGATGCGGGGCTCGGTGAACTGTCGTTCCCCCCGGACTTCCCGAAGATGCCCGGCGAGCCGCCGCGCGTGCAGCCGAGCCGGAAGAACGCGGAGAACTGGTCGGAAGACGGCGAAGCGAAGTGACGGACCGCCGTCAGTCGAGCACGTCCCCCAGGTCGTAGGCCGAGACGGTCTCGAGCTGGTCGTAGGTGCAGGAGGCGGGATCCCGATCGGGACGCCAGCGCTCGAACTGCACCGTGTGACGGAACCGCCAGCCCTCGAGCTGGTCGTAGCGCACTTCGAGCACCCGCTCGGGGCGCAGGTGCACGAACGACGAGTCGCGGTCGGCGGCGGAGAACCGCGACTTCTCGCCCTCGCCCTTAACCGCTGCGCCGTCCTCGTCGCGCTGCACGAGCGGTGCGAGCTCGTCGATCAGCTCGAGGCGGCGCGCGTTGCTCCACGCGGCGACCCCTCCGACCGGATACAGCGTGCCGTCGTCCGAGTAGAGGCCGACCAGCAGCGAGCCGACCCCTTCACCGGATTTGTGGATGCGGTAGCCCATCGCCACCACGTCGGCCGTGCGAGCGTGCTTGATCTTGAACATCGCCCGCTTGTTGGGGGCGTACGGCTGCGCGAGCGGCTTGGCGACGACCCCGTCGAGGCCTGCCCCCTCGAACTCGGAGAGCCAGCGCTGAGCAACCTCGGGGTCGTCGGTGGTGCGTGTGACGTGCACCGGGTGCGGCACCCCGGCGAGCAGGTCGACCAGCTCGGCCCGTCGCGCCTCGAACGGCTCGGCCTGCAGGTCACGATCGCCCCGGGCGAGCAGATCGAACGCGATGAGCATGGCCGGCGTGGTCTCGGCGAGCATGTTCACGCGCGACGCCGCCGGGTGGATGCGCTGGCTCAGCGACTCCCAGTCGAGTCGCTGCGCACCCGGCTCGCCCTTCGGCACGACGATCTCGCCGTCGATCAGGCAGGGCTCGGGGAGAAGCCGGGCGAAAGCCTCGACGAGCTCGGGGAAGTACCGCGTCAGCGGCTTCGCGCCACGGGATCCGATCTCGACGTTCTCGCCGTCCCAGGAGACGAGGGCGCGAAACCCGTCCCACTTCGGCTCGAAGCTCAGTCCGCCGGGCGTCTTGGCCGGATCGGGCACGACGGGCACGGACTTCGCGAGCATGGGCGCGGGGATCTCGTACGGCATGGACCCATCCTGCCGTGCCGGTCCGACGCCGGACAGTGTCAGGCCACGGACGCGGCGTACAGCGCGGCGGCCTCGGCCCGGTTGGACGCCCCGATCTTCGCGAGGATCGCCGAGACGTGGACCGACGCCGTCTTGGGGCTGATGAACAGCCGTTTGCCGATCTGCGGGTTCGTGAGTCCCTCGGCGATGAGTTCGAGGACCTGCAGCTCGCGCGGCGTGAGCGCCGACAGTTCCGCGTCGCGCGGGGGAGCGCCGGCGTCGGTGAGCAGTCCCGCCTGCGCCGCGAGCTCGGTCGCCCAGCGCCCGACCCGGGCGACGCCATGGCGGGGCGCTTCATCGGCGACCTCGCGCAGCAGAGCGGCCGCGGCATCCCGATCCCCTCCTTCGATGAGAGCGGCGGCCTGGAAGCAGCGCGCGGCGTGGCGGTGCCACACGGGCAGTTCGGCGAACGCCGGGTCGTCGGTGACCGTCGACCACAGCGCGACGCGGTCTGGTGCGGCCACCCGGTCGGCCTCGGCCAGCACCGCTCGGACGTAGGCCGCGACCACCGGGGCCGTGCCACGTGCCGGCCAGGCGGCGACCGCTTTCTCGAGACGGTCCCGAGCGGGCCGGGCATCGTCGGGCGATCCCGCCGCGAGCAGCATGGCCGCCGTCAGTGCGGCGAATCGCGCGATCCCCGAGGGGGAGGTGTCTTCGGCCAGCGAGACCGTGCGGTCGACGGTGTCGGCCCAGGTCTGCCGGTTCGCGGGCGCGATCGCCGCTCCGGGCCTGTCGAGGAGGGCATCGCCGCGGTCGATGACCCAGGAGCCGTGCTTATCCGGATTCGCGCGGAGCGTCTCGTCGATCGTCGTGCGCTCGGCGGCGAGCAGCTCTTCGCGGGCGACCGCCTCGTCGTTCCAGGTGTAGTGGGTCGAGAGCATTCGCAGCGCGGAGCCGCGCGAGTCTCGCTCCATCAGCCGGAGTGCGCGTCGCGCATAGCGCCGGGCTTCGACCGGCCGGCCGGCGGCGAACAGCGCCCGTGCGACCGAGAACGCGATCGACGAGCCGGAGCCGCGCTCGATGCCGGCGCGGACGCACTCGGCGTAGTGCTGCTCCCCGACGAGCGCCGCCTCGTCGAACCGGCCGAGCCGGATCAGCAGGTCGATCTGTGCCCACCCGGCGTAGGCGCGCATCGCCGGGTCCAGGTCCAGTGCCACCGCGCGTTCGATGGGAGCCACCGCGCGGGGTGAGTCGTCCTCATCGCCGGCGATGCGCCACGTCTCGATCGTGAGGGCGACCGCGAGGGCGGCGTGGTCGTCGGCCTCCTCCGCAAGCGAGATCGCCCGGTGCGCGTGCTCCTCCGCCTCGGCGCCGTGCTCGCCGATCGCGAGATTCGACAGCACCCGCGACAGCAGCACCCTCGCCCGTACGTCGTCGACCGACTCGAGCAGCTCGACCGCGGTGTGGAGATCCTCCAGGCGGCTGTGGTGCTCGAGGTTGTACACCTCGACGAAGCGCTGGCGCAGGAGGCCCGCCCGTGTGAGCGGGTCGTCCGGGCAGACGGCGAGCCCTTCGCCCGCGGACCGCAGCGCGCGTTCGGCTTCGCCCAGGTCGTGCCAGGCCTGTGCGGCCTCGAGGTGCAGCTGCGCCAGCGTCGCGCCCGCGCGGGTCTCGGCATCCGGAACCTGATCCCAGAGCTCGGTGAGACGCTCGGCGAGCTTCGCGGAGGTCGCGGGGGAGTACCCTGCCCGCGACCGGGTGAGGGCGACCACCGTTGCGTCGAACGCCGCCGTCAGGTCGCGCGCGGCGAGCCAGTGCTCGGCGATGGCCGAGACGTCGTCGGGCGAGTCCGTCCGTCGCTCGGCGAGGCACTCGGCGTACCGGCGGTGGACGCGCACGCGTTCGCTCGGAAGCATCTCGCCCTGCACGGCCTCGCGCGTGAGGGCATGGCGGAACGAGTAGCCGGCGCCGTCCGCGAGCACGACCCGGGAGTCGATGGCCTCGCGCAGCGCGACGTCGAGCGCGTGCTCGTCGAGCGCCGACACCGCGACCAGCACGTCGTGGTCGGCGTGCACACCGCCGGCCGCCATCGCGCGGACGGTCTCCTGCGCCTCCTCGCTCAGTCTCCAGTAGCGGGCGAGCACCAGTTCTCGCAGCGTGTCGGGCAGCCCGCGGGCGCCGAGATCGACCAGCTCCTCCACGAGGAACGGGATGCCTCCGCTGCGCTCCGCGAGGGCGTCGACGTCGCCCCCGGTCGGGCCGTCTGCGGCGGCGAGCTGAGCGACCTGCTCGGCGACCTCCTCGAGCGTGAGCCGCACCACCTCGACGCGGAGGATCGTGCGCGTGCGGTCGAGTTCCGCGAGCACGGGCTTGAGCGGGTGGAAGCGGTCGATGTCGTCGGAGCGGTAGGTCGCGACGATCGTGAGGTGCCGGCCGCGCAGAGTGCTGGCCAGCGTCTTCAGCAGGGCGAGGGTCGCGGCATCCGCCCACTGCAGGTCTTCGAGCACGACGATCACGTGACGCTCGTTCGACAGGCCCTCGAGGAGCACCTCGATGGCCTCGGAGAACTCACCCGGTCGCTCCTCGGCGGCGGCCGCATCGTCGGCGATGCCGGGAACGAGGGCGGCGAGTGTCGCGGTGACCGCGGGTGACCCCGCCGCCACGCGCAGGGCGTCGGTGCCGAGGGCGGAGTGCAGGTCGCGCAGCACGCGCCGGACCGGACCGAACGGCGAGCCGATGGGGCCGAGGTCGACGCACTGCCCGACCGCGATCACGAGAGGCAGGCCCGGGTCCCGCCGCGTCGCGGTCGCGGCGAGGAACTCCTGCACCAGTCGCGTCTTGCCGATCCCCGCCTCGCCGCGCACGATCACCGTGCGCGGGTGCCCGGCTCGGCCGTCGTCGTACGCGTCGAGGAGCACATCGAGCTCAGCTCGGCGTCCGACCATGCGAGGGGTCGAGGTGAGTGCGGGCATGGTCATATGCTCGCACCTCCCCCCGACGCGCAGGAGGGGCGCATCATGACGCCGGACCCGCCAGGGTGAGGCGCGCCCGCTCGTCGGCCGGGAGCGTGCGACGACGCGGCACCGTGAGCCGGCGCCACAGTGCGCGAACCGGTGCGGGGTGCGCGACGTCTGCGGGCCGTTGCGCCTGCGACGCGAGGTGCGCCAGGTCGCGGTCGAGCTCGCGTGCGCGCTGGTCGTTGAGACGGGCGACGACGAAGGTCGAGGCATCCATTTCGATCTCCCTGCTTCAGCCGATGGCTTCGGACAGGTACGACTCTGCTCGCTGAGGGGGGTGCACCCCATCGGACGAATGCCGTATCTTCGCGCCGGCACCGCCCTATACGCCGGACGGAGACTCGGTGAGCCGCGGGCGGGTCAGGCCTCGATCGGAAGCTTCGGCCGCGCCCAGCGGGCCGGGAGATCGGGTCCGTCCCAGACCTGGATGACTCCCCAGGCGGCGGCGGCGATGGGCACCGCGAGCACGGCGCCGACGATGCCGCCGAGCACCGTGCCGACGGTCAGCGCGACCAGGATGACGAAGGCGTGCAGCTTCATCGTGCGACCCATGAGCACGGGCTGGAGGAAGTTGCCCTCGAGCTGGTTCACGAGCACGACCACGCCGACGACCAGGAGCGCGTTGAGCGGGCCGTTCGCGACGAGCGCGACCAGCGCCGCGATGATGCCGGCGACGGTCGCCCCCACGATCGGGATGAAGGCGAGCAGGAACACGAGCACACCCAGCGGCAGCCAGAGCGGCACCTGCAGGATGAGCAGACCGATCATGATGCCGATCGCATCGACCGCCGCGACCGTCGCCGTGCCGCGCACGTAGGAGCCGAGCACCGTCGTGGTCTTGTCGCCGATGCGACGGGCCCGCACGTAGTTCTCACCGCGGAACGGCCGCAGCAGGAACTCCCACATCTGCGGGCCGTCCTTGAGGAAGAAGAAGAGGATCGTGATCATGAGCACCAGGCCGGTCACGAAGTTCGCGACGGCCCCCACGCCGGCCAGCGCGCCGGAGCCGAACTGGGAGCTCGTGACGAACGCGGTGACCTGATCGACCAGCTCGTCGATCTGGTCGGGCTGCACGAACTCGAACGGCAGCGTCTGCACCCAGGCGAGCAGGTCCTGGAATCCGCCTTCGGCCTGCGCGTACAACTCGTCCCACTGGTCGCGCACCGCCCACACGATGAGCCAGCTGAGCAGGCCGAGGATCGCCGTGATTCCCAGCATGGTGATGAGGGTGGCGATGACCGACGGCACGCCGCGCCGGCGCATCCAGTTCATGACGGGGAGGAACGCGCACGCGAGGATCAGTGCGATCACGAGCGGGATCGTCACCAGCGTGAGGGACTGGATCGCGAAGATGATCCCGCCCGCGACGGCGACCACCACGATGATCTGGATCGCCCGGATGCCGAGCTTGCCGAAGCCGTCGGCCCACAGGCTCCACGGTGCCCGCGTGGCCTTCAGCTCGACGTCCGGCGACTCGAGGCGCACCTTCTGCGGGTCGTTGTGGAAGAGTCCCATGCGTCGAGGCTAACCGTGGCGCGGCATCCGGCTCCCCGGCTTGCCTGGGCCGCCCTGCGACTGCTACGCGAAAGCGCTCATTCCGGTGATGTCGCGGCCGATGAGCAGCGCCTGCACGCTCTCGGTGCCCTCGTACGTGTGGATCGCCTCGATGTCGGCCATGTGCTGCATGACGCCGTTCTCCAGCAGGATGCCGTTGCCCCCGAGCAGGTCGCGGGCCGTTGCGGCGATCCGTCGTGCCGCGCGGGTGTTGTGGTACTTGGCGAGCGAGGCCTGCGTGGGGCGCAGTCCGCCCGACGTCTCGAGATCGGCGAGGTGACGGCAATAGAGCTGCATCGCGGTCAGCTCCTCGAGCATCTGAGCCAGCCGCTCCTGCACCATCTGGAACTTCGCGAGCGGCTTCCCGAACTGCGTGCGCTGCTGCGAGTACGACAAGGCCGCCTCGTAGCAGGCGGTCGCGTGCCCGAGCGCGGACCACGCGACGCCCGAGCGGGTCGAGTACAGCACGGTCGAGGCATCCTTGAACGTCTTCGCGCCGGGGAGGACGGCCGCGAGGGGAACGCGCACCGCATCGAGGGTGACGAGCGCCTGATGGATGCCGCGCAGCGACGCCTTGCCTCCGATCACCGTGCCGGTGTACCCGGCGGTGTCCTGCTCGATGAGGAAGCACCGCACGGCGCCGTGCTCGGGAGCGGTGGGGTCGGCGACACGGGCCCACACGAACGTGACGCCGCCCGATGCCCCGTTGCCGATCCACTTCTTGGCCCCGTCGAGCACCCACTCCTCGCCCTCGCGGCGGGCGGTGGTCTCGAGCGACACGGAGTCGGAGCCGTGGTCGGGCTCGGTGAGGGCGAAGGCCGCCGGGACCTCGCCGCGGGCGATGGGGCCCAGCCAGCGGTCCTGCTGCTCGGGACTGCCGAACAGCGCGAGCGTGCGGAGCGCGAGACCGCCCTGCACGGCGATCACCGTGCCGAGCGACCCGTCGCCGCGCGAGACCTCCATGTTCACCAGCCCGGCCGCGAGCGGCGAGAACCGGGTGAGACCGGGGTGGTCGATGCCGTCGTTGAAGAGGTCGAACTCGCCGAGGCGCATCGCCAGGTCGAGGGGATACGTCGCGGCATCCCACGCTTGCTGCATCTGCGTGCCGACCTCGTCGACGAACGACTGCGCGCGCTGCCACACCGCGCGGTCGTCGGCGGAGATGTCGGCGAAGACCTGGTAGTAGTCGGTGCCGAGCCGGGAGGTGACGTCGTACCTGTCGACGCTCTGACCGGGGCGTGCCTGGAAGTCGGTCACGATCGTGCTCCTGACGGTGATGCGGGGTGCGGTCCCAGTGTAGTGGGACTCGGTGCCGCATATTGCAGGACTGAGTGTCAAACTCGCGGCGTCGACCGATGCTCTCGCCGGGGATGCGCGTGCTACGCTCGGATGCGGGAAACCGACTGGACGGTATGCACGAGCGCAAGGAGGCGCCATGGCAGCGAGCACGGGGCGATTCGACGGAACGGTCACACTCATCACGGGCGCGAGTCGCGGCATCGGGTTCGCGATCGCACGGCGTCTAGTGGCCGAGGGCGGCTCGGTCGTCATCACCGGACGACGGCAGGAGTCTCTCGACGCCGCGCTCGCCGAACTCGGGGATGCCGCCTCCGCCGTCGCCGGCAAGGCCGACGATTCCGACCACCGCGCCGCGGTCTTCGCCCACATCGCCGAGCGCCACGGCCGCCTCGACCACCTCGTCAACAACACCGGCATCAACCCGGTCTACGGCCCCATCGTCGACGTCGACGCCGAGGCCGCCCGCAAGATCCTCGAGGTGAATGTCGTCGCCGCGCTCGAGTGGACGCGCGCCGCCGTGGCGGCGGGCCTCAGCCGCTCGGTCGTGAACATCGCATCGGTCGCGGGACTCGGCGCCAGCCCCGGCATCGCCTTCTACGGCATCTCGAAGGCAGCGCTCATCAACCTCACCATGCAACTGGCCTACGAGCTGGCGCCAGGGATCCGGGTCAATGCCGTGGCCCCCGCCGTGATCAAGACCGCCTTCGCCCGGGCGCTCTACGAGGGTCACGAGGCCGAGGCGTCCGCCGCCTATCCGCTGGCGCGGCTGGGCGAGACCGACGACGTCGCCGGACCCGTCGCCTTCCTGCTCTCGGCCGACGCGGCCTGGATCACGGGCCAGACGCTGCCGATCGACGGCGGCGCCGGCATCCGCCCTTTCCTGTGATGAGCCCGGGTATCGGCGGGATTCGCGGAAGGATGAGGCCATGAAGGATTCCCACGTCGCCGACGACGTCACCCGCGCCGCCGTCGAGCTGTTCGCCACGCAGGGCTACGCCAACACGAGCGTGCAGCAGATCGTCGAGGCCGCCGGCGTCACCAAGGGCGCGATGTACCACTACTTCGAGTCGAAGGACGATCTGCTCTTCGGCATCTACGAGAAGCTGCTGTCGCTGCAGAAGTCGCGTCTCGACGAGATCATCGCGCGCGGCGGCGACGTGGAGGAGGTCCTGCGGGCCGTCTGCGTCGACGTGATCGAGACCTCGATCGACCACATGCCCGAGGGCACGGTGTTCTTCCGCAGCATGCACATGCTCTCCGCGCCCCGGCAGCAGGAGGTCACCCGCCGCCGTCGTGCGTACCACGACGAGTTCGTCGAGCTGATCGACCGCGGGCGCCGCGACGGCGTCTTCCGCACCGACATCCCGGTGGCCGTGCTCGTCGCCCACTTCTTCAGCGACCTGCACTACCTGTCGCACTGGTACTCGCCCGAAGGCCCCGAGGACAAGACGCTCGTCGCCGAGCAGCTCACCGACCTCTTCGTCACCAGCATCAGGAGAACGGATGCCCCTGCCTGACACCATGCGCGCCTGGCGCGTCACCACGCTCGGCGAGCCTGCCGACGCCCTGTCGCTCGATGAGGTCGACGTGCCCTCACCGGGTCCTGGCGAGGTGCTCGTGCGCGTCGGCGCGGTCGCCGCCAACTTTCCCGACGTGCTGCTGGCGCGCGGGCAGTACCAGGTTCGCCCGGAGCTGCCTTTCGTGCCCGGCATCGAGTGCAGCGGCACCGTCGCCGCACTCGGCGAAGGTGCGTCCGGCGTCGCCGTCGGCGACCGCGTCGTCGCCGCGAAGATCGGCGTCCTCGCGGAGTACGCCGTGGTGCCGGCTGCGGCGGTGCAGAAGATCCCGGATGCCCTGACCGACGTCGCCGCGTCGGGTCTCACGATCGCGTATCAGACCGCGTGGTTCGCCCTTCATCGTCGTGCCGCGATCCGGCCGGGGGAGTGGCTGCTCGTCCATGCCGCCGCGGGCGGGGTCGGCGCGGCGGCCGTGCAGCTCGGCGTCGCCGCCGGAGCGCGGGTGATCGGGGTCGTCGGGTCGGAGGCCAAGGCCTCCGTCGTGCTCGCAGCCGGAGCCGAGCATGCGCTGATCCGCGGGGTCGACGACGTCGCGGCATCCGTCAAGACCGTCACCGGAGGCCACGGCGCGGACGTCGTGTTCGACCCCGTGGGCGGCGACGCGTTCCAGGCGTCGACCCGCTGCGTCGCCTTCGAGGGGCGGATCGTCGTCATCGGCTTCGCCAGTGGCGAGATCCCGAGCCTGACCGTGAGCCACACCCTCGTGAAGAACTACAGCGTGGTCGGCCTCTACTGGGGGCTGTACCAGGAGCGCTTCCCCGAGCTCGTGGCCGAGGCGCACGCCGAGCTCATGCGACTCTTCGAGGCGGGATCGATCGCTCCGGTCGTCGACCACGTGGTGCCCTTCGCGGATGCCCCGGCCGCGCTCACCGCGCTCGCCTCGGGCACGACGGTGGGCCGCGTGGTGGTCGAGGTGGCGGGATGACGCTGGGTGCGTCGGCACGGCGTGCCGGGGTTCGAGCGCACATGGTTTCGCCGAGCGCACATGTTTTGAGCGGCCAAAGCGCGTGCGCTCGCGCAAAGCATGTGCGCTCGCGTTCGGGGCAGGTCGCGCCATGACCGACCTCGGCGGACGCGTCTGTCTCGTCACGGGTGGTGCCCGCGGCATCGGCGAGGCCTATGTCCGCGCGCTGCATGCGGCGGGCGCGCGGGTCGTGGTCGCGGACCTCCTCGACGCCGAGGGCGCCGCGCTCGCCGCCGAGCTGGGCGAGCGGGCGCGGTTCGTACACCTCGACGTGACGGACGAGGAGCAGTGGACGGCGGCGGTCGCGGCATCCGTCTCCGCCTTCGGCGGTATCGATGTGCTCGTGAACAATGCGGGCATCGCGAACGCCGCCCCGATCGAGCACCTGACGACAGCGAAATGGGATGCCGTCATCGCCGTCAACCTCACGGGCACGTTCTTCGGCTGCCGCGCGGTCGTGCCCACGCTGAAGGCACGCGGGGGTGGGTCGATCATCAACATCTCATCGGTCGAGGGGATGCGCGGCAGCCCAGGACTGCACGGGTACACGGCGGCGAAGTTCGGCGTGCGGGGACTCTCGCAGTCACTTGCGGTGGAGCTCGGGCCGTTCGGTATCCGCGTGAACTCGGTGCACCCCGGCTTCATCCGCACGTCGATGACGGACCGGATCGATCCGGCGCACCTCGACATCCCGCTCGGTCGTCCGGGCGATCCCGCCGACGTCGCCGGCACGATCCTCTTCCTCGCGAGCGACGCCTCGGCGTTCACCAGCGGCGCGGAGTTCGTTGTCGACGGCGGCATGATCGCCGGGATCCCGCACAAGTAGGAGCGTCTCGCGCGGCCTATCGTCGCCAAGCGCAGGCCGACTCGCGCCATCGCTCCCGTCGCCGAGCGCACGCAGACTCGAGCCATCGCTCCCGTCGCCGAGCGCAGGCCGACTCGCGCCATCGCTCCCGTCGCCGAGCGCGCATGGTTTGCACGAGAGCACACTGTTTGCCCGTGCAAAGCATGTGCTTCCGGCGAAAGTATGCGCTTTCGGCGAGGCGAGTCGTTCCGGATCCGGCACCTGGCGATGGCGGATGAGCGACGCTGCCGCACGAGCACCGAGCCCGCCCGCCCGTCGCCGAGCGCACATCGTTTGCGCGAGAGCACATGATTTGCCCGTGCAAAGCATGTGCTTTCGGAGAATGTATGTGCGTTCGGCGAGGCAGGTCGTTCCCGACCCTGCACCCGGGCTGTGCTCAGGCCGGTGCCGCCGAGCCTCGAGCGCCCCTCGCACTCGGTCGATCACAATCGCGCAACAACAACATACCGCCCGGTCGGTTTCTGCGTTAGAGTGAGCGCACCCGACACGAAGAGGTGCCGATGTCCCCCGAACTTCCCGAGCCAGCTGTGGCAGACCCCCGCCCTGCCGCGGCATCCGTCCCCCCGCGCCTCCAGGTCAGCGACCTGTCCGTCGCGTTCGGCGGCCTCACCGCCGTCGACGGAGTGTCGTTCGACGTCGGGCCGGGAGAGATCGTGGCGCTCATCGGCCCCAACGGCGCGGGCAAGACCACCGTGTTCAACGCCGTGTGCGGGCTCGTGCGGCGTCGCGGCTCGGTCGCGATCGACGGCGCCCCGGCGCCCCGCCGCACATCCGGGCTCACGCGGCGCGGCGTCTCGCGCACGCTGCAGGGCCTCGGCCTCTTCACCGGCCTGACGGCGCGCGAGAACGTGCTCGTCCCGATCGCGGGGGAGACGGATGCCCCGGCGCGCGTCGCCGCGCAGCTCGAGCGCCTCGCGCTCACCGGTCTCGCTGACGTCCCGGTCGCGGCGCTGGCCTATCCCGACCGCAAGCGCGTCGCCCTCGCCCGGGCGCTCGTGACGGACCCTCGACTGCTGCTGCTCGACGAGCCGGCCGGCGGACTGGGCGCCGACGACATCGCCGCCCTCGGCGCGGTGATCTGCGACATCGCCAGTACCGGATGCGCCGTGCTGCTGGTCGAGCACCACGTGGACTTCGTGATGGGCATCGCGGATCGCATCGTGGTGCTGGACTTCGGCCGCGTCATCGCGCGCGGCGCGCCGGCTGACGTGCGTGTGGACCCGCGGGTCGAAGAGGCCTACCTCGGCGTGAAGGCGACGGCATGAACGCCGCGGGCCTGAACGTGGCCGGCATGAACGGCGCCGGCGTGAACGGCGCGGGCAGGAACACCCCGAGTATGAACGCCACGAGCACCCTCACCGGCGGCGCGCTCTCGGTCGACCGCCTCACCGTCGGGTACGGCGGCGCGCCGGTGCTCCACGAGGTGGCCTTCAACATCCGTCCCGGCGAGATCGTTGCGCTGCTCGGCGCGAACGGCGCAGGGAAGACGACGCTCCTGCGCACGCTCGCAGGACTCGTGCCCGCGGCATCCGGAACCATCCGGCTCGACGGCGACGACCTGGCCCGCGTGCGCACCGAGGACCGCGCGCGCCGTGGCGTGGCCCTCGTGCCCGACGGGCAGAGCGTCGTCGCCGAGCTCACCGTCGACGAGAACCTCCGGCTCGGAGCCCTGTGGCGCCACCGCGGCCCGGCCCGTCAGCGCGCGGTTGACGGGATCTACGAGCTCTTCGAGCCACTCGCGCGCCGCAGGGCCAGTGCCGGCCACCAGCTCTCCGGCGGGGAGCGGCAGATGCTCGCCCTCGGCCGCGCCCTGATCGCCGACCCCATCCTGCTGGCCCTCGACGAGCCTTCGCTCGGGCTCGCGCCGCTCGTCGTCGCGCAGCTCATGGGCACGCTCCGCGACGCCTCCGTCGAGCGCGGCTTGACGGTGCTGCTCGCCGAGCAGAACGTGACGAGCGCCCTGTCGATCGCCGATCGCGGCGTGGTCCTCGACCTCGGCCGGGTGGTGGCGGATGCCTCGGCCGACGATCTCGCACGCGACACCGCCCTCCGCCACGCCTACTTGGGATTCTGATGGACCGCTTCGCCTTCCTCCTCGCCACGGGCCTCGCGCGCGGGGCGGTGTTCGCGCTCTTCGCGCTGTCGCTCGTGCTCATCTGGCGCGCGGCACGCATCGTCAACTTCGCGCAGGGCGCGATGGCCCTGGTCGCGACGTACATCGCGTTCGCCGTCACCGGGTTGACCGGTTCGTACTGGGCCGGCCTTGCCGCCGGGATCCTCGCCGGAGCGGCCATCGGCTTCGCCGTCGAGCGCGGGGTCATGCGCTTCGCTCCCCACCGCAATCCGCTCTCGGGCGTCATCGTCGCGATCGGGCTCGTGATGGTGCTGCAGTCGCTGCTCGGCATCCTGTTCGGGCAGGAGTACCGGCCCATGCGCGCGCCGTTCGACGACAGCCCCATCGTCATCGGCGGCGTGCCGCTGCTCTCGCCGTACGACCTGTTTGTTCTCGTCGTCGCGACGGTGGTCATGGCGGGGCTCGCGGTGCTGTTCCGCTTCACATCGCTCGGCCTGCAGCTGCGGGCGTCGGCCTTCGCACCCGAGGTGTCACGCGTGCTCGGCGTGCGGGTCTCGCGCATGGTGACGATCGGGTGGATGCTGTCGGCCGCCGTCGCCGCGCTCGCCGCGATGCTGCTCGTGCCGACCGAGCTCGGCCTCAACCCGCACTCCACGGATGTGCTGTTCGTCTACGCCTTCACGGTGGCCGTGGTCGGCGGGCTCGACTCTCCGGTCGGAGCGCTCCTCGGCGGACTCGTCGTGGGCGTCGCGATGACCCTCGTCACCGGATACCTGGGCGCCACCGTCGCCCCGATCGGAGTGCTCGTGCTGCTGGTCGGAGTGCTCCTCGTCCGACCGGGCGGCCTCTTCTCGATGCGAGAGGCGCGCAGCGCATGACCCGGCTCCTGCCCTCGCTCACCGGCGCACCCCGTACCATCGTCATCGGCGCGGTGCTGACCGCGCTCGCCCTCGGTGGCACGTTCCTGCTCGACCCGCACCGCAACTTCCAGCTCGCCACGATCACCGCCTACTTCTGCGCGGCGGCGGGGCTCACCCTTCTCATCGGACTCAGCGGCCAGCTCTCGCTGGGTCACGCGGCCCTCATGGCGGTGGGCGGGTACGGCTACGCGCTCACCTCGAATGCGCTGACGGATGCCGGGATCGACGGCGTGCCACGGTTCCTGCTCGGCATGCTCGGCGCGCTCGTCGCGTCGGGCGCCCTCGGACTGCTGCTCGGGCTCGCCGCCGCCCGCCTGAAGGGGCCGTACCTGGCCGGCGTCACGCTCGCGCTCGTGATCGCGATCCCGGCTGTGACGGCCGTGTTCTCGGGAGTCTTCCGCGGGGACCAGGGGCTGCAGATGCCCTTCGAGGACGTGCCGGATAGCCTCGAGCGGATCATCGCGATCGAGCAGTGGCAGGCGTGGATCGCGATCCTCGTCGCCGGCGTCGTGGTCACCACGCTGGCCGCGCTGCAGCGCGGCCGTCTGGGCCTGCGCATGCGCGCGGTGCGCGACGACGAGACGGCGGCGCGCCTGAACGGGGTGCCGGCAGGACGCGTCAAGGTCACCGCGTTCACGGTCAGCTCACTCGCCGCGGGCGCCGGGGGAGCGGTGCTGTGCGTCGTGACGCAGTCCGTCAGTCCCGGCGCGTACACCCTCGCGTTCTCGCTGCTGCTCGTGGTCGCCGTCGTGGTCGGCGGGCTCGGCAGCATCGGCGGCGCCGCGATCGGCTCGGCTCTCATCGTCCTGCTGCCGTGGCTCATCGCCACCGGCACCTCGTCCCTCCCGCTCCCCGCCGAGCTGGCCCAGCGCCTGTCCGGCAACCTCACGGTCCTGGTCTTCGGGGCACTCCTCATCGTCGTCACGCTCGCGTGGCCGGGTGGGCTCGCCAGCATCCGCCGGCGACGCAGGCGAGCGGATGCCTCGGCACCGCCGACGCCCGCAACCCCCGAGGTCCCCGCGGCCGCGACGCCCGTGGCGCCCGCGCCCGAGCCGCCCGTCGCGGCGGGGGCGCGGCATCCGATCGAATCCTTCCTCCCGTCCACCACTCAACGAAAGAGGTGACCATGTCACAGCACCACACCGCACGCCGTCTCGCGACGATGGCCGGCACCGCCGCCGTCCTCCTCGCGCTGACCGCCTGCAGCACGCCCGCCGGCGGCGACGACTCCGAGGTCGACACCCCCGGAGTCACCGACGACACCGTGACGATCGGCACGCACACGCCGCTCACCGGGCCGGCGGCCGCCGGCTACTCGTCGATCTCCGCGGCCGCGTCGGCCTACTTCGACTACCTGAACGAGCAGGGCGGCGTCCACGGCCGGACGATCGACTACGTCGTCAAGGACGACGGCTACAACCCGGCGACCACGCAGACCGTCGTGCGCGAGCTCGTGCAGGAGGACGAGGTGTTCGCGATCGTCAACGGTCTGGGCACGCCCACGCACACCGCGGTGCTCGACTACCTCAACCAGAACGAAGTGCCCGACCTGTTCGTCGCGTCGGGCTCGACGAGCTGGAACCAGCCGGAGAAGTACCCGTACACCTTCGGGTTCAACGCCGACTATGTCGTTGAGGGGGCGGCGCTCGCCCAGTACGCCGCGGACGCCCACGCCGGCAAGAAGGTGTGCCTGCTCGGGCAGGACGACGACTTCGGCGACGAGATGATCGAGGGCGCCGAGCTCGCCCTCGGCGCCGACGGGCTGACCGCCGTCGAGCGCTACTCGGTCTCGAACCAGGACGTGACCGCGCAGATCGGTGCGCTCAAGGCCGCGGGCTGCGAGATCAACATCCTCGCCACGATCAACGGGTTCACCGCGCTCGCGGTCGGCACGGCGGCGCAGCTGGGATGGTTCCCCCAGTGGTTCTCGTCCTCGTCAGGCGCGAACTACCCCACGCTCGTCGGGTATCTCGGCGAAGAGCTCGCGCCGCAGCTGCTGCAGGGCTTCACCGGGACGAACTACCTGCCCGCGGCGCAGGGCGACGACGACTGGGTCGCGCTCTTCCGCGAGATCAACACCGAGTACAACGAGGATGCGCCCTTCGACGGCAACACCGTCTACGGCATGAGCGTCGCCTACCTCTTCGCCGAGGCGCTCGAGGCGGCGGGCGAGAACCCGACGCGCGAGTCCCTTCTGGACGCGGTGAGCGGTGGCGGACTGGCCGGGAACGGCATCCTGCCCCTGTCCTTCGCCGAGGACAGCCACGCCGCCTATACCGGCGTCGGCATCACGACGGTCGACGAGGGCGTGCAGGACTACATCGGCACGACGTACGCCGTCGACGGCGGCTCGGTCGTCGAGGTCGAGGCCGCCCAGACTCCGCTCGCGAACGAAGGGGTGCCGGGGTCGTAGGGCTGCCTCGCGAGCGCACATGGTTCCGCCGAACGCACATGTTCGGTTCGCGCAAACCATGTGCGCTCGCGCACATCATGTGCGTTCGGAGCGGCGACGCCGAGGAGCACGGATGCCGTACACGGCCAGTCGGCGGGCGAGCCCCTCCGGACTGACGAGGTGCTCGAATCCCCAGCGGGCGATGGGCCGCCCGGTGGTCGCGCGGATCCAGTCCTCCCGCTCCTTCTCGGCGCGTAGGACTTCGGCAGGGCTGCGCCCGTCGAGCATCATCGGATCGGTGTACTTGGCTTTGCCGTCGAACTCGCCCCAGGCGTGCGACTCGTCGAGGCCAAGGTCGACGAAGTAGTCGGCACCTGCGGGGCCGGGTACATGCACCTGGAGCCGGACAGCCGTGTACCCGAGCTGGATGAGATGGTGCCGACTCACGCTCTCTCCGGGCAGCTCGGCGCGGCCGTCCGCATGCTCGAGGACCCATCTCGCTTGTCGGACTCCGCGTTTGCCCTGCATCGTTCCCAGCAGTCGCCACATCGCGTCGCGAAGGCGCAAGGCGGCGTCCACGTCGTACCGCCTGATCCCGGGTCGGTGTGCGACGGCGCGGAGCGCGGCATCCGCGATGACAAGCGCCGTCTCTGTGGGAACCGACCTCGCCAGGTCCACGACCGTGCGCTCGAGGCTCGTGCACAGCAGCCCGTGTCGCTCGGTGATGTCATCGTCGGGAAGGTCGTCGCGATGCCGGAACACACCGCCCGTCGAACTCGCCCCCGCGCCGCGGCGCAGAGTCACATGGGCGCGGGCGGGATCCCAACGATAGAGCGGCAGCCCCCAGATCGCGGCCGCCGATGTGTGGGAGAACACGGCGCCGCCCGATCGCATGGATGCGGCAACTGCTGCTACCCGTCGGAGCTGACGACCCTCGGAGTAGGCGGTGGTCCAGTCGGCGCCGTCGGCGTACCACCCGTCGTGGACTCGGACGAGGTCCCCCGACCGCAGGAGGGCTCTCTGCTGTCGCCGACCGAACCCGGCTCGGTCCAGCTGCGAGTAGTGCGTCAGCTTCTCGGCCGCTTCGTCGAGGTCCACCGCCCCAGCATCCGCTCATGCGTAACCGCGTTCGATGTTCCGGGTCTCGTTGTGCGTGCGTCCCACCGCGTGTCGTCTGGGGAGGAGGCACGTGCCGGCCGGCCGGGCCGGCCCCCGCCTCGAGCCCTCCCGCGCCGCTCCAACGACGCCGAACGCACATGGTTCGGTCGAGCGCACATGATGTGGACGTCCAATGCGTGTGCGCTCGCGCACATCATGTGCGTTCGCGGGAAGGAGGCTGTGAGCTAGGCGGCGAGGCGCGCGAGGCCCGGCCGGGCCGAGCTGGACCAGCCCGGGCTCAGCCCACCGGGGTGAACTGCGCCACGAGCTCGCGCTTGAGGACCTTGCCGCTCGAACCGAGGGGCAGCGCGGGCACGACGTGCACGACCCGCGGGTACTTGTACGCCGCGATGCGGTCGCGCGCGAATGCGGTGATCTCGGCCGGATCGAGCTCCACACCCTCGTGCGGCACGACGGCGGCGTGCACCTCTTGCCCGCGTACGTCGTCGGCGACGCCGAACACGGCGGCCACGGCGATGCCCGGATGCCGCGCCAGCACCGCCTCGACCTCCGTCGGGTAGACGTTGTAGCCCGAGCGCACGATCATGTCCTTCTTGCGGTCGACGATCGTCAGCACGCCGTCGACGAACGTGCCCAGGTCGCCGGTGCGGAACCAGCCGTCGACGACGGCGGCGGCCGAGGCATCCGCTCGCCCGAGATAGCCCTTGAAGAGGTTGTGGCCGCGCACGACGATCTCGCCGAGTGCACCCGGTTCGTCGATGAGCGCGACGGCGGACTCCACCTCGGGATCCGCGACGGCGACGTCGACGCCCCACAGCGCGCGGCCCACGGTGCCCGGCCGGATGGGCTCGTGCAGCGGGTTCGACGACACGGTGGGCGCCGTCTCGGTGAGGCCGTATCCCTCGTGCACGTCGGCACCGAAGGCGGCGGAGAACGCCTCGAGCACCGCGACCGGAAGGGCGGCTCCGCCCGACACGGCGTAGCGCAGCGGCGGCCGGGCGTCCGAGCGGCGTGCGGCTTCCAGCATCCCGACGTACATCGTCGGCACGGCGGTGAACACCGTCGCCTCCAGCGACACCATGAGAGCGAGCGCCTGGTCGGCGTCGAACCGCGGCAGCAGGATCACGGATGCCCCGACCCGGAAGGCGATGTTCATCACGGCGGTCTGCCCGAACGTGTGGAAGAGCGGCAGCCCGCCGAACACGACGTCGTCGGAGCGCAGGTCGAACGCGTCGATGAGTGTGCAGTGCACCTGCTCGATGATCGACAGGTGGGATCCCACGGCGCCTTTGGGCGTTCCCGTCGTCCCGCTCGTGTAGAGGATGGTCGCAGCCTCCAGCGGACCCACCGGGGTGTGCCGCTCGATCGGCAGGGAAGCGGATGCCTCGGCCTCGAGCCGCGGCAGGTCGACGCCGGCGTCGCCGGGCAGCAGCACCGTCACGAGCGGCACGCCGGCCTGGGCCGCGGCGGGAACGGCCTCGCCGAGCAGCGGTGCGGCGACCACGAGCAGGTCGGCCTCTGCGTCGCGCAGCACGTACGCGATCTCCTCCGCTTTGAACAGGAGATGCACCGGGACGACGACGGCCCCGAGCGCGAGAGCGGCGTAATAGACGCGTGCGAAGTCGGGCACGTTCGGCACCAGCATCGCGACCCGGTCGCCGCGCCCGATGCCCCGGTCGCGCAGCGCCCCCGCGTACGCGCGGGTCTGATCCCAGAGCTCGCGATACGTCGTGGCCGTGCCCAGGAAGTGCAGGGCCACGCGATCGCCGTGGCGGGTCGCCGACTCGCTCAGGATGCTCGCGACCGAGAGCGTGGTGAAGCCGAGGCCGTCGATCGCCTCGTCGGGCTGGTGTGTCATCGGTGTCTCCTTCGACATCGGGGGAACGCGCTCGGGACGGAGAGCGGATGCTGCCGCCCGGCGAGGCTCAGCCGCGCAGCTGGGCGCGGCCGAGGCTCGAGAGATGCACCTCGTCGGGACCGTCGGCGATCCGCAGCGACCGGATGCCGGCGTAGAGCTCGGCCAGCGGAGTGTCGGACGACACCCCGGCGGCGCCATGCACCTGGATCGCGCGGTCGATGATCGTCTGGACGGCGCGCGGCACGGCGATCTTGATCGCCTGGATCTCGGTCATCGCCTCCTTGTTCCCGACCGTGTCCATGAGCCACGCGGTCTTCAGCACGAGGAGCCGCAGCGCCTCGAGCTGGATGCGCGACTCGGCGGCCCACTCGCGGACGACGCCCTGATCGGCGAGGGTGCGCCCGAACGCGTGACGCTCGTTCGCGCGGGCAGTGAGGAGGGATAGTGCCCGCTCGCCCATGCCGAGGGCGCGCATGCAGTGGTGGATCCGGCCGGGACCGAGGCGCGCCTGGGCGATCGCGAAGCCCGAGCCCTCGTCGCCGATCAGGTGGGCGACGGGAACCCGCACGTCGTCGAAGGCGATCTCGGCGTGGCCGCCGTGGTCACGGTCCTCATAGCCGAAGACGGTGAGCGGGCGCACGATCCGCACGCCCGGGGTGTGGCGCGGCACCAGGATCATGGACTGCTGACGATGGCGGTCGGCCTCCGGGTCGGTCTTGCCCATCACGATGAAGATCGCGGCATCCGGGTTCATCGCGCCCGTCGACCACCACTTGCGTCCGGTGATCACGTACGAGTCGCCGTCGCGGCGGATGCGGGTGCCGATGTTCGTCGCGTCGGACGAGGCGGTATCGGGCTCGGTCATGCAGAAGGACGAGCGGATCTCCGCCCGGAGGAGCGGCTCCAGCCACTGCTCCTTCTGCTCGGCGGTGCCGAAGTCGCTGAGCACCTCCATGTTGCCGGTGTCGGGGGCGGCGCAGTTGAACGCGGCCGGTGCCAGCCGGGGGCTCCATCCGGTCACCTCGGCGATCGGCGCGTACTGCAGATTCGTCAGCCCCGCCCCGCCGTGCTCGCCCGGCAGGAAGAGGTTCCAGAGCCCCTGCGCTCGGGCCTTCGCCTGCAGCTCGCGGACGATGGGGCGAGTGGTCCACTCGTCGGGCGCGGCCGCCAGCTGCTCATCCAGCACGCTCTCCGCGGGCAGGACATGCTCCTCGAGGAATGTCTTCGCGCGCGCGGTGAGTTCGAGCGTGCGTGCATCGTGTGCGAAGTCCATCAGCGCACCTCCAGTCCCATTCCGGCGAGGGGCTCGACGAGCCCGCCCATCCGATCGAAGCCCTCGCCGACGGTGTCGCCGGCCTGGTAGCGGTAGTGGATCCCCTCGAGGATGACGGCGAGCTTGTAGGCCGCGAAAGCGCGATACCAGCGCAGATCCGGGATGCCGATCCCCGCGCGCTGCGCGTAGACCTCGACGAGCTCGTCGAAGGTCGGGTAGCCGGCCGCAGGGTCGACCGCGCTCGGCACCGCTCCGGCGAAGTCAGCAGGGAGGTTGGCGATCTCCCAGTACAGGGCGAAGATCCCGAGATCGACGAAGGGGTCGCCGAGGGTCGCCATCTCCCAGTCGAGGATCGCCGAGATGCGCGGGTCGTCCGGCCCGCCCTCCACGAGGGCGTTGTCGAGGCGGAAGTCGCCGTGGACGATGCCGGCACGCCGGGCCTCCGGCATCCCGTCGGCCAGAGAGTCCTGAAGTCGATCGAGCGCCGGAGTGTCCCGGGAGCGTGAGGCATCGAGCTGTCGCCGCCACGTCGAGAGCTGCCGGGCGAGGTAGCCGTCTGGACGCCCGAAGTCGCCCAGCCCGACTGACGCGGGGTCGACGGCGTGCAGGTCGGCGAGGATGCGCACGAGGTCGACGCTGAGCAGCCGGAGTCCCTCGGCGCTGTACGCGGAGTTCTGCTGCGGGCGGGCGAGCACGCGCCCGGGGGAGCGCTCCATCACGAAGAACACGGTGCCCGTCACCAATCCGTCTTCCGCATCGTCGACCACGTCGACCGTCCGCGGCACCGGCACGGCGCTGCCGGCCAGCGCGGAGATCACGCGATGCTCGCGCCGCATGTCGTGTGCGCTCGAGAGCACATGTCCGAGCGGCGGGCGACGCACGATGAGGGGCATGCGTGCCCCGTCGACGGCGTAGGTGAGGTTGCTGCGGCCGCCCGCGATCACGGTCGCCGAGAGCTCGGCCGCGGCGAGTTCCGGATGCGTGGCGGCGAGCCACGCGGTGAGCCCCGCGACGTTCAACCCGGGTACCTCGGTCATCCTCGACCCTGCCTCTCGCGTCGTCCCATCGATGGGACCATGTCAGCATACCGGATGGTCGGTATGTTCGTCGCAACCGCACTTCCGGCCGCCCGGGGAAGTCAGCGGCGTGGCGTCCAGCCCGGCGGCAGCGGGCCGTCGACGGCGGCCCGTTCGAGGTCGGCGCGGGCCGACCAGCCCTGCGCGGCATCCGTGCTGTCGAAGCCGCCGCGCGCGACGCGGAAGCCGACGTCCTCGTGGTGCATGCGCGGCGCGCCGCCACGTCGAGTCGACGCTCGCACGCTCCAGGCGTCGTCGGCGTAGCCGCCGCCCCGGAAGACCCGGTAGGCGTCGTAGCGTGCGGGGTCCAGCAGATCCCAGCACCACTCCCACACGTTGCCGAGAGTGTCGAAGAGTCCGTGCAGATTCGGGAGCTTGCCGCCGATGTCCTGCGGCGACGTGACGCCGTCGGCGCTCGTCCACGCGACATCCGCCGGGGGCCCGTAGTGCGGCCCGGTCGACCCGGCACGGCACGCGTACTCCCACTCGGCCTCGGTCGGGAGCCGGTAGCCGTCCGAGTCCACGTGCCAGGTGACGTCCTCGCCGTCGAACGTGTAGGCGGGATCGAGCCCCTCCCACTCCGACGCGGCGTTGCAGAACCGGATCGCGCGCAGCCAGCTGACGTCGGTCGCGGGGCGCCGAGGGTGCCGGGACGCCTCTCCGATGATCTCGGCGAGCTGCTCCTCGGTGACGGGGTAGACGCCGATCTCGAACGGTTCGAGGTCGACGGTCCAGCGGGCTTTCCGGCGGGCGTCGTGCAGAGTGACAGACCCGGCCGCGATGCGCGCGAGCTCGATGTCGGTCACCGCGCGAAGTCCGGGTCTCCGGCGTGACGTCGGGCGTCGGGCGTCGGTGTCATCCCCCGAGCGTACGGCCGGGCCGGACCCCTGGCGACTGTCGGCGGGGCGTCATAGCCTGGCTTCCGGTCGCGGCGGCGCGGCGAGAGGAGTGACCCATGGCATCGAAGCTCGGCAACATCACCTTCTATGCAGACGATCCGCCGAGGCTCGCGCGGTTCTGGTCGGGGGTGTTCGGCTACCCGCCGGTCGAGTGGGACGAGCCGCTCAAGAGCCAGCTGCTCGAGTCGGGGCTGACCGAAGCCGATCTCGCCGCCCGCGCGGTCGCCGAAGACCCGGACGGTGACGGTCCGCGTCTCTTCTTCCACCACGCGTCCGATCCGAAGGCCGGTCGCAATCGGCTGCACCTCGACATCAGCGCCACGCCCGGCCGCCACCCGTCGCACGACGAGCTCGAGGCGGAGAAGGACCGGCTCGTCGCGCTCGGTGCCGAGGTCGTGCGCCTCGTCGACCAGGACTGGGGGCCCTGGCCCGAGCACTACTACCAGCTGCGCGATCCGGAGGGCAACGAGTTCTGCCTGCAGTGATGCGCTAGCCCTCGAGGTGCTCCTCGATGGCGGAGCGGACGGATGCCGGCACCGGCGTCGGCCGGCGGCTCGCGGCATCCACGAAGACATGCACGAATGTTCCCGTCGCGATCGGGTCGTCCGTTCCCGCGCGGAGGATGCCGAGCGACCAGGTGACGCTCGTAGTGCCGAGCCGTTCGACGCCGATGCCCACCTCGAGCTCGTCGGGGAACGACGCCGAGGCGAGGAACTCGCACGACGACGCGGCGCACAGGGCGATCGAACTGCCCTGCGGGTCGAGTCCGGCCGCGTCGATCATCCAGGCGTTCACTGCGGTGTCCATCGCCTCGTAGTAGACGGTGTTGTTGAGGTGCCCGTACTGATCGTTGTCGTTCCACCGCGTGGCGAACGGGCGACGCACCCGGAAGCCGCTCATCAGCCGTCGACCCGCAGCAGCAGCCGGAAGGCGACGCGGGCGCGCTCCGCGCTGGGCTGATCGCCCGAGATGAGATCGGCGTACGTGAAGGACTCCGACATCCGCACGAGCAGGTACGCCAGTCCGGGTGGGTCAATCGCACCGCCGAGCGGCTGATCGCCGAGTTCTCGCCGCACCAGCCAGTCGGTCGTCGCGACGTAGCGGCGCTGGATGGGGCTCTCCTTCGTCGTGAGCAGCCGAAGCGCCCGCGCGGGCTCGCGGCGCAGGAACTGGCGGAAGTACTCCGCCGTGATCAGGTCGTCGACGAAGTGGGTGAGGATCGCGGCGATGCGCTCGCCGCCGGCCAGGTCGGCGGTTGCGTGCTCGGCCTGCACGAGCGTGGGGATCGCGAGCGACCACAGCACCTCGCCCAGCAGGGCGTCGCGGTTGCCGACCCAGCGGAACAGCGACGTGCGGTCGACGCCGAGTGAGGCCGCCAGGCTTCCCATATCGATGCGCCGGGCGGCGATGAACGTCTCGCGTGCCGCGTCGAACGCCCGGACTGCGTCGGGATGGGATGCCTCCGCCAGCCGCTCCGACAGCCACGACGGTGCCGCGAGCAGGCCCGCCGTCGCGAGGGTGAGCGCAGGCGCGGCGGTCGTGGTCATGCGGGAACTCTACCCCTTCGCCCTCCCGAGCGCGCAACGTTCTGGAATATGTTGTGCAACGTTCTCGGTAATGATGCATACTGGCCGAGGATCACCGATGATCGGAGCAGACGATGACGTTCACCCTCACCGAGGCGGAGGCCGCGGCATCCGTTCCCGCAGATCTTCTCGACGCGGACTTCTATGCCTTCCAGCACCTCCTCACCGACCGCGAGCAGTCGGCGCTCCGCGACATCCGCGCCTTCCTCGACACCGAGGTTCGGCCGTTCGCCGACGACCTGTGGGAGCGGGCGGAGAGCCCCCGGCACCTCGTTCCGCGCATCGCCGAGCTGGGGCTCTACGGCAACGGGTTCGCCGAGACCCGGCGGTTCGAGAACAGCAACGTGTTCCGCGGCTGGGTGGCGCTGGAGATCGCGCGCGCCGACCCGTCGCTCGCCACCTTCATCGGCGTGCACAGCGGGCTGGCGATGACCTCGATCTCGGTCGGGGGTTCGGCCGAGCAGAAGGCCGAGTGGCTCCCGCGGCTCGGTGCCGGCGAGCTCGTCGCGGCGTTCGGCCTGACCGAGCCGGGCCACGGCTCCGACACCGCGCGAGGGCTCGAGACCACGGCCGAGCGGCGGGGCGACCACTGGGTGCTCAACGGCGCCAAGCGGTGGATCGGCAACGGGGCGTTCGCCGACCTCGTCGTGATCTGGGCGAGGGATGTCGCGGACGACCAGGTGAAGGGCTTTCTGGTGCGCACGCCCGCGGTCGGCTTCTCGGCGTCGAAGATCGAGCGCAAGCAGTCGCTGCGCGGGGTCGAGAACGCCGACATCCTGATGACCGATCTCGTGGTGCCCGAGCGCGACCGGCTCCAGCACATCGACGGGTTCCGCGATCTCGCGGTGGTGCTGCGCCTCACCCGCGCGGAGGTCGCGTGGCAGGGGCTCGGCGTCGCCGTCGGCGCCTACGAGGCGGCGCTCGCCTACGCGAAGGCCCGGATCCAGTTCGGCAAGCCGATCGCGTCGTTCCAGCTCGTCCAGCAGAAGCTCGCCGTCGCGCTGTCGAACATCACCGCCTCGATCGCCCTGAGCGTGCGGGTCTCGCAGATGCAGGACGAGGGAATCCAGCGCGATCACCACTCCGCCATGGCGAAGGCGTTCGTCTCCGCGCGCGTCCGGGAGACCGTGGCGCTCTGCCGCGAGATCTGCGGCGGCAACGGCATCCAGCTCGGCGGCGAGTCGCAGGTCGACGGGATCCCGCCGGGCTACGGCGTCGCACGCTACTTCGCCGACGCCGAGGCGGTCTACACGTTCGAGGGCACGTACGACATGAACACCCTCATCGTCGGCCGCGCCATCACCGGGATCGCCGCGTTCACGTGAGCCGCGGCATCCGCCACCCGAAGGAGAACCGATGACCGAGGCCTATATCGTCGCCACTGCCCGATCGCCGATCGGACGTGCCCGCAAGGGATCGCTCGCCGGGGTGCGCCCCGACGACCTCGCCGCCAGGATGGTGCGCGCCGCCCTCGACACGCTGCCCGCGCTCGACCCCGCGCGCATCGACGACCTCATGATCGGCTGCGGCCAGCCCGCCGGCGAGCAGGGCATGAACCTGGGGCGCATCGTGTCGGTGCTGCTCGGGCTCGACACCGTGCCCGGCACCACCGTCAACCGCTACTGCTCGTCGTCGCTGCAGACGACGCGGATGGCCTTCCACGCGATCAAGGCGGGGGAGGGCGACGTCTTCGTGTCGGCCGGAGTCGAGTCGGTGTCGCGCTACGGCGCCGGAGCGTCCGACATTCCGGCGGCCTTCAATCCGGTGTTCGAGACGGCCGAGGCTCGCACCGCGGCTCGGGCCGAAGGCGGCGCACCGGTCTGGGCGGATCCACGCCGCGACGGCTCGCTGCCCGATCCGTACATCGCGATGGGCCAGACGGCTGAGAACGTCGCGCAGGTGCACGGCATCACCCGGGCGGAACAGGATGCCTTCGCCGCCCGCTCGCAGCAGCGTGCCGAGGCGGCGATCGCCTCGGGGTTCTGGTCGCGCGACATCACACCCGTCACGCTCGACGACGGCACGGTGGTCGCGGCCGACGACGGACCCCGGCCCGGTGTCACCCTCGAGGCGCTCGCCGGGCTCGACCCGGTCTTCCGTCCCGGCGGCACCGTGACCGCGGGAAACTGCTGCCCGCTCAACGACGGCGCCGCCGCGGTGATCGTCGTGTCGGAGCGCATCGTGGACGAGCTCGGACTCACACCCCTCGCCCGCATCGTGTCCACCGGCGTCGGGGCCCTCTCGCCCGAGGTGATGGGGCTCGGGCCGGTCGAGGCATCCCGCCGCGCGCTGCGTCTCGCCGGGCTCTCGATCGACGACATGGATCTGGTCGAGATCAACGAGGCGTTCGCGGCCCAGGTCATCCCGTCCGCGCGCGAGCTCGGCATCGACGAGGAGCGGCTCAACGTGCACGGCGGAGCGATCGCGGTGGGGCATCCGTTCGGGATGACCGGCGCCCGCATCACCTCCACGCTCATCAACGGCCTGGCCGAGGTCGGCGGCCGCTACGGCCTCGAGACGATGTGCGTCGGCGGCGGCCAGGGGATGGCCCTGGTGCTCGAGCGGGTCTGACGGGGGCGCCCGGGGCGCGAACGCACACGATCTGCGCGAGCGGACATGGTTTGCGCGGACGAACCATGTCCGTTCGCGCAGACCGTGTGCGCTCGCGAGAGCGCCGGCAGGGACCCCTCAGGCCTCCGGCACCACCAGAGCCACGGCGTCGGCGACGAGCGCCGGGCGCGACGAGCCCTCGAGCTCCACCGTCGTCTTGAGGCTCACCCGGTAGCCCGTCGGCGTCGGCTCGACCGCGGCGACCTCGGTGACCGCGCGCACCCGCGAGCCCACGATCACGGGCTGCAGGAACCGCACCCGGTCGAGCCCGTAGTTGACGACCATCGAGGTCCCGGCGATGTCGAGCAGCCCGGCGGTGAGCCGAGGCAGCAGCGAGAGCGTCAGGTAGCCGTGGGCGATCGTCGCCCCGAAGGGACCGGATGCCGCGCGCTCAGCGTCGAGGTGGATCCACTGCCAGTCCTCCGTCGCGTCGGCGAAGGCCTGGATGCGCTCCTGGTCGATGGCGAACCACTCGCCCGTCGCGGTGCGGCCGATCGCCGAGGGGAGTGCTGCGGGGGAGTCGACGACGATGCTCATGCGCGCGGACCTCCGGCGACGTACAGCACCTGGCCCGACACGAAGCCGGCGTCGTCTGAGCAGAAGAAGGAGACGGCCCCCGCGATGTCGTCGGGGGTGCCCGCCCGCTGCACCGGCACCTCGGCTGCGGCGGCGGCGATGAAGTCGTCGAACCCGACGCCCATCCGCTCGGCGGTCGATCGCGTCATGTCGGTCACGATGAACCCGGGCGCGACCGCGTTGGCGGTGACGCCGTAGCGTCCGAGCTCGAGCGCGAGCGTCTTCGTGAAGCCCTGCATGCCGGCCTTCGCCGCCGCGTAGTTCGCCTGCCCTCGATTGCCGAGCGCCGAGGTGCTCGAGAGGTTCACGACCCGGCCCCAGCCCGCCTTCACCTGATGCGCCTGCACGGCCCGCGACATCAGGAAGGCACCGCGCAGGTGCACGGAGAGCACGGCATCCCAGTCGTCCTCGGTCATCTTGAACAGCAGGTTGTCGCGGATGATCCCGGCGTTGTTGACCAGGATCGTGGGGGCGCCGAGCTCAGCCTCGACGCGGGCCGCGGCATCCGTCACCGCCGTCGCGTCCGCGACGTTCGCCCCCACGGCGAGGGCACGTCCGCCGGCTGCGACGATGGCGTCGACGGTCTCGGCGCACTGCGCCTCGTCGAGGTCGAGCACGGCGACGGCGTTCCCGTCGGCGGCGAGGCGCCGGGCGGTTGCGGCGCCGATGCCGCGCGCCGCGCCGGTGACGATGGCGGTCCGGGTCATGAGGGGGTCCTTTCGAAGGTGATCAGCTGGCGGAGCTCGCCGCCCGCGGCGAGGCGGTCCATGGCCTCGTCGATGTCGTCCAGGCGGATGCGGGAGGACACGAGTCGCTCGAGGGGCAGTCGTCCGGCGCGCCACAGCTCGACGTAGCGCGGGATGTCCCGGCTCGGCACAGCCGATCCGAGGTAGCTGCCGACGATGGTCCGCGCTTCGGCGGTGAGGAGCAGGGGCGATACGGCGGCGGTGGCTCCCGGTGCCGGGAGTCCGACCGTGACGGTGGTGCCGCCCGGGGCGGTGAGCGCGATCGCGGTCTCGAAGGCGCGCACGGCTCCTGCGGCCTCGATCACGACAGGGGCACGGATGCCGCGCTCCACCGCGTCGGCCGGGCTCAGCGCCTCCGCGGCGCCGAGTTCACGCGCGAGCTCGAGCTTGGCGTCGACCGCGTCGATCCCGACGACCTCTTGGCCCAGCGCGACGGCGACGAGAAGTGCCGCCATGCCGACTCCACCCAGCCCGACGACGATCACGCGATCGCCGGGGCCCGGGCGGCCGGCGTTGAGCACCGCGCCGCCTCCGGTGAGCACGGCGCAGCCGAGGAGCGCGGCGACTTCGGCCGGAACGTCGGCGTCCACCGGCACGACCGACGTGCGGCTCACGACGGCATGGGTCGCGAAGGCGGAGACACCGAGGTGGTGGTGCACGGCTTCCTCTGCGCCGTCGGCGGCGGCGCGGTGAAGGCGGATGCCGCCTCCGACGAGCGTGCCGGCGTTGTTGGCCGCGGTGCCCGGAGCGCACGGCAGCCTGCCGTCGGTGCGGCATCCGTCGCACTCACCGCAACGCGGGAGGAAGGTCATGACGACCCGGTCGCCGGGGACGACGTCCGTCACGCCGTCGCCGAGCGCCTCGACGATGCCGGCCGCCTCGTGACCGAGGAGCATCGGCGTCGGGCGCATGCGGTTGCCGTCGACGACGCTGAGGTCGGAATGGCAGACGCCGGCGGCCTCGATGCGCACGAGCAGCTCGCCCGGGCCGGGCGCATCGAGCTCGAGGTCGCCGACCGTGAACGGCCGGGACCGGGCGAACGGCGCTCCGGCGCCGGAGCGTTCCAGTACGGCACCCGTGATGAGCATGCGACCTCCTCGTCGTCCTGCGGACCCTCGAGTATGCCACGAGCATACCGACTGGGCGGTATGCTCGCCAATCGAGTGCCGGAGGCAGCGCGAGCGCGTCTGCCGGTCAGGCGCCGCCGGGCCCGCTGCCTCCGGAGACGCGATTGCCGCGCCGGATCAGGAAGTAGATGCCGAACCCGATCCCGGCGATCAGCAGCGCGATCGGAATCGCCCACGGGAGCCACGTCGCCATCGTCTGGTCGGCGCTCGCGTCCGCCGTCGGCGTCGGAGTGGCCGTCGAGCTCGTCGTCGGGGTGGGTGTGGGGGTAGCGCTCGGAGTGAGCGTCGGGGTCTGGCTCGGCGTCGGCGCGGGCGTCCCGGTCGGCTGGGTGGGAGGCGCCGCCGTCGGCACCGGGGTCGGCGCGGCGGTGGGCGCCGGCTCGGCCGTCGGGGCGGGCTCGGCGGTCGGCACGGCGGAGGGTGTGCGGGTCGGTCGTGGCGCCGGAGTCCGCGTCGGCTCAGGCGTCGGCGTCGGCTCCGATGTCGGCGTGGGCTCCGCGGTCGGCGTGGGCCGCTCGGGGGTGGGCAGCGCAGTCGGCAGGGCGACGGTCGGCGAGATGCTCGGGAGGCTGGTGGGGAGCGCGGTCGGCAGCACGATCGGCAGGTTCGCGCACCCTCCGAGCGTGAGCGCCCCGAGGAGGAGGGCGGCGATCGCCGCCTGCCGGATCCGCCTGCTGCCGCGCATGGGGTCCTCCTCGCCCGGGATCAGAGCAGCCCGGCCCGAATCCGCTTGGCGATGCGGCGGCGGCGGATCCACTTCTCGACCTCGACGAAGAGCGGCACGACGAGCGCCAGTCCGAGGCAGAGGAGCCATTCGTTCCCGCTCAGCGACACCGTGCCGACGAGCTTCTGGAGGAAGCCGATCTCCACCGCGGCGACGGTGAGCGCCAGCGGAATCGCGAGCCACTTCAGAGCCGTGAGGATCGGCCCGGCGAGACCGGAGTCCGGGTCGCGTCGCATCGCCAGCCCGCCCAGGATCGCCCCGAAGGCCGCGATCACGAACGTCATGGTCACCGGGACGTTCGGCTCGGAAGGGCTCGCAAGCTCGGGGAACATCAGCAGCGGGATCAGCGTCATGAGGAACAGCACGCCGCCGTAGACGAACCACAGGGTGACTGCTCCGCCGTTGGCGATCGTCTTCTTCGGGTCGCGCGGCGGTTTGAGCATGATGCCGTCGGGCACCGGATCGAGGAGGATCACGATCACCGGGAAGATCGAGACGAAGAAGTTGAGGAACAGGATCATGATCGGCGTCAGCGGGACGCCGCTGTTGATGTCGAAGATGCTCGCGACCAGGAAGAGCAGCACCAGCGAGAAGAGCTGCGACATCTGGTAGCGGACGTAACTGACGATCTTCTCGTAGATCCCGCGGCCGAGCTGGACTGCCGTCACCAGGGTCCCGAAGTTGTCGTCGATCAGGATCATCTTGCCCGCCTGCTTCGTCACCTCGCTCCCCGAGCCCATCGCGACGCCGATGTCGGCCTGCTTGAGCGCGGCGGCGTCGTTGACGGCGTCACCGGTCATCGCGACGACGTCGCCCATCTCCTGCATGAGGCGGGCGAGCCGGAGCTTGTCCTCGGGCGTCACACGCCCGAACACGTGGAGGTTCGGCAGAGCCGCCTTGAGCTCGTCGTCGGTCATCGCCTGGATGTCCGCGCCGCTCGCGGCGCCGGGGCCGAGGCCGAGCTTCGCGCCGATGGCAGCGGCGGTGATCGCGTGGTCGCCGGTGATCATGCGCACCTCGATGCCCGCCTCGTGGGCGATGCGCACCGCTTCCTTGGAAGAGGGGCGCAGCGGGTCGATGATGCCGACGAGCCCGACGAACGTGAGGTCCTTGACCTCGGCCATCGGGTCGACGGGAACCGGCGTACCCGGCACGAAGCGGCGCACGGCGAAGGCCAGCACGCGCAGGCCCTGCTCCGACAGCTTCCGGTTCGCCGCGAGCACCGTTTCCAGCTGCGCGTCGATCGGCGCCGGGCCGTCGGCGGTCATCACCGTCGAGCAGCGGTCGAGGACGACATCCGGTCCGCCCTTGACGAGGGCGATCAGCCGCGTCGTGCCCTCCTGCGGCACCTCGTGGAAAGTCGCCATGAACTTGTACGCGGAGTCGAAGGGCACCTCGGCCGCACGGGGGTACTTCGCGCGCGTGAGCTCCGAGTCGGCGCCCATCTTGGCGGCCAGCACCACGAGGGCGGCCTCGGTCGGGTCGCCGATCACGGCGCCGTCATCCGACACCGTGGCGTCGCTGCACAGCGTCAGCCCCAGCGCGAGCTGCCGGAAGTCCGGGACCGGCTGGCCCGCCACCTGACGGATCTCGCCCGTCTTCTCGTACCCGCTGCCCCCGACGGTGAACCAGTCGCCCGCGAAGTACAGCGACTCGACCGTCATCTCGTTCATCGTGAGCGTGCCGGTCTTGTCGGAGTTGATCGCGCTCGTTGCGCCGAGCGTCTCGACGTCGGTGAGGTTCTTGACGATCGCCTTGTGCTCGGCGAGCTGGCGGGAGCCGAACGAGAGCATCGCCTGCACGAACGAGGGCATGCCTGTCGGGATGGCCGAGATCGCCATGGAGATGCCGAGCAGGATGACCGACGCGATCGGCTGATCGCGCACGAGGCCGAAGATGACGATGACGGCGACCGCGCCCCAGGCGATCCAGCCCAGCACGCCGGTGAGTGAATCGAGCTCCCGCTGGAGCGGCGACTTCGCCTGCTTCACGGACGACAGCATCGAGGCGATCTGCCCCATCTGCGTGGTCATGCCCGTGTCGGTGATGACGACCGTGGCGGTCCCTCTCGTCACCTGCGTGTTCTGGAACGCCATGTTCGCCCGGTCGCCCAGCGTCGTCTCGGGATTCGCGATGGTGCCGGCGTCCTTGGCGATCGGCGCGCTCTCGCCCGTGAGCGCGGCCTCCTGCGTCTCGAGCGTCGCCGAGCGCAGGATGCGTCCGTCGGCGGGCACGATGTCGCCGGCTTCCAGGGCGACGATGTCACCCGGCACGATATCGGTGGCGGCGACCTGCAGGAGGCTCCCGTCGCGGAAGACGCGGGCCTGGGGAATCTGCATCTTCGACAGGGCGTCGACGGAGGCCTTCGCCTTCATCTCCTGACTCGCTCCGAGGAACACGTTCAGGACCACCAGCGCGCCGACGACGATGCCGACGCTGACCTGGCCGATGAGCAGACTGATGACCGCGACGATGACGAGCATCACGTTCATCGGGTCGGCGAGCTGACCGAGGGACACCTGCCAGAGCGACGGCGCCTTCTCGGCGGCGATCGCGTTGGGCCCGTGCTCGGCGAGCCGCCGCGCGGCCTCGGCCTGGGTCAGTCCGCGCTCGCGATCGGTCCCCAATGCCGCGACGACGGCATCGGGGTCCTGGGTGTACCAGGTCGCCGCGGAAGGTGCGGGAGTGGGGGGTGACGTCTCCACGGTGCTCATGGCTTGACGATACCGCCCGCCCCATGGTCCGGCGAGGGTGAGATTCGGCGCGTCAGCCGCGCCCGGCGGTGTCAGTCCAGGCGCTCGCGCAGGCGGCGTGCGACTTCGGCCTTCGGCATGGTGCGGGGGAAGACCGCCACGATGAGGTCGTCGTCGGCGGCGCCGCGCGCTTCGCCGTCGGGGTCGACGCCGAACCGTCGCAGCGCGTCGTCCAGCGCCCGGCGCAGCACCGAGACGGGCACGCGCTTCGGTCCGCGCAGCAGCTGGCGCAGCACGTGGTTGTGGATCGCCGTCACGAGGGCCGAGAAGCCGACCGCGTCGAGGGGATCCAGACCCGGCAGCGACGCGCGCAGGTACTCGTCGAAGAGGCGCTCGTAGCGGAACACGGTCACGATCTCCCGCTCGCGCAGAGCCGGAACCTGGCGCACGACGGTGTAGCGCCGGCGGGCCAGGTCGGGGTCCGCGGCGAAATGGGCGTAGACGAGGACGGATGCCTCGCACACGGCCTTCCACGGATCCGCGTGCTCGCCCGCCAGGAACTCGCGCAGCCGGTCGAGCAGCAGCTCGTGGTCGGCGAAGACGACGTCGTCCTTGCCGCCGAACTGGCGGAAGAAGGTGGACCGCGACACTCCGGCCGCCTGGGCGATCTGCTCCACAGACGTCTGGTCGAACCCCTGCCGGGCGAACAGCTCGAGCGCGGCCGCGACGACGGCGGCCCGGGGTGCGGCGGAGGAAGCGGCGGCGGTGTCGGTCATCTCGCTGAGAGCCTAGTCCGCGCGCTGCCCCCGGCTGCGGCGGCGCGGACACGATGCGTCGCACGCACGATCAGCCGAAGGGCCCGGCGCGTCGTTCGCGGTCGGCGCGCTCAGCAGGCGGTAGTAGGCTGGGCGACTGGTCGATATCTCGACGTCGAGACGCTTTCAGGCGTCATCCCACCCCCCATTCGCCACCTGCGAAGGAATTCCACTGTGGATCTGTACGAGTACCAGGCACGAGACCTTTTCGAGAAGTACGAGGTGCCGGTGCTCGCCGGCATCGTCGCGGACACGCCGGAGGAGGTGCGGGCCGCAGCCGAGAAGATCGGCGGAGTCGTCGTCGTCAAGGCGCAGGTCAAGACCGGCGGCCGCGGCAAGGCCGGCGGCGTGAAGGTCGCCAAGACCCCTGATGAGGCCTACGAAGCCGCGAAAGCCATCCTCGGCCTCGACATCAAGGGCCACGTCGTCAAGCGTGTGATGGTCGCGCAGGGCGCGCGCATCGACAAGGAGTACTACTTCTCGGTGCTGCTGGACCGCGCCAACCGCGCCTACCTCTCGCTCGCGAGCGTCGAGGGCGGTATGGAGATCGAGGAGCTCGCGGTCGAGCGCCCCGAGGCGCTCGCGCGCATCGCCGTCGACCCGCTGCAGGGCATCGACAAGCAGAAGGCCGTCGAGATCGCCGAAGCGGCCGGGTTCGCGCCTGAGCTCGTCGACAAGGTGAGCGACGTCTTCGTCAAGCTCTACGCCGTCTACACGGGCGAGGACGCCACGCTCGTCGAGGTCAACCCGCTCATCCTCTCGGAGGAGGGCGACATCATCGCCCTCGACGGCAAGGTCTCGCTCGACGAGAACGCCGACTTCCGCCACTCCGGGCACGCGCTGCTCGAAGACAAGGACGCGGCCGACCCGCTCGAGGCGAAGGCCAAGGAGAACGACCTCAACTACGTCAAGCTCGACGGCCAGGTGGGCGTCATCGGCAACGGTGCGGGCCTCGTGATGTCGACCCTCGACGTCGTGGCCTACGCCGGAGAGAACCACGGCGGCGTCAAGCCGGCCAACTTCCTCGACATCGGCGGCGGCGCCTCGGCCGAGGTCATGGCCGCGGGTCTGGACGTCATCCTGGGCGACCCGCAGGTCAAGAGCGTGTTCGTCAACGTCTTCGGCGGCATCACCGCGTGCGACGCGGTCGCCAAGGGCATCGTGGGCGCGCTGGCCGAGCTCGGGTCCACCGCGACCAAGCCGCTCGTCGTGCGCCTGGACGGCAACAAGGTCGAAGAGGGCCGCGCGATCCTCCGCGACGCCAACCACCCGCTCGTGACGCTGGCCGAGACCATGGACGAGGGCGCCGACAAGGCCGCCGAGCTCGCCAACGCCTGAGACAGCCGAGAACAAGGAACCTAGAGAAATGTCGATCTTCCTCAACAAGGACTCCAAGGTCATCGTCCAGGGCATCACGGGCGGCGAGGGCACCAAGCACACCGCGCTCATGCTCAAGGCCGGCACGCAGGTCGTCGGCGGCGTCAACGCCCGCAAGGCCGGTACGACCGTGCTGCACACCGACGCCGACGGCAAGCCCGTCGAGCTCCCCGTCTTCGCCTCCGTCGCCGAGGCCATCGCCGCGACGGGCGCCGATGTGTCGATCGCCTTCGTGCCCCCGGCCTTCACCAAGAGCGCGATGGTCGAGGCCATCGACGCCGAGATCCCGCTCCTCGTGGTCATCACCGAGGGCGTGCCCGTCGGTGACACCGCCGAGGCCTGGGCCTACGCGCAGTCCAAGGGCAACACCACCCGCATCATCGGGCCGAACTGCCCGGGCATCATCACGCCGGGCGAGTCCCTCGTCGGCATCACGCCTGCCAACATCACCGGCAAGGGCCCCATCGGTCTCGTGTCGAAGTCGGGCACGCTGACCTACCAGATGATGTTCGAGCTCCGTGAGATCGGCTTCTCCACCGCCATCGGCATCGGCGGCGACCCGGTCATCGGCACCACGCACATCGACGCGCTCGCCGCGTTCGAGGCCGACCCCGAGACCAAGGCGATCGTCATGATCGGCGAGATCGGCGGCGACGCCGAGGAGCGCGCGGCCGACTTCATCAAGGCGAACGTGACCAAGCCGGTCGTCGGCTACGTCGCCGGATTCACGGCTCCCGAGGGCAAGACCATGGGCCACGCGGGCGCCATCGTCTCCGGCTCCGCGGGCACCGCCCAGGCCAAGAAGGAGGCCCTCGAGGCCGCCGGCGTCAAGGTCGGAAAGACCCCGAGCGAGACCGCCGACCTCATGCGCGGCATCATCGCCGGGCTGTAGACATCTGAACGACGAAGGGGGCGGATGCTGCGGCATCCGCCCCCTTCGTCATGGTTGACGATTACGGTGAAGGCATGCCGCTGACCGGAGAGTACAAGCCGTCCACGTCCGAATGGGCCCGCAAGCAGGCCGAGCTGTTCGAGGCGTCGAACGGCGCCAAGGCGAACACGCTGCGCGGCGTCCCGATCATCGTGCTGACCTCGGTGGGCGCCAAGAGCGGCGGTTTGCGCAAGACCGCGCTCATGCGCGTGGAGCACGACGGGCGCTATCTCGTCGTCGCATCGAAGGGCGGGCACCCCGACCCGCCGAACTGGTACTGGAACGTCCGGGCGAACACCCACGTGGAGCTGCAGGACGGCGCCGTCAAGCGCGACTACCTCGCGCGCGAGCTCTCCGGCGACGAGCGCACCGAATGGTGGGCGCGCGCCGTCGAGGTCTGGCCCGACTACGACAGCTACCAGGCCAAGACCGACCGGCAGATCGCGATCTTCCTCCTCGAGCCGATCGAGGAATGAGAAACGGGATGCCGCGGCCGCGGCATCCCGTCACTCGAAAGACCGTCAGCCGGCGAGCAGCGCCTCGACCGGCCCGCGGGCGAAGTACACGAAGAACCCGGCCGCGACGATCCACAGCAGCGGGCTGATCTCCCTGGCCTTGCCGGAGAGCGATCGCACGACGACCCACGAGATGAATCCCGCCCCGATGCCGTTGGCGATCGAGTAGGTCAGCGGCATGACGGTGACCGCGAGGAACACCGGCAGCAGCACCGAGAACTCCGAGAAGTCGATGTACTTGATCTGCGCCATCATGAGCGCACCGACGATCACCAGAGCGGATGCCGCCACCTCGCTCGGGACGATCGACACGAGCGGCGTGAAGAACATCGCGATGAGGAACAGCAGGCCCGTGACGACGTTCGCGAAGCCGGTGCGCGCGCCTTCGCCGATGCCGGCACCGGACTCGATGAACACGGTGTTCGAGGAGGCGGACGCGTAGCCGCCGGCCACCGCCCCGACGCCCTCCACGATCAGCGCCGACTTGATGCGCGGGAAGTCGCCCTTCTCGTTGGCCAGGCCGGCTTCCTTCGAGAGGCCGGTCATCGTGCCCATCGCGTCGAAGAAGTTGGTGAACACGAGCGTGAAGACGAGCATCAGCGCCGCCAGCACGCCGATGCGCTCGAACGAGCCGAACGACACCTGGCCGATGAGCGAGAGGTCGGGGATGCTCACGAGCGACGCGGGCAGCTCGGGCACGGACAGCCCCCAGCCGCCGGGGTTCACGCCGTCATCGGTGAACTTGGGGCCGATGTTCCAGATCGCCTCCACCACCACGGCGACCACGGTGCCGGTGACGAGGCCGATGAGGATGCCGCCCTTCACCTTGCGGGCGACCAGGATGCCGGTGAGCAGCAGCGTGAAGACGAAGATCAGCGTCGGAACGGTCGCGACCGACCCGTTGATGCCGAGCCCCACCGGCGGCGAGGAGGCGCCGGTCGCGGTGACGAAGCCGGCGTCCACGAAGCCGATGAAGGCGATGAACAGGCCGATGCCGACGGTGATGGCGAGCTTCAGCTGGATCGGGACGGCGTCGAAGATCATGCGCCGCAGGCCCGTGGCCGCCAGCACAACGATGATGAGGCCGTTGATGACGACGAGCCCCATGGCCTCGGGCCACGTCACCTGCCCGACGACGGCCACGGCCAGGAAGGAGTTGATCCCCAGGCCGGCGGCGAACGCGAACGGCAGGCGCGTGACGAGGCCGAACAGCACCGTCATCACACCCGCGGTGAGCGCCGTGACGGCGGCGACCTGCGGGAACCCGAGGCTGTTCCCGTCGACGTCCACGCCGCTCGACAGGATGATCGGGTTGAGGATGACGATGTAGGCCATCGTCACGAAGGTCACGACGCCGCCGCGCACCTCTGTTCCGACGGTCGAGCCTCGCCGGCTGATCTCGAAGAATCGATCCAAGCCGTTGCGCGGCTCGGGGGGCTCGGTGGTGTCGACTGCGGGCGACGGGGCTGTGCTCATGAATGACCTCCGCAGACGACGTTAGTGCCCGCACGCCCCGGGATCGCAACGGATCCGGATGCCGCGACCGGCCGTGCCGCGAACGGACGCCTCCTCGCGCGTGGGTAGGGTCGATGGGGCATGCACCGCCTCATCGTCGCCCTCCTCACCGCCGTCGACGCCGCCATCGCCGTGGCCGTCGGGATCGCGGCGACCCTTGCCCCCCTCACGCTCGTGTGGGTGTTCGGGCTGGGCGGCGCCGCGGACTGGGCGGCGCTGTGGCCCGTCGCCGTCACGGTGTGGCAGTTCGGCAATCTCGTGCCGCTCGCCGTCACGCTCCCGGCCGACTACCTGGCGGCCGCCGGCATCGATCCGGCGGCGGCATCCTTCACCCTCTCGCTCGCCCCGCTCGCCTTCGCCGCCTTCACCGCGATCTTCGCGGCCCGGTCGGGGGTGCGCGCCTCGCGGGCCGACGCCTGGGTCACCGGCGTGACTTGCGGCACCGCGGTCTTCGGCGTGCTCGCGGCCATCGCAGCCTTCACGGGGCAGAACCTCATCGCCGACACCGAGCTCTGGCAGGCGATCCTCGTTCCCGTGCTCGTGTTCGCGCTGCCCGCGACCGGCGCGGCGATCGTCACCGAGTGGCGCGAGGCCGGGGGCGGGTTCGTCGCCCGGGTCCGCGACCGCGTCGAGCAGGCGCCGCACGGCTGGGGCGACGTGCCCGGACTCGTGGCGCGGGGGACCGCGGTGGTGGTGGTCGGTCTCATCGGACTCGGCGCCGTCGTGAGCGCCGTGGGTCTCGCGCTGCGCGGCAGCGAGGTCGTCGCCCTCTTCCAGGCCGGCAACGTCGACGCCCTCGGCGCGACGGTCCTGACGCTCGCGCAGCTCGTCTACGTGCCCACCCTCGCGATCTGGGGCATGGCGTTCGCGGCCGGTCCCGGCTTCACCGTGGGGGAGGGCACCGCGGTGTCGGCGGCGGGCACCCAGGTCGGCGTCGTGCCCGGCATCCCGCTCCTCGGCGCGATCCCGGAGTCGACCACGCCCTGGCTGCTTCTCCTCGCCCTCGTGCCGGTCGCCCTGGGCGCGCTCGCCGGCTGGACCGCCCGCTCCCGCCTCGTGCATCCCTCATCCGCCGCAGCGGCTCCGGTCACGAGGCCATCGCCACCGCTCGCGCCCGAATCGCTCGACCTCGACCGCACGACCGCACTCACCGGGCTGCTCGCGTCGGCGCCCGTCATCAAGCCCGAACCCGCGCCCGAGGGTCCTCCGACTGCGCTCGGCGAGGGGCACGACGACGATCCGATCGGACCACGACTGGTCGTGGCCCTGGGCATCGCCGTGCTCTCCGCCGCGGGTGCCGCGCTCCTCGCCGCGGTGGCATCGGGCTCGCTCGGCCCAGGCCGGCTGGCGCACTTCGGTCCCGAGCCGGGCCCTGTGGCGCTCGCCGTCGGTCTCGAAGTCATCGTCGGCGCCGCGATCCTCCTCCTCTCCCCGCGGGGTCGGGGCCGCACCGAGCACCCCCGGAGCGCGCCGGACCGCGAGCCCGCCCCCGGCGCGCGAGGCGACGACGAGGTGTCGGCGGATCTGCCCAGCGAGACGACGGATGCCGCTCCCGACCTCACCGAGACCCTCGATCTGGGCCCCCGACGCACCGATCCGGGCACGCCGTAGACTAGGCGGGTGCTCACGGTCGCTGTCCTCATCTCGGGCACAGGGTCCAATCTGCGTGCACTGCTCGATGCGGCCGCAGATCCCGGATACCCGGCGCAGGTCGTCGTCGTCGGCGCGGACCGCGAAGCCGAGGGGTTCGCCCACGCGGAGGAGTACGGCATCCCGTCGTTCATGGTCCCGTGGGCCACGTCCGGATCCCGCGAGGAGTGGGGCGCCGAGCTCGGCGAGCAGCTGGCCGTGTGGAAGCCCGACCTGGTGGTGCTCAGCGGGCTGATGCGCCTGCTGCCGGCATCGCTCGTCGACCAGTGGTCGCCCCGCATCGTGAACACCCACCCCGCGTACCTGCCCGAGTTCCCCGGCGCCCACGGCGTGCGCGACGCGCTCGCGGCCGGCGTCGAGCAGACCGGCGCCAGCGTCATCATCGTCGACAACGGGGTCGACTCGGGGCCCATCCTCGCCCAGGAGCGCGTCCCCGTGCTTCCCGGCGACGATGAGCACACGCTCCACGACCGCATCAAGCCCGTCGAACGCCGCCTGCTGATCGACGTCGTGCGTCGCATCGCGACGGGCGACCTCGACCTCGCCGCCGCCTCGGCGGCCGCAGCCCCCGCTTCCTGACCCGACACCGAGGAGCCTCCATGGCCGGCCCCAGCCACGACCCCGCCCTGTACCGTCACCGCGACATCGTCCCCATCCGTCGCGCCCTGGTGTCGGTGAGCGACAAGACCGATCTGCTCACGCTCGCCGACGCGCTCGCGGGCGCCGGCGTCGAGATCGTCTCGACGGGATCGACCGCAGCCACGATCCGCGACGCCGGCCACCGGGTGACCGACGTCGCGAGCGTGACGGGCTTCCCCGAATCGCTGGGCGGTCGCGTGAAGACCCTCCACCCCGGGGTCCACGCCGGTCTGCTCGCCGACCTCCGGCTGGAGGACCACCTGCAGCAGCTGACCGAGCTCGGCATCGAGCCGTTCGAGCTCGTGGTGGTGAACCTGTACCCCTTCGTCGAGACCGTGCGGTCCGGCGCTCAGGGCGACGACGTCGTGGAGCAGATCGACATCGGCGGGCCCGCCATGGTGCGCGCGTCGGCCAAGAACTTCGCCAACGTCGCGATCGTCGTCTCGCCCGAGTCGTACCCGGCGATCATCGGCGCGCTCGGCAAGGGCGGCACGTCGCTCACGCAGCGCCGCGACCTGGCCGCCCGCGCCTTCGCCCACACCTGCGAGTACGACCGGGCCGTGGCCACCTGGTTCGCCGAGGAGACGCTCGCCGGCGCCGACCTCCCTCAGCACCTCACCATCAAGGCGGAGCGCCTGTCCACACTCCGCTACGGCGAGAACTCGCACCAGCGCGCGGCGATCTACACGCGCCTCGGCGCCCACGGCATCGCGCAGGCGACGCAGCTGCAGGGCAAGGAGATGTCCTACAACAACTACGTCGACGCCGATGCGGCGCTGCGCGCCGCATTCGACATGGTCAAGCCCGCTGTGGCGATCATCAAGCACGCGAACCCCTGCGGCATCGCCGTCGGGGCGCCCAACGCGCTCGACCCGATCGCGAGCGCGCACCTGCGCGCCCACGAGTGCGACCCGGTGTCGGCGTTCGGCGGCGTCATCGCCGCGAACCGCCCCATCACGCTCAAGATGGCCGAGAACCTCCGCGACATCTTCACCGAGGTGATCGTCGCCCCGGAGTTCGAGCCCGAGGCGCTCGAGCTGTTCAAGCTCAAGAAGAACCTGCGCGTGCTGAAGCTCCCGGCGGACTGGCAGCAGGAGCGCATGGACGTGCGGCTGGTGTCGGGCGGCCTGCTGCTGCAGGACGCCGACCGCTTCCCCGACGACATCGAGTCGGTCGCCAAGGACTGGCAGCTGGTGTCGGGCGAGCGTCCGGCCGACGACGACATGACGAACCTCATCTTCGCCTGGAAGGCCTGCCGGGCCGTCAAATCCAATGCGATCGTCCTGGCCAAGCAGTCGGCGACGGTCGGCATCGGCATGGGCCAGGTGAACCGAGTGGACTCGTGCCGCCTGGCGGTCGAGCGCGCCGGCGATCGCGCCGCCGGGTCGGTCGCGGCATCCGATGCCTTCTTCCCGTTCGCCGACGGGCCTCAGGTGCTGATCGACGCCGGGATCCGGGCGATCATCCAGCCCGGCGGATCCGTGCGCGACGAAGAGGTCATCGAGGCCGCTCGCGCCGCGAACGTCACGATGTTCTTCACGGGCGAGCGCCACTTCTTCCACTAGGCGTTTCGTCTCGCTGCGCTCGCTCAACGACCAGCCCCGGTCGTTGAGCGAGGAGCGCAGCGACGAGACGAAACGCTCCTACCGTCGCGCATCGCGGGCGACGAGGCGGTGACGGGGATGCCCTCACCGCCGTGTCCGATTTCCGCGAGCGGACGTCCGGGGGGCGTGTCAGGCTAGGGGACATGACCTCGATCGCCGCGCACCCGTCGATGACGTTCGACGAGCGGTACCGCGCCATCGACTCGCGCGACACGCGCTTCGACGGACAGTTCGTGACGGCGGTGAGCTCGACGCGGATCTACTGCCGCCCCAGCTGCCCCGCGCGCACGCCGAAGCCCTCGAACGTCACGTTCTACCCCACGAGCGCGGCGGCGCATGAAGCCGGCTACCGGGCGTGCAAGCGGTGCCTTCCCGAGGCCGCGCCCGGCTCCCCGCAGTGGAACCTCCGCGGCGACACGGCCGGCCGGGCGATGCGCCTCATCGCCGACGGCGTCGTCGAGCGCGAGGGCGTCCCGGGGCTGGCGCGGCGGCTCGGCTACTCGCCGCGGCACCTGACGCGGCTGCTGAGCGCCGAGCTGGGTGCGGGGCCGCTGGCCCTGAGTCGCGCGCACCGCGCCCAGACCGCGCGCATGCTTCTCGTCGGCACCGACCTGCCCGCCGCGGACGTCGCGTTCTCGTCGGGCTTCGCGAGCGTGCGCCAGTTCAACGACACCGTCCGCGAGGTGTTCGGCCTGACGCCGCTCGAGCTTCGCGCCCGCCGGCGGCTCGCCGCGGGCTCGCGGGCAGAGGCACCCGTTCCCGGTGCGATCGATCTCGTGCTGCCGCACCGCGGGCCGCTCGACGCCGACGGCCTGTTCGCGTGGATGGCCGCCCGAGCCGTCGACGGAGCCGAGGTCGCCGGCCCCGGATCATTCGCGCGCACGCTGCGCCTCGCAGGCGGCCCGGCGTGGTTCGAGCTGCGCCTCGACGACGCCGGCAGGGTGCGTCTCCGTGCCCGCCTCACGCATCTCGGCGACCTCTCCACCCTGGTCACCCGTGCGCGTCGGCTCTTCGACCTCGACGCCGATCCGCTCGCCGTCGACGACGCCCTGTCGCGGCATCCCGAGCTCGCTCCGCTCGTGACGGCACTCCCCGGCATCCGCGTCCCCGGTGCGGCCGACCCCCACGAGATGCTCATCCGCGCCATGGTGGGGCAGCAGATCACGGTCGTGGCCGCGCGCACCGCTCTCTCTGCGCTGACCGCCGAGCTCGGCGAGACGGTCGAGGGGTTCGACGGCGCCACGCGCCTCTTCCCGACGATGAGCGCGATCGCCGAACGCGGTCACGAAGTGCTGCGCGGCCCGGCGGCCCGGATCCGGTCGATCGTCGGAGCGGCCGCAGCCCTCGCCGACGGAACCTTGACGCTCACCCCGGGCGACGACGGCGCCGATCAGCGGGCCGCGCTCCTCGCGATGCCCGGCATCGGGCCGTGGACCGCCGACTACGTGCGGATGCGCGTGCTGGGCGACCCCGACGTGTTCCTGCCCGGAGACGTCGCGGTGCGGGCCGGCGCTGCCGCCGTGGGCCTGCCGTCCGAGCCTCGCGCGCTCACCGAGTGGACCGCGCGGACAGCCCCCTGGCGCAGCTACCTCACCGCCCACCTGTGGCGCGCCGTGCCGCCGAGACCGCCGCGCGCACGGCGGGGAGCGGCATCCCCCCTCCGAACGACCCCCGAGACGAAGGCGACAGCATGAGCTCCGCAACCCTCCAGACGATCGACACCCCGGACGGGGCCTTCACGATCCTCAGCGACGACGATCAGCGCGTGCTGGTGTCTGGCTGGACCGTCGACGCGGATCGCATCCTCGGCCGTCTGCGTGCCGCCGATCGACCCGCGACCGTGCGGGAAGGGCGGACGGATGCCGCGGCCGCCGTGCTCGCCTACTACGACGGCGACCTCTCGGCCATCGACGACGTCGCGGTGTCGCAGCAGGGCACGCCGATGCAGCGGACGGGGTGGGAGGCTCTGCGCCGCATCGAGCCGGGGCATCCGCTCACCTACGCGGAGTTCGCCGCGGAGCTCGGGTCGCCGTCGGCCGTGCGCGCGGCGGCCTCCATCTGCGCCCGCAACGCCCCCGCCCTCTTCGTGCCGTGCCACCGGGTGCTGCGCACCGGGGGCGCGCTGGGCGGCTTCGCCTGGGGCCTCGAGGTGAAGCGCAGTCTGCTCTCGCGGGAGTCAGGAGTGCCGGCGCTGCTCGGCTGAGCGCGGTCGTCGCGATCCGGGAGGAATTTCCGGGGGGAGCGGAAAGCGGTTGTTGCGCCCAGGGAACTCTCAGGTATAGGCTGGAGGGCTGTTGCGCCTCCTGCCGTCCCGGTGGCGAGCGCACGGTCCTGTCCGCTCACACCCAGGAGGATGCCATGATTCAGGTCGCCATCGCTGCGAAGACCGCCTTCGTCCTCCGTGCCGCCGGACCGAAGCGCCCTCGCATTCAGGGGTAATCGCTCGTCCCGCGAGTCCCGGCCTCGGCCGGCTTCGGCATACCGCCACCTTCCGGAGCGTTCCCTTCACCGGGGCTCCGTCGCGCCTCGCGCAATCCCAGACCTCACGGGGTCTTCCGCACCACCTCCCTTCAAGGATCATGACCACCACTGCCCCGCCTCTGCAATCGGAGCCGTCGCCGCGCTCCCAACAGTCCACTCTGAAAGCGCTCGCGCGGCTCCTGCCGTTCGCCAAGCCCGTCCTGCCCCGCCTCACCCTGGGCGCCGTCAGCGCGCTCATCGCGAGCCTCCTCGCACTGTCGATCCCGCTCGTTCTCGAGCAGATGGTCCAGGGCCCGATCAGCTCCGGTGACTTCACCCTCGTGATCTGGGGCTCCGTCGCCATCCTCTTCCTCGGCCTGGCCGAGGCCCTCATGGTCTGGCTGCGTCGCTTCTTCGTCGTCGGACCGGCCACCAAGGTGGAGTACGAGCTCCGCCAGAGCTTCTACTCGCGCCTGCAGCGGCTGCCCGTGTCGTTCCACGACCGCTGGCAGTCCGGGCAGCTGCTCAGCCGGATGATGCAGGACATCAGCATGCTGCGCCGCTGGATGGCGTTCGGCATCGTGATGCTCCTCGTCAACGCGATCACCGTCGCCGTCGGCACGCTGCTGCTGTTCCGCTGGCACTGGCTCCTCGGCGCGATCTTCCTCGTCACATCCGCGCCGCTGTGGTACACGGGCTACTGGTTCGAGAAGACCTACGGCAGCCTCGCGCGCCAGAGCCAGGACCAGGCGGGAGACCTGGCCACTTCCGTCGAGGAGAGCGTCCACGGCATCCGCGTCCTCAAGGCCTTCGGCCGCGGCAAGCACGCCCTGCAGAAGTTCACCCGGCAGGCCGAGACGCTGCGCGAGACCGAGCTGAGCAAGGCCCGCGCGATCGGCTGGATCTGGTTCTGGCTGGTGCTGCTGCCGGACGTCGCCTTCGCACTGTGCCTCGGCGCCGGCATCTACCTCACCGCTGTAGGACAGCTGCAGACCGCCGAGCTCATCGCCTTCTTCGCCATGGCCACGGTGCTGCGCTGGCCTATGGAGTCCATCGGCTTCCTGTTCTCCTTCACGCTCGACGCGCGCACGGCGACCGACCGCATCTTCGAGGTGTTCGACGAGCAGAACACGATCGTCGACCCCGCCTCGCCGAAGACGATCGACCGCCCGCGCGGCGAGCTCGTGTTCGAGGGCGTGCACTTCCGGTATCAGGATGCCGCGACCCGCGAACGCGATCTGCTCGACGGCATCGACCTGGCGCTGCGCCCCGGCGAGACCATGGCGCTGGTCGGTCTCACCGGTTCCGGCAAGACCACTCTCACCACCCTTCCGGCACGCCTCTACGACGTGACGCAGGGGCGCGTGACGCTCGACGGAGTGGATGTGCGAGACCTGACGATCGACGAGCTGCGGCGCCACGTCGGCATGGCCTTCGAGGACGCGACGCTGTTCTCGCAGTCGGTGCGCGACAACATCCTGCTCGGTCGGGAAGACCTCGCTCCCGGCAGTCCTGAGGCAGACGCCATCCTGCGCGAAGCCCTCGACGTCGCCCAGGCCGGCTTCGTCGACGAGCTTCCCGACGGCGTCGACACGATCATCGGCGAAGAGGGCCTGTCGCTGTCGGGCGGCCAGCGCCAGCGCCTCGCCCTGGCACGTGCCGTGGCGGCTCGCCCGGCGGTGCTCGTGCTCGACGACCCGCTGTCGGCGCTCGACGTCGATACCGAGGCGCTGGTCGAGGACGCGCTGCGCGAGGTGCTGCACGCCACCACCGCGCTCGTGGTCGCGCACCGTCCGTCGACCGTCATGCTCGCCGATCGTGTCGCCCTGCTGGAGGCGGGTCGCGTCACGGCCGTCGGCACCCATTCCGAGCTGCTCCGCGAGAGCGAGCACTACCGCCACGTGATCTCGAGCCTCGAGGTCGAGCAAGCCCGCCTTCGGGAGAGGGAGGTGAACCTGTGAGCACGGCAACCGTCTCCGGCACCAGCGGCGAAGACCGCTCCGACTACTCTCGCGACGAGAGCAAGGCGATCCGCAAGAGGTCGCTGCGCCTTCTCGGGACGCTCGTCACGCCGGTGCGCGCGCAGCTGTGGCTCGCCGGGGTCGTGCTGGTCGTCTCCACGGCCTTCCGCGTCGCCGGCCCCGCGCTGATCGCGTACGGGATCAACCAGGCCCTGCCTGCCGCGGTGGACGAGATGAACTGGCTGCCGACGATCGGCATCGTCGTGGTGTACCTCGTCACGGGCATCGCCGGTGCCATGCTCATCGGCTGGTACGTGGTGGTGGCGGCGCGGCTGACTCAGGCGATCATGCTCGACCTGCGCAAGCGGATCTTCCTTCACACGCAGCGCCTCAGCCTCGAGTTCCACGAGTCGTACACGTCGGGTCGCATCATCTCGCGCCAGACGAGCGACCTCGACTCAATCCGAGAGCTGCTCGACGGCGGTCTCAACGAGCTCGTGTCGGGGCTTCTCTACGGCGGGTTCACCCTGATCATGCTGCTGCTGGTGGACTGGCAGTCCGGCGTCATCCTCGCGGTGATGGGCATCCCGCTGTTCCTGCTGATGCGCTGGTTCTTCCTGAACTCGCAGGTCGCGTACCGCGAGTCGCGGGTGGTGAGCGCGAAGGTGATCGTCAAGTTCGTCGAAACCATGACCGGCATCCGCGCGGTCAAAGCCTTCCGCAAGGAGCCGCGCAACGACGATGAGTTCGGCGAACTGGCCAGCGACTACCGCGACGTCAGCATGCGCTCGATCCGCCTGTTCGGCACGTTCGAGCCGGGACTCATGGCCGTGGCATCCGTCTCGCTCGCCCTCGTGCTGCTGTGGGGCGGCTACCGCGTGCTCGACGGAACGCTCCTCATCGGAACGCTGCTGGCCGCAGTGCTGTACGTGCGCAACTTCTTCGCGCCGCTGCAGGAGGTCGCGTTCTTCCTGAACTCGTACCAGTCGGCCACGGCGGCGCTCGAGAAGGTCTCGGGCGTGCTGGAGGAGGAGCCGACGGTCCCCGACCCGGCGAGGCCGGTCGACCTGTGGGCGGCGCGCGGTCACATCGAGTTCCACGACGTCCTCTTCGGATACTCCAAGGACCGCGTCATCCTGCCGGACTTCTCGCTCGACATCCCGGCCGGCCAGACCATCGCACTGGTGGGAACGACCGGTGCGGGCAAGTCGACGCTCGCGAAGCTGGTCTCACGGTTCTACGACCCCACCGAGGGCCGGGTGACGCTCGACGGCGTGGACCTGAGGGCGCTGCACCCGAAGGACCTCCGCCGCGCGATCGTCATGGTCACCCAGGAGGCCTACCTGTTCAGCGGCACGGTCGCCGACAACATCGCTCTCGGAAAGCCCGACGCGACGATGGAAGAGATCGAGGCGGCGGCCCGCGCGGTGGGAGCGGATGCCTTCATCCAGGCACTGCCCGACGGCTACGCCACCGACGTCAACAAGCGAGGCGGCAGGGTGTCGGCGGGGCAGCGTCAGCTGATCTCGTTCGCGCGGGCCTTCCTCGCCGACCCGGCGGTGCTGATCCTCGACGAGGCGACGGCGTCGCTCGACATCCCGAGCGAGCGCCAGATCCAGGACGCCCTGCAGACGCTGCTGGCCGACCGCACGGCGATCATCATCGCGCACCGTCTGTCGACGGTCGCGATCGCCGACCGGGTGCTCGTCATGGAGCACGGCCGCATCATCGAGGACGACGCACCCGAGACGCTCATCGGCGGCGACGGCCGATTCGCCAAGCTGCACGCGGCCTGGCGCGAGTCGCTGGTCTGACCTCGGGTTCCGGATGCCCCGGCCCCGCCTTTCGCGGCGGCCGGGGCATCCGTCGTTCCGCGACTTGCGTGTGCGCGGCGTCGGTGAATCGCCGTGCAATTCGGAGAACTGCCCCGGAATCGGATGCCTCGGCTCGCCGCATCCGATTCTGTCTGGCGACTCCGAATCCGTGCACGCTGCTTCACGCGAGTGCGTGCACGTTACTGCGGCTCGGTCCGTGTGGACTCCGCGCCCGGAACCCTCTGTGCACCCGGATTCGGACGAGAGTGCCGGAATCGGACACCTCGGCCGGCAGCATCCGATTCCGTCGTCCTACTCCGACTCCGCGAACGTTGCTCGGCGCGACCGCCTATGCAGCCCGGCGGCCAGCGCCCGCGACACGGCTCGCGTGACGGTGGGCCAGTCATGCAGGATCTGCCCATACGTGAAGCGCAGCACGGTGTATCCCCGCGCGGCCAGCTCTGCGTCATGTTCCGCATCGCGGCGCCGGTCGGCGGGGCTCGAATGATGAGCGAACCCGTCCACCTGCACGAGGAGCCATTCGCCGATGAGTACATCCACCGGGTGGCCGGCGATCACGATCTGCTGGCGCACCGTCACTCCGTGGCGACGGATCCGCCGCACGAAGATCGTCTCCAGGCCGGAGTCGTCAAGGCCCTGCACTGAGTCCGCGAGCTGGCGAGCACGCGGTGAGGTCCACGAAACGTGGCGCAGGTAGTCGCCGGACAGCCGTTCTTTCGAGGCAGCCGACTCCCACAGCACGGATGCCGCCTCGAGGGAGGTGCAATCCGCGATGTGCTGCAGGCTGTCCTCGATCGACTCGACGAGCGCGAAAGGCCCCACAGGCACGAGCTGTCGCGTCCAGTGCACGACGACATCGTCCTGAGGGCTCGCAGCATTCGGCTTCACCCGGATGTGCGTCCGGTTGTCGTGTCCGGCAGCGGGAGGGAGCCACCACCCGCGGTGACGAGCGGCCGAGATGCACGAGAGGACGCCGGTGGCCTGAGCCGCGATCACCAGCGGCGGTGGGGCCGAGGCGGTGGCCAGCCAGTACCGGCGCACCCGGCGCACGCCCCCGGCGCCGATGCTGTGAAGGACCGCGCTCGGGGGATAGCCGGCCGCGATGGCGTCGCTGCGATGGGCGATGCCGCCGAGCTGGTCCAGCCACTCCTGGAGGGAGCGATCAGGCATCCGACGTCGAGGTGCGCGCTGCGGCATGAGGCGAGTGTCTCGGCCACTTGCCTTGCGAGAGGTGGCGCGAGCGGGTTCTGTGGATGGCGTATTCACGTGGCGGGCTGGGGGGGAAGCGGGTCCCAGCCGGTCTCGGAGTGGACCGATGGAATCGGACACGGTTGGCGCGCGAGTCCGATTGCGAGCGTGGACTCCGATCCCGCGACAACGGCCGCGTGACCAGATCGGAACGGGATGGGCTCCTACAGCGAGAGCTCCGACCCGGGTTGAGCTAGTCAGATTCGGAGTGAGAGCTTGGATTCGGATGCTGCGGGCTCCGGCATCCGATTCCGCGGGTCGACTCCGAATCCGAGCGCCCGGAGCAGGCCCAACGGGCTCACTCCCGTGACCGGCAGCGCACCCGCGCTCAGCCCTCCCGGACCACCCGCACCCCGCCGGCGGGCACGGCCACGAGCCCCGAAACCGGTTCGCCCGTCACGAGCTCGACCCCGGCGGCGGGCACCACCGCGTCGGAGCCCGAGTGGTTGATGAGGAACAGCCACGATCGGCCACCGCCGACCCGACGCACCGCCTCGATCCCGGCGACGACCGGAACCGACGCCGTGACTCCGGATGCCTCGACCACGGCGTCGACGAGCCCGCTGAGCCCTGCCGGTTCGATGTCGGCCGAGACGTACCAGGCCGATCCGGCTCCCACGCGCCGCCGGGTGACGGCGGGCGAGCCGGCGAGGGGTCCGTCGGCGTAGGAGTCGACGACCTCCGCGTCGGTCGTGCTCAGGCGCTCGGTCCAGTCCTCGGCGACCGCGCCCGACGTCAGCCGCACGGAGTCGCCGGACAGCAGCGGGGCGAGCTCCTCCACGAAGACGCCGAGCAGGTCCCGGAAGGCCCCCGGGTAGCCGCCCGTGCGCACGCGGTTCTCGGCGTCGGCGATCCCCGACAGGTGGGTCACGACCACGGTGGCGCCGGCATCCGCCGCGCGTGCGAGCGCCGTGGCGTCGTCGTCGGAGATCGCGTACAGCCCGGGCACGATCAGCAGGTCGTAGGCCGGGAGGTCCGCGCGGAGAGGCACAACGTCGGGGAGAAGCCCGCGTTCGGACAGGGCCTCATGCCAGCGGCGCCCCGCACGCTCGACGGGGTAGTCGTGGAGCGGCTTCTGGCCTCGCTCCCACGCCCACTTCGCGGGGATATCGGCCACGATCGCGACGCGGGACCGCTCCACGAGCGAGCCGGCCACCTCCGACGCCCGCGAAAGGATCTCCCCGAGCTCCACCACCTCGCGGAACTGCCGGGTGTCCGGGCCCGCGTGGGGCACCATCCCGGAGTGGTACTGCTCCACGCCGGAGGCCGACGCCCGCCACTGGAAGAAGAGCGCGCCGTCGGAGCCGTGAGCGACGTGCTGCAGGCTGTGGCGGATCATCTCGCCGGTAGCCTTCGGAGCATTGCGGGGCTGCCAGTTCACGGCCCCGGCCGAGTGCTCCATCAGGAGCCACGGGCGGTCGCGGTCGAGGCCCCGGGCGCGGGAGGCGACGAAGGCCAGTTCGCGTTCCCTCGCCGGGTCGGCGGCCCGGGTGTAGTGGTCGATGGCGACGACATCGAGGTCGTCCACCCAGTCTGCGTAGTCCGCGACGCTCCCGCCCACGGTGAGCATCAGGTTCGTCGTGATCGGCGTGGTGACACCGGCGGCGCGCAGCGCGTCGCGCTCCCGTCGGAATTGCCCGCGCAGCTCGTCCGAGGCGAACCTGTCGAACGCGAGCAGCATCGACGGGTTCTGGCCCGACTCGCTGGCGAGCGGGGCGGCGACGTCGGCGAAGGAGCGATAGCGCAGCCCCCACACCGCCGTGCCCCAGGCGCGGTTGAGGGCGTCGATCGTCTCGTACCGGGCCTCGCACCAGGCGCGGAAGGCCTCCGACGAGTGGTGGCAGTAGCAGAGCCGATTCCCGCCGCCGAGCTCGTTCGACACGTGCCACATCCGCACGGCCGGATGATCCCCGTACCGCGCGCCGAGGGCGTGCGCGATGCGCGTCGAGTACCGGTGCCACACCGGATTGCTCGCGCACCAGCCGAGCCGGCCGCCGCCGTGGAAGCGGATGCCGAGCCGGTCGACCGGGATGATCTCGGGGCGGCCGCGGTGCAGCCACGTGGGCGGGGCGGCGGTCGGGGTGGCCATGTCGATCCCGATCCCGGCGTCGTGCAGCATCCCGACGATCCGGTCGAACCAGTCCCACTCCCACACGTCGTCGTCGACCTCGAGGAAGCCCCACGCGAAGACGCCGAGCGTCACGGTGTTCACGCCCGCCTCGGTCATCAGCGCGATGTCGTCGCGCCACACGTCCTCGGACCACTGCTCGGGGTTGTAGTCGCCGCCGAACAGCAGGCCCGGCCTCGCAGCGGGAAGGCCCGACCCGGTGTCGGTCATGCGTGCGCGATCGAGACGTCGGCGGCGAGCGGATGCCCCGGCGCCAGCTGCCCGAGCGCCACGGCGCCGTCGATGCCGTGGCCGAGCGGGTCGACGAGCTGAGAGGCCAGTCCGCTCGCCGACAGGTGCGACACGAATGCCTCCCGCAGCTGGGCGGAGCGGAACACTCCGCCGATCGCGCACACGCCGAGCGCCTGGTCATCCTCGCGCACCCGCCGCAGCGCCGTCTCCACGCTGTGGGCGAGCTCTCCGCCGGCGCGCACGGTGATGTGCTGCGACACGGGGTCGCCCTCGGTCGCGAGGCGAGCGACGTGCTCGGCGAAGGAGGCGATGATCTGCACCCGGTCCTCGCCCGATTGCAGGCTGATGTACGCCTGGGTGAGGTCCGGCCAGCGCTCCTCCGCGATCTCGCGCAGCCCGGTGTCGGGGCCGCGTCCGTCGAAGGAGCGCATCACGGCGTCGAGCGCTTCGCGCCCGATCCAGTACCCGCTCCCGGCGTCGCCGATGAGGTTGCCCCAGCCGTCCACGCGGGCCACGCGGGAAGGCCCCACGGCCAGGGTGACGACGCCGGTGCCCGCGGCGATGACCGCCCCGCGCCCGTCTCCCATGGCTCCGAGGAAAGACGTGGTGGAGTCGTGCGCCAGCCGCACATCACGGACGCCCCGGTCGGCGATCCGCGCGAGGAGGGCCGCGGCATCCGCTTCGCGTGACGTCAGCCCCGATACGCCCGCGGTGACCGTTGCGACGGTCGCGCCGGCGTGGTCGAGCGCGGTCCGCACGGCGGCCGCGAGCTGCGGGAGCAGGGGCTCGTGCGTCCGGATGCCGGGGAAGACGTCGTCGCGAACGCCCTGCGCGGTGGGGATGCGCACCTTGATGCCGGTCTGTCCTGCATCGATGGCGAGCACGCCCTCGTCCGCCGTCACCGCGACCACTCCTGCTGCAGCTGCCCGTAACGTGCCCGCATGAGGTCGCCCGCAGGCTTGCCGTACGGGCAGTAGTCGTCGTTGCCGGCGGCGTCGGCGGGGGCGTAGAGCTCCGCGGGCCAATCCCACATCATGAATCCCTCCACCCACGGCCGCCGCGCGCACGCGTCGAACATGACCCTGTAGTACCACGCCTGCTCTTCGCCCGACGGCTGTCCGGGCAGCGCCCAGTCGTTCGGCGCCTGAGCGGAGCCTTCCCGGCTGGGGCAGCCCGCTTCCATGAAGAAGAACGGCTTGCCGTGCGCAGCGATGACGGGCTCGATCCGATCGAGCTGGGCCTCCCACGTGTCGATCGGGTAGTAGCCGCTCGAGCTGATCACGTCGACCGCGTCCCACCACGTGAGGCGGTCCTCCTGGTACTTGTCGCAGTTGTAGGTGAGCGGTCCCGAGTACACGCCGCGGATGTCGGAGATCAGCGCGCGCCAGTGCGGTTCCTGCCCGTCGGCCCGCACCATCTCGCAGCCGATGCAGAGCAGGTCGACGCCTTCGGCCTCGGAGATCGCGGCGGCATGGAGGAGGAACTCGCGGTACGACGCGAACCACTGCGTCCAGGTCGGCTCGCCCGGCACATCCTGATCGAAGAAGCCGATGTGCGCGCGCCAGGTGCCGTCGGCGCAATTGACGACGGGCTTGAGGCACACCCGCATGCCGAGAGACTTCGCTTCCCGGATGGCCCACACGATCTCGTCGTCGGTCACTGTCGGCGCCTCGCGGAAGCGGATCTCGGTGCTGAAGGGAGTGTCCTGCAGCGCCGAGTAGGCGATCGCGGTCCAGGTCACCCCGTGCTCCGGCATCCGGGCCATCGAATCGGCCGCGGCCGGCGTCGCCCACGTGCCGCGCGTGCCCACCCAGCCCCACGTCATCCCGCAGACGGGCCCCTCGAGGACGGAGCTCACCTGACGACCAGTTCGTTGGCGGTCCGCATCACCCGGGGATCCGAGAGAGCGGATGCCGCGAGCTCGCCGTCGTGCCGGACCAGGATCGTCGCGGTCTCGCCGGGCAGCAGCGTCAGGAGGGCGTCCTGCGCGACGGCGTCGGGGTCGACCTTGTCGACGAGCAGCGTGAGGTCGCGCACCAGGCCGGACGCGCTCACGGTGACGAGCGAGCCCTCGGCGACGCGCTCGACCACGAGCTCGACCTGCGCGGGCTCGAGGGCGGAGTCGCGCGGCTCGGCGAAGAACCAGTGCCCCCGCACATCTCCCACGGCCGTGACGAGCACCTGCCGTGAGGGGTCGTCGGCGGTCGCGACGGCTGCGGGGAGAGCGATCTTGCGCGTCTCTCTCGGAGCCAGTGCGACCGGCTGCGAGAAGACGTCGAGCTCGGTCCCGTCGAAGTCGAGCCGGCGCGCCACGACGTCGCCTTCCCAGGGCTCGGCCGTGTCGTTCGAGACGATCACGGCCAGGCCGCCGTCCCTGGGCTGGACGGTGACGAGCCGGGGCGCGAACGCGGCGCGCAGCGCGTGGAACAGCGGCTTGGGCCGCTCGTCGCCGTCGATCGCCGCCCACGAGGTGACCGGCCAGCAGTCGTTGAGCTGCCACACGATGGCACCCATGGTGTGCGGCGCCCATGAGCGGAAGTGCTCGAGCGCGGTGCGCACGGCCAGCGCCTGGTTCAGCTGCATCGCCCAGTGCCAGTCCTCCATGGCCTCCGGCATCCGGAAGTGGGGGATGAGGCCGTTGGTGAGCTTGACGTTCCCCTCCATCGCCTTCTGATGCACGATCATGCCCGGCGACTCCGGGGTGAGCGGGTCGTCGTGGATCGAGCGCGTCAGGGTGCTCCAGGCCGGCGGTCCCTGCCAGCCGAACTCGGCGAGGAAACGGGGACGGTGATCGCGGTAGGTCGTCCAGTCGAGGCGGTTCCACTGCTCCCACAGGTGCTGGCTGCCGTGGGCCTCGTCGTTCGGATGCTGCCCCTGCGGACTGAACGGACTGCCCGGCGCGTACGGAACGTGGGGGGCGAGCTCGGCGATGAGCGCGGGGAACAGGTCGTAGTAGTAGTACGCGCCCCACGTCTTGCCGTCGAGGCGCTGCTTCCAGCCCCAGTCCTCGTAGCCCCACAGGTTCTCGTTGTTGCCGGTGAGCAGCACGAGCGAGGCGTGGTGCGACAGGCGGGCGATGTTCTCCCGCGCCTCGGCCTCGACCTCGGAGCGCAGCGGCTCCTCCTCGGAGTAGGCGGCGCACGCGAACAGGAAGTCCTGCCAGGTGAGCAGCCCCAGCTCGTCGGCGAGCTCGTAGAAGTCGTCGGACTCGTACAGTCCGCCGCCCCATACCCGGATGAGGTTGAGGTTCGCGTCGAGCGCCTGCTCGAAGCGCCGGCGCAGCCGGTCGCGGGTGATCCGCACCGGGAGGGCGTCGTCGGGAATCCAGTTGGCGCCCTTCACGAACACGGCCTGGTCGTTGACGAAGAGCGTGAAGGGGGTGCCCGCCTCGTCGGGCGTGGTGTCCCAGCGGACGTCCCGGAAGCCGACCCTCCGGTGGAGGCTGTCGAGCACGTCGTCGGCGCCGTCGGCGTGCAGGCGCACCTCCACCACGTACAGCGGCTGCTCGCCGTAGCCCGCCGGCCACCATCGCTCCACCGCGGGGAGCGCGAGGTGCACGCGTGCGCGATCGCCCTCCAGCTCGACGGTCGTCTCCGGGAGAGTGCTCTCGCCGAGGCCGGGGCCGCTCACCGCCACGCTCACGAACAGCGGAGCGGGCCCATCCTCGTCGGCCCGCTCGATCGTCACATCGACCTCGACGACACCGCCGTCGCCATCGGGTGTCGCCACGATCCGAGCCTGCGCCAGTCGCGCGACCGACCAGCTCTCGAGCGTCGCGGGCTTCACGATCCCGCTCGTGTACGTCGCGATGCCCCAGTCCCATCCGAAGCTGCACGCGGATTTGCGGATCGCGTCGTAGGGCAGCGGGTAGGGGCGCTGGCGCACGCCGAGCGCGACGCTCTGCTCGTTGGCGTACTTGATGGGGGAGCGGAACCCGACGACCAGCTCGTTGTCTCCCTCGACGAGGAAGTCGCGCACGTCGAAGCGATAGGAGCGGTGCTGGTTGTACGTCGATCCCAGCTCGCGCCCGTTGAGGGTGATGGTCGCGACGGTGTCGAGGCTCTCGAAGACGAGATCGACGCGGGATGCGGCAGGGGCAGCGGGCCCCGCTCGCCATTCGAACCGGGTCGTGTAGACCCAGTCGACCAGCCCGATCCATGCGAGCGCGGACTCGTTGTCGTCGAGGAACGGATCGGGGATGAGGCCGGCCGCGAGCAGGTCGGTGTGCACGCAGCCCGGGACGGTCGCCGGGACGACAGCGCGGGCGATCGCCTCGGGGGCGGGTCCGGCGCCGACGCGCAGCTCCCATCCGGAGTCGAGGGGCCGCCGGTCGAGGACGGGCGAGGCGAAAGACGAGGTGACGGTCACTTGACGGCTCCTGAGGTGAGGCCCTTGTAGATCCAGCGCTGCAGCAGGAGGAACGCGATGAGGGTGGGGATGATGACGACGACGGTGCCGGCCGCGATGACCTCCCACTGTGCCCCGAACGGCCCCTTGAAGCGGAACAGGGACGTGGAGATCAGCCCCTCGGACGGCAGGTAGAGGAAGGGGGCGTAGAACTCGTTGTACACCGCGATGCCCTTGATGATCACGACCGTGGCGATCGCGGGCTTGAGGAGCGGGAGGATGATCCGCCAGTAGATCGTCCAGCGGTTCGCGCCGTCGATCATCGCGGCTTCGTCGAGTGAGACGGGGATCGACTGCATGAACTGGATGAACAGGTAGATCGCGATGATGTCGGTGCCCATGAAGAGCAGGATCAGCGCGGCCTTGGTGTCGTAGAGGCCCAGTCCGTTGATCAGCTGGAAGGTCGCGACCTGGCTCGTCACCCCGGGGATGAGCGTCGCGACGAGGAACAGTCCGAACACGAGCTTCTTGCCGCGGAACGCGAACCGGTCGAGGGCATAGGCCGCCATCGTGCCGATGAAGACGGTGCCGGCGAGCGACACCACCAGCACGATCGTCGTGTTGACGAATCCCTCGAGCATCTTGCCGCTCGTGAACGCCGTGACGAAGTTGTCGAAGTTGAGCCAGTTCTCCGGCGGATCGAACGGGCCCGACTGCGCGTACTCGGGCGCCGTCTTGAGGCTTGCGAACACGAGCACCGACAGGGGGAGGAGCGTCACGATCGACGCGACGATCAGGCTCGTGTACTTGGCGGTCGTGGCGCTCATGCCCTTGAACCGCTGGAGCGGCGTCCGGCCCGACACGGGCTGCCGGATGCTGATGCGCTCGGTCGTCATGTCAGATCCACCTTCTCGTCGGGGAACACCATTCGCTGGATCACCGTGACCACCAGCACGATCGCCAGGAGGACGACCGCCATCGCGGACGCGAGCCCGACCTGCCGGAAGCTGAAGGCCGTCTGCAGCGTCTGGATGACGAAGGTCGCGGAGCCGTTCGCGCCGCCGGTCATGATGAACGGGACCTCGAACACGCTGAGGCTCCCGGCGATGGCGAGGATGAACGACAGGCCGATGATGCGACGGATGCCGGGGACGATGATCGCCCAGAACTGCTGCCACTTGGTCGCGCCGTCGAGCTCGGCCGCTTCGTACAGCTCATGCGGGATCGACTGGATAGCACCGAGGAAGAGCACGAAGTTGAGACCGGTGTAGCGCCAGACCGACGTGCCGGCCAGCGACCAGTTGACGACGTCGGGATTGCCGAGCCACTGCGGCGGGTCGGTCACGCCGAACCAGCTGAGTGCCGTGTCGAGCGTGCCGCCGGGCTGGAAGAGGTAGAGGAAGACGAACCCGATCGCGACCCCGTTGATCAGGTAGGGGAAGAACAGGATGCCGCGGAAGAGGTTCTGGAACCGCGTCGAGAAGCTGAGCAGCGTCGCGAAGTACAGGGCGATCGCCATCTGCACGAACGACGCGATGAAGTAGTACAGGCTCACCGCGAAGACGCTGAAGATCCTCGGGTCGGTGAAGACCCGGAAGTAGTTGTCGAGGCCGACGAAGTTCTTCGTCAGGTCGATGCCGTCCCAGTCGGTGACGCTGTAGTAGAACAGGTTGACCGCGGGCCAGTAGGTGAACAGGAGCAGAAGGCCGACAGCTGTTCCGAGGAACAGCCACGGGGTGAGCTTCTGCAGGATGCTCCGCCCGGCGGAGCCGCCGCGCGGGCGGCCGGCCCCGCGGGATGCCCCGCGGAACCGGCCCGACCGTGCGGGTGCGGAGAGGACGGCAGGGGCATCGGCGGGTGCCGAGCCTGGTGCTGCGATCGCCATGTGTCTCTGCCGTCCTCTCGCTCAGCCCTGGAGCTTCTCGACCGAAGCGCCCCAGCGCTCGTTCAGCTCGGCGAAGTAGCTGTCCTTGTCGCCGTCCGCCGCGCCGCGCGCGATGTCGACGAGCTTCTGGCGGTACAGCGGTCCGTAGAGGTCGATCTGCGAGTCGTCGGCCACCTCGTTGATGAGGCCCTCCTTGCCCGCGGGGGCGGGGTTGATCTCCATCAGTTCGACGCCGGCGTCGGACAGCCCCGACAGAGTGCCGGGCAGCTCCTTCGCGATCACCGGCGAGATCATGCCCTGGGCCTCGGTGTAACCCGAGTCCTCCACCGCCCACTGGATCCACGCCCACGCGGCGGCTTTGGCTTTCGAGTGCTTGCTCACCGCAAGGTTGTAGTCGCCTCCGACGACGGCGTACTGCGTGCCGTCCACGTTCGCCGGGAACGCCATGAAGCCGATGTCCTCGGCAGACGCGCCGTTGTCCTCCGCGGCCGCCTGCATCTGGGAGATGGCCCAGGATCCGAGCGTCATGGCCGCGATCTTGCCGGTGCCGAGGTCGACCTTCGACTGCTCCCAGTTCGTGGTGAGCGGGTCCTCCTCGGTGAGGCCGGCGGCGACGGATTCGTACAGCAGCGAGTCGATCGCGTACTGGTCGGTCCCCTCGGTCCACGGCGCGGGGTCCTCGGCCATCGTCACCGGAGCGTCGGGGTCGTTCGTGACCACGCCCAGGTTGCCGAAGCTCTGGGTGAGCGGCCAGCCGTCCTTGTAGTTCGTGTACAGCGGGATCGCGTCGGTGTTGTCCTTCACCTGCTGGAGCGCGTCGAGCCACTCCGCCTCGGTGGTAGGGAGCGTGGTGACCCCGGCCTCTTCGAAGACCTTCTTGTTGTAGACGACGCCGTTGGCGTTGCCGCCGAACGCGATGCCGTACTGCGTGCCGTCGAAGCTGGCCGCGGGCAGGAAGCGGTAGGTCTCCGCGAAGTCGGCGGTCTCGCCCAGGGGCTCGAGGAACTGCTCGTACTGGTCGGGCTGGATCGCCGGGATGCCGATGACGTCGCCATAGTTGGAGGTCGACATGCGGGTCTGCATCTCGCCGGCGTAGTCGGTGATGCCCTCGAACGTGACGTTCACGTCGGGGTACTTCTTGTTGAATTCCTCCGCGTACTTCTCGAAGGTGCCGTCCTCGACGAGGTCGGTGCGCCAGGTCACGACCTTGATGTCGCCCGCCACCTCGCCGTCGATGGTGTTCTCAGGATCGGTGCCGCCGCCGCCTCCCGCACAGCCGCTGATCGCGACCGCTGCGGTGGCGAGCAGCGCGATGCCCGCGAGTGCTTTCTTCGCCATGTGATTCTCCTTGTCAGATTCGCCCTTGAACTGCAATGCGGTCGCTCCCGCATCCATGCGTGGGTCGTCGCGAGGTCAGATTACGCACGCCTCGACCGCTATCGCAAGGACGAAATGTCAACGCTGTCTGTCGATGTCCGGAACCCGCTTACCCGAATAAATCACCTTTTGACCTGGTATTTAATCTTCGCTGGATGGCCCCCGTGTCCCTCCTTGTCCGGAGAATGTCCTACGTAGACATTTCGTCATCGGCGGTGCTAGCGTGAAGTCCCTCAGCGAGGAGGCGGCCGATGACGGTTCAGCAGCGAGCGACGCTCGAAGACGTCGCACGGCTCGCCGACGTGAGCTCGAAGACCGTGTCGCGTGTCTTCACGCACCGCGAGCTCGTCGCGCCGGAGACCGTCGAACGTGTGCTGGCCGCGGCGAAGCGCCTGCGGTTCCGCCCGAACCCGATCGCACGGAGCCTGCGCCGAGGCGGCTCCACCGACACCATCGGGTTCATCATGGGCGATCTGAACAACCCGTTCTACTACAAGGTCGCCGCCGGTATGGAGCGCGAGCTCGCGTCTCACGGGTTCTCCCTGGTCGTCGCGACCACCGACGACACGGCCGAGGGCGAGGAGCGCGTCGCCGAGGCACTGCTCGGTCAGCGGCTCGGCGCGCTCATGATCATCCCGGTGGCCGACGACCAGTCCTACCTCGAGGGCGAGCGGCACCTCGGCACACCGGTGATCGCGATCGACCGCCCCGCCCGCAACCTCGTCGCCGACTCGATCGTGCTCGAGAACCACCGCGGCGTCTTCGAGGCGACCACCCGGCTGCTCGAGCGCGGGCACCGTCGCATCGGCTACGTGTGCAACCCCGCCTCCGTCTACACGCAGTCCGAGCGCCTGCGCGGCTACCGGGACGCGCTCGCCGCGTACGGCGTCGTGGACTCCTCGCGGTGGGAGCGCCTCGCCGACGACCTCAGCATCCCCGCCGACCGGTTCGTCGCCGATCTGCTCGGGCAGGACGACGCGCCGACCGCGCTCATCACAGGCAACAACCGCGTGACCATCGGCGCGCTGCGGGTGCTGCGCGACCGCGCCGACGACGGCCGCACCGCGCTGGTGGGCTTCGACGACTTCGACACCGCCGACGTGCTGGGCGTCACTGTGATCACGTACAACCCGCTCGAGCTCGGCCGCGCCGCAGCAGAGCTCGCGATCGAGCGGATGAAGGATCCCGCCGGGTTCACGCGCCAGCTCTCGCTGCCGACGTGGATCGTCGAGCGCGGCACCGGCGAGCGTCCACCCTCCGAGAGGATCACCGCATGACCCCGAACCTGCGGCTGGCGACCCTGACCCGAGACGGCGTGACCGTCGTGATCGCGCACGGCGGCGACCGCCTGCCGCACGTGCTGCACTGGGGGTCCGATGTCGCGGGCCTCGCGGCATCCGACGCCGACGCGGTGGCCGCGGCGATCGGCCGGCAGACCCCGCCGGGCACCCTCGACGCTGCCTGGCAGCTCTCGGTGTCGCCGCAGGAGGGCGACGGCTGGACCGGCCGGCCCGGGATGCAGCTGCGTCGTGCCGGCGTCGTGCACCACGCGCGCTGGCGGGTGTTCGACGTCGCCCACGACGAGACCGAGCTCATCGCACGGGCGCGGGATGAGTCATCCGCTCTCGTCCTCACGGTGCGCGTCGCACTCGAGGCAGGCGGCGTCGTCTTCGTCGAGCAGCGACTGGCCCACGATGGCGGAGCGGATGCCGAGCCCATCGACGTCGACTGGCTCGAGGCCACCATGCCGGTGCCCAGCACGACGGACACGCTGCTGACCTTCGACGGCCGCTGGACCCGTGAGAAGCGCCCGGTGACCACGCCGATTCCCGCCGGCGCCACCGTGCGCCAGACCCGTCGCGGCAGGCCAGGCCACGACAACCCGGTGGCCGCCATCGCATCGATCGGCGAGCCGCAGTGGGACGCCGGCGACCTGTGGGGCGTGCATCTGGCGTGGTCCTCCGACCTCACCCAGCGGGTCGACCGCGTCACCGACGCCGTCACCCTGATCGGCGCCGGTGAGCTGCTGCGTCCGGGGGAGATCCGGCTCGCACCGGGGGAGTCGTACAGCGCGCCGCGCGCGGCGTTCGTGCACAGCGACGCGGGGCTCGACGGTTTCGCTGCACGCGTGCACACGTGGATGCGGGCCCGGCCGCAGCATCCGTCCACCCCACGGCCTCTGGTGCTCAACACCTGGGAGGCGGTCTACTTCGACCACGACCCGGCGCGGCTCGCCGCACTGGCGGACCGGGCCGCCGAGGTGGGGATCGAGCGGTTCGTGCTGGACGACGGCTGGTTCCAGGGACGCCGCGACGACAGCACCAGCCTCGGCGACTGGGTCGTCGACCGTACGGTGTGGCCCGACGGGCTGGGGCCGCTCGCGCAGCGCGTCCGCGACCTGGGCATGCAGTTCGGACTCTGGTTCGAGCCCGAGATGATCAGCCTCGACTCCGATGTCGCCCGTGCGCATCCGGATTGGCTGCTGCACGACCCGGGCCATCTCGACCATGATGCGGGCCTGTCGTGGCGCGGGCAGTACGTGATCGATCTGGCGAATCCGGATGCCTGGGCCCACGTGTTCGGGCAGATCGACGCGCTCGTCGCCGAGCTCGGCATCGACTTCATCAAGTGGGACCACAACCGCGATCTCGTCGAGAGCGTCCACGCCGGGCGTCCCGGAGGTCACGGCCAGATGCTCGCGGTCTACCGGCTCCTGGCATCGCTCAAGGAGAGGCATCCGTCCCTCGAGATCGAGTCGTGCTCGAGCGGGGGAGCGCGCTCCGACCTGGGCATTCTCGAGGTCACGGATCGCGTCTGGGCGAGCGACTCGAACGATCCGGTCGAGAGGCAGGACATCCAGCGGTGGACCGGGCTCCTGCTGCCGCCCGAGCTCGTCGGCGCGCACGTCGGGCCGACCACCTCCCACAGTTCCGGGCGCACGACGGCTCTGTCGTACCGCATGGCGACGAGCCTGATGGGCTCGGCCGGCTTCGAGTGGGACATCCTGTCGTGCTCCGAGGAGGAGACCGCGGCAATCACGCGGTTCGCAGCGCTCTACAAGGAGCTCCGTCCCGTGGTCCACGCGGGCCGGGTGGCTCATCCGCGCCTGCGGGATCCGGCGTGGCGCGTCACCGCACATGTCACGGACGAGGCGAGCGTGGTCGTCGTCGCGACGGTGTCGAGCCTCGAGGACGCCCGAGCCGAGAGACTGCGGATGCCGTGGCTCGACGCCCATCGCCGCTACCGGGTCCGGGTGCGGCGCGAGATCGGCGCGGCCGAGTACGGCTGGATCGCCCCCGAGTGGTTCACCGCCGGGGAGATCGAGCTTCCGGGAGGGGTGCTGGCCGGGATCGGCCTGCAGCTCCCGACCCTGTGGCCCGTGCAGGCCTTCGTGCTGCACGTCGAGGCGGTCTGAGCCGGGCTGTCTTCGTGTCGGGCGGCCTCAGCTCGACTCGCGGCTCGGAGGTTGAGCCGTCCGTCGGACGATGTGCCGTCGATCCTCCGACGTCCGTGAGATTCTCCGACGCGGGGCAGCGAGCGCGCGCCCGGCTGACGCCGCACGCCGACGCGATAGTCCGAATCCGGAGCGGATGCCGCGGCGAGACCGGTACATGTCGTACCTCCGGATCCGGACTTCTGGCCCGTGATCGGTGCTGTGCTCGGGGAGGGTCCGAATCCGGCGCGCTACTCCGAATCCGGAGCGGATGCCGTGGCTAGACCAGTGACTCGAGGAAGCGCGCCTGCGCGTGCCACTGGTACGCCTGGCCGCCCTCGTGCTCGTTGTGCGCGTACACCTCGATCTGCTTGGGGCCTGCGTACCGGTTGAACGCGGCGTACACCGTCGACGGAGGGCAGATGGGGTCGAGCAGGCCGACGGAGAACAGTGCCGGGCCATCCGCTCGGCGAGCCATGTTGGCGCCGTCGAAGTACGACAGCGTCTCGAACACCCGGTCCTCGGCGCCGCGATGGACCGCAAGGTAGCGGACGACCTCCTGGTACGGATCGCGGTCGGTAAGGCCCACCGCGCGCTCGAAGTGGCACAGGAACGGCACGTCGGGCATCACGGCCACGAGTCCCTCGCTCAGGCCCGCTGCAGCCAGAGCGATGCCGCCGCCCTGGCTGCCGCCGCACACCGCGACCCGCTCGGCGTCGACCAGCGGCAGCGCGCGCACCGCGTCGACCGCGCGGACGGCGTCGGTGTACACCCGGCGGTAGTAGTAGTCCTCGGGGTCCTCGATGCCGCGCGTCATGAAGCCGCTCGCGGACGGTCCGGTGCCGTGGGGGTCGGCTGTCGCGCCGGCCGCTCCCCACATGGAGCCCTGGCCGCGCGTGTCCATCAGCAGGTGCACATAGCCCGCGGTCGCCCAGCCGAGGCGCTCGCCGGGCAGTCCCCGCCCGCCGCCGTAGCCGTTGTACTCGACGACGGCGGGGAGCGGGCCGGTCGCACCGGCGGGAACGGTCAGCCACGCCCGGATCGGATCGCCCGCGAAGCCCGGAAAGGTGAGGTCGAAGGTGTCCACGAGCCGCAGCGGGGTGTCGACCGGGACCAACTCGGGCGCCCCGTCGTGGCGACGAGCGGTGTCGAGCGTCTCGGCCCAGAAAGCGTCGAAATCGGCGGGCTCGCGCACCTCGGGGAGGTACTGCTCGAGCTCGGTCGGTGTCAGATCGAATCGCGGCACGACGATCACCCTAGCCTGACGGACGCGGGCGCCCCCGGTGGCAGAGTGAAGGCGACGGAGCCTCGATGGGGGAGGGGTATTCGAGGCCCCGCCGCCGGTCTCAGGAGCCCGGGCGGGCTATGTCGCAGATGCGTTTTCGGGTGAAGCGCGAGGACGCCGGTCAGAGCCGGACTTCTGCAATCACTTCACCGTACTCGGTCTCGCCGACCGGCGTGAAGCCCACACGCTGGAAAAATGCTTCGGGTCCGCCTTCGCCGGCCTCGTAGATGACCGCGACGCGGTCGAGGCCGCGGTTCTTGGCCTCTTCGATCAGCTGTTGCACTGCGAAGCGGCCGACGCCACGGCCCTGGTCGTCGGCGTCGACGTTGATGCGCCAGAGCACGGACTGGAAGTGCTCCTGGGGGGCATCGGGGTCGAAGTTCGCGCTCACGAATGCGACGACCTCGTCGCCGTCGAGCACGACGCGCTGCCACGTCGTCTGCGGGTTGACCACTGTCACCGCGATGCCGTAGCTCACCGGCGCCAGGAACTGCTCCTGCCCAGGCTTGAGCGACAGGTTGTTGACCGCGACGATCGTCGCGGCGGACAGTTCCACAAGTCGCAGGTCAGCCATATGCACAGGCTAACCGCATTCGACGCCCCCGGTCACGCGCGGGTCTGAGGATGACATCCGGGCCGAGCGCGAAGCCGGGGCGATTTATCTTGACGTCGAGATACTTTGGGCCGGTGCGTTAGTCTGGGAAGACGACCTGAACGGAGACGAACCCGGTGACCGACTCGACCATCATCTACACCTACACCGACGAGGCGCCGGCGCTTGCGACCGCGTCGTTCCTGCCGATCGTCCAGGCCGTCACCGGCCAGGCGGGGGTGCACATCGAGACCCGGGACATCTCCCTCGCGGGGCGTGTGCTGGCCGCTTTCCCGCAGAACCTCACCCCCGAGCAGCAGGTCGGCGACGCTCTCGCCGAACTCGGCGGACTCGCCACGCTGCCCGAGGCGAACATCATCAAGCTTCCGAACATCTCCGCGTCGATCCCGCAGCTCAAGGGCGCCGTCGCCGAGCTGCAGGCGGCGGGCTTCGACATCCCGGACTACCCCGACGAGCCGCAGACGCTCGAGGAGAAGGACATCCGCGCGCGCTACGACCGGATCAAGGGGTCGGCCGTGAACCCCGTTCTGCGCGAGGGCAACAGCGATCGCCGTGCGCCCCTCTCGGTGAAGAACTACGCCCGCAAGCACCCCCACCGCAACAAGCCGTTCGCGGAGGGCTCCAAGACCCGCGTCGCGACGATGGGCCACGACGACTTCAAGTCGAACGAGAAGTCGGTCGTCATCAACGGCGACGACGTGCTGACGATCCAGCATGTGGCCGCGGACGGAACCGTCACGGCGCTCAAGACCGGCCTCAAGGTGCTTCCCGGCGAGATCGTCGACAGCACCTTCCTCTCCGCGTCCGCGCTCGACGAGTTCCTCGCGGCGACGCTCCGCGATGCCGCGGCCGACGACGTGCTGTACTCGGTGCACCTGAAGGCCACGATGATGAAGGTCAGCGACCCGATCATCTTCGGCCACGTCGTGAAGGCGTACTTCGCCGAGGTGTTCGACAAGTACGGCGACAAGATCGCCGAAGCGGGCCTCACGCCCAACGACGGTCTCGGCGCGATCCTCGCCGGCCTCCCGTCGGTCGAGGGCGGGGACGAGATCGCCGCGGCGATTTCCGCTGGCCTCGCTCGCGGGCCGCGGCTGTCGTACACCAACTCCGACAAGGGGCTCACGAACCTCCACGTTCCTTCGGACGTGATCGTGGATGCCTCCATGCCCGCGCTGATCCGCAACGGCGGCAAGCTCTGGGGCGTGGACGGCGGCGAGGACGACACCCTGGCCGTCATCCCCGACTCGTCGTACGCGAGTGTCTTCCAGACGGTCATCGACGATGTGAACGCCCGCGGCCCGCTCGACCCCGCGACGATCGGCTCCGTGCCGAACGTCGGCCTCATGGCACAGGCGGCCGAGGAGTACGGCAGCCACGACAAGACGTTCGAGATCTCGGCGCCCGGCGTGGTCGAGGTCCGCAATCAGGCCGGCGAGGTCCTCCTCGAGCACGCCGTTCAGCCCGGCGACATCTGGCGCGCCACGCAGACCAAGGACATCGCGATCCGCGACTGGGTGAAGCTCGCCGTCACCCGCGCCCGCGCGAGCGCGAGCCCCGCCGTCTTCTGGCTCGACGCCGCCCGGTCGCACGATGCGGCGCTCATCGAGAAGGTGCAGACCTATCTCGCCGACCACGACACCGACGGCCTCACGATCGAGATCCTCGCCCCGGCCGCGGCGACGCAGTACTCGCTCGACCGGCTCCGCAAGGGCGAGGACACCATCTCGGTGACCGGCAACGTGCTCCGCGACTACAACACCGACCTGTTCCCCATCCTCGAGGTGGGCACCAGCGCCAAGATGCTCTCGATCGTGCCGCTGCTCGCGGGTGGCGGTCTGTTCGAGACCGGCGCAGGCGGGTCCGCACCCAAGCATGTGCAGCAGCTCGTCGCCGAGGACTACCTGCGATGGGACTCGCTCGGCGAGTTCTTCGCGCTCGCGGCCTCGCTCGAGCACCTCGCGAACTTCACGGGCAACGTGCGCGCTCAGGTCCTCGCCGACACGCTGGATGCCGCCACCGGCACCTTCCTCGAGAACGACAAGTCTCCGGGGCGTGCGCTGGGCACCATCGACAACCGGGGCAGCCACTTCTACCTTGCCCTGTACTGGGCGCAGGAGCTGGCTCAGCAGCAGGCCGACGCCGAGCTGGCCGCCGCCTTCGCTCCCGTCGCGGAGGAACTCGCCGCGAACGAGGAGAAGATCGTCGCCGAGCTCATCGCTGTGCAGGGTGCGCCCGTCGACATCGGCGGCTACTACCGCCCCGACGCCGAGCTCGTCCGTGACGTCATGCGTCCGTCGCCGACCTTCAACGGGATCATCGACGCGCTCAGCTGACCCCGGATCGACGAAGCCCCGTCCCGCGCGAGCGGGTACGGGGCTTCGTTCTGAGCGGATGCCGCGGCATCCGTCGACTGCTGCTCCCTGGTGAGAGCGTCGACTCAGGCGTGCACCCACACCTCGGTGCCGACCGGTGACCAGTCGTAGACGAACTTCGCGATGTCGATCGGCATGTTCACGCAGCCGTGGCTCATGGGGTTGCCGAAGTTGTTGTGCCAGTAGGCGCCGTGGAGTGCCTGGTCCCCGTTGAACCACGTGATCCACGGGACGTCCTCGGTGCAGTAGGGGGCGTCCTTGAAGCAGCCCATGTCCTGCATGCTCGTGTGGGCGAAGACGCGGTATGAGCCCGTGAAGGTGGGCGTGCCGGGCAGACCGGACGAGATGGCGTAAGAGCCGATGACCTTGTCGTTCTCGAACAGGTACGTCATCTGCGCGCCGAGGTCGATCTCGATCCGTCGTTCGAGCGCGGCAGTCGTGAATGCGGTCTCTTCGACCGGCAGCTCATACCGCGCATTGCCGGCGGCGAGCTGCGCGGCGAACTCCTCGGCGATCCTGTCGGTGGCGCCGAGCGTGCGCCCGCTCACACCCGCGGTCACCTCGCGGAGGACTTCGCCCCCGGAGTCGGTCACGACGGTCGCGTTCACGACGTCGCGCTCGACGGCCTCGGGGAGCGTCGCGACGACCTCGTCGATCGCGGACGCATCGGCCGAGATCTCGAACGTCCCGCGGTCGGCGGGGGTGACCGTGAGCCAGGATGCCGCGACCGCCCGATCGACGGGCACGGTGCGCTCGCCGCCGATGTAGAAGCCGGCGTTGTCGAGGATGCCGTTGAGTCGCGCGGCAGAGGCCGCGGCGACATACGTGGGCGTGGTGGCCTCGACGGGGACCGCCGCCGCCTCCACCTCGACCCGGGTCTGCCCGGACTCGAACGCCTCCTGGAGCGCCAGGCGGACGGCGTCGGCATCGATCCCGGTGCCCTCTTCGGAGGGAGTCGCGACATACGACGCCGAGGTGGCGTCGAACGCGAGAGTCGCATCGACCGGATCGGTGTAGAGCTCGGGGGCTGCAGCGCGCAGCGCCGAGCCGGCGGCTTCCGGGTCGATCCGCACGGGTGCGTCGACGGATGCCGGGAACCACGCCGTCACGTTCCACATCGGGTTCGCGGCGAAGGCCTCCTCGGCGAGACCTGACGCATCGACCGAAGCGCCCAGATCCGCGCCCGTCACCTCGGCGTCACCGCCGGCGCCGGTCAGCACGATGGTCGTGGTGGCGAGTCGCTGCTGCACGGCTTCGGCTGCGGCAGCCTGGGTGAGGAAGCCGACGGGCACGCCCGCGATCGACGTGCCGGGCGCGAGCAGGACGAGCGAAGAGGCGACCAGCCCGGCGGCGACGACGCCCGCGCCGAGACCGATCCACAGCGGCTTCCGGCTCTTGCGAGGCCGGGGTTCGAGCGGCGCCCACGCGTAAGCCGGGGCATCCGGTCCGCCACCAGTGGGGGCGTCGGCGTCGGAGGCAGCGGGGGGAGCGTCGACGTGCTCGCGGGTAGCAACAGCAGGGACCAGGGCTTCGTCGTGCACGGCGGTGGCCGCGTCGACCACCGGGGGGGCGACGCTGTCGGCGGGCTCGGGGTCGGTGAGCGGAACGGACGCGACACCGGCCGGCTCGGTCTCGTCGGTGGGGAGCAGCTCCTCGGCGGGCTCGGGCTCGACCTCGTCGGCCGGCTCGACCTCGCCGGTCAGCTCGACGTCGTCCGTGAGCTCGGCGTCGTCCGCCGGATCGACCTCGTCCGTTCCGGCCGCATCGATCTCAACGACGTCGCCGTTGGTCTCGTCGATGTCAGCCTCGTCGGACTGGACGCTTTCGACCTCATCAGCCGAGTCAGCCTCATCAGTGGGCTCGACCTCGTCGGGGGAGTCGGCCTCTTCGGCCGGCTCGACCTCATCAGTGGGCTCGACCTCGTCCTCAGGCTCCACCTCGTCGGCGGAGTCAGCCTCATCGGTGAGCTCGACATCATCGGCCGAGTCAGCCTCATCAGTGGGCTCGGCCTCGTCGGTGGGCTCCACCTCGTCGGCCTCATCGGCCTCGCCTGCCGGGTCGCCCTCGGCGGGTTCGTCAGTCTCGCCGGGCTCGACCTCGTCGGCCTGAGCCGATCGTTCGCCGGCGTCGTCGTCGACCTCGTCGTCGTCGTCGGCGGCTACGTCGTCAGTGGGGGAGTCGTCGGCAGAAGGATCGTCGACAGCTTCGGTGCCGTCGTCGAGCAGGGCCTCGTCGACGCCATCGGCGTCGTCAGGCTGCGCCTTGTCGGCGCCCGGCTTGGTCGCCAGATCCGTCATGCCTTCACCCCCCGACGGTGAGCAATGTTGCTCTCATCGTAAATGACATGCCTGGATGAGTGCGCAACGACCTTGTCACGGTGGAGAACCCGCCGTCAGGGAGTGGTCACTCGGTGGGAGCGCACAGCTCCTGGAACTGCTCCGTCGTCTCCTGGAAGGTGGTGCCGATCTCCTCGAGCTCGCCGAGCCTGTCGGTTTCGCCGTCGACGATCGCCGCCATGACCTCGGCCACCTGCTCGAACATCTGCTGCAGCGACGGCACGACTGCCGCGACCTCTTCGTTGGTGATCTGCGAGGAGGTCTCGGCCAGGCGCTCGGCCGCGGCCTTCATCCCGTCGACCACGGCGCTCGGGTCCTGTCCGTCGACGTTCTCGAATTCAGCGGTCGCGTCCGTGATGGTGTCCTGCACGAGCTGGCAGGCTTCCTCGGTGGTCTGCGAGCCGTCGCTCGATCCCTCACCGGATCCGTCATCGGCGCCCCCCTCGGCGTCGGCAGAGCTGGTCGGAGACACGCCGGGCGTGCTCGCGCCGGTGGGGAAGCCGGTGCATCCCGTCAGTCCCAGGAGGGCGACGGCAGTGAGGGTGAGAGCGGCGAAACGGCGGGAGGTCGACGGCGTACGCATGCTTCCACTGTAGGCGACGGCATCCGGAACCTCCCGGGCGGGCGCGTCAGCAGGCGACCCGCTCAGCAATGTAACAGTTTTGTAAACACGCCGTTCAAACCGCGTTCCTCCCTTGCGGATCGTTTGTTCGTAAGGTCTACTAACAAACATGTCTTCATCGGACGTGCAACGCGGCTCTTCCACTCTCGTGTCGCCGCACCCTTCAGGAAACTCCAGCGCCGCCCGCGCGTTCGGCCCCGGCCGCACACTGCGCCAGGGTGCCAAGGTGCTCCCGGAGCATGCCCGCGGCCACAACCGCTCGCTGGTCCTGCAGACGCTCTTCCACCAGAACGCGATGAGCCGTGCCGACCTCTCCCGGGAGACGGGGCTCACCCGGGTCACGATCTCGGATCTCGTCGCCGAGCTGATCGCCGACGGGTTCGTCGCCGAGATCGGCGTGCGGGAGGCCTCCGGTCCCGGAAAGCCGGCGATGCTCGTCGACCTCGATCGCGACGGCCACCGCATCATCGGCATCGATCTCTCCGAGAGCGACGCCTTCATCGGAGCGGTGCTGACGCTCGACGGCGACATCGTCGTCCGCCGCGAAGTGCCGCTCCCGCCGGCCGATGATGTGGTCGCCACCGTCGTCGAGCTCGCCCGCGTGCTGGTCGAGGAGTCGCATGCTCCGGTGCTCGGCATCGGCGTGGGAACCCCCGGCGTGGTCGACGACCACGGTGTGATCCTCACGGCCCCCAACTTCGGCTGGGCGGGATTCGACCTCGAGGGCGCCCTGCAGGACGCGCTCGGGCTGCCCGTGCTCGTCGCCAACGACGCGAACGCCGCCGTCCTCGCCGAGTACACGTTCGGCGGCGCCGGCGACGACGTGCTCCTCGTGAAGGTGGGGCGCGGTGTCGGGTCCGGCCTCCTCGCCGCCGGTCAGCCCATGCGGGGCAGCCACTTCGCCGCGGGCGAGCTCGGCCATGTGACGGTCGGCACAGACGGCGGTCCGGTCTGCGTCTGCGGCAAGGTGGGCTGCCTCGAGGCGTGGCTGTCGGTCCCGTCGCTCACGAAGCGGCTGGCGGAGGCATCCGATCCGGCGGCCCGCGACGGAATCCTGCGCGACGCGGGGGAGCGGCTCGGAATCGCGCTCGCCCCCGTGGTCGGCGTGCTCGACCTGTCGGAGGTCATCCTCTCCGGCCCCCCTGAACTTCTCGACGGACCGCTTGCGGAGCAAGCCGTCGAGACACTCCGCACACGGACGCTCGCCCAGTTCCACGACGGCGTGCGGGTGCGGATGACGGAGCAAGGCCAGGACATCGTCCTGCGCGGCGCCGCCGTCATGGTCCTGTCGGGACAACTCGGGGTGTCGTAGCACGTCACCCAATTCCCCCCCGGATGGGTCACCCGGCCCCCGGAAATCACCAAGAGAAAACACACGAAGGAAGACACCATGAACAAGAAGCTCGGAGCCCTCGCGCTCGTCGGCGCTTCGGCTGTCGTTCTCGCCGGCTGCGCCGGTGGCAGCGGTGCCACCCCCAGCGAAGCCGAGACCGGTGAGATCACCGTCTGGCTCGTCGGCACGGACACGCCCGACACGGCGCGCGAGTACCTCAAGGAGACGTTCGAAGCCGAGAACGAGGGCTGGACGCTCACGATCGAGGAGAAGACGTGGGCTGACACCAGCGAGACCTACGTCGCCGCGCTCTCGTCGAACGACTCGCCCGACGTGGTCGAGGTCGGCAACACCCAGGCGCTGGGCTTCATCGACCAGGGCCTGTTCCTCGACATCACCGACATCCAGGAGGACCTCGGCGGCGACGACCTGCTCCCGGGTCTCGTCGACGCCGGCACCTACGACGACGCGTTCTACGCCGCGCCGTACTACGCCGGTGGCCGCATCGTGTTCTACACGCCGCAGATCGTCACCGACGAGAACCCCGCGACGCTCGACGAGTACGTGGCGCAGGGCATCGCGATGAAGACCGACACCGTCTCGGGCATCTACGCGCCGGGCAAGGACTGGTACAACGCCCTTCCCTACGTGTGGGCGCACGGCGGCGAGATCGCCGTCCAGGACGGCGACACCTGGGACGCCCAGTTCGCGAGCGACGAGTCGCTCGCCGGCCTGGAGCAGCTCCAGGAGGTGTACCTCAACGCGACCAACGCGCCGGCCGACGGTGACGAGGCGAACCCGCAGGTGCCGTTCTGCGCCGGGGAGATCGCCTACATCTCCGCTCCCGGCTGGGTGAAGTGGTCGATCCTGGCCGAGGCTGACGCCGAGAACCCCGGATGCCCCGAGACCTACGGCAAGGACCTCTCGGCCTTCCCGCTCCCGGGCCTGGAGGAGGGCACCACCGCCCCGATCTTCGCCGGTGGCTCGAACGTCGCCGTCGCACAGAAGAGCAACTCGCCCGAGAAGGCCAAGGCCGCACTGGGCATCCTGCTCTCCGAGGGCTACCAGCAGCTTCTCGCCGAGGGTGGCCTCACCCCCGGAATCATCTCGGCCGCTTCCTCGCTGCCGGATGACGAGATCACGCAGGCCCAGGCCACGGCGCTCGCCAACTCGAAGTTCACGCCGATGAGCCCCAACTGGGGCGAGGTCGAGGCCGCGCTGGTGATCCCGGACGCGCTCGTCAAGATCGCGCAGGGCGGCGACGTCAAGGCGATCGCCGAGGAGCTCGACGCGCAGATCGAAGCGATCCTCAACCAGTAGCACCAGACCCGGCAAGGGGTCCCGCACAGCGGGGCCCCTTGCCCGGGACCGATCCCTCGGTCAGGCTCAGGATGCATCGCCCGCATCGCCGCCTGCGATTGACCTGGAGACCGGTCCGCTCCTTCATGCCCACCAGTTTTCCGAGTGCGCCTCGACGCGCCCTCCCAGCTTCCACAGAGAGGAGGCGAGAATGAGCGAAATCATCACCGCACCCGCTCCCGCGGGCGCGACCGAGCCGCCACGACCGGCGGCCCCCACCGCGCGCGAGAAGGCCAAGGCCCGCCGCGAGGCGCGCGGCGCCTGGACACTGCTCGGCCCCGCTTTCATCATCCTTGCCGTCATGGTGGGCTACCCCGCCGTGCTCATGGTGATCCAGTCCTTCACCGACGCCAGCGTGAAGAACAAGGTGCAGGGCACCCTGCCGGACTTCGTCGGGTTCGACAACTACGTCAAGCTGTTCACGACGTCGGGCTTCCCCGCCGTGCTGATGCGCAGCCTCGGCCTGATGGTCGTCATGACCGTCCTCATCATCGGCCTCGGCGTGCTTGTCGCGGTGCTGATGACGCGGCTCGGCCGCACGCTCCGTGTGCTCGTCTCGGTGGGGCTGTTGCTCGCCTGGGCCATGCCGCCGCTGGCCGCGACCGTCGTGTGGGGATGGATCTTCGACACGCAGTACGGCGTCGTCAACTGGGCGCTCAACACCGTCACGGGCACCGACGACTGGACCAACCACTCGTGGCTGCTCAACCCGTGGTCGTTCTTCTTCGTCCTGACCATCATCATCGTGTGGCAGGGCATCCCGTTCGTCGCCTTCACCACGTATGCGGCGCTCGGCCAGGTGCCCGGCGAGGTGCTCGAGGCTGCGGCGCTCGACGGCGCGACCGGACTCAAGCGCTTCCGCTTCGTCGTGTTCCCCTACATCCGCAGCGTGCTCGTGGTGATCCTGGTGCTCCAGGTCATCTGGAACCTCCGGATCTTCACCCAGGTCTACGCGCTGCAGAGCAAGGGCGGTCTCGCGTCGGAGACCAACGTGCTCGGCACCTACATGTTCCGCCAGGGTCCCGGCGACTTCGGCTTCACGAGCGCCATCGGCGTCGTGATGGTCGTTCTGCTGCTGATCCTCTCCTGGGGCTACGTCCGCTCGACGCTCAAGGAGGAGGAGCTGTGAGCACTCAGATCAACGCGAGCGTCCAGCTCGGCACCATCGGCGTCGAGGAGGTCCTCGGCGAGGGCGGCACGCCCAAGACTCCCCGCCGGCGTTCGATCGAGGCGCGCCGGCCGTCGGGCAGGCGCACCGCGACGCGGGCGCTCCTGAACACCGCCGCGGTCATCGTCTTCCTCTGTTCGGTCTTCCCGGTGTACTGGATGATCAACATGTCGCTGACCCCGCCGAACAAGATCATCAGCCGCAGCCCCAGCCTCGTTCCGCTCGAGCTGACGTGGCAGAACTACGTCACGGCGTGGACGCGCGAGGCCGCACCCGGCCAGACGGACTTCCCCCACGGCCTGATGACCTCCTCGATCGTGACCGTCGGCGTGCTCATCGTCACGCTGCTGTTCGCCTTCCTGGCGTCCATCGCCGTGGCGCGGTTCCACTTCAAGGGCCGTCGCGGGTTCATCATCTCGGTGCTCGTCATCCAGATGATCCCCGGCGAGGCGATGATGTTCACCCTCTACGGGATGATCGACGACTGGCGTCTCATGAACACGATGCTCGGCCTGGGCATCGTCTACGTCGCCGCGGTGATCCCCTTCACGATCTGGACCCTTCGCGGCTTCGTCGCCGGTGTTCCGGCCGACCTCGAAGAGGCCGCGATGATCGACGGCTGCACGAAGTCCCAGGCGTTCCGACGCGTGACGTTCCCGCTGCTCGCGCCGGGTCTGGTCGCCACGGGCATCTTCGCGTTCATCCAGGCGTGGAACGAGTTCACGATGGCTCTCCTGCTCATGAAGGGCTACAACCTCACACTGCCGACCTGGCTCAACTCCTTCCAGTCGGCCACCGAGGCCACGAACTGGGGTGCCGTGATGGCCGGTGCGACGCTGATCTCGATCCCCGTCGTGATCTTCTTCCTCATCGTGCAGGGCCGCATGACCGGCGGTCTCGTGGCCGGGGCGGTCAAGGGCTGATGCGCGCGCTGAACCGTGCCGCCTTCCGCAGGGAGGTCGGCGGATGAAGGTCGGGCTGGACGTCGGCGGCACCAAGACGGACGCCGTCGCGGTGGACGCCGCCGGGACGATCGTCGGCCGGGTGCGCCTGGCCACGGGATGGGGACCGGATGCCGTCACCGCGACGGTCCTCGAAGCGGTCCGGGCTCTCGGCGACGAGTCGGGTGTCGACCTCGCGGAGATCCGCTCGGTCGGGATCGGGATCCCCGGACAGATCGAACCCGGGACCGGCCGCGTCGTGCACGCTGTGAACCTCGGGGTCGACGAGCTCGACCTCGCCGCTCTCACGGCGCCGAGCCTGGGGGTGCCGGTGGGCGTGGAGAACGACGTCAAGGCCGCGGCGCTCGGTGCGTTCGCCCTCCACGGCGGGTCGGGATCGATGGCCTACCTCAATCTGGGCACCGGCATCGCGGCCGGCATCGTCAGCGAGGGAAGCCTCTGGCGTGGCGCTCGGGGCACGGCCGGCGAGGTCGGGCACATCTCGGTCGATCCCCGCGGCCCCCTTTGCCGCTGCGGCCAGCACGGCTGCATCGAAGCGCTCGCCGGGGGCGGCGCCATCGCCGAGCGATGGGGTCGTGCCGGAGCGCTGCCGGTGCGCGATGTGTTCGACGCCGCCGACGCGGGCGACCCCGAGGCGCGCGCGCTGCGGGCCGGCCTCGCGCGCGGTGTCGCCGCGGCGGTGCGGGTGCTCGTGCTCACCGCCGACGTCGACGCCGTGGTGCTCGGGGGCGGGGTCACCGCGCTCGGTGACCGGCTGATGGCCGACGTCAGAGCCGAGCTCGCAGCCAGCGCCGAGGCATCCCCGTTCATGCGATCGCTCCGCCTCGAGGAGCGCGTGGAGCTGCTCCCGGCCGGTTCGCCCGCCGCAGCACTCGGCGCGGCACTCGTGGGTGCGGCCCGTGATGCCGAAGGAGCGCTGGCCCATGGCTGAGGTCGTCATCGTCGCCGACCAGGCGGCCGGTGGGGCGCTCGTCGCCGACGAGATCGTGCGCCTGATCCGCGCGGACCCGGCCACCGTGCTCGGACTCGCCACCGGCTCGACGCCGCTGCCGGTGTACGAGGCGCTGCGCTCCCGGCTCGCGGGTGTGGACGTGTCGCGCGTTCGGGGCTTCGCCCTCGACGAGTACGTCGGCCTCGACCCGGCCCACCCCGAGAGCTATCGCTCCGTGATCGCTCGCGAGGTCGTCGAGCCGCTCGGCCTCGATCCCGCGCTCATCCGCGTCCCCGACGGGTCGCTCGCGGGGATCGAGCATGCCGGTGACGACTACGAGCGCGCGCTCATCGAGTCCGGCGGCGTCGATCTGCAGATCCTCGGGATCGGCACCGACGGACACGTCGGCTTCAACGAGCCGGGATCGTCGTTCGCCTCCCTGACGCGGGTGAAGACCCTCACCGAGCAGACGCGCGCCGACAACGCCCGCTTCTTCGACAGCATCGACGAGGTGCCGCGCCACTGCATCACCCAGGGGCTCGGCACCATCATGCGGGCCCGTCACCTGGTGCTGCTCGCATTCGGCGAGGGCAAGGCACAGGCCGTGGCCGCCGCCGTCGAGGGGCCGGTGACGGCGTCGCTCCCGGGGTCCGCGATCCAGCTCCACCCGCACACCACGGTGGTCGTGGACGAGGCTGCGGCGTCGCGCTTGGCGCACGCCGACTACTACCGTTACGCCTTCATCAACAAGCCGGACTGGCAGGGCATCTGAGCCGTCCTGCCGTCGCTAGGCTGACGCCATGACGGCGCTCTTCCCCTCTCCCTCCGGCGACGGCCCGCGGCCTGCAGTCGCGGGACAGGTGGACCGGTCGTCGGCTGCAGGGAACTCGCTGCGCCGCACACTCCGGGTCGGCGGTGTGCTGCGTGGACAGCTCGCAGTCATCGGGGCTCCTCTGGTGCTCGGCATCCTCGCGCTCCAGCTGTCCGGTCGTCGCACGACCGTCCCCGATCGCCCGACGGTACAGGTCTATCCGCCCCCGTCCTGATCGCCGCTGCCCGCGCCTCGGCGGTGGAAGTCAGGGGTGAGGACCCGCCCGAGGGTCTACGATCGCGGCAACGGATGCCACGCCGCATCCGCCGGAGTCCGACGCCACCTCGCAGCGCGTCGGCAAGGAGGCAGTCACATGTCCCAGCCCATCACGGACGAGCCCATCGACGCCCCGACGTCACGGACCCGGGCAACGGCGGTCAGCAGCAGGAGCGGGCGCGTGGTGTTCTTCGTCGGCGGGGGGCTCTTCATCCTGGCGGGCATCGTCGCGATCCTTCAGACGCCGCTCACTCCGGTGTTCGAGTGGGCGTATCAGTGGGGCGGCGACGCGTACAGCGTGTACGGCCAGGTGATGCAGCAGTCGGGTCGGGCCCTCTCGGCGATCGCCATGATCGTGTTCGCGGTCGGCACGCGGGGCGGAGGCAGCGTCGTGGCTCGCAAGCCCCTGGGCATGGTCGCCCTGGTGGTGTTCGCGGTCTGGCCATACGTGGTCGAGCTCATCTGGACGCTCGTGCCATACGAGTCGATGGCCGGTCTGTCGTGGTGGGCGTTCGCTGCACTCTCGCTCGTCCCTGTCGCGGCGGGGCTGATCGCGGTGGTCGAGATCGTCCGAGTGCGGGCCGTCCCCGGACCGTGGCAGTGGCTGCCGGCGCTTGCGTACCTGGTGGTGATCGGATCCGTGGTGTTCGGGTCGATCGCCCAGGAGCTCGGCTGGAACAACGGCGAAGCCTACGCACCGGTTGTCGTGGTCCCCTATGCCATCTCGCTGTTCGCGGCGTTCATCGCCCCGCTCGTGCTGGGCATCGCGGCCGTCGCACTGGCGCTGTTCGCTCAGAGGCGGCAGGCCACGGTGTCTGCTGCTGAGTCGCCGGCTCCGATCCCGCCGGCGCCGTAGGGCGCCCCCCGTCCGCGGGACGCGACCGGCTCAGACCTCGAACACCTTGCCCGGGTTCAGGATGCCCTGCGGATCGAACACACGCGTGATCTGCCGCTGCAGCTCCCACTGATCCGCACCGAGCTCGTCGGCCAGCCAGCGGCGCTTGAGCACGCCGACCCCGTGCTCGCCGGTGAGAGTGCCACCCAGCCGGAGGGCAGCGCGGAAGAGGTCGTCCGCGGCATCCCAGATGCTTTCGGGCACCTCCACGATCCCGGCCTCATCGGGCTCGGCGTGGAAGATGAAGTTCGGGTGCAGGTTGCCGTCGCCGGCGTGCGCCACGGTGGGGATCACCAGACCGTGCTCGCGTTCGACGCGCGCGATCTCGTCGAACATCGCCGGCAGCGCGCTGCGCGGCACCGAGACGTCTTCGATGAGGGCGGTGCCGAGCGTCTCCATGGCCGGGTGCATCGACCGCCGGATCGTGAGCAGCCGCTCTCCCTCGGCGCGGTCGTGCGACACAGCGACGGTGCCGCCCGAGGCGCGCAGCACCGCGGCGATCGCGTCGGCTTCGGCCGCCGCGGCCGGACCGTCGGTCTGGATGGTGAGCTGCGACGCCCCGGGCGTCGGGGGAGCGAGCGACAGCAGAGCGTGGACGGCGGCGAGGGACGCGGCATCCATCAGTTCCATGATGGCCGGCTGCGCACCCGAAGCCGTGACGGCGGCGGATGCCTCGGCCGCCGCCCGCACGCCCGGGAAGGTCGCGGCGACCGTGCAGACCTCACCGGGCACCAGGCGACGCAGCTTCAGGGTGGCGCCGACGACGACGCCCAGTGTGCCTTCAGAGCCGATCACCAGCGACGTGAGGTCGAGGCCGGTCACACCCTTGACGGTGCGGTGGCCGAGGTGGAGCAGGCGGCCGTCCGCGAGCACGATGTCGACGCCCAGCACCGCGTCGCGGACGACGCCGTACTTCGCGCACAACAGGCCCCCCGCACCCGTGGCGATGTTGCCGCCGACGGTGGAGATGGCGCGGCTCGCCGGATCCGGCGCCCACCACAGGCCGTGCTCCGCGAGCGCCTCATTGAGGTCGGCGTTGAGGATGCCGGGCTCGACCACCGCGAGCAGATCGTCGGGACGCACCTCGAGGATGCGGTCCATCCCGCGCACCGAGAGCGAGATCTCGCCCGAGCCCGCGATCGCCCCGCCCGCGAGCCCCGTGCCCGCACCGCGGGTGACGACCGGGGTGCCTGTCGCGCTCGCGATGCGCAGAGTCTCCTGCACGTCCGACACCGAGGTCGCATTGACGACTGCGAGCGGGATTCCGGATGCCGCATGCCCCGACTTGTCCGCGCGGGCGGCGTGCCGGGCCTGCGGCGTGGAGTCGACGCGATCGCCGAGCGCCGCTCTCAGCAGCGCGAGGACGTCGCGGCCGGCGCTCACGCGAGCCGGCGTCGGCCCGCGATCACGCCGATGGTGACCGCCACGATGCCGAAGATCAGGCCGATCCAGGCGTACCCGAGGCTCCACCACGCGATCGTGGCAGACGCGTAGACGAGGAGTTCGACCAGCGCCCGAACGAAGGGATGGACCGCCAGCACGGCCCGCGGGGAGACGAAAAGCGCCCAGACCAGGATGGCGAGCACCGGAGCGCCGATCCCGGCGACGATGTTCCAGGGCAGGGGCCAGGACGCGAAGCCCCACACGGCCAGGCTGGCGAAGGCGAACAGCTCGCAGACGAACGCGAGAAGGTCGATGACCGACAGCGGGGCGCGGGTGCCGGGCGCGGGCTCGGCGCGAGAGGCGGCGCGGGCGGAGTCGGTCATGGCTCCAGTTTAGGCGCCGGTGCTCCCGGTCCGAGTCGTCGGCGGACCGTCGGCGAGGTCAGAGCAGCGCGCTGAGCCGGGCGCTGGTGGGCGCGCCGGCGCCGCCCACGTACCGGATGTCGACGCGGGCGTCGCTGCTCAGATCCTGCGCACTCGGCAGGAGGACCAGGATCGCCGTGCCTGCGGAGTCCACGGTGGCGGTGGCGCGGACGGTGCCGCGGATGCGCGCCTGAACGGTCGCACCGGGGACGCCGCTGACCGTGACCTCGACGGTCGTCTGCACGCCGGAGGTGGACGAGGAGCTCGACGCGATGGACGGCGAGCCTGCAGGAACGGAGGGTCCGGCGGAGGCGGGAGGCTCCTCGACGGCGCCGCCCGTGCTGCTGTTGAGGCTCCCGCCGTTCGGGGTGCCGCTCGGCGGCTTGCCGCCGTTCGCTCCGGAGGTGCCGTTGCCGTTGCCGGGGTTGCCGGTTCCGGGATTGCCGTCGCTGTTGCCGGGGTTGCCGTTGCCCGGGCTGTCGGTGGTCGTACCGGGCTTGCCGGGGTCGGCGGGCGGGCTGGCGTTGCCGGTGCCCGAAGTGGGCGTGCCGACCCCCGGGGTCGGGGTGGCCGTGCCCGTCGTCGGCAGGCCGCTGTCGGGCACGGTGCCCCCGTTGCCGGCGTCGCCGGTGCCCGGGGTGGTTGTGCCGCTGTCGCCGGCGGCCTGTTCAGGGAGTTCGACGGTTGCCGGAGGGCCGGCTTCAGCGGCCGCCTCAACGGGTAGCGCGGGAATGTCGGCCGGCGACGGACCACCCGCGTCGGCGATGGGGACCGAGGACTCCGGGGCCGTCTCGAGGGGTGTGGTCGACGCTGCGGTCGCGTCGTCGGATACCTCGGTGACCGACGATGTGCCGTCGACCGCGATCTTGTCCGCGCTCGGCTGCGGAGGCAGCCCGACCGCTGCGGCGACCACGCTGCTCACGACGACGAGTCCTGCCGCGGCGAGCCCGGCGACGCCGCCGACAGAAAGCACGGTGCCGGCGGCGGCGGCGGCTCCGGCCCCGACGGTGGCCACGGTTCCCGCCGTCGCGGCGACGCCGGCCGTTCCCACCGTCGCGGCGGCCGCACCGGCGCCCACGGACGCCGCGGAACCGGCTCCTGCGGCGGACCCCGCTCCCGCCAGTGCGGTGGACCCCGCAGCCGTTCCTCCGGCGGCCGTCCCGCCCGCCACAGTGGCGGATCCGGCCGATCCCGCCGACACGGCGCCCTGCACCACGTTCGACGGCATGGCTGCCAGAGCCGCGACCGGGGCGCCGGCGCCCTGGAGCGTCGCCAGGTATCCGGCTGTGCCGGTGACGCCGACCGTCAGCGGGATGAGAACCATGGCCAGACGGCTCGAGACCTCTCTGGCCTCGCTGGCGACGATGGCGCAGCGGGTGCAGCCCGCGACGTGCGCCTCGAGCTTTCCGCGGTCGCGGCGGCCCAAGTTGTTGCGCGCGTAGGCCCCGAGGCGCTCGATGGACCACGCGCAGTCCGAGCCGTCGGCGACGGAGCGCAGATGGGCCTGGATCCACGCCTCTCGCAGTCCTTCGCGGGCGCGGAAGGTGAGCTGGGCGACGGCGGTCGCCTTCATCCCGAGGAGGGGTGCGATCTCGGCGGGCTTCATCCCCTCGATCTCGGAGTACCAGAGCACTTCCTGCCACCGGCTCGGCAGGCTCCGGAACGCCTGATGGGTCAGGCCCCGGTCGAGCGACTCGGCGGTGGCCTGCTCGCTGGTCGCAGGATCTTCGAGCGTCTCGAGCTGGTCGATCGGGGTTTCGCGGCGGGAACGACCCCAGCCCGCGGCGGTGTTGCGGATGCTCGTGAACAGGTACGCACGGAAGGAGCCCGTAGGGCCGCCGCCCCGAAGGATCGACTGATAGATGCGGGTGTAGGCCTCCTGGACGAGGTCGTCGGCGTCGGTACCGGGAGAGACGTTGCGCGCGACCGAGATGCCGGACCGGTAGTGGCGCCGCCACAGTTCGCCGAAGGCCGCGCTGTCGCCGGATCGCGTACGGAGCACGAGGTCGGCATCGCCGAGGTCGGCCGCGTCCCTGCTCGGGCCTTCGTGCTGGTCGGTCACTGTCTCTCCCTGCGAATGGGCGACCGAAACCGCCCTCGTTGGGGACCCCAGCCAGTCCCGAGCGGTGCTGATGCGACTCGCGACTCCTTCATTGTCGCCCGAGACGGTCGTTTTGACCAGATGGAGGGCTGAATCCGCGCCCTTGGGCGGCGGGCGGGCGGGGGCGCCGGACCGCCCCCGGAAAATGTTTCCGGCCGATCGCGTAATAGAACGCCCGTCGCGCCGTCTCATCAAGCAGGAGACGCTGCTCGTCGCTCTGTGGGGGCACATGGCGAGCACCGCCGGCGAAGGACGGACATTTCGTACACGCCGCCGGAGGCGGGGCTCGGCAGGAACTCGGGGGAGGGACTGCCGGCCCCGCCCTACTCTCCGTACCGTGGCCGCTGTGTGAAACGCAGCGGCCCTCCTTGTGCTCCGTCCGCTGCACGACGCCCCGGGTTGTGCGGCGGGCGGCCTGGGATCACTCCGCCGTGCCGGCGACCCAGACGCGTCGCACCTCGAGATCGGCGCCCAGCAGCACCGCGTCCGCGAGCCCGCCGACCCGCAGTGTGCCCAGATCCGGGCGCCCGATCGCGCGGGCCGGCGTCGACGTCACCGCGGCCACCGCTGCCGCGAGCGGCACACCCGCCTTCACCACGCGCCGCAGAGCCGCATCCTGCGTCAGGGTCGATCCGGCGATCGCGCCGCCGTCGTCGAGTCGCGCGACACCTTCGTGCACCGTGACGGCGAGTCCGCCGAGGTCGTACGCGCCATCATCCGCCCCGGCCGCCGCCATCGCGTCGGTGATCAGCGCGACCCGGCCGGTCGCAGCCGCGAAGACGACCGCGATCAGGTCGAGGTCGACGTGGACTCCGTCGGCGACGAGTTCGAGCACCACGCGGTCGTCGCGCAGAGCGGCGATCACAGGGCCGGGGGCGCGATGGTGGATGCCCGGCATCGCGTTGAAGGCGTGCGTGAGGAGCGTCGCGCCGGCGTCGAACGCGCGGCGGGAGGTGGCGGCATCCGCGGCGGTGTGCCCGATCGCCACGGCCACGCCCGCCTCCACGAAGCGCGCGATCGCGACGCCCGCTCCGGGCAGCTCGGGGGCCAGGGTGATCTGCCGGATGGTGCCGCGCCCCGCGTCGAGCAGACGGGCGACGGATGCCGCGTCGGGGGCTCGCAGCAGCGCCTCGGTGTGCGCGCCCTTGTGGCCCGGATCGAGGAAGGGTCCCTCCAGGTGCGAGCCGAGGATCGTGGGGTCCTCCGCGACGAGGTCGGCCACCATGGCGGTACGGGAGACGAGCTCGTCGAGCGAGGCGGTGACGAGCGACACCACCGCACGCGTCGTGCCGTGCGCGCGGTGCAGCGCGCGCGCCGCCCGGATGGCGCCGGGGCCGTCGTCGTAGCTCGCTCCTGCTCCGCCGTGCCCGTGGATGTCGATGAAGCCCGGGGCGAGGCATCCGCTCTCCCCGTCGACGATCTCGTCGGCTGCCGGGCGGTCCGCGCCCACTCCGGTCGCCGAAACCCGGCCGCCCTGGAACAGCACCCACGCATCCGGCGTCACACGCCCGTCGTCGACGAGCCGGACGGAGTGGACGAGCGTGCTCACTCGGTGACCCAGGGGATCTCCCCGGTGGGGTGGAAGCCGATCCCGAGGCTCGTCCACAGCGGGCCGAGCGCGCCGACGCGGGTGCGGAAGGACTCCCAGGTGCGCAGGTCGCTGGCGCCCGTCGCGGGGGACCACCCCGCCTCGGCGGCGGCGGCGATGCGCGGGAACGCCATCGTGTCGATGTCGGACGCGGTGCGGATGGTCTCGCTCCACATCGGAGCCTCGACCCCGAGGATGTCGGTGTCGTCGATGCCCCGGATGATCGCCGAGGGCTCCCACGAGTAGGCGTCCTCGACGCTGGTGGGACCGTTGGCCCAGGTGAGGCCGAGGTCGGGTCCGGTCGGGTACTTCATGTCCAGATAGATCGCGTCGGCGGGGGAGAGGATCAGCTGCCCGCCGTTGCGGACGAACTCGCGCGCCTTGACGTCCATGCCGTCGGTCGGCGTGACGAATCCCCAGTACTGGCCGACCGTCGCTTCGGTGAGATCGGGCGCTGCCCCCGCCTCGTGCCAGGCGACCGGTGTCTTGCCGAGGTCCGCGATGATCTCGGTCGCGCGGGAGACGAACAGGGCGAAGTCCTCGGGTGCGGTGCCGAGGGCCTCGTCGCCGCCGAGGTGCAGGTACGGGCCGGGGGTCATCCCCGCCAGCTCTCCGAAGACATCGGCGACGAAATCGTAGGTCGCCTCGTCGTGGATCTTCAGCGAGGAGAAGCCGACGGCCATGCCGTCGTAGGGCTTGCCCGCCTCGGGGAGATCGCCGCCGTAGTCCCGCGCGATCTCGATGATGTGGTCGCTCAGGACCGGCTCCTCGACCAGTTCGGGATAGGCGAGACCCACCGCGTGCGTGTGGCCCGGCATGTCGATCTCGGGCACGACGATCATGTGGCGCGACGCCGCGTGGGCGATGATCTCGGCGTAGTCCGCCTTCGTGTAGAAGCCGCCCGGATCGCCCCCGACCGCCGTCCCCGAGGCGAGCTCGGTGAGCTTCGGGCGCGAGTGCAGCTGAAGACGCCAGCCCTGATCGTCGGCGAGGTGGAGGTGCAGCGCGTTGAACTTCAGGCCGGCGGCGCGGTCGATGTACCCCTTGACCGTCTCGACCGAGTGGAAGTGCCGCGCGACGTCGAGCATGACGCCGCGGTAGGCGAAGCGCGGGGAGTCCTCGACCGTGACGGCGGGCACGATCCACGCGTCGTCGTCGCGGGTCAGGAGCTGGCCGAGGGTCTGGACGCCGTAGAACAGGCCGGCGGCGTCGGCCCCCGTGACGACGACGGATGCCTCGTCGGCGGTGAGCGAGTACGACTCCGCGGCGCCACCCGGCTCGATCGCGAGGGTGATGGTCGATGCGCCACCGCCTTCGACCTCGAGCCCGGTCCGTGCGGTGACGAGAGCGGCAAGGGAGGCCGCGGCATCCGTCTCGCCCTCGATCCGGGTGGTCGCGGAGAGGCGGAACGGCGCACCGGTGGCCTGCTCGAGCGAGGCCGGGGCGGGGACGACGGAGGGGAGCGACACGGTGTCTCCATTCTGGGCGGCGGGCGTGCAGCCCGCCAGCAGCGTCGCGGCGACCACGACCACGGCGGCGGTCCGTCCTCGGCGACGGTTCATGTAAAGAGTCCTAACAAAAGGGTGGACTCAGCCTAGCAGGGCGTCATCGGCGCGGACCAGGGCCGTAGCATCCGTTATGCTCGGCATGTCGCGACTGGCGTTGAGGTGGTCTACCACCGGGGAGCGGCTGACTACGGCATTCGACCGCACGCCTGGGCCGATGTGAATCCCGGCACGCCGTGCCGCGCACCCCGAAAGCCGCAGTCAAGGAGATCGTCATGACCGATCAGTACTTCAACGCCCCTCTCTCCGAGGTCGACCCCGAGATCGCCCAGGTGCTCGAGCGGGAGCTCGACCGCCAGCGCGGCTACCTCGAGATGATCGCGTCCGAGAACTTCGTGCCCCTCTCGGTCCTGCAGTCGCAGGGCTCGGTCCTCACGAACAAGTACGCCGAGGGCTACCCCGGCCGCCGCTACTACGGTGGCTGCGAAGAGGTCGACGTGGCGGAAGAGCTCGCCATCGCCCGCGCCAAGTCGCTGTTCGGCGCCGAGTTCGCCAACGTCCAGCCCCACTCGGGCGCAACGGCCAACGCCGCGGTCCTCCACGCGATCGCCCGCCCCGGTGACACCCTGCTCGGACTGTCCCTCGACCAGGGCGGCCACCTCACTCACGGCATGAAGATCAACTTCTCCGGCCGGCTGTTCAACATCGTCGCCTACGGGGTGGATGAGTCCACGTCGCTGATCGACATGGACGAGGTGCGCCGCCTCGCGATCGAGCACCAGCCCAAGGTGATCATCGCCGGCTGGTCCGCCTACCCGCGTCATCTCGACTTCGCGGCGTTCCGCGCGATCGCCGACGAGGTGGGAGCCCTCCTCTGGGTCGACATGGCGCACTTCGCCGGACTCGTGGCCGCGGGGCTGCACCCGAACCCCGTGCCCCACGCGCACGTCGTCTCGTCGACGGTGCACAAGACCATCGGGGGCCCGCGTTCGGGCTTCATCCTCACCAACGACGCCGACATCGCGAAGAAGATCAACTCCGCGGTCTTCCCCGGCCAGCAGGGCGGACCGCTCATGCACGTGATCGCCGCCAAGGCGACCGCGTTCAAGCTCGCCGCGACCCCCGAGTTCGCGGAGCGTCAGGAGCGGGTCCTGAGCGGCGCGCACCTCATCGCCGAACGTCTCTCGCAGCAGGATGTGACGGATGCCGGCATCTCGGTCCGCTCCGGCGGCACCGACGTGCACCTGGTGCTCGTCGACCTCCGCAACGCCGAGATCGACGGCAAGCAGGCCGAGGACCTCCTCCACGAGATCCACATCACGGTCAACCGCAACGCGGTGCCGAACGACCCGCGGCCCCCGATGGTGACCTCGGGTCTGCGCATCGGCACGCCCGCGCTCGCGACCCGCGGATTCGGCGACGCCGAGTTCACCGAGGTCGCCGACATCATCGCGCTCGCGCTGCTCCCCGGAGCCGACGTCGAGGCGCTGCGCACCCGCGTCGCCGCCCTGACCGCGGCGTTCCCCCTGTACCCCGGCCTCTCGCAGTAGCCCGGCCTCCGCAGGCACCCCGCCGTGAAGCATGCACGTGTGGCTGAGGCAGGCCGCGGTACCGCCTGCCTCAGCGACGACGGCGTGCTCCGCCGACAGTGAAGGACGCAACAATGACCGCACAGGTACTCGACGGCCGCGCGGCGGCCGACGCCATCAAGGAAGAGCTGCGCGGCCGCGTCGCGGCGCTCAAGGAACGCGGCATCGTGCCCGGCATCGCCACGGTGCTCGTGGGAGCGGACCCGGCCTCGCAGCTGTATGTCGGGATGAAGCACCGCCAGTCCGAGTCGATCGGGATGAACTCGATCCAGCGCGAGCTGCCGGCGGACGCCACGCAGGCCGACGTCGAGGCGCTCATCGACGACCTCAACGCCGATCCGGAGTGCCACGGCTACATCGTCCAGCTGCCGCTGCCGAAGCACATCGACACGGACGCGATCCTGGAGCGCATCGACCCGGCCAAGGATGCCGACGGTCTGCACCCGACCAACCTCGGCCGGCTCGTGCTGAACGTCAACTCGCCGATCACCTCGCCCCTGCCGTGCACGCCGCGCGGCGTGATCGAGCTGCTGCTGCGCAACGGGTACGACCTGAACGGCAAGGACGTGGTGGTCGTCGGGCGCGGTGTCACGATCGGCCGCTCCATCGGGCTGCTGCTCACGCGCCGGGAGTACAACGCCACGGTGACGCTCACGCACACGGGTACGGCCGACCTCGCGCATCACCTGCGTCAGGCGGACGTGGTGGTCGCGGCGGCCGGCGTCAAGCACATCGTCCGCGCGGCCGACGTGAAGCCCGGCGCCGCCGTGCTCGATGTCGGCGTGACGCGTGAGGTCGACCCCGAGACGGGCAAGAGCAGGATCTTCGGCGACGTCCATCCCGACGTCGCCGACGTCGCCGGCTACCTGTCGCCGAACCCCGGCGGGGTCGGGCCGATGACGGTGGCGCTCCTCATGACGAACGTCGTCGAGGCGGCCGAGCGCCTGTAGCCGTCACGCCGGGACGAGCTCCCCGCGATCGCGCGCGAGCGCGGACGCGGCATCAATCGCAGCGAACGACGCCATTCCGCGGATCCAGCGCTCGCGATCGGCGTCGGCGCGGTGGCGCACCTCCGACAGGCGCGTGATGCCGCGCACCTTGATGCCGCAGTATTCGAGCGTCGCATTGCGCAGCTGGCGGATCGCCGCGTCGCGGTAGACCCAGGCGTTCCACGGGACGGGGGAGTCCATCGTCATGACGATGCGGGCCGTGCGGCCGGTGAGGAGCTTGTCCCAGAGCCGGCCGCGCTCGCGGTAGCGGAATGCGAAGCCCGCGAGGAAGACGCGGTCGATCCACCCCTTGAGCGCCGCGGGAGTCGAGCCCCACCACTGCGGGAAGAAGAACACCAGGTGGTCGGCCCAGGTCACGTCGCCCATGTAGTTCGCGACCTCGGGCGCGAGCGGCGTGTCGGCGTCCGAGCGCGGGGTGCGCAGTTCGCTGCGCAGCGACGGATGCCCCGGCACCGCGTCGGTGGCGAGGTCGACCACTCGCACCTCCGCGCCGGCAGCGCGGGCGGCATCGGCGTACGAGCGGGCGAGGGCATGGTTGAGGCTGCCGGCGATCGGGGTTCCGATCACGACGAGGATGCGCGCGGGCGAGGTCATGGCTGCTCCTGCTGTTGTTGGACGAGGGTGGTCAGGGCGACGAGCTGGCGGTTCAATCGGGGGACGTCGATGGGGTCGGCGGCGAGCGCCGGGTCGGCGAGGAGCTCGGTGAACTCTCGCTCGAGGACTCCGCCGGCGTCACGGACGAGGGCGGCGCCCTTCGCCGTGAGCGAGAGCAGGATGCTGCGGCCCGCGCCGGGCTCGGAGGCGATCCAGCCGTCGGCGACGAGCGCGGGGACGCGCTTGCTGACGCCGGCCTTCGTGATGCCGAGGCAGGCGGCGAGCGTGGTCATGTCGGAGGGCTCGACGTCGGCGAGGATCGCGAGGAACTGGAAGTGGTTGAAGGTCACGCCGTAGCGTGCACGCAGCACGGCGTCGGCGTGGGCGTCCATGGCCGAGATCACCTCGTGGAGGGTGAAGGTGATGCGGTCCGACATGTGCTGAGTCAACCAGTTGACTCCGGACATGTCAACCAGTTGACTCGATCGGCTCCCTTCTTGAGCTCCTGAGCGAGCATCACGAGGATCCCGCTCGGACCCCGGACATAGGTGAGCTTGTAGACGTCCTGGTAGTTCGCGACCCGCGCAGAGGGTGGCAGCCATGTCTGGCAGCGGTGGCCAGGGCTTCGTCGATGTCGTCGACCGAGAACGCCACGCGGTGCATGCCGATCTCGTGGGGACGCGTCGGTTCGGTCTCGATCGCCTCAGGGTGGATGTACTCGAAGAGCTCCAGGCGGCCGTGGCCGTCGGGCGTCTGCAGCATCGCGATCCGGGCGTGGTTGCCGTCGAGGCCGACGGCGGTGTCCGTCCACTCGCCGCTGACCGTGTCGCGGCCGATGACGGTGAGGCCGAGGTCGGTGAAGAAGGCGATCGTCGCTTCGAGGTCGCGCACGGCGATGGCGACGTTCTCCAGACGGATGGGCATGGGGGCATGCTACTCAGGCGAGCCGACTCGCGAGGCGGGGCGGGATGCCGCGACGGCGCATGTGAACCGCCGGAGGGGCCCGAGATGCGGAAGACTGCCGTGGTGCCCGTCTTCGACCACCTCGGCGTCACCGTCGACGACCTTCCGTCTGCGATCGCGCAATTCGCCCCTGTCCTCGCTGCCCTGGGATTCACTCGCTACGACGCGGAGAACGGCGTGTCGTGGCACACGGAGGGCGAGACGGAGCTGATCCTCCTCCCGGCCCGTGAAGCGGGCACCGGACCACATCGGCATGGACAGGTCGGCTGGCAGCACCTCGCCTTCGCCGTCGGCTCACGCGCCGAGGTCGACCGCCTCCACGCGGTCGCGGTCGGTGCCGGCTGGTCCGTCGTGCGCGAGCCGAAACTGTACCCGCGCTTCAACGACCGGTACTACGCGTCCTTCGTGGAGGACGACAACGGCATCCGCATCGAGTTCATGCACAACCCGCCGCGGGAGCAGTCTCCGCAGGCGGTGGTCTAGAGCGCGGACCCGACGCGGATGAGGTTTCCGCTGCTGTCGACCACCGCGAACTCGCGCATCCCGTAGTCGGTGTCCATGAGGTCAGTCACCCGGCTGGCCGTGCTGTCGTCGGCGACGACCGCAGCGCTCCACGCGTGGAAGAGTCCATCGGCGTCATCCACGAACACGTACGCTGACCCGGCGGTCCGCAACGGGCCGACCGACGGCTCGGCCATGAAGTGCAGCTCCGCCTCGCCGCGGCCGAGAATCAGGTAGTCCCACTCCGAGGTCTCGGGCAGCTGAACGGGGCAGCGCAATCAGGAGCGCACCTGCAAGGATCGATCCGTGGCCAATGACGCGTGGACGACGCGGACCCGTCCGGCAGACGCGGTCTGGCGGGAGCCGGCCCAGGGCTTCCGGCGCTGGGAGAAGTCGACCGTGCTCGGAGCAGGCGATGCTGTCTGGGAGTGGGCGCGCACCGAAGTGCTTCGGTGGGGCGTGAAGACCCGCAGCGGGTTCTCGGTGGCGCCGCCCGGCGCGGTGACGCCCCGGAGCCGGCCTGTCATCATGGCCCACCCGTTCGGCCTCTCCATCAGGGAGCCCGTGGAAGTGGTCGATGTGGTCGAGACTTCCGACCGCGTCGGCTTCGCTTACCGGACGCTGCCGGGCCACCCCGTCTCGGGTGAGGAGGCCTTCATCGTGCACCGCGACGGCGACACCGTGGTGCTGACGATCCGCTCGCTGACCCGCCCCGCACCCGGTCTTCCTTGGCGAGCGGCGTATCCCGCGCTGCTGCTGGCCCAGAGCGTTGCGCGTCGCCGATACCTGCGCGCGCTCCGCGTCCGGGCCGCGCGCTGAGCGACTCGCGGCCAGATCTCAGGCCGTGAATCTCGCCAGGAAGGCACGCGTGCGCTCCTCGCGCGGTGCGCCGAACACCTGGGCCGGGGTGCCGGCCTCGAGGATCCGGCCGCCGTCGAGGAACACGACCTGATCGGCGACGTCGCGCGCGAAGGCCATCTCGTGCGTTGCCATGACGATGGTCATCCCGTCGTCGGCCAGGGCGCGCACGAGGTCGAGAACGTCGCCCACGAGCTCGGGATCGAGCGCCGAGGTGATCTCATCGAGGAGCAGGAGATCGGGGGATGTCGCGACAGCACGCGCGATCGCCACCCGCTGCTGCTGCCCGCCGGAGAGGCGATCGGGGTGCTCTCCGGCCTTCTCTGCAAGACCCACGCGCTCCAGCAGCGCGGTGGCAGCGGCATCCGCTCGGCTCTTGGAGTACTTGTGGACGTGCCGGAGCGCGAGCGTGATGTTGTCCTTCACGGTGAGGTGCGGGAACAGGTTGTACTGCTGGAACACCACGCCGACTCGGGCGCGCACGGCGTCGGCGTCGACCCGCGGATCGCTGATGTCGGCGCCGCTCAGCCAGATGCGCCCGTCGTCGATCGGCTCGAGGAGGTTGACGGTGCGCAGAAGCGTCGACTTGCCCGAGCCGCTCGCGCCGATGAGCGCGACGACCTCGCCCGGCGCGACGTCGAGGTCGATGCCCTGGAGGACGTCATGGTCGCCGAACGACTTCCAGACGTCCTCGAGCCGGAGCACCGGATCGACGGTGCTCATACGATGCCCCCGATCTGCTCGCGGGCGCGGACGCGCGCGGTGTACCAGTCGGTCAGGCGGATGGTGGGGATCGCCAGGAGCACGAACAGCAGAGCGGCAAGGACATACGGCGTGAAGTTGAAGTACTTGGCCGTCTCGATCTGCGCCGCGCGCACGGCGTCGACGGCGCCGAGCACCGAGATGAGGCCGACGTCCTTCTGCAGCGCGACGAAGTCGTTCATGAGGGCCGGGGTCACCTTGCGGATCGCCTGCGGCACCACGACCAGCCGCATGGCCTTCCCATGGCTCAGACCCAGCGATCGGGCGGCATGCCGCTGCGAGGGATGCACCGCCTCGATGCCCGCGCGGAACACCTCGGAGACGTACGCCGAGTAGGTGAGAGTGATGGCGATCGTGCCCCACACCTCCGCGGGAACGCGCACCGGGATGAGGCCGAGCCCCGGAATCCCGAACCCGACGAGGAACAGCACGATGATCAGCGGGATGCCGCGGAACAGGTCGGTGTAGCCCGCCGCCAGCGCGCGCAGCGGCAGCCACAGCGGCCCGCGGAGGGTGCGGAGGGTGGCGAGCAGCATCCCGAAGATCAGCACCAGCACCGACGACATGGCCAGCACGCGGAGATTCAGGAGGAACCCGTCCCACACCCGCGGGATCGAGGCGACGAACACCTCCGGGTCGAAGAACTTCTCCTGCACGGCGGCCCAGCCGGGCGTGTTGATCACGAGCGCCCAGAGCACTGCCGCCAGGACGAGCGTCGAGGCGAGGCTGATCACGACCGAGCGAGCGCCCTGGCGTTTGCGGAAGGCCTGGCGCTCGAGCTCGACCGCGCTCACCGCGCGGGACGCCCCGGCAGCCCCGGCGGGTGCGCGTGTCATCCGGCCAGGCTAACGGTGCGCCGGCTCACTGCAGGAGCGGGGCCTGGCCCTCGCCTCCGAGCCACTCGCTGGCAAGCTCGTCCAGCGTGCCGTCCTGCCGGAGGGCGTCGACGGCGGCGGTCACCTCGTCGGTCAGGGGCGAGTCCTTGGCCAGGACGAAGCCGAATTGGTCGCCGGTCGAGCCTTCGGGGGTCGGCAGCTGGCCGACGAGCACGCCGTCGCTGAGCTCGACGCCCGAGATGTAGAACGCGGTGGGGAGATCCACGACGATCGCGTCGACCTGGCCGTTCTCGAGCGCCAGCTTGGCGTCGTCGTTCGTGTTGAACGCCTGCGCGCCCTGCGTCGGCTGGATGACGGACTCGATGGTGGTGAAGCTCGTCGTGCCGGTCTGCGCTCCGATGAGCAGGTCCTCAAGGTCGGCGATCGAGGTCGCCTCCGCGGCGGGGGAGTCGCCGGTCGTCACGACGACCTGAGTCGTCTCGTAGTACGGCGAGCTGAAGTCGACCGACTCCTCACGCTCGGGCGTGATGGAGAACTGCTGGAGGTTGATGTCGAAGTCCTTGGGTCCGGGCGCGATGGCTTCGTCGAACGTGGTCCGCACCCACACGACGTCTTCCTCGGCGAAGCCCAGCTGCTCCGCGACGGCGAACGCGACCGCGGCCTCGAAGCCCTCGCCGCTCTCGGGGGCGTCGTCGATCACCCACGGGTAGTAGGCCGGTTCCCCGGTGGCGATCGTGATCTTCCCCGGGGTCACCCAGCTCCCGTCGACCGCGCCCTCGGACGCCTCGCCGGAGGGGGTGCCCGATGCGCCGCCCGCGCAGCCGGTGAGGGCCAGGGCGGCGAGCGCGACGCCGACGGCGGCGGTGCGGAACGGCAGGGTGTGACGCGACATGATGCCTCCAGGAGTCGGGTGCTGTCGGCGCGCTCGTGCTGTCGGCGGCCGGGCTGGTTCCATCTTGTCGAGCGGGTCGCGTCGGGGTCTCCGCTCGCGTCGGTTTGTTACACGCTCTTCACGGATGCCGCATCCCGCCGTCGATCGCACACCGGGCTTCCGCCGCGGCCAGCGCCGCCTCCGCGCCGGCGGTCGGCGCGATCGCCACGAGCCCGCGATAGAGCCGGACGAGGGCGCCGGAGTCGAGCGAGCCGGTGCGGGCCCGGTCGCAGTGCACGGCCTGGACCGCCGCCTCGAGCTGGAATCGCCCCAGCGGACGGCCGAGGGCGGACGCGCGGCGCAACAGCCCCGCGGCCTCCGCGATGAGTGCGGCATCCCACGTCGCGGGGTCCTGCTCGTCCAGCGGCGGCCATGGCGCCGTGGTGCGGGCAGGGGCTCGCGACTGCGCGTAAGTCAGCAGGGCCGCGAGCCCCCAGGCCTCAGCCTCGTCGTCCAGCAGACCGGCGACGAGCACCGCCAGCCAGCGCGCCTCGTCGGCGAGCGACTCGCGCGGCTCGTCGCCCTGGTCCAGCCAGCCGATCGCGTAGGCACCGTAGATCGCCTCGAGCACCGACGGCAGGCGATCAGGCATGTCGGCGCGCGTCGGCACGCGGAAAGGAATCCCCGCGTCGCGGATGCGTCGCTTGGCGCGCACCAGCCGCTGAGCCATCGCCGCGGGCGCGACACCGAACGCCCGGGCGATCTGGGCGGCATCGAAACCCATCACGGCCTGGAGCATGAGCGGCGTCCGCGCCGCGGGATCGATCGCCGGGTGCGCACAGGCGAACAGCAGCTCGAGCCGCTTGTCGGGGATGCCCTCACGGCCGTCGAGCACGGCGGCGGGATCGAGCGCCGGATCGTCGGCGAGCGTCGCGGCGAGGGCATCGTCGAGGGTGACGCCCGTGCGCCGGGCCGCGGAGCCGAGGGCGTCTCGCCGGCGATTGCGTGCCACGGTGAGCAGCCACCCTTCGGGATTGGCGGGGATGCCGGCATCCGGCCACGTGCGCAGCGCCCTCTCGAACGCGTCGGCGAGGGCGTCCTCCGCGAGGGCGACGTCCCGCGTGCTCGCGACGATGAGGGCGAGCAGGTGGCCGTAAGACGCGCGGGCAGCGCGTTCGGCGACCGCTCGCACCTCGCCGTCGGTCGGCATCAGACCTCCGGCGGGGCCCAGGCTCCGTCGCGGAACCGGATGGCGGTGGGCCGGATCTCGATCGCTCCCCACGCGAGCGACGGCGCCTGGCCGGCCCAGCCGATCGCGGCGTCGAGATCGTCGACCTCGATCACGAACGTCCCGCCGAGCTGCTCCTTCGTGTCGGCGAAGGGTCCGTCCTGCACGCGCAGCGCGCCGTCGGGCGCGGTGACCGTGGTCGTGACGGCCGACGGCTGGAGCACCTCGGCCGACTGCAGCACGCCGGCGGCATCGAGCGCCTGGGCGTACGCATCGAACTCGCGCATGCCCTCGGCCAGAGCGTCGGGGCCGAGGTCGTCGGCGGACATCTCGGGGTAGTGGAGCAGAAGCGTGTAGCGCATGGTGTGGTCCTCTCGTCGGTTCAGTGCTGCGACACTGCGATGACGATCGAGGACGCCGCCGATCGACAGCCTCGCGGAATCCGCGTCAGCCCTTGCCGAGCTCGTCGAGCATCCGGCGCTGCTCTTCGGTGAGACCGTCCTGCAGCTCGCGCCGTGCGGCCCTGGACTCGGGGCTCGGAATGGCCGGGGGCGTGGCATCCGTCGTCGTCGTCGCCTTGGCTCCGCCGCCGGCCCGGTCGTACAGCGCACCCGCGTGCTCATGGACTCTGTCGTCGATCGCGTCGTAGATCGCCCAGCCGATGAGCAGGATCACCGGGGGCAGCACGTAGCCCCAGAACCATCCGCCCACGCTGACGCCCGAAAGGAAGACGGTCGCGATCCACACCAGGAGCGCCACGGCGAACGCGAGGAAGAACTCCACGAGCTTCTGACCGGCCTTGGTGCGCTGATGTGCCGACTTCGCCGCCATCGACCCGAACCACTTCACGACGAGGGGCTTGATCCAGATCTCGATCGCCGTCAGGACGATGCCGGCCCAGAGGGCGGACCATCCCACCTTCGCCGGCGTGAGGAAGCCGATGACGAGCAGCACCACGACGTTGAAGACGAGCAGCGAGACGAACCGGACGATCCATTTCTTCATGGGATCACTGTGCCATGCTCGGGCTGCCGTGCGGGAGGCCCGCCTGCTACGTGATGGAGACGAGCTCCATGATGTCGTCGTCGGGAAGCGCATCGACGATCGCCGTCACCGTCACCTCGAGAAGGTCGGCCCGGCCCGACATGACGTTCAGGAACGCGGTGTCGGCGGCATCCCGTCCCGTCGCGATGCGCACGAGCGAGGAACGGGGGGCGAGCGTCGTCGCGTCGACGGCGCGCCAGGCGCCGTCGATCCAGGCCTCGGCCACGGCGTGGAAGTCCATCGGGTACAGCCCGGGCGCGTACACCGCCGCCATGCGGGCCGGGATGCCGAGCCCGCGCAGCAGCGCGACGCACAGGTGCGCGTAGTCACGGCATACGCCCTGGCGCGCGAGCAGAGTCCGGGTGGCGCCGTCGGTGGGCAGCGACGACCCGGTGACGTACCGCAGACGCGTGCCGACCCACGACGACACGGCGCCGAGGAGCTCTGCGGCATCGGTGATGCCGGCGAACTCCGCTCCGGCGGTCGGCGCGAGGGCGTCGGACTCGGCGTAGCGGCTCGGGCGCGTGTACACGAGGAGGTCCGCCTCGGTCGCAGAGGCGGCGATCCCGGTGCCCGGGATCCGCGCGGTGTACATCACCTCGAGGCGGCCGACGCCGGAGAGCATGCGGTGCAGCCGGGTGCCGTGGGCGTCGAGCACCGAGTGGGTGTCGACCGGCGCGCCGTCCAGCGAGGCGGTGAAGATCTCCTCGGGGCCGTAGTCGCTGCTGACGGCTATCGCGAACACCAGGTCGGCGGGCTCGGTGATATCGAGGACGATCCGGCTCGAGACATCGCGCTGCATGTGTTCAGAGTGTCATGCCCGGGCGCTCGGCCTCGACCGGTTGACTTCGAGGCGCGCCGTCCGGACGGATCCGCGCCCGAGCGGTCAGTACGACGCGCGCCCGGAACCGGGCTCCTGGCCGAACCGGGTCGCGAGGGCCTCGGACCCGCGTGCGAGCAGCGCGACATCCGCCCCGACCAGGACGAAGCCGGCGCCGGCATCGAGATAGGCCCGGGCGACCTCGGGGTCGAAGGCGTTGACCCCGACCGGCTTGCCGGCTGCCCGGACGGCGTCGAACGCCCGCCGCACGGCGGCCGCGACATCCGGATGCGTCTGCTGCCCGAGCAGGCCCATCGAGGCTGCGAGATCGCTCGGGCCGACGAAAACGCCGTCGATCCCGTCGACCGCCGCGATCGCCGCAGCGGCCTCGACTCCGGTGGCGGTCTCGATCTGCACGAAGAGGGAGACGTGCTCGTCGGCGTTCTCGAGGTAGCCCTCGACGCGGTTCCAGCGTGCCGAGCGTGCGAGCGCGGAGCCCACGCCGCGACCGCCGCGCGGGGGATAGCGGACGGCGGCGACCAGCGTCGCCGCCTCCTCCGCCGAGGACACCATCGGCACGAGGATGTTCTGCGCTCCGATGTCGAGCACCTGCTTGAGCGTCACCACGTCGCCGATCGGCACGCGGACGACGGGGGTCACCGGGTACGCGGCGACCGCCTGCAGCTGGGCGAGCGCGGACTCCAGCCCGTTCGGGGAGTGCTCCATGTCGATGAGGAGCCAATCCAGCCCCGCACCCGCGCAGATCTCGGCCACGAGCGGCGAGCCGGAGCACACCCACATGCCGATGAGCGGGCGGTCGGCCTCGTCGAGCGCATGGCGGAAAGTCGGCATCAGACGAAGCGACATGTGATCCTCCCCATCGGTCCGTAGTCGCACAGCACCTCGTCGCCGCGCTCGACCCACATGGGGGGTGTGAACGATCCTGCCAGGATGATCTCGCCCGACTCGAGCCGGGCGCCGTGCTGGTGGAACTTGTTCGCGAGCCAGGCGACTCCGGTCGCGGGGTGGTCGAGTACGCCCGCGGCGACGCCCGTCTCGGTGATCTCGCCGTTGCGGTAGAGCAGGCCCGGGATCCAGCGCAGGTCGATCTCGTCCGGGCGCTTGCGCACGTCGCCGAGCACCATCGCGCCATAGGCGGCGTTGTCGGAGATCGTGTCGACGATCGTGCGCCCTTCGAGCTCGATGTGCGAGTTGAGCACCTCGAGTGCGGGGACCACGTAGTCCGTCGCGCGCAGGACGTCGTCGAGCGAGCAGTCCGGCCCTTCCAGCGGCTCCCGGAGGACGAAGGCGAGCTCGACCTCGATCCGCACATTGGAGAAGCGGTCGACCGCGATCTCGGAGCCCGTCGGGAACACCGTGTCGTCGAACATCACGCCGTAGTCCGGCTCGGTGATGCCGGTCGCCGCCTGCATGGCCTTGGACGTCAGGCCGATCTTCCGCCCGACCAGGGTGCGGCCCGCCGCGACGTTCTTGTCGCGCCAGACACCCTGGATCGCGTAGGAGTCCTCGATCGTCGCGTCGGGGTACCGCGCCGTGATGCGAGGGATCACACCGTGGGTGCGATCGGCCTCGGCGAGCTCATCGGCGATCGCGGCGATCTGCTCGGGTGACAGCATCCGTCCTCCTTCGTGGTCAGGGTAGCGCCCGAGCTCAGAGCTGGTGGCCGAGCTTGTACTCGCCCTGCTTCCACGACGGCAGCGACTCGGGTGCGTCGTCGGGCCGGGTGTACGAGAAGCCGTCGGCGCCGATCGTGACCGCCATCTCGGAGTCGTCCGTGCGGGACACGAGAGGCTGGGGGTTGCCGTCCAGGTCGAGCACGAGCGAGGCCTCGGTGTACCAGGACGGCACGACGGGGTTGCCCCACCAGTCGCGGCGCTGGTTGTCGTGCACGTCCCACGTCACCACGGGGTTATCGGGGTCGCCGGTGTAGTAGTCCTGCGTGTAGATCTCGACACGGTGGCCGTCGGGGTCCCGGAGGTAGAGGTAGAAGGCGTTCGAGACGCCGTGGCGGCCGGGACCGCGTTCGATGGCGTCGGAGCGGCGCAGGGCGCCGAGCTTGTCGCAGATCGCGATGATGTTGTGCTTCTCGTGCGTGGCGAACGCGACGTGGTGCATACGGGGGCCGTCCCCGCCCGTCATGGCCGTGTCGTGCACGGTGGGCTTGCGCCGCATCCACGCGGCGTAGACCGTGCCCGCATCGTCCTGGATGTCCTCGGTCACGCGGAAGCCGAGGTCCTCCATGTACGCCACCGCGCGCGGCACGTCCGGCGTCACCTGGTTGAAGTGGTCGAGCCGCACCAGCTCGCCCGGCGTGTGCAGGTCGTAGCGCCAAGAGAGACGCTCGACGTGCTCGGTCTGGAAGAAGAACTCGTACGGGAAGCCGAGCGGGTCCTCGACGCGGACGGAGTCGCCGATGCCCTTCGTGAAGCCCTCCGGACGACGCTCGACGCGGCATCCGAGCTCCTCGTAGAACGCCACCGCCCTGTCGAGATCCGCCGTGGTGCGCACACGGTACGAGAACGCCGCCACGGCCGCGACAGGTCCCTTGCGCAGGACGAGGTTGTGGTGGATGAACTCGTCGGTCGACCGGAGGTAGATCGCGTCGTCGTCCTCCTCGGTGACATGCAGCCCGAGCACGTCGACGTAGAAGACGCGGGATGCCGCGAGATCGGTGACGACGAGCTCCATGTACGCGCAGCGCAGCACGTCGGGAGCCGGTGCCGTGGGCGTCGGGATGCGGTTGGTCGCGTGGATCGGGGAATCCGCGGTGACGACGGGTTCGGGGGTGTTCGTGGTCATGTCAGCGTCCTTGCTTCCGGAATCGGGGGTCAGTGGGCGGGCGCGGAGGCCTTGCCGAACGTCGGGTTGTGCGCCGGGCCGAGCGTGATGTGCACGGCCTGCTGGTCGGTGTAGAAGTCGATCGAGCGGTAGCCGCCCTCGTGGCCGAGGCCGGACGCCTTCACCCCGCCGAACGGCGTGCGGAGGTCACGGACGTTGTTCGAGTTGAGCCACACCATCCCGGCCTCGATCGCCTGCGAGAAGTTGTGGGCGCGGCGGAGGTCGCTCGTCCACACGTAGGCGGCGAGGCCGTACTTCACCCCGTTCGCGAGGGCGAGGGCCTCTTCGTCCGTGTCGAACGGGGTGATGGCGACCACGGGGCCGAAGATCTCCTCCTGGAAGATGCGGGCGTCGGGGGAGACGTCGGCGAAGACGGTCGGCGCGACGTAGTTGCCGGTCTCGGGGAAGCCCTCGGGGCGGCCGCCGCCGGCGACGAGCCGCGCCTCGGACTTGCCGATCTCGATGTAGCTCATGACCTTGTCGTAGTGCTCGGGGTGCACGAGCGCGCCGACCTCGGTGGCCGGGTTCTGCGGATCTCCGACGACGACCCGCGACGCCTGGGCGGCGTAGCGCTCGACGAACTCGTCGTAGACCTCGCGCTGCACCAGGATGCGCGAACCCGCGGTGCAGCGCTCGCCGTTGAGCGAGAAGACGCCGAAGATCGTCGCGTCGATCGCGGCCTCGAGGTCGGCGTCGGCGAATACGATCGCGGGCGACTTGCCGCCGAGCTCCATCGAGAGGCCCTTCAGGAAGGGCGCCGCGTTGGCGAAGATTAGCTGGCCGGTGCGGCTCTCGCCCGTGAAGGAGATGAGGGGGACATCCGGATGCTTCACCAGGGCGTCGCCGGCATCCTCGCCGAGTCCGTTCACCAGGTTGAACACGCCCTTCGGCAGCCCGGCCTCCTCGAAGATCCCGGCCCACAGCGACGCCGACAGCGGCGTGAACTCGGCGGGCTTCAGCACGACGGTGTTGCCGGTGGCGAGCGCGGGACCGAGCTTCCACGACTCGAGCATGAACGGCGTGTTCCAGGGCGTGATGAGCCCCGCGACGCCGATCGGCTTGCGGTTGACGTAGTTCAGCTGGCGGCCCGGAACCTTGAAGGCATCGTCGGTCTGCGCCACGATCAGGTCGGCGAAGAAGCGGAAGTTCTCCGCCGCCCGGCGGGCCTGGCCGAGCGCCTGGGTGATCGGCAGGCCGGAGTCGAACGACTCGAGCTCGGCCAGACGGGCGTCGCGCGACTCGACGAGGTCGGCGATCCGGTGCAGGATCCGCGAGCGTTCGCGCGGCAGCATCCGGGGCCACGGCCCCTCGGTGAACGCGCGCCGGGCGGCCGAGACGGCCCGGTCGACGTCGGCCTTCTTGCCGGCGGCGGCCTGCAGGTATGTCTTGTTCGTGACGGGATCGAGCACGTCGAACGTGGCGCCGTCCACTGAGTCGACGAACTCGCCGTCGATGTAGTGCTGGATGCGGGTGGGCAGGTCGGCGGGCACGTGGCGCTCGCCGGCGAGCGTGTCGGTGTGGGTCATGGGGTGCTCCTTCGCGGGAGGGTCAGAACGCCGGGAGGCCGAGGGCCTCGTCGGGGTGCTCGTGGATCATGTAGGCGTCGAGGGTCGCCGAGCGGTGGCGTCGGGCGGCCTTCTCGATCTCGCCGAGCGGCGCGCTCGACTCGATGAGCTGCAGGATGTTCTCGTGTTCGCGCACCGACTCCGCGGCGCGGCCGGGGACGAAGCTGAACGTCGAGTCGCGCAGATGCCCGAGGCGTGCCCACTCGCCGTGCACGAGGTCGAGCATGCGCGGGTTGGCGCACTTCTCGTAGAGCGCGGCATGGAAGTCCTGGTTGAGCCCGGTGAAGGCGCGGGGATCGAAGTGCTCGAGTGTCTCGATCATGAGGCCGTTGATGTGCCGGGCCCGCTGGATGTCGTCGACGGTCAGCCGTCGGGCGGCGAGGGCGGTCGCAGCCCCCTCGAGGATCGACAGCGACTGCATGCTGAAGCGGTAATGGGTGTCGTCGACCATCGACACGCGGGCACCGACGTTGCGCTCGAACATCACGAGTCCCTCTGCCTCGAGCTGGCGGATCGCCTCGCGCACCGGCACGACGCTCATGTCGAGCTCACCGGCGATCGAGCCGAGCACGAGGCGGTAGCCGGGGCTGAACTCCTGCGACGCGATGCGTCCCTTGATCCAGCGGTAGGCCTGCTGCGACTTGCTCAGCGTCGCGGTCTCGGCGGACGTCAGTTCGTCTCGCGCCATGCGCGGTACCTCCCCTGCCACTCCTCGTTCATGGGGAAGAGCCCGTCGATCGGATGCCCCTCCGCGACGCGCTGCGCGATCCAGGCGTCTTCGTCCTCCTGCGCGAGCGTCGCGTCGACGATCTCCTCGACGAGCCCCGGGGGGATCACGATCACCCCGTCCGCGTCGCCGACGATGATGTCGCCGGGCTGCACGGTGGTGCCGCCGCACGCGATCGTGACGTCGTGGTCCCACGGCACGTGCTTTCGCCCGAGCACCGCGGGGTGGGCGCCGGCGGAGTACACCGCGATGCCGACCGCGGCGACGGCCTCGGCATCCCGCACCCCGCCGTCGGTGACGATGCCGGCGGCGCCGCGGGCGTGTGCCCGGATCGCGAGGATGTCGCCGAGCGTGCCCGAGCCGGTCTCGCCCCGAGCCTCGATGACGATGACCTCGCCGTCGCCGACGCTGTCGAACGCCCGCTTCTGCGCGTTGTAGCCGCCGCCGTGCGACGCGAAGAGATCCTCGCGGTTCGGCACGAAGCGCAGGGTGCGGGCGGTGCCGACGAGCTTGGATCCCGGATGCTGCGCCCGGACCCCGTCGATCGTCACGTTGTTCAGCCCGCGCTTGCGCAGCTGGCCCGAGAGTCCGGCGACCGGGGCGGCTTCGAGCTTGGCGCGGAGCTCGGGTGACAGGCCCGGTCGGGTGTCGTCGGCGGGAAGCCCGGCGGCCTCGCGCGACCCCCAGGCCTCGGTGCGCTGCACATCGTCGACGGCCGGGAGGGACCCGAGCGCGGGGTCGAACGCCGCCGAGCCCTGGACGACGGTCGTGACCAGCCGGCCGGAGGACTCCCCCCCGGGGACGTCCACCTCGACCTCGACGACATCGCCCGGCACCGCGACCGAAGAGCCTGCGGGGGTGCCGGTGAGGATCACGTCGCCGCGCTCGAGGGTGAAGTGCTGCGAGAGATCGGCGACCAGCTGCGCGAGGGGGAAGAGCAGACCCGCGGTGCTGTCGTCCTGGACGACGACGCCGTTCAGCCACGTGCGCACGCGCAGCTTCGCCGGGTCGATCGCGCGGGCGTCGAGCAGGGAAGGGCCGATCGGAGTGAACCCGTCGCCGCCCTTCGACCGCACGTTGGATCCCTTGTCGTTCGCCCGGAGGTCGTACAGCCCGAAGTCGTTGGCGGCGGTCACCCAGGCGACACGGCTCCAGGCCTCATCGATGGTCACGCGGCGTGCGGGGGCTCCGATCACGAGGGCGATCTCCCCCTCGAAGGCGAGCAGCTCGGTGCCCTCCGGCCGCTCGATCGTGCTTCCGGATGCCGCGACCGAGCTGGACGGCTTGAAGAAGTACGACGGATGCTGCGGCCGCCGTCCGCGCTGATCCGCGCGGGAGGCGTAGCTGAGGTGGATGGCGACGATCTTGCCGGGCCGCGCGGGGAGCGCGGCGAACCGGGTATCGGGGGCCGCGGCACCGGCGGTCGTGGCGACCGGCGTGTTCTGGTCCATCAGAGCATCCTCACTCTTGCGTCGTATCCGAAATCGTATATCATCGTGTCACATCCGGCAACCATCCCCTCAGGATGCTCGCCGGCGGACGAAGTCGTCACCTCAGACACAGGAGTCACCCATGAGCACATCGCAGCCTGACCAGGGCTTCACGCCCACAGGCACCATCGCCAGCCCCGTCGATCGACGCCGGGTCGTCTTCGCGACCGTGGTCGGAACCACCGTCGAGTGGTACGACTTCTTCATCTACGCGACCGCGGTCGGACTCGTCTTCGGCCAGCTGTTCTTCGCACCCCTCGGCGCGAACAGCGCGATCGTCGCCTTCGCGACCGTCGGCGTCAGCTTCCTCTTCCGGCCCCTCGGCGCCTTCCTCGCCGGCCACTTCGGCGACAAGTACGGTCGCAAGGTCGTGCTGATGTGGACGCTGATCCTGATGGGCGCGGCCACGGCCCTGATCGGCGTGCTGCCGACCTACGAGGCCATCGGCGTCTGGGCGCCCATCTTCCTGGTGCTCCTGCGCATCCTGCAGGGCATCTCCGCCGGCGGCGAGTGGGGCGGCGCCGTCCTCATGGCCGTCGAGCACGCGCCGAAGACGCGCCGTGGTGCGTTCGGCGCCTCGCCGCAGATCGGCGTGCCGCTCGGCCTGCTCCTCGCGTCGGGCGTCATGGCCGTCATGGCGACGATCGCGCCGGGCGACGCCTTCCTCGAGTGGGGCTGGCGCATCCCGTTCCTGCTGAGCGTCGTGCTGATCTTCATCGGCTGGTACGTCCGCCGGCGCGTCGAGGAGAGCCCCGTGTTCACCGAGCTCGCGGCACGCAAGGAGAAGGCGAAGACGCCGATCGTCCAGCTGTTCCGCAAGCACGCGCTGCTCGTGCTCATCGCCGCGCTCGTGTTCGCCGGCAACAACGCGGTCGGCTACATGACGACCGGAGGCTACATCCAGAACTACGCGACCGACGAGGCCGGCCCGCTCGGACTCGAGCGCAGCCCCGTGCTGTGGGCTGTCGCCGGCTCGGCGGTGACCTGGCTGCTCTCGACGCTGGCCGCGGGCTTCCTCTCCGACCGCATCGGCCGGCGGACGACCTACCTCATCGGGTGGATGCTGCAGCTCGCCGGCGTCTTCCTGCTCTTCCCGCTCGTCAACACGGGGGACATCTGGCTGCTGTTCGCCGGGCTCGCGATCCTGACGGTCGGCCTCGGGTTCACCTACGGGCCCCAGGCCGCGCTGTACTCCGAGCTCTTCCCGGCATCCATCCGCTTCTCGGGCGTCTCGATCTCGTACGCGATCGGCGCGATCATCGGCGGCGCGTTCGCACCCACCATCGCGGCCGCGCTGGTGAAGGCGACGGGTTCGACGATGTCGGTGACCTGGTACCTCGCGGGCATGACGATCATCGGGCTCATCGCGACGCTGCTGCTGCGCGACCGCTCGGGCATCCCCCTCGGCCCCGACCACGAGGCGGAGCAGTCGGTCAGTCCGATCTACGGCATGGCCAAGGTCTGAGCCTCTGGAACCCCGCCCCGCTCGCCGGGGCGGGGTTCTTCTCTGCACGGCTCCGGGTTCGCCGCAGTCGGCTCGCGGCATCCGGTGGCTCTTCCTCGCCGAGGGCACACACATTGCCCGAGAGCACATCGTTTGCACGGGGAAACCATGTGCGCTCGTGCAAACTATGTGCTCTCGCGGAGATGGGTACGGGCACGCGCGGCACCGGGCACCAGGAACCCGGGCACCAGAAGGCCAGGCACGCGGCCGAGGGTCAGCGCGGGCGCATGCCGTCGAGCACCACCGCGACGACGTCGTGGGCGAGGCGCTCGCGGTCGACGGGACCGGTCGGGCGATACCACTCGACGATGGAGTTGACCATGCCGAAGATCAGGCGGGTGGCGACGGGCCCGTCGACGTCGGCTCGCACGAGGCCGGCCGCCTGCGCCTCGACGACGAGCGCCGTCACGCGGTGGTCGAAGGCCCGACGTCGCTCCAGCGCCGTCCGCTCGACGTCGCTGTTCCCCCGCAGTCGCAGCAGCAGCGTGACGTACGGCAGCCGGTCGACGAGCACACGCACGGCGCCCCGCAGCACGGCGGCCAGACGCTCGGCGGCTGACCCCGTCTGCGCCTCCGGCTCGTCGAGCACGCCCTCCAGGCCGTTCAACGCCTCGTCGAGCGCGAGCGAGAGGAGCTGCTCCTTGGAGTCGAAGTGGTGGTACAGCGCCGACTTGGTGAGTCCGAGCCGCGACGCGAGGTCAGCGACGGAGGTCGCGTCGTATCCCTGCTCGTTGAACAGCGCGACCGCGATCTCGAGCACCTGCGCCCGGTCGTAGCCGGGCCGCCCGCGGCGCGGCGCGGGGCTCGGCGTGCGGTCGGTGGCGGGGGCGGACATGGCACCAGTGTCGCACCCCGGCCGGCACGGCGCCCCGCGGCGCCCGGCCGAACGCCTTTCCGCGCACCGAGCGATCTGCTATTACTGAACGATCGGTAAGCTATTCTGGGAAGGCGGCTCGCAGTGCGGCGGGCCGGGAGGGATGTCGATGTCCGAGGCCTATCTCGTCGGCGGCGTGCGCACGCCTGTCGGTCGCTACGGCGGAGCTCTCGCAAGCGTCCGTCCGGACGACCTCGCGGCGCTCGTGGTCGCGAACGCCGTGGCCCGCGCCGGGCTTCCGGCGACCGCCGTGGACGAGGTGATCCTCGGCGCCGCCAATCAGGCCGGCGAGGACAACCGCAACGTGGCCCGCATGGCGGTGCTGCTCGCCGGGCTCCCCGACGAGGTCCCCGGCATCACCGTCAACCGCCTGTGCGCGTCGGGCCTCTCCGCGATCGCGCTCGCCGCGCAGGCGATCCGCGCGGGCGACGCCGACGCGATGGTGGCCGGCGGTGTCGAGTCGATGACACGCGCACCCTGGGTGCAGGCCAAGCCGCAGCGCCCGTGGGCGAAGCCCGGCGAGGCGTTCGACACATCGATCGGCTGGCGGTTCGTGAACCCGCGCATGGCCGCGCGCGACAAGGCCACATTCTCGATGCCCGAGACGGCGGAAGAAGTCGCGCGCCGCGACGGGATCACCCGAGCGGATGCCGATGCCTTCGCCCTCGCCAGTCACGAGCGCGCGATCGCGGCGATCGACGCCGGGCGATTCGCGCCCGAGATCGTCGCGGTCCCCACCCGCACCGGCGACGTGACCGTGGACGAAGGTCCGCGGCGAGAGACCTCCCTGCGCGCCCTCGCGGACTTGCGTCCGGTCGTCCCGGGCGGCGAGGTCGTGACCGCCGGCAACTCGAGCTCGCTCAACGACGGGGCCTCGGCGATCGTCGTCGTCTCGGCCGACGCCGTGGAGCGCCACGGGCTCCGGCCCCGGGCCCGCATCGTGGCTTCGGCGAACGCCGCGCTCGCACCCGAGGTGATGGGCCTCGGTCCGGTCCCGGCCACCGAGAAGGCGCTCGCCAAGGCCGGCCTCACGGTCGACGACCTGGGTGCGGTCGAGCTGAATGAGGCGTTCGCGTCGCAGTCGCTCGCCTCGATGCGACGTCTCGGCCTCGACCCCGCGATCGTCAACGCCGACGGAGGCGCGATCGCGCTGGGGCATCCGCTCGGCTCCAGCGGAAGCCGGCTCATCGTGACCCTGCTCGGGCGCATGGAGCGCCAAGGCGTGCAGTACGGACTCGCGACCATGTGCGTCGGCGTCGGCCAGGGCGTCGCGATGATCGTGGAGCGCCTCGATGGCTGAGTCCCTGCAGGTCGAGAGCGCCGACGACCGGGTCGTCGCGACGCTGTGCCGTCCCGAGGTCCGCAACGCCATCGACCAGGCGATGATCGACGCGCTCCACGACCTCTGCGCCGAGCTCGAGGAGCATCCGCGCACCCTCATCGTCATCGGATCGGGCGGCGTGTTCGCGTCCGGCGCCGACATCGGGCAGCTGCGCGACCGCCGCGCCGACGATGCCCGGCGGGGGATCAACACCCGGGCGTTCCAGCGCATCCGCGCGCTCCCGATGCCGGTCATCGCGGCGATCGACGGGTACGCGCTCGGCGGGGGAGCCGAACTCGCCTACGCCGCCGACCTGCGCGTCGGCACTCCGCGCCTGAAGATCGGCAACCCCGAGACCGGTCTCGGCATCATCGCGGCGGCGGGCGCGACGTGGCGGCTGCCGCAGATCGTGGGCGAGGCGCGCGCCGCCGAGCTGCTCCTCACCGGGCGCATCCTGGATGCCGACGAAGCCCTCGCCTGGGGCGTCCTGTCGTCGCTGCACGACCCCGAGGAGCTCCTCCCGGCCGCTCATCACCTCGCGGACCGCATCGCGGCGAACGATCCGCTGGCCACCCGCCACACCAAGACTGCCCTCGCCGCCCCTCCGGGAGCGCACCCCGACATCGAGCTCGAACTGCAGGCCGAGCTGTTCGAGAGCCCCGAGAAGGAGCGCCGCATGACCGCCTTCCTCGAACGGCGGAGCCGATGAACCCGGCCCAGCCCGAGACCCGCGCCCTTCCCGAGCGGGTCGGCGTGATCGGCGGCGGACGCATGGGCGCCGGGATCGCGCACGCCTTCGCCCTCGCCGGCGCCCGGGTCGTCGTCGTCGAGCGCGACGCAGAGGCGGCGGCTGCGGCATCCGCTCGTGTCGCCGACAGCCTGCGTCGGAGCGTCGAGCGCGGCGCCACCGTGCGGGCCCTCGACGACCTCGTGGCGACGGTGTCGACGGCGACGGATGCCGCAGCCCTCGCCGGCTGCGGACTCGTCGTCGAGGCCGTGCCCGAGGACCGCGAGCTCAAGACCGCCGCGCTCGAGCGGGCCGAGCGCGTGCTCGACCCCGGCGCCGCCCTCGCGACCAACACGTCCTCGATCTCGATCGACGACCTCGCCGCCGGGCTGGAGCGGCCCGAGCGGTTCCTCGGCCTGCACTTCTTCAACCCGGTGCCCGCGTCGCTGCTCGTGGAGGTCGTGGTGGGCGTCGCGACCGCGACGGGCCTGGTCGACGATGCCCGGGCGTGGATCGCAGCGATCGGGAAGACCCCGGTGGTCGTGCGCGACGCGCCGGGGTTCGCGTCGAGCCGGCTGGGCGTCGCGCTCGGCCTCGAGGCGATCCGGATGCTCGAGGAGGGCGTCGCCTCGGCCGCCGACATCGATGCGGCGATGGAGCTCGGGTACCGGCATCCGGTCGGTCCGCTGCGCACCACCGATCTCGTCGGCCTCGATGTGCGTCTCGGGATCGCGGAGGAGCTGCACGCACGCCTGGGGGAGCGGTTCGCGCCGCCGGCACTGCTGCGGCGCATGGTCGCCGACGGCCACCTCGGACGCAAGACCGGTCGCGGTTTCTACGAATGGAGCGAACGATGAGCGACATCCTTCCCAGCTACGTCCTCGGCGGCTGGTGGACGCCGGCCGACGATTCCGGCGCATCCACCGTGCGCGACGCGTCGACGGGGGAGCCGGTCACGCGCGTCAGCACGGCCGGGCTCGAGCTCGGAACGGTGCTCGAGTACGCGCGCGCCGTCGGACAGCAGAGCCTCGGCGCGCTCACCTTCCACCAGCGCGCGCTGCTGCTCAAGCAGTTCGCAGTCGCGCTGACCGAGCGCAAGCAAGAGTTGTACGAGCTCTCCAAGCGGGCCGGCTCCACCGTGCGCGACTCGCTGAACGACGTGGACGGCGGCATCGGGGTGCTCTTCACCTATTCGTCGAAGGGCCGCCGCGAGCTGCCGAACGGACAGGTCTACCTCGACGGCCCCGTCGAACCGCTGTCGAAGGACGGCTCCTTCCTCGGGCGCCACGTCTACACGCGGCTGCCCGGAGTCGCGGTTCAGATCAACGCCTTCAACTTCCCGATGTGGGGCTCGCTCGAGAAGTTCGCACCCGCGTTCCTCGCCGGCGTCCCCACCGTCGTCAAGCCCGCGACGCCGACGTCGTACGTCGCCGAGGCGTGGGTGCGGATCCTCGTCGAGACCGGTCTTCTCCCCGAGGGCTCGCTGCAGCTGATCAGCGGCAGCGTGCCCGGTCTCTTCGAGCACCTGCGGCTCGGTGATCTGGTCGGCTTCACCGGCAGCGCATCGACGGCCGAGCGGCTGCGTGCGCACGAGAGCGTGCAGACCGGCGGCGTGCGCTTCACGAACGAGACCGACTCCATCAACGCCTCGGTCCTCGGTCCCGATGCCGTGCCCGGAACCCCCGAGTTCGACGCCTACGTCAAGCAGCTCATGTCGGAGCTGACGACGAAGGCCGGCCAGAAGTGCACCGCGATCCGGCGCGCGATCGTGCCCGAAGGCAGCGTCGACGCCGTGGTGGACGCCGTCCGCGCCAAGATCGCCGAGCGCGTGGTGATCGGCGACCCGCACGCGGAGTCCGTCACCATGGGGCCTCTCGTCTCGGTGGCTCAGCGCGACGAGGTGCTGCGCAGCGTCGCCGAGCTCGAGGCCGCCGGCGGCCTCATCCTGCTCGGATCCACCGCGGCTCCCGAGGTCCAGCGCGCGGACGGCTCGGTCGGCGTGCTCGAAGACGGGGCGTTCGTCGAGCCCATTCTTCTGGGATTCGCGGATGCCTCGGCCCCGGCCGTCCACCAGGTCGAGGTCTTCGGGCCTGTCGCCAGCGTGCTCGCCTACCGGACGATCGACGAGGCCGCCGATCTCGTGAGTCTCGGCGGCGGATCGCTGGTCACGAGCGTGGCGACCAGCGACCCCGCGGTGGCGACGACCCTCCTCGCGCGCATCGCGGCCTTCAACGGCCGGCTCCTGTTCCTCGATCGCGACGATGCCCGCAGCTCGACCGGGCACGGCGCCCCCGTGCCGCACCTCGTGCACGGCGGCCCGGGGCGTGCCGGGGGCGGCGAAGAGCTCGGCGGCATCCGTGCGGTGCTCCACCACATGCAGCGCACGGCCGTGCAGGGGTCGCCCGCGATGCTCACCGCGCTGACCGGCGTGTGGCATCAGGGCGCGGCATCCCGCACCGACCGGCATCCGTTCCGGAAGTCCCTCTCCGAGCTCGCCGTCGGCGATCAGCTCGTCTCTGGCTCGCGCGCGGTGACGCTCGACGACATCGAGACGTTCGCGCAGTTCACGGGCGACACGTTCTACGCCCACATGAACGAGGAGGCGGCTGCAGCGAACCCGTTCTTCCCCGGTCGCGTCGCCCACGGCTACCTCCTGGTGTCGTGGGCCGCGGGTCTGTTCGTCGATCCCGAGCCGGGACCGGTGCTCGCCAACTACGGCCTGGAGAACCTCCGGTTCGTCACCCCGGTCTCGCCGGGCGACGACATCCGCGTGGTGCTGACGGCGAAGCAGATCACGCCTCGGGAGACCGACGAGTACGGCGAGGTGCGCTGGGACGCCGTGATCCTCAATCAGGACGACGAGCTCGTCGCGACCTACGACGTGCTGACCCTCGTCTCGAAGGAGCCGATGGAGGTGAAGCGATGACGGATGCCGCGTCCCCGCCCACCCCGCCCGCCGCGCTCACTCCGCCGACGCCCGTCGCCGCGCCCGCGGCCGCCGACCCGGCGACCTGGTTCGCCGGCCAGCGCCCGATGCTGCAGCGCGACCACGCGTCCGCCGCGCTCGGGATGATCGTCGAGAAGGACGAGCCCGGCGAAGCGGTCGTGTCGATGCGTGTGCGCGCCGACATGCTGAACGGCTTCGCGATCACGCACGGCGGACTGGTGTTCGCGCTGGCCGACACCGCGTTCGCGATCGCCTGCAACGAGGACGACGGCGTCACGGTGGCGGCCGGCGCCGACATAGCCTTCCTCGGATCGACGCGGGCCGGCCAGACCCTCACCGCCCACGCGCGCCGGCGCGCGCTCGCCGGACGGGCGGGACTGTACGACGTGACGGTCACCGACGAGTCCGGGACCGTCGTGGCGGAGGTGCGCGGTCGCTCGCTCACCACCCGAAGGACGGCCCCCGGGGTCGCGGACGGCTGAGCCGGTGGCTGCGGTTGTGGGTGCGGCATCCCGGGGTTAGACTTACTGAACGAACGGTCTGTAATTAAGGAGTCGATGATGACTGCACCGGAACTCACCGTCGTGGAGCGCGACGACGACGCCGAGCAGGCGGCCTTCGACGCGCTCATCGCTGCGGAGCAGCGCATCGAGCCGCGCGACTGGATGCCGGAGGCGTATCGGAAGACGCTCATCCGGCAGATCTCGCAGCATGCCCACTCCGAGATCATCGGCATGCAGCCCGAGGGCAACTGGATCACGCGCGCACCGAGTCTCAAGCGCAAGGCCATCCTGATGGCGAAAGTCCAGGACGAGGCGGGGCACGGGCTGTATCTCTACTCCGCGGCGCAGACCCTCGGCATCACGCGCGACGAGATGACCGACCAGCTCATCTCCGGCCGGGCGAAGTACTCCTCGATCTTCAACTACCCCACGCCGACGTGGGCCGACATGGGTGCGATCGGCTGGCTCGTCGACGGCGCCGCGATCTGCAATCAGGTGCCGCTCTGCCGGGCCTCGTACGGTCCCTACGGCCGCGCGATGGTGCGCGTGTGCAAGGAGGAGTCCTTCCACCAGCGGCAGGGGTTCGAGATCCTGCTGGCACTCATGCAAGGCACGCCCGCCCAGCGGCAGCTCGCGCAGGAGGCCGTCGACCGGTGGTACTGGCCGAGCCTGATGATGTTCGGCCCGCCCGACGACGAGTCGCCGAACTCCGCCCAGTCGATGGCATGGAAGATCAAGCGCTTCTCGAACGACGAGCTGCGTCAGCGGTTCATCGGCATGCTCGTGCCCCAGGCCGAGGTGCTCGGCGTGACGCTGCCCGACCCGGAGCTGCGGTGGGACGAGGGCGCACAGCGCTGGCACATCAGCGAGATCGACTGGACCGAGTTCCACGAGGTGCTCGCCGGCCGCGGACCGATGAACGCCGAGCGGCTGCGTCAGCGACGCAACGCGCACGAGGACGGCGCGTGGGTGCGCGAGGCCGCGGTCGCCTACGCCCGCAAGCAGGAGCAGCGACGCGAAGCGGAGGTGGCATGATGACGACGCCTGGTGCATCGGCACGCGAGACGTGGCCGCTGTGGGAGGTCTTCGTGCGGGCGAGCCGAGGGCTCAGCCATGTGCACGCCGGATCCCTGCACGCCCCCGACGCCGAGCTCGCCCTGCGCAATGCCCGCGACCTCTACACGCGCCGCGGCGAGGGAACCTCGGTCTGGGTCGTGCCTGCCGACGCGATCACCACGAGCGACCCCGACGCGAAGGGCGCGTTCTTCGAGAGTCCCGCGGGCAAGAACTACCGCCACGCCGTGTACTACACGGCCTCCGAGGGAGTGCCGCACCTGTGACCGCCGATCCCCTGGCCGACGCGCACGGCGACGTCACGGTCGACCGTCTCGAGCTCTCCGCCGAACTGGCCGGCACCGGAGAGCGCGCCGCCACGGCCGACGTCGCCGAGTACGCGCTGTGGCTCGGGGACGACGCGCTCATCCTGTCGCAGCAGCTCGGCGGCTGGATCGCGCGGGCGCCCGAACTGGAAGAGGATGTCGCCCTCGGCAACATCGCGCTCGACCTGCTGGGGCACGCCCGCTCGCTGCTGCGCTACGCCGGCGGGTACGACGGCCGCACCGAGGACGACCTGGCCTACTGGCGTGACGAGTCCGGCTTCCGGTGCGCGTGGCTCTTCGAGCAGCCGAACGGCGACTTCGCGCAGACGATCGCGCGCGGGCTGGCGGCATCCGTCTACCAGTTCGAGCTGTACTCGGCGCTGCAGGAGTCGTCCGACCCGACGCTCGCCGCGATCGCCGCGAAGGCGGTCAAAGAGGTCGAGTACCACCGCGACCACGCCGTGCAGTGGACGCTGCGGCTCGCGGGCGGCACCGACGAGTCGCGGACCCGCATGGTGCGGGCCGTGGGAGACGTGTGGCCGTACGTCGACGAGCTGTTCCGCGACGAGCCGCTGATCGAGCGGCTCGGCGCCGCCGCCGCGCGTCCGTCGGCGCTCCGGCCGGGCTTCGACGCCGTGATCTCCGCCGTCTTCTCCGAGGCCGACCTGGCCGTCCCCACGGGCTTCGTGTCGGCCGGCGGCGGCCGGCGCGGGCAGCACTTCTCGACGCTCGGCTACCTGCTCGCCGAGATGCAGGTGCTCGCACGGCAGCATCCGGGGGCGTCATGGTGACGCTGCCCGAGATCCAATCGCGCGTGCCGATCGCGGATGCCGCGGCCCGGGCCTGGCGGATCGCTGCGGCCGTGACCGACCCGGAGGTGCCGGCGCTCACGATCGAGGATCTCGGAGTGCTCCGCGAAGTGGCGGTCGACGGCGGACGCGTCACCGTGACGATCACACCCACGTACTCCGGGTGCCCGGCGGTGGACACCATCCGCGACGACCTCGTCCTTGCGCTGACCGCCGAGGGGTTCGATGACGTCGACGTGCGCCTGACTCTCACGCCCGCGTGGACCACGGACTGGATGAGCGAGACCGGCAAGGACAAGCTGCGCGCGTACGGCATCGCGCCACCCACCGGTCGTGCGGCCGTCGGCGGCGTCATCCGGCTGCAGCTCGCGGTCAAGTGCCCGCGCTGCGGGTCGCTCGACACGAAGGAGCTCGCCCGTTTCGGATCGACCTCGTGCAAGGCGCTGTACGAGTGCCGGGCATGTCTCGAGCCCTTCGACCACTTCAAGGTGCACTGATGGCCGCGCAGCACCCGACCGACCCCCGGAACGAGCGCATCGCCGAGAGCCTGCTCGCAAGCGCTGTCGGCGGCCCGGCGGGCTCCCGGCGCCGGGCACGATTCCACACGCTCCGCGTCGCCGCGGTGCGCCCCCTGACGGATGCCGCGGCCGAGGTCACCTTCACGATCCCCGAGCAGCTGCGCGGAGAGTACGACTACCTCGCCGGCCAGCACGTGGGCCTGCGCACGACGCTCGACGGCCAGGAGGTGCGGCGCTCGTACTCGCTCTGCCGGGCGGTCGATGCCGGAGGTGGCGGCGACGGACCGCAGACGATCAGCATCGCGATCAAGCGCGACCTCGGCGGACGCTTCTCGACCTGGGCGCTGTCCGAGCTGAAGGCCGGTGACGAGATCGACGTGATGAGCCCCCAGGGGTCGTTCACCTCGGCGCTCGGCGACCTCGCAGGAGCCCATGTCGCCGGCATCGCGGCAGGCTCGGGCATCACGCCGCTCATGGCGCTCGCCGCCAGTGTGCTGGCGCGCTCCGAGACCTCGCGCTTCACGCTCGTGTACACGAACCGCTCCACGACGGACGTGATGTTCCTCGAAGAGCTCGCCGACCTCAAGGACCGGTATCCGGCCCGGCTCGCGCTCCACCACGTGCTGTCCCGCGAGCAGCGGGCCGCGCCTCTGCTCTCGGGCCGCATCGACGAGGAGCGCCTCCGCCGCATCCTCGATGTGCTCGTCCTGCCCGAGACGGTCGACGAGTGGTTCCTCTGCGGTCCCTTCGAGCTCGTGCAGCTGTGCCGCGACACGCTCGCCGACATCGGCGTCGCGCCGGACCACATCCGCTACGAGCTCTTCACCACGGGCGAGGGAGGTCGCGTCGAGGCGCCGTCGGGCCGCCCCATCGAGGTGAAGGCCGATGAGCCCGTGCACCGGATCGAGGTCACCCTCGACGGCCAGTCCGCCACGGTCGAGAGCCCGGTCGCCGCGCACGAGTCGATCCTCAACGCGGCGCTGCGCGTGCGGCCGGACGCACCCTTCGCGTGCGCGGGCGGCGTGTGCGGCACGTGCCGGGCACGACTGCTCGAGGGCTCGGTGTCGATGACCGAGAACTACGCGCTCGAGCCCGACGAACTCGAGCGCGGCTACATCCTCACCTGCCAATCGCACCCCACGACCGACCGGGTCGTGGTCGACTACGACGTCTGAGAGAGGCATCCCGTGATCACGCTCAAGGTGGACGGACCCGTCGCCGAGGTCGTCCTCGACGCCCCCGACAAGCTCAACGCCCTCTCGCTCGACGCGGTAGGCGAGTTGGATGCCGCGTACGCCGAGGCCGAGGCATCCGGCGTCCGCGCGCTCGTGCTGCGCGGCGAGGGTCGCGCATTCTGCGCGGGGCGCGACATCGCCGGCGTCGACCCGGCGACGGACGACGTGGCGGGGTACCTCGGCGCGGTCGAAGCGCTGATGCGGCGCATGGCGGCCTTCCCCGCTCCGACGTTCGCCGCCGTGCAGGGCGCCTGCCTCGGGGTGGGACTCGGCCTCGCGATCGCGACCGACGTCGTCTACGTCGCCGAGACGGCCAAGGTCGGCTCGCCGTTCGCGAACCTCGGCGCGATGCTCGACTCGGGCGGCCACGCGCTGCTCTACGAGCGGCTCGGTGCACACCGCGCGCTCGACCTGATCTACACCGGCGACCTGCTGTCGGGAGCCGAGGCGGTGGCCGCCGGACTGTTCAGCCGGTCGATGCCCACCGGAGAACTGCTCGAGTTCACCCGGGAACGGGCGGCTCGAGCGGCGGCCGGGCCGACGCAGGCGTTCCTCGCCTCGAAGCGCCTGATCGACCGTCTCCGGGACGAGCGCCTGTGGCGCGTCGTGGCCGAGGAGAACCGCGGGCAGGCCGAGCTGCGCGGCACCGCCGACTACCGCGAGGGCTTCGCCGCGTTCCAGGCGAAGCGGAAGCCCGACTTCACCGGTTCCTGAGCACCCCGTATCGGCTCGCCCTCCACGACCCCGCCTTCCGCCGAGGGCGCAGTGTTCGCACGAGGGCGCACTCTTTGCCCGCGCAGAGTGTGCGCCCTCGTGCAGGGTGTGCGCCCTCGCGTCAACGCACGCCAGAGCAGACCCGGGGTCAGGAGTTCACGCGGATGATCTCCTGCTGGTACGGCGCGACGACCGTGCCGGAGATGCGGCAGTCGAGGAGCAGGAAGGGACGGGATGCCGCATCCTGCGCCGTCCATGACGCCAAGCGGTCGAGGTCGTCCAGGCTGCGCACGACCACGCCTTCGGCGCCGACGCCGGCCGCGAGTGCGGCGAAGTCGACCTCGGGGATGAGCATCGGCGCCTGGGCGAGCCCCTTGAGGCCGTAGAGGTTGACCTCGGCGCCGTAGGCCGCGTCGTTCCACACCACGGCCATGCCGCGTCCGCCCGCCACCCGGACGGCGGTCTCGAGGTCGGCGAGGGCCATGAGTCCGCCGCCGTCGCCCGTCGTCAGCACGACCGTCGCCTCCGGTCGCGCCAGCGCGGCGCCAGCGACCGACGGGAATCCGAGTCCGATCGACTGGAACGCCGTGCCGACCATCATCATGCGGTCCGGCGACGCGACCGGCCAGAACATGTTCGCCCAGCCGATGAAGTGCCCGCCGTCCGAGACGACCACGCGGTCCTCGGGCAGCAGGTCGCGGATCCGTGCGGCCACCGAGCGCGGGTCGAGGCGACCGTCCGCCGCAAGGCCGTCGCCCTCGTCGTACCCGCGCGCCGCGGCGACGTCGACGGACTCCCGCCAGCCACTCGCCGCGCCGCGAGTCGAACTCAGCGTCTCCACCAGCCGTCGCGCGACCACGGCCGCGTCTCCGCGCACGTATCCGCCGACATGCGGGTGGGTGGCGGCCGGCGCCACGTCCACTTGGAACACCCGCGTCCCGGGAGCGAAGAGGTCGCCGAACCGCATCGTGAACTGGTTGAGGGATGCCCCGAACACCACGGCGACGTCGGCCTCGTGCACGAGCGCCATGGCGTCCTCGGCGCCGAAGCCGCCCGTCACCCCGAGGTCGTACTCCGCGCGCGGGAACACGCCGCGTCCGAGCGCGGTCGACGCCGTGAGGGCGCCGGTGAGATCGGCGAGCTCGCCGAGCGCCTCGCCCGCCCCCGAGATCCACGCCCCACGGCCGGCCAGCAGGAACGGTCGCTCGGCGCTCGCGAGCGCGGCTGCGATGTCGGCGACCGCGCCCTGCGCGAAGGGCCCGGCGGGGGAGAGGGGAGCGGGCAGCCGGGGCTCCGGCGCCTCCGGCACGGGCCCGGCGTCGCGCGCCGCCACGTCGTAGGGGATCGCGAGCACGGTCGGCACCCGGTACGTCAGCGCGTGCTCGATGGCGATGACGGTCGTGGCCGCGGCATCCGCTCGCCCGACGGTATAGGTCCGCGCGCCGACGGCCGACGCGAGGGCGATCTGGTCGACGTCCCAGGGGCGCGGGCCCGAGGTGGGCTCGTCTCCGACCACGAGCACGAGCGGCACATGCGCCTGCACGGCCTCGGCCAGCGCGGTCAGCGTGTTCGTGAAGCCGGCGCCGTAGGTCGCGGTCGCGGCGGCGAGGCGTCCCGAGGCGCGGTGGAACGCATCGGCGGCGACGACCCCGCCGGCCTCGTGGCGCACCGCGGTGAAGGTGACATCGGTGGAGCGCTCGAGCGCATCGAGGAAGTAGGCGTTGCCGTTGCCCATGACGCCGAAGACGTGGTCGATGTGGCGGGCGAGGGTGAGGGCGACGTGCGCGGAAACGGTCGGCATGGAGAACTCCTGCAAGACGGAACGGATGTGAGGCCGTGTGTGTCTCGCGCCGTGCGCTGCGTGCCCTTTTTTCGAGCACCGACGGGGTCGTTCCCGCCGGACGACTTCGAGTATAGGACCCCGGCCAGGGCATGATGGGTGCCATGAGGACGATCCAGCTGCGCCGCTACACGCTCGTCGACGGGGAGTACGACGCCTTCGTCGCCTGGTGGCAGGGCTGCATGCCCCGCGTGCGTCCCGGCGCCGGGTTCGGGATCGAGTTCGCCTACGGACTGCCGGCCACGAACGAGTTCGTGTGGGCGGTCAGCGCCGAGGGCGACGAGGAGGCATTCCTGGCCCTCGAGAAGGAGTACATGGGGTCGGATGCCCGGGCCGAGGCGTTCGCCGGGGTGCCGCAGCGGGTCGCCGCCTACGACATCGCGTTCGTCGGCCAGCGCTTCGCCTGATTCCGCCCCCGAGTCCTCAGCCGCCGAGTGCCGCCCGGATGACCCCGGCCGACCGGGCCAGGCGCGCGGCGATCTCCGCCGGGGCGTGCGGACTCGCAAGGTAGACGACGGCGATCGCGGCCGCCCCTCGCCCGCGGATCGCGAGCGGCACGGCGACGGCACGCAGGCTCGGGATGACCTCGTCGTGGCTCTCGAACCAGCCGCGGGTCGCGGCATCCGTCACCTCATCGCGCAGGTGCGCGTCGGCCCCGGAGGGCCACGAGGCCCCGGGCACGAGGGACAGGATCGCCTTGCCGGGGGCTCCGCGGGTGACCGGATGCCGCGTCCCCGGCCGCTGCGCCACGGAGGCGACGGCGTGCCGAGGCTCGACGCTGGCGAGCGTGACGCACTCGTCGTGGTCGAGCACACTCAGGAAGCACGTCATCCCGAGCTCGTTCGCGACGTCGGTGAGCTCGGGGAGCGCTTCGGCCTGGAGGTCGTGGGCGACGCCGGCAGCGAGCGCGGCCATGCGGGCACCCAGGGCGATGTGCCCGTTCGCATCGCGCGCGATGAGGCCGTGGTCCTCGAGGGTCCGCAGCAGCCGGTAGGCGACCGACCGGTGCACGTCGAGGCGACGGGCGATCTCGTCGATCGTGAGCGGTTCGCGGGCGTCGGCGAGGACCTCGAGGATCCGGATGCCCCGGCTCAGCGTCTGCGACGCGGGTGCCCGCTCCTCGGTCATCACTGCCCTCCGGCGTGCAGGATCTTGCCAGTCCCACGCGTCTTCGTATACGATCTGTTCAATAGTAGAACAATGTGTTCGAATATAGAACACACGCATTCGCTCCGCAACACCCGATCGATCGCACCGCATTGTCGCAGCGACACCTCGACATCGCCGTCCGAGGAGGAGACCCCATGCAGTTCCACCACCACGGATACGTGTCCGGAGAGCCGCGCGTGCTCGAGGCCGCCGGCACGGGCATCGACCGTCCCGCCGACCTCCCCGACGAGACCGACGTGCTGATCGTCGGCTCGGGGCCGGCCGGGATGCTCCTCGCGGCGCAGCTCTCGCAGTTCCCCGACGTGTCGACGCGGCTCATCGAGCGCCGGGAGGGGCGGCTCGTGCTGGGCCAGGCCGACGGGATCCAGCCGCGGAGCGTCGAGACGTTCCAGGCCTTCGGGTTCGCCGAGCGCATCGTCGCCGAGGCCTACAACATCGCCTACATGAACTTCTGGGGCCCTGACCCGGAGAACCCCGGCAACATCGTCCGCAAGACGCGCACCGAGGACTACGGGTTCAAGATCAGCGAGTTCCCGCACCTCATCGTCAACCAGGCGCGCGTGCTGGACTACTTCGCCGAGGCCGCCGCGCACGGGCCCGGAAGGATCGCCCCCGACTACGGCGTCGAATTCCTCGGCCTCACCGTGCGCGACGAGGGGCCGTACCCGGTCGAGGTGCGAGTGCGGCACACCGCGGGCGACCGTTCCGGCGAGGAGCGCACCATCCGGGCCAAGTACGTCGCCGGGTGCGACGGCGCCCGCAGCGGCGTGCGCCAGGCGATCGGCCGCACGCACTCCGGCGCCCACGCCCTTCACGCGTGGGGCGTGATGGACGTGCTCGTGAACACCGACTTCCCCGACTGGCGGATCAAGTGCGCGATCAACGCGGAGGCGGGCAACATCCTCCACATCCCGCGCGAGGGCGGCTACCTGAGCCGCATGTACATCGATCTCGGCGCCGTCGCCGAGGATGACGATCACCGCGTGCGCCAGACGCCGATCGACGAGATCATCCGGCGCGCGAACGAGATCCTGCACCCGTACACCATCGACGTGAAGCAGGTCGCGTGGCACAGCGTGTACGAGGTCGGGCACCGGGTCACCGACAAGTTCGACGACGTGGCAGACGACTCCGGTCGCATGCCCCGGGTGTTCCTCGCCGGCGACGCGTGCCACACCCACAGTGCCAAGGCCGGGCAGGGCATGAACGTGTCGATGCAGGATGGATTCAACCTGGGCTGGAAGCTGGGGCACGTGCTCAGCGGCATCGCCCCCGAGACGCTGCTCGACACCTACTCGGCCGAGCGGCAGCCGGTGGCGCAGCAGCTCATCGACTTCGACCGCGAGTGGTCGACGCTCATGGCGCGCAAGCCCGACGAGATCTCCGACCCGCAGGACCTCGCGACCTACTACCTCGCCACGGCCGAGTTCCCGTCCGGCTTCATGACGCAGTACGGCCCGTCGACGATCGTCGCGGATGCCGCGCACCAGGCTCTCGCGGAGGGGTTCCCGATCGGGAAGCGCTTCAAGTCGGCCGAGGTGGTGCGCGTCTGCGACGGCAACGCGGTGCATCTCGGGCATCACGCGAAGGCCGACGGACGGTGGCGGATCTACGCCTTCGCGGACGCGCCCACGGCGGGGGAGGACTCCGCTCTGGCGTCGTGGGCCGAGTGGATGTCGTCCGACGAGGGACCCCTCCGACGGCACACGCCCGTCGGCGCGGACGCCGACGCGGTGATCGATGTGAAGGTGATCTACCAGCAGCCGTTCGAGGACGTCGACATCAACCGCGTACCAGGTCTGTTCCTGCCCCGGACCGGCCCGCTGGGACTGACGGACTGGGAGAAGGTCTACGCGGCCGCGCCAAGCGCCTGGACGAGCGACGACGTCTTCGCCGAACGGGGCCTGTCGCGGGAAGGGGTGGTCGTGGTCGTCCGGCCCGACCAGTACGTCGCGGCGGTCCTGCCGCTGTCGGCGACGGCCGAGCTGGCGGAGTTCCTCGGCCGGTCGCTCCTCGATCAGCGCAGCGTGCCGGCCGCCACGGCCTGATGTGTCCGCCATGGTGACAGCAGCCCCGCAGCTGTACACCGCGTATAGCGGCGCGGCGAGCCGCACCGGGGCAGAATTGGCCCCGAAGCCACCGAGAGCAGGGATGCCGCGGCATCCGAGAACGACGAGGGAGTCCTTGTGACCGAGAACCGTGAGACCGAGCTGCTGGCATCCGTCCCGGAGGGCCTGTTCATCGGCGGCGAGTGGCGCGCGGCGTCGGGTGGCAAGATGCTCAAGGTGTACGACCCCGCCACCGGCGCGGTGGTGAAACAGATCGCGGATGCCTCGCCCGATGACGGTGCGGCGGCCCTCGACGCGGCGGTCGAGGCCTTCCCCGCGTGGGCCGCGACGCCGGCCCGTGAGCGGGCCGAGATCCTCCGCCGCGCGTTCGACCTTCTGCAGGAGCGCAAGGAGGACTTCGCGCTCCTGATGACCGTGGAGATGGGCAAGCCGCTCGCCGAGGCCCGAGGCGAGGTCGCGTACGGCGGAGAGTTCCTCCGCTGGTTCAGCGAGGAGACCGCTCGGGTGCAGGGCCGGTACGGTGCGAACCCCGAGGGCACCGGCCGCATGATCGTGTCGCAGCATCCGGTCGGCCCCTGCTTCCTCATCACCCCCTGGAACTTCCCGCTGGCCATGGCCACACGCAAGATCGCACCCGCACTCGCCGCCGGCTGCACGGTCGTCATCAAGCCTGCTGAGCTCACGCCGCTGACGACCCTCGCCTTCGCGAAGCTGCTCGAGGACGCCGGGCTCCCGAAGGGTGTGGTCAACGTCTTCACGACCTCGACGTCGGGTGCCGTGTCGGAGCCGATCATCCGCGACCCGCGCCTACGCAAGCTCTCCTTCACCGGATCGACCCAGGTCGGCCGGCGTCTGCTGGAGCAGGCGGCGCAGGGCGTGCTGCGCACGTCGATGGAGCTCGGCGGCAACGCGCCGTTCGTCGTGTTCGAGGATGCCGATCTCGACAAGGCCGTCGACGGCGCGATGCTCGCGAAGTTCCGCAACATCGGCCAGGCGTGCACGGCCGCGAACCGGTTCATCGTGCAGCGTTCGGTCGCCGACGAGTTCGCCCGGCGGGTCACCGAGCGGGTTCAGTCGCTGAAGATCGGCCGCGGCACCGAGGAGGGCGTGGCCATCGGACCGCTCATCAACGAGGCCGCCGTCGACAAGGCCCGCACGCTCGTAGACGACGCCGTCGAGCGCGGGGCTTCGGTGCGCACCGGCGGCAAGGCGCTGGACGGCGCCGGCACGTTCTACGAGCCCACCGTCGTCACCGACGTGCAGCCCGGCAGCGACATCCTCCGCGAGGAGATCTTCGGGCCCGTGCTGGCGATCATCCCGTTCGACGACGAGGACGACGCCGTGCGCATCGCCAACGACACCGAGTACGGCCTCGTCTCGTACGTCTTCACCGAGAGCCTGTCCCGCGGCCAGCGCATGATCGAGCGGCTCGAGACCGGGATGATGGGGCTCAACATGGGCGTCGTCTCGAACGCCGCCGCCCCGTTCGGCGGCTGGAAGATGTCGGGGCTCGGACGCGAGGGCGGCGCGGAGGGGATCCACGAGTACCTCCAGACCAAGTACACGCTCACCGCGAACCCCTTCTCCTGACCCCTCACTCGGGTCCATCCGTGCGATTTCGACGCTCACCCGACCGCGAGCATCGAGATCGCACAGATGGGGAGCACCGCGCGTCGGAGGGGCGCGCCATGATGGACGGGTGGATATCGCGAGCGTCCGTGAGCGCAGGCTGCGGTCGCATCGGCTGAGCGCCCCCGCTCCGACGATCGCCGAGGCGGCGTCGCACATGCTCGCGACGCAGGCCCAGGAGTTCTGGGGCGGTCGCTGGGCGATCGCGTCGCGCACGCGAGGGCGCGTCACTGTCAGGGATGTCGACGCGGCGTTCGACCGCGGCGAGATCGTTCGGTCGTGGACGCAGCGCGGCACCATCCACCTGCTCCCCGCCCGCGACCTCGCCTGGGTGCTGTCGATCACGGGCGAGCGTCAGGCGCGGCAGGTCGCCGCCGTCCGCCGGGCCGAGAGCATCGACGATGCCGAGATGGCACGCGCCGAGCGGCTCGCGCGTGGGGCGCTGCGCGGCGGCAACCGCCTCACCCGCAAAGAGCTGTTCGACGTGTTCGAGGCGGGCGGGGTGAGCACCGCCCGGCAGCGCGGCTACCACCTGCTGGTGTCGCTGTCGCTGCCGGCGGTCATCTGCCAGGGGCCGGTGGTGCCCCGCGCCACCGGGCCCACCCGCGAGCAGTACCTGGTGCTCACCGAGGAGTGGGTGACGGATGCCGCGTCCCCGGCCGACCCGGTCGCGGAGCTGTTCTACCGCTACATCGCCTCGCACGGCCCGGCCGGCGCGCGGGACTTCGCCTGGTGGACGGGACTGCCCCTGGGCGTCTCGCGCGCGGCGGCGGGGGCGGCATCCGATCGCCTCGTCGTCGTCGACGATCAGCCGGAGCCGCTCTACGTGGCCGCCGGTGCCCCGCCACGGCGCACCCCGGGTGTTCCCGAGGTGCTCGCGCTGCCGCCGTTCGAGGAGTACTACCTCTCGTACGTCGATCGCACTGTGCCGTGCGCTCCGGAGTTCCTGAAGGCGATCGGTCCGAGCATGAACGGCATCGTGCGACCGCTCCTGATCGCGCGCGGCGAGGCCATCGGCGTATGGACCCATTCGGTCGCCGTCGGGCGTCACGCAGACTCGCCGATCCCCGAGCTGTTCTCGACGGATGCCGCGACCGACGCCGAGGTGGCCGCAGCGCTCGACCGGTACCGCGACTTCATCACGGCCTGATCCGCGCCGGCGGCGGCGATTTGGAGACGGGCGGGGCATCCCGTACTCTGGTGTACAGCCAAAGACCGCCGGTCATCGACGTGCGCGCAATCGCACGAGGATCGAAGCACTGCATCGCAGGGGCCCGCGCAGGTGTACGACATGATTCTCCTGAATCCAGCTCCGTGCGCTTGCGCCGGAGCTTTTTTGTTGCCGTGGTGAGAGCAGATGAGCGGATGTCGCGGCCGACGCCCCGCCATCGCGGAGCGTCTCGTACACACAAGGAGTGGCCATGGCGCAGAAGGATGCATCGGTCGCCGAGCTCACGAAGAATTTCGAGGACTCGACCGCCGTTCTGCTGACCGAGTACCGCGGTCTGACGGTTGCCCAGCTCAAGGAGCTGCGCAACAGCATTCGTCAGGACGCGGAATACGCCGTGGTGAAGAACACGCTGACGAAGATCGCGGCCAACAAGGCCGGGATCTCCTCCCTGGACGAGGACCTCAAGGGTCCCTCGGCCATCGCTTTCGTGCACGGTGACCCTGTCGCCGTCGCGAAGGGTCTGCGCGCCTTCGCCAAGGCACACCCTCTTCTCGTGATCAAGGGCGGCTACTTCGACGGTGCCCCCCTGAGCGCGGATGAGGTCAACAAGCTCGCTGACCTCGAGAGCCGTGAAGTCCTGCTGGCGAAGCTCGCCGGCGCGATGAAGGCCTCGCTGTTCGGCGCCGCCTATCTGTTCAACGCACCGCTGTCGAAGGCCGTTCGCACGGTCGACGCGCTGCGTGAGAAGCAGGAGTCCGCGGCCTGATAGGCCTCGGTAAAGCAAACCCCAATCAAGGAGATACATCATGGCAAAGCTCAGCACTGAGGAGCTGCTCGAGGCGTTCAAGGAGCTCACGCTCATCGAGCTCAGCGAGTTCGTGAAGAAGTTCGAGGAGACCTTCGAGGTCACCGCCGCTGCTCCGGTCGCCGTTGCCGGCCCGGCCGCCGCCGGTGCCGCCCCCGCCGAAGAGGCCGAGGAGCAGACGGCGTTCGACGTCGTGCTCGAGGCCGCTGGCGACAAGAAGATCCAGGTCATCAAGGTCGTCCGCGAGCTCACCTCGCTCGGCCTCGGCGAGGCCAAGGCCGTCGTCGACGGTGCCCCCAAGGCCGTGCTCGAGGGCGCGTCCAAGGAGGCCGCCGACAAGGCGAAGGCCGCTCTGGAAGAGGCCGGCGCGACGGTTACCCTCAAGTAATCACGCTGCTCTGAACGAAGGCCCCGGATGCTGGCATCCGGGGCCTTCGTCATGCCCGGACACCGCTCGCCCGAGGCCAGGATGGCGTTTTATGCGAATGCCCTTTCTCACGGTTTGATCACGGAAATGGGTTGATTTTCCGGTTCCCTGTTGCGCCCGCGCATCGGGGATGTTAGAAAAGAAAGCGCATTCCAGAAAGCGCATTCTCACATCGAAGAAGATGACCGGAGGACCACGGTGACGACGACGCACCGCCCCAGAACGCAGCCCCCGGGCCGCGTCCGCGGAGCCCGCGCATGAGCGCGCTGAGCGAGCTCGGCAAGCTCAAGACCGCCAAGGCGGGTGAGAAGAAGCAGAACAAGGTCGCCTATCTGTTCCTGCTCCCGTGGTTCGTCGGACTGCTGCTGATCACGGTCGGACCGATGGTCGCCTCCTTCGGCCTGTCGTTCACGCGGTACAACCTGCTGAGCCCGCCGAAGTGGATCGGCTTCCAGAACTTCGTCCGCATGTGGGAGGACGAGCGCCTCCACTCCGCGCTGCAGGTGACCTTCACGTACGTCTTCGTGTCGCTGCCGCTCCAGCTCGCCGCCGCGCTCTTCCTTGCGATCGTGCTCGATCGCGGACTGCGCGGGCTGGCGTTGTACCGCTCGGCGTTCTACCTGCCCTCGCTGCTCGGCGCGAGCGTCGCGATCGCCATCCTGTGGCGTCAGATCTTCGGGGTCGACGGCCTCGTGAATCAGGTGCTCGCCGTCTTCGGCATCCAGGGCCAGGGATGGATCTCCAACCCCGACACGGCGCTCGGCACCCTGATGATCCTGAACGTCTGGACCTTCGGCTCGCCCATGGTGATCTTCCTCGCCGGCCTGCGTCAGATCCCGACGATGTACTACGAGGCGGCCGCGGTCGACGGTGCGAGCCGGCGTCAGCAGCTCTTCCGCATCACCATTCCGCTGCTCACGCCGATCATCTTCTTCAACGCCGTGCTGCAGCTCATCGGCACCTTCCAGTCCTTCACCCAGGCGTACATCGTCTCGGGAGGGTCCGGCGGACCGGTCGACTCGACGCTCTTCTACACGCTGTATCTCTACGACCAGGGCTTCCGCAACTACAACATGGGCTACGCATCGGCCATGGCGTGGCTCCTGCTCGTGATCATCGGCATCCTCACCGTCCTGATGTTCTGGACCTCTAGGTATTGGGTTTTCTACGATGACCAGGATTGACGACCCCATGACGACTCCGCTCGCGACCGAGACCATCGTCACCGGCCGCCCCACCGTCCGACGGCGCAATCCGTTCCGCAGGCCCGCCACCAGCCTCGTGCGCCACGTGCTCCTGATCGCGCTGGCCCTGGCGATGCTCTATCCGGTGATCTGGATGGTCGTCAGCTCGCTGCGGCCCAACGACGAGATCTTCCGCGATCCGAGCATCGTGCCCGACAGCTTCGAGGTGTCGAACTACGTCGACGGCTGGAACGCCCTGGCGTTCCCGTTCAACGTCTACATGTGGAACTCGGCGCTGATCGTGATCGGCTGCATCATCGGCAACCTGGTGTCGTGCTCGCTCGCCGCCTATGCATTCGCCCGCCTGCACTTCAGCGGCAAGCGCTTCTGGTTCGCCGTGATGCTGCTGAGCATCATGCTCCCCATCCACGTGATCATCGTGCCGCAGTACGTGCTGTTCTCGCAGCTCGGCTGGATCAACACCTTCCTGCCGCTGATCGTGCCGAAGCTCCTCGCCACGGACGCGTTCTTCATCTTCCTGATGGTGCAGTTCATCCGCGGCATCCCGAAGGAGCTGGACGAGGCGGCGCGGATCGACGGCGCCGGTCACCCGCGCATCTTCCTGCAGATCATCCTGCCGCTCATGGTGCCGGCGCTCGCGACGACGGCGATCTTCACGTTCATCTGGACGTGGAACGACTTCTTCTCGCAGCTGATCTTCCTCACCAAACCCGAGCTCTACACCGTCCCTCTGGCGCTGCGGTCCTTCGAGGACGCGCAGAGCACGACCAACTACGCCCAGATGTTCGCGATGAGCGTGGTCTCGCTCATCCCCATCTTCCTGATCTTCCTGTTCGGCCAGAAGTTCCTCATCAAGGGGATCGCGACCACGGGAATCAAGTGACGACCACGTCACCGCACGCTTCGCGGGCCCTCCCGGACCCACCCTTATCACACGCACCAACCCACAACCCGACTTCGGTCGAAAGGATGCAAGACATGCGACGCACCAGAACCGCACACCGCTGGTTGCTGTTCACCGCTGTCGGCGCAGCGACGACGCTGGCGCTGACGGCGTGCGCGGGGTCATCGGAGACCCCCAGCACCGCACCCACGCTGTCCGACGAGCCCGTGACGCTCAGCTTCACGTGGTGGGGCAACGATGTCCGTCACGAGATCACCGAGGAGCTCATCGCGGCGTTCGAGGCGGAGAACGAGAACATCACCATCGAGCCGCAGTACACCGACTGGGCCGGCTACTGGGACAAGCTGGCGACGACGGTCGCCGCCGGCGATGCCCCGGACATCATCCAGATGGACGAGAAGCAGCTCTCGACCTACGCCGCCAACGGCGTGCTGCTCGACCTGAGCGCGCTGGGTACGGCGCTGCCGACGGACGACTTCCCGGAGCCCGTGCTCGCCACCGGCGCGCTCGACGGCGTGCAGTACGGCGTGCCCGTCGGCATCAACAGCTACACGATCATGGCGAACCAGGACCTCCTCGAGGGGTTCGGCATCGAGCTGCCCGACGACGAGACCTGGTCGTGGGACGACTTCGCCGAGCTCGCGGTCCAGGTGACCGAGGCCAGCGGCGGCGAGGTCGTCGGCTCGCAGTCGTGGGGCTTCGAGGACGGCGGCCTCAACAACTGGCTCCGTCAGCACGGCGAATCGCTCTACAACACCGACGGCGAGGTCGCGGCGAGCGAAGAGGTCGTGCAGAGCTGGTGGGAGTTCCTCCTCGAGGTGACCGAGGCAGGCGGCACGCCCGACCCGTCCGCCACCATCGAGCGTGAATCGGCTGGCCTCGCCGAGTCGTTCACGGCCACGAACCAGTCGGCCTTCGGCCCGTGGTGGTCGAACCAGGTCGCCGCCCTTCGCGAGGCGAGCGGTCAGCACCTCGTGCCGCTCATGGTCCCGACCCCCGACGCGGGCGCGGACGCCTCGGCCTACTACAAGCCGTCGATGTTCTGGTCGGCCTCGGCCAAGACCGAGCACCCCGGTGAGGTCGCGCTCTTCATCGACTGGCTCTCCAACAGCGAAGAGGCCGCCGACATCCTGCTGGCCGAGCGCGGAGTGCCGGCGAACGAGAAGATCCGTGAGTACATCACACCCGAGCTCGCCGAGGTCGACCAGGAGGTCGTCGAGTTCCTCGCCGAGATCGAGCCCCGCATCGGCGATGCCCCGCCGGCGACTCCTCCGGGCGGCGGAGCGATCGAGACGATCATCGACCAGCACACCCAGAAGGTGCTGTTCGGCGACATGACGCCGGCCGATGCGGCGGCGAGCTTCCTCGCCGAGCTGCAGCTGGCGCTCGACGACGCAGCCATCTAGCCGACGTGCGGGCCTCGGCATCCCCCCGGGTCGAGGCCCGAACGTTCCCCAGACCGCACGGGGCCGGATCGAAGTGATGAGGGGTCCGGCCCCGGGCGGCACCGAGCCGGGAGGGCGCGAATGCGACCCTCCACGCTCAGCCACGCCCATGATTGACACAGGAAGCACCAGGAGGCCCTCTTGACCGAGGTCACGTCGCGCCCGATCACGATGGCGCAGGTCGCGCAGCACGCCGGCGTTTCGCAGGCGTCGGTCTCGCGCGTCCTCAACGGTGTCGCCACCGTCGATCCCGCGATCGTCGCGAAGGTCAATCGGGCCGTCGCCGCGCTGAACTACTCGCCGAGCGAAGCCGCGCGCAGCCTGGTGCGGGGGAGCAGCCACACCATCGCGCTGCTCGTGCCCGACCTCGAGAACCCCATGTTCCAGGGCGTGCTCAAGGGGCTGACGGTCGCCGCGGCCCGCGACGGGTATCGGGTGCTCGTGGCCGACAGCGCCGAAGCGGTCGGGGTCGAGGCCGAGATCGCCGTCGAGGCGCGCAGCAAGTGCGACGCCCTCGTGCTCGTCTCGCCGCGCATGCCCGACAGCGAGCTCAAGGACCTCATCCAGCGCACCACTCCCGTGGTGGTCGTCAACCGCCGTGTCGACGACAGCCCGGCCGCGCAGCTCGCAGTGGACTACGGCACCGCGGTCAAGGAGCTCGGCGTCCATCTGCGCGGCTTCGGTCACCGCCGGATCGCCTACGTCGCCGGGCCGCCGCTCAGCTACGCGAACGAGCAGCGCGCACTCGGGCTGGGCGAGCTCGCCCGGGAGTACCCCGACCTCGAGTTCCTCACCATCACCGCCGGATCGAGCATGGAGGCCGGGTACGACGCAGCCGATGCCGTGCTCGAGACCGGCGCGACGGCCGCGATCGCCTTCAACGATCTCGTCGCACTCGGCCTGCTCTCCCGGCTGGGCGAGATGGGCGTCGAGGTGCCCGAGCAGCTCTCCGTCGTCGGCATCGACGACATCCCCCAGTCCCGATTCGCCGCCCCTCCGCTCACGACGATGTCGGTGCCGCGGATCGAGATCGGACGGCAGGCTTGGAATCGCATGCGTCAAGCGCTGGAAGGCGAGAGCGCCGACCACCCCCTGTTCTACCGGCCGGTCCTCGTGGCGCGGCGCAGCTCCGGACCGGCGTCGCACGCCAGCGGCTGGGTCGGACCCGCCCGCCCGGTGCTGCGGCTGGGCTCGACCGTCGTCGCCCAGTACGAGGAGGGCGCGACGGTGGACTCCGTGCTGTCGCCCCGACCTTTCCTCGACAACGTGGTGTCGCGCGCCGGAACGCCGCTCTCGGTGACCGAGCCGACCGACCACCCGCACCACCTGGGCGTGAGCCTCGCGATCGCGGACGTCAACGGCACGTCGTACTGGGGCGGGCGCACCTACGTGCGCGGCGAGGGCTCGATCATGGTGCCCAACCACGGACGCCAGCGTCGCGACCGGCTGCACATCGACGGGCACTCGCTCGACGAGCGCCTGAGCTGGGTCGACCACCAGGGCACCACGCAGCTCGTCGAGGTGCGCGAGCTCCACTCGGCCGAGCTCGAGAACGGGTGGGCCCTGCGCTGGCGCAGTCACCTCAAGGCGACGATGGATGCCATCACCTTCGGCTCCCCGGCCACCAACGGCCGCGACGGGGCGGGCTACGGCGGGATCTTCTGGCGGTTCGCGCCCGAGATCGCACGGGTCTTCAGCCCCGCAGGCGACACCGAGCGGGACGTCCACGGCGCCGCGACCCCGTGGCTCGCGTTCGCCTTCCCCGAGCGGGGCACGACCGTCGTGCTGGCCCAGGGGGAGCAGCAGCTGCCCTGGTTCGTGCGCTACGCGGAGTACCTCGGCGCCGGACCGTCGATCGCCTGGGACCAGCCGCGCACGATCCCCGAGGGCGGGGAGCTGAACCTCGAGCTCACCGCGTTCGTCCTCGACGAGGAGCTCGACGGCGCCGCGGCGGTGGAACGCGCGCTCCCGTCGCTTCGCGCCCAGGCGGGACTGTGAGCGGTCCGCTCCGCGTCGGCATCGCCGGCGTCCACGGGCACGGGCGGAGTCACGTCGACGCTGCGCTCGCTCTCGGCGACGCGGTCGAGCTCGTGGCCGTCGCCGATCCCCGCGGCGGCGGGGACGTGCCGCCGGGGGTGCGCGTGTTCACGGATGCGGGAACCATGCTCGACGCCGGCGACCTCGACATCGCGATCTTCAGCACGCCGATCCCCACGCACGCCGACCTCGCCGTGCAGGCCCTCGAGGCGGGTGCTCACGTGCTGCTCGAGAAGCCTCCGGTGGTCTCGATCGCCGAGCACGCGCGAGTGGATGCCGCGGCCCGGGCCGCCGACCGCTCGGTGCAGGTCGGCTTCCAGTCGCTCGCGAGCGCCGGGGTCGCCGCGGCCCGCCAGATGGCGACCTCGGGGGAGATCGGCGAGCTGGAGCACGTCGGGGCCGTCGGCCTGTGGTCGCGCTCCGAGGAGTACTGGCGACGAAGCGCCTGGGCGGGTCGCCGCCACGCCGCCGACGGGGCAGTGGTCGCCGACGGCGCGGTGACCAATCCGCTCGCGCATGCCGTCGCCACCGCGCTCGCGATCGCCGGCGCCCGCACACCGGATGACGTGCGCGGCATCCGCACCGATCTTCGCCGAGCGAACGACATCGACACCGACGACACGTCATCGCTCGTCATCGATCTCGCCGCCGGCGGGCGCATCGCCGCCGCACTCAGCGTGACCGCGCCGCGGCGGCATGAGCCGTACGTGCTGCTGCGCGGGTCTCGCGGCCACGCGCTCTACTTCTACACGCTCGACCTGCTGCAGGTGCATCGCGCGGGTGCCGCACTGCCGCAGACCTTCGCGTTCACCCGGGTGGGGCTCCTCGCCGACCTCGTGGCGCACGCCCGTCACGGCACGCCGCTCGCGGTCCCGCTGGCCGACACCGGAGCGTTCACGCGAGTGCTCGAAGAGGTGGTGGCGTCGCCGGCGCCGCGGGCCGCGGCATCCGCTCATGTCTCGATCGAGAACCGCGACGGCGAGACGTTCCGGATCGTCCGAGGGATCGAGGAGTGGTCCGAGCGCGTGGCGTGGGAGGCCGCCACCTTCAGCGAGCTCGGCGCTCCCTGGTAGCGGCCGTCAGCGTCCGACGCCCACGATGGCCGATGCGGCGTCGTCGATGGCGGCGGTGGAGCTGCGCACGATGAGAGGCGAGGACTCGTAGATGCGGTGGGTCGGGGCATCCGGATCGTCGAGCTGCCACATCAGCAGCTGGACGGCCGCGCGTCCCTGCTGGTGCGGCTTCTGCTGGAGCGTCGTGAGGGAGAACATCTCGGCGTAGGCGTGGTCGTCGATGCCGACGACGCTGAACTGATCGGGAACGCGGATGCCGAGCCGCCGCGCCGCGATGACAGCTCCCACGGCGACCTCGTCGCACACGCCGACGATCGCGGTGGGCCGGGTCTGCCGGTCGCCGAGCAGCTCGACCGCCGCGCCGTAGCCGCCGGGCATCGTCACCTCAGAGGGCGAGTGGCGAGCGGATGCCGCGAGCCCGGCATCGTGCATCGCCGCGAGGTAGCCGTCGAGCCGCTGCCGGTCGCCGTAGCTGGTCCGGCGCCCGTCGGGGTCACCGCCGACGAACGTGATCTCCCGATGACCGAGGCCCAGGAGGTGCTCGGTCGCGATCCGCCCGGCCGCGCGATCGTCGATCGACACCGCGTTGGTTCCCACGTCGTAGCCGCCGACGCTCACCACGGGCTTGCCGAACTCGACGAGGCGCTCGAGCTCGTGCGCGCTCGGCTCGATGCCCACCGCGATGAGGCCGTCGAACCGCTTGCGGGCGAGGAAGTGCTCGAACATCTGGCGCCGCGCGCCGGAGTCGGGCTGTGCGCCGTACAGGGCGAGATCGTAGCGGCGCTCGAGCAGGGCGTCCTGGATGCCCTCGAGGACGTGCGCGAAGAACCACCGGTCGAGCGTGGGAACGACCACGCCGACGGTCTGGGTGCGACCGGTGACGAGGTTCACCGCACTCGTGGTGGGAACGTAGCCGAGGTCTGCCGCGGCCTTCTGCACGCGCGTCCGCGTCTCCTCGGAGACATAGCCCGCACCGGTGAGGGCGCGACTCGCGGTGGACTTGGACACACCCGCGGCGCGCGCGACATCGGCGATGCCCGCCATCGACCCTCCTCGGCAGTCAGACGGCTCCACGAGCGCATCGGCGATTTTGTGGAACCGGTTCCTGGCACATTGTGCCGTGTGGCCGGGTGCGGCGCCAGTGCGATTGCCGTGTTTACCGAGTTGTGATCAACGGCGATTGTGTCGTCACCGTGCATCCCCTACCGTGAACATGGAATCGGTTCCCGATGTTCTCGCCGTCGCCATGCATGGGCTCGGCGGAACTTGATGAGGAGGCACTAATGACTGCAATGCGATCGCCGGGGCGGCGCCATCTGTTCGCCGCACTCGGAGTGACGGCCGTCGCGACCCTGGCACTCGCGGGGTGCGCCGAGGGCGGGGGAGACGAAGGCGACGACGGCAACATCGAAGGGGAGACCGTCAGCATCTCGGGCGGCATCACCGGCATCGAAGCCGAGAATATGCAGAAGTCGTTCGACCAGTTCACCGAGGAGACCGGCGTCATCGTCGAGTACACGGGCGACAAGGCGTTCGAGGGCAACATCGTCACGAAGGTCCAGGGCGGCGACGCACCTGACATCGGAATCGTGCCGCAGCCCGGTCTGCTGAAGACGCTCGTCGGCACCGGCGAGGTCAAGGCCGCCCCGGCCGAGGTCGAGGCGAACGTCGACGAGAACTGGTCGCCTGACTGGAAGGCCTACGGCACCGTCGACGACGTGTTCTACGCCGCGCCGATGCTCGCCAACATCAAGGGCTACGTCTGGTACTCGCCGGCGCAGTTCGAGGAATGGGGCGTCGAGGTTCCGACCACGTGGGACGAGCTGCTCGACCTGACGGCCACGATCCAGGAAGCGACCGGCAGCGCACCGTGGTGCGCGGGCTTCGAGTCCGAGGCCGCCTCCGGCTGGCCCGGCACCGACTGGATCGAGGACCTCGTCCTCCGCCAGTCCGGCCCCGAGGTCTACGACCAGTGGGTCGCCAACGAGGTCGAGTTCACCGACCCGCAGATCAAGGAGGCGTTCGACGCGGTCGGCGAGATCCTGCTGAACCCGGACTACGTCAACGCCGGGTACGGCGACGTCGCGAGCATCAACTCGACGGCATTCGGTGACGTCGCGGCGAAGGTCGCCGACGGCAGCTGCCCGATGACGCACCAGGCGTCGTTCCTCTCGGCGAACTTCCTCGACGTGCAGACGGCGGACGGAGCGACGCCTGACGTCGCCCCCGACGGAGACGTCTACGCGTTCGTGCTTCCGGGCTACGACGAGGGTGCGGCGACCATCGAGGTCGGCGGCGAGTTCGTCACGGCGTTCTCGGACGACGCGGCGACGCAGGCCGTGCTCGAGTACATGTCGACGCCGGAGTGGGCTGACACGCGCGTGGAGCTGGGTGGAAACATCTCGGCGAACCTCAATGCCGACCCGAGCCTCGCGTCGAGCGAGTTCCTCACGGAGGCCATGACGCTGCTGCAGGACCCGAACACCACGGTCCGCTTCGACGCCTCGGACCTGATGCCGTCCACGGTCGGCTCGGGCTCGTTCTGGCGCGGCATGCAGGACTGGATCGACGGCAAGGACACCGCAACCGTCCTGGAGGACATCCAGGCCGGCTACGAGAACTGAGCGAAAGCTCATTCGGGCAGGGGCCGCTCGCCGTCGCGGGCGGCCCCTCCCACCCCGGCCGAGGCGCTCGACGCGCGGCCACGGAGTCCGATGAAGCACTCGGAAGGCATCCATGACCGATACAACGAAGGTGTCCCAGGCGGCTGAACCCGCCCCGACCGGCACCGAAGCGTCCGCGGCCAAGCAGGCCGCACTCTCGCGCCGACGACGGACCACGGTCCTCGTCACCACGATCGGCTTCATCCTCGTGGCGGCGCTCTTCCTCTTCATGATCACGCGCCCGCCGGTCGAAGGCGCCCGGCCGACCACGCTGGGCTTCTCGCTCAACAGCTTCTTCCGATGGCTGGGCGACATGGGCCCGATCGTCCAGATCCCCGTCGTCCTGATCGTCTTCGGGGCGCTCGTGGGGCTCATCCTCCTCCTCATCGAGTACGCGCCGCGTCCGGGGAAGTTCTACTTCTGGCTGCGGCTCGTCACGTGCTTCGCCATCCCGGTGCTGGCGTTCATGCTGCTGCGGCCGTACCAGAATGCCGTCATCTACGTGCTCGGCATCGCGGTGCTCCTCGGGGCCATCCTGTTCTGGGCCGACTCGCGGGCGCGCGAGGGCACGGGGCACCTCTACCAGCTGCTGCTGTTCGCCGCACCGGCGTTCACGCTGCTCCTCATCGGCCTCGTCTACCCGGCGATCGCGACGATCATCCAGTCGTTCTTCGACAAGACGGGGCAGAACTTCGTCGGCCTCGAGAACTACGTCTGGACGTTCACCAACCCGCAGGGCTTCTGGTCCGTCATCAACTCGATCATCTGGGTGCTGCTGGCGCCGACGATCGCCACCACGATCGGACTCGCCTACGCCGTGTTCATCGACCGCGCCCGCGGCGAGAAGACGCTGAAGATCCTGATCTTCATGCCGTTCGCGATCTCGTTCGTCGGTGCGGGCATCATCTGGAAGTTCATGTACGACTTCCGCCAGGGCGACCAGATCGGGCTGCTCAACGCGATCGTCACGGCGTTCGGATTCCCACCGGTGCCGTGGCTCACCATCGAGCCGCTCGTGAACACGTTCCTGCTCCTGGTCGTTTTCATCTGGAGCCAGACCGGTCTCGCGATGGTGATCCTCTCCGCCGCGGTCAAGGCGGTCCCGACCGAGCAGATCGAGGCGGCTTCGCTCGACGGCGCCAGCGCCTGGCAGCGGTTCCGCAACGTCACGGTGCCGGGCATCCGCTCGTCCCTCGTCGTGGTGGTCACGACGATCGCCATCGGCGCGCTGAAGGTGTACGACATCGTCGCCACCATGACCGGCGGACGCAACGACTCGACGGTGCTCGCGTTCGAGATGGTCAACCAGCAGCAGCGGTTCCAGAGCTACGGGCACTCGGCGGCGCTCGCCGTCGTGCTGTTCATCTTCGTGATCCCGCTGATCGTGTTCAACGTGGTGCAGATGCGGAAGCAGAGGGAGATCCGATGACCATCGAGGTTATTGAGCCGATCCCGGGCGGCGCCCCCACGGCGCGGCAGGTCGCGCGAGAGACGCGCAAGCACGAGAAGCTGGCGCAGAAGCGGCTGTCGTCGAAGGGGGCGACGATCGCGGCCGTCGTGATCGCCTTCTTCTGGACCATCCCGACCTTCGGCCTGCTCGTCACGTCGTTCCGCCCCGGCGCAGACACCCAGTCGACGGGCTGGTGGACGGTGTTCACCGACCCGGAGTTCACCCTGGAGAACTACCGGCTGGCACTGACGTCCGGCGGCACGACCCTGACTCTGGCGGAGTCGTTCCTCAACTCGCTGGCGATCACCATCCCGGTGGCCTTCTTCGCGCTCGCCGTGGCGTCGATGCTCGCTTACGCGTTCGCGTGGATCGACTTCAAAGGCAAGTACATTCTGTTCATCGGCGTCTTCGCGCTGCAGATCCTGCCGCTCCAGATGGCGCTCGTCCCGCTGCTGAGCCTGTTCTCCCGCGGTCTCACGATCAACGGCGTGACGATCTTCCCGGGCTTCGACATGAGCGATGTCGACCACAGTTTCGCGACGCTCTGGATCGCCCACACGATCTTCGCCCTGCCGCTGGCGGTGTTCCTGCTGCACAACTTCATCGCGGAGATCCCCTCCGAGGTGATCGAGGCGGCCAAGGTCGACGGCGCCGGGCACGGTCAGGTGTTCTTCCGGATCATCATCCCGCTCGCCGCGCCGGCGCTGGCGTCGTTCGCGGTGCTGCAGTTCATCTGGGTGTGGAACGACCTGCTCGTCGCGACGATCTTCGCGCCGTCGTCATCGCTGCCGATGACCCAGTCGCTGGCCTCTCTGTCGGGAACCTGGGGCAACCAGTGGTTCCTGCAGTCGGCCGGAACCTTCCTGTCGATCCTCGTGCCGCTGATCGTGTTCTTCGCCCTGCAGCGCTTCTTCGTCAGGGGTCTGCTGGCGGGCGCCACGAAGGGCTGACCGATCGAGACGCGACGCGGCGCACGGACCGGGGGGCACGTGCGCCGCGTCGAGTCTGCGGGCGGACATCGTTAGCCTCTGAAGATGGATGCCGCGACCGACGTCTCGTCCCCGACTGCCGAGATCGATCCTGCGCTCGGGCTGTCCGCGGCCGATGTCGCCGAGCGCATCGCGGACGGGCGCACGAACTCGTTCACGCCCGACACCAGCCGGAGCGTCTGGAACATCGTGCGGGCCAACGTGTTCACGCTGTTCAACGGCATCGTCTTCGCCTGCTTCTTCGTGCTGTTCGTGCTCGGTCGCTGGCAGGACGCGCTCTTCGGGCTCGCGGCCTTCGCGAACTCGATCATCGGGTGCGTGCAGGAGTTCCGCGCCAAGGCCGCGCTCGACCGCCTCGCGCTGCTGAACGCACCGGTGGCGCGCGTCCGGCGCTCGGCGCAGGAGATCGAGGTCGCACCGGTCGACGTCGTGGCCGACGACATCCTCGTGCTGCGTGCAGGCGATCAGGTGCCGGCGGACGCCGTGGTCGTCGTCTCGCGTGCACTCCAGATCGACGAGTCGATGCTCACGGGCGAGTCCGACGCCGTGGACAAGAAGCCCGGAGACGACGCGCTCTCTGGTTCGATCGTCGTTTCGGGCGAGGGCGCGGCGCAGGCGACCCGCGTCGGCGCCGACTCGTACGCCAACCGGTTCGCCGGTGAGGCGAAGCGCTTCTCGCTCGTCGCGTCGGAGGTGCGCGGCTCGGTGAACCGGGTCCTCAAGTGGATGAGCTGGATCATCGGCCCGGTGGGCCTCCTCGTCCTCAATGCCCAGATGATCGTCGCCGGCGGCTGGGCGGGCGCGTGGGAGAGCGGCGAGTGGGTGCAGGCGGTCGTGAACACGATCGCCGCCCTCACCGCGATGATCCCGCTGGGGCTGGTGCTCATGACCTCGATCACCTTCGCGGTCGGCGCGGCCAAGCTGGCCGCGAAGCAGGTGCTGGTCAACGAGCTGCCGGCCGTCGAAGGGCTCGCTCGCGTCGACGTCATCTGCCTCGACAAGACCGGCACGCTGACGGCCGGCGAAATCGAGTTCGATGCGATGCACGCGATGACGGATCCCGCACCCGGTGTCGAGAGGGTGCTCGGGTGGTACGGAGCCGCCCCCGACGCGAATGCCACCGCCCGGTGCCTGCGCGAGCCGTTCCCGGCGCCGGAGACCCTCGACGCGGCAGCGTACATCGCCTTCTCGTCCGCCCGGAAATGGAGCGCGGTCTCGTTCGCCTCCGAAGCGCCCGGGACCTGGGTTCTGGGAGCCCCGGAGATGGTGTTCGGCGACGAGGCATCCGACCCGTCCACCGAGCTGGGCGCGGTCGTCGTCGGTCTCGCCTCCTCCGGTCGCCGCACCCTCGTGCTGGCGCACTCCACCGTCCTCCTGGACAGCGAGGACGTGGACGCCGAGCGGCTGCCGGCCGGTCTCGTCCCCGCAGTCGTCGTGACCTTCCGCGAGCAGGTGCGGCCGGATGCCGCGCAGACACTGGCTTACTTCCGAGAGCAGGGCGTCGGCATCCGTGTGATCTCCGGCGACAATCCCCGGACGGTCGCCGCCATCGCACGCGAGGTCGGCCTCGACGCTCCGGAGGGCTTCGACGCTCGCCGGCTCCCCGAGGACGACATCGAGCTCGCGGACATCCTCGAGGAGAACACGGTGTTCGGCCGGGTGACGCCGGAGCAGAAGAAGCGCATGGTCGTCGCGCTGCAGAGCAGGGGGCACATCGTCGCGATGACGGGTGACGGTGTCAACGACGCCCTGGCGATCAAGACCGCCGACATCGGCATCGCGATGAACTCCGGCGCCGCGGCGACCAAGGCCGTCGCGCGGCTCGTGCTGCTCGACGGCCGCTTCTCGCACCTGCCTGACGTGGTGTCGGAGGGGCGCCAGGTCATCGCGAACATCGAGCGGGTGTCGATGCTCTTCCTCAACAAGACCGTGTATGCGACGGTGCTCGCCGTCCTGTTCGGCGTGCTCGTGCTCGAGTTCCCCTTCCTGCCGAGGCAGCTGTCGATCACCGACGGCCTGACCATCGGCATCCCGGCGTTCTTCCTCGCCCTTCTGCCGAACACCCAGCGGTACGTCCCGGGCTTCCTGAAGCGCTCACTCGTGTTCGCGATCCCCGCCGGCACCGTGATCGCGGTGGCGCTGACGCTGTACACGCTCGGCGCGATGTCGCTGGGCGTCGAGGAGGACGAGCTCCGCACCGGCACCACGATCATCCTGTCCATCGTCGGCATCTGGGTGCTCACGGTGCTCTCGCGTCCGATCACCCGCTTCAAGGTGCTGGTGATCGGGGCCATGTTCGTGGCCCTCCTCGCCGTCTTCACCGTGCCGCTGCTGACGGACTTCTTCGTTCTGGTCGATCCGGGCGAGGACGCGGCCGTGCTGATCGCGGTCGTCACCGCGGCGACGATCGGCGCGATCGAGATCGTGCGCTTCTTCCACCGACGCTACGTCGACCGGTCGATGACCGCCGCCGTCAACGCCTCACGCGGCCGGGCCTGAGTCCTTCGCGAAGTATCGCGACCCCGGCGGAGTCCACATCGCCGCCACCATGAGCGCCGCGAGGACGAGCTGCACGATGGCGCTCCAGTCCCAGCCGTCGGTGGTCACGATCGTGGCGACGTGAAGCAGCGCGAGGATGCCGAGGTACACCGTCGCGAGCACGCGTGAGAGCGCACTGCCGCGCGCGAGCCCCGAGGCCATCGCGATGAGAAGGAGGCCGAAGAGGATGACGGCGGCGCCGAGCAGCGAGGTGGGCAGCACCGCAGCACGCTGCACGTCGTAGCGACTCAGGAGGACGAGGACGCCGACGACCACGGCGGCCAGCGCGCTCACGTAGACCAGCACCACTGTGGCGGTCACCACCACCGGACGCCGCATCGGCGCGGCGGCGGGAGTGTCGGTCACGCGATCACTGTAGCGGTGAGCGGATGCGCGGTCAGCCGCCGCAGCCGAGCCGCGCCTGCATCGACTCCATGGCGTCGATCTCGGCGGTCTGGCCGTCCTTGATGGACTGGGCGACCTGGAGCGCGCGGGGGTCGGTGCCGAGCTCGAGGAGGGCCTCGGCCATCGGGATGGCACCCTCGTGGTGGCGGATCATGAGCTCAAGGAAGAGACAGTCGGCCTCCTGGCCGGTGGCCTCCTGGAGAGCGGCGATCTCATCGGCCGATGCCATGCCCATCGCCTCGCGGGCCTCATCGTCGGTGAGGGGCTCGCCGTCGGTGCCGCCGTGCGCGTGCTCGTCACCCGCGGCGCTCATCCACTCCATCATCGGCTCGCCCGACTGCGGCAGGCCCCACTGCACGAGCCAGTCGAACATCTCGCCGCGCTGGCCGGCCTGGCCGGTGGCGATGTCGTATGAAAGCACCCGGAGCTCGGAGTCCTCCGTCTTGCGATAGATCTCCATCGCCATCTCGATCGCCTGCGCATGGTGCACCTGCATGTCGCGTGAGAACCCGGCCTCGGGCGAGGTCGTTCCCGGGGCGCTGCCCTGGCTCGACGCGCCGAACGTGGAGAACCGGCCGATCGCGAACGCCAGCGCGGCGATGCCGAGGAGGACGAGGACGATCACCCACCAGCGCCGCGCGGGCGCGCCGGGTGCCGCCTCGTCGCTCACGACGGGCTCAGTTCCGCTTGCCGGGCGCGTCGAGCGCGCCGGTGCAGGCCGCGTTCGGCTCGGGAACGTCGGCGCTGCGCCAGTACTCCTCGAAGAACTCCCCGATGCGCTCGTCCTCGGCCGAGTCGACCTTGAGCTGGTGGTTCCAGTTGGTGACGGCGATCGGAGCGTCGAGGCCCTCGTACGGCGACAGCACGACGTACGTCGAGGGCAGCTGCGCCTCGAGCGTGCTGAGCTCGTCGCCCGAGACCTCGGCCGGGTCGTACGTCACCCAGACGGCGCCGTGCTCGAGCGAGTGGACGGCGTTCTCGTTGGGGACCTGCTGGTCGTAGATGCCGCAGTTGAGCCAGACGGCGTTGTGCGGGCCGCCGGTGGGGGGCGACTGCTCGTACTCCACGGCGCCCTCGACGTGCTGCGTCTCGTTCTCGTAGGTCTCGACGCCCTCGATCTCGACGCCCTCGCCACCGGGCGTGTACGCCTTCGGGGGAGCGGGGGCGAAGACGATCGATGCCACGATCAGGCCGATGATGACGACCGCGGCCGTCACGCCGACGACCCACCACACGAGCTTGCTGCGGCGACGCTTCGCCAGCTGCTTCTGGTACTCGGCCAGCTTCTCCTGGCGCTTCTGCTCGCGCTGCTGCTTGACCGTGAGGGCGATCTCGGCCTGCTTGGCGGGGTTGCCGCTCGCGCGCTTGTCGGCGGGGCTCGGGGGTGTCGGGGTCATGTACGTGATCTCGGCTCGGGCACCCGGCACGACGCGACGGCGGTGATGCGGGTAGGGGCAAGGACACCGCAATCCTATGCGAGCGCATGCGGGCCAGGACTGGGAAGGCGCCGACAGCACGCCGCGACTCTGCCCGACACGGGACGGATGCCGCTTCGGACCGCATTTCGGGCAGGGGCGAGGCATCCGGTATCATGGTTCTCGAATCGATTCGATGAATCGTCCCACGAACCCCCACACCACTCTGCGCGCCTGAGCCGGCTTCCTCCGAGCCGACGCGTCCGCCATGCCGCCGAAACGAAGTGCACGTTGCTCGATACCGCCTCCATCCCCACTCAGCGCCCGTCGGACGCCGCCCCCGTCACCCGTCCGCTGCCCTCCGCGACGGGTGCCATCCGCACGCTCGGATCCAACCCCGCGACGGCGCCGATCGTCCTCCACCCCGGCGACTCGATCACGCACCGCCGCCGTGTGCTGTACATCATCCTGCTCGGCGCTCTCACGGCCCTCGGGCCCTTCACGATCGACCTCTACCTGCCCGCGTTCCCCGTGCTGCAGTCGGAGTTCTCGACCACCGCGGCGGCCATCCAGCTCACGCTCACGGGCACGATGATCGGCTTCGCCCTCGGGCAGCTCATCGTCGGCCCGCTCAGCGACAAGGTCGGCCGGCGCGCCCCGCTGCTCATCGTCACCGCACTGCACGTCGTCGCGAGCATCTCCGCCGCCCTCGCCCCGAACCTCGAGCTGCTCTCGGTCGCACGCGTCTTCATGGGCGCCGGGGCTGCCGCCGGCGGTGTCGTGGCCGCGGCGATCGTGCGCGACCTCTTCGGTGGGCGCCGTCTCGTCGTGATGCTCTCGCGGCTCGCGCTGGTGTCGGGCGTCGCGCCCGTGCTCGCCCCGCTGGTGGGCTCCGCGCTCCTGCTGTTCATGCCGTGGCGCGGGATCTTCGTCGTGCTCGGCATCTACGGCAGCATCATGCTGATCGCCGCGTCGATCTTCATCCCGGAGACGCTTCCGCGTGCGCGGCGCCACGAGATGGGCTCGACGACGGTCTGGCAGCGCTACCGGAGCGTCTTCACCGACCGGGTCTTCATCGGCGTGCTCATCATCGGAGGGATGACGTTCAGCGGACTGTTCTCGTACCTCTCGTCGTCGTCGTTCCTGTTCCAGGGCGAGTACGGCTTCGACGCCCAGCAGTACGGGCTGCTGTTCGCCGCGAACTCGCTCGGCGTCGTGCTCGGCGTGCAGGCCGCCTCGCGGCTCGCGGCCCGCTTCGGACCCCAGTGGGTGCTCGCGTGGTCGACCGGCGTGCTCGTGGTCGCGGCATCCGCCATCATCGTCACCGACCAGCTCGGACTCGGGCTGTGGGGCACCGTCGTGCCGCTGTTCTTCTTCATGACCGCGTGCGGCTTCACCTTCCCCTGCGTGCAGGTGCTCGCGCTCGACCGCCACGGCAAGGCGGCCGGAACGGCCCAGTCGATCATCGGGGCGAGCAACTTCGGCGTCGCCGGGATCATCTCGCCGCTCGTCGGCTGGCTGGCGGTCGGCTCGGGCATCACGGCCACGACGATGGCGTCGGTCATGGTCGGCTGCGCTGTCATCGGCGTGCTGGCCCTGTGGCTGATCGTGCGCCCGCGCACGGTCGCGCGGCTCGCGCCCTGACTCAGGGTTCTGGCGTGCCGCCGCGGCGGACCGGCTGCAGCAGGAACAGCCGCGCTGTGCGCCCGGAGTCGTGCTCGTACTGCCGGTAGTCGGGCCACTGCGCCTCCATGATCGCCCAGGTGGCGTCACGGTCGGCGTCCGGGATGAGCGTGGCCCGCACCGCCATGCGGCGACCGCGGACGGTGATCTCGGCATCCGGATGCGCGAGCAGGTTCGCCGTCCACGCCGGGTGCCGCGCGCCCGCCCAGTTGGTCCCCGCGACGATCGCCCGTCCGGCGCCGTCGGCGGTGTACATCAGCGGGGCGTCGCGCGGCTCGCCCGACTTGGCGCCGATGGTGTGAAGGGTGAGCGAGGGGACGAGGAAGGCCGTCAGCTGCACGCGTCCGCGCGAGACGCGGGCGACGAAGCGCTCGAGCGGCGGGAGCGCCGTCGTCGCGAAGCGCCGGAACCAGCCGGTGCGGCTGATCGGGGCGAGCGCGATGCGCAGGACATCGCCCGCCCGAATCATGCGCCGCCCCGGACGCGGACGGGCTGCAGGCGGAACAGTGCGACCGTGCGACCGGACTCGCGCTCGTAATTGCGGTACCCCGGCCACTGCCGCTCGATGCGCGACCACACCGCGTCGCGCTCGTCGTCGGGCACCGGGTGGGCATGGACGAGCAGGCGGCGGCCGCGCACCGTGATCTCGGCATCGGGGTGAGCGCGAAGATTGGCCACCCACGCCGGATGCCGCTCCCCGGCGAAGTTCGTGCCCGCGACGATGGCGCGTCCCTGGCCGTCGGGACAGTACATCAGCGGGGCCTCGCGGGGCTCGCCGGACTTGGCCCCGACCGTGTGGAGCACCAGCGAGGGCACCAGCAGGCCGCTGACCTGCACGCGGCCGCGCGTCACCATCGACACGAAGCGTTCCACGGGCGGGAGCAGGAGCGGCCCGAGGAACCGGCGGAACACCCGGGTGCGGGTGAGTGGTGAGATGACGGCACGGACGACATCGACGGCACGGGGCATGCCGCAATCCTCCACCCGGGAGGCCCTCAAGCCGCCACTCCACGAGTCGCGCTCCCGGATTCGGCGTCCAGCCGGGCAGAATAGGGCGATGAACGACCAGAGAACGGCGAGTGTCCGAACCGCGATGAGGGATCTCATCGCCGGCCTGGCGCTCGTCGCGCTCTCCTGCGGCCTTGGGCTGTGGATCTTCTCGAAGGGCGACACGCCCTTCGCGGTCGACGTCTGGTGGAACGGCGTGGTCGCCGGCTGGTGGAACCCGATCCTCACGGCCGTCTCGCAGGCGATGAACTGGGTGGGCGGTGGCTGGGTCGCCGTCCTCGTGGTGCCCATCGGCGGCGCAATCGCCCTGGTGGTGCTGCGACGCCCGTGGGCGGCCGCCTACTTCCTCACGGCCCAGGCGGCCTCCGCGGCCGGCGTGCAGGTGCTCAAGCACCTGTTCGGTCGCGTCCGGCCCGAGGACATCATCGTCGTGTCGGACTACGGCTCCTACCCGTCGGGGCACGTGGCCAACGCCACGACACTCGCGGTGACCGCGGTCGTGATCTTCCCCCGTCTGTGGGTCGCGATCGTCGGCGCCGCGTGGGTGCTGCTGATGGCTTTCAGCCGCACCTATCTGCATGCCCACTGGCTCAGCGACACGCTCGGCGGCGCCCTCATCGGCGCGGGCACGGCGCTCCTGATCGCCGCCATCTTCGCCGTGCCGATGGCGCGTGAGCAGACCCGTGTCTTGGAAAGGGCGTCGGTAGGCTGAGCGCATGACCGCGCCCGAGACGCCCGATCCCGCTGTCGCCGCCGCTGAGGCCGAGCTCGCACGGCTCACCGCCGAGGCTGAGGCCGCCGAAGCGCAGCTCCGGGCCGCGCAGGCCCGCGCAGCGCTCGCGACCGCACAGGCCGAGGCCGCGAAGGCCAAGGCGGGCGGTGCGGGGTCGGGCGACGACGGGCCGGCTCCCGACGCACACCTCGCTGAAGCTCCGATCGCCCCGGCGCCGGCCACCGAGGCGCGGGAGGCGGAAGCACCCGCCGTCGCTCCCGCGGCTCCGCTTCCCGCGGAGGCGCCGGCCACGGCGTCCGGCCCGCTCGATGACGACGCGGTGGCTGCGATCGTCAAGGGCTACACGTTCGAGGCCGAGACCCTCGACCTCGGGGCGCTTCTCAACGGCGACCCGGTGCCGTCCGCCCAGGTGCGGATTCCGCTCGGCATGATGAACCGGCACGGGCTCGTGGCCGGCGCGACGGGCACCGGCAAGACCCGCACTCTGCAGGGCCTCGCCGAGCAGCTCGCCGCGAAGGGCGTGCCGGTGTTCGCCGCCGACATCAAGGGCGATCTGTCCGGCGTCGCGACGCCCGGCGAGGCGAATGAGAAGCTCCTCGCCCGCACTCGGGGGATCGGTCAGGACTGGAAGGCCGAGGCATCCGTCACCGACTACTTCGCCCTCGGCGGGATCGGCAAGGGCGTGCCGGTGCGGGCGACCGTCTCGGGCTTCGGCCCGCTGCTGCTGAGCAAGGTGCTGGGGCTCAACGAGACGCAGGAGTCGAGCCTCGGCCTGGTGTTCCACTACGCCGACCAGCAGGGTCTCGCGCTCGTCGACCTCGCGGACCTGCGCGCCGTGCTCACGTATCTGACCGGCGACGAGGGCAAGGCCGAGCTGAAGGAGCTCGGCGGGCTCTCCGCCGCGACGGCGGGCGTGATCCTGCGCGAGCTCATCACGTTCGCCGACGAGGGCGCCGACGTCTTCTTCGGCGAGCCGGAGTTCGAGGTCGGCGACTTCCTGCGCACGGCATCCGACGGGCGCGGAGTGATCAGCCTCCTCGAGGTGCCGGGCGTCGTCGACAAGCCCGCGCTGTTCTCCACGTTCCTCATGTACCTGCTGGCCGAGCTGTTCGAGATCCTCCCGGAGGTCGGCGACCTCGACAAGCCGAAGCTGGTGTTCTTCTTCGACGAGGCCCACCTGCTGTTCAAGGACGCGTCCAAGGACTTCCTGTCGGCCATCGTGCAGACCGTGCGCCTCATCCGGTCGAAGGGTGTCGGCGTCTTCTTCGTGACGCAGACGCCGAAGGATGTCCCCTCCGACGTGCTGGCCCAGCTCGGATCCCGCGTGCAGCACGCCCTCCGTGCCTTCACTCCCGACGACGCCAAGGCGCTGCGAGCCACCGTGGGCACGTACCCGAAGTCGGGCTACGACCTCGAGCGGGTGCTGCAGGAGCTCGGGACCGGCGAGGCGATCGTCACCGTGATGAGCGAGAAGGGCGCACCGACGCCGGTGGCCTGGACACGTCTGCGCGCCCCGCAGGGCCTGATGTCGCCCACGCCCGACCCGCAGATCGAAGCGACGGTGAAGGCCTCGCCGCTGCTGGCCAAGTACGGCACGGCGATCGACCGCGAGTCGGCCCGTGAGATCCTCACCGCGAAGATGAAGGCGGCCGACGACGCCGCGGCGGCCGCGGATGCCGCGCTCGCGAAGGCGAAGGCGGATGCCGAGTACGCCAAGCAGCAGGCGGCCATCGACAAGGCCAAGGCGGCAGAGGACCGGAAGGCGCAGCAGGAGTACGACCGCCTGCTGAAGAAGACCCAGGGCACGACCCGGACATCGCGCAGCGCCCAGAAGTCGCCGATCGAGCAGATCCTGGGCTCCAAGGCCACGCAGACTATCCTCGGGGGAGTCATCCGCGGGATCTTCGGGACCGGGCGCCGCTGATCCCCCAGGCGCTCGGCCGGAACCCCGGGGTTTCCCGATCGGAGTCGTCTCGTGCGCATCGCTGTGGCAGCCGTGGGCGTCGTCGTCGCCGTGGCGGCCGCCACGGGTGCGGTGGCGCTCGCGATCACCGCAGCGGCGACCGGTGAGCGGACCCCCACGGTCTTGGCCTCCGCGCCGGGCAGCGCGTCCGCCGAGCCGGTGTCGGAGTCGGATTTCTGCTTCGTGGAGTCGATGATCTTCTACCGCGTCGAAGCCGTCGAGATCGGCAACGTGGTGCTCGACACCGAGGGCATCACGGCCGAGACGCGCGAGCGGGCGGCCGCGATCGTCGCCGAACAGTCGGCGCAGGTCGACGATCTGCGGGAGTGGTACATCTCGTGGGGGTCGGCCAAGCCGCTGGAGCGTCCCGACGAAGGGCCGTGCGCGGCGCACGGGGCTCACGCGGACATGCCGGGCATCCCGACCTGGGGACAGCGCACCGACCTCTCGAACGGATCCGGCGCCGAGGCCGAGGAGCTCTACCTGAGCCTCATGCCGGCAATGAACGCCGGAGTGATCGACCTGGCCGCGACCACGACCGCCGCCGATGCGCACAGCCTCGTGCGCGCCGCCGCCGAGGACGCCATCGCGCAGGCCGAGCGCGATACCGAGCTGCTCCGAGCTGTCGCGACCGGGCCCTGACGCTCCGCCCGGGTCACCAGCCCCGAAGCGGCTCCAGCCCGGCCAGCGCGTCGGCGCCGGCGCGCAGCGCGTGCACGTGCCGGGCGGCGACCGAGAGGCGTGAGATCGACGTCGAGAGCGTGAGTGCTCCGATGGCCTCGGAGTGCTCGTTGTGCACCGGCACCGCCAGGCAGCCGCGGTCGGGGGAGAGCATCGCCACCTGCTCGGTGTACCCGCGTACCGTGTAGGCGCCCGCGATCGCGCGGAGATCCTCGGCCGAGGGCCGGGCTCGCCATCGCGGGGCGCGCGGCGCGTCGCGATCCGGGTGGCCGAGCAACCACAGGTGCCCGATCGCGGATCGCGTCGGATCGCCGAGCAGCGTCGCCGGATCCGAGAGGGGATGCCGGGCGTCCTCGTCGAGGATGGTCAATCCTGCGCTGTGGAAGCCGAACAGATGCACGGCCTCGCCCGTCTCCCGCCTCAGCTGCTCGACGACGGGCGCATGCGCCGGCCGGCGGTGGGCGTCCACCACGGCGGCGAGCTCGAGCACGCGTGCCCCGAGGAGGAACCCGGAGAAGTCCGCACGGCGAACGAGATACTCGTCGCGCACGAGCGAGTTCACGATGCGGTAGACCGTCGCCCGCGGCGCGCCGACCGCGCGGGCGATGTCGGCGGCTGTGGAGCCCTCGTCGTGACGCGCCACCTGCTCGAGGATCTCGAGCGCGAGGCCGAGACCCTTCTCCGGCAGCCGTGCGCCGGGCGTGGTCCCCTGCGTGCTCACGCGCGTCCCGACCCGTCGATGCAGTCGGCATCCACGGGCCAGTCGTGCACGCCGACGCGTGAGGCGAGGCCGGGATGCCGCGCCAGGCGGACCGCCCCGGCGGCGACGACAGCGGCCAGGATCGCCCCTGCCCAGGCGAGGCCGACCGGATTGTCGCGCATGGTCGAGGCGAGGTAGAAGCCCAGGATCGCCAGGAGTCCCGCCAGCGGAGCCGCGGCCAGCAGCACCGCGCGGAGGGTGATCTCGCCGATCCGCGCGAGGAACACCGGCGCCGCGAGGCAGACCAGAGCGTAGGCGAGCACGAACCCGATGATCGAGGCGGGCGACGTGACCATGCGCAGGTCCTGCCGGGTGCCGCCGAACGCGTAGACGGCAACCGGGACGGCGACGACGAACGCGGAGAGGAGCATCCCGCCGACCGCCGGAACACCGTGCCGAGAGGCGCGTCCGAACCGCTCCGGCAGCACTCCCTCGCGACTCATCGCGAACGCCAGCCTCGCGGCCGCGCTGGTCATGGCGAGAGCGCAGGCCAGGAAGGAGATCGCCACGATGAGGTCGATGAGCCAGGCGAGTCCGGTGACGCTCGCGAGGGAGGCCTCTCCCGGCTGCTCCGCGATGATCGACAGCTGGGCGGCGGTGCCGACGAGCATGACCAGCCCGGTCGCGCCGACGCTGAACAGGATGGCACGCGGCACGGCGGCGAAGGGGCGTCGGGTCTCGGGTCCGAGGGAGACTCCGCTCTCGAATCCGACGAAACCGATGAGCGAGAAGGCCACCCCGGTGATCACCGCCTCCACGGACACGTGGGAGGGATCGGGCAGCAGGATCGCGAGGTCCCACTGCGTCGCACTCAGCGCCGCGATCGACAGCGCCAGCACGGTCAGCACGGCGATCGACTCCAGCACCAGCAGCACGCGGGTCGATATCCGCAGGCCGCGGGCGATCACGAAGGCGATGACGCCACCGACGACGAGCATCACCCCGGCGATGGCCCACGGCGGCGCCTCGGCGTTCCCCGTGGCGAGCTGTGCGATCCGCGTGGCGCCCGCGCTCAGGGTGTTCATCGCGATCGCGAGGTAGCCGATGCCCAGCGCGCTGCCGGTCAGGAGCCCGACGTGCGCGCCCAGGCCACGGGCGGCGAACGTGTACAGCGATCCCGTGCTCGACACTCGCCGCGCGAACATGCCGATCACGAGCGCCACGCCCACGACCAGGGTGATGGTGACCGCGATGTCGAAGAAGGCGAAGGAGCCGCTCCGGGCGTAGAGGGCCCCCGGGTGGATGAGCAGCACGCCGGCGGGCGCGGTCGCGGCGACGGACTGCGCCACGACGTCGACCGTGCGGGCATGTCGCCTCCGCAGCCCCGCGAACGGCGAGCTGCGGCCGAGGTCGGTCCGCGGCCGACCCTGCCTGATGGCGTCCGCCAATGCGCTCACACGACCTCCTGACTCCGCCGACACGGCGTGCGGTGAGGCTACCGAGCCTGGATTGCGCGGCGCGTCGGTTCGTGTTTCCGGCTCGTGACGCGGGCCGGGACGCCGAGGAGCGAATGGCCGGTTCGTGTCTCAACGGGTTTTCGCGCCGCGTTCGCCCGATCACACAGCGCCGAAACCGCGGTCGCGGAGACTCACGACGAGGCGGGGCACGCGCCGCGCCGTTCCCATCGAAAGGACTCCTGTGACGGATACACAGCACTCACCAGAGGGGGACGCGCCACCCCCCTCACGTGGACGCCGCCTGGTCACGCCGCGGACGCTCGGCGTCGCGTCGGCCGTCGCCGCCGGCGCGGCCGCGATCGCACTCGTCTTCGCGACGCAGACCGCGGTGCAGGCGACCTCGGCGCCGGCCGATCCGGCGTCGACCCCGATCGCCGCCGACAGCACGGACGAGGACGCCCCCGAGAAGGCGGCGACCATCCCCCCGCCGGCCACAGTGGCGGCGGCGTACGACCAGCTGTCCGGCGATGAGGTCGAGTACGTGCGCTACCTCGGTGCGCAGGACGCGGCTTTCGCGGCCGGCAAGGACCTCTTCGGAGACGCGGGGCTGCAGTTCCTGTCGACCGACGTCGCGGAGCCCCAGGCGTACACCGACGGACAGCGGCGGCTCCTCTCGCTCTACTACGACTACGCCACGAACGAGACGGTGAGCATGATCGTCAACGCCACCACCGGCGCGGTCGAGGCCGTGGAGCGCGCGAGCGGCACGCAGCCGGCGCCGACCGACGCCGAGACGACCGCCGCCTGGGAGCTGCTGCTGGACTCCGACCTGTCCCAGCCGCTGGTCGACGAATTCGCGGCCCTCACCGGCGGGTCGGCGCTCACCGCAGAGTCGGCCGAGCTGGAGCTGACCGCTCATTCGTTCGTCACGGATGCCGGATCCTTCGGCGCCGAGACGTGCGGCGTCGACCGCTGCGTGCAGCTGCTCGCGCAGGTCGACGGCGGCGCGTTCCTCACCACCACCACCTACGTCGTCAACCTGTCGACCAGCACCGTCCTGTCCGTCTCATGACCATGGAGAGAAACCCGATGAAGCGCATCCTCAGCGCGGCCACCGCGGTCGCACTGCTCGCGGGAGGACTCCTCCTCACCGCACCCACCGCCGCGACGGCGCAGACCGTCACCGAGGCATCCTGTTCGGGCGATTCCCTCGTCTCGGAGACGCTCGAGTCCGGCTCCAGCTGGCAGATGTGCTGGCGCATCGACTCGTACCGCGGCCTCGTCCTCGACAAGGTCGGGTACCAGCCGCGCGACGACGAGTCGCCGATCCTGGTGCTCGACTCGATCGCCTTGGCACAGCTCAACGTGCCGTACGACACGGGCGCCACCGAGTACAACGACGTCACGACCTACCAGGTGGGCGGCCGCCGGCTGCAGGCGATCGAGGCCGTGGACTGCCCGGTCGGCGAGATCCGCACCTCGTGGGTCGATGCCACCCGCGGCGTCATCCCGGCGATCTGCGTGGGTGAGGAGGCGTCGGGCATCGCGTACCGCTCGAACATCACCCGCGACGCCCTCTACGCCGCACAGGGCACCGACCTCGTGGTCCACGCCGTGTCGCGCATCGGCTGGTACGAGTACCAGACCGAGTACCGCTTCCACGACGACGGCGAGATCTCGGTGAACCTCGGGGCGACGGGCGACCTGTCGCCCAACGACTACGTGAACGTGGTCAACCAGGGCTGGCCGCTCGCGCCCGGCGCCGAGGACTACGCCGTCAACCACTACCACTCGGCATTCTGGCGCGTGGACTTCGGCATCGACTCGGGCGCGAACCAGGTCGTCGAGAAGTTCGCGACCACCCCGACCGGCGAGTACGGCACGACCGGCGACACGGGCCACACCGCGATCCTCGACACGCAGATCACCGAGATCACGAACGAGACCAAGACCATGGGCTCCAACCGCGAGGCGTACCGGGTCGTGAACCCCGAGAGCATCAACGCCGACGGGCACGCCCGCTCGTACGAGATCATCGTGCCGCGCGATCAGGCGTACAACCTGAACCCCGAGACCGACTACGACATCGCCTTCACGAGCGCGCGGTCGGACGAGGTCCACGCGAGCCACAACCTGATCCCGTCCAAGGCCGGGCAGATGGTCACGGACTACATCGCGAACGGCGAGACGCTCGAGGACCCGGTGGCCTGGGTCAACGTCGGGTTCCACCACATCAACCGCGACGAGGACCAGAGCCCCATGCCGATCCACTGGCAGGGATTCACCCTCTACCCGCGGGACTTCGCCGCGCAGGCGCCGAACATCCCGGAGGGCCGCAAGTGGGTGAACGGCGACATGCGTGGGGTGCCGAACCCGAACATCACGCCCACGCCGACCGCGTCACCGACGCCGACGGCCGAGCCGACGCCGACGACCGAGCCGACGCCGACGACCGAACCCACGCCGACGACGGAGCCGACCGACGGCGCGACCCCGACCGCGACGCCGGCGCCCGGCGAGGCGACCCCGGATCCGACGGCCCCCGCCCCGGCGAACCCGGTGTCGTTCGGGCAGTCCGAGGTGGCGCCGGGTGCGACGCAGACGGCGACCGCCGAGGGCTTCGCCCCGGGGGAGACCGTCAGCGCCGTGATGCACTCCGATCCGGTCTCGGTGGGCACCTTCGTGGCCGACGAGGAGGGCGAGGTCAGCGTGCAGTTCATCGTCCCGGGCGACACGCCTGCCGGTGAGCACACCCTGGTGCTGACGGGCCAGACGTCCTCCGTCGTCGCCGAGGGCACGTTCACGGTGGCCGCGGGCTCGCCGGCCGCCATCCTCGGCGCCCTGGCGTCGACCGGCACCGACGCGAACCGGTGGCTGCTGTCCGGGCTGCTGCTGCTCGTCGCCGGCGCAGGGCTCGCGGGTACCTCCTGGTACCTGCGACGCAGCACCGCGCTGAACGCGTCCGCGTAAGCACCGCGATCACGGGGTGGCGCGCGACGTCGCGCCACCCCGTGATCATCCCGACGAAAGGACCTCCCCGTGCGCAGCCGAGCAGCAGGAGCAGGCGTGATCCTGGCCGTCACCGTGGGATTCGCGGGTCTCGCGGCCGTGGCGCTCGGGATGACCGTGCCGGAGGACACCGCACCCACGGCCCCGCCCGTCGCCGCAGCGGCCTCCGGCCCGGCGCCGGCCGGGGCGGCCGCGTACCCCACGATCGTGGACCACTGCTATATCGAGGGCATGATCCCGCACCACGAGCAGGCTCTCGAGCTGAGCCGGCTCGTGCTCTCCGCCGACGGCGTTCGGGAACGCACCCGCGCCCTCGCCGATTTCATCGTCGCGGACCAGTCCGCCGAGGTCGGCACGATGAACGCGTGGCAGGAGGCCTGGATCGATGCGATCCCGGTCGACGGCCGGACAGGCGGCCACGGCGGTCATGCGGCGGACGACCCGGCGGGCATCCCGGCCGGGTGCGGAGAGCACGCCGATCACACCGTCATGAAGGGCATGGCCTCCGCCGATGAGCTCGCCGCCCTCGACGCGGCTGAGGGCCCCGGAGCCGAGCGGCTCTTCCTCGAGCTCATGATCGTGCATCACGAGGGCGCGCTCGAGATGGCGACCACCGCCGTGCTGGAGGGGTCCAACGCCTTCGTGCGCACGTCCGCCAAGCACGTGCTGGTCGAGCAGGACCGCGAGATCACGGCGATGAACGCCCTCCTGGCGGACCTCCCGTGACAGCTGTGGCCGAGCGGCCGGCCGGGGCGCGGCATCCGCTCTCCGGCTTTCCCCTCGTCCGGTCGCCGCGAACCCGGTCGCCCCGAGCGCGACGGGCCGTCGCGGTCCTGGCCGTCGTCGCGCCGGTGCTCGTCGCGGCGCTCGCGATCGGCGTGCTCGGTGTCGCGACGGTGCGCAACGGGTCGATGTCGCCCACGCTCCACAACGGCGATCTCGTGATCTACGACAGGTGGTCGGCGGCGGCGAGGGGCGACATCGTGCTGCTGGCCGATCGCGAGGAGTGGTCGGGCGAGTCGGACGTCGTGCTCGTGAAGCGCGTGATCGGCGTGGCCGGCGACGTGGTCGTGTGCTGCGAGAGCGGCACCGGCCGGCTCCTCGTCAATGATCAGGCGGTGGTTGAGCCGTACGCCGGCGACGAGCGCCCGGGCGGAGCGGTGCCGTTCCGCGTCACGGTGCCCGAGGGATCCGTCTGGGTGATGGGCGACAATCGCGAGGCCTCGGTGGACTCGCGCTCGCGGGTCTCCGCGCCGGGTCACGGCGCGGTCGCGCGCGCCGATCTGCGCGGCGTCGTCCGGGCGCGCTGGGCCGGCTGAGGAATCCGCCCCGTACCCTGGACACATGGCGAGGAAGCCCCCGAAGGTCGACATCGACGAGTCGCGCGTGCGCGTCACGAAGCCGAAGAAGGTCGCCGTCGGCGTGCCCGCCGTGCTGCACGCGCTGCAGATCTCGAACGACCAGATGGGCGTCGTGCGCTCGGTGCAGACGCTGCTCCGCGTCAACCAGAAGGACGGCTTCGACTGCCCCGGATGCGCCTGGCCCGAGGAGGACAAGCGCCACGTCGCGGAGTTCTGCGAGAACGGCGCGAAGGCCGTCGCCGAGGAGGCGACCCTGCGACGCGTCGAGCCGTCGTTCTTCGCCGAGCACTCGGTCGACGAACTGCGCGGACACGACGACTGGTGGCTCGGACAGCAGGGCCGCCTGACCCAGCCGGTGATCCTGGACGAGGGCGCCACCCACTACCGGCCGATCTCGTGGGACGACGCGCTGCGCGAGATCGCCGACGCGCTCCGCGGGGTCGCCGACCCGGACGAGACGGTGTTCTACACCTCGGGGCGCACCTCGAACGAGGCCGCGTTCCTCTACCAGCTGCTGGTCCGCGGTCTCGGCACGAACAACCTTCCGGACTGCTCCAACATGTGCCACGAGTCCTCCGGATCGGCGCTGACCGAGACGATCGGCATCGGCAAGGGCACCGTCTCGATCGACGACATCCACGAGGCCGAACTGCTGATCGTCGCCGGGCAGAACCCCGGCACGAACCACCCGCGCATGCTCGCCGCCCTCGAGAAGGCGAAGTCGCGCGGGGCGACGATCATCGCGGTGAATCCCCTGCCCGAGGCCGGGCTCGTGCGCTTCGAGAACCCGCAGACGGTGCGCGGGATCGCGTTCGGCGGCACCAAGCTCGCCGACCACTTCCTGCAGATCCGCCTCGGCGGCGACCAGGCGCTGTTCCAGGCGATCGGGAAGCACCTGCTCGAGGTCGAGGCATCCGCCGGGGGAGTGCTCGACCACGCGTTCATCGCGGAGCACACGAGCGGCTTCGATGCCTATCGTCACGCGATGACGGATGCCGCGTGGCCCGACCTCGTCGAAGCCACCGGGCTCCCCGAGCAGACACTGCGCCTGGTGGGCGAGGCCGTCCGCACCTCGAAGGCGACGATCGTGTGCTGGGCGATGGGGCTCACGCAGCACAAGCACTCGGTGCCGACGCTCCGCGACGTGGTGAACGTGCTGCTGCTGCAGGGCAGCATCGGCCGGCCCGGAGCCGGGGTCTGCCCGGTGCGCGGCCACTCCAACGTGCAGGGAGACCGCACGGTGGGCATCTACGAGAAGCCGTCCGCGGCCTTCCTCGACGCGCTCGACACCGAGTTCGAGTTCGCAGCGCCCCGCGAGCACGGCTACGACACCGTCGCCGCGATCCGCGCGATGCGCGACGGCCGCGTGCGGTTCTTCATGGGCATGGGAGGCAACTTCGTCTCGGCCACCCCCGATACGGCGGTCGTCGAGACGGCGATGGGCCGCGTCGACCTCACGGTGCAGGTGTCGACGAAGCTCAACCGCTCCCACGTGGTGACCGGGCGGCGCGCGATCATCCTGCCCACCCTCGGCCGCACCGACCGCGATCGCCGCGGTGGCCTCGAGCAGCGGGTCACCGTCGAGGACTCGATGGGCGCCGTGCACTCCTCGCGCGGGCGCCTCGCGCCGCCCTCCGACGACCTGCTGAGCGAGGTGGCGATCGTCGCCCGCCTGTGCGGCCTCGTGTTCGCGCGAGCGGATGCCGGTGGGGCTCGTGCCGCCGTCGCCCCCGCCGCCCCGGCTCAGGCGATCAGCCGCAGTCAGGACGGAATGCCGGGTTTCGGTCCTGATGCCGGCGGATCTCCCGACCTGGGCAGTGCCGACGCGGCGGCCGCCGATCGCCGCCAGGTCGAACGTCCCTCCCGCGAGCAGCCGGATGGTGCCGATATGGCCGGCGAGAGGCATCCGCTCAACGTCCCTCAGGCTGATTGGGCGGCATTGGAATCGGACTACGCGCTGATCCGCGCGCACATCGAGCGGGTGATCCCCGGCTTCGACGACTTCGAGGCGCGGATCGACAAGGGCCGCACCCTGCTCCTGCCCAACGGGCCGCGTGACGCGCGCCGGTTCGCCACCGTCGACGGCAAGGCGCGGTTCACGGTGAATCCGCTGGAGTTTCCGCGCATCCCGGCCGGGCGGCTGCTGCTGCAGACTCTGCGCTCGCACGACCAGTACAACACCACGATCTACGGCAAGGACGATCGGTACCGCGGCATCCACGGCGGTCGTCGCGTCGTGCTCGTGAACGCGGCGGACATCGCGGCGCTCGGGTTCGCCGAAGACGAGATCGTCGACCTCGTGTCGGAGTGGACCGGCCCCGACGGAGTGCTGCAGGAGCGTCGCGCGGAGGAGTTCCGCATCGTCGCGTATCGGACGCCGCAGGGCAATGCCGCCGCCTACTACCCGGAGACGAATGTGCTCGTGCCACTGGATTCGGTGGCGGACGTCAGCGGGACGCCCACGTCCAAGTCGGTCGTCGTTCGGCTCGAGCGCCGCGGGGGCTGAGCAGACAGGGTCGTCGCTGGCCGAGTTGCGACCTGGCGCACCGTCCGGGATGCCGGTGTCTAGGCTGGACGCATGACCCGAGCCGCCGTGATCACGGTCTCCGATCGCTCCGCTGCCGGCGACCGCGAAGACGCCAGCGGCCCGGTGGCCGTCGCCGCGCTCCGCGAAGCGGGCTTCGAGTGCAGCGATGCCATCGTCGTTCCCGACGGCGCCGACAGCGTCGAACGCGCGCTGCAGGCTCAGATCGTCGCCGGCGTGAAGCTCATCGTCACGACCGGGGGCACGGGCGTCGGTCCTCGCGATGCGACACCCGAGGGGACGCTGCGGATCATCACGCGCGAGGTCCCGGGCATCGCCGAGGAACTCCGCCGTCGCGGCGCGGCCGAGAAGCCCGCCGGCATGCTCACGCGCGGAATCGCCGGGGTCGTCGATCCCCATGGCGCGCTCGTCGTGAACCTTCCCGGGTCGCCCCGGGGCGTGGCATCCGGAATGCCGGTCCTGCTGTCCGTCGCGGCGCACGTGCTCGATCAGCTCGGCGGGGGCGACCACTGATGCCGGCTGTCCGCCTCGCCGCGATCAGCCTCGAGCCGCTCGACCTCGACGCCCACCTCGACGCCGTCGATGACGCCACTGCGGGTGCCGTGACGACGTTCGTCGGTCGCGTGCGGGATCATGATCCGGATGCCGCGACCGCCGTCGTCGCGCTCGAGTACTCCGCACATCCGGACGCCGAGGACGCCCTGCGTCGGATCGCCGAGACCGCCGCTCAGGGCACCGCGGCGATCGTCGCGGTCTCTCACCGTGTCGGCCGACTCGAGGTCGGGGACGCCGCTGTGGTGATCGCGGTCGCGGCTCCGCATCGCGCCGAGGCCTTCGAGGTGTGCCGCGCCGTCATCGAGACCATCAAGACCGAGCTGCCGGTGTGGAAGCGTCAGGTCGAGGCCGACGGCACCGCGACCTGGCTGGGCCTCGGCGGCTGACGTTCAGCCGCCCGCGAAGGGCGGCAGCACATCGACGAGCTCGTCGGCGCCGAGCTCCGTCGCATCGTCGACGCGCGCACCGCCCACGAGCACCGCGCAGCGGGGCAGGATGCCGCCCAGCCCGGGGTGCTCCTCGGCCACAGCACGGCGGAGCTCGCCCAGCGTGCGCTCGCCACGGCGTTCGGTGCCACGGCCGGCGGCGTCCTGCGCGGCCGCGAAGTAGCGGACGACCGCCACTACTGCTCCCAGGCCGCGGCGAGAGCGGCGACGGCTTCCAGGGCCTCGCGCACCGCCTGGGGGTCGTCGCCCGCGCGTCCGGCGACCAGACCGGCGACGAACGCCCCGAGGGGCGCGGCCGGCCGGGCGACATCGGCGGCGACGTCCCGGGCGAGATCGAGGACGGCCACGACCGGCACGTCGGCCTCGGCCAGATCGAACCGCTGTCGCAGCGTGGCCGCCCAGGCATCGAGCGCCTCGGGCGGAAGCGTGCGGGACTGATCGCTCATGACGGCTCCTCTTCGGACGGTTCGGCGACCCGGCTCCGGGCCTCCTCCAGATCCTGCCACGTGTCGACATCGCGGGTGAGGTCGTCGGGTGCGGCGACCACGGCGATCGCGAGATCGGCCAGCAGCGCGCGCACCGGGGCGTCGCGCCCCGCGTCGGGGAGAGCGGATGCCGCAGCCCGCAGCGCCCTCGTTCGGTAGACGCCGGTCAGCCACTGCGGCCGGCTCGAGGCATCGCCCAGGCACAGGCCTTCGGTGTCGGACGGGAGGAGCACGATGTCGTCCACGAGCCGCCGCACCGCGGCGCCGGCCGAGGGGAGGTCGCATGCGAGCAGGAGCGTCCACTCGGGGTCGGCTGCCCCTGCCGCGGTCCAGGAGGAGAGGGCCGCCACCGTCGCGGCCGCGGGGCCGCCGAACGGCGGGTCCTCGCGCACCCACGTCACATCGAGAGCGGCATCGAGCACCGGCGCGACCACGGTGATGGGCCGGGCGCCGGCATCCGCTGCCGCCGTCACCGCCGTGGCGAGCAGTGTCCGGCCGCCCACCTCGAACAGAGGCTTCGCGGCGCCGTCGACCCGGGAGGCGCGGCCACCGGCGAGCAGGATCGCACCGAGCGGCGTGACCGGGGTTGCCGGGACGAGGCCGGACGAGTGGGTCGGGTCGGTCGGGTCGGGCACGGGTCTCACGCCTCGTCGGGGCGGTGCCAATCGCCGCTCTTGCCGCCGGTCTTCGTCACGATGCGGACGCTCTCGATGGACGTGCTCTTGTCGAGCGCCTTCACCATGTCGACGATCGCGAGCGCGGCGACCGCGACCGCGGTGAGGGCCTCCATCTCGACGCCGGTGCGGTCGGCGGTGCGCACGGTGGCCTCGACCGCCACGCCGCCCTCCTCGATCACGAGGTCGACCGCGGCGCCGTGGACGCCGATGACGTGGGCGAGTGGCAGCAGATCGGGCGTGCGCTTGGCGGCCTGGATGCCGGCGATCCGCGCAACGGCGAGCACATCGCCCTTCGGGACCGTGCCGTCGCGCAGCGCGGCGACGACATCCGGAGCGCAGCGCACGAAGCCGCGGGCCGTCGCGGAGCGAACCGTCGGCTGCTTCTGCGTGACGTCGACCATCCGGGCGTTTCCGGCGTCGTCGAGGTGCGTGAAGCTCATGTGATCAGCATGACATCGACGAGGTCGCCCGGACCCACGGCATCCACGTCCGCCGGCACGACGGCGTACGCCTCGGCTCGCCCGAGACCGCCCGCGAGGTGCGATCCTCCGGCGGTCGCCGGCGCGACGCGCCAGGCGCGAGGGTCGGTCCGATCGATCGAGACCGGGAGGTACTGGGTGCGCCCCGGGGGTGTGCGCCAGCCGACCGCCGCAGGCAGGGCGATCACCGGCCGGTGCACCGGGGAGCGCCCCTGCATCCGGAGCAGCGCCGGACGCACGAACACCTCGAACGACACGGCGGCGCTCACGGGGTTGCCCGGGAGCCCGAACAGCAGGATCCCGGAGGCCGTGCGCCCGAAGCCCTGCGGCTTGCCGGGCTGCATGCGCACCTTGAGGAACCGCATGCTGTCGCCGAGCGTGCTCTTGACCACCTCATACGCCCCGGCGCTCACGCCGCCGGAGAAGACGACGACATCGGCGCCGAGCGCCTCCGCCGCGGCGATCGCCTGCCGGGGGCCGTCGCCGTCGTCGGGGACGCTCAGCCGCAGCACGACCTCGGCGCCGGCCTCCGCAGCGAGCCCGGCGAGGAGTTCGCTGTTGGACTCCGGGATCTGACCACGTCCGAGGGGTGCGCCGGGAGTCACGAGCTCGGAGCCCGTGGAGACGACGGCGATCCGCGGCATCCGGCTCACGGCGACGTCCGCGACGCCGGCGGCGGCCGCGGCAGCGAGCTGCAGTGCGCCGAGCCGGACGCCCGCGGGGAGCAGCTCATCGCCGACCACCGCGTCCTCTCCGCGGCGTCGCACATGGGCGCCGACGGCTCGGGGAGCGCGCAGCACGGTGATCTCGTCGAGGGAGTCGGCCAGCCCGCCCCGCGTGTCCTCGAACGGCACGACGGCGGTCGCGTCCTTCGGCAGGGGCGCCCCGGTCATGATCCGCGCTGTCTGGCCGGGGGCGAGCGCCGGGTCGAGCTCGGTCCCCGCGGGCAGGTCGGCCACGACGCGCAGGGTCACCGGCGCATCGGCCGAGGCCCCGGCGACGTCGTCGTGGCGCACCGCGAACCCGTCCATGGCGGAGTTGTCGAACACGGGGATGTCGACCGCGGCGGTGACGGGCTCGCGCAGCGTGCGGCCGCGCGCCGCCGACACCGGGACCGTGACCGTCTCCACCGGCATGACCGCCTCCAGCACGGTCGCCAGATGGGCGTCGACGGTGGTCAGGTCGTCGTCCGCGGCCGGCGTCACGCGTGCACCCATCGGCGGCCCGTGCCGTCCCACGCATCCATGCCGCCGGCGAGGACGGATGCCTCGAACCCGGCATCCCGGAGCGCCCGGGCCGCGCGCTCCGCGCGGACGCCGACCTTGCACACCACCACGAACGGGCCTGATCCGGCCCGCGCCGGCTCGGCGAGCAGCGTCGCCAGCGGAACCTCGACCGCGCCGGGAAGCACGCCGGTCGCGGTCTCGTGCGGCTCGCGCACATCGAGCAGCGTCGAACCTTGGGCCTGCGCGGCCAGGGCCGCGTCGAGGTCGATGTGCACGATGGGTGAAGCCGCAGCGGCGGCCGGGACGGCGGCGGCGGCCGGCACGGCGGGCGCGACGGCGGGTCGCAGCGCCACCTCGTCGGTGCGGCCGCGCAGGGCGTCGATGATCAGCACACGACCGAGGAGCGGTTCGCCGACTCCGGTGATCAGCTTCACGGCCTCGGTGGCCAGGAGTGCGCCGACCTGCAGGCACAGCGAGCCGAGCACGCCCACGGCCGCGCAGGTCGGCAGCTCTCCGACGGTCTCGGCGGGATAGAGATCGCGCAGTCGCACCGGCGCGACTCCAGGCGGCGGCGACGACCAGAACACGGTCGCCTGCGCGTGGAACTCCTGCACCACGCCCCATACGAGCGGCACCCCGAGGTGCTCGCAGGCGGTGGCGACGGCATCCCGCGTCTCGAAGGTGTCGGTGCCGTCGATGACCACGTGGGCCCCGGCGAGCAGCTGCCGGGCGTTCGCGGGGGTCAGACGCGCCTGTACCGGTCGCACGACGGTGCCCGGCGACAGGTCGGCGGCGACGCGCACCGCGGAGTCGACCTTGGGCCGGCCGACATCACCGACCCGGTGCATCACCTGCCGCTGGAGATTGGATGCCTCGACCCCGTCGTCGTCGATCACGGTCAGGGTCCCGACACCGGCGGCCGCGAGGGCCAGCACGACGGGCGATCCGAGGCCGCCGGCCCCGACGACGGCCACGTGTGCGGCCGCGAGCCGCCGCTGCGCGATCTCGCCGAATCCGGCCAGGCTCGCGTGCCGGGCGGTGCGCACGCGCTCGGCCTGGTCGAGCGCGTCGACCGGCTTCACGAGCGGGGGGAAGGGCATGGATCCAGGGTATCCGCGTCGCGCCTCAGCGGCTCTGGGTCGTGACGCCGGGCGTCGACACCGCAGAAGTCGCTCCCTCACAGAGTCGATACGCGCGGTTGTTGCGGTTCCGCAGCGTCCGGGAGCGGACAGCGCACGCACCGCAGGCCGCACGTGCGGACAATCGAAGCGGATACCTCCGCACACGCGGTGATATCGTGCGAGTATGCCCAGCTTCAAGATCGCCGAAGCCGCCCGGCTCCTCGGGGTGAGCGACGACACGGTCCGCCGGTGGATCGACGCCGGAGCGCTTCCCACCACCGGGTCGTCGCCCGCGGAGGTGCCCGGCGAGGCCCTCGCCGCGCGAGCGGTCGAGCTGGCCGCGACTCCCCACGACACCGCCGACGTGCTCTCGAGCGCACGCAACAGGTTCGTCGGGCTCGTCACGCGGGTGCAGCGAGACGGGCTCATGGCCCAGGTCGACATCCAGGCCGGTCCGCATCGCGTCGTCTCGCTCATGTCGGCCGAAGCCGCCGACGATCTCGGCCTCGAGGTGGGGTCCCTCGCCGCCGCGGTCGTCAAGGCCACGAACGTCATCATCGAGACGCCGAGAGGATGAGGATGCCGCACACCGCCGCTCGCCGCGCGCTCGCCGCCGTCGCGCTCCTCGCTGTGCTCGTGACGGCGGGGTGCGCCAGCGCGGACGCGCCCGCCGGGGCGGGGAGCGCCGCGCCGTCCGCCGGGGACGCGACGACCGAGCCGACGGGCGACCTCACGGTCTTCGCCGCCGCATCGCTCGCCACCGCGTTCGACGAGCTCGCGCTGCAGTTCGAGCAGCGGCATCCGGGGGTCGACGTCCGGCCGATCTCGTACGACGGATCCAGCACCCTCGCCCGGCAGCTCATCGAGGGGGCGCCGGCAGACGTCTTCGCCTCGGCCGACGAGGAGAACATGGCGAAGGTCGTCGATGCCGGACTCGCCACCGGCTCGGAGCTCTTCGCCTCCAACACGCTGGTGATCGCCGTGCCGAAGGGCAACCCCGGCGGGGTGAAGACCGTCGAGGACCTCGCGGCACCGGGGCTCACGGTCGTCCTGTGCGCGCCCGAGGTGCCGTGCGGTGCGGCATCCGAGGCGCTCCTCGACGACAACGATGTGTCCCTGACGCCCGCGAGCCTCGAGCAGAACGTCACCGCGGTGCTCACCAAGGTCGCGGCGGGCGAGGCGGACGCGGGACTCGTCTACGTGACCGATGCGCTCGGGCGCGACGACGTGCAGGCGGTGGGGGCCGCGGGCTCGGAGCGCATCGTGAACCGGTACCCGATCGCGGAGCTGGGTGCCGCGGGGAACCCCGAGGCCGCCGCCGCCTTCACCGCGTTCGTGCTCTCGGACGAGGGACGGTCCGTGCTCGACGGGCTCGGGTTCGGGACGCCGTGACTCCCCGCGGCGACCGTGTCGGCTTCGTCCCTCGCATCCTGGCCCTTCCCGCGATCGTCGGGCTGGCGCTGCTCGGGCTGCCTCTCGTCGCCCTCGTGCTGCGGGTGGAGTGGTCGACGATCTGGTCCGACATCACCTCGCCCGAGGCCGTCTCGGCGCTGTGGCTGTCGCTCGCGACGGGCATCATCGCGACGGGCGTGTGCGTGGTCCTGGGGGTTCCCCTCGCGCTGCTCATCGCCCGCAGCGGCGCGCGCCCGGCGGCGGTGCTGCGCGCCCTCGTGACGGTCCCGCTGGTGCTCCCTCCCATGGTGGGCGGTGTGGCGATGCTGTTCCTGTTCGGGCGCACCAGCTGGCTCGGCGGGATGCTCGCGGAATGGGGCATCCGGATCCCGTTCACCACGACCGCCGTGGTGCTGGCTCAGACCTTCGTGGCGCTGCCTTTCCTCGTGCTCGCGCTCGAGGGGTCGCTGCGCTCGACCGGGGTCGGGTATGAGCAGGCCGCTGCGGCCCTCGGCGCCGGTCGATGGACCATCCTCGGCCGGGTGACGCTGCCCTTGGCTGCCCCCGGCCTCATCGCGGGCATCGTGCTCTGCTTCGCCCGGGCGATCGGCGAATTCGGCGCGACGGCGCTGTTCGCGGGGAACGCGCCCGGGGTGACCCAGACGATGCCGCTCGCGATCTACACCGCGTTCAACGGCGCCGGCGTCTCGCAGGGGAGCGCCGTGGCACTCTCGCTCCTGCTGCTGGTGACCGCGATCGCCGTGCTGCTGCTCGTGCGGGCGTGGCGCCCCGAGGCGCAGCGATGACCGGCGCCCTCGACGCGCGGGTCGTGGTCGAGCGACCGGGGTTCCGGCTGGATGCGGTCCTCCACGCCGAGCCCGGACAGGTCGTCGCGGTCATGGGACCGAGCGGCGCCGGCAAGTCGACGCTGCTCGGCGTGCTCGCCGGGCTCGCCGCCCTCGACGAAGGCCATGTCCGGCTGGGGGAGCGCGACCTGGACACCGCGCCCCGGCCACGCCGTCGCACCGCACCCGTCCACCGCGGGATCGTGCTGCTCGGTCAGGAGCCCCGGCTCTTCCCGCACCTGTCGGCCCACGCGAACATCGCGTTCGGCCTCCGCGTCCACGGCGCAGACAGGGCTGTCGCCGTGGCCGAGGCCGACGAGTGGCTGTGGCGCGTCGGACTCGACGGGATGGGGATGCGGCGTCCCGCGCAGCTGTCGGGCGGCCAGCAGCAGCGGGTCGCGCTGGCCCGCGCGCTCGCCACCTCGCCGTCCGCCCTGCTCCTGGACGAGCCGCTGACGTCGCTCGACACCGAGACCGCCGCCGACATCCGGGCGCTCCTCCACGACCAGCTCGCGGCCACGCGAACCACAGCCGTCGTGGCGACGCACGACGCCGTCGACGCGGTATCGCTCGCCTCGAGCCTGGTCGTGCTCGAAGCGGGACGGGTGACGCAGGCCGGGCCGGTGCGTGACGTGCTGGCGTCTCCGGCGACCCGCTTCACCGCGGCGGTCGCCGGTCTCAACCGGGTGGCGGGATCGCTGCGGTCGGGGCGCTGGGTGCGCGACGCGGTGGTGCTCGGTGCGGTGGCCGAGGCATCCGCTCTCCCGGACGACAGCGACGCCGCCGCCGTGTTCCCGCCGTCGGCCGTGCGGATCGAGCGGGCAGAGGCCGACACCTGGACGGGGGCGCTCTGCCTCGCACCGGCCCTCGCCGAGGGCGAGTGGCTCGCACGCGTCACGCGGCTCGAGCAGACGCCCGCGGGAGTGCGCGTGAGGACGGCCGATCCGGAGGTGTCGGTCGACCTGACCGCCGACCGCGTGGTGGCGCTCGGGCTCGCTCCCGGAGTGCCGGTGCGGCTGTCGGTCGCGGCGTCGGACGTGCGACTCGTCCCGCTGCCGTGAGCCAGGCGACTGTCCGCCCTGACTCCTAGACTCGTCGGATGCCACGCATCCGACCCTTCCGTCCCGGCGACGAGCCCGCGCTCGCAGAGATCTGCCTGAAGACGGCGGATGCCGGCGCCGACGGAACCGGCGTGCTCGAGGACGACGACCTGTGGGCCGAGCTCTTCGTGCTGCCCTACGTCGCCCGGCATCCGGACCTCGCGTTCGTGGTCGAGTCCGACGACAGCCGCGTCGTCGGCTACATCGTGTCGGCGCCGCACACCGCGGAGTTCGAGGAGTGGTTCCGCGCGGAGTGGTGGCCGCGGCATCACGCGCGCTGGCCGAAGCCCGACGCCGAGGTCACCCGCCAGGACGGGATCCTGCTCTACGCCTACGGACGTCGGGGCGGTGCCGAGCCGTACGGCGACGCCTACCCGGCGCACCTGCACATCGACCTGCTGCCCGAGGTGCAGGGCCAGGGCCTCGGCCGCGACCTGATCGCCACGCTGGTCGCGGCGCTGCGGGCGCAGGGGGTTCCGGGGCTGCATCTGGTCACATCCGCCGACAACGAGGGTGCGATCGCGTTCTACCCTCGCGTCGGCTTCACACCCGTGCCGTCGCACGAGGGTGTGCAGGCGTTCGGGCGCATCCTCACCTGACCGGCCTTGGGGTCACCGTGGGCGCGAGTCAACCCCTACGTGTTCGCACCCGCCGCGCGTAGCCTGCCGACATGGACGACTTCTCCGCGCCCACCGGCCGTGAACCGGCGCTCGCCGCCGTGCCGCGCCCGGACGGCACCCCGCCCCGCGCCCTGGTGATCGGCGCGACGGGCTACATCGGGGGACGCCTCGTGCCTCGACTGCTCGCCGCCGGCTACGAGGTCCGCGTGCTCGCCCGCGATCCGTCGCGCGTCGGCACCTTCACATGGGGAAGCCGCGTCGAGGTCGTCGCGGGCGATGCCGCCGACGCCGCGGCCGTCGCCCGGGCCACGGCCGACGTCGATGTGCTCTACTACCTGGTCCACTCGATGTCGGCCGGGAAGGGCTTCGCCGACGCCGACCGGCGCGCGGCCGCAACCGTCGCGGCGGCGGCGGCCGCGGCATCCGTCCGGCGCATCGTGTATCTCGGCGGCCTTCACCCGGAGCAGGTCGCGCTGTCGCCGCACCTGCGCTCCCGCGTCGAGGTGGGGGAGGTGTTCCTCGGCTCCGGCGTGCCGACAGTGGTGCTGCAGGCCGGCGTCGTGATCGGCTCGGGATCGGCCTCGTTCGAGATGGTGCGACACCTCACCGAAGTGCTTCCGTACATGCCGGCGCCGAAGTGGGTGCGCAACCGCATCCAGCCCATCGCGGTGCGGGACGTGCTGCACTACCTGCTCGGCGCCGCGCGGGTCGCGCCGGACGCGAACCGGGCGGTCGACATCGGGGGCCCCGACGTGCTGCGCTACGGCCAGATGATGAACGGCTACGCCGTCGAGGCGGGCCTGCACCAGCGGGCCATCGCCGCACTGCCCGTGCTGACGCCGCGGCTGGCCTCGCTGTGGGTGAATCTGGTCACGCCGATCCCCGCGTCGATCGCGCGCCCGCTCGTGGAGTCGCTGCAGAACGAGTGCGTCATGAAGGACCACGCCGTGGACGCGCTGATCCCGCCGCCCGAGGACGGGCTCACCGGGTATCGCGCGGCCGTGCGCCTCGCCCTCGGGCGCGTGGAGGACGACAGCGTCGAGACGAGCTGGCAGGACGCCGAGGTGCTCGGAGTGCCGAGCGATCCGCTGCCCAGCGATCCGGACTGGGCTGGACGCGTCGTGTTCGTCGATGCCCGGAGCGCCCGCACCAGCGCGCCGCCCGAGGCGCTGTGGCGCGTCATCGAGGGCATCGGCGGCCAGAACGGCTGGTACTCCTCGCCGATCCTGTGGGCGGTGCGCGGCTGGATGGATCGTCTCGTCGGCGGCATCGGCCTCGCTCGCGGGCGCCGCTCCAAGGCGCGGCTGGGCGTCGGCGACGCGTTGGACTTCTGGCGCGTCGAGGCGATCGAGCCCGGGTCCTTCCTGCGGCTGCGGGCCGAGATGAAGGTGCCGGGGCTGGCCTGGCTCGAGCTTCGCGCGACGGCGGATGCCGAGGGCTCGCGCTACGACCAGCGCGCGGTGTTCTTCCCGCTGGGGCTGGCGGGCCGGCTGTACTGGCTCGCTGTCCTGCCCTTCCACGGCTTCATCTTCGCCGGCATGGCGAGCCGCATCGCCGCCGCTGCGGAGTCGGAGGCCGGCGGGGCGGCCGAAGCTCGCACCGCGGAGGAGCTCGACGTGCCCGCGCCCGATGTCACGGCGCCGGAAGCCGCTCGCTGAGGTCTCGCACGCGGCGGCGTTCGAACAGCGCGTGCACGTCGCCGCCGCCGATCCGGCGCTCGTCGGTCATGGTCGCGCCGTCCTCGCGCCAGCCGTGGCGCTCATAGAACGCCGCCGCGCGCTCGTTGCCGTCCAGCACCCACAGGTGGGCCTTCCGGAAACCCGCGGCGCGGAGGTGCTCCTCGGCGACGAGCATGAGCGCGTGACCCACGCCGCGTGACCAGAACTCGGGCCGGGCGTAGATGGCGAACACCTGACCGTCGCGCGGCCGGTCGTCGTCGATCGACGCGCCGACCGCCGCCCACCCCGCGACGACCCCGTCGACCTCGGCGACCAGTTCGCTGCCGCGGGGGTCGACGTGCATCTCGTCCCACCGGGCGAGCCGCCGCACCGCCTCGGCGTCGGCATCCAGGCGATCGAGCAGGTCCGCCGACATGAGCCCCGCGTAGGCCGCCCGCCAGGTGTCGACCCGCAGATGCGAGATCGCCCGCACGTCCTCGCGGGTGGCGCGCCGCACGATCAGGCTCATGGCTTCGACGGTAGCGGAGGCATCCGCTCGTCCGTCACCTCGCGGGAACCACCCGGCCGTGCTCGAGACGCACGACGCGGTCGACGAGGTCGGGCGGCACCGTGAGGTGCGAGATCAGCACCACCGCCTGGTCGTCGCCCACTGCGCCGAGCAGGTCTGCGAGGAGGGCGTCGGATGCCTCGGGGTCGACGCCGGCCGTCGGCTCGTCGAGCACGAGTACGGGGAACCCCCGCAGCAGCGCCCGGGCGAGCGCGATGCGCTGCGCTTGGCCGCCCGACACGAGGGCACCGCGCTCGCCGACCCGCGCGCCCAGTCCGCCGCGCTCGTGCAGCCAGTCGCCGAGTCCCACGCGGGCCAGCGCGGCCTCGAGCTCGGCGTCGGTCGCGGTGTCGCGGGCGAAGAGCAGATTCTGGCGGATGTCCTCGTCGAACAGCATCGGGCGCTGCTCGCACAGGCCGACGGTCCGCCGCACATCGTCGCCGGCGAGGTCGTGCACGGAGCGGCCGCCCAGGTCGTACGCGCCGTCCGTCTCGAGGAATCGCACCAGCGCGTGCGCGAGCGTGGTCTTGCCCGCTCCGCTCGAGCCGATGACGAGCAGCCGCTCGCCCGGGTTCACGTCGAGGTCGACGTCGTGCAGCGACGCGTCGCCGCTGCCGGGCCAGCGCACCGAGGCGCCGCGCAGCCGTACGCCGTCGCCGAGCGGGGCAGCGTCGCCGGTCGCGGGGACGGTCTCGTCCACTACCTCTGCGGGCAGCTCGGCCGGGAGTGCTCCGGCGATGCGCTCGGCCGATGCCCGCACCTGACGCCACGCCGAGGCGGCCAGCGGGACCGCGGCGAACACCTCGAACACCGCCATCGGGACGAGCACGACGACCGCCAGGGACGGGCCGTCGAGTGCCCCGGATGCCGCGCCCGGCGCAGCGACGAGGACGGCGAGGATCGACGCGGCACCGGCGAGCAGCGAGACCAGTGCCGCCGTGCCGGCCTGGGCGACCGCCCGTCGCACGATCGCGCGGCGCAGGGCGGCGTCGGCGGCGGCGATGCGGTCACGGCTCTGCGCCTCGGCGCCGAACGCGGCGAGCACGTCGAGACTGCTCAGGTGGTCGAGCACGGCATCGGCCACGCGCGCCCGCAGCGGCGCGATGTCCCGCTCGGCGCGGGCCCCCGACGCCCACCCCCACAGTGTCGCGGCGCACCCGGCGGCCACCAGGCAGCCCAGCAGCGCGAGGGCGGCCGGCCACCACACGAACGCGACGAACACCACTGCGGCGAGGGCGACCACGGCCGAGGAGACCAGCGGCTGGACCACGCGCAGCGGAAGATTCTGCAGATCGTCGACGTCGTCGACCAGGGCCCCGAGCACCGATCCGCGCCGCGTGCGAGCAAGTCCGTCGGGAGCCAGCGGCACGAGCCGGCGCACGAGCGCGCTGCGCGTGGAGGCGAGCTGGCCGAGCGCGGCATCGTGGCCGGTGAGGCGCTCGAGGTAGCGGAACGTCGCCCGTGCCAGCGCGAAGAAGCGCACGCCCACGACCGCGGCGGACAGGTACAGCACGGGGGGCTGCTCGCTCGCGCGCACGATGAGCCAGGCGCTGACCGAGAGCAGGGCGACGGCCGACGCCTCGGACGCGAAGCCCGCGGCCAGCGCCGGCCAGAGGCGCTTCCACGGGGGCACGGCCCCGCGCAGCACGTCTCGCGCCGTCACGGCCGTCATGCGCTCACCCCGCTGTGCTCGAGGCGCACGACGTCGTCGGCGATCGCCCGGGCGCTCGTGCGGTGCGAGATCAGCAGCACGGCCGCGCCGTCGTCGGCGAGCGCCCGGACGCTCCGCCACAGCCGCTCCTCGGTGCCGGGGTCGAGCGCGGCGCTGGGCTCGTCGAGGGCGATGAGGCCCGCGCGACCGCGGAGGCGACGGTAGAACGCACGCGCGACCGCGACCCGCTGCGCCTGACCGCCCGACAGTCCGGCGCCCTGGACGCCGAGGTCGCGGCGCGGATCGAGGTCGTCGGCGCAGGCCAGCGCGAGGGCCTGTCGTACGAGGCCGGGATCGGGCTCGAGGTCGCCGAGGGAGACGTTGTCGCCGACCGACCCTGAGACGAGTCCGGCCTGCTGCCCGGCCCACGCGAGCCACGACGAGGGCCCCAGACGGCGGACATCGACCCCGTCGTAGGAGGCGTCCCCGTCGAAGGCGGCGGCCCCGCGCAGCGCGGCGAACACGCTGGACTTGCCGATGCCGCTCGGACCCTCGAGGAGGGTGACGGCGCCCGGGGCCGCCGTCAGCGACACGGGAGGCAGCATGCGCTCTCCCCGCCGTACGCGCACGTCGATCAGCCGCAGCGTCGCCCCGTCCGAGAGCGACGATGCGGCGGTCGCGGCCGGGGCCGTGGGCAGAGCACCCTGCGCGGCGTCGAGCACCTCGAACACGTCGTCGGTCGCGGCGACGCCCTCCGACGCGGCGTGGAACTGGACGCCCACCTGGCGCATCGGAAGGTACGCCTCCGGGGCGAGCAGCAGCACGAACAGGCCGACGCCGAGCGCGAGCGCTCCGTCGATGAGCCGGAAGCCGATCGAGACGGCGATGATCGCGACCGAGATCGATGCGAGGAACTCGAGTGCGAAGCCCGACAGGAACGACACCCGCAGCACGCGCATCGTCTCGCGGCGGTACTCCCCGGTCACCTGCTCGATGGATGCCGCGGCCCGGTGCTGACGGCCGAACACCTTGAGTGTGGCGAGCCCCTGCACCGTGTCGGCGAAGCGCGCGGCCAGGCGCTGCAGCGTCTGCCACTGCCGCTGCTGCACCGACCTCGTGGCAAGCCCGATCAGCACCATGAAGACGGGGATGAGCGGCAGCGTGAGCACCACGGTGAGGCCGGAGAGCCAGTCCTGCCACCACATGACGGCGATGATGAGGGGGGTCGCGATCACGGTCTGCACGAGCTGCGGCAGGTAGCGCCCGAAATACGCCTCGAGCGCGTCCAGCCCGCGACCTGCGGTGATCGCGAGCCGTGCGGAGTTGCGGCCGGCGAGCCAATCCGGTCCGAGGACGCCCACCGCCGCGACGAGCGCCGTGCGCAGCTGGGTCTGCACCCTCGCCGCCGCGCGTGCCGCGACGGACTCGCGCACCCAGAGGAGCATCGCTCGGGCTGCCACCACGACGGTGAGGGCGCCGAGAGTCGCGGTGAGCTCGGCGAGTGGCATCCCGTCGATCGCCCCGATGATCGCCCGCGTGAGCAGCCAGGCGAACGCGACGATGACGGCCGTCTGGGCCACCGCGATCACGCCGAGGGCGACGAAGAACGCGCGGGACGCCGTCGCATAGCGGAGCAGTCGCGGATCGACCGGTTTGGGTCCTCGGCGGGGAGGGCCGTCCTGCGGCGTTTCGTCTCGCTGCGCTCGCTCAACGACCAACCGGTCGTTGAGCGAGGAGCGGAGCGACGAGACGAAACGCATCGATATCAATGTACGGCCGCGGCGACCGCGTCCTCGATGCGGGTGCGCGAGACCCGCTTGCGGAAGATCCAGTACGTCCAGCCCTGATAGAGCAGCACGAGCGGCAGGAAGATCGCGGCGGCCCAGGTCATGATCGTGAGCGTGTAGTCCGTGCTCGACGCGTTCTCGATCGTGAGGCTGAACGCCGGGTCCGTCGACGACGGCATCACGTTCGGGAACAGCGCGAACCACAGGGTCAGCACCGCCGCCGCGATCGTCGCGGCTCCGAAGCCGAACGCCCAGCCCTCGCGGTCGCGGAGGTTGAACAGCAGCGACATGAGCAGCGTCACCGCCGCGAGGGCGGCACAGCCGATGACGAGCGCCATCAGCGGAGCGCCGTGTCCGGCGGCGATGAAGACGGTCCATAGGAGGAACGCCGCGGCGACCACGACGGCGAGCGCGCCCGAGCGCCGTGCCAGCCGGCGGGCGTCCTGGTGCACCTGCCCGTCCGTCTTCAGTGCGACGAAGTACACGCCGTGGGTGAAGAACAGCAGCAGCGTCGTAAGCCCGCCGAGCAGGCCGTACGGGTTCAGGAGGGTGAGGAACGAGCCTGCGAACTCGTGGTCCGCGTCGATCGGGACGCCCTGGACGATGTTGGCGATCGCGACGCCCCAGAGCAGCGCCGGCACCGCGGACCCGATGATGATCATCGTGTCGAACCCCTTCTTCCAGCGCAGGCTGTCGCGCTGGTGACGGTATTCGAACGACACTCCCCGCAGGATGAGGGCGAGCAGGATCAGGAGGAGCGCCAGATAGAAGCCGGAGAACAGCGTCGCGTACCACTCGGGGAACGAGGCGAACAGGCAGGCGCCGGCGACGATGACCCAGGTCTCGTTCAGATCCCACACGGGGCCGATGGTGTTGATGATCTGGCGGCGGCCGATGTCGTCCTTGCCGAGGAAGGGGAGCGACATGCCGACCCCGAAGTCGAACCCGTCGAGCACGAAGTAGCCGACGAAGAGGAATCCGACGATCCAGAACCAGAGGTATGAGAGGTCCATGCCGCGCTCCTAGTAGACCGTCGTCGGGGTGTCTTGGACCGCGCGCTCCCGCGGGTCGGGGTCGTCGGGTCCCGGCAGCGGGTCGGGGCCCTTCTGCGCGGTCTTCACGATCAGCCCCACCTCCACGACCGCCAGTGCCGCGTAGATCAGCGTGAACGCCACGAGCGAGATGAGCACCGTCCATCCGGGCACGCTCGGAGAGACGCCGTCCTCGGTCAGCATCAGGCCGAACACGATCCAGGGCTGCCGGCCCATCTCGGTGAAGACCCACCCGACGAGGATCGCGAACAGCGACGCCGGCCACGCCCAGACGGCGAGCTTCCACGCCCACGCCGGGACGTCGCGCTTCGCCTTCCGGCGAGTGAGCCAGAGGCCCACGACGGCGGTCAGCGCGGCGATGCCGCCCAGGCCGATCATCCAGCGGAACGCCCAGTAGGTGACCCACAGGACGGGGGCGAAGCTGCCGTCGACCTGATCGGCGAACTGCGGGAACAGCTCGGTCGTGTACTGGGCGTTCAGGTCGTTTATCCCTTCGACGCAGCCGTCGAGCGAGTGGGTCGACAGCAGCGCGAGCAGGTAGGGCACGCGGATCGAGAAGAGCTCGGTCGAGCCGTCCGGCGTGCCGAGCGTGAAGATCGAGAACGAGGCGTCCGCCCCGCAGGCGCTGTCGAAGATCGCCTCGGCCGCCGCCATCTTCATCGGCTGCGTCGACACCATCACGAGGCTGAGCTGGTCGCCCGAGAGCGCGACCCCGGCGAAGGCGACGATCATGCCCCAGAGCCCGTAGCGGAGCGCCGGTCGCATCATCTCCACGTTGCGGTGGCGGGCGAGCTGCCACGCGGCGATCGAGATGATGACCCCGGCGGTCATCATGAATGCCGCGAACAGCGTGTGCGGTAGAGCGGCGAGGGCGACAGGGTTGCTGAGCACCGCCAGGAAGTCGGTCATCTCAGCGCGAGAGCCGTCCTCCGCCATCCGGAACCCGACGGGGTTCTGCATGAAGGCGTTGGCCGCGAGGATGAAGTACGCCGAGAACCACGCGCCGATCGTGGCGATCCAGATGCTCGCGAGGTGCAGCGCCTTGGGGAGCTTGTCCCAGCCGAAGATCCACAGGCCGATGAACGTCGCCTCGAAGAAGAACGCCATCAATCCCTCGAAGGCGAGGGGGGCGCCGAAGACATCGCCGACGAACCGCGAGTACGAGGACCAGTTCATGCCGAACTGGAACTCCTGCACGATGCCGGTGACCACGCCCATCGCGAAGTTGATGAGGAAGATCTTCCCGAAGAACCGGGTGAGGTGCAGCCACTTGACATCGCCGGTGCGGAACCAGGCGGACTGGAAGATCGCGACCGTCAACGCCATGCCGAGCGTCAGGGGGACGAAGAGGAAGTGGTACAGCGTCGTGAGGCCGAACTGCCAACGGGCGAGCAGCAGGGGGTCCAGCAGATCCACGGTGCATTCTCCGATCACTCAGGCCGACCTGTGTGGTCTGACCACAGTAGCATGTGGTCAGACCACACGGATCGCCCTCGATGGGCGGCGCGCGACTACCCTCGGAACATGGCTAGGAACGTTCGGCGGCGGGAGACGCGCGGGTGACCGCGATCCCCGTCACGATCGCGTCCCGGATGCCGGGGCCCGCCGTCGGGGGCGCCACGGACGTCGCCGGGCGCCCGGGTGATGCGCTCGTCGACACCCACGGGCGGGTGCACCGCGACCTCCGGATCTCCCTCACCGACCGCTGCTCGCTGCGCTGCACGTACTGCATGCCCGAGCAGGGGAACGAGTGGCTCGCCAAGACGAGCATCCTCACCCTGGACGAGATCGTCGGGATCGCGCGCATCGCCGCGGCCGACGGCATCACGACCTTCCGTCTGACCGGCGGCGAACCGCTGCTGCGCACCGACATCGTCGACGTCGTCCGTCGCCTCGCCGCCCTCACCGGACCCGACGGTCGCCCCGTCGACATCGCCATGACGACCAACGGCATCCGGCTGCGAGAGCTCCTGCCCGCACTCGTCGACGCGGGCCTGCGCCGCCTGAACATCTCGATCGACACCATCCGGCGCGACCGCTTCCGCGAGCTCACCCGCCGCGATCGGCTCGATGACGTGCTGGACGGGATCGCGGCGGCCGCGGCATCCGGTCTCCGCCCCCTGAAGCTCAACGCGGTGGCCATGCGCGACGTCAACGACGACGAGCTCATCGACCTCGTCGACTTCGCCATCGCGCACGGCGCCCAGATGCGGTTCATCGAGCAGATGCCGCTCGACGCCGGCCACACGTGGGATCGCTCGCGCATGGTGACGCAGGACGAGATCCTGCAGACGCTGTCCTCGCGGTGGTCGCTCGAGCCGGTTCCCGGCCGGGGCGGTGCGCCGGCAGCGCGGTGGCTGCTCGACGGGGGCCCTCACACGGTGGGCGTCATCGCGTCGGTCACCGCGCCGTTCTGCGGCGACTGCGACCGGCTGCGGCTCACCGCCGACGGCCAGCTGCGCAACTGCCTGTTCTCGAGCACCGAGTACGATCTCCTGCCGATCCTGCGGGCCGCACAGGCGGCCCCGGCGCAGGACGAGGCGATCGACCGGATGCTGCGCTCCTGCGTGCACGGCAAGCTGCCGGGCCACGCGATCAACGACCCGTCTTTCCTGCAGCCCGCGCGCGGCATGAACGCCATCGGCGGCTGAGGTGGGCCGGCTGACGGTGAACCGACCGGTCGTGAAGATCACGGTCGGGCCGGACGGCATCGGTGAGCGCCGGCGCAGCGACGCGCTGGTGGTCGAGGAGCCGCTCGAGATCCGGGTCGCCGGGTCGCCGCTCACGGTCACGATGCGCACCCCCGGGCACGACATCGAACTGGCCGCGGGCTTCCTCGTCTCGGAGGGCGTCATCGCGGCGGCCGCCGACTTCCGCTCGGCGATCCACTGCGGCGGTCCGGGCACCGGCGCCCCGCCGATCGCGGGGACCGGGAGGGCGCCGGAGAACACCTACAACGTGCTCGACATCGCGCTCGCACCCGGCGTCGAGCCGCCGAGCACCGACATCACCCGCAACTTCTACATGACGAGCTCGTGCGGCGTCTGCGGCAAGGCCTCGATCGACTCGATCGCCGCCGTCTCGCGCTACGACGTGGGGGCGGATGCCGCGACCGTCGCCGCGGCTCGCCTCCTGGGATTCCCGGACGCGCTCCGCGCCGGGCAGACCGTCTTCGACAAGACCGGCGGCCTTCACGCCGCCGCGCTCTTCGACGCCGAGACGGGGGAGCTGCTCGTCGTCCGCGAGGACGTCGGCCGGCACAACGCGGTCGACAAGGTGATCGGCTGGGGGGTCCTCGCCGATCGACTGCCGCTGCGCGGCACCGTGCTCCAGGTCTCCGGACGCGCGAGCTTCGAACTCGCGCAGAAAGCAGTGATGGCCGGCATCCCGATCCTCGCGGCGGTGTCGGCGCCGTCGTCGCTCGCCGTGGAGCTCGCCGCGGAATCGGGCCTCACGCTTGTCGGGTTCCTGCGCGGCGAGTCGATGAACGTGTACACCCGGGCGGACCGCGTCACCGCGGACGTTCCCGTCAGCGCCGCGGGGACCTGATGGGCGGCGCGGGTGCCGCACCGGATGATGAAGCTCTCATCTTCTGTCGGCGCGCCGGGGTCGGCTCGTAGGCTCTGGCACAGCGGAAGACAATGTGACTATGACGACGAATCGACAACGGGCTGTGGCAGTGATCGCCGCGGTTGCGATCACGGCGCTGTTCGGCACCGAGGCCGCCGTCGCGGTCGTGCCGGTGCGCACTCCGATCTCGATCGCTCAGGATACGGAGACGGATCCCTCGACGGAGGCCGAGCCGACCCCCCAGCCCACCGGCTCGCCGAGCCCGACGCCGACGCCTACGCCCACGCCCACGCCGGAGCCGACGCCCACCCCGACGACCACGCCCGTCCCGACTCCCACCCCGACGCCCACGACGCGACCTGAGCGCGACGAAGAGGAGTCGGTGGACGAAGGCGCGGGCAGAATCGCCGAAGCGCCGGTCGCGGTCCTTCCCGCCCCGGGGCGCATCGGCGGAAACGATCGCTACGCGCGCGCCATCCTCGCCTCCCGGGCGACCTTCCCGTCCGGAGCAGGCACCGTCCTGATCGCGAACGGCGCGGCATCGGTCGGTCCCGTGATCGCCGCGACGATGGCCTCCGCGAGGAACGCGCCGCTGCTCTACTCGGCGACGGGGTCGATCTCGTCGGCCGTCCGCGCCGAACTCGGGCGCCTCGCCCCCGCGAAGGTCGTGCTCGTGGGCAGCGACGCAGACGTCGACGGCAGCCTGGTGTCGGCGCTCAAATCGATCGCCCCGGTGGAGCGCGTGCTGCTGACATCGCGCTATCAGGGCTCGCTGCTCGCGCTGCGGCAGAGCGCGCCCACCGATCGCGTGTTCGTGACCGGTTCGAGTCTGCTCGACCTGGCGGCGGCATCCGCGGCCGCCGCGGCGACGGGCGGGTCGGCCCTCTCGCTGGAGAACGCGCGCGGCGCCGTCGATGCCGCGACGGTCGAGGCCCTGCGGGCGCTCACGGTGACGAAGCTCGTGATCGTCGGCGGCGGGTCCGCGATCAGCTCCGCCTACCAGGCCTCGCTCACGGCAGCGGGCTTCGCCGTGACCCGGGTCGATGGAGCGGACGACTTCGCCCGCTCACTGGCCCTCGTGAAGAAGGTGCCGGCGCCGGTCTCACGCGTGTATGCGGCCAATCCGGCGATCGTGTGGGATGCGGCCACCGCGGCCGCCATGGCCGGCGCCACCCGGCAGCCGCTGGTGTACACCCCCTATCAGTGCATGCTCACGGTGGCCTCCGACCACATCAAGAAGGTCGGAGCGCGGGTCGTGGGCGTCGGGAAGACCAACTGGCTGCGTGCCGCTGCCGTGGCGAACACGCCGTGCTCCACCGAGAAGCACCGCTTGGACGTCAGCCTGCATCTCGCCATCGACGCCGTGGCGGCGCGGTATCCGGGCACGTATGCCGTCTCGGTGCGGGAGATGGGCCGCGTGGGGCAGACCGTGTCGGTCATCGGAGGGACGAGACTCGAGCCCGCCAGCATGATGAAGCTCTTCGCCGCGTATGCCGCCCTCAAGCGCATCCAGGACGGGCAGGCCTCGTTCGACACGAAACCGCTGCACACCACGCTGCGCGACTGCCTGCGCGTGATGATCCACGCGTCGGACAACTTCTGCCACACCGACATCGCCCACTGGATCGGGCTCGGCAACCTCAACAACATGATCCGGGCGGCCGGGTTCACATCGAGCTCGTACGGCTACGTGCCCGCCGGCACGAGTGTGCTCTACGGCGGCAATCGCACGACCACCAACGATCTGACGATGTTCATGGTGAAGCTGGAGCGCGGCGAGCTGCTGCAGAAGAGGTACGCGGACGTCCTGCTGGGCTACATGCGCACGCAGATCTTCCGTTCGCGGATCCCCTCGGGGCTTCCGCCGGGAATCGTCCAGGAGAGCAAGCCCGGAGCGCTCTGGATCGCGTCCGGGCTCCTGCAGGCCGACACCGCGGTGGTGCACGGAGCCCAGACGAGTTTCGCGATCTCGATCATCGGCACCGACGGACCCGACAAGGCCGCGCTCCCGGCGATCGCTCGCACCGTGTACTCGCACTTCTTCGGCACGTTCGGCGCGGCCAAGGTCTACCCGGTGATGCAGATGGCCACGAAGACGAGCGCCCCGATGCGCTCCTCCCCGGGTGGCCCCATGCTGGGTTCCATCCCGGCGGGAGCCGCGCTCGAGGTCTTCGACGCCAACCGCATCTGGTACAAGGTCTGGTACGCCGGTCGGCTCGTCTGGGTCGACTCGTCTCAGCTCCGCAATCGCTGATCGACGACTCGGTCAGACCAGGTAGAGCTGTCCGAAGATCAGGATCGCGATGAAGAAGACGGCGAGGATCGCGGTGATGATGCCGAGCGTCTTGCCCGAGAGCTTCGCGACGCCGAACCCGACGAGGAACGGGATGGCGAGCAGCAGAGCGGCGACCAGCCACCAGAAGGTCGTGTAGCCGGCGAGCGAGGCCTCTTCGAGGCGGCCGCCGAAGAGCTGCTGCGACGCGGGGTGCGTCGCGAACGACACCGCCGTCGTGATCGGCACCGCGACGAAGGCGAAGACGATGAGACCGATCAGGGCCCCCCAGAGGCCGGGGCTCCCGTTGCCGCTCATCACGCCGCCGTGTCCGGGAGTGCTCTCGTAGTGGTCCGCCTGCTGCTGCTTGCCTGATGCCATGCCGCGACTCTAGCGGGGTCCGCGGTGGCCGCCCGTCATCCGAACAGGATGAGAATCAGTCGGGCTAGCCGTGCAGCGAGCCGAAGTGGCCGAACGACTGCGGACCAGCGTGATCCTCTCCGACCGCACCGGCGAATGACCGGGCCATGGCACTCGCCGCGTCGAGCATCTCATCGAGTGCGGCGTCGAGGTGCTCGTCCGACAGGGGGGTGTCGGCCAGGGCGGCGCGCAGAGCAGCCCGGCGGATGAGCTCCTTCGCGAACGACGCGGTCACCCCCTCGGAGCGGTCGGCGGCCGTGTCGAGCGCAGCGGGGCTGAGCGGGGTGCCGGCGGCGTAGAGCGCGAGCAGCGTGCGGCGGGCCGCGGCATCCGGAAGGGGGATCTCCACCGCGAGATCGACACGGCCGGGGCGCTGTGCGAGCGCGGGCTCCAGCAGGTCGGCGCGGTTCGTCGTGAGGAGGAACGCGATGTCGGCGTCGCCGCCCACCCCGTCGAGCGCGTCGAGGATCTCGAACAGCAAGGGCTGCGGCCCGCCGAACATGCCGCGCTCCATCGCGACGAGATCGACATCCTCGAACACGAGCAGCGCCGGCGTCATCGCCCGCGCGAGGCGCGCCGCCTCGGCCACGTGACGAAGACTTCCGCCCTGCAGGAGGATCGCGGTGCGGCCGGGCGTGGCGGAGAGCAGATGCTCCACCGTCAGCGTCTTCCCCGTTCCGGGCGGACCGTAGAGCAGCACCCCGCGCTTCAGGTGCTGTCCGTAGGCTCGCAGGGCCTCCGCCTTCTCGCTGATGCCGATGATGTGACCGCGGACGCCGTCCAGTACGCCGCGCGGCAGCACGATGTCGTCGGCCCCGATGCTCGGGCGGCGCAGGAACGTGAGGCCGCCCAGGCCCTGACCGTACTCGTCCGAGGTGAAGCTGACGACGTTGCCGCGGATCACGCTGAACTCGTTCATCGCCTCGTGCAGGCGAGCGATCAGCCGCGACGACACGTCGCCCTCGGCCGCGAGGACGTCGACGGTCACCGCGTCACGGCCGTGCATCGGCGAGGCGTTGCGCACCAGGACCGCCACCGGTGCGCCGTCGAACCGGAACAGGTGCAGTCCGAACGCCACGGTCTGCCGGGTGGAGTGCGGCCCCGTCGGCGTGGTCACGTACTCGACCGGTCCGGGGGCGAACGTCGTGTACCGGTGGGCGAGGAGATTCTGCGTGTCCTCGTGATGGCGCTCCATCCCGCCCGCGACGCCGACCAGCCGGGCCTCGGGGTCGTCGGACGCGACCGTGGCGAGTGCGATGTCCGCGTCGGCCAGCCGGTGCGGGCTGATCCGCTCGCTGGTGACCGGCACCGCGTGGGCGTCGACGCCGAGGTGCTCGCGCACGAGCGCTCCCAGCCGGGTCTCCTGCGGCTCCCGTGTGTCGGGCATCTCATTCAGCCGTCGGACGAGTCGCTGCAGATCGGTCACCAGGGCGCGGTCGGTCGAGTCCATCCGATCACCGTAGCGGCCGGGGAGGTCGCCCGCGGAACCATCGCGTGAGCGGTCGTGAGGGCGCGGCATCCGTCGTCTGCAAGGGTGGAAGCACCACCCCCGACGGAGGGAGCACGGATGGGCGCGAGCGACGACGGCCTCTTCGGGCGACCCGCGTTCGTGCGGTACTTCGCGGCTGTGGCCGTCGGGGCGTTCGGCACCGCGCTCACCGCTGTCGCCATGCCGGTGCTGGTGGTCGACGTGCTCGGCGCGGATCCCTTCGAGGTCGGTGTCGTCGCCGCCGCCCAGTTCGTGCCCTACGCGGTGCTGGGACTCGTCGCCGGCGTGTACGTCGACCGGTGGCGGCGCCGGCGCGTGCTGGTGTGGGCGAGCATCGGGCGGGCGGTCAGCCTCGGACTCATCCCGGTGCTGTGGTTCACCGGCGTGCTGCACCTGTGGGTGCTCGTCGTGCTCCTGCTGCTGTTCGGCTCGTTCGCGGTCTTCGGCTTCGCCGCCACGCAGTCCCTGCTGCCGCAGATCGTCGATCGGAGGGCGCTGCTGGCCGCGAACGCCCGCCTCGATCAGGCGGAGGCCGTCGCCCACACCGCCGGCCCGGCGATCGGCGGCGGTCTGGTCGGGCTCGTCGGCGCGCCGCTCGCGATCGCGGTCGATGCGGTCACCTATGTCGTCGATGCCGTGCTGATCGCCGGGGCCCGGATCACGGAGCGCGTCGATGCCGCCCGCGCGCGGCGCTCGCTGCGCCGTGAGGTCGCCGAAGGCCTCCGATGGACCTACCGGCATCGCACGCTGGCGCCCTTGGCCTGGTCGACGCACGTCTGGTTCGTCGCGAACGGCGCCGCCCTCACGCTGCTCTCCCTCTTCGTGCTGCGCACCCTCGGGCTCTCGCCCTTCGCCTTCGGCCTGCTGTTCGCGGTCGGCGGCGTGGCCACCCTCGCCGGGGCAGTGCTCGCCCTGCGGAGCGGCGCGCGGTTCGGAGCGGGCGCGACGATCACCGCGGCCCGCGCGCTCTATCCGGTCGCGTGGGCGCTCATCGCCGTCACCCCGGACCAGTCGGGAACGGATGCCGCGACCATCGCCGTGCTGTTCGCCGCGTTCGCCCTGCAGGGCTTCGCGGGCGGCCTCGAGAACGCCAATGAGATGAGCTACCGCCAGGCGGTGACACCCGATGCGCTCCTCGGCCGGATGAACGGCACGCTGCGCTCGGTGAATCGCACGATGGCCGCGCTCGGCGCGCTCGCGGGAGGCGTCGCAGCCACCTTCGTCGACCTCCGTATCGCGCTGCTGGTGGTCGCTGCGGTGTTCGCGATCGCCTTCCTCATCGCGCTCTCCTCGCCGGCGCGATCCGCACGCGCCGACGAGGAATGAATCGGACCGGCGCTGTTCAGGCGAGCCGGCCGAAGGTGAGCTCCATCTCGGCCATCTCCATCTCCGCGGTCGCCGCGATCAGCTCACGCAGTTCGGCGTCGGCGCCGGGCGCGAACTCCTCGGGACGCTCCGGCGCGATCTCGATGGGCACACCCTCCGGCGCCTGCTCGGTCGCATCGAGGAACGTGCCGTCATTCGAGGGCGACATGCCCTGGAAGATGCGGCCCGCCTCGGACTGCCCCCCCAGGTCGAACGAGTACTGCTTGCTCTGCAGGCCGAGGTCGAGCAGACGCCGCACCTCGGGAAACTGCTCCGCGCTCGTCTTGGGGATCGGGAGCGATGTGCGCCAGTTCACGCCCAGCGACTCGAGCGCCTTCGCGTATGCGTTCTCGTGGGCCTGGTCCCGCACGATCAGGTACGAGATCGTCGACCGAGCGGTCTTGTTCGAGGTCATCTCGTAGATGCGGCACTTCTGGAGGCGCCCGGTCGACTCCAGCATGAGGTTGTAGAGCAGGTCGAGCACCAGGTTGCCCGAGTTGTACACGTAGCTCCCGCTCCACGGGTTTCCGGCCGCATCGACCGGCAGGGCACCCTGAGCCCCCACGAGGTAGTGGTGGATGTTGCTCGTGCTCAGTGCGATGTCCAGCGGCGTGCTGCCGCCCGCCCCGGGCTCGTCGACCGGATCGTCCGCCTTGCCCTGGTAGCGCGGTGACCCGTCGAGCAGTCGTGAGATCGTGGTGCCGATGAGTTCGACGTGCCCGATCTCCTCGGTGCCGATCCCCTGCAGGAGGTCGCGGAACGGCTTGGCCGACGGACCCCGGAAATTCATGCTCTGGAAGAGGTACTGCATCATCGTGCGCATCTCGCCGAACTGGCCGCCGAGCCCCTCCTGGAGGGCATTGGCCGCGGCGGGATCGGGCTCGTCGACCTCGATGGGGTTGATGAGGTGGGGGAGGTGGAAGTACATCGGATGCTCCTCGTCGATGGGGGTGGGGTGCCCACCCTCCACGCGCGCCGCGGCGATAGGGAGGAGGTAGCCGTCGCCCGGCTGCCGCACTACACTGCACCCGCCTCAGAGCAGCCCGGTCTCCACCCGATCCTGCAGCCAGGCGGCGGCGACCAGCCCCTGCGCCCGCTGAAACTCCCGCAGCGCGGGAAGCGCAGAGAGCACCGGCAGCACCGCCGGACCGGGGAAGTACCCCGTCAGCGCGGCCAGGATCAGGGTAGGCCGCGGGCCGGGTGTGCAAGACACCCGGCCCGCGGTCGTCCGAGCCTCAGCCGCAGCTCTGCAGCGCGTACGAGGCGTCGACCACGGACGTCGACGGCTCGGCGCCTCCGGTCGCCGTCGCGGTGACGGTGACCGTGCCGGCCTCGATGTTCGGGAGGCGGGTGGTGAAGGCGTGCGAGACCGACTTGCCGGGCGCAAGGGCGGCGACGGCCTTCGCGCCGAACGGTGTCCTGATCTGCAGCGCGACCGTCTCGTCGTCGGGGTTGCTCGTCTGCACCGCGAGCACCACCTTGCCCGCCACGCAGCGGGAGTTCACGGCGACCTGGATCTCAGGTCCGGTCTCGGGGAGCTCGATCGTCTGCGGGGCGACGCTCTCGAGCGTCGGAGTGATGGGCTTGATGAGGCCGTCGCTGCCGAACTCCACCTTGTCGATCGTCGTCTCGCGGTGGTTGCCGTCGCCCCCGGGCATGGCGAACCGGTGGTAGGCGATGTACCAGTCGTCGGTGCCGGGGACGTTGATGATCGAGCTGTGGCCGGGGCCCTTGATGCCCAGCGACAGATCCTTCTGCAGGATCACGCCGCGGTACGTCCACGGCCCGTTCATGCTCGTCGCCGTGGCGTAGCCGACACGGTAGTTCTCGGACCCGGTGTCGTCGATCGCGTAGGTGAGGTGGTAGAGGCCGTTGCGGTAATTGAAGAACACGCCCTCGCGGAAGTCCGTCAGCCCCGTGATGCGCTGATAGGTGCCCGCCTTGATCGAGACCATGTCGTCGTTCAGCTCGGCGAGGACGGGTGACCCGTTGCCCCACCCGAGGTACCACTTGCCCGACACCGGGTCGTGGAACGCGGCCGGATCGATGGCCTGGCCCGACGTGACGGCCTCGTTGTTGAGGATCATGGCGTTCGGCTGCGCGAGGAAGGGGCCGAGCGGGCTGTCGCTCACCGCGACGCCGATCGTCTTGCGGTTGAGCGCGGCGTTGTGGCCGCTGAAGTAGAAGTAGTACTTCCCATCGCGTTCGATGATCGTCGGCGCCCATGCGTTGCCTGTGGCCCACGGCACATCGCCGTTCGCGCCGTCGAGCGTGAGGAACGGCTCCTCCGAGCGCTCCCAGTCGACGAGGTCCTTCGAGCTCCAGACGTAGAACTCCTTGCCGCCCCAGCCGGCATAGCCGTCACTGGTGGCGTAGATGTAGTACGTGTCGCCGAACACGGCGATATTGGGATCGGCGTACAGCCCGGGCAGCACCGGGCTGTTCACCACGGTCGCCTTCAGCGTCCACTGCGCGGTCTCGCCGCCGGACGCGGTCAGCGTGTAGGTCACCGGCTCGGACAGATCCACGACGGTGCCGGAGGCGGGCGACGCCGTGACGCCGGGGACCGTCGAGAACGTGGGCGCGAGGGCGGTGACGTCGGTGCCCTTCACGACGGGCAGCACCGCGGTGTGCGCGGAGCCGCTCACGATGGGCGCGAGCTTGAGCTTCTCGGGCTGTGTGAGGGAGATGTCGAGCAGCTGGTCGGTGACCCCGGCGTTCGCCAGCACCTCGGTGTTCGACAGCGCGCGGTTGTAGACGCGGACGTTGTCGAACCAGCCCTGGAAGTACGCGTCGCCGGAGTAGAACGACTTGCCGAGGTACGCGGCGAGGTCGGTGCCGAGCTGCTCGACCGTGGTGCCCAGCGCGGTGTTCTCACCGAGCTTCACGCCGTCCGCGTAGACGGTCATCGTGGTGCCGGCGAAGACGACGTCGATGCGGTGCCACTGGCCGCTCTCCACGGACCCGGTCACGGCCGACTCGTTCTGCCAGGACGTCTGGGTGATCGCGCTGCGCACATCGCCTCCCCGCACGCGGAGGAAGTAGTACTTGTTGGTGTCCGCGCCCAGGGCGAAGGTGAAGAAGTTGCCGCTCGTCCGCTCCGACTTCACGTCCATCGACAGCGTCATGGTGCTGCGTCCGTCGAAGAAGCCGGTCGGGAACGACGCGAACCCGTTCGTGGTGCCGTCGAGCCGCAGCGCCTTGCCCTGCGCCGGGTCGGTCGCGACCGCCGCCGTGCCGCTCGCGGTGAGGTCGGCCGTGCCGATCGAGTCGGCGAGGGTGCCGTCGTCGAAGGTGTACTCGGCGATGGGCTCCTGCTGTGGCTCCTCGGGCTCCTCGGGATCGACGGGGGTGTCTCCATACGCTTCGAGCAGGCGCTCCTCCTCGGCCGCCGACAGTCGCAGCACGGAGCCGTGCCGGAACCGCTGGTCGAAGGAGTACTGGTTCGCGCCTGCGCCCACGCTCAACTGTTCGAAGTCGAGACTCGCGAGCGTGTCGGCGGTGTGGCCGTAGTAGCCGCTCTGGTCGCCCATCACGGCCCAGCGCTCGTCGGGCAGCTGGTACACCGTGAGCCCCTCCATCGACGCGCGGAGGCCGTGTGCCGCCGCTTCACCGCGGTCGATCACCCGTGTCCACGGTCCGTCGAGGCTCGTCGCGGTGTCGACCACCGTGAGCCAGTCCGACGTCGAGAAGCGGTAGTAGGTGTCGCCCTCCTTCGCGATGGTGGAGTCGATGATGTTCGGCCCCGTCGCTCCGTCGCCCTTGTCGTTGAGCGACGTCCAGATCTCGGGTTCGGTGAAGTTCACGAAGTCCCGCGTCTTGGTGAGGTACATCCGCAGCGCCCAGTCGGGGGTGCCGTCGTCGGTGCGGTCGCGGGCGGCCCAGTAGACGTAGTACTCGCCGGTGGCCTCGTTGTAGGTCGCCTCCGGAGCCCAGACGCAGCCGGCCTGGTCGAACCCGGCGAACACGATGCGCTGGTCGCTCCAGTTCACGAGGTCGGTGGACTCCCACACCACGAGGTTCTGGCTGGCGTTGAGCTGGTCCCAGCCCGAACCGCCGGCTCCGCCGCCCTCGGCGTGGAGATCGGTGCCGATGATCCAGTACTTGTCGCCTTCGGGCGCGCGCACGAGGTGCGGGTCGCGCACCCCGAGGTCGCCACCCAGGTTCGCGAGAATCGGTGCGTTGTCGTTCAGCTTGGACCAGTGCAGGCCGTCGTCGCTGTGGCCGTAGAAGATCTTCTCGTAGCCGCCCTCGGTCGCGAAGTGCGTCCAGAGGTAGCCGGCCGTGTAGTCGGTGTCGAGGTCGGCGTCGATGGCGGTGACGGTGACCGGGATCGCGCGGGTCGCGCCGGTTCCCGGCACCGAGGCGGTGAGGGTCACTGCCGTGTCGGTCGTGCCTCGTGTGACGACACCCGCGGCCTTGCCGCCCTGCGCGGAGGTGGTGATGACTCCGGCGGGGGAGGCCGACCACGCGATGTCGCTGCCGTTGACGCTGCCCTCGCCGGGAAGTGTGATGTTGCCCCGGATGTCGTCCGCGTTCGGGATCACGAGAGCATCGAGGTCGGCCTGTGCGAGGGCGTCGCCCCCGGGGAGCGGGAGGACGGTCGCGGTGAAGGTGCGCGGGCCGAACGCCATGCCGCGTGCGAGCGTAGCGGTGAGCGTGACGGTGGCCGCGGGCTGGCCGGCGGCCGGGCGGGTGACCACGCCGGCGGCCGTGATGACGCCGGTGTTGCTGGAGGCCCACGTGATCGTCGAGCCGTTGGCGCCCTTGGCGGGCAGCGCGAGGTTCGCCGTGACGGCACTCAGGTCGCCGAGCGACAGCGCCGCGGCATCGCGCTGCAGCCGGGTCGCGTCGGACGGGGTGAGCGCCGCGACCTCGGTCGCCGAGAGCGCGGTGTCATAGATGCGGACGTCGCGGAGGCTCCCGGCGAGCGTCTTGTCGGCGGCGTACACCGAGCGCCCGAGATAGTTCGCGGTCGTCACGCCGCCGCCGATGGAGCCGGGGGTGATCGTGACGCCGGTGTTCTGCCCGACCTGGGCGCCGTCGAGGTACACCCGCGCCGTGTTCGTGGCGTCGTCGAGGGTGTAGGTGATCGTCTTCCAGACGTCGCGCTCCAGGTTCGCACCACTGTTGGCGGTCTGTTCGGTGGACCAGTTGCCGCTGGCGATCGACGTCTTGTACCCGTTGCCCGTCGAGTACAGGTAGCCGTTGCCCACACCGGCGCCGTCGGTGTTGCCGAAGCCGTAGATGAAGTACGGCGTGCCCTGCGCGGACCGGACCAGCACTTCGGCGCTCACCGTGATCGAGTTGAGCCCGGCGAGCAGATTGTCGGGCAGCTTCACGTGGTCGTCGGCGCCGTCGAGGCGCACGCCTTCTCCTCCGGTCAGCCCCGGCGAGCCGACGTAGATGCCGTTGCGCCCGGCGCCGGAGGCGTCGATCGCCGCCGTGCCGGTCGTCTCGTCGAGCGGATAGTGCGCAACGAGCTGCGAGGCGGCCGTTGCCGGCGATACGCCCACGATCGCGCCGGTGGCTCCCAGAGCGATCGCGGTGAGTGCCGCCAGGGCACGTCGAACGAGGGGCTGCTTCATTGCACTTCCTTCGGGTCGCCGCGCAATCGCGGCGGAGAGGTGGGACGGCTCGGAAGCGATGTTAGCGCTCACTATTGTGATTGCGCAACCATTCCTCACCGATGCGCTGCACCTCCGCCCGACATGGCGCTGCCCACCGTCCCGGAGAGAGGTGGGCAGCGTCGGGCGCCTGGGATCACCGCTTCGGTGTGCGGTTCTCCGCGCTCACCATCCACGAGAGCTGCTCCACACGCTCAAGGATGGCGTGGAGGATGTCGGCACTCGTGGGGTCTTCTTCGTCGACGTCGTCGTGGACGTCGCGGCAGGTCGTGGCGACGGCATCGAGTCGCTCGGTCATGAGGTCGACGACCTCCGTGGTGGCGATCTCACCCTGCGGGAACTCGGGCAGCGTCGTGGTCTGGGCCACCTGGTCGCTGCGCCCGTCGGGCAGCGCGTGCAGCGAGCGCATGCGCTCGGCCACGGTGTCGCCGAAGTCCCTCGCCGCCTCGATGATCTCGTCGAGCTGCTGGTGCGTGTCACGGAAGTTGCGGCCCACCACGTTCCAGTGCGCCTGCTTCCCCTGCAGCGACAGCTCGATCAGGTCCACGAGCACCTTCTGCAGGTTCTCGCTGAGCGACTCGGATGCCGTGAAGCCGCCTTCTGCGTTCTGCTCGTTCGTCAGTTCGGCGCCGGCGCCTCCTCGCGCGGTGCGCCGCTTGTTGCGCGGTGCGCTCTCGCCCGAGTTCGCCTTGGTGGTCGGCTTCTTAGCGGTGGTCGTGGCCATTGTCTTTCCCATCGTCGGAACGCTTCGACGTTAGCCACGCCGCGCGGTGTGTGCCCGGGGATTGCCTCGAGCGCGGGGGAGTGCTAACCGGCGCCCTGGCACACGCGGCTCCGACCGCGCCTAGGATCGATCGCGGGCGGCACTTCGCGCGTCCGGCGAGGAGGACGCGTGAGCGACGACGACGGCCGTACGACCTGGGTGCTGGTCGACGGCGAGAACATCGACGCCACGCTCGGCGGCTCGATCCTCGGCCGGCGACCCCAGCCCGACGAGCGGCCGCGGTGGGACCGGCTCCTCACCTTCGCCGCCCGCAAATGGAATCAGCACGCCGGCGGCCTGTTCTTCCTGAACGCGAGCACGGGCATTCCGATGGCCTTCGTCCAGGCGCTCAAGGCGATGGACTACCAGGTCATCCCGCTCTCCGGTGCACCGGACGAGAAGGTCGTCGACATCGCCATCCAGCGCACGCTGCGGGCGGTCCTGGGTCGCGCCGACGACGTGATGCTCGTCAGCCACGACGGCGACTTCCTCGACGATGTCTCGGCGCTCATCGACGGCGAGCGCCGGGTCGGGCTGCTGGCGTTCTCGGAGTTCCGCAACGCAGGGTTCGCGTCGATCGCCGGCCTCGAGCGCTTCGACCTCGAGTTCGACGCCCAGGTGTTCGACGCGCCGCTGCCGCGCGTGCGCGTGATCCCCATCGACGAGTTCGATCCGGCGGCCTTCCTCCGCTGACATCGGGGCCGTCACACGGTGACGGATGCCGGTCCCGGCAGGGTGACGCGCACCTGCAGCCCGCCCTCGGGGCGCGCCGAGACGTCGACGGCGCCGTCGTGCGCCCGCACGATCGACGACACGATCGCGAGTCCGAGCCCCGAGCCCTCGCCGCCTTCGTGCCGGGTGCGGCCGGCGCCCCGCACGAAGGGCTCGGTGAGCGTCGCCGCGACGGCGGGGTCGATGATCGGCCCGCTGTTCGCGATCAGGAGCACAGCGCGGCCGTCGGCGGCGACGGCGGTCGAGGCGAAGAGCCGCCCGCCGTCCACGTTGTGCGCCACCGCGTTCCGAGCGAGGTTCGCGGCGACCTGACCCAGCAGAGTGCGGTCGCCGATCGTGACCGCAGGCGCGAGCGACGTGTCGATCCGGATGCCGGAGGCCGCGGCATCCGTCATCACATCGTCGATCGCGTCGCGGACGACCGCCGCGAGATCCACCCGTTCGCGAGCGAGCCCGCCACCCCGGCCGACGCGGGCGAGCGCGAGCAGCGACTCGGTGATCGCGATCGCGCGGTCGTTGGTCGTGCCGATCCGCTGCAGCAGCACCTCGATGTCGCGGCCGCCGGGATCGGCCTGTCCCACCTCGACCATGGTGCGGATGATCGCCAGGGGAGTGCGCAGCTCGTGCGACGCATTGGCGGCGAAGCGGCGCTCCTCGTCGAGGGTGTGCTGCACGCGGACCAGCATGGCGTCGAACGCGTCGGCGAGGTCGGTGAGCTCGTCGCGCGGCCCCGGGAGATCGACACGGCGGTCGAGGGAGCCGTCGCGGGTCAGGCGGGCGACGTCGGTGATGCGTTGGAGCGGACGCAGGACGAACCCGGCGAGCAGCCACCCTCCCACGAGGCCGAGCACCACCAGCAGTCCGAGCGCCCACCACGCGTATTTGACGAAGACCTCGAGCAGGTCGGAGCGGTTCGGGGCGGCCGGGCCGCCGGGCACCTGCAGGTTGCCCTCGGGCACGTAGCGCAGCAGCAGGAAGCCGACCACGAACAGTGCGACACCGGCGATCACGAGGAACCCGGCGTAGCTCAGCGCGAGCTTGACCCGCACCGAAAGGCCGCGTGGCCGCCGGGCGGCACCGGGCCGGAGAGCATCAGGGGGCGGCATCCGGAGCCTCACTCGCGCGGTAGCCGACCCCGGCGACCGTCTCGATGACCCACGGCTCGCCGAGGCGCTTGCGCAGGCTGGAGATCGTGATGCGCACGGCATTGGTGAAGGGGTCGGCGTTCTCGTCCCAGGCGCGCTCGAGCAGGGCCTCGGCGCTGACGACGCCGCCGCGGGCGGACAGCAGCACCTCGAGCACGGCGAACTGCTTGCGGGTGAGTGCGATGTAGCGCCCGTCCCGGTACACCTCGCGGCGGAACGGATCCAGCCGGATGCCGCCGAACTCGAGGATCGGCGGCCGACCCGCCGCCGATCGCCGGCCCAGGGCGCGCAGGCGCAGCACGAGCTCGCGCAGCGCGAAGGGCTTGGTGAGATAGTCGTCGGCGCCGCTCTCGAAGCCCGTCGCCTTGTCGTCCAGGCGGTCGGCAGCAGTGAGCATCAGCACCCGCGGCCCGGTGGGCGTGGCGGCGAGCTGTCGTGCGATCTCGTCACCGTTCGGGCCGGGGATGTCGCGGTCGAGCACGACGACGTCGTACTCGTTCACCGCCAGCTGCTCGAGCGCGGTGTCGCCGTCTCCCGCGATGTCCGCGGCGATCGCCTCGAGTCGCAGGCCGTCGCGGATCGCCTCGGCGAGGTAGAGCTCGTCCTCGACGATCAGCACACGCATGCCGTCAGCCTAGGTCGGCGGGCATATCGCGGGTGTATCCGATTCCCGATACTCCCTCGCAACACGCGCCCGCGTGGAATCGGGATCATGACCGTCTTCCCCGCCTCACCCGCCGACCCGTCGCCGCCCCGCGCGCGGGCGTCCTTCCTCGCCGCCGGGGTGTTCGCGGCGGCCGCCGTGGCAGTGATCGCCGCTGTCGTCGTGTCGCTGTGGAGCCCGATGCGCGCCCTCTCGGCCCCCTTCGTCCCCACCGAGGCGAGCGGGCACCTCGCCGAGTCGGTCGCGCTCGGCGACGACGACCTGCCGGCCATCGCGAAGCTGAACCCCTCGCTCCGCGCCGCGATGGCCGACGCCGCCGAGGCCGCAGCCGCAGAGGGAGTGGCGTTCGAGGTGACGAGCGGCTGGCGCAGCCGGGACTACCAGCAGTGGCTGCTCGATGACGCGATCGTCACCTACGGCAGCGAGGAGGTCGCTCGTCGGTTCGTCGCCACCCCTGATCGATCGAGCCACGTCACCGGGAACGCGGTCGACATCGGCCCGCTCGACGCGCAGCTCTGGCTCATCGCGCACGGCGCGCAGTGGGGGGTGTGCCAGATCTACGCCAACGAGCGGTGGCATTTCGAGAAGGCGACGGATGCCGGAGGCACCTGCCCCGCGCTCCGCGCGGACGCCGCGGGCTGACCCGCCGGGAGCTCGCCCAGCGAGTCGATCGTAGGCTTGTCGCCGTGGCATCCGTCCTGAACATCTCCGCGTACCTCTTCACGCGGATCGACGACCGCGAGACCCTGCGCCCCGTCCTGCGGCAACGCGCGGCCGAGCGGGGACTCAAGGGCACCATCCTGCTGGCGGAGGAGGGCATCAATCTGTTCCTCGCGGGCGATCCGAGCGACCTGCGGGCCTTTGTGGCGGAGCTTCGCCGCGACGTCCGCTTCGCCCCGCTGTCGACCAAGGAGAGCTGGTCGAGCACTCCGCCGTTCCGGAAGCTGCTCGTCCGACTCAAGCGCGAGATCATCCGCATGGACCACCCGACGATCCGGCCCGAGGCCGGACGGGCGCCCGGCGTCGCTCCCGCCACCCTGCGCCGGTGGCTCGACCAGGGTCACGACGACTCGGGACGAGACGTCGTGCTGCTCGACACCCGCAACGCGTTCGAGGTGGACTACGGCACGTTCACCGGGGCGGTCGACTGGCGCATCGAGCGGTTCACGCAGTTCCCCGGCGCCGCGGCCGCCCATCGGGACGATCTCGCGGGCAAGACCGTGGTCAGCTTCTGCACCGGCGGCATCCGGTGCGAGAAGGCTGCGATCCACCTGCGGGAGTCCGGCGTGGAGGCAGTGCAGCTCGACGGCGGGATCCTCGGGTATTTCGAGGAGGTCGGCGGCGCGCACTGGAACGGCGACTGCTTCGTGTTCGACGAGCGCGAGGCACTGACCCCCGCTCTGACTCCCCGGTCGCCGGCCCCGGCGGCGATCTAGGAGCGCTGGCGCGTATCACCCGCGCGGGTGCAGACTCTCCCGTGCGGGGAGGGCCGTGCTCCCGAAGGGAGGCGCTCCATGTCGCGCACACTGCCGGATCCCGTTCCCCTGCCCGACCTCGCTGGCAGGACGGCACTGGTGACCGGTGCGAGCGACGGCGTCGGGGTCGAGATCGCACGAGGCCTCGCCGGCGCGGGAGCCCACGTGCTTCTCCCGGTCCGCGACCGGGCCAAGGGCGAGCGCGCGGCCGACCGGATCCGAGCGACCGTCCCGCAGGCGGAGCTGGCGCTGCGCGACCTGGATCTCGCGAGCCTGACATCCGTCCGGACGCTCGCCGAGGAGCTCACCCGATCGGCGGAGCCGCTCGACCTCGTCGTTCTGAATGCCGGGATCGTGCTGCTCGGCGACCCTCGGCGGCATGTCACCGACGACGGGTTCGAGCTTCACTTCCAGACGAACTTCCTCGGCCACGCCGCGCTCGTCCTCCGGCTTCTCCCGCTGCTGCAGGCTCGGGCCGCGCGCATCGTGCTGCAATGCAGTCTCGCCGCCGGGCGGTTCTCGCTCGACTGGCAGGACCTGCAGAGCGTGCACCGGTACAGCCCGCTGCGCGCGTACGGCATGTCGAAGGTCGCCCTCGGCACCTTCGGGTACGAGCTGGCGCGCCGCTCGGCGGCGGAGAGCTGGCGGCTCGGCGTGAACCTCTGCCACCCGGGCGTCGTCCCCGACACCGGCATGGCACCGGCGCTGCGGGCGCGACGCTCCGACGGCCCCGCCGCCGACATCGCACGCCGCCTGGGCGCGACCGCGGAGCAGGCCGCGCAGTCCGCCCTCCTTGCCGCGGTGACGGATGCCCCGTCCCCCGGCTTCTACGGGCCCTCCGGCGTGCTTCACATGGGCGGACCGGCCGGGCCGCAGCGACCCTATCGACGCCTCATGGGAAGGACAGCGGGGGAGTGGGTCTGGCGTCTCGCCGAGGATGCGCTCGTGACCAGCGACGAGCCGGCGTCCTGACCAGGGCTTCGCGCCGGTCAGGTGCCCGTTCCCGAGACCGTCGCAGCGACGCGTCCGGCGAGGAGGGCTGCGACGCGTTCCACGTGAGGGCGCGGCGCGCCGCCCGAGCGGCGCACGAGGAACAGGGTGTTGCGGGGAGGATCGTCCGTCGGCCGCAGCACGACGAGGGATCCCGCTGCGAGCGCGCCGCGGCACAGGTACTCGGGCAGCACCGTCACGCCGGCCCCCGCGATGGCGGCGTGACGGAGAGCGCGCAGGTCGGGAAGTGTCAGAGCGGGCTCGCGTTCCAGGCGTACGCCGAAGACATGGCGCCAGAACCGGCGCAGCACCGGCACATCGTGCGCGTACGACAGCAGCGGCACGCCTTCGAGGGGCAGCGCACCGGCGTCGGCCAGCCGCTCCGGCGAGAGACCGGCGGCATCCGCCAGGGCGGGCGCCGCGACCAGCACGAAGGTCTCGTCGACCAGAGGCGTGGCGATCACCGCGCGACCGCGGGGCCGCTCGGACGCGATCGCCAGGTCCAGCGTCCCCGCCCGCAGGCCATCGGTCAGAATGCTGGTGGTCCCGGAGACCGCCTGCACCCTCACCCCGTCGGCGACGAGGGGCGCCAGGGCAGGGGCGACGACCTCGCCCAGCAGCTCCGCCGGTGCGCCGAGCCGCACGGGCGGGTGGACGAGTCGGCCGGCCGGATCCGCACCGGCGAGTGCCGCCGCGAGCGCATCGAAGGGGCCCGCGAGCTGTGCGGCCAGTGCGCCGGCACGAGGAGTCGGCGCGACGCCGCGCGCTCCCCGTACGAACAGCCTCTCGCCGACGATGCGCTCGAGCGCCTGCAGCTGCCCCGAGACCGCGGGCTGCGTGAGCCCCAGGGTACGAGCGGCGGCGGAGAGCGATCCGGAGGCGTGCACGGCGAGGAAGGTGCGCCAGAGCGGCAGGTGCGCCAGTCCATCAGGATCGTTATGGCTCATATCACGAAGCTATCGGAAGGCTGGGGAGGTGGCATCCGTTCTCCTCAGTGCCGGCCATCCGGGCGGCACCCCACGAAGGAGTCACCATGTCCACAGTCCTCTTCGTCGTCTCGGCGGCACGCACCTGGACGCTGTCCGACGGCAGTGCGCATCCCACCGGCTACTGGGCCGAAGAGCTGCTCGTGCCGCATCGGCTGCTCACCGCCGCCGGTCACGACGTGATCATCGCGACGCCCGGCGGCGTCGCGCCCGTCGCCGACGAGGGCTCGATCGGCGACGACGACGCCCTTCGCGAGGCTCTCGCTCTGGTCCCCGGGATCACTGCGCCGCGGGTGCTCGCGGACGTCGACCTCGCCGACTATGACGCGGTGTTCTATCCGGGCGGTCACGGCCCCATGCAGGACCTCGCGCACGATGAGGCCTCGGGCGCGCTGATCGTGCGGGCGCTCGACGCCGGACTGCCCCTGGCGCTCGTCTGCCACGGTCTCGCCGCGCTGCTCGCGGCCACGCGAGCAGACGGGTCCCTCGCCGCCGCGGGTCGCACGGTGACCGCATTCACCGACGCAGAAGAGGTGCAGGGCGGCCTGGCCGACCGCGCACCGTGGCTGCTCGAGTCGACCCTGCGCGCGCGTGGCGTGATCGTCGACTCCGCGGAGCCGTGGGCGGACCACGTCGTCGCGGACGGCGATCTGCTGAGCGGGCAGAATCCGCAGTCCTCGTCATCGGTCGCGCGGGCGCTGCTCGCTCGGCTGGCCTGACGTCGTGCGGGCGCGGCGGGTCCCGCCGCGCCCGCGTCGAGCCCGCGGGCGGACCTGCAGTGCGAGAGTGGGGGAGTGAGTGAACCGGATGCCCTCTCCCAGGAGCCCCAGCCTCACATGCCGATCCGCGAGATGGCCGCACGGATCCGTGACGGTCGCACGACCGCCGCCGAGGTCGTCGACGCGCACCTGGCCCGCGTCGACGTCGCGAACTCGCGGCTGAACGCGCTCACGGTGGTCTTCGCCGACCGCGCTCGCCGCGCCGCGGACGACGTCGATCGCGCCGTCGCCGCCGGCGTCGACCCAGGCCCACTCGCCGGGGTGCCCTTCTCGGTCAAGGAGAGCATCGACCTCACGTGGTCGGCCACGACGCAGGGCTGGCGCGGGCTCGCAGACGCTGTGCCGGCAGCCGATGCAACCGTAGTCCGCCGCCTGCGCGAGGCGGGAGCGATCCCCCTCGGCCGCGGGAACATGCCCGACTTCGGCATGCGCTGGGACACCGACAACGACCTCTTCGGCCGCACCCTCAACCCGTGGAACCCCGAGCGCACGGCCTCCGGATCGAGCGGGGGCGACGCCGTCGCGGTCGCCACGGGGATGGCGTCGCTCGGACTCGGCAACGACTTCGGCGGCTCGATCCGCCTGCCGGCAGCGGCCGTCGGTATCGCAGGGCTCCGGCCCTCCTTCGGCCGCGTCCCCCGCTCGGCCGCGCGTGACGCAGGCGCCGCGCTCACGCTGCAGCAGTTCTCGGTCAACGGGCCCCTCGCCCGCACCGTCGACGACCTCACCCTCGCGCTCCAGGTGCTGGAGGGTCCGGACCCCTCGGACGCCGTCTCCCTCGGCCTCGCTCCCTTCGACTCGGATGCCGCGCCCCGCCGCGTCGGCGTCACCCGGGATCCGCTCGGCTGGGGCGTCGACGACGATGTCCGCGCCGGGGTCGACCGCGCGGCCCAGTCGCTCGCGGACGCGGGCTGGGAGCTCGTCGACCTGGAACCGCCTCTGCTCGAGGAGGCTGCCGTGCTGTGGCGTCGGCTCGCCTGCACCGACATGCTGCTCACGCTCGACCCCGCTCTGCTTCCGGAGCCGCTCGGTCGCTCGGCGACGGCGTTCCTGCGCGACAGCACGGCGGCGGCGCGCCCGTACGAGTCCGCGCGCGACTACGCCGCGGCGTGGGCGCGCCGGGCCGTCATCGCCGCCGAGTGGCGCCGGCTGCAGGTCGACGTGCCGGTGATCCTCGGCCCGGTGTCGACGCGCCGGACGCCCGGACTCGACTTCGACCTCGGGGGACAGGATGCCGCGACCGCCGCCTGGCGCGACCTGCGGCTGGTCGTCGCGGCGAACTTCCTCGGACTGCCCGCGGTCTCGGTGCCGGTCGGCCTCGATCGCGACGGAATGCCCATCGGAGTGCAGCTCATCGCGCGCGGGGGCGCCGACGAGCTCGCCCTTCGCGCGGCGCGCGAGGTGGAGCAGACGCCGTCCTTCCCCCCCGAGCGGCCACCGCACGGTCAGAGTGACGGGTAGGCCGTGAAGGCTGCGTCTCACAGCATCGCGAACGAAATGAGCCCCACCACGATCGAGATGAGCCAGCCCGAGACCGAGATGATCAGGGCGGCGACGCCGAAGCCGCCCCCGACGTGCTTCCTGCTGATCAGGGCGATCAGCGACAGGACGAACGCGGTGAGCAGCAAAATGCCCGAGAAGAAGGCGATGATCGGGATGAGCGCCATCGCCGCGCCGACGACGGCCAGCGTGAATGCGAGAACGCCGAGCTGCTTCGTGGGAGAGCCGGAGGCCGTCGATGCCGTGCCGGCCGCGGGGGGCGAGGCGTGGATCCGCGCGATGCCGAGGTCGCGCGCCGTCTCGTGAAGCAGCGCGGTGTCATAGGGCCTGGCCGCGCCGCGGGGGTGCGCCGTTCCGTAGGGCTGGGCGTCGGTCTGCGAGCCGCTGGAGGGTGCCGAGGCGACGGATCCTGCGCCCGTCGAAGGACCGTAAGGGCCGCCGGGCGGGGTGGAGTCGGTCATCGGTTCCTCGGGTTTCCTGAGCAGACGCGGAGTACGTGCGAAGCCCCGCCGCCAAATGTACAGACCGCGGCCCCATGCGTGTGCCGGCGGTCCACAGGCTGACCCGGCGGAACACGGCGAGCGGGTGCGGCGCGGCTACCAGCCGCTCCGCGTGGGCGTGTGGCCCTCGCGGGCGTCGTCCGGCATCTGCATCTCGGCCCGCACCCCGAGGAGCCGAAGGGGCCGGTCGGGCTCGATCCTGTCGACCAGCTTCATCGTCTCCGCGATGACCACCTCGCGATCGAACGTCGCCGCGACCTTGTGCACGAAGGTCTTCGTCAGGAACGGCGCGTAGCGCACCTTGAGTCCGACGCCGACGACGGGCCGCCCCTCGGCCACGATGTCCTTCAGCACCTGCTCGAGGAGGTCGAGCGCCGCGCCCTCGATCTCGGAGCGGTCGACCAGGTCCTGCTGGAAGGTCGTCTCCCGTCCGTGTCCGCGCGCGACCCAAGGCGTGTCGTCGACGACCGCCGAGCCGTCGCCGCGGCCCAGCTGCCGATACCAGGGCCCCATCTTCGGTCCGAACTCCGCGGCGAGGAGCGCCTCGTCTGCCCGGGCGAGCTCCTCGACGGTGCGAATGCCGTGCGCCTGGAGTCGCTGGGAGATCTTCGCCCCCACGCCCCACAGCTCCCTCGTGGCGCGCGGACCCATCACCTCGAGCCAGTTCTCGACGGTGAGGCGGAACGTGCCCCGCGGCTTGCCGAAGTCCGTCGCGTTCTTCGCGCGCACCAGGGTGTCGCCGATCCCGACGCTGCAATGCAGTTCGGTGCGCTCGAGGACGGCCTCCTGCACCCGCTGCGCGTAGGCCTCGGGATCATCCGTCCGGATGCCGAGGAACGCCTCGTCCCACCCGAGCACCTGGACGACGGCGCCGGGCTGCGCGCGCAGGGTCGCCATGACCTCGTCCGATGCCGCGGTGTACGCCGGGGCGTCGACCGGGAGGATGATCGCATCCGGTGCCTTGCGGGCGGCGATGCGCAGCGGCATCCCGGACCCGACGCCGAAGGCCCGCGCCTCGTAGGACGCCGTCGAGACGACAGCTCGCTCGGTGGGATCGCCGCGACCTCCGACGATCACCGGCTTCCCGGCGAGTTCGGGCCGCCGGAGCACCTCGACGGCGGCGATGAACTGGTCGAGGTCGACGTGCAGCACCCACGGAGTGGCGGCGTCGGTCATGAGATCAGTGTGGCGTCAACCTCCGACGAGGGCGAGAGGCCGCCGCCGGGGTACACGAAAGCCGGGCCGACCGAAGTCGACCCGGCTCACGAGAGTGGATCAGAGCGGCCGGATGTTCGCGGCCTGCATGCCCTTCGGGCCACGCTCCGCCTCGAACTCGACCTTCTGGTCTTCGCGGAGCTCCTTGTAGCCTTCGCCGGTGATCGCGCTGAAGTGCGCGAAGAGGTCGGCGCCCCCGTCATCGGGAGCGATGAAGCCGAAGCCCTTTTCGGAGTTGAACCATTTCACGGTGCCAGTGGCCATCGTGTCTTTCCTTCTTCTTTGCGGGCCGCGTAAGCGACCGGGGTGCCGCGCCAACGTGTGCGGAGCGGACGTGTGTGGATCGTACCGCGTGCAGGGTGCGGAGCGATACGTGTAAGGGATGCCGTGACCGCACTGTGAGCGAGTTCACGGGAGATGTGCAGTCCGAGATCCTCGCCGAGAGGGCCGTGGGCCTCGACGCCGAGGGGCGTGACAGCGACGAATCCGGCGTATTCGCCGGCGTGGAGCGCGACGAACACATCGTCGTCAGCCTGACGCCAGTCGAGGGTCGATCGGGACGGTGATGCGGAGTGTGAAACGGAAGTCAAAAGTGCTTTCAAGAGGCGGAGTCGCATCGAAGGCGACGCATCCGCAGAAATTCTGGGGGACGAATGAACGTCCGTGTTATGTGAGGCGACCGTACGGCTGCTTCCACTGTGAAGCAGAAAGGGGTCGCGCTGGCCCGAACGGGCTACACCCAACATAGCACGCTCCGCCGGGCGGCGGCTCAGCGTGCCACGGGAACTCTACCCTGGGGGTGTCCGCCGCCGTCCGAAGGAGAGGCCACGTGTCGAAGATCGACCTCAAGAAGGAACTGCGCTCATACGCCGCGAAGAGCGGGGTGTTCGAGGTCGTCGATGTGCCGCCGCTGCGATACCTGATGATCGACGGCCACGGCGACCCGAACACCGCGGAGTACGCCGACGCCGTCTCGACGATCTTCGCGGTGGCCTACAAGCTCAAGTTCGTGAGCAAGCGGGAGGCGGATCGCGACTACGTGGTCATGCCGCTCGAGGCGCTGTGGTGGGCCGACGACATGGCGAGCTTCACGACCGACCGCGACAAGGCGCAGTGGGAGTGGACCGCTCTGAACCTCGTGCCGGACTGGATCACCGACGCGCACCTCGACGCTGCGCTCGCGGGCGCTTCGAAGAGCGGCGCCCCCGCCGTCGCCCGAGTCCGACTCGAGACGTACGACGAGGGGCGCTGCGCGCAGACACTGCACGTCGGATCGTTCGACGACGAGGGGCCGGTTCTCGACGAGCTGCACCATCGCTTCATCCCTGCGGAGGGGCTGATGATGACGGGCAGGCATCACGAGATCTACCTGAGCGACTTCCGTCGCACCGACCCGTCGAAACTGAGGACGATCCTGCGGCAGCCCGTCGCCGACGATCGCTGATCAGCGCGGGACGTCGCCCCGCCAGGCGCCGGTCTCGGTGCCGGCCTTCTCGATGAACTCCTTGAAGTTCTTCAGATCCTTCTTGACGGCGTGGGTGCCCGCGCCGACGATCGAGCCGAGCTTCTCGATGGCATCGGACGGCTCCCAGTCGATCTGCACCGTCACGCGGGACGTGGTGTCGTCGAGCTTGTGGAATGTCACCACGCCGGCGTGCGCGGTGTCGCCACCGAGACTCCGCCACGCGACGCGCTCGTCGGGGTGCTGCTCAGTGATCTCGGCGTCGAACTCGCGCTCGAACGGGCCGACCTTGACCTTCCAGTGGGTGTGGGTGTCGTCGAGCTGGGTGATCGACTCCACCTCGTCGAGAAAGTGCGGGAAGCTCTCGAACTGCGTCCACTGGTTGTAGGCGGTCGTCACGTCCACGTCCACGTCGATGCTCTCGATGATCTGGGCCATCGCCTGTCTCCTTCGCTCCGGGGCCGCTCACCTGTCGTCCGGCGCGGGACCGGGGGTGACGCGACCCTTCCACTCTGCGATACGGGACCCCGGCGCGCACCCCCTTGACCCCGGCGTCGACCGGCGATATGACCCGGTGGCGTGCCTGAAAGTGCGGTGTGAGTTCGGCGCCAGGGGTCGACCTCCGGCGTCGTGAACGATATATCGGTATATATCGTCCGATCTCGGATGCCACATCCTCGAGGAGGTCATCATGAACGGTTCGTTCGACGAGAGCGCATTCGGCTCACGCAGCAGGGGTCCCGCCGGAGGCGGACTCGGCGGAGGTCTGTGGGAGGCCATGGACCAGCTCCGCGACATGTTCGACAAGGGCCTCACCGGCGGCCCTCGCATGGGGCGCGGCGACGTGCGCGCCTCCGTGCTGGCGATCCTCGCGGAGCAGCCGATGCACGGGTACCAGATCATCCACGAGATCGAGGAGCGCAGCGGGGGCACGTGGAAGCCGAGCCCCGGCTCGGTGTACCCGACGCTGCAGCTCCTCGCCGACGAGGGCCTCATCACGGCCGAGGAGGCAGGCGGGAAGAAGACCTACTCCCTGACCGACGCCGGCCGTGCCGAGGTCGACGCCGCCGGCGGCCGCTCGGCGCCCTGGGAGACGCCCGGCATGAAGGACGCAGCGCGGTCAACGGCGCTGCCGAAGGCCGGGGCCAAGCTGGCGCAGGCAGCCGCCCAGGTCGGCACGAGCGGAACACCGGAGCAGGTGAAAGAGGCGGTGGCAGTGCTCGACGAGGCTCGTCGTAAGCTCTACTCGATCCTCGCCCAGGGCTGACCGGATGCCGCCGGAACGTCGGCGTCAAGGAGACTCGATGACCGACGCCGGGAGTTCGCGCGCCCGCTATCGCCGGATCCTGCGGTTCGCCGCCCGCTACATGGCTCAGGCGTGGTGGTACGAGCTGTTCCTGCCGCGGATCGGCCTCGGCCGATTCGCGGCGCGCGGTCGCGGCGCGCGCTTCCAGCGCATCGCGCGGAACTTCCACACGCTCGCGGTGTCGCTCGGCGGGCTGATGATCAAGGTCGGCCAGTTCATGTCATCGAGGCTCGACGTGCTCCCTCCCGAGATCACCCGAGAGCTCGAGGGACTGCAGGACGAGGTGCCCCCGGTCGAGTTCGCCGCGATCCGCGCGCTCGCAGAGGCCGAGCTGGGACTTCCGTTCGAGCGCGCGTTCTCGTGGGTGGACCCGACGCCTGTGGCTGCCGCATCCCTCGGTCAGGCGCACCGGGCACGGCTGACGCCGTCTGATGCCGTCGACACGGGGTTCACCGACGTGGTGATCAAGATCCAGCGACCGGGGATCGACGAGATCGTCGACGTCGACCTCGCGGCACTTCGGAAGGTCGCGGGCTGGCTGACCCGCGTGCGGGTCGTGCGCGATCACGTCGATCTGCCCGGTCTCGTCGAGGAGTTCGCGCACACCAGCCGCGAGGAGATCGACTACCTCCACGAGGCGCGCAACGCCGAGCGGTTCGCCGAGGACTTCGCCGGCGATCCGCGCGTGGGCGTGCCCGAGATCGCGTGGGAGCGCACGACGCGGCGCGTGCTGACGCTGGCCGACGTGACCGCGATCAAGATCAACGACGTCGACGCCTTGCGCGCCGCCGGGATCGACCCGTCGGAGGTCGCCGCCGAGTTCGCGACGGTCATGTTCGACCAGCTCTTCGCGCATGGCTACTTCCACGCAGATCCGCATCCCGGGAACATCTTCGTCACGCCGACCGCGCCGGCGGTGGAGGGCGGCCGGGAGTGGCGACTGACCTTCATCGACTTCGGGATGATGGGCGAGGTCCCCGACAGGCTGCGCCGAGACCTGCAGCAGCTGATGATCGCGGTGGCCGGCCGCAACGGACGACAGCTGGTCGACAGCATCCGCGACGTGGGGGTTCTCCTCCCGTCGGCGGACACGGCCGAGCTCGAACGGGCGATGACCGCGCTCTTCGACCGGTTCGGCGGAATGGGCTTCGCCGAGCTCCAGAAGGTCGACGAGCGCGAGCTGCGCGACTTCGCGATGGAGTTCGGCGATGTGATGCGCGCGCTGCCGTTCCAGCTGCCGGAGAACTTCCTGCTGATCATCCGGGCCGTCTCGCTGACCTCGGGCATGTGCAGCTCGCTCGATCCCGACTTCAACATCTGGAGTGCGATCGAGCCCTACGCCGCCCGCCTGCTTCGCGACGAGCGTGGCGGCATCGCGCGGTCGTTCGGGCGCGAAGCGGTCTCCGTCGCCGGCATCGCTGCGCGGCTGCCCCGGCGCATCGACGACCTCGCCACGCGGCTGGAGAACGGCCGGCTCGCCGTCGACACTCCGCGGCTCGACCAGCGGCTGCGGGGGCTCGAGCGTCTGGCACGGCGCATCCTCGCGGCGGTCCTCTTCGCCGGGCTGCTCATCGGGGGAGTGCTGCTGCGCGCGGACGACGCCGTGCTCGGCACGGTGATGATGGTCTCGTCGGCGGTGCCGCTGCTCTACGCACTGTTCGCGGGCGTCGGTCGGCGCCGGTAGACGAGCTCGGCGCCGGCGTCCCGGACTTCCGTAAGGTGGGGACGTGCGTGCGATCGTCTTCGAGCGGTACGGGTCTCCCGAGGTGCTCGAGCTGCGCGACGTGGCGACGCCCACGCCGGCGCGCGGCGAGGTGCTGGTCGAGGTCGTCGCCGTCTCGATCAACCTCTCGGACTGGGAATCGCTGCATGGCACGCCTGCGTACGCCCGCATCGGCGGGCTGTTCCGTCCGCGCCGTACCATCCTCGGATCGGACATCGCCGGCCGGGTCGTCGCGGTGGGCGACGGCGTCACCCGCTTCCACGTCGGCGACGAAATCTTCGGAGACAACCTTCCCCGTAACGGCGGCTTCGCCGAGTACGTCGCGATGCCGGCGTCGGCGCTTGCACCCAAGCCGGCCGCGCTGTCGTTCGCCGAGGCATCCGCGGTCCCCCAAGCAGGCGTGATCGCCTCGCAGGCCGTCGCGCTGGCCGAGCCGGGTTCGCGGATGCTGATCAACGGCGGCGGCGGCGGGTCCGGCTCGTTCGCGATCCAGCTCGCCGTCGCGAAGGGCGTCGAGGTCACCGCGGTGGACAACGCCGGCAAGCTCGACTTCATGCGGCAGCTCGGGGCGCATCGGGTGATCGACTACCGCGCCGAGGACTTCACGCGCACCGGGCCGTACGACGTGATCGTCGACCTCGTCGCGCACCGATCGGTGTTCGCCTATCGCCGGGCGCTGGCGAAGGGCGGCCGCTGCGTGATGGTCGGCGGCACCGCCCGGACGATGGTGCGGATGCTGACCATCGGCGGCCTTCTCGGACTCGCGACGGGCGTCCGGCTGGGCGTGCTCATGGTGCGCGAGGGTCCCGCCCACTTCGCGGCCATGGCCGAGCAGTGCGCGGCAGGGTCGGTGAGCATCTGCATCGACCGGGTGTTCGGGCTCAAGGACGCGCCCGCGGCTCTCGCGTGGCACGGCGAAGGCCGGGCGCTCGGCAAGGTCGTCGTCGCCGTCGGCGACGCCGGCAGGTCACCCGACTGACGCGCTCACCCGCGCTCGGCGATCGAGCCGGACGAACGTCACCAGGACGCCCGCGACGACCCCGCCGAGTCCGCCCGCGCAGAGGTCGCCGATGGTGTCGCCGTACGCGACGAAGATCTCGTCGCTGACGAAGGTGTAGCCGAACCACTCGACCATCTCCCACAGTGCACTGAGCGCCAAGGCGAGGGCCGGCACGATGACGAGGGCGACGCGGGGCGCGAACCCGGCGGTGCCCGGCGCCGGCACGACGCGGCAGCGGGCGAGAAGCAGGAAGAGCATCGCGGCGATCACTCCGGTCGCGACGAAGTGGACGACGAGATCCCACCACGGCACCAGCTCGTACAGGCCGAGCACGTTGCTCCACGCGGCCACCAGCACCGTCACGCCGTACACGATGTCGAACGCCGGGCGCGCCCCGACCAGCCGGGGCAGCAGCAGCGCCGGAAGAGCGAGCGCGAGGATGCCGGCATCCGTCACCGTCCACCAGATCGCGGCGACCACGACGCTGAGAAGGCCGAGCGCCCGGACGGCATCGGCTGTCCACTCGCCGAGGTCCTGCGGTCTCCGCAGGAGGTCGGCGATCACGCGGCGGCTCTCGGAGCCGGGAGGTGGATGACCGCCTGCACCGGCAGGTGATCGGACCCCCAGCCGCCATCGATCACCCGGGCGTTGATCGCCGCGCTCTCCACGGCGATCCCCGGGCTCACGGCGATCCAGTCGATCCGCGCACCGTCCGCGCGCGGAACCCGGTAGCGCGCGAAGGTGCCCCATTCGGGCGTGAGTCGCACGGATGCCTCCACCCAGGTGTCGCGCAGCGCTCCGCCGTCCAGCAGCGCTCGCAGCGCGCGCGAGCCCGGCCGGGCGTTGAGGTCGCCGGTCAGGATCACCGGTGCCGTCGAGACGGCGAGGCTCTGCCGCAGATGCTCCGCGGCGCGCAGCCGCGAGCGGGACGAGAACGCGTCGAGGTGGGTGTTCACGGCGAGGAACAGCACGCCGGTCGCCCCGTCGCGGAAGGCGGCCGCGACGACGATGCGAGGGATGCGATTCCCCCACGACCGCGAGCCCGGCACATCCGGGCGGTTCGACAGTGCGGTCTGCCACCAGCGCAGAAGGCTCAGACGCCCGGCGTCGTAGAACAGCGGACAAGCCTCCTCGCCCCGGTGGGCATCCCGCCCGTCGCCGACGAACCGGTATCCGGCGCCGAGCGCATCCAGAACGAACGCCGTCTGATCGGGCAGTGCCTCCTGCGCGCCGAGCAGTGTCGGCTGCTCGGCGCGCACGAGGGCGTGGAGCCGCGTCGCACGGTGCTCCCAGCGGTCGGCGCGCGAGGACGCCCTCTCCATCCGCCGACGGATGTTGAACGTCATCACCTGCAGCGCCGGCGGGTCGACCCGGCCGATGAGCGGTTCGTCCGTCATACCCACAGACAACCACCGGGGTGGTCGGCGGGCCCAGGGCTTGCGCGGGCGCCGCGGGTGTGGCTAGACGTGCTCAGCGGTAGCGGTAGTGCTCCGAGACGCTGTTGACCCACGAGGTGAACTGCCGGGCCGCGGCATCCTGTCCCGGGGGAACCGTGGCGAGCCACACCTCGCCCGCCACCTCGACGAGGAGGTAGCGGGCGTCGGCGGAGACGGATCGCCTCAGCAGGTGCGGTGTGATGGGCCCGGCCGGACCGAGCAGCGTGCGTGCGGTCGCCGGCTTCGCCAGGCGGCCGCGCCTCAGCAGCTCGGCGCCGGTCTCCTGCGTGGCGACAGCGCCGGCGACGGGATGGCTGGACGCCCCGTAGTGGATCCACCGGCCGTCGACGACGATGCCGCCCAGCGACTGCTCCTCGCCGCTGTACCTGACCGCATCCGTCCACCGGGCACCGTCCCACCATCGCCGTCGCCCGCGGCCGTCGTCATACCACCCTTGCTCGCCGGAGCGCTCGCCGGCGCCGACGTGTCGACGTGCAGCTCGATGTCCCGCTCGCTGAGATCGATGTAGTGCTCGGTCCAGCGGGAGCCGTCCCACCAGCGCTGCTTGCCGGTGCCGTCGTCGTACCAGCCCGCCTCCGGTCCCGTGGCCATGGGCTCAGGCGGTCGCGCCGGCCTCGCTGCGCTGGGGCAGCACCCATCCCGCGCGCGGGAAGTGGCAGGTGTAGCCGTTGGGGTACTTGATCAGGTAGTCCTGATGCTCGGGCTCCGCCTGCCAGAAGGGTCCGGCGGTCTCGATCGAGGTGACCGCCTTGGCCGGCCAGAGGCCCGAGGCATCCACGTCGGCGATCGTCTCGCGGGCGACCTGCTCCTGCTCGGGGGAGAGCGGGAAGATGGCGGACCGGTAGCTCGAGCCGATGTCGTTCCCCTGACGGTTCAGGGTGGACGGGTCGTGGATCTGGAAGAAGAACGCCAGGATGTCGCGATACGACGTCTCGGCGGGGTCGAAGACGATCTCCACCGCCTCGGCGTGGCCGGGGTGGTTGCGGTAGGTCGCGTGGTCGTTCTGCCCGCCCGTGTAGCCGACGCGGGTGTCGACGACGCCGGGCTGGCGGCGGATCAGGTCCTCCATGCCCCAGAAGCAGCCTCCGGCGAGGACCGCGGTCTCGGTGCCGGGCGTGCGGGTGATGGTTCCGGTGTCGGTCATGATGCGTGCTCCTGGGTGTTGTCGAAGAGTGTGCGGTAGGCGCCGTAGCCCTGCTCGTCGAGCTCGGCGGCGGGGATGAATCGCAGCGCAGCCGAGTTCATGCAGTATCTCAGGCCTCCGGCATTCCGTGGGCCGTCGTCGAAGACGTGGCCGAGGTGGCTGTCGGCCCCGGCGGAGCGAACCTCGGTGCGGCTCATCCAGAGCTTGCGATCCGTGGTGGTGCGGACGGCGTCGGACTCGATCGGCCGCGTGAAGCTCGGCCAGCCGGTTCCGCTGTCGTACTTGTCCAGCGACGAGAACAGCGGCTCGCCCGACACGACATCCACGTAGATGCCGGGCTCGTGGTTGTTCCAGTACTCGTTGCGGAAGGCGGGCTCGGTGCCGTCCTCCTGCGTGACGCGGTACTGGGTGTCGGTGAGGCGGCTCAGCGCCTCCGGGGTCCTGCGGTAGTCGGTGGTCACGATGGGTTTCCTCCTGTGCTGACGTCACTGGCTGCGGCGTCATAGGAGGAGAACGCCGATGGGAGGCGGATTGGTCCCTCGAAGCTGGGAGGGAGCTATGAGTTGTGGACGCGCGTGCCACCCACGCCTTCGGCCACCGCTCACGCCGGCATTAGCCTGAGGATCCCAGCGACCGCCGACCGAGGAGCCCTGTGCCACGCACGATCGTCATCACCGGAGCGAGCGACGGCATCGGCGCGGCATCCGCCCGCCAACTCCACGAGGCGGGGGAGCAGGTCGTCGTCGTCGGGCGGGATCCCGCGAAGACCCACGCCGTCGCGGGGGAGCTGGGCGTCGATTCGCTCGTGGCCGACTTCGCCGACCTCGCCCAGGTCCGCGAACTGGCCACGGCCCTGCTCGAGCGCTATCCGCGCATCGACGTGCTGGCCAACAATGCCGGGGGCATCTTCGCCGAGCGGCGGGTCACCGTCGACGGCTTCGAGCAGACGTTCCAGGTCAATCACCTCGCCGGGTTCCTGCTCACCAACCTCCTGCTCGACCGCCTGTGCGAGAGCGGCGCATCGGTGATCCAGACCTCGAGTGAGGCGGCGCGCACGTTCGCGCGGTTCGACATCGACGATATGCAGGGTGAGCGCCGCTACTCCTCTCGTGCCGCTTACGGCAACGGAAAGCTCGCGAACGTCCTGTGCACCAAGGAGCTGCACCGTCGATACGGGGATGCCGGCGTCAACGCCGTGGCCTTCCACCCGGGCGTGATCGGCAGCAGCTTCGGCGCGACATCCCGCGGCCCGATCCGGTGGTTCTACACGAGCCGCCTCACGCAGGGGCTGCTGGCGACCAACGACGTCGGCGGCTCGCGGCTGACCTGGCTGGCGATGGGCAAGCCCGGGGTCGACTGGCAGCCCGGCGGGTTCTACGCGAACAACGCGGCGTCCCGCACGAACCGGCTCGCCGACGACCCCGTCCTCGCGAAGCGGCTGTGGGACGAGAGCGCGCGGCTGGTGGGGCTGTGACGGCGACCGGTGTCGTCCGAGCGGCGTAGCCTGAGCCAATGCCCGCCGACCCGTCCCCGCGAAGCGCACGAGCGCAGCTCGCCGCGATCGCCGAGGTGGCGGGATCCACCCGATTCGACGCGTTCGCCGGGCTGCCCACCGGCGAGGACTCCCGTCCGGCCGCCGTGCTCATCCTGTTCGGAGTGCTCGACTCGCTTGCCAGCACGCACATCGCCCAGGCCGACAACGTCTCCCGTGACCTCGACGTCCTGCTGCTGGCGCGCGCGTCCACGCTGCGGTCGCACCCCGGTCAGGTCGCGTTCCCCGGCGGACGCGTCGACCCCGGTGACGACGGACCGATCGCCGCGGCGCTCCGCGAGGCGCAGGAGGAGACCGGCCTCGACCCGGCGGGCGTCGAGGTGCTCGGAACCCTCGCCGACATCCCGCTCGCCTACTCGCGGCACCACGTGACGCCGGTGCTGGCATGGTGGCGGCATCCGTCACCCGTCCGCGTGGTCGACGAGGCGGAGTCGTCGGACGTGTTCCGTGCGCCCGTCGCCGACCTCCTCGACCCCGCGAACCGCGGGGTCACCGTGGTGCGGCGCGGTGGGCAGGAGTGGCGCGGACCCGGATTCGTCGTGCCGCACGCGCACGGCGAGCACCTGGTGTGGGGCTTCACGGGGACAGTGCTCGACGGGCTCTTCGATCGGCTGGGATGGACCGAGCCGTGGGATGCCGACCGCGAGCTTCCGATCGTGGTGCCCGGGTTCGACACCTCCGAGGCGACGTCCTCGCGCTGAGTGCGCCCGGGTGATGGCCCGTCAGGCCGGCGTCGGCCGGCGCCGCAGCTGCACCACCGTGTCGTCGAGTTCGGCGCGCGTACCGTCGGGCGCCACGGCCTCGCGCGACCGGAGCTCTGCCCTCTCGGTGATCCACTCCGCGTCCGCGAGACCGAGGTCCGCGATCTCCTCGGCGGCGGTCGGGAACGCATGTCCGCGGCCGTGCCCGGCGGGCGCCCACGGCGGTGGCGCACCGTGCGACACGATCAGCAGTCGCCCGCCCGGTGCCACGCGTTCCGCCGCGCGTCGCAGCGCGCCCACGCGGTCGAGGGCGACGGGGGAGTGCAGGAAGCTCGCCGTCACCAGGTCGTACGTGCCTCCGTCGTCCCACTCCGCGAGGTCGGCCGCGACGAAGCGCACCCGCGACGGGTCGAGCCCGGCGGCGACGGCGGCGATCTCGGCGCGGCGGACGGCGGTCGGCGAGATGTCGAGGCCCGTGGCATCCCAGCCCTGCGTCGCCAGCCAGATCGTGTCGGCGCCCTCGCCGCAGCCCAGGTCGAGCGAACGCCCCGGCGACAGTGTGGCCACGACATCGACGAGCGTGATATTGGGCCGTCCGGACCATACCCGCTCGGAATCGGAGTATCGCTGCTCCCAGTAGTCGGCGGGCGCGAGCTCGGACGACGCGACGGCGCGGGACTCTGCCGCGTCGAACTCCTCCGCGACGAGTGCGGCGTTGACGGCCGCCCCGGCCATCGCACCGGAGCCCAGCGACAGCGGCACGTTCGCGGCGGCGTTGACGACGTTGCCCGCCGCCCAGATGCGATCGGCGCTCGTCCGGCCCATGGCATCCACCGCGAGGAAGCGGCCGAACGACGTCTCGGTCCGGGCGAGTGCGAGGGGACCGAGGAAGTCGTCGAGCGGACGCGGCATCCCCATCGTGAAGAGCGCGCCGACTGCGATCGTGTCGCCGCCCTGCAGGCGCACGCCGGAGACTTCGGGCTGATCGCCGATGACCTCGACGACGGGTTCGGCGACGATCTCCACGCCGCGGGCGCGCAGGCGTCGTTCGACCTCGGGAGCAAGCGGGCCGGTGGCATGGGTGAAGACGACGACGTCGGGGCTCCACTGGCGCACCAGCTGCGCCTGGTGGAGCTGCTGCTCGGACACGAGCAGCACGCCCAGCCGGCGGTCCCGGACCTCCCACCCGTGGCAGTAGGGGCAGTGCAGGACCCCCGCGCCCCAGCGCTCGGCGAGGCCCGGGATGTCCGGCAGATCGTCGGCCAGCCCGGTGGCGACGATCACCGCTCGCGCGGTCTCCGCCGTGCCGTCCTCGAGCGTCACGGTGACCATGCCGTCGCCCTCCTCGACGACCGCGACCGACCCCGGGAGGAAGTCGACGCCGTACGCCTCCGCTTCGGCGCGGCCACGAGCCAGCAGGTCGGCGGGAGCGGTGCCGTCGTGTCCGAGCACGCCGTGCATGTGCGCGGCGAACCGGTTGCGCGGTACTCCCGCATCGACGACGAGCGTGCGCCGGCGTGCGCGTCCGAGCATCTGCGCGGCGCTGAGACCGGCGATGCCGGCGCCGATCACGATGACATCCCAGTGGCGTGTTCCCATGCGACCAGCGTGCGTGGAAGGATAATGGATACGCAAGTCGGTTTGCGGGAATGGCAAGGTGCGTTCGACATGGCGGACGAGATCGATCGGGTCGGAGCCCGCCTGCGGGCGGCGCGGCAGGCGAAGGGCCTCACGCTGGAGGAGGTGGCCGGGCGCGCCGGCATGTCGGTGAGCACGCTGTCACGGCTGGAGTCCGGCAAGCGGCAGGCGAGCCTGGCACTGCTCGTTCCCGTCACTCGGCAGCTGGGCATACGTCTCGACGATCTGGTCCGTCCGGACTCACCCGACCCGCGCGTGCGGCGCCCGGCGATCCGGCGGAACGGGCTCGTGATCGCGCCGCTGGCGCCGCAGGACTCGCCCATCCACACGTACAAGATCACCTATCCGCCGGTGGCGGAGCTGCCCGAGCTGAAGGTGCACGACGGCTTCGAGTGGCTCTACGTCCTGCGAGGGAAACTCCGGCTCCGGCTCGGCGAGCAGGATCTCATCCTGGGTCGTGGCGAGGCGGCCGAGTTCGACACGCGCACTCCGCACGCGATGTGCGCGGCCGGCTCCCGGCCGGCGGAGGTGCTCAGCATCTTCAACGCGGACGGGGTGCGGATGCACACGCACGGTGCGGCCGCCGACGAAGACGGCGAGGAGTGAGCCGGCGTCCCCCAGCGGCACCAGACTGGATGCCATGCCCTCCGCCGACGAGATCATCGCCCCCGACTACCGTCATCTGCTCGAGGAGCCCAACTACGGCCACCTCGGCACGATCCGCCCCGACGACACCGTTCAGGTGAACCCGATGTGGTTCGAGTTCGACGGCGAGAACGTCAGGTTCACGCACACCACGTTCCGCCAGAAGTACCGCAATCTGCGGCACAACTCGTCGATGTCGCTGTCGATCATCGATCCCGATGACCCGTTCCGGTATCTCGAGGTGGCCGGCAGGCTGGTCGAGGTCGTGCCCGACCCCGAAGGGGCGTTCTACGTGCGGCTCCAGAACCGCTACGGAAACCCGGGTACGCGCCCCCCGCGTGACAAGACAGACCGCGTGATCCTCGTCATGTCGATCGAGCGGTCGACCAAGATGTAGTCCGCGTCCCGGCGCGCCTCGCGGGCGCCGGGCGCGGCATCCGGATCAGTACCAGCCGACCGACTCCGAGTGGGACCAGGCACCGCACGGCGAGCCGTAGCGGCCGGCGATGTAGCCGAGACCCCACGCAACCTGCGTGGCCGCGTTGGTCTGCCAGTCCGCGCCGGCGGTCCCCATCTTGCTGCCGGGAAGCGCCTGCGGGATGCCGTACGCACCGCTCGATGAGTTGTACGCCTGGTAGTTCCAGCCGGACTCCTTGTTCCACAGCGACACGAGGCAACCGAACTGGTCGTCGCCCCAGCCGTAGTTGCCGAGCATGCCGTAGGCGCTCGCCTGGGCGCCGGCCGGGCTGTTGTCGCCGGTTCCGCCGCCGGTGGGGACGGGCGCGCTCGGGGCCGGGGCGCTGGGCGCGGCCGGGGCGGTGGCCTCGGCCTCGGCTTCGGCCTCGGCGGCCGCCTGAGCCTCGGCGGCGGCGGGAGCCGCGGCTTCGGCCTCGCGCTTCGCCTGCGCGGCGGCTTCCTGCTCCGCCTTCTTCGCGATGGCGGCGTCGAGGCTGCCCCGCAGTCCGCTCACGTCGCCGTCGACGGACGCGACGAGGGCCGTGACGTCATCGGTCAGGGCGGGGACCAGCGGAGCGGGCAGCGAGTCGGCGGCTTCCAGACGCTCCACCGCGGCCTCGAGCGCGGCGGTGTCGACAGTGGTCTCGGACACACCGAGGTCGAGGCCCGATGCGGCGATGTCACCGGCGACATCGTCGGCCGCGGCGATCGCGGTGTCGGCGTCGGCGATCGCCTCACGGACGTCGGCGGAGACCTCATCCGCGTCCGCCACCGCGGTCGCCGCGATAGGTTCGGCGCTGGCGGTGAACGACGCGAGCGCGAAACGCGGGTAGGACCCGGATGCCTCGGCCAGCGACGCAGGTGTGGTGACCGTCATCCCCGCGGTGGCCAGAAGGCCCACTGCCAGTCCTGCGGCGAGGATCGCGGGCCGCCGGCGAGTGCGTCGGGCGGCGAGTCGGCGAGAGCGGCGGGCAGGGGAAGAGGGCGTGATCGAGCGCATGTGACCGGTTTCGTATGAGGTATCCGCGCCGATGATGGGGCGCACCGCATCCGCTCGGGCGCGGACGCAAGTTGCCGAGTCTTCCTACTTCTTCTGGACGGTTCCGGTGTGTTTCCTGGACGAATCATGGGAGCCCGATCGCCGAAAAGGCCGGATCAGGTGCTTTCCGAGCCCCCGTCGCGGGCCTCTGATGTCGGCGGTGCATGCCAGGATCGCGGCATGACGAGGTATGCGATCGACGCGGCGACGGCGCTGCGGATCATCGACGACGACCGCACGATTCCCGGCGGGCACAGCCTCGTGGGGCCGGCTCTGCTCCGGTCCGAAGCGCTCGCCGCGCTCTACCGCCTCGTGCGAGACGGCAGGCTCGACGAGGGCGCCGGGCGGGAGAAGCTCGAGCAGCTCGCAGGGCTGAAGATTCGTCTGCTCGGAGACCGCGTGTCGCGCGCCACCGCGTGGAAGATCGCGGCGCAGCTCGACTGGGATGACACGTCCCGAGCCGAATACCTCGCCGTCGGGAAGCTGCAGGCGGACGCCCTCGTCACGCAAGACGCCGCCCTCGCGGCGGGCGCCGAGGGGATCATCCCGGTGGCGGACTACGAGGCGCTTTTCGAAGGGTGACGGACGTCGGGACCATCTTGTCGGGTCGTCCGCTCGAGGGAGGGGTGGTTGACTGATGGTGTGGATCTTGAGCAGTGTCGCGCGTCGGATGTCGCGGCACTGACAGGGTTTCTGATCCATGCCGATCTGACGCTCAGCGGGCTGGAGGCACCCGGCGTTCGGCTGTGGCTCGAACGGGACGAGCGCGGCGAGATCGTGGGAAGCACCGGGTACGAGATGAGCGCCGATGGACTCCACGTGTTGATCCGGAGCGTGGCCGTGAGTGCATCGCAACGGGCTCGCGGGAGGGGCAGCGAACTGGCCCGCTTCGCTCTGGGACGCGCCGCAGAGGAAGGCGCGACGACGGCGTGGCTCTTCAGTCGTCGCTCCGGCCCGTTCTGGGAGCGGTTGGGATTCGAGTCAGCGAACCGCGAAGCGCTCGCCGAGGCGCTGGCTGACACGTATCAGGTGCGACTGTTCCAGCGGACCGGTCAGCTGGCCCGGGAGGTCGCGTGGTCGCGGCGCTTGGACGTGCCTTCTTCCGCGCTCAATGGGATGTCGTAGGTACGTTCTAAAGTCAGAGCATGCTCACCGAGACTCATGAACGGCCCGGCGATGCCGCCGACGCCCTGGCGGAGTGGGCCCCGCCGGTGCCCGACGACGTCGGGCTGGTCAGCGAAGTCGCCGACATGATCGCCGTCTTCGCGGCGCAGCAGTTCGTGCGCGTCGATGCGATGCGTCGTCACGCGCTGGCCGACGCGCGCAAGTATGGCGGGTCGCTCGAATCCGTGGTGGACCGCTCCTTGCGCTTGGAGCTCGCCGCGGCGCTGCGGATCACTGAGCACGGCGCGGCGAGGCTGCTCGCCCTGGCCGAGGCGCTCGTTCACAGGTATCCCGCCGCTCTCGATTCTCTGGGTCGTGCGCGAATGACTCAGCGCCACGTCGAGATCCTGGTCGATGGATTGGAAGCCGCAGAACCCGAGGTGCAGGATCGCCTGATGCCGCGCGCCGTCGAGCTGGCGGAAGAACTCGCGGTCGGCGCTTTTCGGCGCGGCCTGCGCACGCTCATCGAGACCGAGCGCCTCGCGACGCTGGCCGAGAGGCATGAGGCTGCACTGGCGCAGCGCCGGGTGATCGTGGAGTCCGCGGACGACGGCATGGCGTGGATCCACGCGCATCTTCCAGCTGTCGAGGCGCGCGCCATTCATGGTCGCGTGACCGCGCTCGCGAAGGTTCTCAGCGCCCAGGAAGATGAGACCCGAACGCTCGACCAGCTTCGAGCGGACGTGTTCGGCGACCTGCTCGTCGACGGTGAGACGAGCGCGCTGCCACCCGCCTTGCGCGGGATCCGCGCGACGGTCGCGGTCACCGTGCCGGTGCTGACCTTGCTGGCAGACGGACGCGACGGGGCCGATGGAGTTGGTGGGTCCGGCGGTGTTGCGGTCGTCGAGGGTGTCGGACCGATCTCGCCGGCCCGCGCGCGCGAACTGTGCGGGGCCGCCGACGGATGGATGCGGATCCTCACCCATCCGGAGTCCGGGGTCGTCCTCTCCGTGGGACGTGCACAGTACAGACCGCCGCCGGCCCTCCGCAGGCTGGCGCGGTGGCGGGCCGACCGATGTATGGCTCCGGGTTGCGGCACCCCGGCCGGTCGCTGCGAGATCGACCATACGGTCGCATGGGAGGACGGCGGTGAGACGGCGCTGTCGAACCTCGCGCCGCTCTGCAAGGGACACCACACCGTGAAGCACCACGGCGGCTGGCGGGTGCAGCAGATCGAGGGCAGCGGCGGGGCGATGGAGTGGACGTCGCCTTCCGGAAGGCGCTACCGCGTCGAACCCGAGCGACGAGTGCCCGCGTTTCATCCTTCCGGGCGCCACGACGCGCCGTTCTGACGGGGATGCCGGCTGAAGGCGGCGCGGCGGAGGCCCGGGACGGCTCAGAGCTGGGCGCGGCTCCGACGACGCGCGACCACCCACCGCACACCCAGCCCCATCGCCGCGACCACGACGGCGACGAGCACGGGCGGCATGGCCAGCTCCGGCAGCAAGAGCGCCGCGGAGAACACCTGCACGGCGTACTCGATCATCTGCTGCGGCTCATGGGCGAGCACCCGGCTGCCGGCGGCGCTGGTGACGCCGGTGATCAGCGCTGGGACGATCCAGAGCAGAACGAGGCTGGCGAGGGCGGCGACGACGCGTCCGACCGTGTTCAGCCCGGCCCAGGCGATCGCGACACCGACGAGTACCGGCGGGACCCACTGCACCGCGGTGACGATTGCATACGCACCCTCGGACGACATCATGGTGAGCGGCCGCAGCACTGCGCTGAGCCAGGCTCCGGCCGCGAGGGAGCCGATCGTCAGACCGAGCAGCGCCCCCGCTCGCGGCGCACGAGCGACCAGGGCCACGACGCCCGCGCCCACGGCGATCGACAGGGCGCACACGGCGACGACCACGACGAGATAAAGGGTCGACTCCGTCCGGTCCTGCAACCCGGCGCGCACCGTCACGGCGGACTGCGCGGTCGCGCCGACCTGAATGATGAGGAGGCCGAACACCAGCAGTCCGAATCCACCGCGCGGCAGCCGCGCCCGAGTCGCACGCGCCGCGATCCCGGCGACCACGGATCCGGTCACGAGCAGACCGAACAGTTGGCTCAGGTAGTACTGGCTGAACGGCAGTGCGACGAGCGGCATGTCCTCCGGCATGGTCGAGACGGCCCACAGGTTCTGCAGCGGCAGTCGCATGCCGGTCCCCAGCCAGGGCAGCAGGCCGAGGAGCGCCGCGGCCACCCCGATCGCCGCACACGCCCAGTGGGCCAGAGTCGACCTGGTCACCGCAGGCGCTTCCGACACATCGGCGATGGTGTCGCTCACATCGACTCCTCGGGGGGTTAGGGGTCCGCGACGGCGCGGTCGCGTCGCGCCAGCCTAGGCGATGCCCGGTCACGCCCTGGGCTAGCCTCGACCTCGTGACGCACCGCCTCACACGCGAGCAGGCCCGCCGCATCGTCGTGCGCGCCCAGCTGCTCGACGCCGCGCGGCCCGGCGACGCGGTGGAGGTGGGCGAGCAGCTCGGCTACATCAAGATCGACCCGACCGCCACGATCGCACCGTGCGAGCACACCGTCCTGTGGTCCCGCATCGGCTGGTCGTACGAACCCGGGCAGCTGCAGAAGGCCGTCGAGATCGACCGGCTCCTGTTCGAGTTCGACGGCGCGTTCCGACCCGTCAGCCTGCTGCCGCTCATGCTCCCCTCGATGCGCCGGTGGCCGCGCCGCGAGAGCAGTCGCGCCTGGCTCGATGCGAACCACGGGTTCCGCGACGACGTGCTCGCCCGGCTGCGGGCGGAAGGGCCGCTCCTCGCCGCGCAGATCCCCGACACCTCGCAGGTCAGCCGGGCGCCGGACGGGTGGTCGGGGTCGAACCAGGTGCCGCACATGCTGGAATTCCTCATGCGCCGCGGCGAAGTGGCCATCACCGGGCGTGAAGGCCGGCACCGCAGGTGGGACCTTGCCGAGCGCGTGTATCCCCAGGATCTCCCCGAGTACGAGGAGGACGAGGCAGCGCACCTGCTCGCCGAGCGCCGTCTGCAGGCGGCGGGCATCGCGAAGCACCGCTCGCCCTGGTCGCAGGTCGGGGAGGCGGGAGAATCCGCGGCCGTAGAAGGCAGCAAGTGGAAGTTCCGGATCGATCCGGAAGCGCTCGCCGCCCTCGACGACGAGGACGATGGAGGGCGCGTCGCGCTCCTGACTCCGTACGACAGCCTGCTCTCCGACCGTCCTCGCCTCAGCGAGATCTTCGAGTTCGACTACGTGCTCGAGCAGTTCAAGCCGAAGGGGCAGCGCAAGTACGGCTACTTCGCCCACCCGATCCTCATGGGCGACCGATTCGTCGGGATGCTGGACGCCGAGGTCGACCGCGCCCACGACGTGCTGCGGGTGAACGCCCTGCACGAGTTCCTGCCGTTCGAGCCCGAAGAGCAGGAGATGGTGCGCGCCGAGATCGCTGACCTGGCCGAGTGGCTCGGGGTCGCCGTCACCGGAATGCCCTGACCGCCCTCCCTCTGTCGGCGGCCGCCTGGCGGGTGTAACGTGCGGGGCGGATCGTCGTGGGGGCGACGGGTTATCGGTTTTCGAACCACCGGGGGTAACCACATGTGCGCATCCGTGCGTCATCCCTCTTCCTCTGCCTGAAAACACGGCGTTCTGTCCGTGCATCCGCTGCGAGGGGAAGGAGGGCACGTCTGTCCTTGGTGTGCATCGACCGGGGTATGAGGGCACGTGCCTATCGAGCCTCCGGCTGCGCGGCGTATCGCCGAGCGGTCCCGGCTCCTCGTACCTCGTGCGGGGCCATGGCTTCGCCGGTTCCGGGCGTCCGCCCGGAGCTGCAACAGGAGGGGTAACAAACCATGTCATCAACTGCATCCCGGGCCCGCTCAGCGGGTCGACGCGGTGTGGCGGCAGCAGTCGTCGCGGTTCTCGCCGCGAGCACTGTGCTCGCCACCGCGTCGCCGGCGCTGGCCGACACCGGCGGCGTCGCAACGAACCTGAGCGGCTCCGGGCCGATCGGAAGCGAGACCTACGACTTCACCGAGGGCGCCCTGTCGGGTCAGGCGACGTTCAGCGCGAACGGGTCATGGAGCCAGCCGGCGGTCATCGCCGTGGACTGGGATCCGGACCTCGTGCGCCAGGGTCGCCAGATCGATCCCAGCGTCGACTATGAGCGACCCCTCGCGGGAACGTTGAGCATCACGTACGGCATCAACGCGTCGCTGACGCTGGCCACCGACATCGGCGACCTCGACGTCTCGTTCGCCGAATCGATCACCGCATCGGGCGCGTGCGAGCTGCGCGCCGGCGGAGCGGCGTACGCCTGCCACCTCGAGAGCGACGAGGTCGGCATCTTCGATCCGAGCGACTTCGGGTACGGCCTGCCGTACCTCGATGCGAGCATGGTCGCCGACGTCACGGTCACGCCCGAGGCGCTCGCGACGCTGCGCACTGCCAGTGCCGGCGGCCAGCCACTGGGGACCAGCGACCTCGCCCTCGGCGAGGAGGCGCAGATCGATCCGCTCGGGGTCGGCTGCAAGGTTCCTGCGGGCGATGCGCTCAACTACGCGCTCGGTGCGCTGGCATCCACTCCCGGTCTGCACGTCGACAGCAAGCTCGGGCTCGCGGCGGGATTCATCGTGCCCGTCGTCCCGCCGCTCCCCGGGTACCGCCTCGAGGTCTACAGCGACACCATCACCGTCGCGCAGAGCGATGCCGAACTCACCATGGCAGGTCCGGGCGGCTCCGTGGGCTTCGGGGAGATCAAGCCGAACAACGTGCCCCCGACCCTCGGGGCGGTGACCGTGCCGGCCGAGAACATCGAAGGCACTCCGGTGCAGTTCGCCACCTCGGCGACCGGACCCTGCGCGACGGGTGCCACGTACTCGTGGGACTTCGGCGACGGCAGCGGTGCCGGACACACGGCCACTCCGCAGCACACCTACGCCGATGACGGGGTCTACACCGGCCAGGTCGTCGTCACCGATCCGACCGGGCTCACCGACATCAAGGACTTCACAGTCGTCGTCGCGAATGCGGCGCCGAAGGTCACGGTCATCCCGGGCGCACCGGTCACTGTCGCGTGGGGCAAGCCGCTGACGCTGAAGGCTCAAGCGGTGGATCCGGGCGCGGCCGACCAGTCGACGCTGACGTACGCCTGGAACTTCGACGACGGCGACTCGATCGACAACGGCGGTCCCTCGGCCACGCATCAGTGGGCGAGCGTGGGCGACCGTCACCCCACGGTCACCGTGAGCGACAAAGACGGGGGCGAGACCACGCGTTCGTTCACCGTGCACGTGCGCGCACACGAGACGGTCCTGGCCTACACCGGTCCGAATGCGGGCACCCACAAGGTGCCCACCACCCTGACCGCGTCGCTCGTGGACGAGTTCGGTACGCCGATCAACGGCGCGCCGGTGCAGTTCTCGATCGACGGCACGCCGGTCGGCACGGCGAGCACCAATGCGTCCGGCAATGCGTCGCTCGGCTATGCCGTGCCCGTCCTCGCGGGTGCGCACACGGTGTCGGTCGCCTACGCGGGATCGGTGCTGTTCGCGGCGGACGGGTCGGGTGACGAGCCGTTCTCGGTCGGAGCGGATGCCTCGGTGCTCACCTACACCGGTGGGCTCAAGGGCGCTCCCAACAAGGACACCGCCGTCTCGGCCAAGCTGACCGACTCGCTGGGCCGGCCGCTCGCCGGCAAGGTGATCACGTTCACGATCGGCAGCCAGTCGGTCGCGGCGACCACCAACGCCAGCGGCGTCGCAGCGACGACGATCAAGCTGACGCAGAAGCCGGCGTACTACCCGCTCACGGTCTCGTGGCCGGGGGTGGCGGGCGCCTACCTGGACGACTCGGTCGCCCTGCAGTTCAGCCTCAACAAGAAGTGAACTCGCTGCACTGAAGAGGACGGGCCCGCACCCTCACTCGGGTGCGGGCCCGTCCTCCCTCTTCACTCGGCGCCCCTCTCGGCCGTAGGTTCGGAGCCATGGCAGACCGCGCGGTGCCCAACCTCCCCTCACGCGACTTCGACACCACGGTCGCGTTCTACGGCGGATTCGGCTTCGAGGTGTCGTACCGCGACGGCGGGTGGCTCATTCTGAGCCGCGGCGGAATCGTGCTCGAGTTCTTCCTCGCGCCCGAGCACGACCCCTACGAGAGCTGGTTCATGGCGAGCATCCGCGTGGGCGATCTCGAGCAGCTGTATGAGGCGGTGCGGGCGAGCGGTGTGCCGGAAGTGACGGTCGGGATCCCGCGCCTCATCCCCGTCGCCCTGCAGGAATGGGGCCAGCGAGCGGGGTACCTCATCGACCCCGACGGCACGCAGCTGCATCTGATCGAAGACGGCGACTGACACGATGATCGCGCTGGTCTCCGCCCCCACGAACCTCGGGCTGCGTCCTCCGGAACCCGGTGGTGTGCCGGGCACGTCCAAGGCGCCTGAGGCGCTGCGGGCGGCGGGGCTGTTCGACCGCCTCGGGGCCGCAGGAGCGACGGATGCCGGAGTCGTCCTCCCCGGGCGCTACGTCGATGACGACGCGACACGCCCGCCCGGCCACGTGCGCAATGAGGCGGCGATCATCGACCACGCGCGTCGCCTCGGCGCGCGGCTCGACGCCGTGATCGGCGAGGGGCGCGTCCCGCTCGTCATCGGCGGAGACTGCAGCCTCGTGATCGGGGCCGGTCTGATGACCGCAGCGCCGCGGGGACGCGGCCTGGTGCACGTCGACGGACACACCGACTTCCGCCACCCGGCCGTCAGCGACTGGTGCGCGAGCGTGGCCGGCGAAGACCTCGCCGCGGCGATCGGGCTCCACTGGCCGGCCATCTCCGACATCGACGGAACGGCGCCGTACTTCGCGGCGACCCGCACCGCGCACATCGGATGCCGCGACGACGACCACTTCCTCGAGCGTGTCCGCTCGACGCTCGGCTCGGTTGCGACCGCAGGCGACGTCATCCGTCGCGGCGGCGCCGAGGCCGCCCGCGACGCCATGCGAGTGGCCGACCACGCCGGCTACTGGCTGCAGGTCGACGTCGACGTGCTCGATCCCTCCTTCATGCCCGCGGTCGACGGCCCCGCGCCGGGCGGACTCTCGCCCGACCAGCTGGTCGGGCTGCTCCGTGAACTCGCGCCGAGGGCGGTCGGGACAGCGGTGACGATCTTCGACCCCGACCTCGACCCCGACGGCCGGTACGCGCCGCTGCTCGTCGATGTGATCGCCGAGGGTCTCGGCGAACTCGGGAGCGGCCTCACGCCTCGGTGAGCGTGCCCTTCCAGCCCAGGCTCGGTGCGACCTGGGTCGCGAACGTCTCGATCACCCGGAGGTTGAACTCGACGCCGAGCTGACTCGGGATCGTCAGCATCAGCGTGTCCGCCGACTGGATCGCCGCGTCGTTCAGGAGCTGCTCGATGAGCGCGTCGGGTTCGGCGGCATACGTCTTGCCGAACGTCGACCGCATCCCGTCGATGATGCCGATCTGGTCGCCGTCCTGGCGTCCGCCGAAGTAGAGATGATCCTCCGCCGTCACCAGCGGGAAGATCGAGCGGCTCACCGACACCCGTGGCTCGCCGGTATGGCCCGCCTCGCGCCACGCGGCCCGGAAGGCGTCGATCTGCTCGGCCTGCAGGATGTCGAACGGCCGGCCGTCAGCAGAGGTCAGCAGCGTCGAGGACATCAGGTTCACGCCCACGCGCCCGGCCCACTCCGCCGAGTCGCGGTTGCCGGCTCCCCACCAGATGCGCGAGCGCAGCCCGGGGGAGTGCGGCTCGATGCGCTGCAGCCCTGTGGCGCCGGCGCCGAACGGGGAGGAGGCATCCCGTTCCGCCAGCCCTTCGCCCTCGATCGCCCGGAGGAACAGGTCGAAGTGATCGCGGGCGAGGTCCGCGCCGCGCGGGTCGGCCGAGCCGGTGTAGCCGAAGGCCTCGTACCCCTTGACGACCGTCTCGGGTGAGCCGCGGCTGACCCCGAGCGCGAGTCGGCCGCCCGAGATGAGATCGACGGATGCCGCTTCCTCGGCGAGGTACAGGGGGTTCTCGTAGCGCATGTCGATGACGCCGGTGCCGACCTCGATGCGCCGGGTCCTCGCCGCGATGGCCGCGAGAAGCGGCATCGGCGACGACTGCTGCCGCGCGAAGTGGTGCACCCGGAAGTACGCGCCGTCGACGCCGAGGTCGTCCATGCCCTGCGCGAGGTCGATGGCCTGCAGCATCGAGTCGGCAGCGGTGAGCTGACGTCCGCCACCGAGGGGTCCGTAGTGTCCGAACGAGAGGGTTCCGAAGCGCTCCATGTCGGGTGCAACGGTACGCCCGTGGCATCCATTCCGGTGAATGAATGCGGCTCAGCCTGCCGGGCGGGGGCGATAGCGCAGGTTGACCGCCAGCGAGGAGCCTCCGCCGTTGAGCAGCTCGAGCGGGATCGGGGCGCCGCCCGGGTTGTCGTAGAGGCGCACCCCGTCGCCGAGCAGCACCGGGGCGATGTGCAGCTCGACCTCGTCGACGAGCCCGCGCTCCAGCGCCTGGCGCCCGATCGTGGGGGAGAGGATCTCGAGGTTCTTCCCGGCGGCAGCCTCGAGGCCGAGGCGCACCGCCTCGCCCACGTCGCAGTTCAGGAAGGTCACGCCCTCGACGGTTCCGGCATCCTCGGGGTGGTGCGTGAGCACGAAGGTGTGGCCCTGCCAGCGCCCACCGTAGGTCGCGCTCACGTCGGGGTAGGCATCCCACCCGTCCCGCCCGCCGAGGATCGCGCCCGTCGTCTCGACGTACTCGTCGGTCAGTCCCGGCCGATGGGTGAAGCCCGTCATCCAGCCCATGGAGTGGCCGGGTCCCGCGACGAAGCCGTCGAGCGACATCGTGAAGTGCCACAGCACCTTGCCCGCTGCGGTCTGGCGGTCGGTGTCGGGGAGTGCGCCGGACGCGGTCATCGCCCCAGGCTAGGCGCGTGCGCGCCCGCCTGCCAGACCGTCATCCGCCGTCATCGCCGGAACATCGAGCCGCCTGGCGGGGTTGACTCGGAGCATGACCCGCATCGGCAGCAGCTCCCTGGATGTCCTTCCCCTCTCCCTCGGCGGCAACGTGTTCGGCTGGACGGCCGACCGCGACGCCTCGTTCGCGATCCTCGACGCCTTCACCGCCGGCGGCGGCGACTTCATCGACACCGCCGACTCGTACAGCGCCTGGGTGCCCGGCAACTCGGGCGGCGACAGCGAGCGGATCATCGGCGAATGGCTCGCGTCCCGCCGCCCCGAAGGCGTCGTGGTGGCGACGAAGGTGAGCCAGCACCCGGAGTTCAAGGGACTCGCCGGCGCCAACGTGCGAGCGGCGGCCGAGGCATCCGTCACCCGTCTCGGCGTCGAGGCGATCGACCTCTACTACGCGCACTTCGACGACGAGTCGGTGCCGCTGGAGGAGACCGTCGCGGCTTTCGGGGCGCTCGTGACCGAGGGCCTCGTGCGCTACACCGCGGTCTCGAACTACAGTGCCGAGCGCATCCGCGAGTGGATCCGGATCGCGGACGAGCTCGGTGTCGCCCGGCCCGTGGCCGTCCAGCCGCACTACAACCTCGTGCACCGCAATGACGTCGAGGAGCACATCGTCCCCCTCGCCCAGGAGTTCGACCTGAGCCTCGTGCCCTACTTCGCGCTCGCCAAGGGGTTCCTCACCGGCAAGTACCGGTCGACGGATGCCTCGGCGCACAGCTCGCCGCGCGCGGCCGGCGCCTCGGCCTACGCCACGACCCAGGGCCTCCAGATCATCGACGCCCTCGAGGGGATCGGCCGCACCCACGGCGTCTCGATCGCGGCGACCGCGCTCGCGTGGCTTCGCGCCCAGCCGACGGTCGCGGCGCCGATCGCCAGCGCGTCTCGCGTGGATCAGGTCGCCGATCTGCTCGACGGCGCGCGCGTCGAGCTGTCCGCCGACGAGCTCGATCAGCTCGACCGCGTCTCGGAGTGGACTCCGGCCGCCGTCTGACCCCCCTCCGTGCCTACGATGGGCTGAAGGCGACGCTTCGACGGAGGGAGGCGTGATGGTGCAGGTACGTGTGGCAGGGGTGGCGCTGGACGCGTCGGGGCAGCATGTCGTGCTCCTCAAGCCCATCGACGAAATCCCCGGCTCCGGCGAGGTGCTCCCCATCTGGATCGGTCAGCTCGAGGCCACCTCGATCCTCGTGGCGGTCGAGAAGGCTCCGGTGCCGCGACCGCTCGCGCACGACCTCATGCGCACGCTCATCACGACTCTCGGAGCCGAGGTCACGCGGGTCGAGGTCACCCGCATCGACGACGGCACGTTCTACGCGGAGATCACTCTCTCGACAGCGCTCGGCGATCGCATCGTCGATGCGAGACCGTCGGATGCCGTGGCCCTCGCCACGCGCGTGGGCGCGGGCATCTGGGTGGCGGACGAGGTGATGGGCGAGGCCGGCGTGCCCGACGTGCTCACCGAGACCGATGCCGCCGAGAGTCTCGACGAGTTCAAGCGGTTCCTCGACGACGTCGAGCCGGAGGATTTCGAGGCGTGAGTCACGAGGCCGTCACCGAGCGGGTCGTTCACGGGGCGAAGAGCAGGATCGCGTACACCCCGAAGAGCATGAGGTGGACGGCCCCGTGGACGGCGGTCGTGCGCGGTGCGAAATAGGTGATCAGCGTCATCACCAGCGTGATGCAGATGAGCACCATGTTCGCGGGCGATTCGCCGAGGATCACGGGCTGGCCGGTCACGAGCCCGATCACGAGGATCGCGGGGATGGTGAGTCCCACCGTCGACACGAAGGCGCCGAGGCCGAGGTTCAAAGCCCGCTGGTTCTGATCGGCCAGTGCCGCGCGCACGGCGGTGATGGCCTCGGGTGTGAAGACGATGATCGCGATGATCACGCCGCCCAGCGCGACGGGCGCGCCGGTGAGTCCGATGCCGAGATCGACCAGGATTCCGAGGTCGTGGGCGAGAAGGATGATCGGCAGCACCGTGGCGATGAGCAGCACCGTGCGGAGCGTCAGTTCGCGGGCCGACACCTTGTCGCGGGTCGCCGGCGCCGGGGTGCGGGCGACGAGGGCGAGCTCCGGGAGCGGCTGAAGATAGAGCGCTCGGTCGGTGCCGGTCTGCATGTACAGGAAGAAGGCGTACAGCGCCGCGGACAGCACGGCGAGGCCGATCGACTGCAGCGGGACGAGGCTGCCGTCATCCGTGGAGGCGAGGAAGCTCGGCAGGACAAGCGTGCACAGCGAGAGAGCGGCGATCATCGCGAGATAGATCGACGCCCCCTCCATGTTGTAGCGCTGTGGTCCGAATCTGATCGCCCCCAGCAGGATCGTGAGCCCCAGCACGCCGTTCACGATGATCATCATCACGGCGAACAGCGAATCGCGTCCGATCGTCGCCGAACCTCCCGGGCCCAGCATGATGGAGGCGATCAGGACGACCTCGATCACCACCACCGTGAGGGTGAGGATCAGCGTGCCGAACGGCTCGCCCACCTTCTCCGCGAGGTGCTCGGCGTGGCGGACCACCCCGAAGGCGGCGACCATGATGGCGGCGAGGATCAGCACGAAGCAGGCGACCGCGACGCCGGCATTCGGCGGATGCGCCACCCACTCGTGGCCGATCGTGAGGAAGAAGATCGTCGCGGACCACCCCACCGCGAGTGTCACGACCGTCGAGCGCGACACCAGGCTCCGCCAGTCACCTCGCCCGGCAGCGGGTGCCGCCGCGGACACCCTGTCCTTCACCGTTCGTGCCATCGTTCTCAGGCGGGAGTGATGGGCGGGAGGCGGTAGGTGCCTTCGGCGATGTCGGAGTCGCCGCCGTAGGCGCGGATGATGACCGTGAAGGGACCCTCGGGCGAGGGAAGCCAGTTGGCTGCGTGCACAGGATCTGCCGGGCGTCGATGCTGAAGGTAGAGGGTGAGGGATCCGTCGTCCGCGTACCGGATCCCCGGGGTGCGGTCGCCGATGGAGTACCGGTCGATCTCATTGGCGCTCAGCAGCCGCTGCGGGAGGGTGTAGAGCGTCGCTGACCAGAAGAAGCGGGCCCGCGGGAGCTGCTCGGCCGAGAACGTGAGGGTGTAGTCCGTTTCGCCGGTGATCCGATTGCCGGCGGAGTCGACGAGCCAGCCCCCGTACCAGGCGATGGCCGGGGGGAGTCCATACAGGCCCTTCTTCGCACCCACGTTGCGCTGGTCATAAGCCCCCGCCATCTCCTCGCGGGTGCCGAACAGCCCTGTCGAGCTCGCCGTGCGGGATGCGACGTCGTCGAGGTGGGCGATGCCGTCAGCGAGGCCCGCCTCGAAGTCAGCTCTCTCCGCAGCGTCGAGTGCGGCGGTGCGGAATGTTCCGCTGCCGTCGAGTCCCGCGGCGGCCATCCGATCCCGGATGTCACGGTCTTCGGCGAGGACGGGAGCGAACCGGAGGAGGTGGTCGAGGTAGTCATAGAAGCGGACGTCGGTGGCAGCCGCTTCGTCCCACTCCGGCCACGTGACCGGCTCGATCGCAGGGGCCGCGCTGCCCTGGAAGACGTGCAGCGGCGTGGCGCCGTAGGACTGCTGGATGCGGCGGAGCTCGCCGAGGTCGTCGTCGGTGAACGCGGTGCGGCCGAGGCATCCGACGAAGTCCGTCGAGGCGGTGATCACCCCGTCGAATCCCTCGGGAGTGATGCCGTTCCAGGACGGGCCGGCCAGGAGGTAGGTGCCGGCGGCTGTCCCCGTAGTGGCCGCGCTGACATACCCGGCGTACACCGTATACAGGTCGTGGAAAGGGAGGATGTAGAACCGGTCGATGGCAGGCACACTGATCACCCACGGTTCGGCCCGGAGATCGAACCACCCCCACGAGTACGGGGTGTCGTTGTTCGGGGTGACGATGTCGGTGTTGTGGGGCGTGAAGGGCTCGGAATAGTGCCGGAACCCGCCGAACCCGCCCGTGAAGCGGGAGTCGTCGGCATCCACCGCCTGCTCGTACAGGGTGCGGTAGTTCTCGACCATCGCGTAGCCGAAGGTATAGGCGTCGCGGGCGAGGGATCGCAGGTCAGCGGCATCGGTCATACCCATGACGCTAGCCGAGCGGCTCTGGCTGGGAGGTCAGCCTCGCGCGACGACGTCACCGGCCGCGGCAACAGGAAAGAGCGTGCGGACGACCGCGAGGCCGAGTGCGGCACCGATGAGCTGGGCGGCGATGAAGGGAAGCGCGGACGTCGGCGCGATGCCGGCGAAGGTGTCGGTGAACATCCGCCCGATCGTGATCGCCGGGTTGGCGAAGCTGGTCGACGACGTGAAGAAGTACGCGGCGCCGATGTACGCGCCGACCGCAGGCGCCGCGAGATGCGAGCGGCCGGTGCGGACGAGGGCGAAGATGACGAGTATGAGGCCTGCGGTCGCGATGACCTCGGACAGCAGCAGGGGCCAACCTGACCGATCGGTGGTGCTCCACGCGACGGCGGGGGCGGCGAACATGACGTTCGCGAGGACCGCACCGGCGACGCATCCGAGGATCTGCACCGGAAGGTAGACAGCGGCGGTCGACCAGCGCCGCCGGTGCAGGGCGATGTCCACGAGCGTCACGACGGGGTTGAAGTGAGCGCCCGAGACCGTGGCGAAGACGACGATGAGCACCGCGAGGCCGAGCGCGGTGGCGAATGCGTTCTCGAAGAGCTGGAGGCCGACGTCGTTCGGCGAAAGGCGCTGCGCGGCGATCCCGGATCCGACGACGACCGCGGCAAGTCCTGCGCTGCCGAGGAATTCTCCCGTGGCGGCTCGAACGGTCCGGCTCACGAGGCGACGAGAAGCTGCGAGACGCGGTCGAGCGCGCCCGGAACGAGCGTGAAGTAGGCCCACGTCCCCCGCTTGCTGCGGGTGAGGAACCCGGCGGCGGTGAGGATCTTGAGGTGATGCGACACCGTCGGCTGGCTCAGCCCGACCGGTTCGATCAGATCGCAGACGCACGCCTCCGAATCCTCGGACGCCGCCACGATGGACAGCAGGCGCAACCTGGTCGGATCGGCCAGGGCCTTCATCGTCGTGGCCAGCTGATCTGCTTCGGCGGCGGTCAGCGGCTCACGGACCAGAGGGGTGCAGCACGCCTCGGCGGTGACATCGGTCACGGGCAGCATCGCGGTCATATATCGAAGATAGTCGATATTGACAGCTGTCGATAGACCGATGCAGAATCGAGCATCGAAGTTCATCGATATCCATCGGAGGATGCTGTGACCCTGCTCGACCTGACACCCCGCGTCGTCGACACCGACCGCGTGTCCGCTCTTCCTGTCGTCATCATCGGCGCTGGCCCGATCGGCCTCGCTGCCGCCGCCAACCTCGTCGAGCGCGGCATCGACTTCGTCGTCTTCGAAGCTGGGGACGAAATCGCGTCGAGCGTGCGATCGTGGGGCCACACGCGCCTCTTCTCGCCGTGGAAGCATCTGGTCGACCCGGCCTCCCGGCGACTGCTCGAAGCTGACGGCTGGGAATCGCCGGACCCCGAGCGTGCGCCTACGGGGGCCGAGCTGGTGGAGAAGTACGTCGCCCCGCTGGCCGAGGTCGAGGCGATCGCCTCCCGCGTGCGCACCGGGGTCGAGGTGCTCGGGGTGACGCGCGAAGGGATGGATCGCACCCGCACCCGCGCACGCGCCGCCACTCCGTTCGCGGTGCGCATCCGCACCGAGGACGGCGACATCGAGGACGTCGCGGCTCGGGCTGTGATCGACGCCTCCGGCACCTACCGCACACCGAACTCGCTGTCGTCCAGCGGTCTCGAACTTCTCGGCATGTCGGAGATCGCCGATGCGGTCACCGCGGCGCTGCCCGACGTCCTGGGCCGCGATCGCGTGCTGTTCGCTGGTCGCCACACGACTGTGGTCGGCGCAGGTCACTCTGCCGCGAACACCCTCCTGGGGCTGGCCGAGCTGGCACGTCAGGAGCCGGGCACGACCGTGACCTGGCTGATCCGCAATGCCCAGGCGGTACGTGTCTCTTCTTCCGCCGACGACGAGCTCGCCGATCGCGCGCGTCTCGGCAGCCGGGTGGATCAGGCGGTCGCCGACGGCCGGATCGCGGTTCTGGACGGCTTCGAGATCATCCGCGGACGCCGAGTCGCCGACGGCGTCGAACTCGTCGGCCACCGCCGCGGCGAAGTCGTCGCACACCGCGCCGATGTCGTCGTCAACGCCACCGGCTTCCGGCCGAACCTCGATATGCTCCGCGAGATCCGGCTCGAACTCGATGACATCGTCGAGGCACCGAAGCGTCTCGCCCCGCTCATCGACCCGAACGTCCACTCGTGCGGAACCGTGGAGCCTCACGGCTTCCGGGAGCTCACTCACCCGGAGCAGGGGTTCTTCATCGTCGGGATGAAGTCTTACGGTCGTGCCCCTACGTTCCTCCTGGCAACGGGATACGAGCAGGTGAGGTCGGTCACAGCCTGGCTGGCGGGTGACACCGCCTCGGCGGCCCAGGTCGAACTAGTGCTGCCGGCGACGGGCGTGTGCTCCACGGACGTGAGCGACGGAGGCGGCTGCTGCTCGTGATCCGGCTTCGTGAGATGACAGCGGGCGACTGGCCGGCCGTTCAGAAGATCTACGCGCAGGGCATCGAGGACGGCGAGGCGACCTTCGAGGTCGCCACCCCGTCCTGGGAGGCCTTCGACGCAGGAAAGCTCGCGCAGATGCGCATCGTGGCCGTGGATGAGCGCGACGCGGTTCTCGGCTGGGTCGCGGCATCCGCCGTCTCAACACGCCCCGCCTACTGCGGCGTCGTCGAGCACTCCGTCTACATCGACCGCAGCGCGCGCGGGCAGGGCATCGGCCGACTGCTGCTCCACGCGTTCGTCGAGGCGGCGGATGAGGCCGGGATCTGGACGATCCAGTCGAGCGTCTTCCCCGAGAACGCGGCGAGCCTGAAGCTGCACGAAGCGGCCGGGTTCCGCGTCGTCGGCAGGCGGGAACGCATCGCCAAGTCCGGGGTCGGCCCGCATGCGGGGCAGTGGCGCGACACCATCCTGATCGAGCGCCGCACCTCGCGCGACGGCTGATCCGATGAACGACGCGACAATCCGCCGGCACCTCGGAACACGGGTGCTGCTTCCCGACCTCTGAGCCCGGGGGTCCGGCAGTAGATAGGCTGATATCTATGAATCGGCCCGCGGATGCCGGAGACCTCACCACCCTCGGTGATCCTACGCGCGCGCGCATTCTCCGCCTGATCCGAGAATCCGAGGATGGCCGAGCGCTCGTCGGCCGACTCGCGGAGGCGCTCGACCTGCGCCAACCCACCGTCAGTCATCATATGAAGGCGCTGCGTGAGGACGGTGTCGTGAGGCGCGAGCCTGACGGTCGGCGCGTCTGGTACTCAGTCGCCCCCGAGCACGCCGAGCGAGTCGACGCGCTGCTCGGAGACGGCCCGCGATCGTCCTCGCCAGACCTCGACCGGATCACAAGCGACCTCATCACTCGCTTCCGCGGCACCTTCGGCGCTGAGACAGTCCGGGCGAACGTCGAGGAGAGCCACGAGCTGCTCGCCCGCGGATCGCAGTCCTCGATGCTTGCAAGCCGAACAGCTGCGTTCGCCGCCGCCCGGCTGGAAGCGCTCAGCCGAACGCAGTCCGTCACTACGGACGTCCCCACCGTGCTCTTCGTGTGCGTCCAGAACGCCGGACGCTCGCAGCTCGCCGCAGGGATACTCCGACAACTCGCCGGCGACAAATTGGTCGTGAACACGGCGGGATCGGCTCCGGCCTCAGATGTGCGCCACACGGTTGTCACAGCGCTCGACGAGATCGGTGTGCCCCTCGGCGGAGAGTTCCCCAAGCCACTTACCGACGAGGCCGTGCGTGCTGCAGATGTCGTCATCACCATGGGCTGCGGTGACGCCTGTCCCATCTATCCCGGTCGGCGGTACCTCGATTGGGACATCGAAGATCCGGTGGGTCAGTCGCTCGAGCGCGTGCGGACGATCCGCGATGACATCGAAGTTCGAGTGCGAGGGCTGTTGGCGGAGCTGGTTCCGGAGAGTTCGGATTAGGGTTCTCCGATCAATAGATCGTGGTCTATGCTTTCGACAAGAGAGAAAGCGAGACCACCATGGCCCACAAGCCCACCGTTCTGTTCGTGTGCGTCCACAACGCCGGTCGTTCGCAGATGGCCGCCGGCTATCTGCGCGCCCTGGGCGGAGATGCCATTGAGGTGCTCTCGGCTGGGTCGGCCCCGAAGGACACGATCAACCCGGTGGCTGTGGAGGCGATGGCCGAAGAGGGCATCGACATCAGCAACAACACCCCCAAGATCCTGACGGTCGATGCCGTCAAGGAGTCTGACGTCGTTATCACCATGGGCTGCGGTGACGCGTGCCCGATCTTCCCCGGCAAGCGCTACGAGGACTGGGAGCTCGACGACCCCGCCGGCCAAGGCATCGAGGCCGTGCGCCCCATCAGGGATGACATCCGGGCACGCATCGAAGCGCTCCTCGCCGACCTCGTACAGACCAAAGGCGCGTGATGAGCACGCCGTCGGCGGGGTCGGGATTCGGGCTGTCGAAATGGACGATGCGGCGAAGGACTTTGGTGACGGCATCGGCGATGATTCCAGTCGCGATGCTGCTCTCCGGGTGCGCTGGCGAGGCGGATGGGAGCTCGCGTGGGCTCACCGGCACGGTTCTCGCGGACGGCTCGTCGACGGTTGCACCGCTGACCGCCGCTGCGCGTCACCTGTTCGTCGGTGTCGAACCGGACGTCGAGATCAAGAACACGTCGACGGGCACGAGTGCGGGATTCCGGTCCCTTTGCTCCGGCATCACTGACATCTCGAACGCCTCGCGCCCGATCTCGGACGACGAGGCCTCGAAGTGCGCGGACGCGGGTGTCGACTTCACCGAGATCCTCGTCGCAAACGACGGGCTTTCCGTCATCGTGAATCCGGAGAACGACTGGGCGACCGATTTGACCCTCGAGCAGCTCGCTTCCATCTGGGCGCCGGAATCGGAAGGTGAAGTCACCAACTGGAATCAGGTGAACCCCGCGTTCCCCGACCAGCCGCTCGCGCTCTTCGGCCCGGGCAGCGACTCCGGAACACTCGACTTCTTCACCGTGGCGGTGAACGGCGAAGAAGGTGCCATCCGTGGGGACTACAACGCCTCTGAAGACGACAACAACACGGTCGCCGGGGTTCGCGAGGACATCGGTGCGATCGGCTTCCTCGGCCTCAGCTACGTCGAAGAGAACGAAGGCGACATCGTCGCGGCGTCGGTAGACGGCGTGTCCCCGAGCACCGACACCGTCCAGGACGGCAGCTATGCACCGCTCAGTCGTTCGCTGTTCATCTACGTCAACAACGCTTCGTACGCCGACAAGTCGCACGTGAAGGCATTCGTCGACTTCTACGTGGAGAACGCGTGGGACATCGCCGAACGCGCGCTATTCGTACCCCTCACGGATGAGCAGATCCTGCTCGCGCAGGATGAGCTCGACTCGCTGAGGTAGCCACGCAGCCGCCTTCGCCAGTCGTTTCCCGTCCGACCCGTTCCAGACAAGGACCGAATCATGCACATCGTCGCTATCGGCGGCAGCGACGCGGGAATCTCCGCCGCGCTCCGTGCCCGCGAACTGGACCCATCGGTCGACGTGACTGTCGTGGTCGCCGACCGCTATCCGAACTACTCGATCTGCGGCATCCCGTACTACTTCTCCGGCGACGTCCAGCTGTGGCAGTCGCTCGCCCACCGCACTCACGCCGATCTCGAGGCGACCGGGATGCAACTGAGGCTCGACACCCTCGCCACCGAGATCGATGCCGCGTCGAGGCGGCTCACCGTGGTGGACAACCGCGGCGAGTCGACGATCGACTACGACGAACTCATCGTCGGTACGGGTGCGCTTCCTGCCTTCGCAGGCATCGACGGTCTGGACCTTCTCGGACCGGACGACGGCGTGCACGTCATCCACTCGATGGGCGACACGTTCGCCCTCGACCGCCACCTCACCGAGCGCGACCCGCGCACCGCGATCATCATCGGCGCCGGGTATGTCGGCCTGGAGATGGCCGAGGGCTTCGCCGGCCGAGGCATCCGCGTCACGCAGCTCCAACGCGGTCACGAGGTTCTCTCCACCTTGGACCCCGAACTCGCCGGCGCCGTACGCACCGAACTCGTCGAGCACGGAATTGACGTACACACGGACACGACCGTCGCGGCCGTTAAGAAGGTCGAGGACGGGCTGATCGTCCACGCCTCACAGCAGGGGCGGCCGATCGCCTTCCGGGCTGATCTTGTCTTGGCTGTCGTCGGTGTGCGCCCGAACACCGCGCTGCTCGAGTCGGCTGGCGCCCGCCTCGGCGCGGGGCGAGCCGTTGTCGTCGACGAGCACATGCGCACCGGCATCCCGAACGTCTACGCCGCCGGCGACGGCGTCGTGACCCACCATCGCCTCCTGGGCGTCACCTACCTGCCGCTCGGCACCACCGCGCACAAGCAAGGTCGCGTCGCGGGTGAGAACGCGGTCGGCGGCATCACAAAGTTTGCCGGCTCGGTGGGCACCCAGGTCGTTAAGGTGTTCGATCTCGTGGCCGCGCGCACCGGGCTCCGCCACCACGAGGCCGCCGCGGCAGGGTTCGACCCGGCGACGACGCAAGCCGTCGCAGATGACCACAAGCGGTACTACCCCGGGGCGCAGCCCATCAGTATTCGCATCACCGGTGACGCAGATTCGGGCTTGCTCCTCGGAGCGCAATTGGTGGGACGGCTCGGCACCGAGACCGCCAAGCGGGTCGACACCTTCGCGACCGCGCTGTTTGCTGGACTCTCGGTCGAACAGGTCAGCGACCTCGACCTCTCGTACACACCGCCGCTGGGATCGCCATGGGACGCGGTCCAAGCAGCGACCCAGGCATGGTCACGGGCGAACTCGCCGGTGCGGGTGGTCGCATGAACGACAAGCCCACCGTGCTCTTCCTCTGCCAGCACAACGCCGGCCGCTCGCAGCTCGGCGCCCATCTTCTCGAATACGTCGCACCGGGAGGATTCGTGGCCGACAGCGCCGGCATCAGTCCCGCCGACGAGATCAACCCCGTCGTCGCACAAGCACTCCAGGAGTTCGGTATCGACACGTCTGCGGCCAGGCCCCGCCGTGTCACTGAGGATGACTTGGCCACCGCCGACGTCGTCGTTGCGATGAAGCCCGGGCTGGCCTTGCCTGGACCCGTCGGGGGCCGACTCATCGAATGGGAGTTCGCGGACCCCGAGTCCTGGGACCTCGACGGTGTGAGGGGGCTCCGTGACGAGATCCTTCGCGCGGTCCAGGAACTGGACAACAACGGTTCAGGCGGCCGCGCAGACTGACGGATCCGTTGGCGCTCTTGAATGACTCGGTCAGCGAGCCCAGCCGTGCCTGTTGGTCGGGAACGTGACGGATGAGGTCTTCCGGCCGCCGTGCACCCGCGATTGACTGGCAGTCGAGTGCCGTCTTGGTCGACGAGAGGGGGGTCGGGTGCCGAAGACCCTCGACGTAGATGTGGTCGTCGTCGGAGCCGGCCCGACCGGACTGATGCTGGCCAACTGTCTCGTGAAGCTTGGCGTGAGTTCGGTCCTGCTCGACGGGAAGAGCGGGCCGACCCGGGAGTCGCGTGCTCTCGTCCATCACGCGCGCACGATGGAGATCTACGACCAGTTGGGCATGGCCGACCGCGTGCTTGCGGAGGCGGAGGTTGCCAGCGAGCTCGTGCCGGGCTTCGAGGCGCGACGCTTCGGATCGATCGATCTTCAGCGGCTCGCCGGGGGAGTGACGCCGTATCCGCACCTGTACGTGCTCGAGCAGAGCAGGACCGAACGGCTCCTCGTCGACCAGCTCGAACGTCTCGGTGGGCGGGTGCTCTGGTCCCATCCCGTACGCGAGATCAATCTGCACGCGGACGGCCGGGTCGAGTGCACAACGGGCGGCGCCGACATCGAAGTGGTCCGCGCGCGCTACTGCGTGGGAGCCGATGGAAGTTCGTCGAGCGTTCGCGAGCTGACCGGCATCCCGTTCGAAGGCAAGACGAACGACCACACGTTCTACGTCGCCGACGCCCAGCACGTCGAAGGCCTTCCCGCGAAGTCGATCAACCTTCGATTCGGGGTGAGGGATTTCCTCCTGGCGTTCCCCATGGGCGACGAAGCCGATCATCGCCTGCTGGGCGTGGTGCGTGGCAGCGCGGATGCGGTCACCGAGTCCTCGACGAAGGAGACGCTGAGACGCGTCTTCCACGTGACCTACGCATCATCCCGCTGGTTCTCGACCTACCGTGTGCACCATCGAGTGGCGGCCCGGTTCCGCGAGGGCCCTGTCTTCCTTGCCGGCGATGCCGCGCATGTGCACTCGCCCGTGGGCGCTCAGGGGATGAACACGGGGTTGCAGGACGCGCACAACCTCGCCTGCAAGCTCGGCGATGTGCTCGCCGGTACGGCAGGTCATGCGTATCTCGATCGATACGGCGCCGAGCGCAGGCCCGTCGCCCGGCGCCTCGTATCGACCACCGATGCGATGTTCGGCGTCATCACCTCGGACCGCCGGATACCGCGCCTTCTCAGGGGGTCCGTGGTCCGGATTCTCGCGCCCATCGCGGCCTCATTCGTACCGAGACTGGTGCGGTCATCTCGGATCTTCGAGTACCTGTCGCAGACGCGGATTCACTACTGGATGAGCGACGCGGCACGACGTGCGTCCCGCGGCCGGAGGGGCAAGGTGGTGGGCCGCCGGCTTCCGTGGAACGGCGACAACTACGAGTCGCTTCGCACGATGACCTGGCAAGTCCACGCGTATGGCCGGCTCGACCGTCGACGAGTCAAGCGCGTCGCACGGCAGCTGGGTCTGCCCGTCCAGTTCTTCCCGCGCGTGGCCAGTCGCAGGATCCGCAGCGGCAGCTGCTATCTCGTCAGACCGGATGGCTTCGTCGCGGCCGAATCCCGGGTGAACCGTGCGGCCGAGGAATTCGCCGCACACCGCAGGATGATCAGCCACGGTTGATGTTCGCACGCTCCGCGAACCACGTCACGCTTGCCGACGCGACGGACCGCTGCCAACGGCGGCAGCCCGCGGGAGATCTGCCTGACGGTGCCAGTAGGACTGCAAGGTCGCGGACGGAGGAATCCCTGGACACACTGGGATCTGAGGGGCGGAGGATAGGGGACTCCGTCGCTGGCGCTCCTCCTCGGTCGCTCTGCCCGATTACGCGAAACGGCGCCGCCCCTCCGGGACGGCGCCGTTTCACGTGGCGGAGGATAGGGGATTCGAACTCTCATTTGGTGGGGTGCAAATGATCGCTTTTGCCGCGTAATTCCGCGGTTTTCGGTATGCCGAATTAGTGGCACACCAGCATCCCCATGCACTTAGATACACGGCGTGTCGCAGTTAACTGTGCCAGTAGATGTGTCACGCGGCGGGATCGGTGAGCCAGAGATGCGTCGCTGGCTCCTGTTCCACAAGTGGCCTGCGAACCCTCCGGAACGGGGGCGATCAAATCTGGTCTTCGGCCCGACCTACCGGGAGGATGTCGAGATCCATTGGTGAAGTGGGCGCTGGAGGCTCACAGCAAGGTCAGCCGGGGAGCATTGGCGAAGTGCTTACGATTGCCCGTCAACAGCGGCAACCCTTTGGCGATTGCACACGATGCGATCCACCGGTCTCCGACGTGGCGGGATTTGTCTCCGAATGGGTGGCCAACACCCCTTGCGGACGCCAGAAGTCTTGCGTACGCCTCGATGACCTCACGGTCTTCGTCGATCGTCGGCATCGCATCGAGCTTGTCGGTCAGAGCCTCAACTCGTTGCTCGCCCCACCCCGCAAGGTAGGCGCCGGAAAGGACCTCAGCCCTCGTCTGAAAGGAAATCAAGGGGCGATACCCGGTGAGGGTCGCAGTCCACGCTGCGACCGGGTGCCCCTGCTTCTCCACGACGTGGGCAGGGGTGACGTAGAGGGCGCTGAACACATCGGTATCCAGCAGTGCGGCCTGAACGGTCGCCACTCAGAGGCCAATCGCCTTCAGGTACAACTCGGCTTCGTCTTCTGTAAGCCCGGGGACGGCCCCGAGCTCGGCGCCTGGCGCGCTCGCCAGGATGTCGTTCAGCGACACAGCCCCACGCACCCCGATGTCTGCTGGAATCGGCGAAGCCGCCCCGATCGTTGCCGCGTGGATCTGCGCCAGGCGACCTTTCACGTCCCGTTCAGGTGTGCCGACGATTGCGACGTGACGGCCGAGAAGACTTCCTACGTCCGCGTCGTTCACCACGTTCGGGAGCGCAACCTTGTTTCCGAGGTCGTCTGTCACCTGCAGGCGGTGGGTGTCAAGGTTCACCGCGCGGAGGCGCCCGACGAACGTGACCGTCTCGACACCTGTGTCGATCTCGGCAACTCTCCACGTCTCTTTGTGCGTCGCAGAGGTCGCGAAGGTGCGTCGAACCTGACCGCCGACTTTGAATTCCACTTTCGGCGCAGCTTTCTCGAGCGCGTTGCGCAAGTCGCCGGCGGCGGCGGCCAGCGTGTCCGTTACCCAATCGGGACGCTCATCGACCGCAATGGACTCAACGATCGCCTGAAACTTCTCGTCGAATACCCGCTCTTCTTGAAGGTCGAACTCAAGTGCGTCTTCGTCGTCGGTTCGCCGGGCGAGAAGCCTCGTGCTCCCAGGGGCCAAGCCGATGGTGAGTTTGGCGACTCTTTGCGTGCGCTTCGGCGGGCGCCCGAATGCCTCAGCGTCGGTCTCAGCACGACCGAGCTTGGTCGCGACCTCCTTGAGGCTCTGCACGATCGCGATCAGGTGGTCGGCTTCGAGCTCGCCCTCTGGGGCACTTCCGTCGATTAGCCGGAACTCAAACTGTGTTGCCACTGGGATCACCTCCACCCCTTGAAGCGCTGTCCCTGCGACACCTCAAACTACTCCCGGTGTCTGACATGGATCGCGCTCCAGACTAGCGGCGCGAGATCGGACGCGCCTCTCATTCAGATGAGATCTGCCGGCGTGCGGGTTGAGGCTTGCCAGAGCACTTGTTTGGAGGCTGACAGCGCGGAGCATGCGCGTCCGGTGCTCCGAGCGCGCCTCGAGCGTTCGCTATTCGGGCGAAGCATGTGAGGCGTTGACCCGCTTCATTAGTGCTTGCCGACTCAACTTCGTCCGCGCGCTCAACGCGGCCCAGCTCTGCCCGCTGCGACGGAGCATCTGAACCAGAGCGTCGCGCTCCCGAAGCATCCGGGACTCTTCCCGATGGAGCTTCTCCAGGTCTCTCGACAGGGCGCTCAGGCGATCCAGCGCAGCGCGTTCGGATCCCCATTTGCGAGCAAGGCGACGCTCGAAGGCCGCCCTCGCTTCCGCCTCCCGGCGTTCCGCTTCGGCTCGCTCCAGTGCCTCGATCTCGCGCGCCTGAGCGAACTCACGCTTGGCATTCCGGCGTCCTCGAGCCATGTAACCAGGTTGTCACGCGATCCCAGTGTTGCCAAGGGATCTGAGGGCCCCACTGAAGAGTGCCTGCGTGCATCGCCGCTCCTGTCATCCGTTGCTGTTCGTGACGCGCGCTCCTTCTGTGGTGTCGGACCCGAGGTCTTCGTGATAGCAGCGGTACTCGGCGCGCGAAGGGGTAGCCCGGAAGGCCCGCTACGCGCCGATGACAGTCATCCCAGATCCATAGGCGGGTACACTTCTTCGCTGATCGTCGGACAATTCCGATACAACTCGTTGAGCGGCTCCGCTCCGTCGTCAGGAAGCATTTGCTCGGCGGCCAGCGCGAAGGGATCCCACGCGGAGCCGGTCGAATAGTAGTCGTCGAGCCAAACCTGCAGTGAGGGTGGGTCCGATAACGAGTAGCCCTGTTCTTGCACGCACGCTGCGACGGTTTCGGTGAGGAACCGGTACTGTGCCTCGGCTCGCAAGCGCGGGAGTTGCATGTTGAAGCGAGGGTCGAGCGGATACATCGCCTCACACCGCGCGAGCGCCTCGTTCAGCGCACTCTCCTGGCCGGCCGGGGCAGGGTCGATGGAGACTCCGCCCTGATCGTTCGGCTGCACTGAGAACCCAGCCTCGCCGGCACAGCTGGAGATCACCTGCGCGATCTCGGTGGCCGTCACGTAGCGAACGAGCTGGGCGTCCACTGGGTGGTCGAGACTGTAGGCCTGCTCGAGGTTCGCCAGTTTCGCGTTATACAGCCGTTCGACTTGCGCGGGCGTGACCTCCCAGTCGTCGGGAACTGCAGCCGCTGTTTCGCCCGGCTGTGGCGATTCGCCGTCGCTGCTGCACCCCGTGAGAAGTGCGATGGCGAGAAATGCCAGGCATGCAGTCTCGATGGCCCGCATCTCTTAGGACCCGCACGAAACGCCACCCGGGCAGTAGCAGGAAGCGGTGTGGGCCGAGATCGTTCCTGAAGTCCATACTCTTGCGGTGTGTGACCCGGCGGAGATCGCGCCCGTCCATTGGTAGGAGCCACCGTAGAACCAGACGCTCTTCTGGACTCCGTCGACGTAGTATCTCGTCTCATTGGTCGTGGTCGACGTGATCCGGCAGTTGTAGTTCACGAGGCAACTGAGCGTCTTGTCCCAGGACTCGGCGGCGTTCGCAGCCGGGGCGGCCACTACGGTGCCCGCTACCAGCAAGCACGTGGCTGCCGCCGCCAGAACTGCCCTTCTGATCCGGCTGGAACCGTTCGGTTGATTACGCATGGGGTTGCTCCACTTCTTCGTCAGGCGGGATAGCCGCATTTGCGGTGTCCTCGCGCAAGATAGTGAGCGCTGCGACGAAAGGGCGTCAACTTGTCTCGAAGGATCGGGCACAGATTGCCGGATTTCACTTCAGGCACCCGTACGAATGCTCATGCGCCGCGCCTGGTCAGCGGCCAAGCGGCCGCAAATGGTGTTGTAAGGATCCGGTGGCAGCGGCGACTTCCTGGGTGAGGGCCCCCGATCGGGCTCCGCAAGGAGGGAACCATGACCAACACCACTGAACGCCTGGTTCCGGTCCGCCTGGCGGATGCGTCCTCCGCATTGGGCGCCCTGCTCATCGAAGCGATGCAGATGATCGACCAGAGCTACGCCGATCCCCAGCTCTCGCCCGACACACTCGCCGAACGACTGCACGTGTCGCGCCGACAGCTCTATCGGGCCTTCCGGACGCGCGGGGTCGGAGTCGCTCAAGTGATTGCCGAAGCCCGCATCAGCGCGGCGTGCACGTGGCTCGCAGAGGACCATCGGTTGCCGTTGCCCGAGGTGGCCCTCAGATCGGGCTTCTCCGATTGCGACTCTTTGAGGAGACACTTGCGGCGGCGGTTCAGATGCTCGCCGTCGCAGTTTCGCGCCAGGATGGCACCACGGATCGAGTCTGAGCGCCGATCGTGATGGTACGGCGGCGTGAGGATGAAGGAATGCCACGAGGAAGTCGAGCGGCAGGTCGCGGCATCCCGCTTGCTCGAACTCTGCGATCCCGCCAGTCAGTGTGTGCACCCCGACCTGAAGAATTGACGGTATGTCCGCCTTCAACAGCCGCGTCAGCTTCTGGCCTGACCGCGGTAAGGCGGAGGAACGCGGCCGGGCTGCTTGCTCTTGCGATTGCCCTCGCAACCGCCGGTTGTGCTCCGAGCACGCAAGCAGAGGTGACTGCATCGATCTCGGAGTCATCACAGCCCACCGCAACAACTGGCTACGACCAGATGCTCGATGAACGTTGGGCTCAGGTGATCGCCGTCTTCCCCGACGCCGTGCGGGCCGAAACGACGAAGGTGCGCGAGATCAAGCCGGAAGCCTGGGCATTGACAATCGCGGGTTGCCTGGAGGAACAGGGATTTCAGACCATCGTTCGCGTGGACGGAGGGATCGAGAGCCCCGGGGTGCCGGCCGCGCAGCAGGAGGCACTGGCCGTGGCTCAATTCGTGTGCGGGGCCGCTTACCCGTTCGCGGAGAAGTACTCGCTGCCTCTCACGGACGCCCAGCTTTCACAGCTCTACGCGTTCTGGCTCGAGGAGTCAGTCCCGTGCTTGCAGTCTTTCGGCCTCGACACGCCGCCAGCGCCGACGCTCGCCGTATTCCTGGAAACGTACGAGTCTCCGGACATGTGGCCGCCGTTCGTGGGACTCGGATCGCTCACCGGGGATCGATATGAGGAGGTTGTCGCTGCATGCCCGCAAGCACCCGACGATCTCTGGGACTGAACCGACCAGCTCGAGGGCCCTCACATCAGACAGCGCGCATGAGGCCAGATCGACATCGCGACCGACTGGGCCGAAGCGCGGTTACGGTCGGCTTACTGTGCGTCATCGTTCTCCTCACCGGATGCACGGATTCCGATCGGGGGGTGGGATCCGCGTCGACACCTGCGCCCGTGGCCGGTTCTGGAACCGTGCTGGGGGACGGAACGGCGGCCGAAACGGAGATCTATCGCGAGTCGCTCGACGCAAGGTGGGCATCGATCGCAAGCTTGGATCCGAAGGCTGTGCGACCCGAGACGGCGATCGTGCGGTACGTGACAATGGAGGAGCATTTTGGCCTCGTCGCGGACTGTGTGAACGAGCAGGGTTTCGCCGCGGACCTGGGTGCCGACGGCGGCATCAGATTCGGCGAGGTGCCCAAGGCGCAGGGGACCGCGTTGAATGTCGCGGTGTACGTCTGCCAGGCGTCGTACCCGCTGGAAGACAAATACACGCTTCCGCCGACCGAGGACCAGCTCCGACGGCTGTACGAGTATCAAGCCAACGACAGCGTGGCGTGCCTCACCGCGCTTGGATACACGGTCAGCCCTCCGCCGTCGCTGCAGGAGTTTCTTGACACGTTCAACACGCAGGACGCATGGTCACCCTTTGCGGAAGCGCTCGCGACGGCGACCGAAGAGGAGTCCATCGAGGCCAACGCCGCGTGTCCGCAGCAACCGGATGATTGGTGGGGATGAGCGCCCACGCGCGAGGTGACGGGTCGAGAAGACCTGGCACAGATTGCGATGACGTGGGTGAACGAGGTCGCATACGCTCGATCCATGGCGTCGAGGCACCCAGTTCACCACCGCGCGCAGCGACGTAGGGGGAGGCGCCCTTGAGTGACGCCACCGATCAAGCGCCCAAGACCACGACGGCGCAGCGCCGCCGGTGGTGGCCGATGGTCATCGCGATTGTCCTCGCTGCAGTTGTCGTGGGAGCCGCCGGTTGGGCCGCGGCCACGGTGCTGCGGCCCGCCGACGACCCGCTCGACGCCACCGCCTTCACGTACGTCACGGTCGAGCCGGGATCGGTCGGGTCGAGCATCAACCTGAACACCGTGGCGGAGTGGACTCCGACGCCGGTGGGGTCGAACCAGGCAGCGGGAGTGGTCACCGGGGCTGCGGTGCAGCCCGGCGATCAGGTGTCGCAGGGCTCGGTGCTGTATACGGTGAACTTGCATCCCGTGGTCGTGGCGCAGGGCGAGGTGCCGGCGTTCCGTGCGATAGGCCTCGATGCGCAGGGCGCTGATGTCGCCCAGCTTCAGGGGATGCTCCAGTCCTTGGGTCTATACAACGGCGCCGTGGACGGCAAGGCGGGATCGGGAACCGTGCAGGCGATCAAGGCCTGGCAGAAGTCGCTGGGTGTGCCGCAGACCGGCACCGCCGAGCTCGGCGACGTGATCTTCGTGCCGTCGCTGCCCACCCGGGTCTCGCTCGACTCGAAGGTGATCGCGCGAGGGAAGAGCGTGTCGGGAGGCGAGGAGGTCCTTCTGGGGCTCCCCTCCGCACCCACGTTCGTCTTGCCCGTCACTGAAGCTCAAGCCGGGATGATCCCGACAGGCACGCAGGTGCAGGTCACGTCTCCCGACGGGTCGATATGGGATGCCGTGTCGACCGATCAGGTGGCCGACGCCGAGACGCAGACGATCACTGTGGGGCTGGCGGGTCCCGACGGCGGTGTCATCTGCGGCGACTCGTGCGGGCTCGTTCCGGTGACGGGCGAGGCGATGCTGTCGTCCGTCATCGTTACGGTACCCACCGCCGGCGGGCTCGTCGTCCCGTCGGCGGCGCTGGTGACGGATGCCGGGGGCGAGGTCGCGGTGGTCGACGAGGCCGGCGCGCGCTTGCCAGTGACTGTGGTGACTTCGGCCAGGGGAATGTCGGTCGTTGAGGGCGTCGAGGGGGGTACCCGTGTGCGCGTCCCCGCGGTCGAGGGAGGCGGCGGGTGAGCGCACACGCGGACCCTGATGCGTCGGGGCGTTTCGTCTCGCTTCGCTCGCTCAACGACCGGGGAGAGGCGTTCGACGAGCGGGATGGTGATCCTGGCACGCCGCGGCTGGAAGCGCGTGACATCGTCTTCGAGTACACCGCCGGCACCCGGGTGCTCGACGGTTGGTCGGCGGAGTTCCCGGCGGGATCGATGAGCGCGCTGACCGGGCCATCGGGGCGAGGCAAGTCGACATTGCTGTACCTGCTCGGCCTAATGCTGCATCCCGCCTCAGGCGCGATCCTGGTCGATGGCGAATCCGTGGCCGGGATGCGCGACGCGCAGCGGGCTCGGTTGCGAGCGAGCCGTTTCGGGTTCGTGTTCCAGGACGCCGCGCTCGACCAGACCCGCACGGTGATCGACAATGTGACTGAGACCGCGCTGTACCGTGGCGAGGCCAAGCGGGACATCCGAGACAGGGCCCTCGAGCTACTCGACCGGTTCGGCGTCGACGTGCCGCCCGACCGCAAACCCGGCCAGGTGTCCGGCGGACAGGCTCAGCGCATCGCACTCTGCCGAGCGTTGCTGAATGCTCCCGCCGTACTGCTCGCAGACGAACCCACGGGAAACCTCGACCCCGCGACATCCGTTCTCGTCGTCGAAGCGATGCGCGACCATGCCCGCACCGGCGCTGCCGTGATCGTCGTCACCCACTCGCCCGAGGTCGCCGCTGCGTGCGACGCGGAGATCCGACTGTGACGCGCCCCGGTGAGCTGATCCGCGAGGCGATCGCGACCGCCAGGTCGCAGCCGGTGGCATCGGCACTCACCGTCTTCATGGTCGCAGGGATGATCCTCGCGGTCATGCTCACTACTGGGCGTACCGTCGGCGCCGAACAGGAGGTGCTCGGCTCAATCGACTCGGCCGGCACTCGGTCGATCACGATCCGGGCCGAGGAGGCCGCGGGAGTCACGAGCGACGTCCTCGAGCGGATCGCGCACATCGAAGGCATCGAGTGGGCGGGCGCGTTCTCCACCGCGATCGACGCGACCAACACCCTCGTCTCCGACGGCACCCGCGTACCTGTGCGCTTCGCCTATGGGAACGACTTGGAGCGGCTCGGCGTCCCCGCGGACTCGCCGCTGCCTGGCCAGCTCGCCTATGCCGCCCCAGGCGCCCTCGACCAGCTCGGACTCGTCGACGATGTCGGCGCCCTCACCCTCACGACCGGCGCCGACTTCGCGGTGGCCGGCACGTTGGCCAGTCCGGAGTTCCTCGCGGCGCTGCAGCCTTTGACGCTCATTCCCCGTCCAGACGCGACGGGTGAGGAGGCGGTGGGCGTGGTGGTGGTGATTGCCGATCGTCCCGACCTCGTGGCCCCCGTCAGCGATGCGGTGCTCTCGGTGCTCGCTCCCGCCGACCCGAGCAAGATCACGGTCGAGACGAGCGAAGCCCTCGCGCAGCTCCGGGCCCTCATCCAGGGTCAGCTGGGGAGCTTCTCGCGCGGGCTGGTCCTCGGACTACTCGCGCTCACAGGAGCCCTCGTGGCCGTCCTCCTCTACGGCCTCGTGATGATGCGTCGCAAGGATTACGGCCGCCGCCGCGCGCTCGGCGCCACCCGCGGCCTGATCGTCGCCCTCCTCATGACTCAGACCGCTGTGCTCGCCGCGGCGGGCATCGCCGTCGGCACGGTGGCAAGCGCAGTGATCCTCTTCGCCTCGGGCGACCCGCTCCCTGGAGTCGCCTTCACCACCTCCCTCGCCGTCCTCGCCCTCTGCACGGCGATCGTGGCGGCGCTCCTCCCGGCGATCGTCGCCAGCCGACGCGAACCTATCCGGGAATTGCGCGTCCCGTAGAAGCGCCATGGGCCCTCCGGTGAGCGGATTCGCGATCAGATTCGTCGCCGCATTCGCATTGGCGATCGCGGTCGGGGAACTAATGCCGAGAACGCTGTTACCGCCGCCTCGGGAATATGGCGCTCGCGACGGCCAGCATCGCGGCGTTGCGGCCGGCTCTCTTCGCAGGGCGCCAGTAACTCGTTGGCGAACTGCGAGTCCCGTGGAGACACCTTGTGATGAACCCAGGGCACTCGATTTACGCGCGATCTGCGTCAACGAACTTGTCGATCCACGTCCGGATTCCCATCGGAATCTCTTCGATCGCGCTCACCGCATCGGCTGCGCCTGTACGGAGTCCGAGTGCACCCCATCGACAGTCAACTGTGTGGCGTGAGCAGCGCCCTATTGTTGCGCGAACGGCGAGTTCCTTACATTTCACTATTGGCAAGTTCGCGCCATTGTCGGGGCTATCGCAGCATGCAAGTATGAGCGCGCAACGACGCAGTCGACAGTTGCGCGAAGACGGAAAGGTCGATACATGAAGCAATGGCGCTTGCGGGTCGGGGTCGGACTTATCACAGTAGGTGCGCTGGCTCTGGTCAATCCCGCCGCGTCGCTGGCCGCCCAGAATCCAGATGACGTACCCGCGCCGGAGCTCAATTCCGTGTACCCGATCACCCCCGAGCAGATGCAGGACTATCAATCCTTCGCTGCGAGCGAGGGAATCTCTGTTGACGAGGTCATCCAGCGTTTCAGCGGGCAGCACGAGTTCTTGGCTGCGGTTGACCAGGTACGGTCAGCCCCCGGGGATGTGGTGGTACGGGCTGCGTGGGGCAACGGGTCGGGAAGCATTCACGTGAAACCCGGTGGTGCAAACGCCGCGCAAGCTGCTGCAGTTACCGCGGGCGCGGACATGGACGTGCTGGTTGCAGATCTCCCCGGCGAGGTAGCGCAGGCCGCTGTGGTGGACCAGTACGCGGGTACGCTTCAGGCCGCCGGCCAGTCGGGGTTTCAGGTGAGCTACGACGTCTTTACGAACACAGTAAATGTCACGACGTTCAGCGAGCCCGATGCGGCGGCTGCCGAATCCGTCCTCGCGGCGGAGGCGAGTGCACTCCTCGATGCCGAGGTTGGCACCGTGAACGTCGTGGTGGCAGCCGCTGACGAATCACAAACCCCCGCGCCCGATGCGCGTGGTGGGATGGGCTACGCCGGTTGCACAGGCGCTTTCATCGTGCGCCAGTCGACCAACTACTTCATCTCCACTGCGAGGCATTGCTTGACAACTCCGTCCACGTACGACGGTGCGTCGGTGAGCACGAGCATGAGCGCGATCGCGTCCGGCCATGACCTTCGAAGGACTCGACTGTCGGGCAGCCACCCAGCGACCTTTCGTTGGAGCTGGGGCAGCTACCGAACCGTCAAGTCATACGGCAACCCGACGATAGGAATCCTTGCGTGCAAGTTCGGTGTGACGACTGGGAACGGGTGCGCCACAGTAGTGGGCGTTGATTGGTGTGCTGTGTACGAAAACTTTCCGAGATTCTGCGGTCTGGCTGCGATGTCCGGGATCCTCACCAAGCCTGGCGACTCGGGCGGTCCGTGGTTCACGGGTTCGAAGGCGCTTGGCATCCACTCAGGACGCAGTGGGGCAAGTTCCGTTTTCACGAAGATTGGGCTCCTTCCCGGCCTTCTCGGCGTAACGGTGGTCACTGGTTGAACATGAAGCCGCAACGCCTCGTTTTTACCGCGGTCGTCGCAGCGTTCGGTCTGCTCCTAGTGGCGTGCCAACAACCACAAGGCGGCGGATCCCTCTCTGTCGAGCATTCGGGGGGCATCACCTTCCTACGCTCCGATGGCCACAGTGACGCCCCTGACATCTATTACCAGGGCACCGTGACAATTGGTCCAGGCGACTGCCTCTACGTCGAATTCCCGGGTGAGGCGCAGGAACTCGTGATCCTCGACGACGACACTGAAGTCACAGCCGACGGTCTCATCACGCCGGAAGGCTTCGAAGTGGCCTACGGCGAGCAAGTCAACGTTGTCCGCACGAACGCGGGCCACTACGACATGGAGATCGAGGGCGTCGAGGGTTGCGACGACAGCGGCCGGTCGGGTATCGCCTTCGTCGGAGATCCTCGGTAGAGCACATTTCCCGCCCGTCGTGGTTCCCGCGTCTGTCGCTGGGGCGGGGTGACGTGATGCAGCGCCGCATTCGCGGACGCGAGTCGTTGATGCGACTCCGTAAGGAACCGCAGGCTCGAAGCGACTACCGAGTGACGGCGCGTGGCCGTCATCACCCGAAGGAGTCCGCGATGCGTGTCTCGCCTTACTACTCAATCAACCCCACCGACCCCGATGTTCACCACGTCCACGATGATTGCCCGAGCGGCCAGCAGATCCCGGACCTCAACAAGCGGTCGGGGACGAACAACTGGCCGCTGTGCAAGCACTGTCGAGACATGTGACAGAACGACTCGCGTGGGCCGGCAGGGTGTTCTATTGCCGGCCCAGCGGGTCGCTGCCGGAGTTCAAGGGGCGGTGCTTCCTCTGTTGTGGCCGCCGGAGCCACTTCCTTACGACCTGTGGATAAGCGGTGGGCGGGTCGAGACACGCGGTTACTGTTGGACTGACCTTCGCTGCAAGTCCGGAGCAACTGTGAACAGGAAGACACCTTTCGAGGAGCACCTGTTCCGAGACGCTGTGTTTCGTGAAATGTTCGCATCTAACTTTTCACGGGTCGTCCGGTACGTGGAGGGACAGACCTCCAATCGTGCCGTTGCCGAGGACATCGCGGCTGAGGTGTTTCGTGTGGCTTGGCAGAAGCTCGACCCGGAGGAGCCCTTCGGGCTCCCGTGGCTCATCCGGACCGCGATTCACAAGACCCGGGACTATCAGCGGCGGGAGTACCGCGGTGCAAGGGTGATGGCCACCCTGTCGTTGCTGACAGCGGTGTCTGGCACCGGGGTCAGCAACCTCGACCGCCTGGCCCTACACGAGGCGATGTCGAAGCTGAGCGAAAAGGACCTTCAGATTGTTCGACTCACATACTGGGACGGCTTGACTGCAGGAGAAGTAGCCCTAGTCCTGAGGATGAAGGAAGGCGCCATCTGGACGCGATTGCACCGAGCGCGGGCGCAACTTCGGGCAGCTCTCTTGGAGCCGGTGAAGGCAGGCAGCCATGAATGACGACGAACTCGAGCGCCTCCTTCGAGAGAGCAATCCAGCGAGCACCCCATCGGAGGTGGGACTCAGCGCAAACCATCGCGCAATCCTCGAACGCATCGTCGCTGAGCCCGTCGGGCGAAGGCGCTCGCCTGCCCGACTCACGCTCATGGTCACGGCACCGCTAGCAGCGGTGCTGGCCATATTCGTTGTCGTCATTTCGGTCTTCCAGCCTTTCGCCCCAGCGCCCGCCGCCGCCTTTGGGCCCCCGCCACTCGAATACCAGCCGACAAGTCGCAGCGCGGAGGAGGCGATTCGCTTGGCCCAGGGACGCCTTGAACAGCAGCAGAGTGTGACCGAACCTCTGCGGCAGGCCGTAACCACTGCATGGAACCTGACGATCGCCGAGGATGGGCAAGCCGAGCCCACCGTCGTTATTTCGCCTTCGGTGACCGAGCTCGAATGGGCAGCGGACCTGTCTGGCTCGTTGAAGGTCGTTGCCGGCGAGCCATACTTCGCGGACGGCAACGACGTCGCCGTCGCCACCGACGAGGCTAACGAGGCTGGAACGGTCCTCGACGAGCGCACGTTCGCACCCGGTGAGTTCCCCGCGCAGATTCCGGACGCCGCCAGCCTCGAGCCGGCCGCTCTCGATGCTCTGCTCGCCGCGTTCGCGCCCGACCGGTCACTCGCGGGCGATGCGTTCCTCGCAATGCATGCGGTTTTGAACGAGTGGACGCTGACGAACGCCCAGCACTCTGCGCTGCTCCATGGTCTGTCCGACTACGAGAACATTACGGTCCTCGGAACCACCACAGACCGTGCGGGCAGGGATGTGGTCGGGTTGAAGGCGGCGACGAGCAGACCTGGGCAAGATGCGGTGCTCCTCGTCTCAGCCTCGTCCGGACGCATCGTTGGACTCGAGAGCAGCGTCACCTCGAACGACAACTCTCTCGAGGTGCCGGAAGGCACAGTTATCTCGTACACCCTTTGGAAGGACCAAGAATGAAACGCACCCTCGTCACCGTTGCCCTCGTGACGGCGCTCGTCGTAGGCGCGCCGACATCGGTTGTTGCAGCAGAGGAGTCCGGGCAAGACGTGCATCCGTCCGTCGCGTTTGCTCTCGACGCCGAGCCTGGCGGGGTCGCGACTGGTTACGGCTCGGCGGAGTGGCCGGAGCTCGGAATGACGCTCGAGGTGTCTCTCGTTCGTGCCGTTGGCACATGCGCGACGGGCAGCATCTGCGCGTACTCCGAAGGCGGCATGGCCGGGACGAAACTCACCTGGACCACATGCGGTTCGAAGTCGACGAGCGCTCTGAGCACAGTTGGCTCGATCGCCAACGCGCGCTCGAGCGGAACGCTCAGTGCGCGCGAGGGTACGACCGTGCGCGCGAGCGCTGCCGCCAACACCTACGCCAACGTTCCGTTGGCCTATCGCACAGCCATTACCAACGTGTACTGCTAGGCGGACTCGTCGTCGGCGTCCACCGGCTTGGATGCGGGTAATCTCCTCGTCGATGAGATGCCGTGTAAACAGGACCCGTTAGAACGTTGAGCCACGGAGTGTCTGTCGGGGCGGTGTCTTGGGTGCATGTCCGTGGGTGATAACGCTCGATGAGCGCCTCGCCGACGACGATCACCGGCACGGTTGAGTACGTCAGCAGACGTGTTCGAAAACAGTCGCGCAATGCCGCTAACGTGGTGAGGCTTCGACGGCGAAGATCCGCAGCAGCGCCGCGCGGGGGATCATGCGCCGTGAGCCAAGCTGAACGCTGGGGATTGTCCCGCGGTCGACGCCCGCCTTGATGGTGCGGTAGTCGACGCCGACGAGGATCGCGGCATCCTTGAATGTGAGTGCGAGGGAAGTATCTGACCGGTTCATTTCCTGTCCAATCTCTGAGCCACCTATGTCAGCACGCGCCCACACTGTACACCAGTCTGAGCCAGATGTGTCATGAATGCTTCGTGACAAACCTTGTTCATCGTTTTCCGGCCTGAGATACTGCCCTCATGGTGAAGCTCGCGACAGCGGATATCAGCGACGATCGTGTCGAGGTGGGCAACGGCGTGAGCATCCCTCGGGCATGGACGGCGATTCTCCAAGGAGAGCCGGATGTCCCCGGAACGATTCGCGTGGACATCACGTTCGATCGCAAGCTCGGGCGCAGTGCCGCGGCACTCGTCAGCGTCGGGCGCAAAGCGGAAGGTGATGAGGTGACGAGCCTGACGCTCCGCGAGGTGCGAGTCCAGTGGGCGGTGCAGGCAACCGGCCTGACGGTTTCCACAGTTTCCACCGGCACGGACCACTCGGAGTCTGGCGCGGCGTACCTTATGCGCATGCGCGACCGGAAAGAGCGGACGACGGAAGAGACCATCGCCGACGCGGCGACCATCTACCGTCTCGCGGCGGCGGTGAGCATGCCGCCGTTGAAGGCTGTCGCCGACAATTTGAGCGTGAGCCAGAGCACCGCGACTCGGCTAATGAATCGCGCCCGCGTCGATGGACTCGCGGAAGGCATCAGGCTGCCGAGGGCCGATGCCACCGGACCGGTCGTCGGCGCACCGGGGCCGACGGGGCCGTCGATCAGCTGAGGAGAAGCATCATGGCTCGACGGGTGAACCACGAGGGCACACTCTCGCCGTACACGACGCCCTCGGGTGAGATCCGCTACCGGATCGCGTACTGGATCGTTCGCCCGGACGGTGAGTACGTGCGCCGCTTCCGCCGTGGCTTCGAAACCGAGCGGTTTGCGCGCGAGACGCTGGCCGACCTCCAGGTTGACATCCGCCGTGGCACTCATATCGAGGAGACCCGCGAGACGCTGAACGCCTACTCAGCGAAGTACTTCGACGGGCTGCGGGTGCGTCCGACGACGCTCGCCGGCTACCGCAAGCACTACCGCGTCCATGTCGAGAGCTCGTCGCTAGGGCGCACGCCGCTGAGCGACATCTCGAAAGATCAGCTCAACCGGCTCTATCGGCAGCTTGAGCGCGACGGGCGAAAGGACCGCGGACACATCGGTGAGCCGCTGGGGCCGGCGACCATCCGGCACATTCACGTGCTGCTGTCGCAGATCCTGCAGCACGCACTCGAGGATGGTCTCATCCGGCTGAACCCCGCCAAGCGGGCATCGCCTCCCACCAAGATCGATGCGGCGCCGCCCGAGATGATGACCTGGTCGGCCGAGGATGCGCGACTCTTCCTCGAGTGGTCCGAGTCCACTGGCGACTACCTCTGGCTGGCGTGGCTGACGCTGCTCGGCACCGGCATGCGCCGCGGCGAGATCCTTGGCGTGCGATGGAAGGACGTCGACCTCGATAACAACGTGATCACGATCGCGCGCGCGATGTCGTACGTGAAGGAAGCCGGCAAGAAGCCGGTCATCGACTTCCGTCAGACCAAGAGCGGCCGCGTGCGGAACGTCGACATCGACGCTCGGCTGGCGCACGCGCTGCGGACGAAGCGGGATCTGCTGCGGGCGGTCGCGCCTGACCTTGCGCGTGGCGAGCAGTTGATCTTCTGTAACCGGTTCGGCCGGCCGCACAACCCGACGCAGTTCTCGCGGCAGTGGCGCGAGCGGGTGAACAAGGCCGCGGACGCGCATCCCGATCTCGACCGGCTCCACCTCCATGAGCTCCGGCACACCCATGCGACGCTGCTTCTGCGCGCCGGAGTGCACCCGAAGATCGTCTCCGAGCGCCTCGGGCACGCCGACATCCAAACGACCCTCAACACGTACTCGCATGCGGTGCGCACTCTGCAGCGCGGCGCCGCGGATCTCGTGGGGGAGCTGCTGGCTCCCGTCCGGGCCGACGCGCTCACGACGAGTTAGTCCTCAGGAACTCTCAGACACGGCGCTTCTCCGACATCAGCGAATCAGCGATCGGGCGGGGCGGAGTCCCGGGACCGTGGAATACCTCTAATGGTTAGTGGCTGGCCTGTGGCGTGGCTGTCAGGCTGGTGCCGGTTCCGTTCGGCGTGACCCTTGGAATACCTGTCCCGCGTCTCGTGGTGGCTTCGCTACGACATGTCCGCTGCCGGATCGCGGTGGCTTCCGTTCGACCTGTCCGCCCACGGGACTGGTGCTGACCTGTCCGTTCCAGTGGCTTGATAGAAGGTTGCCCGCCCGCAAGGGCGTGGCTCATTTGAGGTCTGTCGTGAAGCGATCCCGTTGGCCGGCACTGATCCAGTTCACGAAGGAGAGCAGTGATGCCAATCGTTGCGGAGCAGTATGGGCACGTCGTCGGCGTCGACACCCATGCCCGAACACACACCTACGTCATCGTGGAATCGGCCACCGGGCGGGTGATCGGTCAGGAGACGTTCTCGACGTCACCGCCGGGCTTGTTGCACGCCGCGGTGTGGATCGAGCGGCGATGTCTCGCGGGTGGCGTGCTGGCGGCGGTAGAGGGCACCAGCACGTACGGGGCGCGGCTGCTGGAAGTCCTCAGCGAAGCCGGGATACCGGTGGTCGAGGTGCATCCGCCGAAACGGGGTGAGCGTCGCAACGGTAAGTCGGACACGATCGACGCGGAAGCTGCGGCTAGGACGGCGCTGCGGCAGGACGTCGAGAAGCTGATCATCCCGCGGGATGGGAAGCCTCGTTCGGCGTTGCGGGTCATGTTGATGAGCCGCAGGAGCATGGATTCTCACCGGACCGGACACCGCAATGCGCTCACGGCGCTGTTGCGTTCGGTCGATCTGGGGATGGATGTTCGTCGCCCGCTGACAGGGAAACAGATCAGCGAGATCGCAGCCTGGCGGTCACGCTCGACCGACGACATTGACCAGCGCGTCGCCCGTGCGGAAGCGCGCCGGCTCGCGCGAGAGATCCTGCTGCTGGGAGCCGAGCTGCGCCGCAACAAGCAGGAGCTGCGTGAGCTCGCGGATGCGCTGGCTCCCGGGCTGATGAACTCGTGGGGCGTGGGGCCGGTCTGCGCGGCGATCTTCCTCACCGCCTGGTCGCATCCGGGTCGAGTCCGCTCCGAAGCGGCATTTGCCAGCCTCGGTGGGGTCGCCCCCATCCCGGCATCCAGCGGCAACACGATCCGCTACCGGCTCAGCAGGCAAGGTGACCGGCAGCTGAACCGCGCGCTCTACGTGGTCGCTCGCGCCCGAATGGCGAGCGACCCCGAGACACGCGCCTACGTCTCGCGACGACAAGCCGAAGGGAAAACGGAGGCAGAGATCCGTCGCGTTCTCAAGCGCTACATCGCGCGCCAGATCTATCGGGAGCTGAACTCAATCCCCACCCTCGCTCCGACAATCAGCTGACCAAGCGGTCGGGGACGGCGCAGTGCCCGCGGCGAGCGGTTGCTAAGCGGAGCGGAGCGGAGTCTGCAAATAGCGAGCGAGGGAACGGAGCCGCGCCCAACCGCTACCCTCTCGCTGTCGGAGGGGGCGTCCTATGCATCGATCCAGATGGTGGCGTTCGCATCCGCGAGCCGCTTCAAGGTCTTTGCGTGGATGGTCTCGGCGCCCCGACACAGAGTCATGAACAGCCGGACGAACGCCCCGGGATCATGCAGCGCCTCATGAGGAATCGGCTCTAGGAGGTCGAGAAACGCATTGATGGTGGCCTCGAGCCTGTCCGCTCGAGCTTCCGCTTCCCGCTCTTCGAACGACGTCGTTCCGAGATCGTAGAAGAACTCATCCGCAGGCGTTCTGGACTCACTCAAGTACTGCGCCAGTCCTTCGATGGGAGCCACGCTGATCACCGTGAAGCTGACGATCACGTGGCCCTCGCCGTCATCGGTATCCTCAACACCCAAATCGTCCGTCACGCGGCGATCCTTGCACACCGAAGCAGCGCTGCCCGGCCTTGACAGAGCCCATAGAAGGGTCGGAGGCGCGAAGCGCCGAGGATATGCCGTCGAAAGCCCGGGACGCAGCCTCGCGCGGTCGCTACACTCTCGCGGCGGAGAAGAGCCGGCACATGCCGAGCGACACAACAGATGCCTCAGAAGCGTGTCCGAAAACCGCTAGCTCCGCCCATGACATGAGCCAGCCATGTCGCAACAGGCCAGTTCCACACGATCAGCGAACCGCGGAAAATCAGGCCTCTGGAGGGGTCGAAATCGGCCTTAACTGTGCCAGTAGGTGTGTCACGCGACCTGGACGGACGAAAAATCCCTTGAAAACACTGGGATCGGAGCGGCGGAGGATAGGGGATTCGAACCCCTGAGAGCTTTCACTCAACACGCTTTCCAAGCGTGCGCCATAGGCCACTAGGCGAATCCTCCATGGCCCCGGAGGACCGCAGACCATCCTACCTGGTCGCGGGGGCCGTCCCTGCGTACACGCTCCCCGGGCGCACGATGAGCGAGCGCGGGGCGATCACGGCGAGGATGCGCCTCGACAGGGGAGCGGAAGCCAGCAGTGTCGACCGCACCGCGGTCGCGGCGTCGAAGGCGGCATCGCCCAGCCAGTAGTCGCGCACGCCCTGCGGACCGTAGGAGGCCCGTTCGATCGCGGTCGCCAGGGTGTACATGTCGTCGGCGGAGACGCCGTGGCGTTCGACCAGCCGCTGGGCGAACGCCCGGGGGCTCTCGCTGGCCGGGACGGCGATGCCGACGTCGATCGCGGCATCCTGGACGATCGTCCACGCCGAGGCGGCATCGCCTCCGCGCGCCGCGACCGTGAGCTGGCGGTGGCGCAGCTGGCGCACCAGGAACGGCAGCGCGAGCACCAACAGGATGAGCAGGACCACGCCGAGCGCGGGGAGCGGGTTCGCGTTCGTGAGCGGGGTGCCGGGAAGAGCCTCGTCGCGCGGGTTCAAGGGATCGTTCGGATCGAGCCCGGGAGTCGACGACGGCGCGGGGGTCGCGCCCGGGGTCGGGCCGTCGGGGTCGGTCGCGCCCGGCACGGACGCCGCCGGCAGGAAGGATGTCGGCACGCCGAGGCCCGCGGTGGGCTCGAACGAGATCCAGCCCACGTTGTCGAAGTACACCTCCGGCCAGGCGTGGAGCAGGGAGCTCGACACCGAGTAGACGGTCTCCGACTCGACGACATCGGTGGTGGCGACGCCGGGGAGGTACCCGACGACGACGCGGGTCGGCATGTGGAGGGTGCGCGCCATCAGCGCGAACGCGGAGGCGAAGTGGATGCAGTAGCCCTCGCGCTGCTCGAGGAACTGGGCGACCGCCTCGGCGCCGCTCCCGTCGAAGCCGTCCTCGACGGGCGCCTCGAGGGAGTAGCGGAACTCGCCGCCGCGGAACCAGCGCTGCAGGGCGATCAGCCGGTCGTAGTCGTTGGTCGCCTCTGCGGTGACCTCGGCCGCGAGAAAGGCGATGATCTCCGGCGTGCCGGGGGGCACCTCCGTCGTCTCGTCGCGCAGCTCCGGCCCGCCGGCGTTGTATTGGCGGATCTGCTCGAGGGTCGGCCGCGGCTGGTTGGAGACGACGTCGTAGGTCTGTCCCTGGGTGGTCCCCGACTGCGAGATCACGGTGCGGTTGTACGGCACGGCAGCCCAGCGGCCGTCGAGCCCCGTGACCTCCACGGCGGGATACGACACGGGCAGCCACACCGAGGCGAGGTTCACGACCTCGACCGTGGTGGTGAACTCGGACACGCGCACCCCGGGGGGCACGCTCACCCGGCCGAGGCCGAGCTCGCTGTCGAGCGGCACCGTGCGCACCCGGTCGGGCTCCCACACGCCGCCCTCGAACCGGGACAGCGTGGTCGCCCGCAGGTACGGGGCGGTGGGGGAGTCCGACCTGACGCGCAGGACCTCGACCTCCTGCGGGCGGCGCAGGTCGTCGCCGAGCTGAAGCGTCGCGTCGATGCCGGGGCCCGGGCCGAGCCCGCCGCCCGCGCGCACGCCGGGCTGGGGCAGGAGCGGGGTGGCGACGACCGCGACGATGACGGCGATGGCGCCGATGCCGACCGCGGTCGCGGGCACTCCGGCGGTGCGCTCGGCGGTGCGTTCGAGCGGCCGCTCGCGCGAGCGCGTCTCGGCCCGGATCAGGAAGAGGATGGCGACGGCGAGGAAGACGAACGCCATCACGTCCACCTGCCGGGGAACGGCGATCGCGGGGATCAGAGACACCGCGACGATGCCGATCGATGCGAGGAGCGGCATCCGCGCGGTGAGCACGACGTGATCGACGATGATCGCGAGCAGTCCCATCGCCCCGACGATGAGGAACGCGAGCTCGGGAGACGGCTCGAGCGGGGCGGCGCCGTAGACGATCGCGCTCATCGCGTCGTCCACCAGCGCGGGCACCGCGCGAACGGTCGCCGGTGTGGGGATGATCCACAGGAGCGCAGTGTCGCGCAGGAACACCGCCGTCATCACCGCGACCCAGACGCCGGCCTCGATGAGGCTGACGGCGACCGCCGGAAGACGGTAGCGGCGGGCGAAGAAGCCGGCGACGAGCACCAGCGTCGCGATGACCACCGAGCCGAGCAGCCAGCCGCCGGGCTCGACGACCCGGAGGACCGGGATGAGCGCCGCCAGCAGTGCCGCGAGGATCGCGATCGTCAGCACCCGCTCGCCGCCGCGGCGCGCGGAACGCAGGTCGATCGGGTCAGACGATGACATGGCTCATCCCTCGCCCGACCGCGTTCCCCCAGGCCACCGCCAGGTCGCCCTCGGGATCGATCGCGCCCACGCGCCAGCCGCTGTCGGCGGCGATGTCGAGGGCGTCTCCGACGGGCGCCACCGCGAACACCATGGGAAGGGTGCTGTGGTGGGCGATCGGGGCGATGGCCTCGGCATCCGGGGGATCGAATCGGCCCACGATCAGGATCACCGGCCCGGTCATCACCCCGGCGAACAGGCGCGGGAGCCGGGCCAGACTGTCGTCGCGGCGGGCGGTGAGCGTCGCGAAGTGGGTGAGGAGTCCCTCGACCTCGGCCATGTCGCCGCCGTCGATGCGCTCGGCCAGCGCCGTGCCGTCGGAGTCGAGCACCTCGACGGCGTAGCCGTCGTGCACCAGCCGGGCGACCGCCGAGACGCACGCCGATACCGCGGCCTCGAACCCCGGGTCCGCGCCCGGCGCCTGCATGGCCTCTGCCGCCCACCGCAGTGCGCCGCGGTCGAGCACGACGCTCGCCTCGGGGGTGGACTCCTGCTCCTCCTGGCGCACCATGAGCTCGTCCCGGTGGGCGGTCGCCCGCCAGTGGATGCGGCGCATGGAGTCTCCGGACACATACGGGCGCGCCACCAGGTTGTCGGCGCCCTGGCCCAGCTGGTTCGTCGTCGTGTGGAGGGTGCCGCCGGTCTCGCCGGCGAAGTCGGTGAGCGGGGGGAGGTCCACCAGAGCCGGCGCCACCGTGACCCGCGTGCGCTCGCCGAACAGAGTCCGGCGGCGTGCGAGTCCGAACGGGTCGGTCGCTCGCACCGAAAGCGGGCCGATCGAGTGGATGCCGCGCCTCGTGCCCGTGACCGTGTACTCGAGGTCGACCACGCGCTCGCCGCCGCGGAGGCCGGAGCCCAGCGCGGGGAAGATGCCCTCAGGGGTGCCCGTGAGCCCCTTCGGCAGCGCGTCGTGCCAGGTGCCCGGCGGGGTGGGAACGGCGGTGCGCACCCCGACCCGGACGGTCACCCGCGAGTCGCGGCCGACGGTCGCGACATCCGGCGCCAGCGACCGCGTCACGACGTCGGAGCGTCGCGTGAGGTACAGCGAGGCCACGCTCGCCCCGATCACGGCGAGCAGCAGGATGCCGAAGTAGAGGAGCTCGGTGACGCCGACCTCGTTCGCGGCCACGAAGCAGGCGATCGCGAGGATGAGCGCGCCCGTGCCTCGCACGGTCAGCGGCCACAGGCGTCTCATCGCGAACTCACTGACGGGCGGCGATGGGGACGCGCACGCTGGCCGCGATGCGCTCGAGGATCGTGGTGATGGCGTCGGCCGCGCCCCGGGCGCGGGCGCCTCCGGCGGAGCGCGTGGGAATCAGGCGGTGGGCGAACACCGGCACGAGGAGCGCCGTGATGTCGTCGGGGATGACGAAGCTGCGGCCGTCGAGGGCTGCCCACACCTTGGCCGCGCGCGCGAGCTGCAGGGTGGCCCGGGGGCTCGCGCCCAGGCGCAGGTCGGAGTGGACGCGGGTCGCGTGGGCGAGGGCGACGGCGTAGTCCTCGATCGGCGGGGCGACGTGCACGGCGCGGGCCCAGGCGACGAGCTCGGTGACCTGCTCGGCCGTGACCACGGCGGCGAGCTGGTCGAGCGGGTTGAGCGTGTCGCGCTGGCGCAGCATGAGCGCCTCGGAGCGCTGGTCCGGGTAGCCCATCGAGATGCGCATCATGAACCGGTCCCGCTGCGCTTCGGGCAGGGCGTACGTGCCCTCCATCTCGAGCGGGTTCTGCGTGGCGACGACGAGGAACGGCGCCGGGAGCATGTGGGTCTGGCCGTCGACCGTGACCTGACCTTCCTCCATCGCCTCGAGCAGCGCCGACTGCGTCTTGGGGGAGGAGCGGTTGATCTCGTCGGCGATCACGATGTTCGCGAAGATCGCACCGGGCTTGAACTCGAACTCCCGGTCGACCGGATTGAATACGCTCACCCCGGTCACGTCGCCGGGGAGGAGGTCGGGAGTGAACTGGATGCGGCGGACCGTCGCATCCACAGAGGCCGCGAGCGCTCGGGCGAGCATGGTCTTGCCGACGCCCGGCACGTCCTCGATGAGCAGATGCCCTTCCGCGAGCAGGCACACCAAGGCGCTGCGCACCGCTTCGGGCTTGCCGTCGATCACACTGCCGACGGACGCGAGGATCGCATCCGTGCGGCGGGCGAAGTCCTCGGCCGTGAGCGCACCCACCGCGTCGGCAACCGTGGCATCGATCATCGCGACCTCCCTCGGACCGGCCCGTACGGGCGGGTCAGCCGGTGAGCGAGGCCCCATCGACCGCCCACTCTTCCGATGGTAACAACGGCGGGGCCGCTGTGGGCCTGGGAGATCACTGCACGCGTACGGATCGCCCCGGGCACAGAGCGTCGCGCAACCGGGTTAGACTTGACCCAGCTCTCCGCGAGGCGGCATCCAGGCCAACTCCCCCAGGACGGAAACGTAGCAAGGGTAACCAGGCTCTGCCGGGTTCGCGGAGAGTCTTAATTTTCCCGGGTGCACCCCGGAAGGCCCCTCGCGGGCCGCCGATCAGCGGGCGAAGGGGCCCTCGAGCACGGCCCACTGCAGCAGCATGATGGTCTTGGCGTCCTGGATGCGACCGTCGCGGATCATCGCGAGCGCCTCGTCGATCCCCGGCTCGAGCAGCTCGATGTGCTCGCCCTCGTGGGCGAGCCCGCCCCGCTCGCCGATGCGGCCGCCGCCGTCGTAGGGAGCGGCGAAGAAGTGCAGGCGCTCGGTGACCGATCCGGGGCTCATGTACACGTCCCACACGTGCTCGAGCTCGCCGACCTCCACGCCGGTCTCCTCCGCGGCCTCGCGGCGGATCGCGGTCGCCGGGTCGTCGTCGTCCAGCAGTCCCGCGGCGGTCTCGACGAGCATGCCGTCCGCGTGATCGTTGACGTAGACGGGGTAGCGGAACTGACGCGTCAGCAGCACCGTGCGACGGTGCGGGTCGTACAGCAGCACGGTGGCGCCGTTGCCGCGGTCGTACGTCTCGCGCTGCTGGGTCTCCCACTCGCCCGACGGTCCGCGGTACTCCAGGGTCGTGCGGCGCAGCACGTGCCAGGCTGCCGCGAGCAGTTCGACGTCGGTCACCCGCACGTCCGGGTTGCCGTCGAGGTCGCGTCCGGTCCGGTCGAGTCCGGTGCGGCCGCGGTGGTCGGGCACGTCGATGCCGGGGCGGGGTTCGGTCATAGCCCGGAGTGTAGCCACCCCCCATAGGCTGGAGCCGTGGCTCAGAGCATCTTCATCACGTCGGCAGAAGGTCACTCGGGCAAGTCCACGGTCGCGCTGGGGGTGCTCGATGCCTTCAGTCACGCCACGCCCCGGGTCGGCGTCTTCCGCGCGATCGCCCGGTCGACCGTCGAACCCGACTACGTGCTCGAGATGCTCGTCGACCACGACGGCGTCGATCTGGCGTACGACGACTGCATCGGGGTCACCTATGACGACGTGCGCCAGGATCCGGATGCCGCGCTCGCCGTGATCGTCGAGCGCTACAAGGCCGTCGAGGCGCAGTGCGACGCGGTCGTCATCCTGGGCAGCGACTACACCGATGTCGGCAGCCCGGCCGAGCTCGCGTACAACGCCCGGATCGCGGCCAACCTGGGCGCGCCCGTGCTGCTCGTGCTCGGCGGTCGCTCGTCGCAGGGACAGACGCAGCCTGAGCAGCTCGGCTCGTCGCAGCCCCGCACACCGGCCGAGATGGGGCAGATCGCCGACCTGGCGCTCGCCGAGCTCGCCCACGGCCGTGCCCAGCTGTTCGCGGTGGTCGCCAACCGCACCGAGCCCGACGAGGCGGTCGCGACGATCGCGGCCATCCGGCGCGCCGTGGACGGGCACGGGTCTGCGACGCCCCAGGCCGTGCCGGTGTGGGCCATCCCCGAGGACCGGTACCTGGTCGCCCCGTCGATCCGGGGCATCATGCGCGCCGTCGGCGGCGAGCTGCTGGCGGGCGATCCCGACCGGCTGACCAGGGAGGCGCTCGGCGTCGTGGTCGCCGGCATGTCGATGGTCAACGTGCTGCCGCGCCTGCTCGAAGGCGCCGTCGTGATCATCCCGGCCGACCGCTCCGAGGTCCTGCTCGCCACCCTGCTCGCGAACGCATCCGGCACCTTCCCGTCGATCTCCGGCATCGTCCTCAACGGGGGCTTCGAGCTTCCCGAGCCGATCACCCGTCTGCTCGACGGACTCGGTTCGAACGTTCCCATCATCACCACCGACCTCGGCACGTATGAGACGGCCGCGCGGGTGATGAGCACGCGCGGGCGCCTGGCCGCGGACTCGCAGCGCCGCTACGACACGGCGCTCTCGCTCTTCGAGCAGAACGTCGACACCGACGAGCTGCTGCGGGCGTTCGGCGTGGCACGGGCGACCGTCGTGACCCCGCTCATGTTCGAGTTCCAGCTCATCGAGCGCGCCCGATCCGAGCGCAAGCGCATCGTGCTCCCCGAGGGCGAGGACGACCGGGTGCTCCGCGCCGCCGCCACCGTGCTCAAGCGCGGAATTGCCGACCTCACGATCCTCGGCGAGCCGTTCGAGGTGCGCGCCCGGGCGATCGAGCTCGGCATCGACATCGGCGGGGCCGAGGTGCTCAGCCCGTTCGACGCCGTGCACGTCCACAAGTTCGCCGAGGAGTACGCACGGCTCCGGGCGCACAAGGGCGTCACGCTGTCGAAAGCCGCCGACACGGTGACCGACGTGTCGTACTTCGGAACGCTCATGGTGCACCTCGGCCTCGCCGACGGCATGGTGTCTGGCGCGGCCCACACGACCGCGCACACCATCCGCCCGGCCTTCGAGATCATCAAGACGAAGCCCGGCGTCTCGGTTGTGTCGAGCGTGTTCCTCATGGCGCTGGCCGATCGGGTGCTCGTCTACGGCGACTGCGCCGTCGTCCCCGATCCCACCTCCGAGCAGCTCGCCGACATCGCCATATCGTCGGCCGCCACCGCGAGCCAGTTCGGCATCGATCCGCGCATCGCGATGCTGTCGTACTCGACGGGCGAGTCCGGGTCGGGCGCCGACGTCGAGAAGGTGCGGGATGCCACGGCCCTCGTGCGCCGGCGCGCCCCCGAGCTGCTCGTGGAGGGGCCGATCCAGTACGACGCGGCCGCCGACGCCGCGGTCGCCGCGGCCAAGATGCCCGGATCCGAGGTCGCGGGCCGGGCGACCGTGTTCGTGTTCCCCGACCTGAACACGGGGAACAACACCTACAAGGCGGTGCAGCGCTCGGCCGGCGCGGTCGCGATCGGACCGGTCCTGCAGGGGCTCAACAAGCCGATCAACGACCTCTCGCGCGGCGCACTCGTCGACGACATCGTCAACACCATCGCGATCACCGCGATCCAGGCGCAGGGGGAGTGACCATGACCCCGGTGCTGGTCGTCAACAGCGGATCCTCGTCCTTCAAGTACCAGCTGATCGACATGGAGACCGAGAGCACCCTGGCCTCCGGCCTGGTGGAGCGCATCGGCGAGCCCGCCGGCCACTCCTCCCACACCGTGGTCGCTCAGCCCGCCGACGGGCCGGCGACGACCATGCTCAACGCGACCCAGACGCGCGAGCTCCCGATCGCCGACCACACGGCCGGATTCCAGGTCATGCTCGACGCGTTCGCCGCGGACGGGCCCTCCCTCGCCGAGCATCCTCCCGTCGCGGTCGGGCATCGCGTCGTCCACGGCGGTGCGCGCTTCTTCGAGCCGACGCTGATCACGCCCCTCGTCGAGATCAACATCGACGAGCTGTCCGTCCTGGCGCCGCTCCACAACCCGGCCAACCTCGCCGGGATCGTCGCCGCGAAGAAGTCGTTCCCCGGCGTCCCGCACGTCGCGGTCTTCGACACCGCATTCCACCAGACTCTGGCCCCGGCAGCCTTCACCTACGCCATCGATGCGCAGCTCGCCGAAACGCACCGCATCCGCCGCTACGGGTTCCACGGCACCTCCCACAAGTTCGTCAGCGAGACGGCGGCGGCCTTCCTCGGCCGGCCGCTCGAGAGCCTCAAGCAGATCGTCTTCCACCTCGGCAACGGCGCGTCGGTGACGGCGATCGACGGCGGCCGGTCGGTCGAGACGTCGATGGGGTTCACCCCGCTCGAGGGGCTCGTCATGGGAACCCGCTCGGGCGACATCGACCCGGCCGTGCTGTTCCATCTGGCGCGCCGCGAGAACATGTCGATCGACGACCTCGACGATCTCCTCAACAAGCGCAGCGGCATGGTGGGCCTCGCCGGCTCGTCCGACCTCCGCGACATCCGCGCGGCCATCGCGAACGGCGACCAGCGAGCGCTCCTCGCCTACGAGGTGTACGTCCACCGTCTCCGCGCGTACGCCGGCGCCTACCTCGCGCAGCTGGGCGGCGCCGACGTCATCACATTCACGGCGGGCGTGGGCGAGAACGCGCCCCTGGTGCGCTCCGCCGCGCTCGAGACGCTGGGGTTCGCCGGCGTCGAGATCGACGAGGAGCGCAACCTGGCGCCGGGGCGCGGCATCCGGATCATCTCGACGGATGCCTCGGCCGTGACGGTGCTGATCGTCCCCACCGACGAGGAGCTGGAGATCGCCCGGCAGACCCTCACTGTCGCCCGCCCGTAACCTGCCCTCGCTACCCTGGTGGAGTGCCTATGGACGCCCTGCCCGACCTGACCTCCTATGACGCCGTGCTGTTCGATCTGGACGGTGTCCTGACCCCGACCGCCGAAGTGCACATGCACGCCTGGCAGACCATGTTCGAAGAGCTCTTCGCCGCGTGGGACATCTCGCCGGCGTACACCGAGCGCGACTACTTCGATCACCTCGACGGCAAGAAGCGCTACGACGGTGTCGCGAGCCTGCTGCGCTCGCGCGACGTCGAAGTGCCCTGGGGTGATCCGTCCGATCCGGTGTCGGCGGACACCGTGTGCGGCATCGGCAACCGCAAGAACGTCGTGTTCGAGAAGGTGCTCCGGGAGGACGGCATCGCCGCCTACCCGGGGTCGCTCGCCCTGCTGGACGCGCTCGCCGCCGCCGGCACGACCGTCGCCGTCGTCTCCAGCTCGAAGAACGCCGAAGAGGTACTGGCCGTGGCCGGCATCCGCGACCGGTTCGCGGTCGTCATGGACGGCGTCATCGCCGAGCGGGACCACCTTTCCTCCAAGCCCGCTCCCGACGTCTTCGTCGAGGCGGCGAAGATGCTCGACGTCGACCCCGCTCGCAGCGCAGCCGTCGAGGACGCGCTGAGCGGCGTGGCGTCGGCCGTCGCCGGCGGATTCGCGCTGGTGGTCGGCGTCGACCGCGGCGCCGGTGAGCAGGCGCTGCGCGACGCCGGTGCACACGTGATCGTCAAGGACCTGGAGGAGTTCACCGCATGATGGACCGCGACCGATTCCCCGTCGACCCCTGGCGTCTCGTCGAGACGTCCTTCGATCTCGAGGACACCGGCGTCACCGAGACGCTGTTCGCCATCGGCAACGGCTACCTCGGCATGCGGGGCAACCACCCCGAGGGGCGCGACGCGCACGAGGACGGCACGTTCATCAACGGCTTCCACGAGACGTTCCCGATCCGCCATGCCGAGCAGGCGTACGGATTCGCGGAGGTCGGCCAGACCATCATCAACGCGCCCGACGCGAAGGTCATGCGCGTGTACGTCGACGACGAGCCGCTGTCGCTCGACGTGGCCGACGTGCGCGACTACGAGCGCAGCCTGGACATGCGCGACGGCGTGTTGCGCCGCCGCGTGCTGTGGACCACCCCCTCGGGCAAGGACGTCCGCGTCGACTACGAGCGGATGGTGTCGTTCGAGGAGAAGCACCTCGTGGTCATGACGGTGGAGGTCACCGTCCTCAACGACGACGCCCCCGTGACCGTCAGCTGCCAGATCCTCAACCGGCAGGACGGCGAGGACGTCTACGGCGGAACGCCGACCGCCCCGAAGAAGGCGGGGTTCGATCCCCGCAAGGCGGAGCGCATCCAGGTGCGCGTGCTGCAGCCGCAGGAGTACTGGCAGGACAAGCTGCGCTCGGCGCTGTCGTACCGGGTCACGGAGTCCGGGATGACCGTGGCCGTCGTCGCCGACCACGTGGTGGAGACCGAGAACGAGTACGGCGCTCGCACGCTCATAGAGCCGGACATCGCCAAGAACGTCTTCCGCGTGCAGGCGAAGGCGGGCGTGCCGACCCGCGTGACCAAGGTCGTGAGCTATCACACGTCCCGCGGCGTTCCCGCCCGCGAGCTCGTCGACCGCTGCCGTCGCACGCTGGACCGCGCGCTCGCCGCCGGCGTCGCGCAGATCGCCGCGCGTCAGCGCGAGTGGCTCGACGGCTTCTGGGAACGGTCAGATGTGCGGATCGGCGGGCACGACGACTTGCAGCAGGCGACCCGGTGGTGCCTGTTCCAGCTCGCGCAGGCTTCCGCGCGCGCCGACGGGCAGGGCGTGCCTGCGAAGGGCATGACGGGCTCGGGCTACAGCGGGCACTACTTCTGGGACACCGAGATCTATGTCCTGCCGTTCCTGGCGTACACGACCCCGCTGTGGGCGCGGAACGCGCTGCGCATGCGCTACCTGATGCTCCCCGCGGCTCGCAAGCGCGCCTTCCAGCTCAACGAGCACGGCGCGCTCTTCCCGTGGCGCACGATCAACGGCGAAGAGGCGTCGGCGTACTACGCGGCCGGCACCGCGCAGTACCACATCAACGCCGATGTCAGCTTCGCGCTCGCGAAGTACGTCCGTGCGACCGACGACATCGAGTTCCTCCACCGCGAGGGCGTCGACATCGCCGTGGAGACGGCCCGCCTGTGGGCGACGCTCGGCTTCTGGCGCACGATGGACGGCGCCGGCGAGGAGAGCTTCCACATCCACGGCGTCACCGGGCCGGACGAGTACACGACGGTCGTCAACGACAACCTGTTCACGAACGTGATGGCGCGCTTCAACCTGCGCTTCGCCGCCCGCACGATCCGCGAGATGGCCGAGGTCGACGGCGAGGTCTATCGCAAGATGGTCGACCGCCTGGGCCTCGAGCCGGGCGAGCCGGAGGGCTGGGAGCGGGCCGCGGAGGCCATGCACATCCCGTTCAGCCCGGCGCTGGGCATCCACCCGCAGGACCACGTGTTCCTGGAGCGCGAGATCTGGGACCTGGAGAACACCCCGCCCGACAAGCGGCCGCTGCTCCTGCACTTCCACCCCCTGGTGATCTACCGCTACCAGGTGCTCAAGCAGGCCGACGTCGTGCTCGCCCTGTTCCTGCAGGGCAATCACTTCTCCGATGAGGACAAGCTCGCCGACTTCGAGTACTACGACCCGCTGACCACGGGCGATTCCACGCTGTCGGCGGTCGTGCAGGCGATCCTCGCCGCCGAGGTCGGGTATCAGGACCTGGCCCTCGAGTACTTCCGGCAGTCGATCTTCGTCGACCTCGCGGACCTGCACCACAATGCGTCGGACGGCGTGCACGTGGCATCGGCCGGCGGTGTGTGGACGGCGCTCGTCTCGGGCTTCGGAGGGATGCGCGACCACTACGGGGAGCTCTCGTTCGACCCGCGCCTTCCCGCGGACTGGCCCGAGCTCTCGTTCGTGCTGCACTGGCACGGCACCCGGCTGCAGATCACGGTGACCCGCGACGAGCTGCGCATCCGCGCAAGCGACGGGGACCCGGTCGGGTTCAGTGTGCGGGGCGTGGGGTACGTCGTCGGAGAGGGCGAAGAGGTCGTCGTGCGCCTGGAGGGCCAGGGCCCCGTCATCGCCGGCCGGCCGACGCTCGGCCAGCTCACCGATGTGCGCCGCGAGGACGGGTCGTACCTGTCGGCCTCCGTCCCGACGGTGACGTCGTCGATCCCGATCATCCTGGGAGCGACCGACGTCGAGCACGGCATCGACGTCTAGCCCTGGCGCGGTCGGCAGGCCCTGTCCACGGCCTGCCGCCGTGTCGCGGGCACGCCGTAGGCTGGGGGCGTGACCACAGCCCTGTATCGCCGCTACCGGCCCGAGTCGTTCGGCGAGATGATCGGTCAGGCGCAGGTCACCGATCCGCTCATGACGGCGCTCCGCGGTGACCGGGTTGGCCACGCCTACCTCTTCTCCGGACCGCGAGGCTGCGGCAAGACCACCTCGGCCAGGATCCTCGCGCGCTGCCTCAACTGCGCGGCGGGTCCCACCGACACCCCGTGCGGCACGTGCGACAGCTGCGTCGAGCTCGGCCGCGGCGGCAGCGGATCGCTCGACGTCGTCGAGATCGACGCCGCGAGCCACAACGGCGTCGACGATGCGCGCGACCTGCGTGAGCGCGCCGTCTTCGCGCCGGCTCGCGACCGCTTCAAGATCTTCATCCTCGACGAGGCGCACATGGTCACCCCGCAGGGCTTCAACGCCCTGCTCAAGCTCGTCGAAGAGCCGCCCGACCACGTCAAGTTCATCTTCGCGACGACCGAGCCCGAGAAGGTCATCGGCACCATCCGCTCCCGCACGCACCACTACCCGTTCCGGCTCGTGCCGCCGGGCGCCATGCTCGAGTACGTCGAGCAGCTGTGCCGGACGGAGGGCGTCGAGGTCGAGCCCGGCGTGCTCCCGCTCGTCGTGCGCGCCGGGGGCGGGTCTCCCCGCGACACCCTGTCGCTGCTCGATCAGCTCATCGCCGGGTCCGAAGAGGGCAAGGTGCGCTACGAGCGCGCAGTGTCGCTGCTCGGCTACACGCACGCCGAGCTGCTCGACGAGGTCGTCGACGCCTTCGCCGCCGGCAACGCCTCGGCCGCATTCGCTGCGGTCGACCGAGTGGTGCAGACCGGTCAGGATCCCCGGCGATTCGTCGACGACCTGCTCGAGCGCCTGCGCGACCTCATCGTCGTCGCCGCGACCGGCCAGGGCGCCGCGGCGGTGCTGCGCGGGGTGTCCGCCGAAGACCTCGCGCGCATGCAGCGCCAGGCCGACACGTACGGCACCGCGCGCCTGTCCCACACCGCCGACCTCGTCATCGCGACGCTCGACGACATGACGGGCGCCACATCGCCCCGCCTGCAGCTGGAGCTCATGGTCGCTCGCGTGCTGGCGCGGGGAGCGGATGCCTCGGCCCCTACCGCCGTCGCGCCCGCGACTGCGGTTGCCGTGGCGCCTGTTGCCGTGGCGCCGGTCGCTGCGGCTGCGGCGCCTGTTGCTGCACCGCCGGCCGCTGCGGCGCCTGTCGCTGAGGTGCCCGCTGCCGCGGTGCCAGATCCACGGCCCGCGCCGGCCGTTGAGGTGCCTGCTGCCACGGTGGATCCACGTCCCACCGGGCCGGTCACCCTCGAGCGCATGCGCGAGTCCTGGCCCGAGATCCTCACGCGCCTCGAAGACATCAGCCGCACCTCGTGGCTGCTGGCCTCGGGTGCCGAGGTCACCGGGCTCGACGACGACGTCCTCACGCTCGCGTTCTCCAGCCAGGCCGACGTCGGCAAGTTCAAGCAGCGCAGCGCCGGCGGCGGGCCGAGCGAAGACCTGCGCCAGGCGATCGTGGCGGTGCTCGGCATCCGTGTGAAGTACCTGGCCAAGCACGACGACGCCGGGTCCGGCAAGGCTGCACCGCCCCAGACCGCCCCCGCCCCGCCGCCGACGCCCTCTCGTCCCGCCGCACAGGCACGCGCGGCAGCGCCCGCGGCCGCGGCGCCCGTCACGGAGTGGACGGTCGCGCCGATCCCGTCCGACGCCGACGCGCCCCCGCCCGACCCCGGACCGGCTGCGGTCCCGCCGTCGGGTCAGTTCGCCGTCGACGACGAGCCGGAGGACGCCGCCGCCCGAACCCGCACCACCACGCTGGCCCCGCCCCGCGAAGGCGACGTGCTCCCGGCCGCCGAGGTGGCGCCGTCGACCGAGCCCGACGACGACGCCGATGACGACGACGAGACGGATGCCGCGGCCGACCTGCCCGTGCCGCCCGTGGTCGCGCCGCCGCTGCCGCCGGTGGCGCCTGCCCGCGGTGACGGCGTGCAGCGGTACGGCGAGGCCGTGGTGCGTCAGGTGCTGGGCGCCACGTTCCTGCGAGAAGAGCCGTACGAGCCGCCGACAAGGTTCAGCTGAGCATGTACGAAGGCATCGTCCAGGACCTCATCGACGAGTTCGGCCGCCTCCCCGGCATCGGGCCGAAGTCGGCGCAGCGGATCACCTTCCACATCCTGCAGACCCCGAACTTCGACGTCGCGCATCTCGCGACGCTGCTCGCCGAGGTGCGCGACAAGGTGCGCTTCTGCGAGGTGTGCGGCAACGTCTCCGAGCAGGACCGCTGCTCGATCTGCCGCGACCCCCGCCGCAATGCGACGCTGATCTGCGTTGTCGAAGACGCGAAGGACGTCGCGGCGATCGAGCGCACGCGTGAGTTCCGCGGGCTGTACCACGTGCTCGGCGGAGCGATCAGCCCGATCGCCGGCATCGGACCCGATGACCTGCGCATCACACAGCTCATGCAGCGACTGGCCGACGGCACCGTGCAGGAGGTCATCCTGGCGACCAACCCCAATCTCGAGGGCGAGGCCACGGCGACCTATCTGAGCCGGCTGCTCCACACGCTCGAGATCTCGGTGACGCGGCTCGCGTCCGGCCTGCCGGTGGGCGGCGACCTCGAATACGCCGACGAGGTGACCCTCGGCCGCGCGTTCGAGGGCCGCCGCTCTGTCTGAGGTCCGCCCTAGATTGGCAGTCGCGCGCGTCGCGTCGGTCACGAGAGCGCCGCATTCTGGAGCGATGAAAGAGGCGACGTGAACGGCACCGTCCAGAGATTCGACGCCCGGGCGTGGCTGCTGTTCGCGATCATGGCGGTGGTATGGGGCATCCCGTACCTGTTCATCAAGGTCGCGGTCGACTCGTACTCGCCTGCCGCCGTCGTGGCCGGCCGCACGCTCATCGGTGCGCTCGTCCTGCTGCCGTTCGCCCTGCGGCAGAAGGCGCTCCGACCCGCGTTCGCCAAGATCGGATGGGTCCTCGCCTTCGGCGCGATCGAGATGGCCGGTCCGTTCCTGCTCCTCGGTCACGCCGAGCAGACTCTTCCCTCGGGGCTGACCGGGCTGCTCGTGGCGACGGTGCCCCTGTTCGCCGCCGTGATCGCCCTCGGCGGTGGCGACCGCTCCGTGCTGCGTCCCTCGCGGGCGATCGGTCTGTTCGTGGGGTTCATCGGCGTCGCGGTGGTGGTCCTGGGTCCCGGACTCGCCGTCGAGGGCGGGGGAGGCCTGATCGCGATCGGTGAGGTGCTCCTCGTCGCGCTCCTCTATGCGATCGCACCCTTCATCATCGCGCGCAAGCTGCAGGACGTCCCTTCGCTGGGAACGATCACGATCGCCCTCGTCGCCGTCGGGCTCTTCTACCTGCCGATCGGTCTGCTCACCCAGCACGAGGTGCCCACGCTCGACGGCACGTTGGCCCTCGTCGCCCTTGGGGTGGTGTGCACCGCGGTCGCCTTCATCGTGTTCTTCGCCCTCATCGCGCGAGTCGGACCGGTGCGCGCACCGCTCTTCACCTACGTCAATCCGGTGGTCGCGATCGTGCTCGGCACCCTCATCCTCGGCGAGGAGATCACCCTCGGGCTGCTGATCGGGTTCCCGCTGGTCATCTTCGGGTGCTGGCTCGCCGCGACCGGCGGCACGATCCGCCCGCGCCAGGTCGACGGCGAGCTCACGCCGGTCGCCCCCGGCTGAGCGAGACCCGTCACATGGCGGGGCCGGAATGACCACGTCCGTAAGATGGATCCTCGGGCGCGGCATCCGATCGCGTCCGTGAGACAGGTCTGCCGCAGGGCGGCATCTCCGGGAGTTCGAACGTGGCGCTGATCGTCCAGAAGTACGGCGGATCGTCCGTCGCCGACGCGGTGAGCATCAAGCGCGTGGCGAAGCGGATCGTCGATGCGCGTCGTGCCGGGCACGATGTCGTGGTCGCGGTGAGCGCGATGGGCGACACGACCGACGAGCTGCTCGATCTCGCGTCGCAGGTCGCCCCCATCCCCGCCCCGCGCGAGCTCGACATGCTCCTCTCGAGCGGGGAGCGCATCTCGATGGCGCTGCTCGCGATGGCGATCCACTCCATGGGCTTCGAGGCGCGCTCCTTCACCGGCAGCCAGGCCGGCATGATCACGGATGCCACGCACGGCGCCGCCCGCATCGTCGACGTCACCCCGATCCGCCTGCGCGAGGCGCTCGACGAGGGCGCGATCGTCATCGTCGCGGGATTCCAGGGCTTCAACCGCGACACCCGCGACATCACGACGCTCGGCCGCGGCGGCACCGACACGACGGCCGTCGCCCTCGCCGCCGCGCTCCAGGCGGACGCCTGCGAGATCTACAGCGACGTCGACGGCGTGTACACGGCCGATCCGCGGGTCGTGCCCAAGGCTCGCAAGCTCGGCATCGTCACGAGCGAGGAGATGCTCGAGCTCTCCGCGAACGGCGCCAAGGTGCTGTACATCCGCGCCGTCGAGTACGCCCGGCGCCACGGTGTGCTGATCCACGCGCGCTCGACGTTCAGCTCGAGCGTCGGAACGTACGTGCTGGGCCCGGGCATGAAGCTGCCCGACAGTCAAAAGGGAGCAGACATGGAAGAGCCGATCGTCGCCGGAGTCGCGACCGACCTCAGCCAGGCGAAGGTCACCGTCATCGGCGTCCCCGACGTGCCGGGCAAGGCCGCCGAGATCTTCAAGGTGGTCGCCAAGTCGGGCGCCAACGTCGACATGATCGTGCAGAACGTCTCGGCGGCGTCGACGGGTCGCACCGACATCTCGTTCACGCTGCCCAAAACCGACGCCGCGACCGCGCTCAAGGCTCTCGCCGGCGATCAGGCCGAGATCGGCTTCGAGAGCCTCGTCCACGACGACCAGATCGGCAAGCTCTCCGTCGTCGGGGCCGGAATGCGCACCCACTCGGGCGTCTCGGCCACCCTCTTCGAGGCGCTGAGCGTCTCCGGCATCAACATCGAGATGATCTCGACGTCCGAGATCCGCATCTCCGTGGTGGTGAAGGGCGACGACCTCGCCGAGGCCGCCCGTGTCGTACACACCGCGTACGGCCTCGACGGCGACGATGACGCCGTCGTCCATGCCGGCACCGGCCGCTGACCTGCTGACCGAAGTTAGGATCTTGTCATGACCCGCCTCTCCGATTCAGGACTCTCCGTCGCCGTCGTCGGCGCCACCGGCCAGGTGGGGACCGTCATGCGCGAGATCCTCGCGGAACGCAACTTCCCGATCAGGGAGCTGCGCCTGTTCGCGACCGCCCGCTCGGCCGGCACGGCCGTCGAGTTCGCGGGCGCGACGGTCATCGTCGAAGACATCGAGACCGCCGACCCCGCCGGCATCGACATCGCCCTGTTCTCTGCGGGCGCGACCGGCAGCCGTGCGCACGCACCGCGCTTCGCCGAGGCGGGCGCCCTCGTCATCGACAACTCGAGCGCCTGGCGCATGGACCCCGATGTCCCCCTCGTGGTGAGCGAGGTCAACCCGCACGCCATCGCCGAGGCGAAGAAGGGGATCGTCGCCAACCCCAACTGCACCACGATGGCCGCGATGCCGGTGCTCAAGGTGCTCGACACCGAGGCAGGCCTCGAGCGACTGATCGTGAGCACGTACCAGGCCGTGAGCGGCTCCGGCCTCTCCGGCGCGCAGGAGCTGCTCGGCCAGGTCGAGGGAGTTCTCGCCCAGGGCCGCACACTCGACCTCGTGCACGACGGCTCGGCCGTGGACTTCCCCGAGCCCGAGAAGTACGTCGCTCCCATCGCGTTCGACGTCATCCCGCTGGCCGGCAACCTCGTCGACGACGGCCTCAACGAGACCGACGAAGAGAAGAAGCTCCGCAACGAGAGCCGGAAGATCCTCGAGCTGCCCGACCTCCGTGTCGCGGGCACGTGCGTTCGCGTGCCGGTGTTCACCGGTCACTCCCTCTCGATCAACGTCGAGTTCGCCCGCGACATCACGCCGGCGCGCGCCCGCGACCTGCTCGCTTCGGCACCCGGTGTCGCACTCGAAGAGGTGCCGACGCCGCTGCAGGCCGCCGGCAACGACCCGAGCTACGTCGGCCGCATCCGCGCCGACCAGTCCGCGCCCGAGGGCAAGGGCCTGGTGCTCTTCATCTCGAACGACAACCTGCGCAAGGGTGCGGCCCTCAACGCCGTGCAGATCGCCGAAGTCGTCGCGGCGAACCTGGGCGTCAGCGCCTGACGGGTTGCCGGGCCGGCAAGAACTCGCGGACTTTCGCGGTCGGCGGGCGCTCCCGGTCTGGGCTCCTTTCCCGCGCGCCTAGACTTGTCGGGTGACCGAAACGCCCGACGACGCCCTGCCCAGCCCCGACGCCAGCGACCTCCCCGAGGGAACGGTCGACGTCCTGCTGATCGGCGGCGGCATCATGAGCGCGACGCTCGGGACGTTGCTGCAGCAGCTGCAGCCGACCTGGAAGATCGCGGTCTTCGAGCGACTCCACGACGTCGCCCTCGAAAGCTCGAACGCCTGGAACAACGCCGGCACGGGTCACGCGGCGCTCTGCGAGCTGAACTACACGCCCGAGGCGAAGGACGGCTCCGTCGATCCCTCGAAGGCGATCTCGATCAACGAGCAGTTCCAGCAGAGCAGGCAGTTCTGGTCCAAGCTCGTCGACGAGGGCGTCCTGGACGCCCCGTCGACGTTCATCAACTCCGCGCCGCACATGACCTTCGTCCGCGGCGAGAAGGATGTCGCATTCCTCAAGAAGCGCTACGAGGCGCTGCGCACGCAGCCCCTCTTCGCGGGGATCGAGTACAGCGAGGACTCGCGCGTCATCAACACGTGGGCGCCGCTGCTCATGCAGAAGCGCCGCAAGGGCGAGCCGTTCGCCGCGACCCGCGTGCCTGCCGGCACCGACGTCGACTTCGGCGCGCTGACCCACCAGCTCTTCGCCAACCTCGCCGCGAACGGGGCGGACGTGCGCACCAACACCGAGGTGCGCCGCCTGAAGCGGTTGGACGACGGCACCTGGCGGGTGAGGTACCGGCGCTCGATCGGCCGCACCCCCGGTGAGGTCCGTGCCAGGTTCGTGTTCGTCGGCGCGGGCGGCTGGGCGCTGAAGCTGCTGCAGCGCTCGGGCATCCCCGAGATCTCGGGGTACGGCGTCTTCCCGATCGGCGGGCAGTTCCTCAAGACGACGAACCCCGCGCTCGTCGCCCAGCACCAGGCGAAGGTCTACTCGCAGGCCTCGGTCGGCGCACCCCCCATGTCGGTGCCGCACCTCGACACGCGTGTCGTCGACGGCGAGGCGTCCCTGCTCTTCGGCCCGTTCGCCACGTTCAGCCCGAAGTTCCTCAAGAACGGCTCGCTGCTCGACATCGTCGCCCAGGTGCGCCCCGGCAACCTCGGGCCGATGCTCAAGGTCGCGTGGGACAACCCCTCGCTCATCACCTACCTCGTGGGCGAGCTGCTCAAGAACCACGGCAAGAAGGTCGACAGCCTGCGCACGTTCGTCCCGACGGCGAAGGACGAGGACTGGGAGCTCATCCAGGCCGGCCAGCGCGCCCAGGTGATGAAGAAGGATCCGGAGAAGGGCGGTGTCCTGCAGTTCGGCACCGAGGTCGTCACCGGGGCCGACGGCACCATCGCGGGCCTTCTCGGCGCCTCACCGGGCGCCTCCACGGCCGTGTCGATCATGCTCGGGCTGCTGAAGACCTGCTTCCCCGAGCAGATCGACGGCTGGGAGCCGCGCCTGCGCGAGCTGATCCCGAGCTACGGCGAGACGCTCAACGCGCGTCCCGAGGCCGCCGACGAGGTGCTGAGCGAGACGGCGACGACTCTCGCCCTCACGGCCTAGCCGCCCCTCGCCCCTAGGGTGGGGGCATGCGGCTCTGGGGATGGCTCACGCGACGGGCCATGGTCGCGATCGTCGTCCTGACTCTCGGCGCGATCGCCGCACCGACGATCGCCTCACCGGCGGCTGCTGCTTCGAGGGACGTGGACGATTTCACGTTCGACTCGTTCGACGCCGACTACTGGCTGGTGCGCGGGCCGAACGGCGTGAGCAACCTCCTGACGACTGAGACGATCGTGGCGCGGTTCCCCGAGTTCGATCAGAACAAGGGCCTGGTGCGCGCCCTGCCTCTCGTCGACAGCGGCATCGACCTCGGCACCTATGTCCGCGCGGTGACCGGCGCCGACGGCGCCTCGATCAACTGGTGGACCGAGACCGATGGCGAGTGGCTCTACGTCCTCACCGGCGACGATTCGTACGTGCAGGGAGTCCAGACCTACGTCATCACGTACGCGATGCACGACGTGGTGCTCCGCTATGAGGACTCCGACGCCGACGAGTTCTACTGGGACACCGTCGGCGTCGACCACGCGCAGCCGTTCGCCGAGGTGATCGCGCAGGTGCACGTGGCGGGGGACGCGGCATCCGGTCTCCTTCCCGGCCGCGCGCACTGCTACACCGGTCCCTCCGGATCGACCGAGCGGTGCACGATCGACGGTCCCACCGCCGACACCGAATGGCCGCAGGACGTGGTGGCCTGGGCGGGGAGCGTGGGGGTGACGGATGCCGCGTCCGCCGCAGTCTCCTTCACCGCGGGCGACGGTGACATCGGTCCGGACGAGAACGTCACCGTCGCGATCGGCTTCGCCCAGGGCACGTTCGCCGCGCAGACGCCTCCGCCTCCACCGCCGTACCCGTGGTGGGAGTGGATCCTGCCGGGGCTCGCACTGCTCGCCGGAGTCGGAGGCCTCGTCTTCCTGCTGATCGTGCGGGCGTTCGCTCGGCGCAATCCCGACGACGCGCCGGTGATCGTGCAGTACAGCCCGCCGCCCGATGAGTCCATCACGCTCTCCGCGGGCGTGCTGGATGTGCCCGGTCGCGCTCTGGCGGCGCACGTGGTCGACCTCGCGGTGCGTGACAAGGTCGAGATCCGCGCGTCCGGGGCGCGCGATGATGCCGACGACTTCGAGGTGGTGCTGCGGGACCGAGCCGGTCTGGGACATGACGACCGTCGCGTCATCGACACGCTTTTCGGGAAGGATGCCGGTCCCGGCGCCGACATCGACCTCGGGGCGTTCGCCCGCAAGCCCCCGAGCCGCGCGGTCACCTATGTGCGCCGGATCGACGCCTTCACGATGCAGCGCGGCTACCGCAGCGCGCTCCCGCACTGGATCACCGCCGTTCGCGGACTCTTCCAGTTCGGCGGCATCGTGCTGGCCTTCGTGCTGATCTTCTTCGGCGACTCGGCCTTCGCCGGGATGTCCGACCTCGGCCCTCTGGCCGGCCCGATCTATATCGCGGCGATCTTCAGCGGATTCTTCGCCGGGTTCGTGCTGCCGTTCATCAGCCTCCCGGCCTCGGTCCTCACGCGCGCCGGCGGCATGCACAGGACCTATCTCGACGGCATCCGCGAGTACCTCCGGCTGGCCGAGGAGGAGCGCCTCCGGGCGGCGCAGTCGCCGCGCACGGCCGACCTCGTCAGTGCCGGGGTCAGGCCGTTCGGAGACGAGCCGAATGCGCCGGGGGCCGACGTCGTGAACCTGTACGAGAGGCTCCTCCCGTACGCGGTGCTGTTCGGCATGGAGCGGGAGTGGGTGGACGTGATCCGCGCCGCCGGGGTGGGGGAGGCATCCGTCACCCGGGTGTCGCTCTTCGACGCGGTGACCTCGCACTCGCTCTCGGACGCCTCGCGGTCGATCGGCCGGCTCGCGGCGACTCCGGTGTCGACGGGGCGCTCGAGCTCGAGCAGTTCGTCCGGCTCGAGCTGGTCGTCCTCGGGGGGTTCGTCGGGCGGCGGGTTCTCAGGCGGGGGCGGTGGAGGCGGCGGGTTCGGCGGGCGCTGATCCGCGCACTACGCTCGGCACGTGGCAAAACTGTACTTCCGCTACGGCGCGATGAACTCGGGAAAGTCGACGTCGCTGCTGCAGGCCGCCTTCAACTATGAGGAGCGCGGGCAGCACGTGCTGCTGGCCAAGCCGGAGATCGACACCAAGGGCGCCGATCAGATCGACAGCCGCCTGGGGGTCAGACGGACCGTCGACTTCCTCATCACCCCCGACGCCGACCTTCGCACGCTGTTCGCTGAGCACCGCGCGCGGGTGCGTACCCGCGCCGAGGACGCCCTCATCCCTGAGACGACCGCCACCGGAGCGGCGCCGGATGTCGCCTGCCTCATGATCGACGAGGCGCAGTTCCTCACACGGGATCAGGTCGACGACCTGCTGCGGATCGTCGTGCTCGACGGCGTGCCGGTGCTGGCCTACGGCATCCGCACCGACTTCCAGACGCGGGCGTTCCCGGGCTCCCGCCGGCTGCTCGAGCTGGCCCACAGCCTCGAAGAGCTCAAGACCATCTGCCGCTGCGGTCGCAAGGCGCTCTTCAACGCCCGGCTCGTCGGAGGACGATTCGTCTTCGAGGGCGATCAGGTCGCGATCGACGAGATGTCGACGGTGCGGGTCACCTACGAGTCCCTGTGCGCGGAGTGCTATCTGCGAGAGTCGGGCGGCCGCCTGGGATGACGCCGTCGCGGGCGGCCCGTGCCGACGGCCCTAGGCTGGTTCCATGCGAGTCCTGCTTGCCGGCGGCGCCGGCTACATCGGAGCCCACACCGCCGTCGCCCTCATCGAGGCCGGGCACGACGTGCTGGTGGTCGATGATCTGTCGAACTCCAGCGCGCAGGCGATCGCCCGGGTCGAGCAGATCACCGGCGCCGATGTTCCCCTCCTGATCGCGGACGTGCGGGACGAGGAGGCGGTGGCCGCATTCGTGCGCACCCACGCCCCCGTCGACGCGGTCATCAACTTCGCGGGCCTGAAGGCCGTGGGGGAGTCGGTCGCCGAGCCGGTGCGCTATTACGACGTCAACCTCGGCGCGGCCATCGTGCTGCTCAAGGTCATGAAGACCGAGGGCATCCGCACCATCGTGTTCTCGAGCTCCGCCACGGTGTACGGCGACCCCGAGCACCTTCCGCTGTCGGAGGAGTCCCGGACCGGCATCGATCTGGCGAACCCGTACGGCAAGACGAAGCGCATCATCGAGGAGATCCTGCGGGATGCCGCGACCGCCGATGCGCAGCTGCAGGCCGTGAGCCTGCGCTACTTCAACCCGGTCGGGGCCCACGAGAGCGGCCTGATCGGCGAGGACCCCACCGGCACGCCCAACAATCTGATGCCGTACGTCGCCCGCGTGGCCGTCGGCTCGCTCGACAGGGTGGGGATCTTCGGCGACGACTACGACACCCCCGACGGCACCGGGCAGCGCGACTACATCCATGTCGTCGACCTCGCCGCAGGCCACGTCGCCGCCCTGGAGCACGCCGGACCCGGCTACGACGTCTTCAACCTGGGCACCGGGGTGCCGGTGAGCGTGCTCGAGCTCATCGCCGCGTTCGAGCGGGCGGCCGGGCGTGAGCTGCCCCGGCAGATCCTGCCCCGCCGTGCCGGCGACGTCGCGGCGAGCTACTGCGATCCCTCCAAGGCGCAGCGGGACCTCGGCTGGACCGCGGCGCGCACGATCGACGACGCGGCCCGGGACTCGTGGAACTGGCAGTCCCGCAACCCGAACGGCTACGCCGGGGACTGACCGGCGTCAGGCCGTCGTGACCGCCCCCGCACGCCGGCGGCGGGGGAGCGGCACGAGCATCGACGTGGAGCGCTGGTACGCGGCGTAGGCGGGGTACTTGGAGGCCGTGATCGACTCGGTGAAGATGGTCGATCCGATGAAGAGAAGGGTCAGCAGCGCCGCGCCCACGATCGTCCAGTTGATCGCGCCGCCCCACGCTCCGAGACCGGCGGCCACGGCGGCAGTCGCCCCGATGCCGTAGAAGGCCCACCACTGCGCCTGCTCGAAGAAGAAGTTGGGGTGCCGGCTGTATGCGAAGAGGCCCGTGGTCACGAAGCCCGGTTCCAGCTTCCCGCCCGCGGCCTGCTTCGCACGGTGGAAGTCCCACTGCTGCTGGTCGGCCACCAGCTCGCCGATGAGGAACGCGGCGAACAGCGCGGCGAACACGGCATCCCACCCGCCGAAGGGCACCGGATGCTGCCACGCGATGTATGCGGGGAGCGTGATGAGCACCAGCAGGGCGTTCTGGTACAGCACGATGAAGAACACGTTGAACAGCTGGAACTGCCACGGCTTCATGCGGCCGCGCAGCACGGCCCAGCGGTAGTCCTCCATGCCGGTGTAGCCGCCCTTGCGGGCGAAGTTGTACGTGAGGCGCGCGCCCCACGCGGTGACCAGCACAGCCATGACGATGAGGCGCATCGCGTCGTCGCCGGCGCTGATGGCCGCGATCGCGAAGATCCAGACGTAGACCACCGGCACGATCGACCACAGGCGGTCGACCCACGACGTGTCTTTGGTGATGAGCGAGGCGATCCAGCAGAACGCACAGGTGATGCTCGCGACGAGGATGACGAGGAGGAGGGGATCCATGCGCTCAGGCTAGTGGTTGCATGTGGTCGGACCACACGCTAATGTGGTCAGACCATAGGAGGTGGAATGCCCGAGGCCCGTGCATGGCAGCTCGTGCTGGAGCGGATAGAGACCGACCTGCTCGACGGTCGGCTGCGTCCCGGCGATCGCCTTCCTCCCGAGCGCGAACTCGCCTCGACGCTCGGTGTCGGACGATCGAGCGTGCGCGAGGCGCTCCGAGTCCTCGAGGTCATGGGGCTCATCCGCACCGGCACAGGATCGGGCCCGACCTCGGGCGCGATCATCATCGCCACCCCGCGGGGCGGGATGTCAGCGCTGCTGCGGCTCCAGGTGGCCGCGCAGGGCTTCCCCCTCGATGACGTCGTGCGCACTCGCCTGGTGCTGGAGTCGGCGGTCATCGACGCGCTGGCGAGCGATCCTGATCGGGACACGGGTGACGCCCGCAGCGTCGTCGACGCCATGGACGCCGCCGACCTCACCCCCGCGGAGTTCCTGTCGCTCGACGCCCAACTGCACCTCGCCCTGGCCGAGGCATCCGGCAATGTCGTCATCGCCGCCATGATGGCGGGGCTGCGCACGGCGATCGAGTCCTACGTGCAGGCCGGTGCCGAGGGCATCGCCGACTGGGATGCCGCAGCGGCGCGACTGCGCCGGGAGCACCGGTCGATCCTCGACGCCGTCGACGCCGGCGACGCCGAGCGCGCGCGCACCCTCATCCACGACCACATCACCGGCTACTACGCCCAGGCGGGGCTCGCCCGCTCCCACGACTGACCCGGCTCCGCCCGGGATGAACCGACCGACAGAGAGACGAACGACGATGGTCCAGCGCCAGCTCCCCAAGCCCGCAGAGCTCCTCGAGCTCATGCAGTTCAAGAAGCCCGAGCTCGACGGCAGGAAGCGCCGGCTCGACGCCGCGCTGACGATCTCCGACCTGCGGGCGATCGCCAAGCGGCGCACGCCCAAGGCGGCCTTCGATTACACCGACGGCGCCGCCGAGGGCGAGCTCTCGCTGTCGCGCGCGCGCCAGGCGTTCGAAGACATCGAGTTCCACCCCGGCGTGCTGCGGCCCGCTCCCGACGTGGACACGTCGGTCGAGATCCTGGGCGGCCCGAGCGCGCTGCCCTTCGGCATCGCCCCGACCGGGTTCACGCGACTCATGCAGACCGAGGGCGAGGTCGCCGGAGCGTCCGCGGCCGGAGCCGCCGGCATCCCGTTCACCCTGTCGACGCTCGGCACCACGTCGATCGAGGGCGTGAAAGCCGCAAACCCGAACGGCCGCAACTGGTTCCAGCTGTATGTCATGCGGGACCGGGAGATCTCCTACGCGCTCGCGCGCCGCGCGGCAGAGGCGGGCTTCGACACGCTGCAGTTCACCGTCGACACGCCGGTCGCCGGTGCGCGTCTGCGTGACAAGCGCAACGGATTCTCCATCCCGCCCCAGCTCACCCTCGGCACGATCATCAACGCCATCCCGCGGCCGTGGTGGTGGTACGACTTCCTCACCACCCCCAAGCTGGAGTTCGCCTCGCTGTCGACCACCGGGGGCACTGTCGGAGAGCTGCTCAACGCGGCGATGGACCCGACCATCAGCTACGAGGATCTGGCCGTCATCCGCGACATCTGGCCGGGGAAGATCGTCGTCAAGGGCGTCCAGAACGTCGAGGACTCGGTGCGCCTGATCGACGCCGGAGTGGACGGCATCATCCTGTCCAACCACGGCGGGCGCCAGCTCGATCGCGCGCCGATCCCGTTCCACCTGCTGCCGAAGGTCGTGAAGGCCGTGGGCCCGGACGCCACCGTCATGATCGACACCGGCATCATGAACGGCGCCGACATCGTGGCCTCGATCGCCCTCGGCGCGAAGTTCACCCTCATCGGGCGCGCCTACCTGTACGGCCTGATGGCCGGCGGCCGGCAGGGCGTCGACCGCACGATCGCGATCCTCCGCGACGAGATCGAGCGCACGATGAAGCTGCTGGGCGTCTCGACGCTCGCCGAGCTCGAGCCCGGGCACGTGACCCAACTCCAGCGGCTGGTGCCGGTGGGGCAGCCCACCTCGGTCCGGGCGCCTCGCGCCCGCTCGACCGCAAAGAGCTGATCGCGGTCAGACGCGCTCGGGCAGTGTCGGGATGAGCTGCTCGAGATAGACCGCGGTGTCTTCCCAGCCCTCGACCGCGTGGCACGCGACCCCCATCGCCAGGACGGGATAGTCGTTGCCGTCGGGGTCGAGCCGGTCGCCCACGAAGAGCATGTCGTCGAGCGGGATGCCGGTCTGCTCGGCGAGCTGGCGCATGCCGTAGGCCTTGTCGATCCCCTCGTGCGTGATGTCGACCGAGGTGGATCCGCCGGAGCGCACCTCGAGGTCGGGGATGAGCTCGGCGACCGCCGCGCGAAGCGAGCTCTTCTTCTCGCCGGTCGGGTCCCACGCCGTCTTGGCGTCGAGCGGCGCCCGCTGGCCGAGCGCCGAGAACGTGATCTGCGAGCCGCGGTCTTCGAGGATGTCGCCCCAGGTCTCCGACTCCCACAGCCCCAGTCGCCGCGCCTCGCCCTCGACGGCCGCGAGGGCCCGCGACTTCTGATCGTCGGTCAGCGAATGGGCGTAGACCGTGACGATGCCGTCGGGCGACAGCCGGTAGTACTGCGTGCCGCAGGTCGGGAGCAGGTGCAGGTGCGAGAGCGCCTCGGGAGAGGCATCCGGAAGCCTGTCGACCACCTGGGCCGTGAACTGCGCGAGCTGTCCCCCCGAGATGATGGCGACCTCCACGCGGTCGGCGAGAGCGACCAGGAGATCGCCGATCCTCGGATCGATCGCGCTCTTGGACGGGGCGAGGGTGTCGTCGAGATCGAATGCCACGAGACGGGGAGTGGTGCGGTCGGTCACGATCGTGTTCTCCTCAGGGTCTTCTCCGATACACGAAAGGCCCCGCCTCTCGGCGGAGCCTCTCTGCTGTCGGGGTGACAGGATTTGAACCTGCGGCCTCGTCGTCCCGAACGACGCGCGCTACCAAGCTGCGCCACACCCCGTTTTGCAACCCTCCGAGTCTAGCCGATCCGCGGCCGTGCTCCGAACCGCCCACGGCGAGGAAAAGTGAACAGCGACGCTCCGAGCGTGAGGAGAACGACTCCTGCCGCCGCGATCGTGCGCGTGCCGTCGGCGGCCAGGCCCGTCGCCGCGAGATCCGGCACGCGCCGGGAGGGCCCCGGGGGCTGCGGTGCCTCGGGGGCGGCGGCCGCCGTGGGCTCGGGTGCGGCGGGCTCTGGCGCGGACGGGGTCGGGGATGGCGCCGCAGCGGGCACCACCTCGGTCGTCTCGGCTTCCACGCCGCAGGTGCCCACGTGCACGACGGCACCGGCGTCGTCGGTGGCCGTCTCCTGCCAGTAGTAGGTGCCGGGCTCGGTGACGGCGGGCGCGGTCACCGTCACCTCGCCACGACCCGGCACGTGGAGCGTCGGAGAGGTCCACACCAGGGCGTCGGCTACACATGCCTCGGACGCCGGGGTGTCGGGGCTTCCGCGATAGAGCGACGACGACACATCGAGCCCGTCGCGCGGCATCGGTCCGTCGATGAGGACCGTGTCGCTCGCCGTCTGCCCTGCGGGGACGAACCGCTCGGCCCGAGACGAGATCGCGGTCACCATCGTCACCTGGCTCTCGACGCCGAAGTCCTCGGTCCAGGCATACCCCGCGGGCATCCGAAGCGCCTCGGATGCCGGCTGGCCGTCCGCGCGAATGGTCCACACCGCGGTGTAGAAGCCCGGCTCGTCGGCGGTCCATTCCGACGTCACTCGGTACGGGGCTTCCGGGCCGGCAACGGGGTCGGTGACCAGCTCCAGGGTCCCTGCGACGACCGCCTCGGACGGGACTGCGGCAGTCGTGACGGGTTCCTCGTCGGTGCGGTACACCGTCGCGGAGGCTGCGAGGGGGACGTACCCGCCTGTCTTCGTCCGCGGCCACTCGCCCGCGTCCACCTCGATCGTGACGGCGTCGACGAACGGCCCGCCCGCAGAGTACCGGGCCTCGACGCGGGTGGAGATCGATGGGAGGAACGGCGCGACGCGGGGCGCGGCATCCGCACCGGTCACGGCGAACGGCACGGGTGCGGCCGGTCCTGCGGTGTCCTGCCCGCCCGGCGTGGTGAAGTGACGGACCGCTGCCGGTCTGGGATCGGTGAAGCGCCCTGCGCCCGTCACCGTGTGCGGCCGGCCGGGGGAGCCGGGTGTCGTGCGGATCGCGTAGGCGACGCCTGCCTTCGCGTGGCGGAGTGTCGCGCCCCCGCCGTTCACGAAGACCGCCCCTTCGAGGGTGATCGAGCCTGTCGCGTCGGCCGGCGAGACCTTGGCAGTGACGGTGCCGAGACGGTGGTCGGCCGCGTCTGTCGTGAAGACGAGCTGGCCGCCGGGAGGCTTCGCGGCAGGCGTGCGCGTCGCCTCGTCGTAGTAGGCGACCGCCAGACGCTGCACGGTGGCGTTGTGCTGAGGAGCGAGGGCCGAGAACGTCCAGTTGATCGCCCCGGCCAGCGAGTCGCCGTGGTAGCCGTAGTGATGGAGCGCGGCATCCCGATCGGCGATCGCCTTGACCGCCCACGCGACGGCCGCCGCCTGCGCCGGGTCGGATGTCTGCCCGTACTTCGTGACGAGGAGGTTGATTCCGGTGAGCTGCTGCGGACTCAACCCGAGCACCGCGGAGCGCGTGCCGTTGTCGGTGCTCGGACCAGTGGGGGCGGATGCCCCGGGGAGGATGCAGTACGTGTGCACGCCGCCGACGAGCTTCGAGCCGTGCCATCCGTACGTGGACACCGGCGCCCACGCCCCGAATCCCGACCCCTGTGAAGCCGCGTGGGCGGGTGAGGCGGGGAGGACTATCGCGGCCGCGAGGAGGGCGACAGCGAGGACGATCGCGGCGAGGCGGGCGGTGAGGGGACGGCCTTCGGTCGTCGGGTGCATGGCGGCTCCGTTTCGTGCAAGACGCCTCGATCCTCACCGCTGCGGCGGATTGCGGAACGTTCGGAGCCCACGCGGTGAGGATGTCCGCCGCAGACGCCCGCTGGGGAGGAGTCGCCGAGACGTCCGGAGCTCAGGGAGCGGCGGTGAGAGTGAGGACGGATGCCTCGGGCCGGCACGCGAATCGCACGGGAGCGTAGATGGAGTGGCCGAGGCCGGCGCTGACGTTGAGCGGCACCGTCCGTGCCCCGCGCCTCCACTCGCTGAGCCCGCGCGCCTGGCGCAGCGGGATGTCGCAGTTCGCGACCAGCGCGCCCACGCCAGGGATCCGCACCTGACCGCCGTGCGTGTGGCCGCCGAGGATGGCGTCTGCACCCAGGTCCGTGAACTCGTCGAGCACTCGGCGGTACGGGGCGTGCGTCACTCCGAGGGTCACGGAGGCTGCGCCGCCGTCGCGCAGATCCTCGACGAGATCGGGCAGCACCTCGAGCCGGTCCCAGCCGCGATGCGCGTCGCTCACGCCGAACGTGTCGACCCGCAGGCCCGCGGCCTGCACGGAGCCGACGGCGTTGTTCAGGTCGAGCCAGCCCAGCTCATCCGTGAAGTAGCGGTCGAGCGCCTCGGTGTCGAGCGGCTCGGCCGTGTGGACGCTGTGCGACGGACCCATGAAGTACTTGATCGGATTCCGGGGGGACGGCGCGGTGTGGTCGTTCGACCCGTGGACGAAGACGCCCGGGATGCCGCGGAGCGGGTCGAAGGCGCTGCGAAGTCCGCGCAGCCCGTCCGCGTGGCCCATGTTGTCGCCCGTGTTGACGATCAGATCGGGTTCGAGTTCGGCGAGCGCGGCGATCCACTGCTGCTTGCGGTGCTGCCACGGTGCCATGTGGGCGTCGGAGAGGTGCAGGATGCGCAGCGGGCCGGAGCCCCGCGGAAGGATCGGCAGCTGGTGACGGCGCACCGTGAAGAGGTACCGCTCGATGCCGATGCCCCAGACGGCGGCCGCCGCGCCGACCGCCCCCACCACGCCGAGCGAGGTGAGGGCGGCCCGCGAAGAGCTGAACGGCACTAGTCGTCGTCACCGCCGTCGTTGCCTCCGCCGTTCCCGCAATCGGGCGCGGCGTAGTCGACGGTGATCGCGGTGTTGCGGTTGGTGACCGTTCCCGCGGCGGGCTGTGTGGCCGTCGCCTCCCCGCGCCGGTCGGCGCCCTTGCTCTCGTTGCAGGTGCCGGGCTGCACATTGCCGAACCCTGCCTGCCGAAGCTCCGAGATGGCGCGATCGAGTGAGCGGCCTGACACGTCGGGCACTGTGAGGCCCTGCCCGTTGCTCGGGCTGATGGTGATGGGCGTCCCGCCCGCCACCTTGCCCGCTTGGGGACTCTGCGCCGCCACGATTCCGGTCGGCTGGTCGGAGTCGACGGGCGCGCCGACGATCACCTCGAACCCGGCATTGCTCAGGATCGTCGTGGCCTCCTCGACGGACTTGCCGACGACGTCGGGGAGGTCGGTGAACACCTGGCGCGACAGGTTGCTGTCGGGAGCGGGGAACTGCCCGCCGGGATACAGCTGATTCGCGAACTTCTGGATGTCGTAGGCCAGCGCGTAGCGCAGCGTGTTCAGCGCGCGGCCGTTGTGCCAGGCGTTTCGCAGGGTGATCGCGCCGTCGGCGTTGCCCACCCAGGCGGCCGTGGTCACGGTCGTGCTCGACTCGATCATCCAGGTCTGGGTCTCTTCGTGGGTGCCGGTCTTGCCGAGGAGCGGCGTGCCGTCGTTGGGATTGCCGGGCTGACCCGTGCCGCCGTTCATGACGCCGGCGAGCGCATAGGCGGCCGTGGCCGCGACCGCCGGGTCGAGCACCGGCTTGCACGTGCGATCGGGCTTCTTGATCTCGTTGCCGTCCGAGTCGGTCACGCGATCGATCGCCTGAGGCTGGCAGTAGATGCCGTTGTTCGCGACGGTGGCGTAGGCGCCGGCCATGGCCAGCGGCGACACCGCGTCGGACCCGATCACCTGGTTGGGGCCGATCATCACGATCTCCTCGCCCGTTCCGAGGGTGACGCCCATCTTCGTGGCGGCCTTGCCGATGTTGCAGAGGTCGAGAAGGGATGCCATGCCCATGAAGCCGGTGTTGAGCGACTGCTTGGTGAACTGCATCGGCGTGCCGACGAAGCCGCTCTGGTTGTTGAAGTTCTTCGGCGAGTAGGTCGTGTTGTAGTACGCGGGGTTGTTGTAGCAGGAGTCCGGGTACTCCTTGATGATGCGATCACGCCCGTTGACGACCTCGTTGACCGAGTGCCCCTTCTCGAGCCAGTCCACCAGCGTGAAGAGCTTGAAGGTCGACCCGGCGTTGAAGCCGTCGGACTGGCCGAACTGGCGATTGCCCGCGTAGACGATCGAGGAGTAGTTGGGGTCGTCCGTGATCGACTCGCTGAACTTGGTGTTCTGGGCGATCGCGAGGATGCGACCCGTCGTGGCCTCGATGCTCACGGCCGCGGCACCGAACCTGCCGCCGGGGACCGAGGTGGGCGCCACTTCGTTCATCGTCGTCTGCGCTTCGTACTGCATCCGCAGGTCGACCGTGGTGTAGATGTTCAGGCCACCGCGGCGCAGCGTCTCGGTGCGCTCTTCCGGCGTCGCGCCGAAGGCGGGATCGCGTTCGATGACGTAGCGCACGTACTGGCAGAAGTACTCGAGCCCGACGGCTCCCGCACATCCGGCCTTCGGGCGGGTGATGTTGGGAGTGATCGGCTGGAGGACGGCGGCGTCGTACTGCTCCTGCGTGATCTTCTTGTCATCCAGCAGCCGGCTCAGCACATACAGCTGCCGGCCCTTGGTCGAACTGTAGGCATCGGCGGCCGCGACGTACTGCTCCTGCGTGATCGTGCCCGCGTCGAGCAATGAGGTCAGCGCCTGGATCTGCTTCGGATTGACGTCCTCGACCGACTGGTCGGCGGCCTTGTTGTAGGTGACGCCGTCGGCGTCGCTCCACGATCCGTCGGTCTTGTCGATGCGGTACGAGTTCGGGTTCTGCACGATGCCGGCGAGGGTGGCGGCCTGCGCGAGGTTGAGATCCTTGGCGGAGACGCCGAAGTAGTACTTGGCTGCGGCGTCGATGCCGTAGGTCGTGCCGCCGAAGTTCGCGATGTTCAGATAGCCGAGAAGGATCGTCTCCTTGTCGTACTTCTGCTCGAGGGCGATGGCGTAGCGCATCTCCTGGAGCTTGCGCTCGATGCCCTCGTCGCCGACGGCCGTGGTGGCCTGAGTCCAGCAGTCGAGCTTCTCCTCCTCGGTCTGCGCCTTTGCCTCGCAGCGCTGGACGAGGATGTTCTTCACGTACTGCTGGCTGATCGTCGATCCGCCCTGGGTCTCGCCACCGCCGCGCAGGTTGGACAGCACGGCGCGCGTGGTTCCGATGAGGTCGACCCCACCGTGCTGGTAGTAGCGGGGGTCCTCGCTCGAGAGGATCGCGTCGTACATGACCGGCGCGATCTCGTTGTACTCGACGGGAGAGCGGTTCTGGTCGTAGAACTGCGTCATCTCGACGTACTCTTCGTCGGTGGGGGCGTTCTTCACCCACAGAGTGGTCGGGAGCATCAGCTTGTCGATCTCGAGCACGCTGGGCAGATTGTCGAACATCGTGATCGCGCTCGTCGCCGCGGCACCGGAAACGGCGATCGCGGGGGTGACGGTGGCGGCTACGAGGACGCCCGCCACGGCGCTCAGACCGACGAGGCCGGCGAGACCGCCGAGCACACCGCTGGCCGTGCGATTCTTATCAGGCATAGGGTTGATCGTAAGGGAATTACCTGGGCGAATCCCTGACGGACGTGCCCCCACCGGGGTGTTTCCCAGTCTCTGCACGCCTGATTCCGCACGACCCGAGGAGCCTCGATGACGACGTGGGAGTATCTCACCACGCCCCTGCTGATCCACAACACCGCTGCAATCCTCAACAACTGGGGCAAGCAGGGCTGGGAGCTGGTTCAGGTGGTGCCGGGCCCCGAGGGCGGACTCGTCGCCTACCTCAAGCGCCCGACCGGCGGGGGCGACGCGAACGCGGGACTGGATGCCGCGGCCCAGGCCGCCAAGCAGTTCGAGGGGGCGTGACTCCGGTGAGCAACACTTCCCGCCTCGCAGAACTCGGCATCTCGCTGCCCGACGTCGTGCCCCCGGTCGCCGCGTACGTGCCGGCGAAGGCGCACGGCGACCTCGTCTACACCGCCGGGCAGCTGCCCATGATCGCGGGCGCCCTGCCCGCGACCGGAAAGGTCGGCGAGGGCGACGGGCTGGTCCCCGCATCGGACGCGAAGTCCTACGCCCGTCAGAGCGCGCTGAACGCGATCGCGGCCGCCGCTGCCGCGGTCGGCGGAGTGGACCGGCTGACCGGAGTGGTCAAGGTCGTCGGATTCGTGGCATCCGTTCCCGAGTTCACCGGTCAGCCCGGTGTCATCAACGGCGCGAGCGACGTGCTCGGCGAGATCTTCGGCGAGGCGGGGACGCATGCCCGCTCGGCTGTCGGCGTGCCGGTGCTGCCGCTCGACTCGCCGGTCGAGGTCGAGGTCGTCTTCTCCTACGCCTGACGCCTAGGCCGCATCGCTGCGCGCGAGCGCCGCGACGAGGGGCCGGGGCAGCCGCTCGAGGGGAGTCGCCTCGACGAGCACGCGGGCGTAGCGGAGCTTCCGTCGTGCGCCGCTGGACACCACCGGCGCAGCTGCGCCCGGACATCGCGCTCGCGCCACTCCACCTGCTTCTGCAGCGTGCGGAACGAGGCGATGTCGCCCTGCTCGGTCAGGCAGCGTTCGACCGCTTCGGGTCCGAGGGCGCGGATGAGCTCGTCCTCGAGGTCGTCCTCGCACGCGAAGAACCCGGCCTCCTCGAGCGGACCGCCCGGCTCGATCAGGCCCACGCCGAGCAGCGCGGAACGCACCACGTCGGTCTCGGCGACGTCGTAGACCCCGCTCAGGACGGCGTGTGGTGGCCGAGCGGTCAGGGTGCGCAGCATCCGTGCCGTCCCGTGCGCGCCGCCGGTCGGCACGACCGCGACCCGCGACGCAGGCAGGTCGCGGCCGAGGCGCCGCGCGACCGCCTCGAGGGCGATCTGGTCGCTCACGCCCTCCACCAGCACGATCGCGCGCTGGTCGTCGAGACCCTCCGGCGCGGTCCGTCCGACGAGTGCGGCGGCGGGGCCCTCCGGGTAGCCCTCAAGGGCCTTCCGGGCGAGCTCGCGCCGCCGCTCGTGCATCACCTCACCTGGGCGGAGATCACGCTCATCACGGCCGTGTCGGCGAGCGTGGTGGTGTCGCCGACCTCGCGGCCTTCCGCGACATCTCGGAGCAGCCGCCGCATGATCTTGCCGGAGCGCGTCTTGGGCAGCTCGCCCACGATGTAGACGTCACGGGGACGGGCGATCGGCCCGATCTGCTCGCCGACCCACCGCCGGAGCGTCTGGGCCAGGCCGTCGGGGGAGTGCGCGTCGAGGTAGGACTGCTTGATGATGACGAAGGCGACGACGGCCTGCCCGGTCGTCTCGTCGGATGCCCCGACGACGGCCGCTTCGGCCACCGCCTCGTTGCCGACCAGCGCCGATTCGATCTCGGTCGTCGAGAGCCGGTGGCCCGACACGTTCATCACGTCGTCCACGCGGCCGAGGAGCCAGACGTCGCCGTCGTCGTCGAGCCGTGCGCCGTCCCCGGCGAAGTAGTAGCCCTGAGTGCGGAACTTCTCCCAGTAGGTCTCGACGTACCGGTCCGGGTCGCCCCAGATGCCGCGCAGCATGCTGGGCCACGGCTGCGTGACGACGAGGAGCCCGCCATTGCCGTTGCCCACGTGGCTGCCGTCCTCATCCACGACGTCCACCGACACGCCGGGCAGCGGCACCTGGGCGGAGCCGGGCTTGGTCTCGGTCACCCCGGGCAGCGCCGAGATCATGATGGCGCCGGTCTCCGTCTGCCACCACGTGTCGACGATCGGGGCCGTCTTCCCGCCGATGATCTTGCGGTACCACATCCACGCCTCGGGGTTGATCGGCTCTCCGACCGAGCCGAGGAGCCGCAGCGACGACAGGTCGAACCTCTTCGGGATCGCCCGGCCCAGCTTCATGAACGAGCGGATCGCAGTGGGCGCCGTGTAGAGGATCGTGACGCCGTACTTCTGCACGAGTTCCCACCAGCGGCCCGGGTGCGGGGTGTCGGGGGTGCCTTCGTAGAGGACCTGCGTGGCGCCGTTCGCGAGCGGGCCGTAGGCGACGTAGGTGTGGCCGGTGACCCAGCCGATGTCGGCCGTGCACCAGAACACGTCGGACTCGGGGTGGATGTCGTGCACGACCTTGTTGGTGAAGGCGGCCTGCGTCAGGTAGCCGCCCGAGGTGTGCAGGATCCCCTTCGGCTTCCCGGTGGTGCCCGAGGTGTAGAGGATGAAGAGCGGGTTCTCCGACGGGAACGCGCGCGCCTCATGGTCCGCCGACGCCGCCGGCACCACCTCGTGCCACCAGAGGTCGCGCCCCGGCGTCCACTCGACCTCGTTCTCGCCGCGTCGCACGACGAGGACGTGCTCGACGGTCTCCTGCAGCCCCGCACCGCGGTCGCCGAGGGCGAGGTCGACCGCGGGCTTGAGCGGCGACACCTTCCCCTTGCGGTAGCCGCCGTCGGCGGTGATCACGAGCTTCGCGCCCGCGTCGTCGATGCGTGCTCGAAGGCTGTCGGCCGAGAAGCCGCCGAAGACGACGGAGTGGATCGCGCCGATGCGCGCCACCGCGAGCATCGCCGCGATGGCCTCGGGGACCATCGGCATGTAGATCGCGACCCGGTCGCCCTGGCCGATGCCGAGACCTTCGAGGACGTTCGCGAGGCGCTTGACCTCGGCGGTCAGCTCGGCGTAGGTGACGCGGCGGTCGTCCCCGGGCTCGCCCTCCCACAGCAGCGCCACGCGCTCGCCGTTGCCCGCTTCGACGTGGCGGTCGAGGCAGTTGTACGCCACGTTCAGCTCGCCGTCGGCGAACCACTGGGCGAAGGGCGGGTTGGTCCAGTCGAGGACTTCGGTGAAGGGCGTGTGCCAGTGCAGTTCACGCGCCTGATCGGCCCAGAAACCCTCGGGGTCGGCTGCCGCACGGGCATACAGGTCCCGGTTCGCCACGGCGTTCGCAGCGAATTCCTCAGAGGGGGAGAACCGGCGATCCTCGGTCAGCAGGTGGTCGATCTGGCTGCTCATTGAGCACGCTCCTTTGCGGGCTGGAGGGGCGCCGGAGGTCCGGCGAGTCTGTCACGAAATGTACTTCTGGACTCCGAGAGTCACCACCCCCGTTAGTGGGTGACGCTCCAATTGTTCGACTCGACCGATATATGAGTGAGAAGGCTCTCATAATGTGTTTTGCAAGGACCCCTTCCTCGCATATGCTGTCGAGCGGCCGAACATCGATTCTGGCATTGCGGCACCCAATCACCCCCCGAAGTGGTGTGTCGCGCGTGGCGGCATCCCATTCCCCCCATGGGATGCCGCCCCTGTTTTCTCCGGGTGGTCGACGAGCATCCCGCTCCTCCCCAGGCGAGCGCCGCTCAGCCGTCTCCACAGTCGTTCTCCCACGCGCTCCGCGGCGAGGGAGCTCCTCCTACCTTCAAGGCATGCCCGAGCCGTTCGTCGTCGTCCGCCCGCAGGAGCCATGCGCTCCGAACGTTCGGAAGACGGCGATCGAGGTCGGGACCCCGAGCGGTCAGGAATCAGGATGGATGCCGAGCCCGCCGCCGCGACGACCCGCCGTCAGGCCGCGGCATCCTTCGCTCGCGCCCCTGGCGGCGTATCTGGACGATCCTGATGTCACCGACCTCTTCGTCAACGGCGGGACCGGCCTCTTCGTCGATCGCGGCTCCGGCCCCGTCGCCGCCGCGGATTGGCACGCCGGGGAGGACGAGGTGCGCGATCTCGCGATCGCCCTCATCGGGCTCGGCGGCCGGCACATCGATGACGCCACTCCCTGCGTGGACGTGCGTCTCGACGGTGGCGTGCGGGTCCACGCGGTGCTGCCTCCGGTGGCCCCCGAGGGCACCGCGATCTCGATCCGCGTTCCGAGGATGGAGCGGCCGGGGCTCGACGAGCTCCAGGCATCGGGCATGTTCGACGCCCCGGCGCGCGCCGGGCTGGAAGACCTCATCCGCCGGCGCGAGAACATCCTCGTCACCGGTGCGGCCGGCGCCGGGAAGACCACGCTTCTCGCGAGCATGCTCGGGCAGGCTCCTTCGCACGAGCGCATCGTCACGATCGAGGATGTCGCCGAACTGCGCATCGACCACGCGCACCATGTGCGGCTCGAGGCGCGGCAGTCCAACCTCGAGGGCGTCGGCGCCATCGGCCTCGCGCGGCTCGTGCGAGAAGCCCTGCGCATGCGCCCCGACAGGCTGGTGGTGGGGGAGTGCCGCGGTGAAGAGGTGCGCGAACTGCTGTCCGCCCTCAACACGGGTCACGACGGCGGTGCGGGCACACTCCACGCCAACGGGCTGCACGACGTCCCCGCCCGGCTCGAGGCGCTCGGCGCTCTGGCCGGGCTGGACGACCGGGCACTGGCCCGCCAGGTGGCCAGTGCCATCGGACGCATCCTGCACATCGAGCGCGGCGCCGACGGCGTGCGGCGGCTCGCCGGTGTGGGGCGACCGTTCGTCGACACGGCGGGTCGGCTCGCTGTCGAGGAGGTGTCATGGGCGCCCGAGTGAGAGGTCCGAAGGCGTCCGCCTCCGACGCGACCGAGACCGTGCTGCGACTGGCGGTGCTGCTCCAGGCCGGGATGTCGCCGGCACGGGCGTGGTCGCACCTGGCCGCGTCCGGCGACACGCCGGCCGCGCGGGTGGTGGCGTCGATGGACGACGGGATGCCGCTCGCCGACGCCATCGTGCAGGCCGGGGCTGTACAGCCGTCGCAGCGCGCACCCGGCGCCTCCGACGAGACTGCTCGTGCGTGGCGCGAGGTGGCAGCGGCCTGGCGCGTGGCGACGACCGTCGGCGCTCCGCTCGCCGAGAGCCTGCGTGGTCTCGCGACGGCGCTCCGCGATGCGCAGGAGGCCGCCGATGACGTGCGCGTGGCGCTCGCCGAGCCGGCGGGCACGGCGAGGCTCATGGGGTGGCTGCCCCTGGTCGCGGTCGGGCTGGGCGCGGCGCTGGGGTTCGACACGTTCGCCGTGCTGCTCGGGCAGCCGCTGGGGCTGGTGTGCCTGGCCGCGGGCGTGGCGCTCATCGTCGGCGCGCAGCGCTGGACGGCGGCACTGGTGCGCCGCGCCCGGATGGAGGGCGGGATCGCCGGACTCGAGTCCGAGCTGCTGGCGATCGCTCTGAGCGGGGGCGTCTCCGTCGAGCGCGCCATCGCCCTCGTGCGGGCGGCGGGAGTGACGGCGGATCCCGCGACCGAGGGAGTGCTCGCGCTGTCCCGCAGCGCGGGCGTGCCCGCCGTCGAGCTGCTGCGCGCCACCTCCGCGTTCGCCCGGCACCGCGCCCGCATCGAGGGGCGCCTCCGGGCGGCGCGGCTCTCGTCGCGCCTGCTCCTCCCGCTCGGCGTGTGCACGCTGCCCGCATTCCTCTTCCTCGGCGTCGCGCCGATGATGCTCAGCGTGATGTCCACGATGCCGCTCTCGCTGTGACGCGCCCGACGACGCCGTGCCCGCGAACCGTGCCCGAATCCCTTCGACCGACTGGAGCAGACATGTCCTTTCCGCCTCTCACCCCTCGCCGTGCCGCGCGGCTGTTCGCCGACGTGCTCACCGATGACACCGGCGCCGCGACCGCCGAGTACGCGATCGCGACGATGGCCGCCGTGGCCTTCGCCGGGCTCCTCGTCGTGATCATGAGGTCTGATGAGGTGCGCGGCATCCTCACCGATCTCGTGCGCCGCGCCCTCACCGTCGCGTGAACCGCCGCCGACTCGGCGACGACACCGGCTCCGTCGTCGCCGAGTTCGCGGTGGCGCTGCCGGCCGTCGCCCTGGTCCTGCTGCTCGGGATGGGAGCGCTCGGCGCCGGAGCGCGGCACGTGCGACTGCAGGACGCCGTCTCCGATGCCGCACGGCTGGCGGCGCGGGGCGAGTCCGACGACCGCGTGCACGCGGTGGTGTCGTCCGTCGCGCCGGGGGCCGCGGCCGTCATCGCGCACCGCGGCGACCTCGTGTGCGTGACCGGATCCGCTCCCGCCCTGCTCTCCGTGCGGCTGAGCGCGACGGGCTGCGCGCTCGCCGGAGGGCTCTGATGCCCGGCGCCGTCCTGTCGGCGGGGCTGGTCGGCAGCGCGGCCGTGCTCACGGTGGGCCTCCTGTCCGTTGCCGCGGGGGCGGTGTTCGGGCAGCGTCTGGCGGGAACAGCGGATGCCGCCGCCCTCGCCGCCGCGGACACCGCATCCGGCGCGGTCATCGGCGTGCCGTGCGTCCGCGCTGAAGAGGTGGCGGCGTCCGGCGGCGCCGCGATCGAGTCCTGCGACGTCGAAGGACTCATCGCCACGGTGACGGTCTCGGCGCGCTTCGGCGCGTTGCCTGCGGCCGCGTCCGCGCGTGCCGGTCCGCCGCCGTGAGCGCGGGGCGGGGCGTCGTCACATGGAGCACGCACGCAGAGCTCACAGCGACCACTCCGATAACTGGCGTGTATGGTTTGCGACGAAGAAAGGACGCCCCCGTTGGCAGAAGGCAAGAAGCTCGTCATCGTCGAGTCACCGACGAAGATGAGGTCGATCCAGGGTTACCTCGGCGATGGCTACGAGGTGCTCAGCTCGGTCGGGCACATCCGTGATCTCGCGGACAAGAAGGACATTCCGGCCGATAAGAAGGAGGCGTACGGCAAGTACTCCATCGACATCGACAACGGCTTCGACCCCTACTACGTCGAGAGCGAGCGCGGTCGGAAGACCGTCGCCGAGCTCAAGCGGGCGCTGAAGGGTGCGGACGAGCTCCTGCTCGCCACCGATGAAGACCGCGAGGGCGAAGCCATCGCGTGGCATCTTCTCCAGACGCTCAAGCCCAAGGTCCCCGTCAAGCGCATGGTGTTCCACGAGATCACCAAGGACGCGATCCAGGCGGCGGTCGGAAACACGCGCGAGCTCGACCTCGCCCTCGTCGACGCGCAGGAGACCCGGCGCATCCTCGATCGCCTGTACGGCTGGGACGTCAGCCCCGTGCTGTGGTTCAAGGTGCAGCAGGGCACGTCGGCCGGCCGTGTGCAGTCCGCCGCGACCCGCATGGTCGTGGAGCGCGAGCGCGAGCGCATGGCCTTCGTGTCGGCGTCCTACTGGGACATCGAGACGCTCGCGGTGAAGGATGCGGAGTCCTTCGCCGCGCGTCTGGCCCGTGTCGACGGCGCGTCGCTCGCCCGCGGCACCGATTTCGACGACCGCGGTGAGCTGAAGAAGGCGGTGCTTGTCCTCGACGAGGCGCAGGCGCGCGAACTGGCTGCGGCGATCGACGCGGCGGCCGAGGCATCCGTCGCGAACGTCGAAGCGAAGCCGGGCACACGCAGCCCGCGCGCTCCGTTCACCACTTCCACGTTGCAGCAGGAAGCCGGTCGGAAGCTCTCGATGAGCGCGAAGCACGCCATGAGCGTCGCCCAGCGTCTCTACGAGAAGGGCTTCATCACTTATATGCGCACAGACTCGACCGCGCTGAGCACGCAGGCCATCCAGGCCGCGCGCGAACAGGCGGTCGCCATGTACGGCGAGAAGGCCGTGCCGCTGAACCCCCGCACCTACGCGAGCAAGAGCAAGAACGCGCAGGAGGCCCACGAGGCGATCCGCCCCTCGGGCGAGACGTTCCGCACGCCGGCATCCGTCTCGGGTGAGCTCGACCGCGATGAGCAGCGCCTCTACGACCTCATCTGGAAGCGCACCATGGCGAGCCAGATGTCCGACGCCAAGTACGAGACCACCACCGTCACGCTCAGCGTCGACGCGGGCGGCCGTCGCGCGGAGTTCACGGCATCCGGCACCGTCTACACCTTCAAGGGGTTCCTCGAGGCGTACGAAGAGGGCAAGGACGAGAAGCGCGGCGACGCCGACAAGGCCGACGAGCAGTCGCTTCCCGTGCTCGCCGTCGGGGACGTGCTGCGCCTCAAGGACACCGAGGCGAAGGGCCACTCGACGAGCCCCAAGCCGCGCTACACCGAGGCCAGCCTGGTGAAGGCGCTCGAGGAGAAGGGCATCGGCCGCCCCTCGACGTTCGCGAGCATCATCGACGTGATCATCAACCGCGGCTACGTCACCAAGCGCGGTCAGGCCCTCATCCCCAGCTGGCTCGCGTTCAGCGTCGTGCGTCTGCTCGAGGAGCACTTCGCCGACCTCGTCGACTACGACTTCACCGCTGCGCTCGAGGACGACCTGGATGCGATCGCCCGCGGCGAGCAGAAGCGCGAGGATTGGCTCAAGGACTTCTACTTCGGCTCCGAGGAGCAGGTGGGGCTGCGCAACATCGTCGAGAACCTCGGCGAGATCGACGCACGCGCCCTCAACTCGACGCCGATCGGCGACGTCGCGACCCTCCGGTTCGGGAAGTACGGCCCGTACCTCGAGCTGCCCGACGCCGACAATCCCGAGGGCGACCCGCGTCGCGTCAACATCCCCGAGGATCTCGCGCCGGACGAGCTCACTCCCGCCAAGGCGCAGGAGCTCATCGACGCCCCCGTCGCCGGTGACCGCGTGCTCGGTGAGAACCCGGCGACCGGCAAGCTCGTGGTCGTGAAGGACGGACGGTTCGGCCCCTACGTGCAGGAGAGCGATCCGCCTGCCGATGAAGAGGTCGACGAGGCGACCGGTGAGATCGTCGAGGCTTCCGAGCCCGCGCCGAAGAAGCGCGGGGCCAAGAAGGAAGTCGCGCCCAAGCCGCGCACCGCGTCGCTGTTCAAGTCCATGTCGGTCGACACCATCGACCTGGAGACCGCGCTGCGGCTGCTCGACCTGCCGCGCGTCGTGGGGGTCGACCCCGAGTCCGGCGCCGAGATCACCGCGCAGAACGGCCGCTACGGCCCGTACCTGAAGAAGGGCACGGACTCGCGCACGCTGCAGAGCGAGCAGCAGCTGTTCGACATCACCCTCGACGAGGCGCTCGCGGTCTACGCCCAGCCGAAGTACGGGGCGCGCGGCGCCAGCAGCGCGCTCAAGGAGTTCGAGAACGATCCCGTGAGCGAGAAGCCGATCAAGGTGAAGGACGGCCGGTTCGGCCCGTACGTCACCGACGGCGTGACCAACGTGACGATCCCGCGCGGCCAGACGCCCGACGACATCACGTACGAGATCGCCGTCCAGATGCTCGCCGACAAGCGTGCCAAGGGCCCCGCTCCCAAGCGCACGACCGCGCGCAAGACGACGACGAAGAAGGCGCCGGCCAAGAAGTGAGCGCGGCGGCATCCCACCCCCGGACGACGGGTGGCCTGTTCGTGACGTTCGAGGGCGGGGACGGTGCGGGCAAGACGACGCAGTCGACGCTCCTCGAGGAGTGGGTCGCAGACGCCGGGCGCACCGTCGTGCGCACGCGCGAGCCCGGGGGCACGGAGGTCGGCGCGCTCATCCGCGACATCGTGCTCCATCACCGCGGCGAGGTCGCGCCGCGCGCCGAGGCGCTCCTTTACGCGGCCGACCGCGCTCACCACATCGAGACGGTGGTGCGCCCGGCGCTCGCGCGCGGCGACGTGGTGATCCAGGACCGGTACCTCGACTCCTCGGTGGCATATCAAGGCGCCGGACGGGTCCTCGGCCGCGACGAGGTGCGCGATCTGTCCCTCTGGGCGGCGGAGGGGCTGCTTCCCGATCTCACCGTCCTCCTCGACCTCGACCCCGCGGCGGCGCGCGCCCGACTCGACGCCGACGACAAGCCGTTCGACCGGCTCGAGGCCGAGCGCGAGTCGTTCCACGCCCGCGTCCGCGAGGAGTTCCTCGCGCTCGCGGGGGCCGAGCCCGACCGTTTCCTCGTGCTGGATGCCACGCTCCCGGCCGAGCAGCTGGCGGCGGCGGTGCGCGACCGCGTGCGGCCGCTCCTGGGCTGATGCCCGGGCGGACGCGTCGGACGCGGCGGTTAGGCTGAGCGGGATGGATGCCACGGCGAGCCCGACGACCGCGACGGTGCACTCCGACGTGCCGTGGGGTGCGGTCTGGGGGCAGGACGACGCGGTCGCGGCGCTGCAGGACGCGGCATCCGACCCCGCGGCCCTGACCCATGCGTGGCTCATCACCGGCCCTCCCGGCTCCGGCCGCTCGACGCTGGCCTACGCCTTCGCCGCCGCGCTGATCGCCGAAGAGGGCGACGAGAACGCGATGCGACAGGTCCTCGCCGGCACGCACCCCGACCTCACCGCCCTGCGCACCGAGGGCGTCATCATCTCCATCAAAGACGCCAGGGCGCTCGTGGAGCGGTCGTACTTCTCTCCCTCCCTCGGCCGGTACCGGGTCATCGTGATGGAAGACGCCGATCGCATGGCCGAGCGCACCTCCAACGTGCTGCTCAAGGCGCTCGAGGAGCCGCCCGAGCGGACGGTCTGGGTGCTGTGCGCCCCGAGCGACGCCGACCTGCTGCCCACGATCCGCTCGCGCGTCCGCACCCTCCGGCTGCGCGAACCCGATGTCGCCGACGTGGCGCGACTGATCGTCGAGCGCACCGGAGCCGATCCCGCCACGGCCGAGCAGTCCGCGCGGCATGCCCAGCGCCACATCGGCATGGCGCAGCGGCTGGCGACGGATGCCGCGGCCCGTGCCCGCCGCGACGACACGCTGCGCGCGGTGCTCCGCGTGCGGGGCGTCGGCGACGTGGTCGAGGTCGCCGGCCGCATCGTGCAGGCCGCGACCGACGACGCAAAGGCGCTCACCACCGAGCGGGACGAGGCGGAGCGGGCCGGTCTGCTGCGCACGCTCGGCATCGCCGCGGGCACGCCGGTGCCGCCGACCGTGCGCTCGCAGCTGTCGGCCCTCGAGGACGATCAGAAGCGCCGCGCCACACGCAGCCTGCGAGACGGCATCGACCGCGTGCTCACCGATCTCGAGTCGATGTTCCGCGATGTTCTCATGCTGCAGTTCGGTCGCGACACCGAGCTGATCAATCGCGAGCTCGAGCCCGATCTCCGGGCACTCGCCGAAGCGTGGACGCCCGATCGCACCCTCGCCGTCGTCGACCGGATCGGCGAGACCCGCAAGAACGTCGAACTCAATGCCGCTCCGACCCTCGCCCTCGAGAGCATGCTCGTGACCGTCGCGAGCGGAAGGACCCCGTGAACACTCCTCGTCGTGCTCGACGCCTCGCCGGCATCATCGCCGGGCTGGCGGTGGCGTCGCTCGCCCTGAGCGGGTGCGTCTCCGTCCTCATCCCGGAAGACGGACCGGTCTCGACGGCCAGTCCTGCACCCGACACCGAGGGCGTCACCGCCGAGCTGCTCCCGTACTACGGGCAGTCGCTCGCCTGGACGGACTGCGGCGACGGCCTGGACTGCACCACGGTCACGGCGCCCCTCGACTGGTCCGACACCGCGAAGGGCGACATCGAGCTGTCGATCATCCGCAGCCGCGCCACGGGCGGGGAAGCCATCGGCTCACTGCTCACCAACCCCGGCGGACCGGGTGCGAGCGGCGTCGGGCTGATCCGCGACTCCCTGGAGTACGCGGTGGGCGAGCCCCTGCGCGAGCAGTTCGACGTGATCGGGTTCGACCCGCGGGGGGTGGGGGAGTCCACCGCCGTGCGCTGCTACGACGCCGACGAGATGGACGCGTACCTCTTCGACATCGCCGAGAACACGCGGGGGTCGGATGCCTGGACCGGCGAGCTGCTCGACCGGCACAGCGCCTTCGCCGAGGCGTGCGAGGACGCGAGCGACGGGATCCTGCCGTACGTCACCACCGACAACGCCGCGCGCGACATGGATCTGCTGCGCGCCGTGCTCGGCGACCGCGAGCTCTCCTACCTCGGCTACTCCTACGGCACCTTCCTCGGCGCGACGTACGCCAAGCTGTTCCCGGATCGCGTCGGACGCCTCGTGCTGGACGGCGCGATCGACCCGTCGATCTCGGGGCTGGACGTCGGGATCACCCAGGGCGTCGGGTTCGAGTCGGCTCTGCGCGCCTACATGGCGGATTGCCTCGAAGGCAGCGACTGCCCGTTCCGCGGCACCGTCGATCAGGCCATGCTCGACCTCGGCGCCCTCCTGGCCTCGGTCGACCGCGACCCCATCCCGAACTCGGACGGCCGCATGCTCGGCGCCGATTCGCTCATGACCGCCATCGTCGCCGCGCTGTACTCGGAGGACAGCTGGGAGTACCTCACGCTCGCCCTCGACGGTGCGCTGCAGGGTGAAGCCGAGACCGCGTTCCAGCTGGCCGACTTCTACTTCAACCGCGAAGGCGGCGCGTACCTCGACAACTCCACCGAGGCGTTCCGGGCCTACAACTGCATGGACTACCCGGTCGACTCCACCGAGGAGGAAGTCGCCGCAGCGGAGGCGCTGCTCGCCGAGAAAGCTCCCACCGTCGCCCCGTACTGGGCCGGGCCCGATCCGTGCGAGGTGTGGCCCTACCCGGCCACCGGCATCCGCGAGCCCATCGCGGCCGCCGGCGCGGCGCCGATCGTCGTCGTGGGCACCACGAACGACCCGGCCACGCCGTACGAGTGGTCGGTCGCCCTCGCGGAGCAGCTCGAATCCGGCGTCCTGGTCACGCGGGTCGGCGAAGGCCACACGGGGTACAACAAGGGCAACGCGTGCGTCGACCAGGCGGTCGAGACGTATCTGCTCGACGGGACGGTTCCGGAGGACGGGCTCGTCTGCGAGTAGAGACCGGTCGGCGAGAGGGTCAGCGGCGCAGCACGCGACGGGCGAGGGCGTTTCCGAGGAACTGCACGCCCTGCACGATCACGATGATGACGACGACCGCCGACCACGTCACCCACGGGTTGAACTGCTTGAACCCGTAGACGATCGCGAAGTCGCCGAGGCCGCCCGCGGCCACCGCGCCCGCCATCGCCGTCATGTCGACGAGCGCGACGACGATGAACGTGTAGCCCAGGATGAGCGGGCCGAGCGACTCGCGGGGGACGAGCCGGAAGAGGATCCGGGAGCGGCTGGCACCGGCCGCCCTGGCGGCTTCGATGACGCCCGGGCGCACCGTCAGCAGGTTCTGCTCGACGATCCGGCTGATCGCGAAGAGCGAGGCGACCGAGATCACGAAGACGCCGAAGTTGGTGCCGATACCGGGGATGCCCAGACTCCGTGCGAGCGGCTGCAGCGCGGTGAGGAGGATCACGAACGGGATGGGGCGCACCGTGTTCACGATGACGTTGAGGGTGCCGAACAACGCGCGATGGGGGAAGAGGCTGCCGGCACGGGTGGCGTAGAGCGCCACCCCCAGGATGAGACCGCCCAGGCCGCCGAGCAGCAGGCTGAACGTCACCATGTAGAGCGTCTCGGCGGTGGCCGCCCACAGCTCCGGGAGCAGGTCGATGAGCCTATCCACGGCCATCCTCCTCGATCAGGGGCGCGAACTCCGACGCGGCGGCGATGGCCCGACTGACCGCGTCGTCGGCACCGGTGAGCGCGAGGGTGAGGTGGCCGAAGACCCGCCCGCGGATGTCGTTGATGCCGCCGTGGATGAGCTCGAAGCGCACGCCGTGCGAGGAGAGCGCCTCGAAGACGTCGGACTGCGTCACGTCGCCGTCGCGGATGGTGAAGGTGACGATCCGGCCGGGGTGCCGCTCACGGAGGGTGCGCAACTGCTCGCCGACGGGCACGTCCTCGATGATGCTGGAGACGAATCGCCGCGTCGACGGGTGCTGCGGAGCCGAGAGCACATCGAAGACGGGGCCGCTCTCGATGATGCGGCCGGCTTCCATGACGACCACGCGGTCGGCGAGCGTGCGGATGACGTCCATCTCGTGCGTGATGACCAGGATCGTGATGCCGAGCTCGCGGGTGACGCGCGTGAGGAGCCCCAGCACCTCCTGGGTGGTGTCGGGGTCGAGGGCGCTGGTGGCCTCGTCGGCGAGGAGGATGCGGGGGTTCGTGGCGAGGGCGCGGGCGATGCCGACGCGCTGCTTCTGGCCCCCGGACAGCTGCTCGGGATAGCTGCGGGCCTTGTCGGCGAGACCGACGAAGCGGAGGAGCTCGTCGACGCGGGTGGAGATCTCCGCCCGCGAGCGCCCTGCGATCTCCAGCGGGTAGGCGACGTTCTTGGCGACCGTGCGCGATTCGAAGAGGTTGAACTGCTGGAAGATCATGCCGATGTCGGCGCGGAGCTCCCGGAGCTCGCGCTCTCGGAGAGCCGTGATGTCGCGGCCGTCGATCTCGACGGTGCCCGCGGTCGGCGTTTCGAGGGCGTTGACGAGACGCAGCACGGTGCTCTTGCCCGCACCGGAGTACCCGATGATCCCGCACACCTCCCCGGCGTCGATCGTCAGGTCGACGTCGTCGACCGCGGTGACCGGGGATGCGTCCTTGGCGGAGGGCGGGAAGGTCTTGGAGACCCCGCTCAGACGGATGAGGCTCATGGTGCTTCCTGGAGACGTGCCTGTGCGGCCCGACCGATCGGACGGGCCGCACAGGCGACGGAACGGCTGGTGCTACTGGTTGGCGCGGATGTCGTCCTCGACGTCGGTGAGCGACGCGACGAGATCGGCGGCCGGAGTGTCGACGAAGACGGCGGTGCCGCCCGATGCCTCCTGGACGCCGTCCAGCACGTCCTGCGTGCTCTGGTAGATCTCGACGAGCTTGAGGTACGTCGGGTTCTCGGCGTCCTCGGCGCGTGCGGCGAAGATGTTGATGTACGGCAGCGCGTTCGGGTCCGACGGGTCGTCGACGGCGATGGCGTCGTCGAACGTCAGCCCGGCGTCGGCGACGAAGTCGTTGTTGATGATGGCCGCCGCCACGTCGGGCAGCGAGGTGGCGGTGAGGGCCGCGTCGAGGGCCTCGACCTTGACCTTGGACGACGGCTCCACGTCCGCGACGGTGGAGAAGATCGAGCCGCCGTCCGCGAGCTCGATCAGGCCGGCGGACTGGAGCACGAGCAGGCCGCGAGCCTGGTTGCTCTCGTCGTTCGGCACGGCGACGGTGGAGCCGTCGGGGATGTCCTCGACGGAGTCGTACTGCGACGAGTACAGGCCGAGCGGGTAGATGGCCGTCGCCCCGATGGGCTGCAGGTCGTCGTCGCTGGCGACGTTGTAGGTCGCGAGGTAGATCACGTGCTGGAACTGGTTGAGGTCCAGCTCATCCGCGGAGAGAGCCGGGTTCGGCTGTGTGTACTCGCTGAAGTCGACGAGCTCGATCTCGATGCCCTCGGCGGCCGCGGCCTCCTTGTAGGTCTCCCAGTACGGGTCGCCGGCGCCCACGACGCCGATGCGGACGACCTCGTCGGTGGTGCCTGCGTCGCCGCTGCCGGCATCGCTCGTGCCGGCGCACCCGGCGAGGAGGAGGGCGAGGGGAAGGGCCGCTGCGGCCGCGATCGTGAACTTCTTGGACATCTGGTGCTCCTGTGCGTCGTGGTCCGCGGCGGCTGTCGGAACACGAACACGATCGCTCGACCGCGCTCGCTCCGTCGCGGTACCGCCTCGACGCTACGTCGCGCTCCCGCGAGGGCCGAATCGGGTCGTAACACGTCGACACCGGGAGCCGGGCGGCTGTTCGCGAGCACCTCTGCGACCCTGTAAGATCGTTGATCGTGCATAGCGCAAGCGAAGCGCGCCACCTTAGCTCAGTCGGCAGAGCGATTCACTCGTAATGAATAGGTCAAGGGTTCGATTCCCTTAGGTGGCTCGGACAGTGGAGGCCCGCTTCTGGCGGGCCTCTTTCGTACCCGCACACCCGGTGAGGATCCGATGGACTCTGCGATCGACGCCCTCGTCGAGATCTTCTCCTGGGTCGGGTTCGGCCTCGGTGCGCTGCTCGCGGGAATCGCCCTCATCATGCACCTGGTCGACGGCACCTGGCTGCCCGCGCGCGCCGTGGTCGAAGACGCCGAGCACGGCCGGATCGTGCGCTGGTTCGACCAGGACGGCGGCGTGAACGAGTCGCATCTCTCTCACGAGCAGGAGCGCGCGCTGGCGGGCAAGGACATGGCCGACATCTACTACCGTCGCGGGAAGATCGGGCGGATGCGGCTGACTCCGGGTTCGCCATCGGTGCGAGCGTTCGCACTGCTGTCGCTCGGGCTGGTCGGTGTCGGCGTCGTCGCGCTCGTCACCTCCGGGGTGCTGCTCTTCACACGCGGCTGAGCCCACCCGCACGGCGATCAGCCGAGCGCCAGCATCCCGCCCGCGACGAGGGCCAGGCCGAGCCCCAGCCACTGCACACCGGCGACCCGCTCCCGGAGCACGAGTGCTGCGAGCAGGATGGTGCCGGCCGGATACAGCGCCGTCAGCGCGGAGACGATCGACAGGTCGCCCGCCCGCAGTGCGATGAGCATCAGCGCGTTGGCGGCGGCATCGACCACGCCGCACGCGATCGCGAGCCACCACGCCCGTGCGAGCGACGTCGCTCCCGGCGTCTCAGCGGCGCCCGGGGGAGCGAGGACGGATGCCGCGCCCTGCCCGCGACGCACCGCCACGAGCGCCAGCACGCCGACGATGGCGACGGTGACCGTGAGCGTGGTGGCGCGGCTCAGCACGAGGGGCACGAGTCCGCTCTCGCTCGACGTCTGGTCGACCGCGATGAGGAATCCGCCGATGGCGAGTCCCGCCCCCACCGCCATGAGGAGGCCCCGTGCGCTGGGACGCACGACCTTCTCGCCCGGGATGAAGCCGACGAGCACCACCGCGACGAGGGCGACGCCGAGTCCGGCGTAGGCCACCGGGGAGAGCGTCTCGTCGTCGATCAGGAGTCCCCAGAGCATCGGCGCGATCGCCGACACGACGGCCGTGAGTGGGGAGAGGATGCTCATCGGCCCGATCGCCAGGCAGGCGTAGAGGAGGGCGACGGCCGCCACTCCGAAGCACCCCGCCAGCACGCCCCAGGCCAGATCGGGTCCGGCCCATTCGCCGCCGATCAGAGGCTGCACGACGACCAGCGCAGCCAGGCCCGACAGCGCGGCGACAGCCGTGACCACGATCGAGCGGAGACGCTTGGCGGCGAGGCCGCCGAAGAAGTCCGCGGCCCCGTAGATGAGGGCGCCGACCAGAGCGAGGGCTGCCGAGATCATCGCCTTTCAGCATACGGATGGTGCGCAGAACCTATTTCGCTAGATAAGCTAGCGATATGGCCTCTCCTCACCGCTCGCGTCGCCTGCCCAGCCGGTGGCTTCGCATCGGCATTCCGTCGCTGCTCGTCCTCGTCTGGCTCGTCGTCGGCTCGATGGGCGGTCCCTACTTCGGGAAAGTCGACGAGGTCTCGTCCAACGACCGGTCGTCGTTCCTGCCGGAGAGCGCGGATGCGACGCAGGTGAACGAGCAGCTCCCCGGTTTTCTGGGCGACGACACGATCCCCGCCGTGGTGGTCGTCACCGGTGAGGGCGATCTGACCGAGGCGGAGCTCGCCGACGTGCAGACCCTCGCCGACGACATCGCCGGCATCGAGGGGGTGAAAGACGGTGTTTCCCCGCCGATCGTCTCGGACGACGGCGCGGCGGCGCAGATCTTCGTGCCCATCGACGCGAGCGGCGAGGTGAGCGACATCGTCGAGGAGATCCGCACCCTGGTCGCCGACGACCTTCCCGAGGGCATGGAGGGCTGGGTGACCGGTCCGGCGGGTTTCACCGCGGACCTGGTCGAAGGCTTCCTCGGCATCGACGGCCTGCTGCTCGCCGTGGCGCTCATCGCCGTGTTCGTGATCCTCGTCATCGTCTACCGGTCGCCGCTGCTGCCGGTCCTGGTGCTGCTGACCTCGGTGTTTGCGCTGTGCGTCGCGCTCCTGACCGTCTGGTGGCTGGCCAAGGCCGGCATCGTCGTCCTCAACGGGCAGGTGCAGGGCATCCTCTTCATCCTCGTGATCGGCGCCGCCACCGACTACGCCCTGCTCTATGTCGCACGGTTCCGCGAGGCGATCGCCGACGGCGCGAATCGGTGGGATGCCACGACCAGGGCTTGGCGCGGAGCCTTCGAGCCGATCCTCGCCTCGGGCGGCACGGTCATCGCGGGCCTCCTGTGCCTGCTGCTGTCCGACCTCGCGACGAACCGGGCGCTGGGCCCGATCGCGTCGATCGGGATCGCCTTCTCCGTGCTGTCCGCACTGACGTTCCTGCCCGCGCTCCTCGCCCTGGTCGGCCGCAGCGCCTTCTGGCCCTTCATCCCGAAGCAGCCGCTGGCGATGATCCCCGACGACCTCACCGAGCCGGTCAAGGGCTTGTGGCCCCGCCAGGCGCGGTTCATCGCACGGCACACCCGGGCCGTCTGGGTGATCTCGACGATCGTCCTGCTGATCGGTGCGCTCGGGCTCACCCAGCTGAAGGCGGACGGCGTGCCTTCGAGCGACCTCGTGCTCGGGGCATCCGAGGCGCGCGACGGTCAGGAGGTGCTCGCCGAGCACTTCCCGGCGGGATCGGGAAGCCCCGTGTACGTCATCGTCCCCGAGGAGGACCTGGCCGCGACCGTCGAGGTGCTCGATGCCAGCGACGGGATCGACTCGGTGGCCGTGGCCTCGGAGGATTCTCCGACCGGCCAGGCCGACGTCGCGGTCGAGGACGGCGAGCCGGTGTTCACCGCGGTCGGGCCACCGGGCACGCCCGCACCCGCGCCGACCGTCTCGGACGGCGACGTCCTCGTGATCGGCACTCTGACCGATGCCGCCGACTCCCTCGCGGCCGAAGACACGGTGCGCGAGCTCCGCGCCGACCTCGATGATTCGCTGGGTGCGGGCACGGCCCTCGTCGGCGGCGAGACCGCGACCGACATCGACTCGAACGACACGTCGATCAGGGACCGGACGGTCATCATCCCGGTCATCCTCCTGGTCATCCTGCTCATCCTCATGCTGCTGCTGCGATCGATCGTGGCGCCCGTGCTGCTCATAGCGACCGTCATCCTGTCGTTCGCGACCGCACTCGGCGTGAGCGCGCTGGTCTTCAACCAGGTGCTCGGGTTCCCGGGCGCCGACCCCGCCGTGCCGCTCTACGGGTTCGTGTTCCTGGTCGCGCTGGGCGTGGACTACAACATCTTCCTCATGTCGAGGGTGCGCGAGGAGTCGCTCGTCCACGGCACGAGACCCGGCATCCTTCGAGGACTCGTCGCGACCGGCGGTGTCATCACGTCCGCGGGCCTCGTCTTGGCGGCCACCTTCGCCGCCCTGGGCGTGATCCCGATCCTGTTCCTCGCGCAGCTCGCGTTCATCGTGGCCTTCGGTGTGCTGCTCGACACGTTCGTCGTGCGGTCCCTCCTCGTACCGGCCCTGTCGTACGACATCGGCCGCGCGATCTGGTGGCCGTCGAAGCTGTGGCGCAACGACGGTGCGGCCCCCACCGTCGAGCCCTCGCCGGTCGCCGAAGACGGACACCTGCTCACACGGGAGGAGTACCGGCGTACCCTCGAATCATGAGCAAGGCGCTGTTCATCGTCGACGTCCAGAACGACTTCACCGAGGGCGGGGCGCTCGCCGTGTCCGGCGGTGACGCGGTCGCCGAGGCGATCACGCGACATCTCGCCGCCCACGCGGGGGAGTACGCCGTGATCGTGGCCTCGCGCGACTGGCACGATGCCGACAACGACAACGGCGGGCATTTCCACCCCGAGCCCGACTTCGTCGGCACCTGGCCGGTGCACTGCGTGGGTGGCACAGAGGGTGCCGAGTACGACCCGGGGCTCGACACCGGTGCCGTGACGCACCACGTCAAGAAGGGCCAGGGCAAGCCGGCGTACTCCCTGTTCGAGGGCACCACCGACGATGGCACGACGGTGGCTCAGCTGCTCGACGAGCACGGCGTGGTCGACATCGACGTGACCGGCCTCGCCACGGACTACTGCGTGCGGGCCTCCGTGCTCGACGCGATCGAGCACGGCCGGCACGTGCGGGTGCTGACGGACCTGGTGGCCGGCGTCGCCGCCGAGTCCAGCGACGCAGCGCTCGCCGAGCTCGCCCACGCCGGCGCGGAACTCGCGGAGTCCGGTGCCTGACGCGCACATCCGCCGTGTGCTCGCGAGCGACGGCGCGCGGCTGCGCGCGCTCCGGCTCGAAGCGCTCGGCGACCCGGCGGCAGGCATCGCCTTCCTCGAGACGCGCGACGAGGCAGCGGCGCGTCCGGATGAGTTCTGGGACGAGCGGGCCGTCGTCGCCGCGCTGACCGGCTCCGCGGCCCAGTTCATCGCAGAGGCCGGGCCGACGTGGGTGGGAACCGTCACGGTGCTCGTGCCCGAGCCGGGACGCCCCGACTACTTCGGCCGAATCCGCGATGAGGGAACGGCCCTCATCGTCGCCGTCTACATCGCGCCGTCCCGCCGCGGGCAGGGTCTCCTCGGCGAGCTTCTCGACGCCGCCGCCGAGTGGGCAGCGTCCCAGGGATGCACCGAGCTCGTCCTCGACGTGCACGAGGACAACGCTCGCGCCCGGGCCGCCTATGCCCGGATGGGCTTCCAGCCGACCGGGGGAACCATCGACGGTCAGAACGGCCGGGAGCTCGAGATGGAGAAGCGGCTCGACCGTGCCTGAGCCGCTCACGGCGGAAGCGGTGCGGGCGGCGCTGGAGGCCGAGGCATCCGTCGACCAGCGTGCCAAGATCCGTGCGCGCCTGACGGACGACGCCACCGAGGTGATCGGCGTCCGGATGGGGACGGTCTTCGACATCGCGAAGGCGAACGAGCGGATGCCTCTTTCCGAGGTCGACCGCCTCCTCGACTCGGACGTGTACGAGCTGCGGATGGTCGCGGTGTCGATCCTCGACTTCCAGGCTCGCCGGAAAGGTGTGGACCGCCAGGCGCTGTACGAGCTCTGGATGCGACGGCTGGACCGCATCGACACCTGGGACTACATCGACCGGTCAGCGCCCCGCGTCGTCGGCTGGTACCTGCTCGACAAGCCCCGCGACGTGCTGTTCGAGCTGGCACGCTCACCTGACTGGTGGCATCGCCGTGCGGCCGTCACGGCGGCCTTCTGGATCATCCGCTCCGGCGATCTCGACGACCCCCTCGCGCTGTGCGACATCCTCGCCGCAGATCCCGAGCATCTCGTCCAGACGAACGTCGGCGTTGCGCTGCGCGAGATCGGGAGAGTGGATGCCGCGCGCCTGCGCGAGTTCCTCGACCGGCGGGGCGACGAACTCAGCGCCCACGCCCGTCGGACGGCCCGCACGGCGCTCGACCAGCGGAACTGATCCCGACCGGCTCTTCGCTCGCTAGGTCACCTGCACCAGCGTGCGCTGCCAGCCCGACGAGCCGTTGGGCGCGATGGGCGCACGCTCCTCGATCTGCAGGTCGCCGTTCTTGTTCACCGCCCTCACCGTGATGAAGTGGCTGCCGGCCGCGGCGTCCCAGTCCAGGAACCATTGCACCCACGTGTCTTCGTTCACCGGCGACGAGAGGGTCGCGGCTTGCCAGTCGCCGTCGTCGATGCTGACCTCCACACGCTCGATGCCGACGGTCTGGGCCCACGCCACTCCGGCGATCGCCGTGCGGCCGGCGGGAACGGCGGTGCCGGTGCGCGGCGTATCCAGGCGCGATGAGAACTTGATCGGCGCCTCCGCGCTGTAGCCGCGCGGGGTCCAGTAGGCCTCGTCGTCCGCGAAGGTCGTGACCTTGAGCTCCGTCAGCCACTTGGTCGCGGAGACGTAGCCGTAGAGCCCGGGCACGACCATGCGCACGGGGAACCCGTGTTCGAGGGGCAGAGGCTCGCCGTTCATCGCGACCGCGAGGATGGCATCCGTCCCCTCGTCGGTGAGCGAGCTCAGCGGAGTGCTCGCGGTGAATCCGTCGACGCTCGTGGACAGCACCATGTCGGCGCCCGATCGGACACCCGCCATCTTCAGCACGTCGCGCACGGGCACACCGAGCCACTTGGCGTTGCCGAGCAGGTTGCCGCCTACTTCGTTCGAGACGCAGGTGAGGGTGATCGAGTACTCGTCGAGGCCCATGCCCACCAGGTCGTCGAAGGTCAGCTCGACCCGCTCGTCCACCATCCCGTCGACCACGAGCCGCCAGGTGGCCGGATCGATCGAGGGGACGGTGAGGGCCGTATCCACGCGGTAGAAGTCGGCGTTCGGCGTGAACAGCGGCGAGATGCCCTCGATGTCGAGCTCGGCGCCGTCGGGCACGATGACGGTCGATCGCGGAGCGGGCAGGTTGAGAGCCTTGCGCACGCCCGCGATCGACGACGTCGTGGCGTTGACCACCCGTGCGCCGATGCCGACGATGACGGCGGATGCCGCGGCGATGGCCGTGATCCGGAAGAAGGACCGTCTGTCCAGGCCTCCGGGTCGCTCCTCGACGGCCGGAGCACTCTTCGGAGGGTGCACGAAGGGCCGGTCGGCGAGTGGGGCGGTCTCCGGGACGGCGGGTGCACCCGCAGCCACGCCCGCCCAACGGCGGAGCCGGGTGACGAGGGAGGTGAGGAGGATGCAGCCGGCCAGCGTCCCCGCGATCGGGGGAAGGGCGGCGAACGGCGTCGCGCCGGCCCGGGTGACGATCGCGGCGACGGAGAGCCCGCCGGCGATCACCAGGAGGATCACCCCCAGCGGGGGCTTGAGGAACTGCGCGATGCCCGTGATGACGGCAGCGACGAACACCGCGAGTCCGAGGCCCGCGAGCAGGGCGATCTTGTCGTACTCGCCGAAGGTCGCGATCGCGAACTCCTTGAACGGCTGCGGCACGATGTCGATGACGAACGAGCCGATCGCCAGGATCGGGCTGCTCTCGCGAGCGACGACAAGTGCGACGCACTCGGCGACGGCAAGGAAGACGGCTGCGCTCACCACGCCCGCGAGCGCCGCGAGCGACAGGAACTTCAGACGTTCTCTGCGACTGGTCGCCATGATCGGACCCTTCTGCGCAGGGTCGGCCCCGGCGTCACATTGCTTGTTCGCAGCGGAGACGCCTTCGGATTGGTGGTGCGCACGAGCGATAGCCTCGGCCTATGAGCGACGTCCTCCCCTTGAGTCCCGACGAGCTGCTGACGACGACGCGCTCCGTGCGGCGAAGGCTCGACCTCGAACGACCCGTCCCGGTCGACGTCGTCCGTGAAGCGCTCGAGGTCGCGCTCCAGGCGCCGACGGGGAGCAACGCCCAGACATGGCACTGGATCGTCGTCACCGACCCCGAGAAGCGCCAGGCCATCGCCTCGCTGTACGCCCGATCGTTCGCCCGGTACCGCGCATCCGGCGCCCGGGCCTACGCCGACCCGACGCGTCAGGCGGTGCAACAGCGCGTTTCCTCGAGCGCCGACTACCTGGCCGAGCACATGCGAGAGGTCCCGGTTCTCGTGATCGGCGCGATCTTCGCGGGCGCTGAGGAGTTCGAGCCCGGAAGTCAGGCCGGTCTGTGGGGATCGCTTCTCCCCGCCGCCTGGAGTCTGCAGCTCGCCCTGCGAGCGCGTGGCCTCGGCAGCGCGTGGACGACCCTGCATCTCGCGTACGAGCGTGAGATCGGAGAGCTCCTCGGCATCCCGCCGACCGTGCGCCAAGGCGTGCTGCTGCCCGTCGGGTACACCGTCGGTACGGACTTCCGACCCGCGCACCGGGCGCCGCTCGACGAGGTTCTGCACATCGACGGCTGGTGAGGGTGCGGCGGCGCGGCACAGAATCTGCGGTCTGGTCGCCGGTGTTAGCCTCAGACCGCTTCAGCATGAGTCACCAAGCGAGGGTGACATCGGGTGAATGGACCACGTGAGGTGCCCATGGGTCGTTGGACCGTGAACCGCGTAGTGAGAACCGCCGCCCGCACGGTACCGGGACAGGTCGTGCTGCGGGTCGGTCGAGACCTCGGCAACCTCGCGCTCGTCGACCGGAGCATGACGCTGGCCGCGCACGCGTTCACGTCCATTCTGCCGATCCTCATCGTCGTGGGCGCGCTTCGGGCACGAATGGAACCAGGCACCGGGCCGGTCTTCGCGGAGCACCTGGGCCTGAACCCGGCCACCGCCGACATCCTGGAGCAATCGTTGCCCGGGGAAGCCCAGCAGCTGCGGGCGACCGGGATCGTGGGCATCGTGCTCCTCGTCATCGCGGCGACGTCGTTCGCGCGCGCGCTGGAACGGTGCCTCCGAACGATCTGGCACACGCCGACGGTGAGCATGAAGTTCGCGTGGCGTTGGCTCGCGGCTCTCGCGGCCGTCGTCATCGGACTGGCATTGATCGTGAGTGCGCGTATCATTCTCGTCGGCGACAGCGTGATGCCGGTGATCGAGTTCGTCGTCGAGATCGCGGTATGGACGTCGCTGTGGCTGGTCGCGACGTGGATCGTCGTCAACCGGCGCATCAGCATCCGCGAACTGCTCCCCGGGTCGGTGCTCGCCGGCATCGGGTTCGCGGTGGCCGGCTTGGTCGGACGCGTCATCCTTCCCCCGCTCCTGGCCGATTCCGCGAATCGGTTCGGCGTCCTCGGCATGGCGTTCACCTACATCGGCTGGCTCCTGGTGCTGGCCGGAATCCTGCTCGTCTCGGCGACCGCCGGTCGTGTCCTGTACCTCACCTGGGGCGGGAGCGCCTGGCGCGGCTCGTCAGCGACGATGACGCGACGAGACACTCCCCATGTCGATCCCTGATCGCGTATCCGCGCGCAGGGGCTGGTCATAGACTTCATCAACACACCGCGGATGCGGCTGGCGATCGACAACGTCGCCGACACCTTCATCATCTCGCTGATGATCGCGGTGTGACACAGTTCGTACTGCTGGGAGTGGACATGAGTGGCGAATGGCATCGTAAGCACCTCGGAGACGACGTGCCGGAGCAGGCTTCCGGTGAGGAGACGCTGTTGGGCGCCGCAGGAGACGAGGTTCCCCCGGGGGGCGTCGTCGCGGGCTCGTTCAGTCAGGAGTTCCCCGGCGCCGACCCGTACGCGGGCATCCCGGCCGACGAAGTCGGCCTGCCGCCGCTCAGCGAGGCCGAGCAGGAGGCCGTGGCGCGCGAGGCGGACCGGCTCGCAGACGACCCGGATGTACGCCGCAACCTCTGAGCTGCCGTCGGGAGACTGACGATCCCGGGGCGCCCTCAAGCGCCGATCGTGGAAACCAGCACGCCGCCCTCGGCCGGCAGCACCCGCCAGACGCTGCCTGTGCCTTCGACCCGGAGCCCGCCATCGCCCACGATCAGGGCGGTGCGCTCGTCGATTCCGAGCCCACCCGGGACCAGCCCGGACTCGACGGCGGCGACCAATCGGGACAGCATCCCGCGCTCGGCCACGTGCACCTCGATGGCCACGTCGACGAGGCCGATACCGGCCTCGATCTCCAACTCGTCGCCCGCTTCGCCGGCGTCCTCGGGTGAGACGACCACGCCACCGATGCGCGAGCCGCCTCCGAGCGAGCCCTCCGCCGCGATCATCGCGCCGGCGGAGACGCCGAGGTAGGGCACACCGCCGGCGACCAGCCGGCGCAACTCGCCGAATACCGGCTCGAGCCCGGCTCGCACGTCCTCGACGACGCCGCCCCCCACCGCGATGCCGTCGACGTCGGCGATCGCGCCGAGCCCGATCGGCTCGCCCGGCCGCCCCGCGGTCAGGTGCACATCGATCGCGGGTCCCGCTCCGGCCTCAGCCAGAAGCTCACCCAGCGCCGCCGCCTTCTCCTCGGGCTCGGGATGCAGTGAGATTACGGCGACGCGCGGACGCGCGCGGCCCGCGTGACCTGCTCGCAGCTGCGCTTCGGCGACGAACGGCGCGTAGAGCGAGGCATCCGCACTCGTGGTCGCGCCGCCGCCGATGAGATGCACGCTCACGCGGCACGATCCCCGGCTGCGACCGCAAGCGATGGTGCCGCGTCGCGGAACTGGTGCCAAGTGGGGATCTCGCGGGGGAACCCGTCGACGGCGGTGCCCGCGTCGTTCGCATCGAAGGTCATCCGAGGAGCCTACGCGGGTCGGAGTCTGGGCGGTGCCGCGCCGGCCGAGGCGGTCACGGCTGACGCATCGCCTCCAGGGTCGCCGTGAACGAGACTCCTGGAGTGGAGCGGTAGTTCAGGTGCGTGGACGCCGAGATGACGTTGCCGCCGGCGCGCAGCAGCGAGGCGGGCACCTGGATCACGAGCGGGCTGGCCGTCGCAGCGGCCAGGCTCGGTGCGGCAGTCGCATACGTCGTCGCCGTAACGGATCCGGCCGGCATGCGCAGACGCCCGACCTCGGTTCCGTTCAGATAGACGACGACCCCGTCGTCGCCGCGCACCGTGAGCGTGATCGCCGAGTGCGCGCCCGGGTCGGAGACCGTGAATCCGGTGCGGAAGATCATGCTCAGCGGGCGCACGGAGCCCGGGGGCACGTCCACGACCGTCGCCACGCCGGCGCCGAACCCGAGGGGGGCGGGCCCTTGATTCCACGCCGCGGCGTCGAACGCGGTCGATGTCCAGCCGGTCGGCCAGGCGCCGGCCTCATAGCGGAACCGCCACGACGCATTGCTGGCGACGAGGGTGACCGGCACCGGCTCGGTCGCCGGCGGAGTGGTCACGGTAGCCGTTGCCGCAGGCGAGCGGGACCCGTCCGCGCCGAGCGCCGTCACCGAATACGTCAGCGTCGACCCGGCCGGCGCCGTATTGTCGGTCACGCTGCCGGAGGATCCGGTCCCCTGCAGGGTCGGGCCGCCCGTGCGAGTGACTTCCACCCCTGCGACGGCGCCTCCCTGACCGGGCGACCACGAGATGACGACGGACCGCGCACTTGTGGCGGTCGCCGTGACGATGGGCGCTCCGGGCGGAGGCGGTGGGGAAGGCAGCTGGACGGTGGCAGAGGCCGCCGTCGAGCGGCCCCCAGGCCCCACGGCGACGACGCTGTACGTCACGGATGAGCCGGGGTCCAGACCGGTGTCGACGTACGAGCCGGATGCTCCCGACGCCGTGACCGTCGTGCCGCCGCGCGAGATCTCGACGCCCGTCGTCTCCCCTCCGCCGCCCGCCGACCAGTCGACGCGCGCGGAAGTCGCTGAGAGGGCCGTGGCCGAGACAGTGGGAGCGGCAGGCGGATCGACGGGCGGCTCCGATTCGGCGCGGCGCGCGGTCATGACGAGATCGAAGCTGCTGTCGGCTGTGCCCCGGTAGTTGACGTGCGCGGATGCGGCGATCGTGTTCGCACCTTCGCGCAGCAGAGACGCGGGCACCGTGAAGACTGTCGGCGAGGCGGTCGCCGCGCTCGTGCTCCGCACCGCGCTCGCGTACGTCGAACTCGTCGGAGTGGTCGACTGCAGCGAGGCCGAACCGACGAGCGTGCCGTTCACCCACACCGCGACGCCGTCATCCGCACGTGTCGTGACCTGCACCTGCGAGAGCTCATCCACGTCATCGAGCTGCACCGTGTGACGGAAGATCATGGCCCGCGCACGATCCGTCGTCGGGGGAGCCAGGTCGATGTTCGTGGTCACGCCCGCGCCCCACCCGAGCGGCGCGCGGCCCGCTGACCATGGGGCATCGTCGAACCCGACCGTGTTCCAGGCGGCCGGCCAGCTTTGGACGGAGTTGCGCCATTTCCACGTCGAACCTCCGGCGACGAGCACCTCGTCCTGTCCAGGGGTCAGGTCGACGGGAAGCGTGAAGCGGCTGCCGGCATCCGTCTCATACTGCGCGAGGCTCGGGGAGTAGGTGTACGCGTCGACGGTGCCCGCGCCGGGATTGAAGGTGTAGTACCGCAGCCAGCCGTTCCCGCCGTTCGCCCGGCTCTGGTAGTTGGACAGGATCTGATGGACCGGCTGACCGCAGTCGTTCGCGTCGGTGCGCCGAGCCTCGCCGATGTCGCCGTCATGCCAGTGCCCGTTGACGACCATGAAGATCGCGCAGTTCTTCGTGACGAACTGGTTCCACAGCGTGACCGCCGAGGTCGGCGTGACATCCGTGCGGATGACGTGCGTCGAGCGGGTCCCGCCGGTGTTGATGAAGCCGTGCGTCGCGAGGATCACCTTGCGATCCGGGTGAGCGTCGAGCACCTTCTGCGCCCAGCGCATCGAGTAGCCCGGTGACTCGAACTCGAGGTTCAGGATCAGCAGATCGACGCCCCCGACGGTGAGCAGGCTGAAGTTGTCCTTGTTCTTGCGATCGATCTCATCCGGTCCGAACAGGTTCTGACCGAGGTAGCCGCCGTACGAGACCGACGGCGAGTTCCAGGACGCGCCGGCGTACCTCGACGGCGGGAAGTACGTGTCGAAGGTGCTGGACTGACCCGTCGTGATGTCCAGGTCGTGGTTGCCGGGCAGGACGGAGTTCGGGACACCTGCGTCGTCGAGGGTCTTCATGTTCCGGCTCGCGCGCTCCCAGTGATTGACATTGGGCCACGACTCGACGAGGTCGCCGACCTGGATGACGAACTTCGTGTTCAGCGAGGCGCGGGAGTCGACGATCCACTGGGTCTGAGCGCCCATCGTCGCCTCGTAGGTCGATGACACGGTGTAGCCCTGCGTGTCGGGCAGCACGACGATCGTGAACGTCTCATCGACCGCTGTCGCTGCCGGAGCCCCGAGCAGACTCCCCGCGACGACCGCGATCGCTGATGCCCATGCTGTCAGCGTTCGCCGACGCCCTGCCTTTCGCATCCCCATGCGTGTCCCCAGACTTCTTCGTCTGCGGCAATCCCTACACCCGAATCTTGACCACCGCAAGGGTATGGATGTTGGCGGCCCGCCGCCGTATAAGAGCGTCCGTCAGAACGGCCAGTCGTCGTTCATCATCGCGATCGACCCTGCCGCGAGGATGCTCGGCTCGACTCGACGCGCCGTCGGTGGGCTGTGGCCTAAGGGAACATCTGGCGCAGCACGTGAAGGTCGCCGCCGTCGAGCGCCTGCGCGATCATGTCGGCGTGTGCCGGGTTGGGGAACATGCTCGACAAGCCGTCGGCAAAGATCGCGCGCATCGCCTCGACGTCGCCGGCGTCGGCCGCAGTGCCCATGGCCTCGATCGCAACCTGGTACGGGATCTGCCGGTAACCGGCGGGGGCGCCCGCAGGGATGAGGTACGGCACCCACGGGATCGAACGGTCCGGGTGGAGCAGCAGCACCTCGCCCGGCTGAATGGTCCGCGTGTGGTTGAGGTCCGCGATCGTGAGCGCGTTCGCGATGCAGAACCGATCGCCGATCGCGTAGAGCGCGTCACCGGGCGCGACGGTGTAGGAGACGATCCGGCCCTCGTCGTCCAGCCCGGCCGTGCCGGCCGCGAGGTCGCGCGCGCCCCGGTCCACGAGGTCCCCGCTCAGGCTCGCGCTCATCTCGCCCTGGTGAATCCAGGCCGGGTCCTCGCACCCGGCAGGGCTGCCCTTCGGGATGGCGGTGCCGTTGCCGACGTACACGTAGCCGTCGCCCAGCTCATCGATCGTCTGCTCGCCGACTTGGTCGCCGTCCTCCTCGGAGGCCGGCTCGGCGGTTCGCCGCTCGGTCGGCTGGAAGACCGCCCAGGCCGACACCTCAGCGTAAGCGGCCGATACAGACGGCACGGCGAGGGCGACCAGGCCGCCGACGACGAGCACAGCGACTCCGGTGGTGACCTTGGCGGCGAGGTTCATCGGGACGAATCTACTGCCGCGAAGTGTCCGAGGGCCAGGTTGGCCGAATGACCGTCATTGCCGGCTGCGCGGCCGAATCTCGTCGCCAGGCGCTCGAAGGCCATCTTCAGCTCGTCGCCCTCGATGACCTCGATGTCGGCGCCGAGCTGCGCCATCCGCAGGGCGAGGGCGTCGGGGTCATCTGAACCGAGCTCGACTCGAGATGTGGAGTCATCGATCGCCTCGACGTCGACCGGGATGCCGAGTGCGGCGGCGACCTTGGCGGCGGGGGAGTGGACCACGACCCGTGCGCGGTACTTCCAGCTCGCCCGGACGATGCGTCGGACGACGTGTTGGACGAGATCGTCCTCCGCAATCATGCGAGGACGGAATCGCGCCCCCGTCGGCCGGTGCGGAACGATCCGATCGACGCGGAAGACTCGCCAGTCCTCGCGGTCGAGGTCCCACGCGAACAGATACCAGACGGGTCCCCAACTCACGAGCCTTTGCGGCTCGGTGTGGCGCACCCCTTCACCGCCGGCGTGAGTCGTGTAGCCGAACCGGAGCCGTTCATGGCCGCGGATGGCCGAGGCCACCGCGTTCAGCACCGAGAGATCGGGTCGGGGTTCGGTTCCCGGGACGACGCTGGTCGACTCCCGTATCGCATCGACGCGCCGTCGGAGGCGTGACGGCATCACCTGCTCGAGCTTCGCGAGCGCGGTGAGCGAAGTCTCTTCGACGCCGAGTCGCCAGATCGCGACCGCACCCAGTCCGACCGCGACGGCGACGGCCTCGTCATCGTCGAGCAACAGCGGCGGCATGGCGGTGCCGGCGGCCAGCCGATAGCCGCCGGCGACGCCGGGACGAGCATCAACGGGATAGCCGAGCGATCGCAGCTTCCCGATGTCGGAACGCACCGTTCGCGTGCTCACCTCCAGCCGGGTGGACAGCTCTGAACTCGTCCAGTCGCGTTTGAGCTGCAGCAGCGACAGCAATTCGAGCAAGCGGGCCGATGTCTCCAGCATGTTCTCGATCATTCCGGAGATTGCGGAAGCTATCCTGCCGCATCGCTTGGAATGGTCGATGGCATGAACACGTCCACCTCACTCACGCCATTCCGCATCGACATCTCGCAGACCGACCTCGACGACCTGCACGACCGACTCACCCGCACCCGCTGGCCTCTCCCCACGCCAGACCGGGATGACCCGAGGGACTTCAGCCGCGGCATCCCCCTGACGTATCTCCAGGAGCTCGCAGACTACTGGCGTGATGAGTTCGACTGGCGCGCGCAAGAGACGAAGCTCAACCAGTACGAGCAGTTCACGACCGTCGTCGACGGCCAGACGATCCATGTCGTGCACGTGCGATCCGCGAATCCGGCCGCCACTCCGCTGCTGCTGAACCACGGCTGGCCCGGCTCGTTCATCGAGTACCAGCGGCTGGTCCCGCTGCTGACCGACGAGTTCCATGTGGTGATCCCGTCGCCGCCCGGATTCGGCTTCTCCACTCCGCTATCGTCCAGCGGCTGGGAACTGGCAAGGACGACGGATGCCTACGCCGAGGTCATGACACGGCTCGGCTACGAGCGCTACGCGGTGCACGGCACCGACATCGGTTCCGGCATCGCGGGCCGCCTCGCGGCTCTCTATCCGGAGCGGGTGATCGGCACGCACCTCGGCTTCGACCGCGCCGTGCTCGGATTGGTGGGTGTCATCTTCCCCGCGCCCGAAGGCCTGACGGACGACGAGGCCGGCCAGCTCGCGACGCTGCAGGCTGTCAGCGCCGCCGAACGCGGCTATCTCGAGATGCACAACCACCGACCCGACACGATCGGACCGGCGCTCACCGATTCACCGGCCGGCCTCCTCGCGTGGATCGGCGAGAAATTCAAGGTGCGGAGCAAGGACGGCCATCAGGCGCCGGTCGTCGACCGTGACCAGCTGCTCACCACCATCAGCCTCTACTGGTTCACGCGAAGCGGCGCCTCGAGCGCGCAGTTCTACTACGAGTCCGAACACTCCGAACTGGCGTTCGCTTTCGCCGAGGGGGTGCCGTCAGCGTGGGTGGCATTCGACACCCACCCGCTCATTCGACGCACCATGGACCCGTGGAACGCCGTCGACCGATGGACCGACCACGTCGAAGGCGGCCACTTCCCCGCGATGGAGGAGCCACAGTTGCTCGCGGACGACATCCGCGGCTTCTTCCACGGCATGTCCTGACTCCTCGATTGGGCCGGCGGCTTCGCTTCGCCGGCCCGATCGGCGTGTTACCTCGTCGCCCTCAGCCCGGGCGCGTCGCGGCCACGGAAGTCAACTCGGCTCCGGCCCTCCGAGCGGCCAGGCCGGATGGGCGTCGGGCGGCACGCTGAAGATTCGGGAGTAGATCTCGTCGATGACGTCGTTCTTGGCCAAGTTGTAGGAATCGGGGTCATCGACAGTGGAGGCGGCGAGGGCTCTCTTCGTGGCCCCGTACAGTTCCCGATCGTCCGGATGGGCCCGTAACCAGTCTCGGAACAGGAGGTGACGCAGCGGTTCCGGCGCCCCGGCGGGGAAGACGTGCGGGTTGATCTGCCCGTCTTCGCTGACGAGCATTCGGTGGCCGTTCCACCACGGCTCGCGAAGCACGTGGGTGTAGCCCGCTTGCTCGAGTGCTGGGACGTACGTTTGCTCGGCTTCCGAGTCGTGGACCTGTAGGTCGATGTCGATGATCGGCTTGGCAGGCAGACCGGGCACCGACGTAGACCCGACGTGTTCTATCTGGATGACCTCGTCGCCGAGCACAGCAACAACGCGATCTGCCTCGCGGCGGTAGATGTCCGGCCATGCCGGATCGGGCTCGACCACGAGGATGGGATCGAACAGCGGCGCGTGGCCTGCCACCCAGCGAGCGTTCTGCTGGTCTGCGTTCCCGACGGATCGTTCGGTGATGTGGCGTGGATAAGCGGACACGAGCGCTCCTCGGGGATAGCGAAGTCAATCAGACCAACGGGCACATTCCCTACTAGCTCCATACAACTGGATCGGCGGGAGGATCATCCAGTGTCCTCGGTACCTGGCAGTGTCGACTGCATGGAGCGGCTTGCAGCATCTGCGCGTGAGGGCGCGGGCGCATCCTCACCCTGGGGGATCGTAGGCGCCCCGTCCAGCGCCGCAGCGCACTGGGCAGGGATCGAAAAGGCACCAGCCGCGCTGCGATCGGCCGGACTCGTGGATGCGTTGTCCGACGGATCCGCTCCGGTTATGGACTTCGGTGACCAGGAGGTCGCCCAGTGGGCCGCACTGCGAACGGGGAACGGGGTAAACAACGTCGATGCGGTACGCGCGGTCCTCGACGAGACCCGTCAGCGCATCGTCAATGTGCTGCGCGAGAACATCCGCCCGTTCGTGATCGGTGGAGAGTGCACGCTGGCCGTCGCGATGGTGAGTGCGTTCGCCGAGTGCGGTCGCGATGTGGGAGTCGTGTACGTGGACGGTGGGCAGGACCTCATGACGCCCGACGACAACCGCGAGGAACCGATTCTCGACGGCATGGGTGTCGCGCACATGCTCGACCTTCCCGGCACGGAGGGCACCATTTCCGGCATCGGCCCGCGGCGGCCGCTCCTGCGGGACTCAGACATCGTCTTCCTCGGGTACTCCGACGAGGAGGAGGACATCCATGACGTTGTGCACAGCGAGCGCATCCCAGCGTCCGTCGTCAGCGCCGATCCTGAGGCGGCCGCATCCCGTGCCCTTGCCGCGCTCAGCGCCGCCAGCATTGTCATCCACATCGATGTCGACGTGCTCGACTTTCTGCAGGTCCCCGCCGCCGACATCCCGACCTACGGGCGAGGACTCTCCATTGAAGACCTCACCGCCACTCTCCGGATCCTCTTCGCCGACCCGCGCTGCGCCGGCGTGCTCCTTGTGGAGTACAACCCCGATCACGACCCGCGGGGACTCGCTGCCGCACAGCTCGTCGAGATGATGCGAGTCACAGCCCGACACGAAGCCCCGCTATCGTCGGGGAATGGACAACCCGAGCCTTCGTGACATCGAGCTGCCGAGGATCCAACGAGCAAGCGTCGACTTCTGGATCGGCAAGATCCAGTATTCGATCACCGCTGACCAACCAGACGCCTGGAGCGTCTTCGAGTTCAGGCGCGCTGCGCGCCGCTTCGACCGCATCGGCGAGTTCGTCGAACGCAACGGTTCCTACTACGAGTTCACCGAGACCGACGGAGTCTCCGCTCGACCCCAGGACTGGCGCAAGCTCGTGAACAGCTTCATTTGATTGGCTGGGCCGAGGCTGCCGCGCTTTCGTGCCGGACGTAGCGATCGGGTCTGTGCGCAGGCAGGTGTCCCTCACCGGGCAACGATGACGCGATGATCTTCGAGGACCCGAAGGGGTCCGTCCCGGCGGCCGCGTGATCGGGGGAAGTGGCCCGATCGCCCGAATGGAACGCCGGCTGTCAGGTCCTCAATGCGAGGCACCTACATCTGCCGGCGGACTGCGCTTCACGATCCTCATCACCGCGAACACGATCCCCGCGATGATCAGGCCGTACACCAGGCCGAACACGCCCGACAACGCTGTGTCGGTGATCCACATCGCGAGCGGCCCGAGCGACTCGACCGCGTGCGCCGCGTCATGCAACAAGTCGTGCGGGCCGTGCCAGAGGGTCTCCGCCAGGTTGGTGATGACCAAGTGGCCACCCACCCAGAGCATCGCCACGGTGCCGACGATGCTGATGACTCGGAAGACCGTCGGCATCGATCGCACGATGCCCTCCCCGGTGCTGCGCACGCCGCGCGCCGGGCTGGCCGCCATCCCCAGCCCGATGTCGTCGATCTTGACCAGGAGCGCTACGGCACCGTAGACGAGAAGCGTCATCCCGAGACCGATGACGACCAGAGCGCCGAAGGTCATCCAGATCCCGAAGTCCGCGTCGAGACTGGCCAAGGAGATCAGCATGATCTCCGCACTCAGGATGAGGTCTGTCCGGATGGCGCCGAACACGAGCTTGCGCTCGTCCCGCGGCTCATCCTGACCAGGGCCGTGGTGAGCGCCGAACCATTCCATGACCTTCTCAGCGCCCTCGAAGCAGAGGTATGAGCCGCCGAGAATGAGCAGCCACGGCAGCACCCAAGGCGCGAAGGCGGTGAGCAGGAGAGCGACGGGGATGATGATCACGAATTTGTTGACGAGACTGCCGATTGCGATCTTGCCGATTATCGGCAACTCCCGTGCGGGAGTGACTCCCTGCACGTACTGCGGGGTGACGGCCGCGTCATCGATCACTACGCCGGCGGTCTTCGCGCTCGCCTTCACGGCAGCGGTCAGGATGTCGTCCACGACTGCGAGCAAACCGACCGACAATTCATGACCTCCGTTGTGAACCTTCGACGCGCAGGCGCGGGCCGATCGACTTCCAGCACGCTAGTGCAGGCATCCCTCATCGACAATCGGGTTGCATTCTCAGTGTTCGCGGGGGTTACGGCCTCGAGGGGGTGGTTGTTTGCGCAAACAGCCTGGGATAACATGGCAGCGTTATCGCCTATGTTTGCGCAAACATAGACATCGCGGGGCACTGATGCGCCGCGGCCGATTGGAGATCAATGAAGAAATCACTGGGCCTCGCGACCGTCGCAGCCCTTCTCATCGCTCTGGCCACCCCCATTCCCGCGCTCGCGCTGCCGTCTACGGGTCCGGCCGGCACCAGCGAATTCCGGGGTGTGAACTGGGCCGATCCACGCGACAATTACGCCGACGACGAAGTCGTGCCGTCGGGCTTGAGCACCGCAGACGACTACCGCCTCACGTACGCCAAGGCGTCAGACATCGTGTCGGAATACCGTCACGAGCTCAAAGCCAACACGGTTCGCCTCCCGATTAATCCGGCAAGCGTAGGCACGGCCTGGTGGGACTCCTACCAGGGCGCCATCGACGCTGCCGCGCGCCACGGATTTAAGGTGATCCTCAGCTACTGGGAAGCCGACAACGCGAAGGACGGCCGGGTGGACAGCCCATCCGCCTTCGACGCCATGTGGGACACCGTCGTGGCCAAGTACGGCAAGAACCCCCACGTGTACTTCGAGATCATGAACGAACCCTTCGGCTACACCCTTGACGAGTGGGTCTCGGTGGCAACCAACTGGCTCGGGGACCACTCCGAGGTTCCGCGCAAGCGCGTGGTTGTGTCCGGGACGGGCTACAACGATGACGTGACAGGTGTTGGCGCGGTAACCGAGCTGGAGGGAACGCTCCTCTCTCTGCACTTCTACGGATTCTGGGCCGATCACACGACGGAGGCTGAGTGGAAAGCGAACCTGCTGCCGCGGATCGGCGAATACGGGTGGCGCACGATCGTCTCGGAGGCTGGCTCGCCGATGACGACCGGCTTGAACTACGGCAACCACGAGGGCGATGTGTACACGTCGTATCTCGGCGCCCTCACTGAGGTAGCCCGGGATCAGGGCATGGGGCTGGTGTACTGGCCGGGTCTGCGGACGGGCGATGCGTACACCCTTACAACCCTCGTGGGTGACGGTGACCTAGAGGTGACCAACCAGAGCGGCCTGGCACAACTGCAGTGGGGCTGGGGCGTTCTCAAGGCGGAAGAGCTCAACGATCTGCCCGCCGCCCCTCCAGGCGAGCCGCTTGTCAGCGTCCAGCATGACGTGTGCGTAGACGTGCCAGGCTTCTCGACTACCGCCGGTACGACCCTCGGCCTCTGGTATTGCAACGGGGGCGGAAACCAGTCGTTCAACTGGACCGCCGACAAGCAGCTGTCGATCTACGGAGATATGTGTGTGGCACCGGTCGGTGCGGCCACCGCGGGCAGTCAGCTCATGATTGCCGATTGCACCGGGAGCAGCGAGCAGCAGTGGGAACTCGCCGCCGATTCCACCATCAGCAGCGTGGCCGCTCCCAACCTCTGCTGGGCCACGCCAGAAGACCAGTGGGGCGTGACGCTCGCACCGTGCGACGCCACCGCTCCGACCCAGCAGTGGAGGCGCGGGTAGCCACCGCCCCCATCGGGCGCGCCTGCTCCATGAGGGGCAGGCGCGCCATCCCACTGGGCCCGCGGCACGCAAGCCGGTCTTCGCTCGGGCGTATAGGTGGCCGCTGACACGGGCGTAGCCTCGGAATCATGACAGAGCGGTTCGCGGGTCAAGTGACCGTGCCCGACGTCGTCGGGCTTCCCTTTCATGTCGGCCGCGATCTGGCCAACGACGCGGGCGTGACGCTCGCCAACCCCGATCCAGACGGCCCGCCGATCGGTGCACTGGCGTGGCCGGGGCTCTACTACATCACCTCGCAGAGCCCAGCGGCAGGAACGACGGTGTACCGCTGGGATTCTGTCGCAGTGGAGATCGTTCCCCATGGCGAAGCGGACTCCAACGCCGTGGCACTTCCTCATGAAGTCCCGCCTGCCGACCACGGCCACGCCCATCCGCAACACGACACATTCATCGATCTCACCGACTCTGACGATCACGGTCACTGACCCCCGGCGTATCGCACGGCCGCACCCCAGGTGCAGGGGATCACGCGTGTGGCGGCCTGCGCCGTGGGGGTGGAGAATGCGCCTATGACGGCCGAAGAAGGGGTTCCCGAGGCGTCGGGCGCCGAAGACGTCACCCGCCTGACCGATGCCCAGCGGTCGCTGCGGGCGCAGATGCTCGCGACGGAGCACTGGAGCCTGCTTGCCTCGCGCAGCACGACTCAAAGCGAGGTGCTCACCCGCATTGCGATCTTCTTGACCCTCGTTTCGGTCGGGCTCTTCGCCCTCGGCGTCATGGGCAACGCGACTCAGTTCCGCGGCTGGTTCGGCGTCGCTGCGCTCGGCGTGCTTCTGCTGCTGGTATTGCTGGGACTCATCACCACCGTTCGCGTGCTCAATACCGGCACCGAGGACCTCGCGCACGTGCTCGCCATGAACCGACTGCGGGGCGCCTACCTCGACCTCGATCCCGGAATCGAGCGTTATCTCATCATGTCGGCGGCCGACGACGACGCCGGAATGAGGAGAACCTACTTCCCCTTCGCCAACCGCGACCGATCGCAGGTGCTCGGCAGCTCAATGCTGCTGATCGTTGTCGTCGAAGCGGCGATCACGGGGCTGTTCGTCGCCAGCCTGATCATCGCGCTGTCGGGGTGGATCGGGTGGGCAGTTGCCGCAGGCGCGCTCGTCGGACTGACCACGGGAGCACTCTGGATGCGGCGCGGCTACAAGGCCTACCGGCACGCTCTCGACACGCATCAACCCCTGCGCCGGACGAGCGCGGCACAGCCCGCCGACCGTAGGGCCGCGCTCCCCGGTCCCGCGAACGCGGGCGGCGCCGCGGCTGATGCGCCGGTTGGGAAAGCGGCCATCCATGCACCCGGCTTGCGCCGTTCCCGCCGCACGCCCCCGGACTGAGCCGTCCGCCGCCCGAGGCGTTCACGTCTGCTCCGTACCGGGGTGCGACGTGCGGGGCGCCTCTACCCTGTCGCGCCGAACGGGCATGGTGGTGCCGAGTCGGGCACGACACGACCGGCCGCACCGTGTCCGCTCGGCGCAACGTGCCCCGCTCGAACGTGTCGTGGTCGACCCTGTGCAGGACGAGCTTCGGCTGTAGCCGAAGTTGCCCTCGATGCTGAGGTTAAATCGCGCGTACGGCGTTTTCAGCGCGTATCACCGTTCCCACGCGCACGCTGTTCTGGACCCCACTGACCCGCACCAGCGGTAACCCCTTATCGTGAGGTCATGATCGATGATCTCCGCATCCGCCCGATTGACTTGGCCGATGCGGGTGAGGTGTTCACCCTCCAGCGGGCGGCGTTCATCGAGGAGGCCCACCTCTACGAGACGATTGAGACACCAGCACTCACCCAGACCTTCGACGAGCTGAAGGCCGAACTCGCATCGAACAGCGGTTGCGTGGCGCTTGTCGGATCGCGGATGGTTGGTTCGGTCACCGCACGAATGGTCGGCGACGTTCTCAGGATCGGGCGGCTAGCGGTGGTCCCCGACATGCAGGGCCGGGGAATCGGAACACGGCTCCTCGAAGCCGTCGAGGCACGATGGGATGCAGCGGAGGCCACGCTTTTCACAGGCGCGCTCAGTGTCGCGAACCTCCGTCTATACAAACGCCAGGGCTACGTCGAGACACATCGGGTCACCTTGCCGGCGGTAGAGCTCGTCTACCTTCGCAAGCGACTGCGCTAACCACCTGTTACAGGTCGATCAGGCACGGCTCAGTCCTTCATCGAACCGAGAACGTCCTTCATCGAGCGGCTGATACCCAGCTCTCGAGGGCGCGTCAGAACGAGGGTGTGTCAGGGAGGGGAGGCAGGACGGCGAACCAGACGGTCGCGCCGACGAGGCGGGTCAGCAGTGCAGCCGCCGTAGTGATGGGAACAACGCCGAGCGGGGAGATCCCGAGCTTCTTACGGAGCACGCTGATCGTGATGGTCCACGCCATCTGCGACAGCCCTGAAGGCCTCTGTCCGTCGAGTGTGAGACTGCGTTCCTGGCTAAAGGGGAGTTCGCTCGCTCACGGTCGTCATCCGGGCTCGAACCGGCAGCGATCGCCCTGCGCGCAGAGTCTCATCCATCGCTTTGCGGGTGGACCGAGGTCAGTGCGGACGTCGTCGAGCGGCCGGCGCCAGGGCGGGGTTGTCGAAGGAGTTGTCGACGGGGTTGATGGTGGTGCCGGGGGCGACGATCTCATCGATCCGGTTCAGCACGGCCGGCTCGAGTACGACGTCTGCCGCGGCCAGCTGACCCTCGAACTGTTCCATGGTGCGCGGTCCGATGATCGCTGCTGTGATCGCTGGATGATTGAGCACGAAAGCGATGGCCATCTGGATGAGGGTGATGCCGGTTTGGTCGGCGAGCTGCGCGAGGGCCTCGACGGCGTCGAGCTTGCGTTGGTTGGCGGGCTGTGAAACGTCGAATCGTTCCGGGAGCCGGCTGGCACGAGATGAGTCCTGCTGGCCGCTGTCCTTGCGCCAGCGTCCGGACAGCCAACCGCCGGTGAGTGGGCTGTACGACAGCACGCCCATGCCGTGGCGCTGGCAGGTGGGCAGAATGTCATCCTCGATCCGGCGGACCAGTATCGAATAGGCAGGCTGCTCCGTGACGAAGCGCGGCAAACCACGCTCACGGGCCAACCACTGGGCTTCGACGATCTGGCTGGCGGGGAAGGTAGAGCCGCCGATGTACCGGACCTTGCCCTGGTGGACAAGGTCGCTGAGAGCACCCAGGGTCTCGTCGATGTCGGTGTCGGTCCGCGGTCGGTGTACCTGGTAGAGGTCGATCCAGTCGGTGTCCAGGCGGCGCAGCGAGTCCTCGACGGCCCGGAAGATCCAGCGTCGGGAACTGCCCTGGCGGTTGGGATCCTCGCCCATAGCGCCGTGGAACTTGGTGGCCAAGATGATGTCGTCGCGGCGGCCCTTCAGAGCCTTGCCGACAATCTGCTCGGACTCACCCTGCGCGTAGACGTCGGCGGTGTCGATGAAGTTGATACCGGCGTCGAGAGCGGCGTGAATGATGCGAATCGACTCGTCGTGGTCAGCGTTGCCCCAGGCGCCGAACATCATCGCGCCAAGACACATCTGGCTGACCGAGACGCCGGTGCGCCCGAGCATGCGCTGGTCCACACAGCTCCTCTCGACGCCGGTCGTCCCATTCTTGCCGCTCGGTCTTAGGCGAGGCAACAGAGAGGCCGACCAGTCCGCGGTGTCTTGCGGGCTGGGTCAGCCGAAGGCAGCCTCTCGTGTGATGGAGATGGCGGTCATGGCCTTGCGCCGGCCGACGACCGAATAGCGGTCGCCATACGGGCGGACGGTCGGCGCAGACCACCGTCGGGAGCGGCACAACCGGCCGCATCCCTGCCGTTTGACTACGCGGAGAAACGAGCGGCGAGGCTGTGCCTTGCACTCGCCGTGATCCCACGGGAGCATGACGGCATGTGGGATCGCGAAGCTGCGGCGGACGCCGCGCGTGAGTGGATGGCGCGTTACGTTCTCGCATGGGGGACCAACGACCCAGACGACATTCGCTCGCTGTTCACGGCGGATGCGGAATATCGCGATGGCCCGTCCACGGCGCCGTGGGTCGGGCACGACGCGATTCTCGATGGGTGGCTTGGTCAGAAAGATGATCCCGGCACGTGGTCGTTCGAGTATGAACTCGTTGCTGTCGATGGTGATGTCGCGATCATCCGAGGACGGACGAGCTACCCGGCCGCGACTGAGAAGAGCCACCACTACGACAACCTCATGGTCATCACACTCACTGCTGGTCGCGCCCGATCATTCACCGACTGGTTTGTGATCCCCGATGACAGCCAAACCGACGAGTAACGGCGGCGAGCATCGCTCTCTCAGTACGGCCCAACTAGCTGGATGCGCGGGATCACCGTGTCCAGCGCGCCGCTCGCTCGGCGGTCCGCGAGCGGGCGCCGCTTCCACGTGTGCAGCGGGAGTCGAACCCGTTACTCACTCTGCACGCAACGAGCGCGCTATGGCGCCAGACCACGAGGAGTCGGGCTGCTGTGACGGCTCACCTGGAGACGCCTTGTCCATCCCGGTCTACGCCAAGATCGCCCGGCGTACCGTCGAGCCATGACTGAAGCGCGCGCCAATAATGAACCCATCGAAGAGCCGCCGGCCGGTACCGACCAACTGGCGGCAGACCTCCGCGGTGGAGAGCAACTGACAAACGACGATGAGGCACCCGCAACGGGTGATGACGCGTCCGAGTCGTAAACTCGTCTCGGCATGGAACGCCCGTCGATCAGCGATCCAGTGGCGACGCTTGCCGTCGGGTTTGCACGCCGATCTGTCGTTGACAGCGACGGCGATCCGGAGATGCGCGGGCGCTGCATTCGCGGCACCCCTGGAGCCCCAGCGCTAGCAGCTGAAGCCATGCGCCGTCGGAGGGTCGCTCAACGAACGACGTCGCGTGTCCGCCTCGCGATGGCCAGATCAAGCGCGGAGTGCTTCGATGGCGGACTGTCCAGTTCCAGCCACGCCACCTCGAGGAGCTCATCGGACACGTGAACGGACGGGGTGTCGACGAAGCTCACCCGATAGACAGCTGCCAACTCCCGGCGGGGAGGGTTGAGCAGCTCGAACGCGGCCAGCCCTACCCACTCCAACTCGTCAGGGTGGACCACAAGCCCGGTCTCCTCCAGGACTTCTCGGACAGCCGCCATCCGCGGTGTCTCGTCTGCGTCGATCATTCCGCCGGGCAGCTCCCACTGTTGGCGCCAACGGTTGAGGCCGAAGAGGACCTTCGATGAGCAGGACGCGACCACCAACGACAGGGGGCACGGAACACCGCCCACCTGCTGGGCCGTCGGCTCGGCAGTGGTGCTTAGTTCAGTTAGGCGCTGGCCATGTGAGTCGACCGCGAGCGGTGCATCCATCGCCCCAACGTGGCACGACGGCGAGACGAAGTCGACTCCCACGGTACGTACGCCGGTCGCTGAGCGGGCGGCTCCTAGGTCGCGGAAGATGGGCGTCGTTTGGCGCCTGCGCGCTGGCCGAGCAGGAACGCGACCGCAAGCATTCCGATCGTCAGCAGGATGAACCCGATGATGGTGACACGGGAGAGGAAGACGACGCTTCCATCCGGAGTGAAGGTTGCATTGGCGAGTGGTTGATAAGCGAACCAGCCGAACGTCACTGGCGTGAGCAGTCCCATCACAACCACAATGACGCCCACTACGACGAATGTGCCTGTTATCGCCCACGCGGCGGCGGCTCGTCTACGCTCCATCACGCTCCGACAATACAGACCGCGCGCGGCACCATCGGATTCCGCTCGGCGCGGACCCGGCCTGCGACGAACGCCAGCCTTCAGTCGCCGTCAGCCGCGCCGCCATCCGCTTCTGCGGCGGAGAGCTCCCCGTGTTCGACGAAGGCGGTTGATGTTGTCGTGGCACCGCCAGCCTGGAGTTTGGCCGACTCGAGAGCCCGCTCTATTGCCAGGTCCATCTCCGATTCGGGATGGACGTGTGGGTTGTCGCTCGACATGATGCCTCCCGAGGTCAGCGTATCCAAAGCCGTGCAGTGCGGGGAGGGGCTGATCGCGAAAGAGTCAGCGCTGGAGTCCAGTGCTCCGTCAGTGGTCTGCCGGCTGCCCACATGCCGGTGCCCGTCGCTGCAGACCGGTCGAGTGGCGAGCTCGGCACGTTTACCCCGCGCGATGAACATGCCCGCTCAGGCGCCTCAATCGAACCGGCCCACCACGCGTGGCCGAGCACCCGCGACGACCTTGACGCCGTTTCCGACGCCCTCGATCACTCCGCGAGCTCCACGAGTGTTGTCACGAGACAGAATCGAGGCAGCAGAAAAACCCCCGCGATCCCAGTGCAATCCAGGAATCTCGGGGGCTACGCAGGAGTGGGCCCCGTGGGGCTCGAACCCACGACCCGCGGATTAAAAGTCCGATGCTCTACCGACTGAGCTAGAGGCCCGCGTCATCCAGCCTAATGGCGTCGAGGTGCGCGCTCGCTCTCAGCCACCGTTGCCGTTCCCGCCGTTCCCGCCGCCATTGCCGCCGCCGTTCCCGCCGTTGCCGCCGCCGTTGTTGTTGCCGGGTCCGCTGTTGCCGTTCCCGTTCCCGTTCCCACCGCCTCCGCCGTTGCCGGACCCGGTGTTGGTGCCTGCGGGCTGCTCCTCCGTTGGAGCGGGCGCCTCCGGCTCGGTCGGCGCGGCACTCGGCTCCGGCGAGGGCTCCTCGACGACCGTTTGCGAGGGCAGCGGCTCGGGCACAGCGGCGGCCTGGGCCGACAGCCAGATCGCGGTGGTGGCCCCGGCGAGGACGAGGAAGGCGAGGAGGAGCGCCGTGAGGATCATGAGCCGGCGCGACCGGGCACCGTCGGGCACCGCGGCGGCGGCCTGCGCGGCAGCCGAGCGGCGAGTCGCCTGCGCGCCCGCCGAGCGTCGGGTCAACGGGGGAGCGGCGTCCACGGGCGACGGACCCGGGAGGCCGACGACCGCGCTCGCCGCAGCGCCAGCGATGAGCCCGGGCGCCAGGATCCTGGTGGGCCCGGTGGCCGCGGTGGGGGCGGTGGCGATGACAGCGGCTCCCTGGGTCGGCACCTCGGCCAGCGCCGCCGGCAGCGGGGGCGCCGAACCCAGCGCCAGGCGCTCGGCCACGATCGCCACTTCGAGCGCCGTCGGCCGGTCCTCGGGGAGCACGGACGTCATCCCGCGCAGCAGACCGCGCCATTCCGGTTCCAGCGACTCGGGGACGTCGGGCGGGTGATCCAGTCGGGCCATCACGGCGCCGATGCCCTCGGCATCCGCAAACGGGCGCCTGCCGGTGATCGCCTCGATCAGCAGCAGCCCGAGGGCGTAGATGTCGGCGGCCGGGGCGGGCGGTTCGCCGCGGGCCTGCTCAGGAGCGATGTAGGCGACCGTGCCCACCATCAGGCCGGGAGTCGTCATGCGGGCCGAGTCCAGCAGGTGCGCGATGCCGAAGTCCGCGAGCTTCGCCCGCCACTCGCGTCCGGGGAGGGGCGACCTCCACAGCAGAACGTTGGACGGCTTGATGTCGCGGTGAACGATGCCGGCCGAATGCGCCACGTGCAGCGCCTCGGCGAGGTCCACCGCGACCGATGCGACCTCTCGCGCAGGCAGCGGACTCCGCGCGATCCGCTCGCGCAGGGTGAGTCCCTCGACGTACTCCATCACGAGGTAGCTGACGTCGTCTTCGGAGATGTGGGCGTCGAACAGCGTCACCAGGCAGTGATGGTTCAGAGCCGCCAGCAGCGTCGTCTCGGTGCGCGCCCGCTCCACCGACGCGATGGCGTCGACCTGACCTCGCAGCACCTTGATGGCGACCGTGCGGCCGAGGGCTTCGTCGTGGGCACGGTAGACGCGCGCCATCCCGCCCTCGCCGATGCGTTCCTGCAGCAGATAGCGATGGTCCAGAAGCTCGCCGGTCGACAGATCACCGGCCTCACGCAGATCGGTCAAGGTTCCTCCCCACTCGGATTCCACGTCGTGAGGGAGCCGATGGAGTCCGGGCGATTTTGACACTACCTACGCGCACATATTGGCCGGATGCCCTTGACTCTCGGCCCGATCTGAGGCATGCGCGGGTGCGAAAACGACCGCGGCGCGAAAACGACGAAGCCGCCGGTGCCACCTCGCAGGCACCGGCGGCCGCGCCGCCCCTCTATCGCCGGCCGGAAGCCGGCGACCGAGTCACTCGGTCGGAGGCATCAGCACCGCGTCGATCAGGTAGACCGTCGCGTTGGCCGTCTGCACCCCGCCGCAGATCACGCTCGCGTCGTTGACCATCAGGCTGTCGCCGCTGCCGGTCACCTCGAGATCTGCGCCCTGCACGGTGGTGTGCATACCCTCGATGTCGGCCGGCGCGATCTGGCCGGGAACCACGTGGTAGGTGAGGATCGACGACAGCGTCGCGGTGTCGGTCTTCAGCGCCTCGATGGTCGCGGGGTCGATCGCGGCGAAGGCCTCGTCCACCGGTGCGAACACCGTGAACTCGTCACCGTTCAGCGTGTCCACGAGGTCGACCTCCGGGTTGAGCTGTCCGCTCACCGCAGCGACGAGGGTGGTCAGCAGCGGGTTGTTCGAGGCGGCGGTGGCTACCGGGTCGGCCGACATGCCCTCGATCGAGCCGCCGCCGTCCGGCACGGCCTCGGCGTAGTCGGCGCAGCCGGGTCCGACCAGGTTCGCGGCCGGGTCCATCGCCATGGGCTCTTCGGACTCTTCGACGGCGGGCGTCGAGGGCTCCTCGGACGGCTCGGCGGTGGACGCGCCACCCATGGAACACGCTGACAGTGCGAACGTCGCGGCGATGGCAAGGGCCAGGCCCGCCGAGACACGCTTGCTGGTGATGCGAGACATGACTTCCTCCTTCATGAGGTCCGTGCGGACCGTGATCTACAGGTCCCCGGTGTGGGGAGCGTGGCCGCTGGGAGCGGCTACAACGGGCTGTTCGGAGGTGCGCGGCGAATGGATTGGAAATCGGCATCCGGTGTCCGCACGGCCACCCCGCGCAATCCGATGCCGGTCCCGACGCGAACAACAGCCGAGCTCACGACGGCGCGGCCCAGTCGGTCAGGCGGAGGGGAGTAGGGCATGCTGGTGGACATGGTGATCGACGGGATCGACGTGCCGGAGGACGGCGCCGAGCCCATCGACCATGCCGGTGAGCTGCTCCAGCGCGTCGCGCAGGGCGATCAAGGTGCCTTCGCCCGCCTGTACGACATGCTCTCGCCCCGGGCCTTCGGCCTCATCCTGCGCGTGCTCGTCGACAGATCGCAGAGCGAAGAGGTGCTGCAGGAGGTGTTCCTGGAGGTGTGGCAATCCGCATCGCGCTTCGCTCCGAACAGAGGTCAGGGCCGGTCGTGGATCCTCACGATCGCGCATCGCCGGGCGGTCGATCGAGTGCGATCGTCGCAGGCGAGCACGAACCGGGACGTGCGTGCCGGCCTGCGCGATCTGGATGTCGCGCATGACGGCGTGGCCGAGCAGGTGGAGCTGCGGGTCGAGGGGGCGAAGGTCGCGACGGCACTGACGGCTCTGCCGGAGGCGCAGCGCGAAGCCCTCACACTGGCATATTTCGGTGGTTACAGTCAGAGCGAGATCGCGGTGCTCGTGGGGGCGCCGCTGGGCACGATCAAGACCAGGATGCGGGACGGACTGTCTCGCCTGAGGGCAGAGATGGGGGTGACCGCGTGATGGACGAGCAGGAGTTCGCCGAATACGCCGCAGGCTACGCGCTGAACGCGCTGTCGCCCGCAGATCGGCAGGCCTTCGAGACCGCGCGCGCAGCGCACCCCGAGTGGGAGCACTGGATCGAAGCGGATGCTGCGACCGCCGCCGCGCTCGCGGACTCGATCGACCCCGCCCTCCCGCCCCTGACGCTGCGCTCCACGCTCCTGTCGCGGATCGCGACGATGCCGCAGGTGCCCGACCTCGACGCGGCGGTCGCCGCCGCGGCACCGAGTCCCGGGGCCGAACGTCCCGTCGCCGCCGAGCACTCCCGCGACGACGCGGTCGTCGACCCCGCGCCGACCACATCGACCATCCAGGCGATCTCGCGCCGCAACTGGACGCGCGGGCTGCTCACGCTCGCAGCCTCGATGGTGCTGCTCGTGTCGCTGGGCTTCGGCGCCGTGTCTCTCAACCAGTACATCAACCGACCCCCTGAGGTGGCCGCGCTGCAGGAGATCGAGGCCGCGCCCGACGCCCAGGCCGCGACAGCCGAGCTCGCCGAGGGAGGCACCGCGACCGCCCACTGGTCGGAGTCGCTCGGCAAGGCGGTGCTCGTCTCGGACGGCCTGCCTCAGATCGCCGAGGATGAGAGCTTCGAGCTCTGGTTCGTCCGCGACGGCGGAGCCGTGTCGGCCGGAACGTTCGACCCCGCCGAGGAAGGTGCCTCGACGGCGGTGCTCGCCGGAGCGATGGAGCCCGGCGACGTGATCGCGGTGACCGTCGAGCCGCAGGGCGGTTCGCCGACCGGCGAGCCGTCGACGGAGCCGATCGTCACGATCCCCACGGCCTGACGCCGCACGACCGCGCGCGCCCGGTAGCGTGAGAGGGTGGCATCCGCTCCGCAGACCACCCAGACCCTCGCGCACCTCCGCCGTGCGCGCGACCTCATGGACCGCGACTTCGCCGAACCGCTGGACGTGCCCACTATGGCCGCCAAGGCCCTCATGTCGCCGGCCCACTTCTCGCGGGAGTTCAAGCTCGCCTACGGCGAGACCCCGTACGCCTACCTCATGACGCGCCGCATCGAGCGGGCGATGGCGCTGCTGCGGGCCGGCGCGTCGGTGACGGATGCCTGCACCGCGGTCGGGGCGACCTCACTGGGGTCGTTCAGCTCCACCTTCAGCGAGATCGTCGGCGAGACGCCGAGCGCCTACCGCTCGCGTCCGCACGACGCCGCCGAGGCGATGCCGCTGTGCATCGCGAAGATCCTCACGCGGCCGGCCAGATACGTCTGACCCCGCGTCGCGAACGAGCAGGATCGGAGAAGCGCGGGCGCCTGCGGCTGGCTAGCGTGGCATCCATGTCCCGTATCTCTCTCGCATACTGCCCCATCACCGTCGACGACGTCGAAGCGGCGCTGCCCTTCTACCGAGACGGTCTCGGCCTCGAAGTCGTCAACGACGTCTCCTACGACGGACACCGCTGGCTGAGCTTCGGCTTCCCCGGTCAGGAGGGTCTCGCGGTCGTCTTCTCCGACCCGACTGCGGGCCGCTCGCCCGAGGACGGCGACGCGCTGCAGCGGCTCGTCGTCAAGGGCTCGGGCCCCGGCCCCTACGTCTTCGCGACCGACGACATCGACGCCACCTTCGAGCGGCTGAGGGCCTCCGGCGCCGAGGTGCTTCAGGAGCCGATCCAGCAGGACTGGGGCCCGCGCGACTGCGCGTTCCGCGACCCCGCGGGCAACCACATCCGCATCAACCAGTCCTGATCGCGCCCACGCGGCCAGGAAGCGACATGTGCCTGCCGTGGATGGTCGGCGCGCCCGAACGGGCGCCCGTCCTGGTGGCCGCCGGTACCCTGGATCGGGTGAGCGATGAGTCCAGGGAGTTCCACAAGCCCGTCAGACGCCCCGCCGAACTCTTCGACCGGCTGTTCGCCGCCGAGGACCCGGCGGAGGTGTCGCGGGTCGCCCATTCGACCGCGCACGCCTTGCTCGCTCGCGTGCGAGCGGAACCCGACGGCGAGGTGGTCGACCGCCTTGTCGCGTTCACCGACGAGAACGGCATCGACGACATCGCCGAGCTCTGGTCCCGTTCGCCCGCCAAGTCGCTGCCCGGAGCCCTGTGGCGGCTGTACCTGCTGCAGCTCTCGATCCACGACGACCCGCGGACGGCCGCGCTCCTGTACGAACGCGGTCGCACAGCACTCTCTTCGGCGGACGAGGTCGTCGCGGGGGCGCCGACGCCGGCCGGACCCGACGAGCTGGTGGCGCTCATCGACCAGATCCTGCGCGGCCTCTTCGAAGGCGACTTCGCCGTCGCCCTCGACCGAGCGGCGGCGTTCTGCCGCGTGCAGGCGTCGGGTGCGATACACCTGGCCGACGACTACGAGGCAACCGAGCCCGAGCGCGCGTCGACCTTCACCACGAGGGCGCTGCGTCTCGCGGACTACGCCGTCGATCTCACCGCCTGCGCGGCGCTGTGGCGCCGTGACGCGCTGACCTGAGCCGGTGCCGGAGCCTGCTCCGAGACGCCCGCTTCGGGGGCGTCGGCATCTTCGCCGCCCCCGGGAACGGAAGTGCCGGGCCGCAGAACGCCTCTCGGCGCGGAGCCGCTCGCGGCGGCAGATTTTGGAGCCCGGGGTTACTGCGGCCCGGCCGATCCAGTGTAACCGAGGAGAGAGCGCGGGCATTCCCGGACAGCCTAGGCTCGGGGGCATGACCTGGCGTTTCGCGCTCGTGATCGAGCCCGCGGCATCCGATGACCGTCGAACCGAGTTCGCCGAGACCTTCCGCGTGATCGATCCCTCGGCGCCCGCGCTCAGTGTGGGCGAGCTCAGCACCCAGCGCGGCGACGGGATCTTCGAGTCGATCGGCGTGGTGGACCGGCATCCGCAGGAACTCGTCGCCCATCTCGATCGGCTCGCGCACTCCGCGTCGCTGTGCGACCTTCCCGTGCCGCACCGGGAGCAATGGCGCCAGGCCGTGACGGAAGCAGCGACCCATTGCCCGCCGGAGGGGGAGGGCGTCATCAAGCTCATCCTCAGCCGTGGGGTCGAGCACGGCCCGGCTCCGACTGCGTGGGTCACGGCGGCGGAGGCTCCTGACAACACTGCGGCGCGCGAGCGGGGCATCCGCGTCGTGACGCTCGACCGCGGCTACGGCATCGACACTCCCGCCCGGGCGCCGTGGCTGCTGCTGGGAGCGAAGACGCTGTCGTACGCGGTCAACATGGCGGCGATCCGCGAGGCCAAGCGGCGAGGGGCCGATGACGCGATCTTCGTGACGTCCGACGGCTTCGTGCTCGAGGCGCCGACGGCGTCGCTGGTGCTGCGGCTGGGGGACCGGTTCGTCACGCCGGCGCCCAACGGCGGGATCCTCCACGGCACGACGCAGCTGAGTCTCTTCGAGCACCTCGCGGCGGAAGGCCATGAGACCGCGTACGAGACCGTCCCGGTGGGCGCGCTCGCGAAAGCGGATGCCGCGTGGCTGCTGTCGAGCGTGCGCCTGGCCGCGCCGATCACCGCGATCGACGGAGTCGAAGTTCCGGTCGACGCGGAGCTGACGGCATCCGTCAACCGCTACCTGCTCAGCCCGCGCGACTGATCCTGCGCCCGCGGACCGGTCTTGCGACCACGAGCGGACCGGATTCAGGAAACACGCCGCCTGAAGCCGCCCTCGGGCCGCACTGCACGGCGCGTCTCCTGAGCCGACACGGGCCGCCGTGGGCCCGGCTGCGGTAGCGCTCAGCCGAAGCGGCCGGAGACGTAGTCCTCGGTCGCCTGAACCGTGGGCGTCGTGAAGATCGACGTCGTGGCGCCGTACTCGATGAGCTTCCCGGGCTTGCCGGTGCCCGCAATGTTGAAGAACGCCGTCTTGTCGCTCACCCGCGAGGCCTGCTGCATGTTGTGCGTCACGATGACGACGGTGTAGTCGTTCTTGAGCTCGCCGATCAGCTCCTCGATGGCGTAGGTCGAGATCGGGTCGAGCGCCGAGCACGGCTCGTCCATGAGGATCACCTCGGGCGACACGGCGATCGCGCGGGCGATGCACAGACGCTGCTGCTGGCCGCCCGAGAGTCCGGAGCCGGGCTTGTCGAGGCGGTCCTTGACCTCGTTCCACAGGTTCGCGCCCTTGAGCGACTTCTCGACGAGCTCCTCGGAGTCGGACTTCGAGATGCGCTTGTTGTTGAGCTTGACGCCCGCCAGCACGTTCTCCTTGATCGACATCGTGGGGAACGGGTTCGGGCGCTGGAACACCATGCCCACCTGCCGGCGCACGAGCACCGGATCGACGTTCGCGCCGTAGAGGTCGTCGCCGTCGAGCAGCACCTCGCCCTCGACGCGTGCGCCGGGGATGACCTCGTGCATGCGGTTGAGGGTGCGTAGGAAGGTCGACTTGCCGCAGCCCGACGGGCCGATGAACGCCGTCACGCTGCGCGGCTCGATCTCGAGCGAGACGCCTTCGACGGCCAGGAAGTCGCTGTAGTAGACGTTCAGATCATTGACTTCGATGCTCTTGGACACGATTCCTCGGATTCGATTCGGGAAGTTGGGGGGGCGGCGCGTCAGCGGCCCAGCTTGGGGGAGAAGATCTTCGCGACGAGGCGCGCGACCAGGTTGAGGAGCATCACGATGAGGATGAGGATGAGCGCGGCGGCCCAGGCTCGATCGTGGTAGGCCTGCACCGGGATGCCCGCGTTCATGTACTGCGTGTACGCGAACACCGGCAGCGTCATCATGCGGCCCTCGAAGAGGTTGTAGTTCATCGAGGTCGCGACGCCGGCGGTGAGCAGCAGGGGGGCGGTCTCGCCGATGACGCGCGAGATCGAGAGCATGACACCGGTCGTGATGCCGGCGATCGACGTCGGCAGCACGACCTTGGTGATGGTCAGCCACTTGGGCACGCCCAGGGCATAGGCCGCCTCGCGCAGCTCATTCGGGACGAGCCGCAGCATCTCCTCGCTCGAGCGCACCACGACCGGAATCATGAGCACCGAGAGCGCGATCGATCCCATGATGCCCATGCGGATGCCGGGGCCGAGGAACAGCGCGAAGAGGGCGTACGCGAACAGGCCGGCGACGATCGACGGGATGCCGGTCATGACGTCGACGAGGAACGTGATCCCGTTCGCCAGACGCTTGCCGGCGCCGTACTCCACCAGGTAGATCGCGGTGAAGATGCCGATCGGGATGGAGATGACGGCAGCGGCGAGCGTGATGAGGAGGGTGCCGACGATCGCGTGCAGGGCACCGCCGCCCTCGCCGACGACGTTGCGCATCGAGCTCGTGAAGAACTCGGCGTTGATGCCGGCGATGCCGTTGACGAGGACGGTCCACGCCACCGACACCAGCGGCACCATGGCGACGCCGAAGGCCACGGCGACGACGCCCGTGACCAGGCGGTCGACGCCCTTGCGCCGGCCCTCGACCACGCTCGAGACGGCGGTGATGAGGATCAGGTAGACGAGGGCCGTGACGACGGCCCAGCCGGCGATGCTGAAGCCGGCGTCGCCGGCCATCGCGAGAACCGCGAACACCAGCGCGGTGAGCGCGGCGCTCGCTCCGAGCATCCCCCACGGGGCCCATCTCGGAAGACGGCCGCTCGTGAGACCGTGATGCTCGCGCACCACGCTGGGCGGTGGCGCCTGCGGGGGAGCGGTAACGGTGGTCATGTCAGTTGGCTCCCGAGAATTCCTTGCGGCGGCTGACGATCCAACGGGCGATCGCGTTCACGGCGAAGGTGACGATGAAGAGGATGAGACCCGTCGCGATCAGCACGTTGATGTTCCTGCCGAATGCCTCGGGGAACGAGAGCGCGATGTTCGCGGGGATGGTGTTCGGGTTCTCGGCGGTGAACAGCTGGAAGGTGATGATGCCCGACGCGGAGAGCACCATGGCGACGGCCATCGTCTCGCCGAGGGCACGACCGAGGCCGAGCATCGAGGCCGACACGATGCCGCTGCGGCCGAACGGGAAGACGGCCATGCGCACCATCTCCCAGCGCGTGGCGCCCAGGGCCAGTGCGGCCTCCTCGTGGAGGACCGGCGTCTGGAGGAAGATCTCGCGGCAGATGGCGGTGATGATCGGGACGACCATGACCGCGAGCACGATCGCCGCGGTGAAGATGGTTCGTCCGGTCTGCGAGACCGTGCCGGCGAAGAGCGGGAACCAGCCCATGTTCGCGTTCAGCCATTCATAGACCGGCTGGACGGCGGGGGCGAGGACGATGATGCCCCAGAGGCCGAACACGACCGAGGGAACGGCGGCGAGCAGGTCGACGACGTAGCCCAGGCTCTGCGCGAGCCGGCGAGGCGCGTAGTGCGAGATGAACAGGGCGACGGCGACCGCGAGGGGGACCGCCATCAGAAGGGCGAGGAACGACGCCCACACCGTGCCGAAGGCGAGCGGCCAGACGTACTCCCAGAAGTTGCCGGAGAGGATCGACGCGGTCTCGCTCGTGGCGGTGAGACCGGGGACCGACTGGACGATGAGGAAGATCGCGACGGCGGCCAGCGTCACGAGGATCATGCTGCCCGCGGCCAGCGCGGTGCCCGAGAACCAGCGGTCGCCCGGTCGCTGCTTGACCGTGGCCGCCGGGGCTGCCGGAGCGGTGGTCGTCGTCATGGTGTCCTTCGGGTTCGGGTGGTGTTCAGGGCGAGACCCGGCCCGGCGATGAAGCCGAGCCGGGTCTCAATGGTCCTACTCCGTGACGATCGTGTCGATCGCCGCGTTGACCTTGTCGCGCAGCGAGTCCGAGATCGGGGCGCTGCCGGCGGCGGCGGCCGCAGCGTCCTGGCCCTCGGGGCTCGCCACGTACTGGAGGTAGCCCTTGACGATCGGCGCGACGGCCGTGTCGACGTACTCCTGGCACGCGATCATGTAGCTCACGAGCACGATCGGGTAGACGCCGGCCTCTTCCGAGGTGCGGTCGAGGGCGATCGCGAGGTCGCCGTCGGCGCGGTCCTCTTCGAACGGCGACGCGTCGACGATGGCCGAGGCGGCCTCGGGCGAGTACGTCACGAACTCGTCGCCGACCTGCACGGCAGCGGTCGACAGACCCTCTTCGGCGGCACGCGATGCGTCGGCGTAGCCGATCGTTCCGTTGCCGCCCGCGACGGCACCGACGACACCCGAGGTGCCCTGTGCGGCTTCACCGCTGCTGAGCGGCCACACGCCGTCGGGCTCGTACGTCCAGACGTCGGGCGCGGCCGCGAAGAGGTAGTCGGTGAAGTTCTCGGTCGTGCCCGAGTCGTCGGCGCGGTGCACCGGCGTCACGGGGGCGTCCGGAAGCTCGACGCCCGGGTTGAGGACAGCGATCGCCTCGTCGTTCCAGTTCGTGATCTCGCCCGCGAACAGGCCGGCGATCGTGGCGGCATCGAGGTTGAGCTCGTCGACGCCCTCGAGGTTGAAGATGACCGCGATGGGGGAGATGTAGGTCGGCAGCTCCACGATGCCCGTGCCCTCGACGCAGCCGTCGAACGGGCCGGCCTCGATCTCCTCGAGCTTGAAGGGACGGTCCGAGCCCGCGAACGGGAAGGCGCCGGCCTGGAACGACTCGCGGCCCGCGCCGGAGCCGGCGGGGTCGTACGTGACGTCGACGTCGGGGTTCGCCTGCTGGAAGCCGGCGGTCCACGCCGACACGGCGACCTCCTGCGACGACGCGCCGCCACCGGCGATGGCGCCGGAGAGGTCGGAGACGGGGGCGTCGCCCGAGGGCTCGCCCGAAGGCTCGTTGGATGCGCAGCCGGCGAGGGCGAGGGCCGCGACTGCGGCGACAGCGCCCACCTGGGCGATGCGGGAGATCTTCACTGTGTGAATCCTTCACGTGTCAGGGAATTGAGGCCCGGGAGGGCTTCGGGTATGAGCCCGGTGCAGGGCTCGCACTGAAACGTAGGCGGGGACTCTTACGAGAGTGCGCTCCCACGGTGAACGGAAGGTGAACGAGCGCGGACGGGCGCGCCCGCGGCGCTCGAACGCGACCCGAGCCGTTCACCTTGGCCCGCAGCACCCGGTGCCGGCGGGGGCGTCAGACCTTCGGCGTGTGCGTCTCGATGGCGACGATCCCCGACCCGGGGTTGTCGACGGAGAGATGGACGACCGAGAAGGCGGCGGGTTCGAGGGCGGAGGCGCTGCCCAGGTACGATCCGCGCAGGGTGCCGGTGGCGAGCGCGATCTCGGTCAGGATCTCGGGAAGCACCGGTCCGTGGCTGCAGAGCACGGTGGGCTTCCGGGCGCGGACCCGCTCCCCGACCACGGTGCGAGCGTCGGAGGCGCCTTCCTCCCACGCGTCCTGGCTGATGAGCGCCGACTTCTCCACCTTGCGCCCGGTGGCGGCCGACAACGGCGCCACCGTCTTGACGCAGCGAGTGGCCGGGCTGGAGATGAGCTTGCGTGCGCCGAACGCGAGCAGTGGCCCGACGATCGAGTTGGCCTGCTTGCGCCCGCGGGGGGAGAGCGGGCGCGCGGCGTCCTTGCCGTCCCACTCCTCTCGTCCGAGCGCCTTGGCGTGGCGCAGCACGATGAGGGGGAAGGTGCGCAGGACGCCTTCGTCGACCATCCGCAGGAAGTTCTCGAGGATCTCCACGTCCACCGGGTAGCTGAGCCGGGACATCGCCTTCTTCGGCGTGACCCATTCCAGCGCCGCGATCTCCCGGTTCGGCACGAAGGCGGACGCGCGGATCGCGGCATCCGTCGCCTCGGCGGCCCAGTAGTGGACGATCTTCTGACGCTTGCTGGGCAGTCGGTACCGCGAGACGCCGACGGGCACGCCGAGGGCGACACGGATGCCCGTCTCTTCGAAGATCTCGCGGGCGGCGGTCTCGGCGAGCATCTCGCCGGGGTCGACCTTGCCCTTGGGCAGCGTCACGTCGCGGTACTTCGTCCGGTGGATCAGCAGCACCCGGAGCTTCTCGTCGACGACGCGCCAGACGACGCCTCCTGCGGCGTAGACGGCGGTATCCGTCATCGCACCGCGCGTGCGCGCCGGCGACGCTGCACGTTCGTCATGGTGCGGTCCTGGATGTCGACGAGGAGCTTCCCGTGCTCGTCCACGTTGTGGCGGGTCCATTCGCCGTCCGAGCCGAGGTGCCACGAGCTCGACGTGTCGCTCATGGCGAGGTCGAAGAAGTCCGTGAGCTCCTTCAGGTGCCCCGGCGCCACCACGCGCACGAGCGCCTCGACCCGGCGATCGAGGTTGCGGTGCATCATGTCGGCGCTGCCGAGGAAGAGCTGCGGATCGCCGTCGTTGTGGAACGAGAAGATGCGCGAGTGCTCGAGGTACCGGCCGAGGATGCTGCGGACGGTGATGTTCTCGCTCATCCCCTCGACCCCGGGTTTGAGCGAGCAGATGCCGCGCACCCAGACCTCGACCTTCACCCCGGCCTGGCTGGCGCGGTACAGCGCGTCGATGATCTGCTCGTCGACCATGGAGTTGACCTTGATGCGCACCTGCGCCGGCTTGCCGGCCTGGGCGTTGCGGCGCTCCTTGTCGATGAGGCGCAGCAGCCCCTTGCGGAGGTGGAGCGGGGCCACGAGGAGGCGCTTGAACTTCTTCTCGATCGCGTAGCCGCTCAGCTCGTTGAAGAGCCGGGTGAGGTCGCGGCCGACCTGATCGTCGGCGGTGAACAGGCCGAAGTCCTCGTAGATGCGACTCGTCTTGGGGTTGTAGTTGCCTGTGCCGACATGGCTGTAGCTGCGCAGCACGCCGCCCTCTTCGCGGATGACGAGCGCGAGCTTGCAGTGGGTCTTGAGGCCCACGAGGCCGTAGACGACATGCACGCCGGCCTTCTCGAGCTTGCGGGCCCACAGGATGTTGTTGGCCTCGTCGAACCGAGCCTTGATCTCGACCAGGGCCAGCACCTGCTTGCCCGCCTCGGCGGCGTCGATCAAGGCCTCGACGATCGGGCTGTCGCCCGAGGTGCGGTACAGCGTCTGCTTGATCGCGAGAACGTGCGGGTCCTTGGCCGCCTGCTCGAGGAAGGCCTGCACGCTGGTCGCGAACGACTCGTACGGGTGGTGCACGAGCACGTCGCCCTTGCGGATCGAGGCGAAGATGTCGGGACGCTCGTTGTTGTCGCCCGGCTGGAACGCCATCGCCGTCGTCGGCACGTGCGGCTTGAACCGCAGATCGGGGCGGTCGATCCGCAGGTCGAAGAGGCCCCGGAGGTCGAGCGGGCCGGGGAGGCGGTAGACCTCCTGCGCCGTGATGTCGAGCTCGCGGATGAGCAGGTCGAGCGTGAGCTCGTCCATGTCGTCGGTGATCTCGAGCCGGATCGGCGGCCCGAAGCGCCGCCGCAGCAGCTCGGCCTCGAGCGCCTGGATCAGGTTCTCGGACTCGTCCTCCTCGATCGCCACGTCCTCGTTGCGCGTCAGGCGGAACGCGTGGTGGTCGAGCACCTCCATCCCCGGGAACAGGTCGTCGAGGTGGTTGGAGATGAGCTCCTCGAGCGGCAGGTAGCGCACCCGCCCCTCCGCCGCCGGAGCTTCGACGAAGCGCGGGAGCATCGGCGGCACCTTGAGTCGCGCGAACTCCTGGCGACCGGTGCGCGCGTTGCGGATGCGGATGGCGAGGTTGAGCGACAGGCCCGAGATGTACGGGAACGGGTGCGCCGGGTCGACCGCGAGCGGCATGAGCACCGGGAAGACCTGCGCCTGGAAGTAGTCGTAGAGCAGCTCGCGGTCCTCGGGGCCGAGGGAGTCGTACGAGACGACGTCGACGCCCTCCGCCGCGAGCGCGGGCCGGACGAGCGACATCCACGCGTCGGCGTGGCGCAGCTGCAGGCGGTGGGACTCGGCGGAGATGTCGGCGAGCACCTCGGCGGGCGCGCGGCCCACGTTCGTCGGCACCGCGAGCCCGGTCACGATGCGGCGCTTGAGGCCGGCCACCCGGACCATGAAGAACTCGTCGAGGTTGCTCGCGAAGATCGCCAGGTAGTTGGCCCGTTCGAGGACGGGGAGGTTGGGATCCTCGCCGAGCTCGAGCACGCGCTGGTTGAAGGCGAGCCAGCTCAGCTCGCGGTCGAGATAGCGGTGGTCGGGAAGCTGCGCATCGACTTCTTCGGACTGGTCGAAATCATCGTCGTCCGCGTCGCCGAGCCCCGCGTCGAGCACCTCGTGTTCGATCATCCCCTCATCATTGCAGGGACACGTGACGAGAGTGTGAACCGCTCGTCTCCGCTTCGCTCCCTCAGGACCGAGCGGATGCCGCGCTACGCGTCGGTGCGCTCGCGCGAGGGCAGCTGATCGTCCTCGTAGACGTTGAAGCGATAGCCGACGTTGCGCACCGTGCCGATGAGCTGCTCCAGGTCGCCGAGCTTGGCCCGCAACCGCCGGACGTGCACGTCGACGGTTCGGGTGCCGCCGAAGTAGTCGTAGCCCCAGACCTCGCTCAGCAGCTGCTCGCGGGTGAACACACGCGATGGGTGTGTCGCGAAGAAGTGCAGGAGCTGGAACTCCTTGTACGTGAGGTCGAGCGGCTTGCCGTGCACCTTGGCCGAGTACGAGGACTCGTCGATGCTGATGCCGGACGTCTGGATGCGGGTCGAGACCTGCTCCTTGGTCATCCGGCCGACGGCCAGGCGCACGCGGGCATCGACCTCGGCAGGACCGGCGGTGACGAGGATGACGTCGTCGACGCCCCAGTCCGTCGACACGGCGGTCAGGCCGCCCTCGGTGACCACCAGCAGCAGCGGGGCGTCGAGCCCGGTCGTGTTGAGGATCTTGCACAGCGACTTGGCGCCGACGAGGTCGACGCGCGCATCGACGAAGATCACGTCGGCGCTCGGGGCGTTCACGAGCTGGGCGGGCTCCGCCGGGATCTGGCGCACGCGGTGACTCAGGAGTTCGAGCGAGGGCAGGACGGGCCCGCCTCCGTGTGTGGAGCTCAGAACGAGGAGCTGTGCCAAAGCATCGCCTTCCCGGCGCCGGGGAGCGCCGTCGTCCCAGTGTAGGGCGTGTCGGAGAGCGCGTTCTGCGCTGCGTCACGCGCCGCACGGCTGCGCGACTGTGCATGTTGCACCGTCGTGGGTGAGAATGGGGGCGTGGCCGTGCCCGAACTCGCTCCCCGCCGAACCATGGGCGGCATCGTCGCCGTGTGGGTCGTCGCCGCCGTGATCGGCATCGCCGTCGGCCTCTTCGCCGGCGACGAGTGGCGCGCGCAATGGCTCGCGGTCGGACTGGGCGGATGCCTCGTCCTCGCGTTCGCCGTCCAGCTGTGGTCCGGTCGGTCGCAGGGCTTCACCGAGCGCGTCGCAGCCAGCGCGCTGGGGGCACTCGTCGTCATGGGCGTCATCAGCCTGGGGTTCGGCCTGGCCGCGATCGTTCCCGGTTAGACTCGGCACATGGACCTCTTCGCGCTCGAAATGTTCTACGTGGGCCTTCTCGGACTCGCGTCGCTCGCCATCGCATTCGTATCGGTCGTGGTCCTCAAGAACCTGTACCGCGGCCAGCGCTGAGCGGCCCTGCCGTGTTCGATCTGCCGACGGACCTGCCCGCCGACCTCGCGCCGCTGTCGTGGCTCGTCGGTGTCTGGGAGGGCACGGGCGTCATCGATTACGCCGATCACGCGTTCAGCGGCGAGTTCACCCATCGCGTGAGCTTCAGCCATGACGGCGGCGACTACCTGAACTACTCGGCCAGTGCCTGGCTGCACGGCGACACCGCGGGAGCCGCCGACACGAGCATGCCGCTGGTCGCCGAGATGGGCTACTGGCGCCTCTCGCGGGCGGCGACGGACGCCGACGCCGGACCGGGCCTCCTGCCGCCCGTGACCACCGGGGTGGTCCGCACCGTCGACGACGTCGAGCTGCTCCGCAACCCGGAGGGCGGCTTCGACATCGAGGTCGCCCTGGTCCATGCCGACGGGGTGAGCGAGCTCTACCTCGGGCAGATCCGCGGGCCCCGGATCGACATCTCCACGGACGCGGTCGTGCGACCGGCCGGGGCGAAGGCCTATGCCGCGGCATCCCGCATGTACGGGCTCGTCGACGGCCACCTGCTGTGGGCGTGGGACATGGCGGCCCTCGGCCATGAGCTCGGCGCGCACGCCTCCGCACGCCTCGCGCGGGTGGAGTGATGAGCGCCCTGTTCGCGGGACTTCCCGGAGCCGTCATCGACGACTCCGGTCTGCAGCACGTGGGCAATCCCCTCGTCGAGCAGCGGGCGATCGCCGCGGGCGAGGCCGTCGTTCCGCTCGGCGATCGCGCGGTCATCGCGGTGCCGGGTGAAGACCGCCTGTCGTGGCTGGACTCCCTCACGTCGCAGGCGCTCGCAGCGCTCCCTCCCGGCGTCAGCACCGAGCTGCTCGTGCTCGACCCGCAGGGCCGAGTCGAGCACGCGGCATCCGTCATCGACGACGGCGAGACGACGTGGCTGATCGTCGATCGGGCGGATGCCGAGGGCCTGCTGTCGTGGCTGCGCCGCATGCGCTTCCGGCTCCGCGTCGACCCGCGCGACGCGACCGAGGAGTACGCCGTCATCGGCGGGACGACCGCCGCGCTCGAGCGGATCACCGCCGCGCAGCCCGCGTCCGTCCCGCTGGTGTGGATCGACCCGTGGCCGGCCGTCTCGCCGGGCGGCTACGGCTACGCCGCCGTCGACCCGCATCCGGGGGCCGATCGCGACTGGGCCGAAGCGCTCGTGACGCGGGAGGAGGAGCGCCGGATCGCGGATGCCGCGGCCGCGGGCGACCTCGCCGTGGCGGGCCTCATCGCCGCCGATGCGCTGCGCGTGGCCGCCTGGCGCCCTCGCTGGGGCGCCGACGTCGACGAACGCGTCCTTCCGCATGAGCTGGACTGGCTGCGCACGGCGGTGCACCTCAGCAAGGGCTGCTACCGCGGCCAGGAGACGGTCGCCAAGGTCCACAACCTCGGCCATCCTCCGCGCCGGCTCGTCGCGCTGCAGCTCGACGGCAGCGCGAGTGTGCTCCCCGCTCGCGGGGCGGTGGTCCGCGTCGGGGACGACGAGGTGGGCGCGGTGACGTCCACCGCCCTCCACTTCGAGGAGGGGCCCATCGCGCTCGCGATCGTGCGCCGCTCCACCCCGGTGGACGCGACCCTGCTGGTCGACACCGACGACGGGCCGATCGCGGCCGCGCAGGAGATCGTGGTGCCCCCGGAGGCAGGCAAGACCGCGAACGTCCCTCGCCTGCCGAGACTCGGGCGCCGGGCCGCGGCGACATGATCCCGCCGCGGGGGAGCGGAGCGCCTCGGTGACCGGTCCACCGTCGACCACCGCGATCCCCACGGGGTGGCGCGCGCGCGTCGACCCGCGACCCGCGCTGCTGCGCGTGCGGGACTCGGGCATCGCGATCGTGCAGATCGTCGTCGCGGCGACCGCCTCCTACGCGTTCGCGCACTACGTGCTGGGGCATCCGGCTCCGCTGCTCGCCGCCACGGTGACGGTGGCGAGCCTGGGTCTGGTGCGCGATGCGCGTCCACGCCGCGTGCTGGAGACGGTGCTCGGCATGCTCCTCGGCATCCTGGTCGCGGAGCTGCTGCTGCTGGTGACCGGCACCGGGTGGTGGCAGCTCGGTCTGACACTGGGGCTGACGCTGGTCGTCGCGCGGCTGCTCTCCCCGCAGGCGAGCTTCGCGATCGCCGCCGCGATCCAGTCCTTGATCGTCATGGTGATCCCGGCGATCGCCCCGTTCACGCGCCTCGTCGACGGCATGATCGGCGGTGTCGCCGCCCTGCTCGTGACCGCGCTCATCCCGCGGAATCCGCTGCGCGCGGCGCTGCGGGACGGCCGCGCGGTGTTCGCGGCGATGGACAGCGCGTCCGCGGCCCTCGTGCAGGCGCTGCGCCGGGGCGACCGCATGCGCGCGGAGCGCGGACTGGAGAAGGCCCGCGCGCTCCAGCCCCTGCTCGACGACTGGCGATCCTCGCTCGAGTCCGGCCGCGCGATCGCCCGGATCTCGCCGTTCCTTCGCCGGCAGCGCTTCGACCTCGAGCGGCAGGAGCGCGTCCGCGAGTCGGTCGACCTCGCGACCCGCAACCTCCGCGTCGTTGCCCGCCGGGTCGTCTACCTGTGCGACGACGGCGTCGGTCGCCCGGTCTCGGCCGAGGTGCTGGCCGAGACCATGCGCGGTGCCGGGTTCGTCTCGGACGCGCTCGACGACATCTCTCTCGAGCCGCCGGCCCGCGCCGCGCTCGCCGCGGTCGCGTCCCGGCTGGACCCTGCCGCGCTCCTGCCTGGCGCGTCGCTCGGCGACCAGAACCTCATCGCCGCGATCCGCCCGCTCGTGGTCGATCTCCTCACGGCGACCGGCATGACCTCGGCTGAGGCGCGTGCCGCGGTGCCGCGGATCTGATCCGCAGACGTCAGCGCGCGGTGGGGGCCACCGCATCCCACGGCACGGTGACCTCGCCGAGCCGCCAGCGCGCGGGCTCCCGCAGCGGCCACCCCGCGCCCGCGAGCGCCCCGAGCGCGGCGCGCCAGCGCTCGACGGGCCCGAAGGGCGACACCGCCGCGGCGCGGTCCCACTCGGCGTCGAGCCCGCCGAGCAGCGCATGCACGCCCTCCCCCGGGACGTTCCGGTGGATGAGGGCCTTCGGGAGGCGCTCTGCCGCGATCGACGGACGCTCCAGTTCCGTCAGCCGCAGTGAGATCGTGAGGGACTGCGGGATGCCCCCGGCGTCGACGGCCGCCCACGTCGCGATGCGGCCGAGCTCGTCGCAGGTGCCCTCGACCAGCAGCCCGCCGGGCGCGAGTCGCGCCGACATCGACGCCCATGCCGCGGCGACCTCGTGCTCGTCGTACTGCCGCAGCACGTTGAACGCGCGGATCACGGCCGGTCGGCGCCCGCGGGGGAGCGGCACCTCGAACCCGCCCCGGCCGAACGAGACGCGCGCGTCCGGCGCGAACGAGGTCCGGCCGTCGCGCACCGCCGCGAGCTGCTCCTCGGCCCGCGCGACCCGCGCGGGGTCGATCTCGAGGCCGAGCACCTCGACGTCGGGACGAACCCGGGCGAGTCGTGCGTGGAGCTCGAGGGCGGTCACGCCGCTGGCGCCGTAGCCGAGGTCGACCACGAGCGGATCCTCCGCCCGCCGCAGGGCGGGGTGCCGGGCGATCCACCGGTCGATGCGCCGAAGGCGATTGGTCCCGGTCGTGCCCCGCGTGATGCGCCCGACCCGCTTCGAGTGCCCGAGAGCGGAGCGAGGGGGTCCCATCCCCCCATGATGTCAGGCGTCACGCGACGTGGTCGGGTCGCTCCGCGCCGATATCATGGGGCGCATGACTGCGCCCTATACGCTCATCCTTCTCCGTCACGGCCAGAGCGAATGGAACGAGCTCAACCTCTTCACGGGATGGGTGGACGTCCGCCTCACCGGGCAGGGCAAGGCCGAGGCGAAGCGGGGCGGCGAGCTGATCGCCGAAGCGGGGCTGCACCCCGACGTCCTGCACACCTCGGTGCTGAGCCGCGCCATCCAGACCGCCAACATCGCGCTGGACGCCGCCGACCGCCTCTGGATCCCCGTCAAGCGCACGTGGCGCCTCAACGAGCGCCACTACGGCGCCCTGCAGGGCAAGGACAAGGCGCAGACCCTCGAGGAGTTCGGCCAGGAGCAGTTCATGCTCTGGCGCCGCTCGTTCGACGTGCCGCCGCCGCCGCTCGCCGATGACAGCGAGTGGAGCCAGGTCGACGACCCCCGCTACGCCGGCATCGACGGCGAGGTCCCGCGCACCGAGTCGCTGAAGCTCGTGATCGACCGCTTCCTGCCCTACTGGGAGAGCGACATCGTGCCCGACCTGCGCGCCGGCAAGACGGTGCTGGTCACCGCGCACGGCAACTCGCTGCGCGGGCTCGTGAAGCACCTCGACGGCATCAGCGACGCCGACATCTCTGAGCTCAACATCCCCACCGGCATCCCGCTCGTGTACCGCCTGAACGAAGACCTCACCCCGGCCGGCCCGGGGGAGTACCTCGACCCCGAGGCCGCCGCCGCCGGCGCCGCAGCCGTCGCGAGCCAGGGCAAGAAGTAGCCCTCACCCCCCACGCGAAAGAGAGCGGATGCCTCCCCGGAGGCATCCGCTCTCTCGTCTCTGGCGCCGCTACGGCGCGGCGATGATGTTCAGCGCGTCGGTCGACGGGGTCCAGTCACCCGTCGAGAGGTACGCGACCTTCTTAGCGACCGAGACCGCGTGGTCCGCGAAGCGCTCGTGGTAGCGGCTGGCGAGCGTCGCATCGACCGTCGCGGATGCCTCGCCCTGCCAGCTGTCGCTGAGGACCTTCTCGAAGACCGAGACGTGCAGGTCGTCGATCAGGTCGTCGGCGTTGCGGATCTGCTCGGTGATGCCGAGATCCTGCGTGCGCAGCAGCTCGGTCAGCTGGCGCGCCACCTCGACGTCGAGCTCGCCCATCCGGAGGAAGGTCGACTTGAGGCCCTTGGGGATGGCCCGCTCGGGGAAGCGCATGCGGGTCAGCTGGGCGATGTGCTCGGCGATGTCGCCCATCCGCTCGAGCGAGGCGCTCATGCGCAGCGCGCTCACCACGATGCGGAGGTCGCGGGCCACCGGCTGCTGCCGGGCCAGGATCTCGATCGCCAGCTCGTCGAGCGCGAGCGCCTTGTCGTCGATGACCGAGTCGTTCTCGATGACCTCTTCGGCGAGCGCGACGTCGCTCGTGCCGAACGCCCGTGTCGCCTTGTCGATCGCGACTGTCACGAGCTCGGCGATCTCGACCAGACGGCCCTGCACATCCTCGAGCGACTGGTGGAAGACTTCGCGCATTCCGACGCACCTTTCCTGAATCCGGGCGGGCATCAGCCCCGGTGACCCTGGCGATTCTCGCCAGGGAAGGTTAACGGATGGTGCCGCCGCGGTGAATTGTAGCGAGATCATCCTGGAGCATCTCCGGCTCGGCCGGGGTGCGCTCCCGGGCGCCCTCTACGCTGGTCACATGGATACGACGCAGCTCGCGCTGCTCGCCCTCCTCGCCGGAGTCGTGATCGGAGGCTCCGTCTCCGCGGTCATCGTCACCTCGCTTCGTGCACGTGATCGCGCACGGACGGAGACATCGCTCGCCATCCCCGAGGGAGTGCGCGAAGTGCTGCATGGGATGGATGACGCGGCCGTCGTCGTCGACGCATCGTTCACAGTGCTTGCGGCCTCCGCCGCCGCCGCTCCGTTCCACCTTCGCGAGGGCCGGTCGGTGCCCGATGACCAGCTGCGCACGGTGGCGCGCGCAGCGCGCACGGGCGGTGCATCGGCGACCGACACCATCCGCCTGCGCCGCGGCGCCCCGCCCGCGGAGCCGCGCCTCGTAGTGGTGCGGGCCACCCGCATCTCGCCGCGCCTGACGCTGCTGGTCCTGCGCGACATCACCGAGCGGGAGCGCGTCGAGCAGATGCGCCGCGACTTCGTGGCGAACACCAGCCACGAGCTGAAGACCCCTGTCGGGGCCGTGAGCCTGCTCGCCGAGGCGATCGAGTCCGCGGCGGACGATCCGCCCCAGGTGCGGATCTTCACCGCGCGGCTCACCGCCGAGGCCGCCCGGCTCGCCAATCTCACCTCGCGCATCATGAACCTCTCGCGCTTGCAGTCCGCAGACGAGCTGGCCGATGAGCGGGACGTGTCGATCGACGAGGTCGTCGCGGCCTCCCTCGACGCACACGCCATCCAGGCCGACTCGGCAGGCGTCCAGGTCGTGCGCGGCGGCAAGCGCGGACTCTACGTGCGCGGCGACGCGCAGGTGCTCAGCGAAGCGGTGGGCAACCTCGTGGCCAACGCGATCGCCTACTCGCCCCGAGGCTCCAGCGTCGGCGTCGGTGTGAAGCTCGTCGACGGCATCGTCGAGATCGCGGTCACCGATCGCGGCATCGGCATCGCCGAAGGCGAGCAGGACCGCGTCTTCGAGCGGTTCTACCGGGCTGATCCGGCCCGCGCGCGGCGCACCGGCGGCAGCGGGCTCGGACTCGCCATCGTCAAGCACGCCGTCCAGCGCCACGGCGGCGAGGTGCGGCTGTGGTCCCGGCCCGGACGCGGCTCGACGTTCACCATCCGGCTCCCGCAGACCGAGGCCCCCATTTCAGAGCCCGCGCCCAAGCGCGGGCGCAAGAAGAAGCGCGCGACGGTCGAAGCCACCGGCCCGCTTCCCACGAACGGAGAACCCGTATGACCCGCGTCCTGATCGTCGAAGACGAGCCCGATCTCGCCGACCCCCTGGCCTATCTGCTGCGCCGGGAGGGCTACGAGGTCGAGATCGCCGAGGACGGCCCGGCGGCGCTCGCCGCCTTCCGCGAGCGCGGGGCCGACATCGTCCTGCTCGACCTCATGCTGCCCGGGATGCCGGGGACCGAGGTGTGCCGGCAGATCCGCACCACGTCCACCGTCCCCATCATCATGGTCACCGCCAAGGACTCGGAGGTGGACATCGTCGTCGGGCTGGAGCTCGGCGCCGACGACTACGTCACGAAGCCCTACTCCGCCCGCGAGCTCCTGGCCCGCATGCGCGCGGTGCTCCGGCGGTTCGACCAGGTGGAGACCGACCTCGACGACCGCGTCCTCGAGGGCGGACGGGTCGTGCTCGACATCGACCGCCACACCGTCGCCGTGGCGGGCACGGAGATCAGCATTCCGCTGAAGGAATTCGAACTGCTGGAGGTGCTCATGCGCAACGCCGGACGCGTGCTCACCCGCGGGCAGCTGATCGACCGGGTGTGGGGAAGCGACTACTTCGGGGACACGAAGACCCTCGACGTGCACATCAAGCGCATCCGCTCCCGCATCGAGGAGCACCCGAGCACGCCGGAGATGCTGGTGACCGTCCGCGGTCTGGGCTACCGCTTCGAAGGCTGACGGCGAGACGACGAAGCCCGCCCGCGCTGAGGCGCCGGGCGGGCTTCGTCGTACGACAGAACGAGAGGCGTTCTCAGCCGCCGAAGGTCGAGGTCGACTCCTCGGGGACGAGCGGCGCCAGGTAGTCCAGCTCGCCGTCGAGGACGGGGACGGAGACCAGGACGCCCTCGCCGTCGCCCGACTGGAAGTAGCCGGGGATGTCGGCGCCCGCAGGGGTGTCGAGGTCTTCGACGAGGATCGGGTCCTCACCGTCGGCGCCGAGGCTGATCGTGGTGTTCGCCGGAACGCGGAGCGTGAGCGGGATCGCGGAGGAGCCTTCGCCGAGCTCGATGCGCAGCGTGTGCGACACATCGGTCTGGTTGACGATCGCGGCGACGAGGTTGCCCTGCGAGCCGTCCTCGTTGGCGACGATGAACGCGTTGCGCACATCGAGCGGCCCGGAACCGTAGACGTTCACGCCCTCGGCGGCGGAGTAATCGATCGTTGTCGCCTGCGGCGAGATCATGCTGCAGCCGGTCGTGCCCAGAACCAGCGCGGTTCCGATGGCGAGCGACGCGATGAGGCGCGGTTTCACAGATCCTCCCAGGACGGATGACGGCTTCCACAGCATTCTAGGGGTTCGCCGACACCGGCGTCGGGCGCACCGCCACGGGGCGGCGGAGAACCTTAGCGTATGTCGCCTGTGGTATCCTGGAGGTTGCCGAAAGGACATAACTCCATGCTTTTTGAGGTTGGCGAGACGGTCGTTTACCCCCACCACGGCGCGGCGACGATCATCGAGGTCAAAGACCGGATCATCCGCGGCGAGACCAAGAAGTACCTGAAGCTGAACGTCACACAGGGCGACCTGATCATCGAGGTCCCCGCTGAGAACGTCGATCTCGTCGGTGTTCGCGACGTGATCGGCAAAGAAGGACTCGACAAGGTCTTCGAGGTCCTGCGCGCACCCTTCACGGAGGAGCCCACGAACTGGTCCCGCCGCTACAAGGCGAACCTCGAGAAGCTCGCCTCCGGCGATGTCATCAAGGTGAGCGAGGTCGTTCGCGACCTGTGGCGTCGCGACCAGGACCGCGGTCTGTCGGCCGGTGAGAAGCGCATGCTCGCCAAGGCGAAGCAGATCCTCATCTCCGAGCTCGCGCTCGCTGAGAAGACCGATGAGGAGAAGGCCGGCGTCATCCTCGACGAGGTCCTCGCCAGCTAGATTCGTGGGGTGACCATCACCCCTGTTCCCCGCGTCGGCATCATCGTGGTCGCGGCCGGTTCCGGTTCGCGTCTCGGCGCGGGAGCGCCCAAGGGGTTCGTCGGCATCGACGGGCACACGATCCTGCGGCACGCGCTCGAGCGCGTCTTCGCCGGGCCGCCCGCACAGGTCGTCGTCGTGACGCCCGCGGGCCGCGAGGGCGACGCGTTGAGCGAGGCTCTCGCAGCCGCCGGTGACCGACGCGATCTCGTGACGGTCGTCGCCGGAGGGCATTCCAGGCAGGCGTCCGTCGCCGCGGGGCTGGCCGCGCTGTGGGCCGACATCGAGATCGTGCTCGTCCACGACGCCGCGCGTGCGCTCACACCTCCCGAGGTCTTCGGTCGTGTCATCGGGGCGATCGACGACGGGCGCGCCGGCGCCGTGCCGGTGCTCCCGGTGGTCGACACGATCAAGCGCGTGGAAGGCGCCGAGGTCGTCGGGGCGGTCGACCGGTCAAAGCTGTCCGCGGCGCAGACTCCGCAGGGCTTCCGCCGCGAGGTGCTCGATGCGGCCTACCGCGACGCCACCGCGGAGTTCACCGACGACGCAGCTCTCGTCGCCGACGCCGGGCATGCGGTCGCCGCGGTGGAGGGGCATCCGCTCGCCTTCAAGATCACGACCTCCGCCGACCTCGACCGCGCGCGCGGCATCGTGGGGGAGCGGCCGATCGCCCCGGCCTCGGCGCACCTCGACCACTCCGCGCCGATTCCCCGCGTCGGGACGGGCACCGATGTGCACGCCTTCGGCGGCGACGGCACGCTGTGGCTGGCGGGCCTGGAGTGGCCGGGGGAGCAGCCCCTGTCGGGTCATTCCGACGGCGACGCGGTCGCGCACGCCATCGTCGACGCCCTGCTCGCCGCCGCCGGGCTCGGCGACATCGGCACGCACTTCGGCACCGATCATCCCGAGTACGCCGGCGCTCACGCCGACGTGTTCCTCGCACGGACCGCGGGCCTCCTCGGCGAGGCAGGCTGGCGCATCGGCAACGTGTCGGTGCAGGTGCAGGCCGTACGCCCCCGGTTCGCCGCTCGGCGAGCCGAGTCCGAGGCCGTGCTGTCGGCGGCACTCGGCGGGGCGCCGGTGTCGGTGTCGGCGACGACCACGGACGGGCTGGGGTTCACCGGCCGGGGCGAGGGCGTCGCGGCCTTCGCCGTCGCCCTGGTCGTGCCGGCCTGAGCAGCTCCGGGTCAGACCGCGCGTGTCATGAACACCGAGAACGGATCCGGCACGTAGCCCCCGAACGGGCCGCACCGCACGAACCCCTCGCTCTCGTAGAGCCGCTGCGCCGGCACGAAGTCCGCGCTGTCGCCGGTCTCCAGCCAGAGGCTCGTCATCCCGCGCTCGCGGGCGACCTCGACGATGTGGCGCAGCAGCACGCGGCCCACGCCGTATCCGCGGAACCGGTCGTCCACCCGCATCGACTTCAGCTCTCCTCGCTCGGCGTCGATGGCCTTGAGCGCGCCGATGCCGGCCAGTTCGCCGTCGATCCACCCCGACCAGAACGAGATCGCCGGATCGCGGAGGGCCTCGACGTCGAGCGCATGGACGCTCTCGGGCGGCGAGGTGTCGTGCATGCCCTCGAGGTGGAACGCGATCAGCCGGCGCGTCGCATCGCCGCTGAGATCATCGGGCTGGATCAGGATGGTGGCTTCCATGGCGCAGCCAGTGTCGCACGCGAAGATTGCACCGACGTTTCGTCAGGCCTCGACCGCGAACGGTGCCGGATTGCGCGGTGACCGCGATCCCCAGGCGAGGAGGGCGAGGCCCGCGGCGAGCACGATCAGCCCGATGATCGCGAGCCCGGACAGCCGCTCGTCGAGCACCGTGATGCCCAGGATGCTCGCGGTCAGAGGTTCGCCGAGGGTGAGGGTCGCGGCGGTGGCGGCGGTGAGGCCGCTCAGTCCCCACGTGAACATCACATAGGCGACGGAGATCGTGCCGAGTCCGAGCCACAGCGCCATCACCACGCCGCTGGCGGTGCCCAGCCACGCGAGGTCGACGAACGGCAGCGCGAAGGCGCAGAGGATCGCCGCGCTCGCGCCCATCGCTCCCACCACCGTGAACGGGTCCCAGCCGTCGTCGAGCAGGCGTCGCTGCGCGTTCGCGATCACCGCGAAGGACGCTCCCGCGCCGACGGATCCGAGGAGCCCGACCGGGTCGGTCCCGCCGCCCGTGCCCGCCTCGCCGCCGAAGCCCAGGAGCACCACGCCGAGGGTGGCCAGTGCGGTGGCGCCCATCCAGGTGGCGCTCGGCATCCGTCGCGTGAGCGACCATTCGAGCAGCCCGGCGAGGATCGGAGCGGACCCCAGCGCGACGACCGTTCCGACGGCGACGCCGTTGCGCTCCGTGCCGAGGAAGAAGAGCGGCTGGTAGATCGCCAGGCATGCGCCGGTCAGCACCATGAGCGAGAGCGGCCGGATGCCGAGCCGCGGCCGCGGCGCATCCATCGGGCGCCCACGGGCGTGACGGGCGGCCAGCAGGAACGCGATGACCGCGAGGCCGGTGCCGCCGATCACCATGCGCATGACCCCGATCGACAGGGGCGTCGTGCCTTCGGGACCGAGCGCCTGCGACGTGCCCGTGGTGCCGAACAGCACCGCGGCGGCGAGGACGGCGAGGACGTGGAGCACCCTACAGTTCTACCGGCTGGTCACACCCCGGGCGCACAGGTGGCCGCCGGTAGGCTGGTGCGGTGACGGTTCAGCTCTACGACACCAAAGCGCAGGTCTTGCGCGACTTCGTACCGCTCGACCCCGGAAACGTCTCGATCTACGTCTGCGGCCCGACGGTGCAGTCGGGTCCTCACATCGGTCACCTGCGCGGTGCGCTGAGCTTCGACATCCTCCGCCGGTGGCTGTCCCACCGCTTCGGACGAGTGACCTTCGTCCGCAACGTCACCGACATCGACGACAAGGTGCTCGCCAACGCCGCCGACGGCGAGCCGTGGTGGGCGCTGGCCTATCGCATGGAGCTCGAGTTCACCCGGGCCTATACGGCGATCGGCATCCTTCCCCCCACCTACGAGCCGCGCGCGACAGCGTCGATCCCGCAGATGCAGGAGCTCATCCAGCGCCTCGTCCAGGCCGGTCACGCCTACCCCGCCGCACCGGACTCCGAGGCCGCGGGCGACGTGTACTTCGATGTGCGCTCATGGGCGGACTACGGCTCGCTCACCAACCAGTCACTCGACGCCATGGAGCCCGCCGCCGACGCCGATCCGCGCGGCAAGCGCGACCCGCGCGACTTCGCCCTGTGGAAGGGCGCCAAGGCGGAGGAGCCGTCATCGGCCACTTGGGGCTCGCCCTGGGGCGCCGGCCGACCGGGCTGGCACATCGAGTGCTCCGCCATGTCACGGCGCTACCTCGGCCCCGAGTTCGACATCCACGGCGGCGGCCTCGACCTGCGCTTCCCGCACCACGAGAACGAACTCGCGCAGTCGACGGCCGCAGGAGACGCGTTCGCCCGGTACTGGATGCACAACGGTCTTGTGAACGTCGAGGGCCAGAAGATGTCGAAGTCCCTCTTCAACTTCGTCCTCGCCGACGACATCCTCGCTGAGCGCGACCCGCTGGTGGTCCGCTACGCACTCGCGGCCGCTCACTACCGTTCGAGCATCGACGTGGCGCCGAAGGTCTTCGACGAGGCCGAGGCCGCGGTCGACCGCATCCGGACGTTCCTGCAGCGCGCCGTGCGCGCCCTGCAGGCGATCGACGACCTGCACATCGCGGCCGCCGTGCCCGACCGCTTCGCCGCGGCGATGGACGACGACCTCGGCGTGCCGCAGGCGCTCGCCGTGATCCACGAGACGGTGCGCGACGGCAACTCCGCCCTCGACGCCGGCGACCGGGACGCCACGCTCACCGCGTTCGCCGAGGTGGCGGTCATGACCGGTCTGCTCGGGATCGACCCTCTTGACCCGCACTGGCAGTCGACGGATGCCTCGGCCGAGGCATCCGCTCTCGACGCCCTCGTGCAGACGATGCTGGTCCAGCGCGCCGACGCGCGGGCCGCGAAGGACTGGGCGGCGGCCGACCGCATCCGCGACGCGATCGCGGCGGCGGGCATCGCCCTCGAAGACGGGCCGAACGGCACGCATTGGAGTCTCGCCGGCGCTGAGCCCGGCGCAAAGGAGAAGTAACTCATGGCAAAGCCAGGACGACCGGGCGCCGCAAAGGGCGGCAAGAAGCCCACCAAGGGCACCGGCGGCAAGAACAAGCGCTCGCTCGAGGGCCGCGGCCCGACCCCGAAGGCCGAGGACCGCGCATGGCACCCCGCCGGCAAGCGCAAGGCGGCCGCTGAGCGGTACGCGGCGTCGGGCGGCAAGGGCAAGCCCGGTGGCACGTCGAACATGAACCGTTCGCCCCGCGCCAAGAAGGAAGACGACACCGAGACGGTCACCGGACGCAACTCCGTGCTCGAGGCGCTGCGCGCCAAGATCCCCGCGACCGCGTTCTACATCGCGCAGCGCGTCGAGATGGATGATCGCGTCAAGGAGATGCTGTCCATCGCGACGAACCGAGGCATCCCGGTCATGGAGGTCACGCGACCCGAGCTCGACCGCATGGCCGGCTTCGACGGCGTGCACCAGGGCGTCGCGCTCAAGGTGCCCCCGTACGAGTACGCCCACCCGCAGGACCTCCTCGAGAAGGTCATCGACGAAGGCCGGACGCCCCTCTTCGTCGCCCTCGACGGCATCACCGATCCCCGCAACCTCGGTGCGATCATCCGCTCGACGGCGGCCTTCGGCGGCCACGGCGTGATCCTGCCGCAGCGCCGCTCGGCCAGCGTCAACTCCGCCGCCTGGAAGACGAGCGCCGGAGCCGCGGCGCGCGTGCCGGTCGCGATCGCGGCCAACCTCACGTCGATGCTCAAGGAGTTCAAGAAGCAGGGCGTGTTCGTGCTCGGTCTCGACGGCGGCGGCGACGTCTCGCTGCCGGCGCTCGAGCTCGCAGACCGTCCTGTCGTGATCGTGGTGGGCTCCGAGGGCAAGGGGCTTTCGCGCCTGGTCACCGAGACCTGCGACCAGGTCGTCTCGATCCCGATCTCGGCCTCGACGGAGTCGCTCAACGCGGGGATCGCGGCATCCGTCGCGCTGTACCAGGTCGCGACGCTTCGCGTTCAGAAGGACAGCTGACCGGATGCCGTCACCCGGCGTATTCGTGGGAATGAATGCGCCGGGGCCGTCCTTGGGTCAGGGGTAACCGTCGAAAGGGAGACCATGGCACGCATCGCCGTCATCGGAGGAACCGGCTATGCCGGCAGCAACATCGTCGCGGAGGCGGTGAGTCGCGGCCACACTGTCGTGTCGGTCGCGCGTTCGGTTCCGGCGGAGCGGATCGAAGGCGCCACCTACATCGAGGGCACCCTGCTCGACGTTCCCGGTCTCGTCGCCGAGCTCGAGGGGGTGGACGTCGTCGTCTCGACGGTCCCCGCCCGTGGCGACATGGTCGGCAACGTGCGCAACAACGTCGCGGAGCTCGCGGTCGAGCTGCCCGCGAACGTGCGGATCGGCGTCATCGGCGGTGCGGGCGGCAGCCTCGTCGCCCCCGGCGGCGAGCGTCTGGTCGACCAGCCGTCGTTCACCGAGGAGTACAAGCCTGAGGCGTTCGAGGCGATCGGCATCCTCGAGGATCTGCAGAACGGTCCGGCGTCGCGCGACTGGTTCTACGTGCACCCGGCCGGCGGCTTCGGCGTCTGGAACCCCGGCGAGCGCACCGGCTCGTACCGCGTGGGCGGCGACGTGCTCGTGACCGACGATCAGGGCGAGTCCTACATCTCGGGTCCGGACCTCGCGGTCGCCGTCGTCGACGAGATCGAGAACCCGCAGCACTCGCGCGAGCGGTTCACCGTCGGCTACTGACACCGTCCGGCGCGGCCTCTAGACGAGGTCGCGCCAGTCGATGTCGTCCTCGTCGTCGATCACCGGGATGCTCGAGGTGATCACCGCGAGCGACACCGTCTCGGTCGGCGGCCCCATGAGCGTCGCCTCGTCGCGCCGGTGGCGCAGGACCTCGTCGATGTAGCTCGTGAGCACCTCGGCCAGCGGCACGGAGCGGCCGCGGGCCTGCGACATGTACCAGCGGTGCTCGAGCACCTGGTGGAACACCTCGGCGGGCTCGAGCTTGGCGCGGAGGTCCCACGGGATCGCCTTGACCACGGGCTCGAAGACCCGGGTGAGCCATTCGTGCGCGACCATCTCCTCGTCGTCGCCCAGCCGCGACACCCGGGCGCGGAACTCGTCGAGGTCGTTGAGGAGTCGCCGGGCCTGGTTCTCCTCGACGTCCAGTCCGGTGAGGCGGATCAGCCGCCGCTGGTGGTGTCCGGCGTCGACGACCTTGGGCTGGATCGACACCCGCGTGCCGTCGGCCGTGGTCTGGATCGACATCTCGCCGATGTCGAAGCCGAGCTCGTTCAGTCTCTGGACGCGCTCGGTGAGGCGCCAGGCCTCGTCGGCGCGGAACGACTCCTTGTCGGTGAGCGCCGCCCACAGTGCGTGGTACGAGGAGACGATCCCGTCGGCGATCGCGATGGCGTCGACGCCGCCCTCGAGTCTGCCGCCTGCCTCGAGGTCCATGATCTCGCCGGCGATGTTCGTGCGTGCGACGTCGAGGTCGTGCAGCCGCTGGCCGCGCGTCAGCCCGGTCTCGTGGAGCTCGCCCGTCTCGGCGTCGACCAGGTAGGCGGCGAAGGCGCCGGCGTCGCGGCGGAACAGCGTGTTGGACAGTGAGACGTCGCCCCAGAAGAAGCCGACGTTGTGCAGCCGCACGAGGAGGGCGGCCAGAGCATCGACGAGTCGTGTGGCCGTGTTGGGGCGCAGCACCTGGGTGAAGAGCGCCCGGTAGGGGAGTGAGAACTTCAGATGCGCGGTGACGAGCGCGGCGGGAAGCGGGTGGCCCTCGGCATCCGTCCGCCCGGCGATCACCGCCACACGCTGCACGCACGGCACGTCGAGGCGGTCGAGATTGCCCAGCATGTCGTACTCGCGGCGGGCCATCTCCTCGGTCGTCTCCTTGATGGCGACGACCCGGCCGGAGAGGTTGGCGAAGCGGACCAGGTGGCGCGAGAGGCCCTTGGGCAGGTAGACGATCGTGCTCGACGGCCAATCGGCGAGCGTGGTCGACCAGGGGAGCGTCAGCAGCCCAGGGTCGACGCTGCTCGCGGTGATGCTGAGTGCCTCTGGCATCTGTCTCCCTGGATACGACTGCGGCGCGGGAGGGTCGAAGACCCGCCCGCGCCGCAACGGCGATTGACTAACCCGAGATGACCGGAGCGTCGTTGAGGCGCTCGCCCGTCTCGACGTCGAACGCGTGCACGTGCCCGGCGGTGGCCGCCAGCGTCACGGTGTCGCCCGCGATCGGGTGGCTGCGGCCGTCGACGCGCGCGACGATGTCGGTGCGCTTGCCGGCGATGTCGGTGTGTCCGTACAGGTAGCCGTCGGCGCCGAGCTCCTCGACGAGGTCGACGACGACCGACAGGCCCTTGCCGTCGGCCGGACCGACGACGATGTCCTCGGGCCGCACACCCACCGTGACCTGGCTGCCGTTCGCACGGCCGACCGTGTCGCGATCGAGCGGCACGACCTCGGAGCCGAACTGGACGCCGCCCTCGGCGAGGTCCGCCGGGAACAGGTTCATGGCCGGGGAGCCGATGAAGCCGGCGACGAACACGTTGTTCGGACGCTCGTACAGGTCGCGGGGCGTGCCGACCTGCTGCAGGATGCCGTCCTTGAGGACCGCGATGCGGTCGCCCATGGTGAGGGCCTCGGTCTGGTCGTGCGTGACGTAGACGGTGGTGACGCCCAGGCGGCGCTGCAGCGAGGCGATCTGGGTGCGGGTCTGCACGCGCAGCTTGGCATCGAGGTTCGACAGCGGCTCGTCCATGAGGAACACCTGCGGCTGGCGGACGATCGCGCGGCCCATGGCGACGCGCTGACGCTGACCACCCGAGAGGGCCTTCGGCTTGCGGGTCAGGTACTCCTCGAGGTCGAGGAGCTTGGCGGCCTCGAGGACGCGTGCGGCACGCTCCTCCTTGCCGACGCCGGCGATCTTCAGGGCGAAGCCCATGTTCTCGGCGACAGTCATGTGGGGGTACAGCGCGTAGTTCTGGAACACCATCGCGATGTCGCGGTCCTTCGGCGGGACGTCGGTGACGTCGCGATCGCCGATGAGGATGCGGCCCGAGTTGACCTCTTCGAGGCCGGCCAGCATTCGCAGCGAGGTGGACTTTCCGCAGCCCGAGGGGCCGACGAGAACCAGGAACTCGCCATCGGCGACTTCGAGGTTGAGCTTGTCCACAGCGGGGCGCGTGCCCCCGGGGTACAAGCGGGTTGCGTTGTCAAACGTGACTGACGCCATGTTCTCTTCTCCTCACCGGCAGGTACGTGCCGGACGATCCGTAGTGATGGGATGAGCGGGGGCTTGCCCGCACGCCCTTCTTCGGGCGCTCCTTTAGTATGACACGGCGCGCGTGGAGCCTCCGTCTGGGCATTTCCCAGGCTGTCTGGCTAGCATCGTCCACGGCCGCTTCCCCCCGGAGAGCCACTGCCCCATTCCGTCCCGAGAGGTTCCATGTCGAGCGACGAGTCACAGAACGCCGCTGCCGCGAGCGAGCGGCGTGACGCTGTGCGCGAGAAGGCCCAGCAGGTGCAGGCCCGCCAGTCCCGAGCCCGGGCCATCCGGGGCGCGACGATCACGGCGACCGTGATCGCCGTCATCGCCGTCGCAGCGATCGTGGTGACCTGGGCGGTCTCGTCGGCGGCGTCCAAGCCGCTGCTGAGCCCCGCGAACGCGACGCACGACGGATTCGTCGTGACCGGCGTCTCCGGGGTGGGAATCGCCTCCGAGGATCCCGCCGACACCGGAGCGATCGAGGCGACGCCGACGCCGACGCCGGAACCGGAGTCTGACGCAGAGAAGACGCCGAAGGCCACGCCGACCGCGCAGCCCGACGTCGACATCCGCGTATACGTCGACTACCTCTCCACCGGCTCCCGTGACTTCCAGCTCGCCAACGTGCAGCAGCTGTCGAAGTGGGTCACCGAGGAGGCCGCCACGCTCACGTACTATCCCGTCGCGATGCTGACCTCGAAGTCGAACGGCACGAAGTACTCGCTGCGGGCCGCCGGTGCGGCGGCGTGCGTCGCGACGCACTCGCCGGAGTTCTTCTTCGCCTTCAACAACGCGCTGCTCACGCAGCAGCCCGACGTCGACTCCGACGGCTACACCGACGCCGAGCTGGCCGACCTCGCGCAGGCGAGCGGCATCGACTCGCCCAAGCCGGTGCGGTCGTGCATCGAGGACCAGGCCTTCGCGTCCTGGGCGAAGACGGCCACCGAGCGCGCGCTCGACGGGCTCCCCGACACCGACGACGTGGCGCTGACCGGAACCCCGATGGTCCTCGTGAACGGCACGCCCTACGTCGGCGCCCTGAACGACCCCAAGGAGTTCGCACAGTTCGTGCTCACGGTCGCGAGCGACGCGTACTACGAAGAGTCGCCCAGCCCCACCCCGACGCCGTAACCCGTTCGGCGGGGCGCGAGGCGCGGATAGACTGGTCGCTCTGCCGACGTGGCGCAATTGGTAGCGCACCTAACTTGTAATTAGGGGGTTACGGGTTCAAGTCCCGTCGTCGGCTCGATGACTGCCACGCCCTCGTCGCGCGCCCGCCTGCCCGTCTGGGTCACCCTCGGCGCCGCGGCCGGCATCGGGATGATGACGGCCGTGCAGGCGCGCGTGAACGGGCAGCTCGGCATCCGCCTCGACGACGGCTTCGTCGCCGCAGTCGTGTCCTTCGGTTCGGGCCTGGTGATCGTCGTCGTGCTGTCGGCCGTGCTTCCCTCCGGCCGTGCGGGCTTCGCGAAGCTCGTCTCGGGCGTGCGCACGCGGGGCATCCCCTGGTGGATGCTGGCGGGCGGCGCCGCGGGCGCCCTGACCGTCGCGACCCAGGGCCTCGCCGTCGGCATCATCGGCGTCTCGCTGTTCACCGTCGGGATCGTCGCCGGCCAGACCGTGAACGGGCTCGTGCTCGATCGCATCGGGTTCGGGCCGGCCGGGGTCGTCGCGGTGACCGTGCCGCGGCTGCTGGGTGGCGCGTTGGCGCTCGTGGCCGTGGGGCTCGCGCTCGTCGGGGACGGGCTCGCCGGCGTGCCGGTGTGGATGCTCGCGCTGCCGTTCCTGTGCGGAATCGCGATCGCCTGGCAGCAGGCCACCAACGGCCGGCTGCGCCAGCGGGTGGGAACGCCGCTCACGGCGACGCTCGTCAACTTCACCGGCGGCACCCTGCTGCTCGTCCTCGCGGCACTGGTGCACATCGCGGTGGTCGGCGGCCCCGAGCCCTTCCCGACCGAGCCGTGGCTCTACGTGGGCGGGGCGCTCGGCGTGGTCTACATCGTCATGTCGGCCGCGATCGTGCAGTACACCGGGGTGCTCCTGCTCGGCCTCGGAGCCGTCGTGGGCCAGCTCCTCATGTCGGTCGTGCTCGACGCGCTGTGGCCGGCACCGGCGAGCCCCGGCGTGGTGCAGGAGCTCGCGATGGTCACCGTCGCCCTGCTGTCCGTGGTGGTCGCCGCCGTGCCGTGGCGGCGCCGCGCCCGCTGAGCGGGTCGCCCAGCCGGAGGGTCAGTCCTTCGTGGGCCGCGGCATCCGCGAGAGGTGCTTGCGCGCTTCGACGCCCTTGCGTCGTCCGAGACGTGAGCGGGGCGGCTTGCCGCCGACGTACAGCCAGCCGAGGAGCTCTTCGTTCTTCTCGAGTCCGTGCGCCTTGGCGACGGGCTTCGAGCGCGTGTAGTGGCCGGTGCGCCAGATGACGCCCCAGCCGGCCTCGTCCAGCAGCAGGCTCAGCACGTGTGCGACGCCGGAGGCGACGGCCTCCTGCTCCCAGCGCGGCACCTTGTCGCTCTTGCGGTAGCTGGCGACGACGGCGATGAGCAGCGGTGCGCGCAGGGGCTTGGACGACGAGCCCTTGTCGCCTTCGGCCTTGCCGATCGCGCGGCCGAGTCGCTCGCGGTCGGTGCCGCGCAGCTCGATCAGCCGCCACGGCCGCAGGGAGGAGTGATCGGCGACGCGTCCGGCCGCGGAGACCAGGGTCAGCAGTTCGGCGTGCGTCGGCGCCTCGTCGGTGACCTTCGACCACGACCGGCGGCTGCGCACCGCCTCCAGGGCCGTGCCCGCGTGCGCGGAGGCTCCGTGCGACGCGTCGCCGGCGGCGTGCGGGGGAGCGGTGGGGACCGTCATGCGGTGGCTTCGGGCGTGAAGTCCAGCGACAGCGAGTTCATGCAGTACCGGTCGCCGGTCGGTGTGCCGAAGCCGTCGGGGAAGACGTGTCCGAGGTGCGATCCGCAGTTGGCGCAGCGCACCTCGGTGCGCGACATCCCGTGGCTGGTGTCCTCGATGAGCTCGACCGCCTCCGGCTCGATCGACTCGTAGAAGCTCGGCCAGCCGCAGTGCGAGTCGAACTTCGTCCCGCTCTTGAACAGCTCCGCGCCGCACGCGGCACACGTGTACAGTCCGGCTCGGCTCTCGTCGAGCAGCTCGCCCGTCCAGGCGCGCTCGGTGCCCGCCTGGCGCAGCACGGCGTACTGCTCCGGGCTGAGCTCCGCCCGCCACTGCTCGTCGCTCTTGTCAACGGCGTAGGTCATGACTCCTCCGTGCTCTCCTGTGGGTCCCCTCCATTCAACCCCAGTCGGCCGCTCGGCGGTCCGCACGGGCTGGACGTTGACCGCGAGAATGGGGCGGTGATCACGGATGCCGCCGCCGCCGTCGCCGAACGGTACGACCGGTTCGCCCGCGACGAGGCGCCCGGACGCTCCGCGCTGTACGCGGACTGGGCGTCGGGGGTGGCCGGATCGGTCGCGGTCGCCGGCATCCTGGCCCGGATCCCCGAAACCCGTCGGCAGCCGCCGCTGGTGTTCGCGGTGACTCGCCTGCTCGGCGCCCCCGAGGCGCCCTTCGCGGTGTGGTCGGCCTGGCTCCTCGCGCACGCCGACGAGGTCGTGGCCGAGGCATCCCGTCGCAGCCTCCAGACCAACGAGCCGCAGCGGTGCGCGGCCCTGCTGCCCGCGCTGAGCACGGTCGCCGGACCGATCGCGCTCCTCGAGCTCGGAGCGAGCGCCGGGCTCTGCCTGTACCCCGACCGCTATTCGTACCGCTTCGGCGGGGGTCGCGACCTCGACCCGGCGGACGGCGAGTCCCGCGTCGTCCTGGAGTGCGACCTCGTCGGCGACCCGCCGCTGCGGATGCCGGAGATCGTGTGGCGCGCAGGGATCGACCTCGCCCCCCTCGACGCCGCCGATCCGAACGACCGCCGATTCCTGACCGCGCTGGTGTGGCCGGGCGAAGCGGGGCGCGCCGCGCGCATCGACGCGGCGCTCGACATCGTCGCCGCCGATCCGCCGCTCCTGATCGCCGGCGACGCCTCCGACCCCGCGGTGGTGCACTCCGCGGCCGCCCGCGCGCCCCGCGACGCCACCCTCGTCGTCACCACCCCGGGCGTGCTGCCGCACATCCCTCGGGAGGGACGGGAGCGGCTGCTCGGTGCGCTGCGCGAGCTGGACGCCGTCTGGATCTCGATCGACCCGCCCGGACTGCACCGCGCCTGGCGCCCCCCGGTCGACGAGGCCACCTGGGGCGGCTTCGTCCTCGGTCGCGACGGCGTTCCGCTCGCCGCCGTCGATCCGCTCGGTGCTTCCGTGGAGTGGCGCGCCGGTCCTTCGCCCCCGCCCGGCTAGCGTGGGGCCGTGCCCCTCTCCGACCGCGACCGTGCTCTGCTCTCCTTCGAGGGCGAATGGCGCCGTCACGCCGGTGCGAAGGAGGAGGCGATCCGCGCGGAGCTGGGGATGTCGCCCGCCCGCTACTACCAGCTGCTCGGACGGCTGATCGACACGCCGGAGGCCCAGGCTCACGACCCGATGCTCGTCAAGCGGCTGCGCCGGCTCCGCGACGCACGGGCAGAGGCCAGGGTGGGTCGCGCCGCCGGTGAGGCCCGCTGATGCTCCGCGCAGGCTCACAGCGCCGGGCCCGGTAGCATCGTCAAGTGCCGAAAACGTCCTTCCCCCGGGATCGGTTCGACGACCTCTCGGAGGCGGACCGGGTCGGCGCCCACCGGGCGGAGAACCCCCGGATGCGCGGCTGGGTCGTGCTGCTGTGGGCGGCGCTCGCGACCATCGTGCTCGTCGCGGTGGGGATCTTCGGCACGCTCCTGACTTCTGGGCGCATCGAGCTGTTCCCGACGCCCACGCCGACGCCGACCGCGGCGGCCGAGGTGACGCCGGTGACCGACCCCACCTTCGAGGTCGTGATCCTCAACGCGACGCCGGAACAGGGGCTCGCGACGCAGATGAAGGAGGTCGTGGTCGGCGCCGGATGGGCCGACACCGACGTCACGGCCGGTGAGGCGAGCGCTGACGACTTCCCGGAGACGACCGTGTACTACCTCGCCCCCGAGGACGAGGCGGCCGCCGCGGGACTGGCCCAGTTGATCGGCGGTGCGAACATCGAGCGCAGCGACGTCTACCAGCCGGCCGACCCCGCGACCAAGCAGCTCACCGTCGTGATCGGCCTCGACCGGACGGCGGCCGGGGCACCCGCCACACCTACGCCCTGACCCTCCGCGGGCGCGAGTGTTTCGCGCCGGTAAACACTTGTATGCCGCCGTGTCAACAAGTCCCCGAGTGGGCTCCGGGCGGTGTCGCGCCATGCATACGATGAGGCCTGTCGTACCAGCAACAGGAGATGCGCATGACTCAGGGCACCGTCAAATGGTTCAACGCCGAGAAGGGCTTCGGCTTCATCACGGCGGAGGGACAGGACGTCTTCGTCCACTACTCCAACATCGACATGTCGGGCTTCCGCGTCCTCGAGGAGGGCCAGACCGTCGAGTTCACCGTCGGAACCGGGCAGAAGGGCCCCCAGGCGGAGGCCGTGCGCGTCGTCTGACCGCGCGATACCGGCGCACGATCGGGAACGGGATGCTGCGGCATCCCGTTTCTGCGTGTTGCGATCCCTCGGCGGCGGCTTGCACTCGGTAGGGGGGAGTGCCAGAATGGATTAGCACTCCGGTTTGTCGAGTGCTAATCCATAAGCCCCGTCCTGGGAGGACGAAACACAAAATGGCAAAGATCATCGCTTTCGATGAGGAGGCCCGTCGCGGTCTCGAGCGCGGCCTCAACATCCTCGCCGACGCCGTCAAGGTGACCCTGGGCCCCCGCGGTCGCAACGTCGTTCTCGAGAAGAAGTGGGGCGCCCCCACGATCACGAACGACGGCGTCTCCATCGCCAAGGAGATCGAACTCGACGACCCGTACGAGAAGATCGGCGCGGAGCTCGTCAAGGAGGTCGCCAAGAAGACCGACGACGTCGCCGGAGACGGCACGACCACCTCGGTCGTGCTCGCTCAGGCGCTCGTGCGCGAGGGCCTGCGCAACGTCGCGGCCGGCGCCGACCCCATCTCGCTCAAGAAGGGCATCGAGAAGGCCGTCGCGGCCATCACGACCCAGCTGCTGGCCGACGCCAAGGAGGTCGAGACCAAGGAGGAGATCGCCGCGACGGCATCCATCTCCGCGGGCGACCCCGAGATCGGCGCGCTGATCGCCGAGGCGATCGACAAGGTCGGCAAGGAGGGCGTCGTCACCGTCGAGGAGTCGCAGACCTTCGGCACCGAGCTCGAGCTCACCGAGGGCATGCGCTTCGACAAGGGTTACATCAACCCCTACTTCGTCACGGACCCGGAGCGCCAGGAGGCGGTCTTCGAGGACCCGTACATCCTCATCGCGAACCAGAAGATCTCGAACATCAAGGACCTTCTGCCGATCGTCGACAAGGTGATCCAGGACGGCAAGGAACTCCTGATCATCGCCGAGGACGTCGAGGGCGAAGCGCTGGCGACCCTGGTGCTCAACAAGATCCGCGGCATCTTCAAGTCGGTTGCCGTCAAGGCTCCCGGCTTCGGCGACCGTCGCAAGGCGCAGCTGCAGGACATCGCGATCCTCACCGGCGGCCAGGTCATCACCGAGGAGGTCGGTCTCAAGCTCGAGAACGCCACCCTCGACCTGCTCGGCCGTGCGCGCAAGGTCATCATCACGAAGGACGAGACCACGATCATCGAGGGTGCCGGTGACCCCGCGCAGCTCGAGGGTCGCGTGACCCAGATCCGTCGTGAGATCGAGAACACCGACAGCGACTACGACCGCGAGAAGCTCCAGGAGCGCCTCGCCAAGCTCGCGGGCGGCGTGGCCGTCATCAAGGCGGGCGCGGCGACCGAGGTCGAGCTCAAGGAGCGCAAGCACCGCATCGAGGACGCCGTGCGCAACGCGAAGGCGGCCGTCGAGGAGGGCATCGTCCCCGGTGGTGGCGTCGCGCTCATCCAGGCCGGCAAGAAGGCCTTCGAGACGCTCGAGCTCACGGGCGACGAGGCGACCGGCGCGAACATCGTGCGTGTCGCCATCGAGGCTCCGCTCAAGCAGATCGCCCTCAACGCCGGCCTCGAGCCGGGCGTCGTCGCCAACAAGGTCGCGGAGCTTCCCGCGGGCCAGGGCCTCAACGCCGCCACGGGCGAGTACGTCGACATGCTGGCCGCCGGCATCAACGACCCGGTGAAGGTCACCCGCTCCGCGCTGCAGAACGCAGCGTCGATCGCCGGGCTCTTCCTCACCACCGAGGCCGTCGTCGCCGACAAGCCCGAGCGGGTTGCGGCTCCGGCCGGCGACCCCACGGGCGGCATGGACTTCTGATCCAGAAGCTCTGCCCGCGTCACGCGTAGCAGCGAAGGGCCCCTTCTCCGGGAGGGGCCCTTCGTCGTTCCCGCGGTCAGCGGAACAGGCTCGTGGTCGCGAGCTCGGCATCGGCGTACTGCCGCCCGGCGGCAGCCAGGGCGACGCTGATGCCGGCCAGGGACTCCTCCACCTGGCGCTGGGTCGCTCGCCACTGGTCGGTGACCGTGTGGAAGGCGATCGACGCGGAACCGGTCCAGGTGGCCTGCAGCTGGGTGAGCTGGCCCATCATCGCGTTGGACTCGGCCTGCAGTCGCTCGATCGTGCCGCGCACCGAGGCGGTGGTCGCGAGGACGGCGTCGCTGTCGACGGAGAAGACGGCCATGGATTGCTCCTTCACTCTGCGGATCGACCGGATGTCGCGCCGCGCGTTCCCGCCACGCTAGGAGCGGGCACGGCACGGGCTGTCCGCCTGCGGTCCGCCCGTGGAGGCGCCGGGCGCCGGTCGCACTGGGGAGGAGGGGCTCAGTCCGTTTCGGGGGACGGCACGTCGAGCACGAGCCGCTCGATCGGCTGCGTCTCGATGTGGAGCTGCTCCGCGGCACCTCGTCCCTCGGCGAGCGGGAACGACACCCGGAAGGTGGCGCCGCCGCCAGGCGTGTCGGTCACCCCGACCGATCCGTGCAGCGCCTCGACGATGGACGCCACGATCGACAGTCCGAGCCCCGAGCCGCCGGTCTCCCGCGTGCGCGAGGTGTCGGCACGCCAGAAGCGCTGGAAGATCTTGTCCTTGATCTGGTCGGGCACCCCTTCGCCGTGATCGACGACTTCGACCCATCCCATGCGCGCGGACGGTTCGACCCCGACGCGCAGGTCGATGGGGGAGTCGTTCGCGGTGAAGCGACGGGCGTTGCCGATCAGGTTCGTCACGACCTGGCGGATCCGGTTCTCATCGCCGAGGACGACCGGGACGACGGTGCCTGCGACCGCGGCGGGGTCGTCGGGCAGCGGGGTCATCGACGGCAGCTCGCGCGCCCCCGTGGCGCTCGAGGCGGGCACCGGCTTCGGTCGCCGCCGGAGGAGTGACAGCGTGGCCCCGGCGCGGGTCAGCGCGGTCGGCGGCGGCTTAGGAGCCTCTGTCGTGGTCTCGGGCCGCTCGACGGGTGGGACGTCTCGCTGCGCCGCCACCGTGGTGTCGATCACCGTGACGGGGCGCATCGGCGCCGACGCGCGCAGGTCGAGGGCGGCATCCCTCGCGATCGGCCGCAGGTCGACAGGACCGATCACGACGTCCCGCCGCTCGTCGAGTCGCGCCAGGGCGAGGAGGTCCTCGACCAGCACGCCCATGCGGATCGCCTCCTTCTCGATGCGCTCCATCGACTGCGTGACGTCCTCGTCGCCGCGGATGGCGCCCATCCGGTAGAGCTCGGCGTAGCCGCGCACCGTCACGAGCGGCGTGCGCAGCTCGTGACTCGCGTCGCCGATGAAGCGCCGCATCTGGCGCACGGTCGCGTCCCGCTGCGACAGGGCGGCGTCGACCCGGTCGAGCATGGCATTGATCGCGGTCTTCAGCCGGCCGACCTCGGTGGTCGTCGGCTCGATGTCGGTCATGCGCAGGCTGAACTCGCCCCCGGCGATCGCATCGGCGGTGGCCTCGACCTGGCCGAGGCTGCGGAAGGTGAGTGTGACGAGCCAGCGGGTGGCGAGTGCGCCGACGAAGATCGTGATGACGGCGAGCACGGTGTAGATGCCGAGGAACGTGCCGACGACCTGATTGACAGGGGCGACCGGGAGGGCGACCAGCTGGGGGAGGAGAGCGCCGCCCGGGCCCTCGAGCGGAGCGACGCTCGCGCGGAACCGGGCGCCCGTCTCGGCATCCCTCAGGTCGAACGCCTCGGGACCGGCCGTGACGGCCTGCTCGAGGGAGTACTCGGCCGGGAAGTCCGGGAACGGCTCGCTGCCGCCCGTGGAGGCGATGAACTCTCCGGGCTTGCCGGACTGGTAGAGGGCGACGTGGTAATCCGTGCGCGCCAGATCGGGCTTCTCCGTCGCCGTGACCACGCCGTCCTGGATCTGGATGTCGAACAGTTCGTCGCCGATCTCGGTCGCCGCGACCTGCTGGACGGTGCTGTCCAGGTTCGCGATGAGGGCGGTGCGCAGGAACACTGTGGCGCCCGCACCGGTCGCCAGGAGCCCGAGCGCGAGCACGGCGACCGTCACCCCGGTGACTTTCGCGCGCAGGCTCGTGCCGCGCCACCGCCGGGTGATCACGTCCGTCTTGTGCGCCAGGGCGGCTCCTCGACTCGTGCCGCGTGCTCTACGCGGGCTTGCCCGCCTTCAGCATGTAGCCGAAGCCGCGCTTGGTCTGGATGAGGGGCTCCGAGGAGTGCGGGTCGATCTTCCGCCGGAGGTAGGAGATGTAGCTCTCCACGATGCCGGCGTCGCCGTTGAAGTCGTACTCCCACACGTGGTCGAGGATCTGGGCCTTCGACAGCACGCGGTTGGGGTTGAGCATGAGGTACCGCAGCAGCTTGAACTCGGTCGGACTGAGGTCGATGCTCGCCTCGCCCACCTGCACGTCATGGGTGTCCTGGTCCATGGTGAGCTCGCCGGCGCGGATCATCGACTCCTCGTCGGCCTGCATCGTGCGACGCAGGATGGCCTGGATGCGGGCGACGATCTCGTCGAGGCTGAACGGCTTGGTGACGTAGTCGTCGCCGCCGGCGTTGAGGCCGGTGATCTTGTCCTCGGTCTCGTCCTTGGCCGTCAGGAAGAGGATCGGAGCGGTGTACCCGGCGCCGCGCAGGCGCTTGGTCACGCTGAACCCGTTCATGTCGGGCAGCATCACGTCGAGGATGATGAGGTCCGGTTCCTCTTCGAGGACGGCCGAGATCGTCTGGGCGCCGTTGGACACGGCCCTCACCTGGAACCCGGCGAACCGGAGGCTCGTGATGAGCAGATCTCGGATGTTCGGCTCGTCGTCCACGACGAGGATGCGAGGTGCGGTCATGCCCTCATTATGGCCAGGGATCCGGTGCGGTGTCTGGATATCCGCCGGAACGCCGGGAGACGGGGTGCGAGCCGGGGTCGTCAGGCCGACAGGCAGCCGTGCACGGCGATCGCGACCGTGGGCCGGATCGCGGCATCCGGGTCGACACTCAGGCGGTGCAGGACGAGCCCGTCGCCGAACGCCATGAACGCGTGGGTGGCGGCATCCGGATGCCGCGCTCCGAGCGTGCTCAGGAGGTTCGCCGACCACGCGACCATGGCCTCGCGCTGGGCCTGCAGGGGAGCGAACAGCTCCGGATCCGACGCCGCCTCCAGGAACAGCGCATACCGGGCGCGCGTGCGCACCGCGTACGGGCCGGTGAGGAGTTCGACCATCTCGGTGAACAGGTCGATGAACCCGTCGACGTCGTCGAAGGATTGCGCGGCCTTGGCGCCGAGAGCACCTCGCTCCTGCTCGGCGATCCACGTCGCGACGCCGGTGAGCAGGGCCGCGCGGGTGCGGAAGTGATTCGATGTCGAACCCCGGGGGAGCCCTGCCTGGGCGTCGATGCGGGCGTGGGTGAGAGCTCGGATGCCCTGGGTGCCGACGAGATCGACAGCGGCCTCGAGCGCACGCTCGCGAATGGACGTCACCGGGCAACCGTAGCACCGACACTACATCCGTAGTGACAGAGCACTATGAACGTAGTACGATTCCCTCATGGCCGAGGCAACCGGCATCCGCTCGCGAACGGTCACCGCGAACGGACTGCGCATGCACGTGACCGAGGCCGGCTCGGGCACGCCGGTGCTCCTGCTGCACGGATTCCCGGAGAGCTCCCGTGAGTGGGCGCCGGTGATGACCGAGCTCGCCGACCGCGCTCGCCTGATTGCGCCCGATCTTCGCGGGGCGGGGCGCACCGACGCGCCGTCCTCGGGATACGACAGTGCGACGGTGGCACGGGACGTGATCGCGCTCCTCGACGAGCTGGGCGTGGACCGCGTCGACCTCGTCGCCCATGACTGGAGTGCCATCGTGGGCTTCGACCTGTGCCTGGACCATCCGGATCGGATCCGTCGCTACGTCGCGATCGCGGTTCCCGCACCGCATCTGCGGATGAGCCGGGCGCTCGCTCTGGGATTGATCAAGGCGATGCCGCACCTGTGGTTCCAGTGGGCGATCGCCACCCCGCTGCTGGGGTCGATGCTGCTCTCGCGCGGTCGGCAGCGGCTCGCCCACTGGCTCCTCCGAGGTTTCGAGACCCGCCCCATGGACGCGGACGACGTGGCGGCGTACGTCGCAGCGCTGCGCGATCCGGCCCGGGCCCAGGCCGGATCGAAGCTGTATCGAGGGCTCATCCTCCCCGGCTTCGTCCGCATCCTGAGAGGCGCCTACGCCGGGCGAGTGCTGCACACCCCGACGCTGGTGCTCTTCGGAGCGGACGACGCCCTGCTGCCGAAGGACGCCCTCGTCGTCAGTGCGGCGGACGCTCCCCGCACGACGGTCGAGTTCGTTCCCGGCGGGGGGCACTTCCTCGTCGACGACAATCCCGGCGAGGTCGCGCGCCGGATCGCCGGATTCGTCCTGTCCTGAGTCGCGCCCTGTCGTGAATCTCTCCCTGTCGCACCAGGGCGCCGTGTATTAGGTTTCTCGTGATCGCGCTCACGAGGACGCGGTTGCAGCGGGCAGCGTCGCCCGCGAGATGGGGGAGGGCCCTGTGCACACACGTAAGACATCGATCGCCCGGCTGGCGGGAGGAGCGCTGGTCGCTGCGACCGTCGTCGCGCTCGCCGTAGCCGGCCCGGGGTCGGCGGCCACCGCCGCGCCAGGCGACAAGAAGACGCCCAACGGCCCGACGATCGACATCCAGCTCCTGTCGTTCAACGACTTCCACGGCAACCTCGAGCCGCCCGCCGGCTCCAGTGCACGGCTCACGCTCCCGGATGGAACCACGGGCAACTTCGGCGGTGTCGAGTACCTTGCGACTCACCTCGAGCAGGCACGCGAGGGCAACCCGTATTCGCTCACCGTCGCGGCCGGCGACCTCATCGGCGCGTCGCCGCTGCTCTCGGCAGCCTTCCATGACGAGCCGACCATCGAGGCGCTCAACCTGCTGAAGCTCGACGTCTCGGCGGTGGGCAACCACGAGTTCGACGAGGGCTACGTCGAGCTGCTGCGCATGGCGAACGGCGGGTGCCTCGACGACGGTGACGGCGCGGACAACCAGAACTCGTGCCCGGCGGGAACCTTCACCGGCGCCGACTTCGACTTCCTGGCCGCGAACGTCGTCAAGGAGGGCACGAGCGAGACGATCCTCCCGGCCTACGCGATCAAGAAGTTCAAGGGAGCCAAGATCGGCTTCATCGGCATGACGCTCGAGGACACCCCCGACATCGTGACGGCTTCGGGCGTCGCCGGCCTCGAGTTCAAGGATGAGGTCGAGACGGCGAACGCGCTCGTTCCGGTGCTCAAGGCGCAGGGCGTGAATGCCGTCGTCGTCCTCCTCCACCAGGGCGGATCGCCCGTCGGCGGCCCGGCATACAACGCCGCGTGCGGCAACGGAGCCGAGCTGGCCGCCAACAGCCCGATCATCCCGATCGCAGAGCAGCTCGATCCGGCGATCGACCTGATCGTCTCGGGGCACACGCACCAGCCGTACGTCTGCAACATCCCGGACCCGGCGGGCAACGACCGCATGGTGACGTCGGCGTCGTCGTTCGGTCGTCTGTACACCGACACGAACCTGACGTACGACCGGCGCACGCAGGACATCGTGCGCACGTCGGTCACGAGCGAGAACATGCTCGTGTCGCGCGACGTGCCGAAGGATGCGGCCGAGACGGCGCTCATCCTGAAGTACAACACGCTCGTCGCTCCCATCGCCAACAAGGTGATCGGTCAGATCACCGCCGACATCACGCGCATGGTGAACGCGGGCGGTGAATCGGCGCTGGGCAACCTGATCGCCGATGCGCAGCTGGCGGACCCGAGTGTCATCGGGCCGTACGCCGCCCCGCAGATCGCGCTGATGAACCCCGGCGGCATCCGTGCAGATCTCCAGTACGCCCAGGGGACGCCGGGTGAAGTCACCTTCAGTGAGGCGTTCACCGTCCAGCCGTTCAACAACTACCTGGTCTCGCTCGACCTCACGGGCGCCGAGATCAAGCAGCTGCTGGTCGAGCAGTGGAGCGGCGCGAACGCGGCCGCCCCGAAGATCCTGCAGGTCAGCGAGGGCTTCGCGTACACGTACTCGGGCACCACGCTCGGCACGGTGACGCTGAACGGTGTGCCGTTGGTCGACACGACCGTCTACCGTGTCGTGACGAACAACTTCCTCGCCGGCGGCGGGGACGGCTTCCCGACGTTCCTGGAAGCGGACGACGTCTACTACGGGGGTCTCGACATCGACGCGTTCGCGGCGTACCTCGCCGCGAACAGCCCCTACGCGCCGACGCCGCTCGACCGCATCGTCAAGCAGTAGCGACAGACGAACGGCCCGGCGCTGCGATGCAGCGCCGGGCCGTTCGGCGTTCCCGGAGTCTCAGGCGGCGATGCCGTCCGCGTCGAGGATCGTGTAGGCATAGCCCTGCTCGGCGAGGAAGCGCTGGCGGTTCTGCGCGAAATCCTGGTCGACGGTGTCGCGGGCGATGAGCGTGTAGAAGCTCGCCGTGTTGCCGGACTCCTTCGGGCGCAGCAGGCGGCCGAGGCGCTGGGCCTCCTCCTGCCGCGAGCCGAACGACCCCGAGACCTGGATGGCGACGGATGCCTCGGGCAGGTCGATCGAGAAGTTCGCGACCTTCGACACCACGAGCAGCGAGATCTCGCCGACGCGGAACGCCTGGTAGAGCTGCTCGCGCTCGTCGATGGGCGTCGCGCCGGTGATCTTCGGCGCGTTCAGGGCTTCGGCGAGCACGTCGATCTGGTCGAGGTACTGGCCGATCACGAGAATGCGCTCGCCGGCGTGCCGCTCGACCAGCCGGCGGACCACGCCGATCTTCGCGGGCGCCGTCGCCGCGAGCCGGTAGCGCTCGTCGTCCGCGGCCGCGGCGTATTCGAGACGGTCCCCCGCGGGAAGGTCGACGCGCACTTCGTAGCAGACGGCCGGGGAGATGAAGCCCTGGGCCTCGATCTCCTTCCACGGAGCGTCGAACCGCTTGGGGCCGATGAGGCTGAAGACGTCGCCCTCGCGGCCGTCCTCCCGGACGAGGGTCGCCGTCAGGCCGAGACGGCGACGGGCCTGCAGGTCGGCGGTGAGCTTGAACACCGGCGCCGGCAGCAGGTGCACCTCGTCGTACACGATGAGGCCCCAGTCCAGGGCGTCCAGGAGAGCGAGGTGCGCGTAGGCGCCCTTCCGCTTGGCCGTGAGGATCTGGTACGTCGCGATCGTGACCGGCTTGATCTCCTTGACCTGCCCGGAGTACTCGCCGATCTCCTCGGCCGTCAGCGAGGTGCGCTTGAGCAGCTCGTCGCGCCACTGGCGGGCGCTGACCGTGTTCGTCACCAGGATGAGCGTCGTGGTCTTCGTGTCGGCCATGGCGGCGGCGCCGACGAGCGTCTTGCCGGCGCCGCAGGGCAGCACCACGACCCCCGAGCCGCCCTGGGTGAAGATGTCGACGGCCTGACGCTGGTAGGGCCGCAGGTTCCAGCCGCTCTCGTCGAGATCGATCGGATGCGGCGTCCCGGGCGTGTAGCCGGCGAGATCCTCGGCCGGCCAGCCGATCTTGAGGAGCTCCTGCTTGATGTGGCCGCGCGCCCACGCGTCGATGACGAACGTGTCGGGGGACGGACGCCCGATCAGCAGGGGCTGGATGCGCTTGTTCTTGGAGACCTCCGCCAGGACCGCGGCATCCGTCGACCGCAGTACGAGGTCGCCGTCCTCGGTGCGCTCGATGACCAGGCGGCCGTACCGGCCCACGGTCTCCTTGATGTCGATCGACACCGACGGCGGCACGGGGAAGCGGGACCACCGGTCGAGGGTCGCGAGCATGTCGCTCGAGTCGTGGCCCGCGGCGCGCGCGTTCCACAGTCCGAGCCGGGTGATGCGATACGTGTGGATGTGCTCGGGGGCGCGCTCAAGCTCGGCGAAGATCGCGAGCTCGTGTCGCGCGCTCTCCGCATCCGGATGGGCGACTTCGAGCAGCACGGTGCGATCGCTCTGGACGATGAGGGGGCCGTCAGCCATAACGGGCCAGTCTACCGGGGTCGCGGACCGACCGGCGTGTCGCACCGGGGGAGCGGGTCACGCCGGACGGACGCTCACGATGCTCGAGACGGGAAGCGTGCGCTCGATGTCAGCGGCGCGGTCGCGCCCACGCAGTCTTCCGCCGCCGAGTCCCGACGCCTCGAGCGTGAGCGTGCGCTCGGCGCCGTCGGGCATGCGCACGACCACGACGATCTCGGAGCGCCCGCGCACGGCCTGCTCGAGCTCGCGGCCGAGCCAGCCCTCCTCGCCCTCGGTGCCGTGGCCGTTGCGCAGCTCGGAGAGCAGGCGGGCGTACGTGCCTGTGGGTGACGACGCGCCGGGCGAGTCGATGGCGACGGCGCGGCGACGGACGGACTCCGGCGCACCGGAGGCATCGAGGGCGACGACGGGGTAGCGGGCGTCGGCGAGCGACCAGTAGACCGTGTCCCGCGTGACGCGTGAGAGCAGCACGTCGCCGTCGGGGATCAGGCCGAGAGGCCGGAGCGCCTGGTCGATGGCGATGGTCTCTCGGAGCGACACATCCGGGCTCTCGACGACGGCGCGCCCGGTGACCTCGTCGGCACGGACCCGTACGAGCCCGTGCCGGGCGGCGGTGCTCTCGATGAGGTAGTCGAGCGGCTGGGGGATGCCCGTGAGTGACAGCTGGGCGAGGAACTCGCGGATCGAGCCCGCCGTCTCGCCCTCCGTCATGCCGGCCCCGAGCGAGTCGGCGGTGAACCGATAGGTCGAGGCCTGAGCCCGGGACTCGCGGACGGCGATGGCGCGCAGCCGCAGATCGAGTGCCGGCGCGAGCGGCCCGGGCGCGATCGCGGTCAGATCCGCCTGCAGGTAGACGCGATCGATCTCAGCCGGAAGATGCACGCCGAGCGTGGTCGCGTCGGCCGGAAGGCCCTCGCGCAGCACCGCGGTCCACGGCAGTTCAGAGCCGTCCGCCGTGAGCAGGCCCCAGCGGGCGCCGATGCGCTGCATCCGCGCCACACGCAGCGGCCACTCCGGATCGAGCGGGTACGCGTCGGCCCATGCGGCCGGATCGACGAAGCCGCCGCTGTCGGTGCGGAGCCCCTCGGGCAGTGCGTCACGGAATCCTTCGGCGAGAACGGTCCAGCGGCGCGCCGTCGACGACTCGAGCCAGCGTTCGCCCTCCGGTGTCACGACCCACTGCCGGTCCTCGGCGGCGGCGAGCCCGGCGGCCTCCGCGGCCGCGAGGAGGTCCTCGATGTCCTCCGTCGCCCCGACGGCCCCGGTGTCGCCGAGGCGCTTGCGCTCGGCGGCGCTGACCACGCCCGAACCGGTGCGCGCGAAGGGGGAGTGGAGGCACGCGAGGAGGGCGTCGGCGAGAGAGCCGGCGGTGGTGAAGGCGCGCTCGGCTGCGGCGGCCGCAGTGCGGTCGTCGGCGGCGACGGGCGGCGGGGGGCTCGGGGCGATATCGAACGCGGCCGGGCGTGACGCCGAGAGCTGGTCGATGCGGTCCTTGACGGCGGCGTACGGGTGGCCGGAGGCGTCGATCAGCGCCAGACGCTGCAGCGCGCCGTCGGTGACGGGGGCGTCGCCGGCGAGGGCCGACAGGGCGGAGCGCGGCAGCCGCGCGAGTGCCCGGTCGAGGGACGCGGCATCCAGCAGCCCTTCCGAGGCGTCGAAGAAGTCGTGCCAGGCGACCGACGCGGGCACGCCGCGGCCAGCGAGCGTCGCGGCCAGTCCCTCGTCGTCGAGTGCGGCCAGCCAGGTCGCCAGAGCCCGCTCGTCGGAGACCACTCAGCCTCCTCGGTTCGCCCGAGCCCTCCGGGTGAAGCTCATGATGAGCACGGCCAGGAGCAGGGCGAACGCCACGATCGGGGCGATGTAGACGAGCACGCCCACGAGGGGCCAGATGCCGGACGCCATGTCGGCGCCAGAGGACGAGCCGATCATGATGGCGAAGAAGCTGAGGATCGACAGCACCAGAAGACCCAGCGACATGAAAGCCAGGATGCGGTCGACCCGCCGGACGGGGACGTCCTCACTGGGAGTGTTCTTGCTCATCAGCCTCAGCCTACGGCAGACGCCCACTCGCCGGTGACCGACGGCGCCGTTGGCGTAGGCTGGGGGGTGGGGATCCGCCGATCCCTGTTCCGTCATGCCCGCCCTTCCAGCGGCGCACGAGACAGCGAGGTTCCGATGCCCACCGGCAAGGTCAGGTTCTACGACGAGGAGAAGGGGTTCGGCTTCATCACCACTGATGACGGCCAGGACGTCTTCCTGCACGCCACGGCCCTGCCCGCGGGCACCCTCCCGCCCAAGGCCGGCACGCGTCTCGAGTTCGGCGTCGCCGACGGCAAGCGCGGGCTCCAGGCGCTCTCGGTGCGGGTGCTCGAGGCTCCGGTGAGCCTCGCCAAGCGCTCGCGCAAGCCCGCCGACGACATGGCGATCATCATCGAGGATCTGGTGAAGCTTCTCGACGACCTCGGCGGCGATCTGCGTCACGGTCGCTACCCCAGCGGCGCCCACGCGAAGAAGGTCGCAGCGGTGCTGCGCAAGGTCGCGGATGAACTTGACGCCTGATCCGGCCGACGCGCCCGCCGACGCCGTGCCGTCCCCGGATGACGCGGTCACGGCTGAGCCCGCCGTCGAGCCCGAATCGGCTGTCGAGTCTGAGCCGGGGGCCGCGCCCGTCGTGGAGCCCGAGACCGCGTCCGTCGAGGAACCTGAGCCGGCGGCCGTCGTCGAGCCCGATCCCGCGCTTCTCGAGGCACACGATCTGGCGCTCGCGGCGCTCCACGAGATCACCCCGGCGACCACCGTGGGCGGTGCCGCCGACTACCGTCTCGAGCCGGACGGCGTCGTCTCGCTGCGCTTCGCGAACCGTATGGCGGGCTACCCCGGCTGGTTCTGGACGGTCAGCCTGGCACGCGTCGACGGCGCGGATCCCACGGTGCTGGAGGTCGAGCTCCTGCCCGGCGACGGCGCGCTGCTCGCTCCCGACTGGGTACCGTGGGCCGTGCGCCTGGCCGAATACCAGGCTGCCCAGGTCGTGCTCGCGGAGGCGCCGCACGCCGTGGACGATGACGACTCCGACGAGGACGACGACGATCTGGATGACGTCGACGATCTGGATGCCGCGGACTTCGACGATGACGGATCCCCGATCCTCCACGCCGGAGACGTCGACGGCGTCGACATCGACGAGCTCGACGAAGACGCCGACGACGAGGACTCGGACGACGAGGACGAGGACGACTCGGACGAGGACGACTCGGACGAGGACGACTCGGACGAGGACGACGACTCGGACGACGAAGACGCGGACGACGACGACTCCGACGAGGACGACTCCGACGAGGACGAGTCCGACGAGGACTCCGACGACGAGGACGACGACGCGGAGGAGTGACTCGCCGCGCCGCCGACCTCGCGGTTCAGGGGGTCAGCGCCGCGGCAGCCATCATCTCGACCGTGCGCTCGGCACTTCCAGCCTCGACGGTGAAGAGTGCGCTCAGGAGGGCTTCGTCGCGTGACGACGGGCCCACCAGCAGCTCGAACTCCCCGGCCTCGACGACACGGCGGCTGTCGGCATCCACGATCGTGCAGTCCGCCACCGCGATCTCGAGCTCGACGGTCGCCCGGGCGTCCGGCTCGATGTGGACGACGGTGAAGCCCTTGAGCTCCTTGTCGGCCCAGCTGACCGAGGTCACACTGTCGCGGATGTAGGCCTGCACGACCTCCCGCGCGGGCCGCGACCCGACGTTGCTCACGGTCACGCTCGCACGCACCGTGTCGGCGGCGCCCAGCACAGGCTCGTCGATCCGGAGGTCCGAGTACTCGACCCGCGTGTACGACAGGCCCTCGCCGAAGGCGTGCGCCGGGCTCTGCGTCAGGTCGGCATAGCGCGACCCGTGCTGCCCGCGCAGCTGGTTGTAGTACGTCGGCTGCTGGCCGACGTGGCGCGCGAACGAGATCGGCAGCCGGCCGGAGGGCTCGATGTGCCCGAGCAGCAGTTCGGCGATCGCGTGACCGCCCTCCATGCCCGGGTTGGCGGTCCAGACGAGGGCCGCGGCATCCGTCACCGATCGGGGGAGTACCAGGGGCTTGGAGGCGAGCAGGACGACGATGAGGGGCTTGCCGGTCGCCGCGAGCGCCTCCAGGAGCGCCTGCTGACCGCCGAGGAGCTCCAGGGTCGCGGTGGAACGTCCCTCGCCGACGAGCTCGACGCGGTCGCCCACGACGGCGACGACATAGTCCGCGGCTTCGGCGGCCGCGACAGCCTCTGCGATGAGCGCGGCGTCGGGGCTGACGGGAACGACGATCTGAGGGCGGGGCTGTCCGTCGGGGAAGAAGGCGCCGTCCGGGTCCTCTTCGAGCGCCAGGATGTCGGCACCTCGCGTGTGCGTCACCTCCCAGTTCGACGGCGCGTGCGCGCGCAGACCGTCGAGCACCGTCGTGATGAGCTCGCGCGGCTGGCCGTCGGGGAGCCAATCGACCTGACCCGACGACCCGGCCCAGTCGCCGAGCTGCGTCTGCGCGTCATCGGCCAGGGGTCCGACCACCGCGATGCGGCGGGGCTTCTCGTCGACGCCGAGGGGAAGCGTGCCGTCGTTCTGCAGCAGCACGAGCGACCGGCGGGCGGTCTCGAGGTTGAGCGCGACGTGCTCGGCGCGGCCGATCACCGTCTCGATGCGCTCGGTGTCGGGGAGACGCGGGTTCTCGAACAGTCCGAACTCGAACTTCAGGCGCAGGATGCGCGACACGGCGCGGTCGAGATCGCTCTCGATCATCAGCCCGCGCTCGATCGCCATCAGCGCGCCGTGGAAGAAGCCCGGCGTGGTCATGACCATGTCGTTGCCGGCCTTGACCGCGGCGGCGGCGGCGTGCGCGTAGTCGGGCTGCACCTTCTGCTCCCACACCATGCGGCCGACGTTGTCCCAGTCGGTGATGAGGGTGCCGGTGTAGCCCCACTCGCCGCGGAGGACGTCGTTCAGCAGCCAGTCGTTGACGGTGATGGGCACGCCGTCGGTGGTCTGGTAACCCAGCATGAAGGTGCGGCACCCTTCACGTGCGACCCGCTCGAACGGCGGGAGGAACCACGACCGGAGCTTCCGACGGGAGATGTCGGCCTCGCTCGCGTCGCGGCCGCCCTGCGTCTCGGAGTAGCCGGCGAAGTGCTTCGCCGTCGCGAGGATCGCGTCGGGGTCGTGAAGCCCGCCGCCCTGGTACCCGCGCACCATCGCCGACGCGAGCTCGCCGATCAGATAGGGGTCCTCGCCGAACGTCTCGTCGACGCGGCCCCAGCGCAGGTCGCGGGCGATGCACAGCACGGGGGAGAAGGTCCAGTGGATGCCGGTGGCCGACACCTCGGCCGCCGTCGCCTTGGCGACCTGTTCGACGAGCGCCGGGTCCCACGTCGCCGCCATGCCCAGCTGCGTGGGGAAGACGGTGCCTCCCTCCCAGAAGGCGTGACCGTGGATGCAGTCCTCGCCGACGAGGAGGGGGATCTGCAGGCGCGTCCGGAGCGTCAGGTCTCTGGCGCGCAGGACGTGTGCGGGGGAGGCGTGCAGGATCGATCCGGCGTGCATCCGCACGATCTGGTCGTCGAGGTCCTCGCGGGCGTCGAGCTGCAGCATCTGCCCGACCTTCTCCTCGAGGGTCATGCGACCCAGCAGGTCGGCGATCCGCTCCTCGACCGGAAGCTCGGAGTCGAGGTAGGGGGCGTCGTTGGTCACAGGTTCTCCTGTCGGGGCGTCGCGGGCGCGGTGCGGACGGCCGTGACGGTGTCGTTGACGCTCATGCCCTTCTTCTTGAGGGCGCGGGCTCGCTCGCCGGCGGACCGGAGGCGCGGGTTGACGTATTCGTCGATGCCGAAGTTGATCAGCGAGAGCGCGACGCCGATGGCGGCGATGCACAGGCCCGGAGGCACGAACCACCACCACTGCCCCTGGCGGAACGCTCCCTGCGCGCTGGCCCAATTGAGGATGGTGCCCCAGTTGTACGTCGTGACCGGGATGATGCCGATGTACGACAGGGTCGTGAGGCCGATGATCGCGGCCGTCACCGTGCCCACGAAGCTCGCGGCGATGAGCGCCATGAGGTTGGGGAGCATCTCGACGGTGATGATGCGGTGCAGCGGCTCGCCGTTGGCCTTCGCGGCCAGCACGAAGTCGCGGCTGCGCAGCGACATCGTCTGTGCACGGAGCACGCGTGCGCCCCAGGCCCAGCCGATCAGGCCCAGCACTCCCGCCACGAGGATGAGCGGCGGGTCCTCGAACATCGAGGCCACGATGATGATGAGCGGGATGCCGGGGATCACGAGGAAGACGTTCGTGAGCGCCGAGAGGCCCTCACTGCGCCACCCTCGCAGATAGCCCGACATCACACCCACCACGATGGCGAGGAAGGTGGCGATGATCGCGGCCAGGAAGCCGACCACGATGACCCCGCGGGTGCCGTGGATGACCTGGCTCAGCACGTCCTCGCCGATGTGGGTCGTCCCCAGCCAGTGCGCCGCCGACGGCGGCTGGAAGCGCGCCGTGTTGTCGACCTTCGTGGGGGAGTACGGGGCGAGCACGTCGGCGAAGATGGCGACGAGCACGAAGAAGCCGAGGATCGCCAGGCCCGCGATCGACTTCCCGTTGCGGAACATCGCGAAGGCGGAGCCCAGCTTGGACCGGAAGGTCGGCTTCTGGGGGGCGTCGGTGCTCTCGGAGAGTGCGGGGGTGCGTACGGTCGCGGTCGCGGGCGTGTTCGCCGGACGCTGGGCCGAGGTCTCGTTGACGATGGTGTCCATGCTCAGGCCTCCGTCTGGCGCGTGCGCGGGTCGAGGAATCCGTAGGCGATGTCCGCCATGAGGTTGGCCAGGAGCACTGAGATCGTCAGCACGAGGAACACTCCCTGCATCAGCGCGTAGTCCTTCGCGTTGGTGGCGTCGAGCAGCAGCTTGCCGACGCCGGGATAGCTGAACACCACCTCCATCACGATCGTGCCGCCGACGATGAAGCCGAGCGCCAGCGCGAAGCTCTGGATCTGCGGCAGCACCGCGTTGCGGGCGGCGTAGCGCCACAGCACCCGGTCGTTCGGCATGCCCTTTGCCTGGGCGACCGTGACGTAGTCCTCGTCGAGCACCGTGAGCATCATGTTGCGCATGCCGAGCATCCAGCCGCCGAGGGAGGCGATGATGATGGTCGCCGCGGGAAGGAAGCCGTGGTGGGCCACGTCTCCGACGAACTCCCACGACCACTCCGGCGCGACTCCGACGCCGTACGCCTTGCCGATGGGGAACCAGCCGAGCGTCACCGAGAAGAACGAGATGGCGAGCAGGCCGAGCCAGAAGTAGGGGATGGTGCTGAGGAAGGTCGTGATCGGGATGAGCGCGTCGAGCCGGCTGCCGCGGCGCCATCCCACGATCGCGCCGCCGATGGTGCCGATCGCGAACGCGATGAGCGTCGCGAAGCCGACGAGGCCGACGGTCCAGATCAGCGACTGGCCGACGACCTCGGTCACCGGGCGCATGCCGTGCAGCAGCGAGATCCCGAGGTCGCCGCGCAGCAGCAGGCCCCAGTAGTCGAGGTACTGCTGCCACAGCGACTTGTCGGTGTCGAGGCCGAGCAGGGCGCGCAGCGCCTCGGCCGCCTCGGGGCTGACGTTGCGGTTGCGGGCGAGGTACGCCGTCACCGCGTCGCCCTTCATCAGGCGAGGGAGGAAGAAGTTGATCGTGATCGCGGCCCACAGCGTGAACAGGTAGAACAGGATGCGATTGCCGAGGAAGCGCCACGGGATGCGCGCGTGAGCCTTGACGGCGCCGGTGGCCGTCGTGCCGGCTTCGATCGCGTCGAAGTCGGGAACCGGCAGCTGGGGAGCGACAGCGCTCACTTCTCACCTCCGAGGATGCCTGATGCGTGCGCGAAGTAGGTGTCGGGATCGGGGGATGCCGCGCGCAGCTCTTGGGTGTACGGGTTCTGAGGACGCAGGATCACGTCGTCGGCGGGACCGCGTTCGACCACCCGGCCCTGGTTGAGGACGAGGATCTCGTCGCTGAAGTGGCGGGCGGTGGCGAGGTCGTGCGTGATGTACAGCACGCCCAGGCCCTCCTCGCGCTGCAGGTCTGCCAGCAGGTTGAGCACGCCCAGGCGGATCGACACGTCGAGCATCGACACCGGCTCGTCGGCCACGAGCAGCTTCGGGCGGGATGCCAGGGCCCGGGCGATCGCGACGCGCTGACGCTGACCGCCCGAGAGCTCGTGCGGACGGCGGTCGATCACCGCGTCGGCGTCGAGGCGCACCCGGCCGAGCAGACGGCGCACCTCATCCTCGAGCTGGTCCTTGGGGACGACGGCGTCGAGCTGGAGCGGGCGCTCGACGGCGTAGCGGATCGAGTGGTACGGGTTGAGCGACGCGAACGGGTCCTGGAACACCATCCGCAGCTGCTGGCGGTACTTGCGCAGGCCCTTGCCGCGACGGGGGATCGGCTCTCCGTCGAGCCGCACCTCGCCGCTCGTGGGCGTCTCGAGCTGGGTGAGGATCTTCGCGATGGTCGACTTGCCGCTGCCGGACTGGCCGACGAGACCGATCGTCTGACCCGAGCGGAGCGTGAAGCTCACGTCGTCGAGGGCCTTCATCTGGCCGGCGCCGCGCACCGAGTACACCTTGGTGACGGCGTCGAATTCGAGGACGGTCATCGGTGGACCACCCCCCTCTCTCCGGTGAGTCGTGGGAACGAGGCGAGCAGCGTGCGGGTGTACTCGTCCTTCGGGTCGGTCCAGATCCGCTCCGCCGTGTCGAGCTCGATGATCTCGCCGTCGCGCATGATGGCGATCCGGTCGCTGATCTCGAGCAGCAGCGGCAGGTCGTGGGTGATGAAGATCACCGAGAAGCCGAACTCGTGACGCAGGTGCGAGATCTGACGCAGGATCTCGCGCTGCACCAGCACATCGAGAGCGGTGGTCGGCTCGTCCATGACCATGAGCTGCGGGCGCAGGGCGAGCGCCATGGCGATCATGACGCGCTGGCGCATGCCGCCCGACAACTCGTGCGGGTAGGAGCGGTAGCGCTGCGCGCCGACCTTGACGATCTCGAGCAGCTCGACGACCGCCTCACGCCGCTGCGACCGCGAGAGATCGGGGCGGTGCACCTCGAAGACGTCCGCGAGCTGTGAGCCGATGGTGGCGACGGGGTTCAGCGAGTTCATCGCGCCCTGGAAGACCATCGAGATCTTGTCCCAGCGGAAGCGGCGCATCTCCTCGGCGCCGAGGCTGTTGATGTCGACGTCCTCGCCGCTCGCGTCGTGGAAGACGACGGAGCCGCTCGTGATCACGGCCGGGGGCTTGAGCAGGCGCTGGACGCCATAGGCGAGGGTGGTCTTGCCGCATCCGCTCTCGCCGGCGAGTCCGAGGATCTCACCGCGCTGGAGTTCGAGGGAGACGTTCTTGACTGCTCGTACGGGGGGATCGACGTCATAGACGATGGAGAAGTCATCGACGGAGAGCAGCGAATCTCTCATCTGTGCTGGTTCGCTTTCGTGAGGGTGACGCACAGGCGGGGCGGATGCAGCGCATCCGCCCCGCCTGCGGTGCGTTATTCGGCGGGCTGCAGCTCGGTCAGGATCTGCACGATCGCGGGCTGCGTCGGGTCGGCCGAGGCGTACTGGTCCTCCTCGGACGGCCAGCCGACGTAGTTGCGCGTGTTGAACTCGCCCAGGAGCGGGTGCGCACCCAGCGGAATGGCCGGCACGTTCTCGACGAAGGCCGTCTGCATCACCTCGAGGGCGGCTTCACGGTCGGCGTCGGACGCCGCGTTCGCGTAGGTGTTCAGCGCCTCGGTGACCGCAGGGTCGTCGAAGCGGCCGAAGTTGAACTGCGCCTTGTTGTCGACGATCCACTTCGGGTCCATCGTCGAGGTGTACAGGCCGTACGCGTTGCCGGTGTCCTCGAGCCAGTGGATGATCGCCTGGAAGGTGCCCTCCTGGCGTGCGGCATCCCAGCCGCCCCAGTCGGGCTGGTCCACCTTGACCTCGATGCCGAGGCCTTCCTTGAGCTCTTCGGCGATGAGCGCCTGCTCGGTGTTCCAGTCGCTCCAGCCGGCGGGGACGGAGATCGAGAACGAGACCGCCTCACCATCCGGGTCGATGAGCGTCTCGCCCTCCCAGGTGTAGCCGGCGTCCGTGAGGACCTGGCGGGCCTTGTCGATGTCGACCGAGTACTCCTGGCCGGCGTACTCCGGGATGACCTCGTCCTCGAGCAGCGCACCGAGACCGGTGACGCTCCATACGGCCTCGCTCGCGCCTTCGCGTGCGATGTCGACGTAGGCCTGACGGTCGATCGTCCAGGCGAGGGCCTCACGGAGGGCCGGGTCGTTGAACGGCTTGGTCTGCAGGTTCATGAACAGCGTTCCCGCGCCCGCCGTGGGCGAGGCCAGGAACTTGTTGTCGGGGTCGGCCGACAGGTAGCTGTCTTCGATCTGCGGGATGAACGCCTGCGCCCAGTCGGCCTCGCCGGTCGCCAGCGCGGTGGTGAGGGCCGCGTTGTCGCCGTACGAGACGTAGTGCAGCTCGGGCACTGCCAGCTCGCCGCCCCAGTAGTCGGGGTTCGCGGTGAGGGTGACCGACTCGGTCGTCCAGGAGTCCATCACGTACGGACCGGTGCCCACGACCTGGCCCTCGCCGGTCAGCGGGTCGGTGTTCGGGTCCTCGATCTCGCTCCAAATGTGCTCGGGCACGATCTGGAAGTGCAGCACCCGGGCCTGCTGGGTGTACTTCGAGCTGTTGAAGTCGATCGTGACGGTGTCGCCGTCGACGTTCACGCTCTTGATGTCCAGCGCGTTGGTGTCGTTGAGCTTTCCGTCAAGGACCTGGTTGAAGGAGAACGCGATGTCGTCGGCGGTGAAGTCCTCGCCGTCGCTCCACTTCACGCCGCTGCGGGCCACCGCGGTGAGCTGGGTGTAGTCGTCGTTCCACGTCACGGACTCGGCCAGCCACGGCGTGGTGCCGAGGTCGCCGGTCGGGTTGACGAGGGCGAGCGACTCGAAGATGACCATGCGGTACGAGTACTTCGATGCGGACGAGTCGCCCAGGTACGGGTTGTTCGACTCGGTCGTGATCGCGCCGTCGGGCTTCGCGATCGTGAGCGCGGCACCGGGTTCGGCGTTGCCGGAGTCCGTGCCGCCGGCCGCGCAGCCGGTCAGCACGATCGCCGTGGCGATGCCGACGGCGACGAGGGAGGACCTAAGCCTCATTGCTTCTCCTTCGTGATGTGACGTCGTCGTACTCACGTGAGTCGCCACGACGTCGTGGGGGATGTGATTGCGGAGTTACCTTACGTGCTAGTAAGTAAGTATTGCAACCGAGTCGACCGAACCGTGTCCAACTCGTGCGTAGACTCTTGATCCGCCGACGAGTGGAGGGGCGGAAGCCAGTGACAGATCAGCGCAGACAGCCGCGTTCGCGACCCGAAACCATCGCGCGTCGCCGCGACATTCTCGATGCCGCGACCGAGATCTTCGGCGCGAAAGGGTTCACCGGCGGCACCCTCCAGGAGATCGCCGACCAGGTCGGCATGACCCATGCAGGGATTCTCCATCACTTCGGCTCCAAAGATGCCCTGCTGCTCGAGGTGCTGAAGCATCGTGATGAAACCGATGTGGCAGACCTGGCGGAACAGCACATCCCCGACGGGATGGACCTGTTCCGCCACCTCGTCCGCACCGCGTTCGCGAACGCCGACCGACCCGGGATCGTGCAGGCCTACGCCGTGCTCTCGGCCGAGTCCGTGACCCATGACCACCCGGGCCGCGACTTCTTCCAGAAGCGGTACGAGACCCTGCGTGGCGAGGTCGCGCACGCATTCGCCGTCGCCTGCGCCGAGCGTGGCATCAGCGAGCCCGAGACGGTGGCCTACGCGGCGACGAGCATCCTCGCCGTCATGGACGGGCTCCAGGTGCAGTGGCTGCTCGATCCGACCGCGCTCGACCTCGGGCGCGCGTCGGAGTTCGCGATCGAGGCGATCGTCACCTCGGTGCTCGAGCCCGTGCCGTCGCCGCTCGTCTGAGCGAGGTCGGGGTCAGAGGCGCTCGACGGTGTAGTCGATGCAGCGGATGAGCTGCTCCACGTCTTCGGGGTCGATCGAGACGAACGTCGCCACGCGCAGCTGATTGCGTCCGAGCTTGCGGTACGGCTCGGTGTCGACGATGCCGTTCGCACGCAGGCTCTTCGCCACGGCGGCGGCGTCGACGGAGTCGTCGAAGTCGATCGTCACCACGACGGGGGAGCGGTCGGCGGGGTCGGCGACGAAGGGCGTCGCGAAAGCGGATGCCTCCGCCCAGTCGTAGAGCGCCTGCGACGACTGCCGCGTCCGGGCGTCGGCCCACTGCAGGCCGCCGCTGTCGCGGATCCAGTCGAGCTGACGGTCGAGGAGGAACAGCGTCGCGAGCGCGGGGGTGTTCAGGGTCTGGTTGAGGCGCGAGTTGTCCAGCGCGTTCTTGAGGCTCAGGAACTCCGGGATGTAGCGGCCCGAGGCGGCGATGCGCTCGATCCGCTCGATGGCCGCGGGCGACACCGCGGCGAACCACAGGCCGCCGTCCGAGCCGAGGTTCTTCTGCGGGGCGAAGTAGTAGACGTCGGTCTCGTGGACCGTGAAGTCGATGCCGCCCGCGGCGCTGGTGGCGTCGATCACCGTGAGGGCGCCCTCGTCGCCGTGCACGCGCTCGATCGGCGCCGAGACGCCGGTGGAGGTCTCGTTGTGCGGCCACGCGTAGACGTCCACGCCCTCGACCGCCTCGGCGACCGTGCGCGTGCCGGCGGGCACCTCCCGCACGTCGGGGGCCTCGAGCCACGGCGTCCTGGCGGCCGAGGCGAACTTGCCGCCGAACTCTCCGAACACGAGGTGCTGGCTGCGCTTCTCGATCAGCCCGAACGCGGCGGCATCCCAGAACGCCGTCGAGCCGCCGTTGCCGAGGATGATCTCGTAGCCGGCCGGCAGCCGGAACAGCTCGTTCAGCTCGGCGCGCACCTGGCCGACGAGGCTCTTCACGGGCGCCTGGCGGTGCGAGGTGCCGAGCAGCGCGGCGCCGGGGCCGGCGAGGGCCTCGAGGTGGGCGGAGCGCACCTTGGACGGGCCGCAGCCGAAGCGTCCGTCGGCGGGCAGGATCTCACGGGGAAGCGCGACGTGGGGCATGGCTCGATTGTATGGTCGGGGCCGCGAGCCGACCGGGTCGGACGACATCCGATGACGCATCGCGGGGCGGCCCGGCGCCGGCGCCCGCGACGGAGCCGCATGTCGGGGGAATGGATAGGCTTGCCTCGCCCCTTCGACGAACGAGGACACCGCGAGATGACCGACCTGATCGACACCACCGAGATGTACCTGCGCACCATCCTCGAACTCGAGGAGGAGAACATCGTTCCCCTGCGCGCGCGCATCTCGGAGCGGCTCGGCCACTCCGGTCCCACCGTCTCGCAGACGATCGGCCGCATGGAGCGCGACGGCCTCGTCGTGGTCTCCGAGGACCGCCGTCTCGAACTCACCGCCGCCGGCCGCCAGAAGGCCGTCGACGTCATGCGCAAGCACCGGCTCGCCGAGCGCCTCCTCTCCGACGTGATCGGTCTGGACTGGGCGTACGTGCACGAAGAGGCCTGCCGCTGGGAGCACGTGATGAGCGAGCAGGTCGAGCGCAGGCTCGTCGAGCTGCTGGGGCATCCCACCGAATCGCCCTACGGCAACCCCATCCCCGGACTCGACCAGCTCGGCGACGTGCCGGCGAACGGGTTCGATCAGGGCGTTGTGGGGCTCGTCCGTCGCCTGAACGAGGCCGGCGAGCCGATCACCGGCACCGTCCGGCGCCTCGCCGAGCCGGCCCAGGTCGACCCCGAGCTGCTGCAGCAGCTGAAGGGCGCGGGGGTTCTCCCGGGGGCCTCCGGCGACTACCGCTACAGCGAGGGCTACGTGCTGGTGCAGATGCACGGCAACGACGAAGGCCTCGAGCTGCCCATCGAGGTCGCCTCGCACATCTTCCTCGTCGACGAGCGCCGCTGACCCCTCGTTCGAGACGCGAGCGGATGCCTCAGCCGCCGTTCGCGCGCACATCCCAGGGTTCTGCCAGCCGATGAGCGTGACATATTCGTTACCTTCGGGTAGCCTCGGAAAGTCCACCAGGCGAGAAGCCCGCCAACGGACCCCGCACGGATTGCCTCCCTGGCTCGTCGTCCGCGCGGTGAAGCCCGCATATCGTGCCCCGACACCGAATGCCGACGAGCCAGCGCCGACGGCGTAGAGGCGCCGGAGGACAGTTTGGCTGAAAAGATCGATTCGCTCGCGAGCGAGCCCGACAACGACGCGACGAGTCTGACCCCTCGCACGCGTGTGCGACGTCCGGTCGCTCGTCGTTCCCAGGCCCCGGCGAAGGTCGCCCGCACCGCGCCCGCCGCTCGACCTGCCGCCCCGAAGGGCCCCAACCGCGTCGTCAAGCCGCTGCGCAGCCTCGTGATCCTGAGCATGGTCGGCGGCCTCGTCGCCACCGTCGCGTTGCCCGCCTTCGCCGCGGGCGGGCTGCAGGAAGAAAGCGTCACCATTCAGCAGAAGGCCGTGGCCGATGCGCAGACGCTCGTCGTCGCGTCCGACGCCACCGGGGCCGAGCTCTCCCGTGACAGCTACTCGGCCACCACGTCCGAGGAGATCGAGAAGAAGAAGGCCGAAGAAGCCGCAGCTGCCGCCGCCGCCGAGCGCGCACGGCTCGCCGCGAGTGTCGCGTCTTCGCAGGCTCAGACGCAGTCTCGCGTCTCCGTCGACCTGAACATGGTCGCCCCCGGTTCCGGCGCGGTGCGCTGGCCCCTCGCCGGCTACACCCTGGGCGAAGGATTCGGCACGCGTGGCGGTGCTCACATGGGCGTCGACATGCTCGCCGCCGGCGGCACCCCGATCTTCGCGGCCGCCGCCGGTGTGGTGAAGGTGTCGCAGGAGAGCTACGGCGGCTACGGCGTCGCGGTCACGATCGACCACGTCATCAACGGCCAGCGCGTCGGCACCCTCTACGGTCACATGACCTACGGCAGCCGTCAGGTCGTCGCCGGGCAGACCGTGCAGGCCGGCCAGATCATCGGCCTCGTCGGCAGCACCGGTCGCTCGACCGCCAACCACCTCCACTTCGAGACGTACCTCAACGGCTCGAACATCGACCCGTACGCCTGGCTCCTGGCCAACGCGGGCTGAGAAATTCTCCGCAGACTCCCCTCGGCGCCTGGCGTCGGGGGGAGTTCTCGTTGACCGACACGCCACGGGACGTTCACCTGCGGCTGCGGCCCTCCTTCTTCGTGCGTGCGTTACCCTGAAATCCGACGCTGAGAGAAGCGGAGGGAGCCGATGGGCATCACACCACGCATCCGAACCACGGATGCGCTCGGACGCCTTGTTCTTCGGCATTGCACGAGCGGATGCCACGGTCACGCCGTGGCGCCATGGCGCTGTCTATAAGACAGCGCCTTTTTCGTACCCCTGCGCACCTCGAATCGTCGAGTAGTCGAATCACCGGGAAGCCGTCCCGGCCGTTCGAGAGGATGATCAATGCGCACTCTGGTGCTGAACGCGGGCTACGAACCGCTCGCCGTCGTGTCGTTCAAACGGGCGCTCGTGCTCGTGATGAACGAGAAGGCAACCGTCATCGAGCACACCGACGGTGATCCCGTCTGGGGCACGAGACGTGCCTACGACCGTCCGGCGGTGATCATCCTCACCAGATACGTGCGGGTGCCCGGCGCGCGGCGCGTGCCGGTGACCCGGCGCGGGGTGCTGCGCCGCGATGCGCACCGCTGCGCGTACTGCGGCACGACGGCGTCGACGATCGACCACGTGCTGCCGCGCTCGCGCGGTGGGGCCGATTCGTGGGAGAACCTCGTCGCGTGCTGCCTGCGCTGCAACAACGTCAAGGGCGATCGCACGCCGCAGGAGATGAACTGGCAGCTTCGCTTCGCGCCGCACCCGCCGCGCGGCGCGCAGTGGACCGTCCGCGGCACCGAGCGCACCGACCCTCGATGGGAGCCCTACCTCGCCCTCGCGGCGTGACCGCCGGCTCTACGCCAGCACGAGTCCCGAGACCTCGAGGATCAGCAGGGTCGCGACCACGAACAGCAGCCCGGTGTAGACGAGGTCCTCGAACCAGTCGATCAGGCCCGGATCGCGCTCGACCATCATCTTCGGGTTGTAGTAGAAGATCGAGACGAGGATGACCAGGACTGCGAAGACCAGTCCCACCCATGCGGAGAACGGCACGCCCGTGAAGAGCAGGACGATCACGACGGCGGCGAGCACGTAGAGCCACAGCTCCCGAACGAAGGCACTCAGAGAGTCGTGGCGCGACGCTCCCGCCTTCACGGTCGCTCGCCATAGCTCGTAGACGAGCGAGAGCGCGAAGGCGGCGACGAGCACCCACGCCGAGATCGATTCGAGCAGGGACGGGTGCACGGCATCGTTCATCGGCGAGGATCCTCACGGGTACACGGGGTGGTGCAGAGCCACGGTCGGCCTCACGCTACTTCCCCGGCGTCGCGCGGGGAAGGGCGACTTCGCGCCGGGGCCCGGCGCGGTGACAGGGGTCTAGTGCGCGTCGAGCACGCGCAGCCAGCGGGTGAGCAGCGGCTCGAGGGCCGCGGCATCCGCTGATCCCAGTTCTTCGAGGATGCGGTGCTCGTTCGCCAGATGCGCGGTGAACGCGCGGTCGATGAGGTCGACGCCCTCCGGGGTGAGCCGCACCAGACGACGGCGGGCATCGGATGCCTCGGCCCGCCGCTCGACGAGGCCCCGGGCGACCAGCCGGTCGACGCGCTTGGTGAGCCCGCCCGTGGTGACCAGGGTGTGGTCGGCGAGGTCGCCCGCGGCGTGCTCGTAGGGAGCTCCGGCGCGGCGAAGGGTGGCGAGCACGTCGAACTCGCCCTCGCTGAGACCGAACTCGGCATAGACCGCCACGAGTCGCTCGGTCAGCTCGAGCGCGACGCGGTGCAGGCGCGCGATCACGCCCTGCGGGGAGGGGTCGAGGTCGGGTCGCTCCCTTTTCCACGCCTGCTGGATCTCGGCGACGCGGTCGAGCGGCTCTTCAGCGGCGGCATCCATTCGGCCATCTTATCTTCCCGGTAAGATAAAGTATCTTCCATGGAAGATAGAAGATGGCGCTGGATCCTCGTCACGGCGATCGCCCCCATCGCCTGGGGGAGCACCTACGTCGTGACGCGCAATCTGCTCCCGCCCGAGTCGCCGCTGTGGGGCGGCGTGCTGCGGGCGCTGCCGGCGGGACTGCTCGTGCTGCTGGTGGCCCGAAGGCTGCCGAAGGGGTCGTGGTGGTGGCGCTCGCTCGTGCTCGGCACGCTCAACGTCGGCGGCTTCTTCGTGCTGGTGTACATCGCCGGTCAGCGTCTGCCGTCGGGCCTCGCGGCCACCCTGATGTCGACCTCCGCGGCCGGCATGCTGCTGTTCGCGTGGCTGCTGCTGCATCGCCGGCCCCGGGCTGCGGCGGTCGCCGGCGCGGGCGTCGGGCTCGTGGGAGTCGTGGTGATGCTCGGCGTCGACCTGGGCGCGGTCGATCCGTGGGGAGTCGTGGCGTCCCTGGGGGCGATGGTGGCATCGTCGCTCGGGTTCGTCCTCACCGCCCGGTGGGGCTCGGATGTCCCGGCGCTGCCGATGACGGCGTGGCAGCTGGTCGGCGGCTCGCTCGTGCTCCTGCCGGCGGCGCTGCTGGTGGAGGGGGCGCCGCCGTCGCTCTCGGTGCCGTCTGCGCTGGGCTTCCTATACGTCACCCTCGTGGCGACGGCGCTCGCGTACGCGGCATGGTTCGCGGGTCTGCGGCATCTCGCGCCCGGCGTCGTCGGGGTCATCGGGCTGCTGAACCCGGTCACCGGCGTGGCGCTCGGAGTGGTCATCGCGGGAGAGGCGTTCGGTCTGCCGCAGGCGGTCGGGGTCGTGCTCGTGCTCGCCGGGATCGTGCTCGGGGCGCTTCCGCCGCGCGCATCTATTGTGTCGGAGGTGCGAACTAGCATCACTCTCAGGATTGATTCATTAGAACAAAGATTCTAGGATGTTCAAATGACGGCGATGCGGGATCGTGCCGGCGCGGCGGGGGAACTGGCCTCCCTGCGTGCGCAGCTCGAGCGGGTCCAGGGGCGCCGGCTCGACGCACCGGTGCTGCCCGTGCACCCCGCACTCGCGGCGCTGCTGCCCGGCGGCGGACTCCGTCCCGGGGCGGCGTACTCCCTGTCCCGGTCCACCTCGCTGCTGCTGGCGCTGCTCGCCCAGCCGTCGCAGGCGGGGTCGTGGTGCGGTGTGGTGGGGATGCCGCGGCTCGGCGTCGAGGCCGCCGAGCGACTGGGGGTCGACCTCTCCCGGCTGGTGCTCATCCCCGAGCCCGGTCCGCGGTGGCTCGCGGTGACGGCGACCGTCTCCGAGGTGCTGCCGGTCGTGGCGGTGCGTCCCGCCGGGCGCGCGCCCGACGGCGAGGTCGCGCGCCTCGCGGCGAGACTGCGCGATCGCGGGGCGGTGCTGCTCGTGCAGGGACCGTGGCCGCAGGCCGAGGCGGTGCTCGAGCTCGACGCGCCCGACTGGACGGGGGTCGGCCGGGGACACGGCTATCTCGCGGGCCGCGAGGTGACCGTCACCGCGTCGAGCAGGCGATGGCCGAGGGCGCGCCGGTCGCGGCTGCTGCTGCCGGATGCGAACGGGGCGGTCGCCGCGATCGCCGAGCCGGTGCCCGCGCTCACGGCCGTGCCCGACTCTCCGGCGAGCGGCGAGTGGGGTGCCGAGCCGGTGTACGCGCCGCTCGAAGCGAGGGCGGTCGGCTGACATGGTCAGGGAGTCTCCCGTCCGGAGCCTCGTGCTGTGGTTCCCCGACTGGCCGGTCACCGCGCTGACGCGCGACGGCGGCGGCCTCGCCGGCGGTGCGCCGCTCGATCCCGGGCAGCCGGTGGCGGTCATGGAGCGCAACCTCGTCACGGCATGCTCGGCATCCGCACGAGCCGAGGGGGTGCGCCGTGGGCAGCGCCGCCGCGACGCCCAGGCCCGCTGCCCCGGGCTCACGGTGGTGGCGGCCGACCCCGCGCGCGACCATCGCGCGTTCGCCCCCGTCGTGTCGCGCATCGAGGAGCGCGCACCCGGAGTTCAGCTGGTGCGCCCCGGGCTGTGCGCCCTGCGCGCGCGGGGTCCGGCCCGCTACTACGGCGGTGAGATCGAAGCGGCGCGCGTGCTGCTCGACACGCTGGCTGGCCTGGGTCTCGGCGACGTCCGGGCGGGCATCGCCGACGGGCCCTTCACCGCCGAACAGGCCGCCAAGGCGGGCGCGAGCCGGGCCGAGCCCGTCTGCGCGGTGCCGGCCGGCGGGGCCGCGGGATTCCTCGCACCCCTCTCGGTGTCGGTGCTCGACGCGTCGTCGCTCGGCGTCGGCACGCCGTCGGCGTCGGCTCCCGCCTCGGCCGATCTCGTCGGCCTGCTCGCTCGCCTCGGCGTGCAGACGCTCGGCGACTTCGCGGCGATGGAGCCCGATCGGGTGCGCGAGCGCTTCGGAGAGCGCGGCATCCGTCTGCACGCCCTCTCCGGCGGCCGCGACTCCCGCCCGGTCGAGCCCCGCACCCCACCGCCCGAGCTGCATCGAGAGATCGCCTTCGAGCCGCCGCTCGAGATCGCCGACCAGGTCGCCTTCGGCATGCGCGTCACCGCCGACGCCTTCATCGCGGGGCTCGGTGCGGTCGATCTCGTCTGCACCGAGCTGCGCGTCGAGCTCGTCGGCGATCGGGGGGAGCGCAGTGAGCGGGTGTGGCTGCATCCCGGATCCTTCGATGCGGCCGCGGTCGTCGACCGGGTGCGCTGGCAGCTCTCCGAGGAGTCCGAGGGGCTGCGCAGCGGGGTCGCACTGGTGCGGATCTCGCCCGAGGCGGTGGACGCGGCATCCCATCACGCCCCGGCGATTTTCGGCGGCGGACCCGAGGAGCGCGTGCACCACGCCCTGTCGCGCGTGCAGGCGATGCTCGGGCATCGCGGCGTGCTCACCCCGGTGATCGGCGGCGGCCGGTGGCTCACCGAGCGGCAGGTGCTCGTGCCGTGGGGTGACCGGCATGTGAAGGGGCCGGACGGACTCGCGGCGCAGCGCGCCCGGCCCTGGCCGGGGAGCCTTCCCGATCCGCTGCCCACGACGGTGTTCGCCGAGCCGATCCCCGTCGACGTGCGCGCGCTCGGCGGCGAGACGATCGACGTCGACGACCGGGGCAGCGTCTCCGCGGTCCCGGCGCTGCTCATCGAGAGCGGGCGCCGGCGGCCGATCGAGGCCTGGGCGGGGCCGTGGCCGGTGGTGGAGCGCGGATGGGATGCCGTGCGCTCGCGTCGTGCGCACCGGTTCCAGGTGGTCGACGCCGACGGCGCGGCCTGGCTGCTGGTGTGCGAGGGAGACAGCTGGACGGCGGAGGCGACCTATGACTGACGTGTGTCGGCGCCCCGGGCGGGGCGGTGGCTGATGGGCTTCGACAACCCCTCGGTGCCCTGGTCCGAGATGGAGCGCGTGCTCAGCGGGCGGCGGCGTCCCGGTGGGCCGCCCGCGGGCGCCGACGGCGGCGACAGCCCGGCCTGGTCGCACAAGCGCGGGCCGTACGTCGCGCCCGGCATCGAGCGCCCCGCAGAGTCGATCCCGTACGCCGAGCTGCACGCGCACTCGTCGTTCTCGTTCCTCGACGGGGCCTCGTCTCCCGAGGAGCTCGCGGAAGAGGCGGAGCGTCTGGGGCTCCACGCCCTCGCGATCACCGACCACGACGGCTTCTACGGCATCGTGCGCTTCGCCGAGGCGGCCGAGACGCTGGCGCTGCAGACCGTGTTCGGCGCCGAGCTGTCGCTCGAGCTGCCGAAGCCGCAGAACGGCGAGGCCGATCCCGTGGGCACGCACCTGCTCGTGCTCGCGCGCGGCGAGGAGGGGTACCACCGCCTGGCCGGGGCGATCACGCACGCGCAGCTGCAGGGTGCCGAGAAGGGCCGCCCCGTCTACGACCTCGACGAGCTCGTGGCGCAGGCGGCGGGGGAGTGGGCGGTGCTCACCGGCTGTCGCAAGGGGGCGGTGCGTCGCGCCCTCGCCGAGGAGGGAGCGGATGCCGCGGCCCGCGAGCTCGACCGGCTCGTGGCGATGTTCGGGCGCGATGCGGTGCACGTCGAGCTCATCGACCACGGCAATCCGCTCGACACGCGCGACAACGATGTGCTCGCCGGCCTCGCACGGGAGCGGCGGCTGCCGCTGCTGGCGACCAACAACGTGCACTACGCCGTGCCGCGCCGGCAGCTCCTCGCGGCGGCCGTCGCCGCGGTGCGGGCGAACCGCGGACTCGACGAGCTCGACGGCTGGCTCCCGTCGCACGCCGGCGCCCACCTCCGCTCCGGGGCCGAGATGGCCGAGCGCTTCGTCCGGCATCCCGATGCGGTGGCCCGCACGGTCGCCCTCGCCGACGAGCTCGCCTTCCCGCTGCGTCGCGCGAAGCCTGCGCTGCCGAAGCAGGAGGTACCCGACGGGCACACGCCGATGTCGTGGCTGCGGCACCTGGTCTGGGAGGCGGTGCCCCGCAAGTACCCCGACCTTTCCGACAAAGACCGGGCGCGCATCGAGAAGGAGCTCGGGGTCATCGAGCTGAAGGACTTCCCCGGCTACTTCCTGATCGTCTACGGCATCGTGCAGGAGGCGCGGCGCCGCGGCATCCTGTGCCAGGGCCGCGGTTCCGCGGCCAACAGTGCGATCTGCTACCTGCTCGACATCACCGCGGTGGACGCGATCGCATACGACCTGCCGTTCGAGCGCTTCCTGTCGAGCCTGCGCGACGAGGAGCCCGACATCGACGTGGACTTCGACTCCGATCGCCGGGAGGAGATCATCCAGTGGGTCTACGGCCAGTACGGGCGCGAGCGCGCGGCGCAGGTGGCGAACGTGATCCAGTACCGTCCCAAGAACGCCGTGCGCGACATGGCGAAGGCGCTCGGGCACTCCCCGGGTCAGCAGGACGCCTGGTCGAAACAGGTGGAGGGATGGGGCGCGCACCTCGAGACCGGGCCGGGCCACGACATCCCCGATCAGGTGCTCGAGTTCGCCAGTGAGCTGCTGAAGGCGCCGCGGCACCTCGGCATCCACTCCGGCGGGATGGTGCTGACCGACCGGCCGGTGGGCGAGGTCGTGCCGATCGAGCACGCGCGCATGGAGAACCGCACGGTGATCCAGTGGGACAAGGACGACGCCGCCTGGATGGGGCTCGTCAAATTCGACCTGCTGGGGCTCGGGATGCTGGCCGCCCTGCAGTACTGCTTCGACATGATCCGCGCCTCGACGGGGGAGGACTGGGAGCTCGCGACCCTGCCGAAAGAGGAGCAGGCCGTCTACGACATGCTGTGCCGGGCCGACTCGATCGGGGTGTTCCAGGTCGAGTCGCGGGCGCAGATGGGTCTGCTGCCGCGCCTGCAGCCCCGCCGGTTCTACGACCTCGTGATCGAGATCGCCCTGATCCGTCCCGGTCCGATCCAGGGCGGCGCGGTTCACCCGTTCGTCAAGCGCAAGCTCGGACTCGAGGAGGTGACCTATGCCCACCCCAAGCTCGAGCCCGTGCTCGCGCGCACGCTCGGCATCCCGGTGTTCCAGGAGCAGCTCATGCAGATGGGCATGGCGGTCGGCGGTCTGAGCGGCGAGGACGCCGACCTGCTGCGACGGGCCATGGGATCCAAGCGCGGGGTGGAGCGCATCGACTCGCTCAAGGAGAAGCTGTACGCCGGCATGGCCGAGAACGGGCTCGTCGGCGAAGAGGCCGACGCGATCTACGCCAAGATCCAGGCGTTCGCGAACTTCGGGTTCGCCGAGTCGCACTCCCTCTCGTTCGGGCTGCTCGTGTACGCCAGCTCGTGGATCAAGCTGCACTACCCCGCGGCGTTCCTCGCCGGGCTGCTGCGCGCCCAGCCGATGGGCTTCTACTCGCCGGCCACCCTGGTCTCGGATGCCCGCCGGCACGGCGTCGAGGTGCGCCGCCCCGACCTGCACCTATCCGGCGTCGAGGCGGCGGTCGAGCCGGTCGGGGAGGGTTCGGGGTTGGGGTCGGGGTGGGGGAGCGGCCCAGCTCAGGAGATCAGCCCGGATCAGGATGGAAACGGGGGAATCGGTCCTGAATTCGGCGGATCTCCTGAGCTCGGGCGGCGGCCGGGCGAGATCAGGCGCACCGATGGACAGTCCACCCGCGGACAGCCCGGCCTAGGGATCGGCCCGGCTCAGGAGATCAGCCCGGATCAGGACGGAAACGGGCGGATTGGTCCTGAATTCGGCGGATCTCCTGATCTCGGGCGGCGGCCGGGCGGGATCAGGCCCACCGACGGACAGTCCACCCACGGGCAGCCCGGCCTAGGGAGCGGCCCAGCTCAGGAGATCAGCCCGGATCAGGACGGAAACGGGGGACTTGGTCCTGAATTCGGCGGATCTCCTGAGCTCGGGCGGCGGCCGGGCGGGATGGGGTCGACCGGGGCGCGGCCGGACGAGCCGGAGCAGCCCACCCAGCGACCGACGGGGCTCGACTCCTGCACCCACCGCATCCAGCCGCCGGTGGGCAAGTTCGACCGGCGCGCTCCCGACGAGTCCGCCGCCCACCGCCGCGACGGCGGGTTCGCGGTGCGGCTCGGGCTCGCCGCGGTCAAGGGCATCGGGTCGAAGGTCGCCGAGCGAATCGTCGCCGCGCGCGAGGCCGACGGACCCTTCCGCGACCTGCGCGACCTGGTGCGGCGCACCAGCGTGACCGCCGCCCAGCTCGAGGCCCTCGCCACCGCCGGAGCGTTCGAGGGCATGGGGCTCGCGCGGCGCGAGGCGATCTGGCTCGCCGGCTCGGCGGCGCTCGACCGGCCGGAGTTCCTCCCCGACTCGCTCATCTCGGTGCAGCCGCCCCTGTTCACCGATCCCACCAGCTACGAGAGGCTCGCCGCCGACCTCTGGGCGACCGGGGTCTCGACCGACGACCATCCGATGACCCACTACCGCTCCGGGCTCGACGCCCGCGGGGTGCTGACCTCGGGCGAGCTGCGCACCCACGACGTCGGCCGCCGCATCGAGGTCGCCGGACTCGTGACGCACCGCCAGCGGCCGGCCACGGCATCCGGTGTCACTTTCATCAACCTCGAGGACGAGCACGGCCTGGTCAACGTCATCTGCTCGGTCGGGGTCTGGAATCGCTACCGCCGTGTGGTGCGCGACGCTCCGGCACTGATCGTGCGGGGGATGCTGGAGCGCTCGGTCGAGGGAGTCACCAACCTTCTCGCCGACAGGTTCGAAGACCTCCGGGTGGGCGTGAACCACCAGTCCCGGGACTTCCGATGAGCCGCGGACCGCCCCGCGACGCCCCGCTGCGAGGACCGCCGCGCGGTACGGCAGCGAGCTGCGGACGCCCCGCGATGCAGCGCTGCGTGCACCCGCTCGTGCATCTCGCGCCCAGCCGCGGAAGGTATCCTCGAAAGCGCTCCGGCCGACGATGAGGCTCTCTCACGTCGCCATGGTCGGACGCCGGGAAAGGGACTGTCATGAAGGTCGTTTCGAGCTCCGACTGGCGAGACGGCCTCGCATTCGAGTCACCGGCCCTCGTCGCCGACATCTCCCCGGGAGAAGACGCCCGGTGCGTCGCGTGCGGCGCCGAGTCCGAGCTGCTGCCGCGCACCGAGCTGTGGGCGGTCAAGCACCGGCATCCGAAGAACCACGACGGCTTTGTGCGGTTCTACTGCCGCGCCCACGTGCCCGCGATCAAGCGCGTCGAGGCGCCGACCACCCGGCCGGCCCGCACGGCCGCGCCGCGGGCAGAACGCCAGGTCGCCCCCCGTCGCAGCGCGGCCGCCGTCGAGCGACCCCGCGACCTGTGCCCCGACTGCTTCGTCGAGATCCCGCCGACGAACGTGTGCGGCATGTGCGGGCGCACGTTCGCCTGACCGGCGACGTGTGCCGGAAGTGCGAAACGCAGCTTCGCCTGACCGTGCCCGTGTGCGGCAGTGCCGGCACGCGTTCTCCTGACCATCTGCGTGTGCTGGATGGCGGGCGCAATCTTGCCTGACCGCGAGACTCCGAGTCTGCTGGCGCAGCTTGGCCCCACCGTGTCCGTGTTCGGGCGCAGCCTCGCCTGACCGTCCACGTGCTGGATGGGCGGGCACAGCCTCACCTGGCCGCGCACGTGCGCGCGTTCGCCTGACCGACGAACGCGGCGGGACGGGACGGGCAGCACCCCCACCTGCCGGTCCCCGTATGACGGCGCTGATTCGCGAACGTCGCGGCACCGGGACTACGCTGGGTAGGTGAGGCTACCCTCACTTCGCACGCGATCGCGTGCACCCTCCTCTCTCCCTCTCCTGGATTCCTGGTGCTCGCAACCTTCCTGATCGGCCTGCGCGAAGGCCTCGAGGCCGCGCTGGTCGTCGGCATCCTGGTCGCCTACGTCACCCGGCTCGGCCGCCGTGACGTGCTGCCACGACTGTGGACGGGCGTCGCCCTCGCCGTCGGACTCGCGCTCGTCATCGGCGCGGTGCTGACCTTCGGCGCCTACACGCTCACGTTCGAAGCGCAGGAGCTGCTCGGCGGAACGCTCTCGCTCCTCACGGTCGCGATGGTGACCTGGATGATCTTCTGGATGCAGCGCACGGCGCGCACGTTGAAGAAATCGCTCGAAGGCGGCATCGATCGGGCCCTCGCGGCCAGCAGCCTGTGGGCCGTCGTCGCCATCGGCTTCATCTCGGTCGCCCGCGAAGGCATCGAGACCACGCTCCTGCTGTGGTCGATGGTCCAGTCGTTCGGCGACGCCCCGACAGCGCTCCTCGGCGCACTGCTCGGGCTGGTCGCGGCGGTCGTCCTCGGCTGGCTGCTCGCGAGAGGGATGCTGCGCCTCGACCTCCGCCGGTTCTTCACGTGGACGGGCGCCTTCCTCATCATCGTCGCCGCCGGCGTGCTCGCCTACGCGATCCACGACCTGCAGGAGGCGGGCGCGCTGCCCGGACCCTTCACCGCCGCCGCGCCCATCGATGCCGTCACCGGCGCGGTCGCCATCGGCTGGGCCGCCTTCCCCTTCGGCTGGGCCTTCGACGTGAGCGCGGCGATCCCGCCCGGCTCGCCGCTGGCCGCGATCCTCCAGGCCACGGTCGGCTTCATGCCCAGGATGTCGTGGCTGCAGGTCGTGGCGTGGGTCGTCTACGTCGCCGTCGTCGGCACCGTGTGGGCGCGGGGCCAGTTCCGCCCCACGCGCCCCACCGCGACCCCGGCCCCCGCCGCCACCCCGGCCCCCGCCGGCACCCCGGCGACCACCGCCGCCGCACACGATCCATCCTCCGTCTCGACCACTTCACAGCAGGGAGCAGCATGACCACCCACCGCCTCCTCGGGGCCATCGCGATCGCCGGAGCCGGCGCTCTCCTCCTCGCGGGCTGCGTCGCGAAAGCGGATGCCGCGGCCTCCGATGCCCTCGTCGTCACCTCGACGGCCGACGGCTGCGAGGTCTCTGGCTCCGCAGCGGAGAGCGGGACCCTCGCGTTCGAGGTCACCAACGGCGGCGACGAGGTCACCGAGTTCTACCTCCTCGCCGACGACGGACTGCGCATCGTGGGCGAGGTCGAGAACATCGCCCCCGGCGCATCGCGCACCCTCACGCTCACCGCGCAGCCGGGGGAGTACTACACCCTGTGCAAGCCCGGCATGATCGGCGACGGTGTCGGGCGCGCCGGGTTCTCGGTCACCGGCGACACCGTGGCGATCGACGGACCGGATGCCGAGCAGAAGCAGCAGGCCGTCGACCTGTACGCCGCCTTCGTCAAGGACCAGGTGGGTCAACTCCTCCCGGCCGTGGAGACGTTCGCCACCGCGTACGAGTCCGGCGACGACGCGGCCGCCCGCGAGCAGTTCCCCCAGGTGCGTGCCTACTACGAGCGCATCGAGCCAGTTGCCGAGGCGCTGGGCGACCTCGACCCGCGCATCGACTACCGCGAGGTCGACGCCGTCGCCGAAGGGCTCGACTGGACCGGCTTCCACCGCATCGAGAAGGACCTCTGGGTCCCGGCCGAAGACGCGCTCAACGCCGACGGCGAGACCCCGGCGTGGCAGGACTGGGCTCCGTCCACCGAGGAGGAGCGCATCGGCTACGGCGACCAGCTCATCGCCGACACGCAGGAGCTCTACGACTACGTGCACTCCACCGACTTCGAGACGGCCCTCGACGCGCAGGGCGTCGCCGGCCTGTCCAACGGCGCACGGGCGCTCCTCGACGAGGTCGCCACCGGCAAGATCAGCGGCGAGGAGGACTGGTGGTCGGGGACCGACCTCTGGGACTTCGCGGCCAACGTCGAGGGGTCGAAGATGGCCTTCTCGCTCGTCGAGGACTTCGCCGCCACCAAGGGCGACGAGGGCGCGGCACTGGTCGACGACATCGCCGCCGGGTACGTGGCCCTCGAGGCGGCGCTGGCCGAGCACGGTTCGCTCGCCGAGGGGTTCATCAACTACAGCGAGCTCACTGACGACGACAAGCGCGAGCTCACAGACCTGCTCAACGCCGTCGGCGAGCCGATCTCCCAGCTCACGGTGACCGTCCTGGAGTGACATGACCGACACCACCCACGAGCAGACCCCGACGGGCGCAGCGGCCGACAGCGCCGCTGAGCCTGCGGGCGTCTCCCGCCGAGGTCTCCTCGGGCTCGCCCTCGGCGCGGGCGCTGCGGGCCTCGCGCTCGGCGCCGGTGCGGGCGCCACGGCCGGCGTCGCGGTCGGGCGTGCGAGAGAAGCGGATGCCGCGGCATCCGCCTACGACTTCTTCGGTGCCCATCAGGCCGGAATCACCACCCCCGTGCAGGATCACCTGCACTTCGCGTCGTTCGACATGATGGCCCGCACCGATCGCGACGACCTCGTGACGCTGATGCAGGACTGGACGTACGCGGCCGCGCGCATGAGCCAGGGGCTCGAGGTGAGCGCCACGGGTGCGGTGGGCGGTTCGCTGGAGGCCCCGCCCGACGACACCGGCGAAGCGCTCGGTCTCCCCTCGAGCCACCTCACCCTGACGTTCGGCTTCGGTCCGACGCTGTTCGAGGCCGACGGCGTCGACCGCTACGGCATCGCGGCGGGGCGCCCGGCGGGCCTCGAACGGCTGCCCGCGTTCCTCGGCGACGACCTCGATCCCGACGCGTCGGGGGGCGACCTGTGCATCCAGGCGTGCGCCGACGATCCGCAGGTGGCCGTGCACGCGATCCGCAACCTCAGCCGGATTGCCTTCGGGCGGGCGCGGCTCCGCTGGTCGCAGCTAGGCTTCGGCCGCACCTCGCGCACGACGACGGCGCAGGCGACGCCGCGGAACCTGTTCGGCTTCAAGGACGGCACGGCGAACATCCTTGCCGACGATGCCGCCGCGCTCGACGACCACGTGTGGGTCGCGGCATCCGATCAGCCGGCGTGGATGGCGGGCGGTTCGTACCTCGTGGCCCGCAAGATCGCCATGATGATCGAGACCTGGGATCGTGTGCCGCTGACGGAGCAGCAGACGATCATCGGTCGGGACAAGGGCCAGGGCGCGCCGCTGTCGGGCGGCGACGAGTTCACCCAGCCCGACTTCGCGGCCGTGAGCGGGGGAGCACCGGCGATGCCGGCGGCCAGCCACGTGAGGCTGGCGCATCCCGAGCTCAACGGCGGGAACCGGATCCTGCGGCGCGGCTACAACTTCGTCGACGGCAACAACGACCTCGGGCGCCTCGACGCCGGGCTGTTCTTCCTGTCGTTCCAGCGCGAGCCCGACCAGTTCGTGCGCCTGCAGCGCGCGCTGTCGACCGACGTGCTGAACGAGTACATCCGGCACGTGGGGTCGGGCATCTGGGCGGTCCCGCCCGGAGCGACCCCCGGCTCGTACATCGGCGCCGGCCTGCTGGCCTGACTGTCGCTCGGTCGGCCGGGTCAGGCCCGGTCAGCCGGGTCAGGCCCGACGCGAGGTCAGGCCACCTCGAGGAGTGTCGCGAGGGCCGCGAGGTCTCGATCGAGGCTCTCCTGCACGTCGGTGCCCATCTGGGTCGCATACGCCTCGGCGCGGGGACCGGTGAGCCAGGCGCGCAGCACGACATCGCTCCCGCCGCCCTCCGCCGGCAACGCCTCGTGGTGGACCGTCAGCTCGGCGTCGTCGAGCACGGTGGTGTCGGCGTAGACCCGGCCGGGCACGCACGCGGTCACCACGAACGGCGCCTCGTGGCCGCCCCGCACCCTGAGCACCCCGCGGGCGCCGATGCGGAACGGCTCGTCGAGGCGCAGGAACTCCATGCCCTTCGCCCACTCGGGGTGCGTCGCGAGGTCGATCCAGCGAGCGTGGAAGGCCTCGGGCGAGGCGGGGGAGCGGCGGCGGGCGTGCGCGATCTCGATCACGCTCCTGACGGTAGCGGCGACGCCCGACACCGGGCTCATGCGGTAGCTTGCCGGGATGCCTCTCGATCCGACCCTCGAACCGGCGGCGTAGGCCATGCCGATCCTGCCTGCCGAGCGCGATCCCCGGCTGATCACGGTCCGCCGCGGCGGGACGCTGACCGACGAGCACCACCGGCTGCTCGCGGAGTGGGCGGCGCAATGCGCCGAGCACGTCCTGCCGCTGTTCGAGCTGGAGCAGCCCGGCGACACCCGCCCGCGTGACGCCATCGAGGTCGGCCGGATGTGGATCCGGGGCGAGCGCACCATGCGGGAGGCTCACCGTACGGCCTTCGTCGCGAACGCGGCCGGGCGGGGACTGCCCGATCCGGCGAAGTTCGCGGCGCTCTCAGCGGGACAGGCGGTGGCGGTGGCGCACGTCGCCGCACACGAACTGGGGGCTGCGGCCTATGCCATCCGGGCCGAGGCGGCCGCGGCATCCGAGGGCGAATCAGAGTCGGCGCGCATCCGGGAACGGGACTGGCAGCGTGACCGGCTGCCGGGGGAGATCCGCGATCTCGTGCTCGACGATCAGCGGCTCCGCAGCGCGATCTGCTGGAACGCCTTCGACGACTGAGGCCGATCGGCCGCCATTGCCGACCACCAGGTCTCGGACTACGGTGAAGAGGATCCGCACCACCCCTCGCCAGTTCGGGGTTCTCATGGTCCACATCACGCACACGTCCGCTCGCCGCGGCGCGGGCATCGTCCTCAGCGCGGCGCTCGTCGTCGGAGCCGTGGCGGTCGCCGGCCCGGCCGCCGCGGGGCAATCGACCCTCGCGGGCGCGCCCGTCGCCGCCGGTCGCCCCGCCCCACCTGCGCCCTCGACGTCGACCGGATACGGCGGTGCGGTGTCCTCCGTCGATGCCGAAGCGAGCAAGGTCGGGCTCGAGGTGCTGCGCAAGGGCGGCAATGCCGCCGACGCCGCCGTGGCCACCGCTGCGGCCCTGGGCGTCACCGAGCCCTACAGTGCGGGCATCGGCGGCGGCGGGTACTTCGTGTACTTCGACGCCGCGACGGGCGAGGTGAGCACGATCGACGGGCGCGAGACCGCCCCGGCCGGCATGCCGACGACGGCGTTCATCGACCCGGCGACGGGCGCGCCGTATGCGTTCCCGGCTGCGGTGTCGTCCGGCCTCTCGGTCGGAGTGCCGGGCACCCTGGCCACCTGGGAGGCGGCGCTCGAGCAGTTCGGAACCGAGTCGCTCAAGAAGATGCTCAAGCCGTCGATCGTGCTCGCCACTCGTGGCTTCAGGGTCGATGCGACCTTCGCGCAGCAGACGGCCGACAATCAGGCGAGGTTCGCTGCGTTCCCCGACACCGCGGAGCTCTTCCTGCCGAACGGCGCCCCGCCGGTCGTGGGGTCGACCTTCCGGAACCTCGACCTGGCGAAGACCTACCTCCGGATCGCCCTGCGCGGCACCGACGCCTTCTACGAGGGGGCGATCGCCGACGAGATCGCCGCCGTGGTGCAGGACCCGATCACGACGCCGGGCGCGACGCTGCCGGCCTACCCGGGCTACCTGACGGCCGACGATCTCGCCGACTACACGGTGCTCGAGCAGGCTCCGACGCACATCGACTACCGCGGCCTCGACGTGTACGGCATGGCGCCGTCGTCGTCCGGGGGCACCACCGTGGGGGAGTCGCTGAACATCCTCGAGAACTACGACCTCTCGGCCGCCCACACGCCGCAGGCGCTGCACCTGTACCTGGAGGCGACCGCTCACGCCTTCGCCGACCGCAACGCGTACGTCGGTGATCCCGCGTTCGTCGACGTGCCGACCGAGACCCTGCTCAGCCAGGAGTTCGCCGACGCCCGCGCGTGCGTGATCGATCCGGATGCCGCATCCGTCAAGCCGGTCGCCCCGGCGCCGCTCACCGCGGCCGGCTGCGAGGCCGTGGCCGCCGCGGAGGCCGCCGACACCGAGAACATCTCGACGACCCACCTGTCGGTCGTCGACCGGTGGGGCAACGCCGTGGCCTACACGCTCACGATCGAGCAGACCGGCGGGTCGGGCATGACCGTTCCCGGTCGCGGGTTCCTGCTCAACAACGAGCTGACCGACTTCAACTTCGCGCCGACCACTCCGACGGATCCCAACACCGTCGAGCCCGGCAAGCGGCCCCGGTCCTCGATGTCGCCCACGATCGTGCTCGAAGACGGCGAAGTGCGGCTCGTGGTCGGCTCGCCGGGCGGATCCATGATCATCACGACGGTGACGCAGGTGCTCATGAACCGCATCGATCTCGGGATGACGCTGCCCCAGGCGGTGGCGGCACCTCGGGCGTCGCAGCGGAACAGCGTTGCGGTCGCGGCCGAGCAGGCCTTCCGCACGCAGTACGAGAGCGCGCTCGCGGCTTACGGCCACCAGTTCACGACCGCCGCCGAGATCGGTGCGGTGGCCGCCATCGAGGTGGACGAGAACGGCCTGATGACCGCCGCGGCAGAGCCGGTCCGGCGCGGTGGCGGCACGGGTCTGGTCCTCAAGCCCGTCAAGACGGTGAGGTGAGCGACGACCCGGGCCGGGTGAGCGCCGACCCGACCCTAGGGCTCACCCTCGGTGGCGGTGGCGCCTTCGGCGCGGCCCACGTGGGCGTTCTCCAGGTGCTCGCGGAACGCGGCATCCGTCCGGGAATCGCCACGGGCACCAGCTCCGGTGCCCTCGTCGCCGCCGCCTATGCGGCGGGACTCGAGCTGTCGGTGATCGAGCAGGCGGTGCTGCAGTTCCGCTGGCGCGCGATCGCGCGCTGGTCGTTGAGCCCGCGCTGGGGCCTGCTCGACACGCATGCGGTGACGGATGCCGTCAGCCGGGTCTTCGGAACCGAGCCGCTGATCGAAGACCTCCCGCTGCGGTTCGGCGCGGTGGCGACCGACCTGCGAGCGCGCCGCACCGTCACGATCGACAGCGGTCCGCTGAGCGTGGCGCTCAGGGCGACGATCGCGGTCCCCGGGCTGCTGCCACCCGTCCGTCGGCACGGCACCCTGCTCGCCGACGGCGGCATGCTCGACAACGTCCCCGTCGGCCCCACCCGCGCGATGGGCGCTGAGCGGGTGGTCGTCGTGCGTCTGCACGCCCGGTGGGAGAACGTGCGCATGATGCGCACCGTCACCCGCACCGCCGATCTGGCGGACGACCCGTCGGTGCTGCTCATCCAGCCCGAGATGGAGGGCATGGCGCAGTGGATGATGTCCGATGTGCCGCGGCTCATCGCCGAGGGGCGCCGGGCGGCGACCGTGGCGCTCGACGCCGCGGCGCTGGACGGGCGATTCCTGGGTACTGCCGACCCTGATCCGATGGACGAGCGGATGCCGCGACCGCTGTGATCGCGGCCCCACGGCGACCGGTGGGGAAAAGCCTGGGCCATCGGGTCTGACAGGATGGGCCGATGCCCTCCGCCCCGCAAACGCCCACGTCGGCGGACGCGCACGCGCTCGCCGGGCCGGGGGAGCCCCGATGACCCGCCGCATCGACATCACGCTGCACAAGCCGTGGTTCGCGCTCTACGCCCGTGTGAAGCCGACGCTCGTGGTCGACGGTCGCGGTCACCCGGCGCAGTGGGGCGTCGGCACGTGGCAGGTCCCCGTCGACCGCACTGTGCAGGTCAGCGTGTACGTCTTCAACCGCGTGTGGCGGTTCGGTCAGGCCGAGTTCGCCTTCGAGCCCGGTCACACGCCGGCGCTCGTCTACCGGGCGCCCGCGCTGCCGTTCCTCCGGGGCCGCCTCCGCCTCGCCTCGAACCAGGACGCGTCCGCCTAGCGGGTCGCCGCGAAACGGGTCACTCGCTGATCACAGCGGCTCAGTCCGCGACGGCGGCCTTGCGAGCGTCGACATCGATGAGCACATCGACGTTGTCGGTGCGCTGCTCCACGGAGCCGCGGCCACGGGGCAGGAGGCGGACACTCGGATCGGCGACGCTGTTCAGGAGTTCGGCGACGATGGCCGGGTCGGGGTGCAGATACGGCCGATCCCAGAACGGGATCGTCGCCCGTGTCGTCGCGGTCAATCCGAGCGCGTTCTGACGCTGGAGTATCGCGTCGAGCGCCACAGCGACACCGCGCTGTCGGCCGGCGAGGTCGGCGGAGCGGAGCGTCGCATCGACCGCCGCACCCACCTCGGGTGCGGAGGCCAAGGTCTGGAAGACGGTGCCGAACCACTTCGAGTACGGCGGCCAGCGCCGTTCCACCATGAATGCCAAGTGCATGACGCTGTGCGCGAGTCGCGCCGCGATGAGGCGGGAACCGACGTCGTCACCGACGTCGGCAGCGCGTCCCATGAGCGGCAGCTCCTGCTCGATGCGAATCCAGTCGCACGCGAGCACGTAGCGCCACACGTCGTCCGGATACCACTCCAGCGCTCGTCGAGCGGCGTCGAGCTCGCCTGAGGAGTCGACGAAGACCGGACCCGCGACAACTTCGAGTGCCGCCTGCCCCGAGAGGGAGAGCCAATCGCGGGCCGATGCGCCCGAACGGGGATCGAAGCCGATCCGCGTGTGGAGGAACTCCGACACGCTCGTCACGCCGACGTGGTGTCGCTGCTCCGTCTCGCCCGTGAATGCGAACCGCACCGGCAGGCCGCGGAAGCTCTCTGGAAGCGTCCGCCCCAGCTCTCGGTCGACCTCGGTGACGGCGTCAGTCGGGACGAAGAGGCTCAGCCGCAGACCCCAGTCATGATCGCGCGACATGGCGTCGTCGAGACCGAGGACGTCCGAACCGGGCCCCAGTCGCCCGGCCGAGTAGCGAAGACCGGGGAATCGCTCGGTCAGCAGCGGCTCCACGATCTCGAGGAAGTACGCGCGGGCGAGGCCGGCGCCGCTCGTCTCGGTATCGGTCACCGTCCCATCCTGGTGCAGCGGTGCGGAGGGAAGCCCGATGGTCTCCCGAAGCCGGTGCTCGCGACCCTCATTGCGCCCGCAGCTGGGCGAGCCGCTCCACCTGCCACTCGTGCACGTCGGGCAGCCACTCCAGCGGAGCCGAGGGGCCGACCCGCGGGTCGTCGATCTCGGAACCGTCTCGCGCGGCCTCCACGTAGGCGCGATCCAGTTCGATGCGCGCCCGAAGCTGCCCCATGCCGACGGAGCCGTGACCGGGGATGACGGCATCCGCTTCATCGATCACGCTCTCAAACAGTTGCAGCGCGGCCAGATAGTCGTCGATCGGATGCGCGGCCTGCAGGTCGAGGAACGGCATCAGGATGTCGGACAGCATGTCGCCGGCCACGAGCACCCTGCGCTCCTGGATCAAGAGCGCCGCGTGGCCGGGCGCATGCGCCCGATGCTCGATGATCCGCACGGTCGGTCCGTCCCAAGGCACCTCCGTGGCCCCGGCGGGCAGCCCGGCGAGCAGGCCGAGCAGCTCCATGGGGATCTCGTCGGCATGCTCCGGGGGCAGGCCTTCGGCCACCTCGGCCTGCCAGTCCGGATGGGTCAGCACCTCGCGGATGGACGCCGCGCCGCGGGCCGTCCCGTAGCGGGGGACATCGCCGAAACTCGGATGCCACAGCACGTGGTCCCAGTCGGGATGCGTCGAGAATCCTGCGACCACCGGCTGCCCCAGTTCGCGGAGGTCCTCCGCCAGGTGGGCCAGTTCGTCGCGGGTGATGCCCGGGTCGATGAGCAGCACACCCTCCCGGCCCTGGACGACGACGGAGTTGCTCTGGAGGAACTCGCTCTCGTGGACGTAGACGCCCTCAGCGACCTGGTTCAGCATGGTGCTCCGATCTGCGCGGGGATGGCACTGCGTTCGAGACGGTATTGCCTGGCGGAATGCCCGTCAATGATCACCGCACGGCGTAGACCGCGCCGCCGACGATCACCGCGACCGCGGTCGTCCAGCCGATGATCGCGACGGCCTGCCAGATCAGGATGCGGACGGTGCCCACGCCGGCGGCCGCGAGCATGGTGGCGGTGAACTGCGTCGGGAGCAGCAGCGGGCCGAGCAGGCTCACCCCGGGCACGCCGTAACGCTCGAAGGCTCGCTGGAATTTCGCGGCGCGGGGCGAGGCGGCCGCGCTTTCATCGAGTGCTCGCTTGCTCGCTGCGGGCGGTGCCTCGTCCTGCCCGCCGGCCACGACCCTCTCGCGAGCCTCCTTGCGGGTGCGGTGCCGCCCGACGACCTTCGTGCGGGCACGGGAGCTGAGCAGCACGAGCACGGTGACGCACAGGAAGTTGCCGATCACCGCGGCCACGACGGCGACGACGGGCGGGATGCCGCCGATGATGCCGATCGTTGCGGCGCCCTCACCCTCGATGAAGGGGATGGCGCCGGCCGCGGCCACGATCAGCGGCTGGACCAGCTCGGGGACCTGCGCGACGAGGTCCTGGAAGGTTTCGATGAGGTTCATGGGATGTGTGCTCCTGCCGGTCGGGCGGTCGCATCTCGACGCGCTCCGTGGTGTTGCGTCAAGCTCATCGGACCCCGGCGCTGCGCGGGAGTGTCGTGGTGTCACCGGTTGCCGGGTGCTTCGCACGCGGGATCCGTGACATCTGTCATGGACGTATGGTGGGGCGCGTGAAAACTCGCACTGACCCGGATGCCGGGGCTCCGGCCGCTGCGGCCCGGGCGACTCTGCGGCTGAACCGGGGGATCACCGCGACCTGGTGGTACACGGTGACCGCCATCGTCTTCCTCGAGGTGATGATCGTCGGGGTGTGGCTGGTGGCACTGCTCGACGCGGGCCTGGAGTCCGGGGTCCTGCTTGCCATCGGGGTGGGGGGACTGCTGTGGGTGGCGTCGACCCTGCCCCTGCTCTTCGACTACCGTCTGCGCACCGATGCGTCGGCCGCGGGGATCTGGCCGAGGGCCGTCGGCCCACTGCTCGTCGCCGTCCTGTTCGGCGCCGTCGCGGTCGTCACCACGGGCAGCTGGCTGATCGCCCTCCTGCCGGTGTCGCAGACCCTCATGCTGCTGAACTGGCCGCGCGGGGTGCGCCTCCGCGTGGTGCTCGGCGTGACGCTCCTGCTGGGCATCGTCTGGATGATCGACGCGCAAGTCGCCTTCGCGGCGGGCGGCAGACTCGAGGATGCCGGCAGCTGGGCGCTGCTCGGCTTCTACTCCGCGTTGCTGCCCACCATGACCGTCGCCTCGCTGTGGTGGTGGGACGTTCTGGCGACCCTCGATCTCGCGCGAGCGTCCGAGGCGAGACTCGCCGCGACCCAGGAGCGACTGCGCGTCGCGACAGACGTCCACGATCTGCAAGGCCACCACCTGCAGGTCATCGCCCTGCAGCTGGAGTTGACCGAGAAGCTCCTCGAGCGCGATCCCGACGCGGCGTTGCAGACACTGCGTGCCGCCCGCGCGAGCGTCGATGAAGCCCGACAGGGCACGCGCGACCTGGCGACACGGTTCCGCTCGGTGCCGCTGGGCGACGAGATCGCGAACGCCCGGGATCTGCTGATCGCCGCGGGGATCGCGGCCGAGGCCTCCGTCGGACCGGACGTGGACCGGGCGCCGGCATCCGACTTCGGTCCCGTCATCCGCGAGACGACGACCAATGTCCTCCGCCATGGTGGCGGCAGGCGGGCGCGTCTCTCGCTCGAGCAGGCCGGTGATGCCTGGCGCTATGAGATCTCGAACGACGTCGCCGCGCACGCCGTCGCCAGCAGTCACGGCTCAGGGCTGGACGGCGTCCGCCGACGCATCGCAGAGGCGGGTGGGCGCCTCGAGGTGCGGCACACGAACGAGGACTTCACCGTCATCGTGACCATCCCCGTGCGGCAGGAGCAGCGCCCGTGATCACCGTCCTGCTCGCTGACGACGAGGCGATGATCCGCTCCGCGCTCGCGGCGCTGCTCCGGCTGGAGCCCGACATCGAGATCGTCGCCGAGTGCGCGGACGGCGAGGAGGCGCTCGCCGCCGCGGTCCGGCTGCGCCCCGACATCTGCCTGCTCGACCTCGAGATGCCCGGCCTCGACGGTGTCGAGGTCGCCGAGCGGCTGAGCCGTCTGGTGGTGACGCGGTGCATCGTCGTCACTCGCCATGCGCGACCCGGGGTGCTCCGGCGTGCGCTCTCGTCGGGGGTCGCGGGCTTCCTGCCGAAGTCCCGCGACGCGGACGAGGTCGCCACGGTGATCCGCAGGGTCGCCGCCGGCGGACGCTACGTGGATCCGGAGGTCGCGGCCGATGCTCTGAGCGACGAGCGCAGCCCGTTGACCGATCGAGAGATCGACGTGCTGCGTGCCGGGCAGCGCGGCGAGACCACGGGTCAGATCGCACGAACCCTGTCGCTCGCGCCCGGCACCGTGCGCAACCACATTTCGGTCATCCTGAGCAAGCTCGCCGTTGACACCCGCCAGCAGGCCGTCCTGCTCGCGCAGGAGCGGGACTGGATCTGAGACTCAGCGCCCGCCCGAGATCTGCTGCGTTCCGATCACCGACAGCAGCTGCAGCTTGTCGTAGCTCTCGGTGCCCGGCTGCGCGGTGAGGACGAGCAGCGAGTGCCCCTGCTCCGGATCGAACAGGACCTGGCACTGCAGTTCCATGACGCCGACCTCGGGATGCCGAAGTCGCTTCTCGAGACTGTGGGTGTTGCGCACCTCGTGGTCTTCCCAGAGCGCGGCGAACTCAGGGCTCTCGGCGAGGAGTGCATCGACGATCGCCGCGGCGCGGGATCGAGCACCCCGCAGGGCATAGATCGAGCGGATGTCGGCGGTGAAGGCGCGCGAGTGCGCGGGGTGATCCTCGACGGGGTAGACGTTGCGCGCTTCGGGGTCGGTGAACCAGCGGTAGCCGACGCTGCGGATCATTCCCTGGTATCTCGTCTCGTCGCCGAAGAGCACTCTCGCGGCGGGCGTCTGCGCGAGTGTCTCGCCGAGCTCGCTCATCACCTGCGCCGGGGTGTCGGCGAGGCGGTCGAGGATGCGCATCATCCCGGGCGAGACATGCTCGCTCCGGGATGAGCGGACCGGCGCATTGTGGCCGGCCAGGCGGAACAGGTGATCGCGCTCGTTGACGGAGAGTCGAAGTCCGCGGGCGATGGCGCTGAGCATCTGTTCCGATGGCTGCGGCCCGCGGCGCTGCTCGAGCCGGCTGTAGTAGTCGACCGACATGTCGCACAGCGCCGCGACCTCTTCGCGCCGGAGGCCCGCGGTGCGCCGCCGCGGGCCGCGACCCAGCCCGACGTCTTCGGGCTGCAGCGACTCGCGGCGGTGGCGGAGGAAGTCGGCCAGCTGGTCTCTGTCCATGCGTCGAGTCTCGGATCTCGTCGAAGGCGAAGCAAGGGATCGGCGGTCCCACCCACGGCCCTCGTGCCGACCTCAGACGGGCAGGCTCGCCGAGATCAGCGTCTCGGACAGCTGCCACATCCTCCTCGCGTCGTCGGCGTTCTGCAGTCGCGAGTAGAGGGGCTGCTCGGCGGGCGGTCCGCTGAGGTGCTGGAACCCACGCGGACCGTAGAACCCACCGCCGATCGCGGCCGGGTCCGTTGCCGCGTAGACGGCCGACAGAGAGGCGGACTCGGGTGTGCCGACGAGGATGCCGCGGCGAGACATCGCTCGAATGAATCTCACGGCGGCGGTGTCCTGCGGTCGCCCCAGCTGCGGCTGGGCGGCGAGCAGGTTGGTCGGGGTGATGCCGGGATGGGAGAGGTTGCTCTGAATACCCCACCCCTCCGCCTCGCTCCGGCGGTCGAGCTCTCTGGCGAACAGGCCGAACGCGATCTTCGACGAGCTGTAGGCCTTCATCGGGTCGTAGTCGCGCTCCCAGTTCGGGTCTGACCAGTTGACGGCGTTGTGATTCGCCGCCACGCTCACCTGGCTGGTGACATGGGCGTTCCCGGCTTTCAGCAGCGGGAGCAGCCGCGTGGTCAGCGCGATGTGTCCCAGATGGTTGGTGGCGAGCTGGAGCTCGAACCCATCGACGCTCACCTGGCGGGTCGGAGGACTCATCACGCCGGCGTTGTTGATCTGGATGCTGATCGGGCGGCCCTCGCTCAGCAGCTCGTCCGCCAACTCGGTGACCGATGCGAGCGATGAGAGGTCCGCCGACCGCACATCGAGCAGGGCGCCCGGAGTGCTCTCCCGGATGCGATCTGCGGCGGCATCCCCTTTCGTCTTGTTGCGCACCGGCATGATGACTTCCGCGCCGGCGCGCGCCAGTCGGGCGGCGATGTGGATGCCGACCCCGTCGCTCGCGCCGGTGACGAGCGCCAGCTTTCCGGTGAGGTCGGGGACGGGAATGTCAATGGTCTTCGGCATGGCAGGCCTCCACGGCTCCGGGCAATCGCCCCTGTGATCGGTGTCTTGGAGTCCATGTTCGATCGGTTCGGCCGCCCTGTTCAGGGCGCGCTCACCCGCGGATCGCCGATCCCCCTCTGAGTCTCAGGACACCAGGGCGCTCAGAAGCCGTCGGTGCCGAAAACGTGAGGACAGGGCTGCCCGGCTCGAGAGCCGGGCAGCCCTGTCAGTCACCGGTAGAACTCGTCGTAGTAGTTCCCGAGGCGGCCTTGGTAGTCCCCGTCGAACGCGGTGTCCTGATCCCACTCCGGAGAGTTCTTGATCTGGTCCTTCGTGAGGTCGACGTAAACCTTCCGGTTGGCGTCATCTACGCGGTCGATGGTCCCTGCCGGAAGGATGACCTTCCGGCCCAGGATCCAAGGACCGGTATCGACCACAAGTCGGCTCGTGCCGACCTCGTCGCTGGCTTCATCGATCTTGCCGATGTCACCGTCGCGGGCAGTCACCTCGTAGCCGACCAAACTCCGCGATCCCTGCGCGGGACGAGCGGTGTCACGATAACTCCACGCATCCCATGTCTGGGACCTCTCGTCACGCGTAGCAGGGGTAACCGTGACGTCAGCTGCGTCGTCGCGGTTCTGCTTGCTGGCGGCCACAGCAGCAGCGGCGGCGGCACCTGCAGCGGCGATACCCACCCCCGCTGCGACCTTGCCCGAAATGCCCGCCTTGCCGCTGTCACCACGCGACGCCGCGGCAGCCTCGATCCCGGGCTCGCCGGCGGCAGTGCCGGTTCCGACCGCGCCGCGCCATGCTCCCGTGGCATAGCCTTCGGACTCGATGAACGCCTTGAACCGGTCCAAGTCCCCTTCGGCCCTGTTCTCGACGACGTTCAGCTTGTCACCGATCTTCTCGACCAGACCTTCGGGCTCGTATTCGAGGACGAGATGCACCTGAGTCTGCCCGCCTCCGACGTCCTCGAACGTGACTGACCCTGCGTTCGTGGCACCTTCCGTCGCCGCCCAAGAGACCTTCTTGTCCGGCACCTGCTCCACGATTCTCGCCTTCCACTGCCGGCGGACACCGGCAATCTCCGCGACCCACTCCAAGTGCTGATCATCGAGCTGAGTGACGGATTTGATGCCGCTCATGAAGTGCGGGAATTCTTCGAACTGGGTCCACTGGTTGTACGCGACGCTCAGCGGCACGTTGACGAGGATCCTCTTTTCGACCTTCGTACTCATGGGGTGGTTCCCTTCCTCGGGTGTGGTTCGGGCCTGGGTGCAAGCCCTCGGCTACCGAATCAAGCGGTGCTCCGTGCGGGTACCCCCTTGCATTTGCCGAAGTCCCGTGAGAGAAGCCGTGGGCAACCTGTCGCGCTGCGGACTCGTCGGGCAGGAGCCACCTTGACGGCGAGGACCGGCGGGGCCACTGTTGTGCCTATATCCGGGGGTTTGGTAGCGAACGGCGGGGGCCACGATGCCAAAGGTTTCACTTGTGCGTGCCGGCGTCGGCACGCTGATCATCGCTGGGGCGCTCGCGATGGGGGGCTTCGCGCTTCCCGCGCACGCCGCGTCCTTCCCGGCCGACTCGGTCGGCGCGACGCCTTCGCCTTCGCCGACCACGAATCCGGTGTGCGAGGTCGTCGACGCGATCATCGCGGCGGAGTCGGATGACGGCATCCGGATCGCGAATGAGCTTCTCTCGCAGGGCCGTGACGTCGAGGATGTCGCAGCCGCGATCACCCGCTGCCTGACCGTCGCGCCGCAGAAGCTCACCGGCGCCCAGTCCACGGAAGCGGTCTGCGCCATCGCGGGGGAGCTGAACGCCGACAAGAAGTTCGACGACGCGGTCGTGCTCATCGAGGCAGCGCGCGAGGCGAAGGACAGCACCGACCTCTGCGAGGACGAGTTCGACGCCGCCGTAGCGGGCGGGGCGACGGCATCCACTCCCGAAGGGTTCGGCGGTCTGTGGACGGAGTTCCAGAAGTCCGTCCTGACGCCGCTGTCGTCCGTCGCCGGGTTCGTCGGTCTGTCGACGCTCGTGCTGGTCGCACTCGGACGACTGCTGGCGCTCCTGCCGCCGTTCCGAGACTGGAAGTGGCGCGGGCAGCGGCGCGCGGTGCGTCGCATCGCGGGAGCCATCGGGCTCGTGCTCGCGCTCGCGGTGCCGAGTGCGGTCGCTCTCCGCGGGATGTGGCTCATGCGAACGCAGGGGCCGGCCGGCACCAGCCTTGCCGAAACGACGCCCTTCTACCCCGACTTCGTGGCGCTGGTCGCGGCGAACGGCTGGCCCTGGTGGTGGTGGCTCGTCGTGCCCGCAGTGTTGTCGGTGGCGCTGCTCGCGTTCGCGTTCGGGTCGCGGCAGCGCGTCACCGTCACGATCAAGCCGAAGGAGGATGGCACGGGGCTCGACTCCACGCGCTTGATGGCCGCCATCCACGCCATGGCCGGACGCGGCGCCCGCGGGCTGGAGTTCCCGGTCGGCACCGACCTCGCGTCGGCCTCTGCGGCAGTCACCGAGATCTCGTCCAACAAGGCCGTCGCGGCCGTGCAGGCCGTGGTGAAGGCGATCTTCGCGGCGAGCCCGTGGGAGATGAAGGTCGAGAGCGAGACAGCGGATGCCGCATCCATCGCGATCTCGCGCAATGGCGTCCTGCTCGCAGCCAGGCGCATGCGCATCGATGAGGGGCATCCGCTGCACGGGATCAGCGAATCCTCGCGCGCCGACCAGCTCGCGGCGCTCGCCGCCGGAGAGCTGATCGCCGCGCTCCGGCTGCGGTACCGCGCCGAGTTCGATCCGTATCTGCACGGTGCGACGCAGGGGTCGTCGATCGGCCTGCAGTTCGTGGCCAGCAGCACGCTCGCGGGCACGAGGGAGCTTCGCAAGAAGGCGGTTCCGCTGCTGCGGCGAGCGCTCGACGATGACCCGGCGAATCGCGCGGCGTGGGTGACGCTCGCCAACTTCCTCTACCGCGATCCGGAGTTGACTCCCATCGGTGACGCGACGCCGCACATCGTGTACCGGGAGTCCTTGATCACGGCCATCGACGAGGAGGTGCGCCGCGCGCGGCGTGCGACGCCCGTTGAGGTGTGGCTGCGCACCGTCACCTCCCAGGATGGCCTGTACGCGCGCATCGGCGACCGGGCTCAGCGTGCTCGGCGCTCCGCCCTGCGCAGGAACACGCTGTTGACGCGACTCCTGCAGACCTATTCGGCGGCCTCGGCGAATCTTCGGGCGCTGGTGCACGCCGGGCAGTCGGTGCCGGCCCATCTGTCTCCACCCCCACTCGCGGACGACCCGGGGCGGTGGCTGCGCCTGTACCTGGCGATCGGCGAACGGCAAGACGGCACGCCGGCCTCGATCCGGCGGCGCCAGTTGCTGCTGATCGACGAGCTGCGGGCGACGCCGTGGACCGAGGAGGAGGCGGCCGGCGCGATCCCGCCGATCCTGGAGCGGCGGGAGTACGCGGGGGAGCGGGAGGCCTGGCGGGGAGTGGCGGCTCCGCTTGCTCCGGCTGGGGCGTTTCCGGCGGAGGACGGGTCGGTCGCGAGTGGCGGTGGTACGGCCGAGGAAGCGTCCGGCACGACCGCTGGCCCGATGGCCGACGACGAGGCGGGCACGAGCAGTGGTTCGGTGACGGGGAACGCGTCGAGGCCGGCGGACGACCTCGCGACGAGATTCCGTCGGGAGGATGCCGCGCTCGCCGTGTCGAGCGACGTCATGCGCGACGCCGGCATCGCGTACTCCCTGGCCTGCTATCGGAGCGAGGCGTACATGCCGCTGCCCGGTCCACCCCCGGTCGGCCAGGCACCCGTGCCGGCCGTCGTGGTTGAGGGGCCGCCTGTCGTTCCGCCCCCGTCGGGCTTGGCTGCCCTCGGGGCGTGGATCGCCGGACTCTTCGTGGATCCGCCGGCGGTTCCTCCGGTGACGACCCCGGCTGCTCCCGTGTCTGGGGGCGCGACACCCGCAGGGCCTGATCCAGCTGCGGTCGCCGAGATGCGTCTGCTGCTCACGGTCGCCGCCCAGCAGGCGGCGGTCCGAGAGTGGTATCCGGTCGACCCCGAGATGGCGCGAGTGCGCGGGACCGACATCGAGCCCGATGCCATGACGGCACCCGAGCCCGAAGAACCAGAGGAAGAGGCATCCGCCGACGACAGCGAGCTGGTCGCGCTGGTCAAGGCTGCGCTGGCGCGCATCGCCGATCTCTAGGACGGGGTGTCAGGCGCCCGCTTCCACCCAGTTCACCTGGAGGAACGGGCTGTAGACGTAGACGACCTTGTCTCCCTTGCGGTCGATCTCGATCGTTCCCTTGCCGGCATCCATCGCCGCGAGGATCTGCGACCGTACGTTGTGCCAGACGCTCGCGTCGGCGAAGCGGAACTTTGCGGGGTACGGCATGGTTCCGATGTAGAGGGTGACATCCGTCATACCGCGCACTCTATCGACCCGGGGCTACCATCCCGTCCACCGTTGGAAGGTCGCGACCATCTCCCGGTTCGCATTCGCGGCGATGTAGTGCCCGCCGGGTCCCTCGCCTCCGGTGACCTGCAGGAGGGATGCCTCGACGGCCACGGGTGCCGCCTTGGTCGCGAGCGCCATGCAGTGCGCCTGGGGCGGCACGACCTGGTCTTCGGTGGCGTACGAGGCTCTGATTCGCATGCCGGTCCAGGCGGACTGCGGCAGCTTGGCCGGGTTCGTCGCCTGGATGCGGGTAGTGCTGTACCCGTACGGCAGTCCGACGCGAATCGGATCGCGGCGGTAGATGTCCATCACGTCGTACACGGCGCTCGCCATGTACATGCCGTAGCGATTGGGCACGAGTTTGTTGCCGAACGCCCAGCCCATGAGCGCTCCGCCGGCGGAGTTGGCGCGGCCGAAGCTGCGCCCGACGCGCCACAGTGAGTTCACGTACGCGATGGCGTTTCGGGCGGCGGTGGCAGCCTTCGGCCCTGCGAACTCGAAGGGTCCACCGTGGTTAGGGCATATCGAGATCAGCCCGTGATCGATGAGCGGATCGGAGGCGTACTTGTACGGGTAGTTCAGGTCGGTGTACGACCCGCCGTTCGAGTGGTAGTACCAGACGACCGAGACCGACGTCGACAGGGATGGTGGCGACGCATGCGGCACGAACAGCCGCGTGCGGTCGCCCTGAATCGACACGTCGATGTTCTCGTACGGCGTGCCCGACAGCGAGTACTGGGTCTCCCTGCGACTCAGCTCGCCCGGCAACTTCGGCACCTTGGTGTAGCTGGGCGCAGCATGGGCTGCGCTTACCTCAGCGAGCCCGGCGGCGACTCCCACCGCCGTTGCGGCCGTGCCGAGGAGAAGGGTCCTGCGGCTGACGCCCCCGCCACCGCTGATTTCCCCATGAATGTTTTCGTGATCCATCGCGAATCCTCCGCTTGTGCTGGACGACTCCCCCGCGAGCCGACGACAGCCAGAAGCCCCAATCGCCGGATGGTTCTCGAATGCAGTATGGACCAGGGGAGGGGGCGACACGCCGGTTCGTGCAGATCAGGGGCGAGATGGGTGCGAATATGTTCAAGGTGCCTGGGTGGCTCCGGATTCGGATGGGTAGGAGCACGGAGGACCTCTGGGATCACTCCGAGGCTGGGCTGCGTCGTACGGACGGAGAGGGCGTGTGGAACGGTTAGACCTCTCCCCTCCTCGACTCACATCACGCGAGGTCATGGGTGATGGGTCCCCTGCGGGAGCGCCCTCGCGAGCACATGCGCTTATTGGCGTCGTCGCAACGCTCAACAGCGAGCGTCTCCCTCGACCTGATACAGCGACCGTCCGAGATGTGGTGAGACCCTGTAACGAGTCATGGCGGCAGTCAATCTGGCACCGCTAGAACTCGGCTGCGCCACGCCGCAGCTGCATTCGAGGCCGACTCCGCATGCTCGTTCAGCTTCTGGCGTCCTCGGACCAATCGTGATCGCCACGTTCCGAGCCCGCCTACTGAGGCGTGAAGGTCACCCTCCAGCCGCAGTCTGGTGCGGGTCCCGTGATCACCGATACGAAGTGCTCGCCAGCCTCCAGGCCGTAGAGGTTATTCGTTCCCGTGGCTGCATCGGAGGCCGTGAAGACGTTTTCGAAAGCTTCATCATCAAGCGTTGCGGAGTAGTAGCAGGATCCGACCGCTTCCCACGTTACGACGTAGTCACCCTCTAAGATGGCCTTCGCGGATGCTCCTTCGCCCTGACCTTCCCAGACGACCGTCGCGCGCCGATCGGCTCCCGGCTCGGCTGTCGGTGCAGCGCTGAGTTCAGCGACATCGACGTCTGACGGGACAGCGTTCCCGCTTCCACTGTTGCGCGAATCCAATGCCCCCAGCGAGATGCTCATGACGGTGAGGACGATTCCGATGAGCATCGCAAACACTGCGATCGAGATCCCCGTAACCGCGGCCGCGAGTCGGCGATTCTTCGAGACCAAGCCGGCGATGCCCAGTCCAACAGCAACGAGCGCGGGAATCCACGCCACGAGCGACAGTCCCGGAAGAACGGCAAGCAGCACCCCAAATACGGCAACGCCGAGTGAAGCCCAGCCCAACTTGTTAGGCAGGGGGCTGACCAACTCGAGCTGGTCCCTGGCGGTCGCTGGCGCGGGTGGCTGAGCGAGCACCAGCGCGGGAGTGAACTGGTCCGTCCATCGAAAGCCGTCCCACCAACGATGGCGGCCAGTTCCATCGTCGTACCAGCCAGCAGGCGTGCCATTGCTCATGAGATTGCGCTCGAGGTGAAACCCGCTGCGCGCGGTGACGAGGTATGAAGCCGCATAGGTCAGCCGACCTTCGTCCACTCGCCGCAGGAGTCGGACTCAAAGTCTTGCCCGATGCTCAACGTGACCTCCGCGGTACCCGCGGTGCCGAAGTCGTTCGCGACGATGTCGTCCTTGTTCGTTCCGGAGGCGTAGACACCCCAGTAGCACGAGGACGTGGCGGTCGTGGTGCGGTAGCGGCCAGGTTCGATACTGACGCCTACGATGTACCCGCCATCCGCGAAGCTGTTTCGCTCGATCGTCTCCTCGACGACAGTGACCGCAGCCTCACGCGCATCGATGGCCTCCTCGGCAGCCGTCAGCTCAGCTTCGCGCTTCTCGACATCTGCCAACATGTCGAAGGCCGGCTTGAACTTGGCCACGTCCTCCTCGGACCCGGCGAGTTCACGCGCGGTCGACGTGAGTTCGGCGGTCAGCTCGTCTACCTCCTGCTGGCTCGCGTTGTAGGCCGCGAGGTTCATGTTCGCCATCGACCCGTTCACGCCGGCGAGCGTGCCAAGAGCGATAACGGACGCGACGGCGGCACCACATCCGATCATGCCCACCGTCGGAGTGAAGTAAGCCTTCAGCTTCTTGCGGCTGCGCGGCGAAACGGGCAGCGGGGGCGGGGTCATCGGATCAACGAGGGGCGATTCCTCGGGTTTCGGGTTCATGGGACTCTCTCTAGGCGAATTGAAGCAGCTCGTGGTCGGCGGGCATTGAAGTGCGAGTGACCCAAATGAGACACCTATTTCTATCAATGCTTTATGGGAGTTCTATGCAAGTCTTATAGCAGAGCTATGGCGATCGCAGGCTCGTACTTGTGGAACAGGCGGCGAACCGTGCTGCGCGTGCTCTACCGTCGTCTCCGGAAGTGCGGAGGAAACGGTCCGGGAGTGCGCGGATACGGTGTCGCTAGTATCCCCACGGCTCACAGGCGTAGCCGTCGCCGTCCCTGTCGAGGCCGTAGATGTCACTGCCGACTACTCGTGCAACGCCGTCGAAGTAGGCGGGGCCGTTTCCACTGCCGCCCGCGCAGTCGACGTCGCTCGAGGCAGGCACACACGCCTCGGCATAGTTCGGGTCGCACCCCGAGCCCGGCTCTGCGGGCGCGGGCGCGGGCGCTGGCGCCGGTGGCGCTGCCGCGGCGGCCGTTCCCACGGCGGTCACCTCTGCGACAGGCGGTGTGGTGACCTCATCCGAGATGAGCTCGCGCCCCGTCTCCTTGCCGTCGACGACCTTTACGCGGTAGGTGAGCGTCCTCTCGCCGTCCTGTCCGGGGGTCGTGACGCGGGTCTGGCCGGCCAATAGCGTCGGGTCGTCGACAGAGGTCTTACCGAACACCACCGGCTCGGTCACAACCTCTTCGCGTGCCGTGGCCTTTGCCGCGTAGTCCGAAGTCAGCGCCGGCTCGTCGGGGCACGCGGCGAGGATGGCGGCTATCGCATCGTGTTCCGCCTGGGTCACCCACAGGCCGTAGGTTGCCTTGACCGACACCTGTCGCGCGACATAGGAGCAGCGGAAGGCCTTGTTCCGCGGAAGCCACGTCGCCGCGTCTCCGTCGCCCTTCTGCGTATTGGCGGGCCCCGATACAGCAAGAAGGTTGAGCGGGTCATTGGCGAACGTCGCGAGCTCGTCCGCTGTGAGTTGCGCCGCGCCCTTCTGCCACGCGTCCGACAGGGCCACGACATGATCGATCTGCACCTCGGCCGAGGTGTGTTCGCCGCGCTCGAACTCGATGCTCTCACCCGTGAAAGGATCCGCGAGCATTCCCTCCATGACGGTGCAGGGGCCAGAGCGCCCGATCTCGGTGAGATCGCGGGCGAGGATGTCGTTTCGGGTGTCGCATCCGTTCCGATCCACGTCGAGCCACCGTTGGCCGAACGCGTCGCGGTCGTAGTCGGTCTTCGATGCGCGCCCCTTGATCGGGAGCGTCGCAAGCACGGCGAGCGCAGTCTGTTCGTCCGTGACGGAGGTGTCGGCGGCAGTTCCGATCTCACCGGTGAATGCAGGCAGGGCGGCTGGCGCGCCGCTGCCACCGCTGCTGGCTGCCTTCACCACGGCGTCGCCCGTCATGCCGGCGAACGCCGCGGCGGTCATCCCGCCGGCCACCAGGAAGCAGGCAGCGGCGATCGCGGTGGCCGCAATCGCCAACCGGCGGCTCGGGAGGCGCATCCACGTCGCTGTATTCCTCGTCAGCGCGAGAATCGCCGTAACGAGGACGACGAGCGCGAGGACGCCGAAGACGGGCGGCAGCAACACCAGGAGGAGCAGTCCCGCGGCCCCCATCAGGAGCCAGCTCCAGAGGGGCAGGCTCGGCCCGTCGGTGGGGACAGCCCACGCTGAGGGCGCACCGATCGTGGCGGTGGGCAGGACATGATCGGTCCACTGCTGGCCATCCCAATACCGAGACTGGCCGCGGTTCGAAGGTTCGGGAAACCACCCGGGGTTCGTCGTCATGCTGGTGTCTCCTCGCCGTGTGCGCGCTGTGATTCGGATGCCGCGGCCATGCCGACGTCGGTCACGTCGAATCGGAGCGCGTCGATCGTCGGCAGCGTCAGACCGCCGACATCGGCTCCCGTGAGCGTCTCGACCGCCTCGGCCACGGAGAACGACTCGCCCATACGGTGGTTCATCGTTGCGATGGCGGTGGTGAGCGTCGCGATGGGCGGGATGGTCACCGACGGGATGAAGTCGGCGCCGATCTCGACCGTGGGGCGGTGCGGTACGTCGTTGAGGATCGTCCCCAGGCTGATCGGTTCAAGAGTGGGGATCTCGACGATCCGCCCGGCAACGTCGGCGACATCGAACTCGGGAAGATCGAAGACCGTGATGAAGGCCGAGCGCCGGACGGTCGTTGCGCCACGTCGACTCGCCTCGAGTGCGAAATCTCCCGAGTGCGTGACCGGAAGGGCCAAATAGCCCCAGTTCGGATCGACTGGCATCGAGAACCCGTTGGGTCCGCGCAGATAGGCCGCCGTCGCATTGCGGACTTCCCACGTGAACATCAGATCGCTGCCCCGTGGCACAGCTGTCGACAGGGCGCCGAATTGCGCGATCTCGGGCGGCTCGGTCAGTCGCTCGATGTAGCGGGCTAGTTGCGAGTACAGCACGCGCGCGGACGGCCGTGCGCCTGGGTCGGGGCTGAGCGCCCCGTTGACGGCGGCCATCATCTCGGTGTCGAGGACGTCGGCCAAGTGTTCGGCAGTCCTCAGCTGGGTCGAGCCGCGGCCCTGACTGAGCCCGCGCACGATGCACAAGCCGAGCTTGTAGACATCTGTCTGCTGATCCTGAAGATGCGGGTTGCCCCGCGCGTGCTCGTCTACGCCAACGGCCCGACACTCGGGCGCGAGAAAGTGAGGTGTGTTGTCCTGGTGCCGGCCCGGGTCGGTCAGGGCCGCCGCGGCGTGGCAGTCCAGCAGGTGTACCCGCGCATCGCTGGCCGAGAAGGCCGCGCTCGCAAGGCTCAGATCGCCGTAGACCATTCCGTGGCGGTGGAGCGTCGCTACCGCGAATACGAAGTTCGCCAGCACCGCCAAGCGCAGAAGGGCGTCACGTGTGTCGACACGGTAGCCCGCCACCGCGGCCTGCATGGGCGCGACCGACAGCCACTCCAGCAGTTGCGGGCGTCGCACGGGCGGAAGCCTCGGAGTCTCGAAGTCCACAAAGAACTCTTCGGGGGTCGGCGGCACGAGCGATCCGACCGTCCGACCGGCGTCGGTCACCTGCTCGAGCGGCCACGATGCGACGCTGTCGAGGCTCGTGCGGCCCGGTGTGTCCAGGTCCTGCCTGAGCCGCATGGCCTGTGCCAGGGCACGCTTCGAGCGCAGGAGTGCTTCCTCGTCCAGATGAGAGTCCAGCTCGACGAATGCGAGCGGGCCCGAGTACCCCGGCAGGCGGTAGCCGGTCCGATATTCCGATGCGACGGCACTCGGATCGTCGACCGGAGTGAGCGTGCCGAGTTCTTCCTTAGCGACCATGGCGGATCACCTGTGCTGCATCTCGTTCTCGAGGTCGCGCAGGACGCTGTCGACGTCACTCGCCTCGAGTTCGGCGATGCGCAGCGCTGCAGCGAGCTCGTTCGCCGCGTCATCCGTGTCGTGAACGAGTGTCGCGCCGTCGACATCCCGGCTGGGGGAGCGCGACCCTGAACCCGTGATGATCCACCCGACCGTCGCGAGCTCTTTGATCGAGCGATAGGCGGCGAGTGTTGTCGGCCCTGCGAGGGTGGCGCTCGGGAGCACGAAGACGACGAGAGCGGGCGTCAGGGCGTGGCCGCGACGTCGAAACGATGCGTCGTGACCGCTGACGAGTGCCGCAACGCCGCGCATCGTGGCACGCATATCGACATGCGTTGCCGAGCCGCGCGGGAGATCCGCCGCCGTCAGCGTCCCGCTCGGCCGCACGGTCGGCTGGGAGAACTGCGGATTCCCCGCAGCGACGAGCCAGGTGTATCCCGTCGTCTCGCTGTCCGAGGGGGTGAGCGAGAGATCGAGGTTCTCGATGAGCTCGCCTAGACGTCGCCTGACCTTGCGGGGTCGCGACTCGACGCCGGCCGCGGCCACGATGTAAAGCCTGCGCAAGGGCCGGTGACTGATCCCAGTCACGTCGGGCGGCGCGGGCGTGCTCAACTGCGGTTCCTCAGCGTCCTGACGGGTTCCTGACGCAATCAGCCGCGCGTGGGCCGAGGACTCGTCGGTGTCGCTTAGCGTGACTCCTCGCACTCCTGCCGCCAGATCGCGCTGCATGGTGCGTCCGGCGAAGAGCCGTGCGAGCAGTGGTTCGGGGATGAGGAGATCGGGGTCGGCCTCCGCGCGTGACAGCGCGCCTTCCATGATGCGCAGGAGGGCGATATCGATTCGGTCGCGCACGGCCGCGCCGACGGCATGCTCGTCCTCCTCCACACCTCTGCTCGCGGCGGCGCGCCCGCTCCCGTCTGCGGCCTGCCCATCGATGGAGAGCCCATGGATCTGCAGCGGAAGCGCCTGCAAGCGCGGAGAGGCGCGAAGCGCCGCGATGCGATCCGCGACGGCGTCGGGCTGGCGGTCGACAACGACGACCCCTAGGAGCAGGTTCGCACCTTGCCGTGACGTGACTTTGGGAATGCTGTCGCGCAGAGCCCTCCAGACGGACTCTCCGGCGTCCTCGCTGCCGCGAAGCCACTGACCTACGGTACGAGAGGGTCGCACGGGGCCGACGACTGTGATCCCCTCGAGGCTCGGACGTGTGGTCAGGCGGTAGCGCGCGGACTCCACGATGCCCGCCACGGAGTCCTTGAGCTCTGCCGTCGTCACGACAAGGAACACAGTCTGCGTCTGGGCTGGGTCGGGCGCGGCGGTGAGCGAGCCGGCTTCCGGATCGCCCGCGGTCACAGACTCTCCTCGGGCGGGAGGTCGTAGGGGCGGCGGGAAGCATTGGCGAACTGCGGCTCGGTGCCTGAGGTCGCGCGGTTCCGTTCCAAGGTCTCCTGCACGTCGGCGCTCCACCTGTCGAGCGACGCGGCGAGGATGGACTGCATCTGTTCGGCCACGTGGGCGTTCGCAGTCTTCCCGAGCGCGATCTCGCGTTGAAGCATGTCCTCGCGAACCTCCTCCCGCTTACGCATCTCGCGCTCGCGCTGCACCTGCCCGGTGTCGACCTCCGTCTCGAGTTCGTTGAGTTCGTCTTCCTGGAGCCGGAGCGCAATGCGGTCGTACTGGCTCTCACCGCGGAAGGCGAGGAGCGTCTTCACAGTCACGGGCATGAGCTCGATGATGATGAACAGCAGAGCGATGGCGATATGCGCCGTGCCGCTGAGCGGATTCTGCGCTGACAGCTCGTGCAGCGCCTGAAGGCGGGCGAGCATGCCGGTGTTCTCCTCGAACGTCGTGGGGTCCTGAGCCCGCGCCATCTGCTGACGAAGGTTCACGGCTTCGGCCCGCAGGCCCCCGACACATTCCGGATCGATTCCGGCGGCTTCGGACGTCGTCTCTGTACTGGCGGCGGCAGAGGGTCCGCAGAGCAGGTTCTGCGCTTCCAGTTGCGCTTCTTCGACGATCTCGGCGTTGGAGGATACGGCGTTCGTCCGCGCAGTCTCGAGCGCGACGCGAGCCGTGGCGAGACGGTCGGCTGCGGCATCCGCCTTCCCCAACGCGTCTTGGTACTCGCGGACCCGAGCCTCGTACAGGGGCCCCTCGCCGGCGGTCTGACTCGCCAGGCCGTCGCACTCGGCATTGCTGCCGGCGCCTTCCTTCTCGCAGACCATGACCTTGTAGGTTTCGGTCTTGGCGGCATCGGCCGCTTCGCTCGCCGTTGTGGCTTCGTCGAACTCGAGCTGAGCCGTCTGCAGCTCGGGGGACGTCAGCCCCTGTACGTCTCCGCGCAGAATTGCCTCGTTTGCGGCGATTTCCTCCTCGACGGACTTGAGCTGCTGTGCGACGGGCCCACTCTCGACTTCGTCTGAGGCGGCGGCGGCCGCGGCGACGTTGTCGACGTGGACCTGCATCTCGATCTCGCGGTCGAAGATCTGAAGAGTGATCGGTATGGACACGACGACGCCGATGACGAGCGCCATCAGAAGACGCGGAAGTCCGAACCACAATGCCTGGACGCCATAGATGCCCTGCATTGATTTAATGAGGAGTCGGTCCAGGGCGACGATGATTGCTCCCCAGACAAGACCGATCACAATCGCGACAGGCCACGGTTGACCCATGGCGTTGGCGACCGCAAAGAACATCGAGATGGCGGCCACCGTCGCGGTCGAGAGGACGACGAGGCCAAGGCTGACCAGCCCGTTCTTCTCCGAACGTGCGCGCTCGAGTACTCGCAGGTCGGCGCCGCCGAGCACTGCAAGAGAATCTGACAACCAAGACAAATGCGCGGCCTTCCGCTCGACAGGGAGTTGCTTCCTGAACCTTTGACCCATACGGCAGCCGGGTTCCTACTCACACGAGAACACTCGGACGCCGCCAACCATCCACGGCTTAGAAGGCGCCATGGGGTTTCTAATCAGCTTCTATGAGTGCCCTATGAGCAGATTACGATGCGCCGCTGAGCGCTGCCTGAACGTTTGGGCGGGTGGGACCACCGCTCGGTCGGGGCGGTTCCGCCGCGCGTTCCCGGGGCATCGCCTACTGGTGCCGGCAGGAAGGGCCGGGGAGTTGATGTTCCCCGGCCCTTCGCGGTTTGAGCGCTACTTTGTGGCGACGAACACGTTGTCGGAAAGCATGCCCGGGCTCACGACGATGACGCCGTCGACGGGGCTGGGAACCTGGATGGCGGTGTTGCCGGTCGCGGTGGCGTCCGCGTAGAGGACGCTCGTGGTGTCCATCGCGTCCGGGGCCACGATGAGCTTGTCGAGGCTGTTGACGGTCACGCCGTCGGCAGTGACGTAGTCGATGCTCACAAACGCGGGCATCTGCCCGTCGGCGTCATCACCCGTGTAGGTGACGGTGTAGTTGATGAGGAGGTACTCGGTGCCCGCGTCTGGCGCCTCGTTGAACGAGTTCTCGGCGAGGATCTGGTCCGTCGCCCCGGGGGTGACCGAGTTGATGACGACGGTCCACTCGTCGCCTTCGATAGTCGAGCCGATGGCGGCGGGATTCTCTCGCGTGCCGACCTCTGCAGCGGGCTCTTCCTCGGCCGCAGGCTCTTCGCTCTCCTCGACGACAGAGGTGTCACCATCGCTGACCTCGACATCTGAGTTGAACGCGTTGTCGAACGAGTTCGCGACCACGGCGAAGAACACGATGAAGCCGATGATGGTGCCGATGACCGAGACGATGATCGCGGTCAGGCCCTGCCACTTCGCCTTGTCTTTGAGGAACAGCGAGATGATGCCGAGGATGAAGCCGATGGGGAGAAGGATCCAGCCGAGGATGAGCGCGCCGGGGATGCAGGCGAAGATGAAGCCGACGGCAGCTGCGACGAGCGCGATGATCCCGAGGACGTTGCGGCCCGGCTTCACCTTGACGGGGGCCTCGACCGGCGCGCCGTACTGCGGCTGGTAGGCGGGCTGCTGCGGCTGGTATGCCGGGGGCTGGTCCTGCGGAGCGGGCGATGGCTGCTGCGAGTCAGTCATGGTTCTCTTTCAGTTATGGTTGCCGGCTCTGGTGGCCGGATAGGGCAGCAGAGCGCGATCCCTTGTGAACAGATAGAGCAGCAAGGACATCGCGTTCTGGTCGGGGTCCACGACGCAGGCGCATCGAGTGGCTGGAAGCCACCGAACGTACCCCGCGCACACCGTGCGCCCCAGTGTTGAACCTAGGGCACGATTGCCGCAGACCGCACCACTCGGTGACGCCTTGCCAATTCCTGAGCAAGCGCCATCCCAGCTGCACGAGCGCAAAGCGAGCACCCGGGAGCCATGGAAGAGCCGGGCCGGGTGTGTCTGTGAGCGTGCCGATGGAGAAGGGCGTCGAGGCTACTGCTGTGCCATCTCGACGGTCATCGTGACGCCCATGGCGGTGAGTTCATACTTGAGGACGCCGCCCTCGTATGTGAAGGTCTTCGTCGGGTCGCTCGACGCGAGTATCGCGCTCTCCGTCCTTGCGGTGTCGTTCGCGGAGTTCCACGTGTACGTGTCGACGTCCTCGGTCGGCGCGACGTAGGTGCCGGCCCAGTACAGCGCGGTCGTGTCCTCGGTGTCGTTCACCCAGTTGACGACGATCTCGTCTCCGGTGATGATCGCAGCCTGGTAGGCGTCCGTGGACTTCGAGTTCGTCTGCTTCCACTCACCAGCGAGGTCCAGCGGCTCAGCAGGCGGCGCCTGAGTTTCCTCCGCCTCTTGCTCGGTCGTGGACCCAGAGTTCCCGGTTCCCGCCTCATCAGCGGCAGGGCTGGCGCAGCCGGTGAGAAGGAGGAGAAGAACGGCGACGGAGGCGAGGCGAGTCTTGTTCATGTACGAAGGGTAGCGGCCGAGCAGAATGCTCAGTCGAACGATCGAACCACTGATCACCCGAAAGGTCGCTTCTCGCGCTCCATGAGGTTGGACGGAGCCCATTGCAGAGCCCGGAACCGATAGCGGGATGAGTTTCACCCCTAGAGAGACTCGAACCCCCAACCGTTTCCTTAGGACGGAACTGCTCTTCCATTGAGCTACAGAGGCTGGCCTCGAAAGTCTACCCTCGTGCCGACACAGCCCTGGAGCGCTAGCCTCGCACCCATGAGCATCAGGAGGGGTGCGGCATCCGTCATGGTCGTCGCTTTCGTGGCGGCGGCGCTGACCGCGTGCGCGAGCGGAGAGTCGGCCGTCACGCTGCCGCCGGAAGGCGCCGCGCCGGACTATCAGCTGGGTGAGGGCTATCCGCCGCCGGAGGGCGTCGAGATCCTCGTGCGCGATCGCACCTCGCCTCCGCCGGAAGAGATGTACTCGATCTGCTACATCAACGCTTTCCAGACGCAGCCCGACGAGTTAGGCGACTGGCCCGACGAACTCGTGCTGCTGAGCGAAGAGGGCGACCCGGTGGTCGACCCCGACTGGCCCGACGAGGCGCTGCTCGACACGTCTACCGACGACAACCGCGAAGCCATCGAAGACATCGTGTCGCCGTGGATCCAGGAGTGCGCCGGCGCCGGCTTCAACGCGGTCGAGTTCGACAACCTCGACTCGTTCACCCGCAGCGACGGCGCGCTGACACTCGAGAACAACCTCGAACTCGCCGAGGAGCTCGTCGAGATCGCCCACGAGGCAGGGCTCGCCGCCGCCCAGAAGAACTCCGCGGAGAACGCCGCCACCCTGCGCGACGAAGCCGACTTCGACTTCGCCATCGCCGAGGAGTGCGCCGCGTTCGACGAGTGCGACCTGTACACCGACGTCTACGGCCAGCACGTGATCGCCATCGAGTACTCGGATGACACCGGCGTGGACTTCACCGAAGCCTGCAGCGATGAGGGGATGCCGGCATCCGCTGTCCTGCGCGACCGCGGTCTCACCGCCCCCGGCGACCCCGACTACGTGTTCGAGCTCTGCCCCGACAGCACGCCCTGACCCCGCAGAACGACGTCAAGACCTGTCAGAACTCGCACTCGTCGACCAAGCTTTCGAGGTCGCGAGCGCTGAACGGCGTGTCGCCGGACGGGCCCCGGACCGTCGCCGCCGACCGCCGCAGTGCATCGGCCAGCTCGTCGTCCACCATCTCGCGATGGTGATGACCCTCGCGGATCGCGGTGACGTCCGATTGCCAGCCGATGAGCATCTTCACGTGGCCGACATCTCCGCTGCCGGTGATGAACGGCAACTCGACGACCTCGGTGCGGTGCTCCTGCGCCAGCGCGCCGCTGTACTCCATGACGGCGTCGGCGATCTCATCGCCGGTGAGGAAGGTTCCGACTCGATTGGTGAGTGCTTTCATGGCCTGCCGGTTTCGTGGTCGACTTCTCCGCCTCGCGGAGATCGATCGCTGCGCACCTTGTCGCCCCCACGCTTTCGCGGCACCCTACGCACGTTTCGGTCTAATCACTCTTGGGCTTGACAACTCGGGATGCGTCGACATCAGGGGGACCATGACCCCACCGCCGCACAACGATTGCGTCTCCACCTCGCCGGGAGGCGGCATCCGCTCGTTACGATTCCCACAGTGCCGCGACGCCGTCGTCGCGGAGGAGTGAGGGATCCGTGCCGGTCACCGTCCGCGTGCGCGCCGAACGCGCGTCAGGGGAGAAGCGCGTCGCCGCGTCGCCCGAGAGCGTCAAGAAGCTCGTCACCGCCGGCGCAGCAGTCGAGATCGAGGCGGGCGCGGGTGAGGCTTCACTGATATCGGATGCCGCCTACCGCGCCGCCGGCGCCGCGATCGTGCCGCCGGGCACCGCTGTCGCGAGCGGCGTCCTGCTGCACGTGCGCCCGCTGACCGTCGATGACGTCGAGGCGCTCCCGTCCGGGGCGATCACCGTCGGCATGCTCGACCCCTTCCAGAACGCGGCAGGGGTCGAGGCGGCGCGCGACAGGGGAGTGACGACGTTCGCGCTCGACCTGCTGCCCCGCATCTCACGCGCCCAGTCGATGGACGTGCTGTCGTCGCAGGCGCTGCTCGCCGGCTACCGGCTCGTGACCCTCGCCGCTGACGCGTTCGGCCGGATGTTCGGCATGACCATGACGGCGGCTGGAACGCTCGCCCCTGCCCGCGTGCTGGTGCTCGGGGCGGGCGTAGCCGGACTCCAGGCGATCGCGACCGCCAAGCGGCTCGGCGGCATCGTGTCGGCCAACGACGTGCGAGCGGCCTCGGCCGACGAGGTCCGCTCGGTCGGCGGAACCTTCATCGACCTCGACCTCGGCACCGCCGATGCCGCCGGCGGCTACGCCAAGGAGCTCGCCGAAGACCGGGCCCGCCGCCAGCAGGAGCTGCTCGCACCGCACATCGCGGCATCCGACATCGTCATCACCACGGCCGCCGTGCCCGGGCGGGCCGCACCGCGCCTGGTGACGGCGGCGATGATCGCGGGCATGAAGCCCGGGTCCGTGCTCGTAGACCTCGCCGCCGAGACCGGCGGGAACATCGAGGGGTCCGTCGCGGGGGAGCGGCGCCGGGTCGCCGTCGAGGGAGGCGCGGTGACGCTCATCGGCGCCCGCGACATCCAGTCGGACCTCGCTCCGGATGCCTCGAAGCTCTACGCCATGAATTGCGCGAACTTCACCGCGCTGCTGCTGAAGGAAGGGGAGACCGTGCTCGACTTCGACGACGAGCTCGTGGCCGGGAGCGCCATCACCCACGACGGACGGATCGTGAGCGAGCGCGTCGCCGCCGCGCTCGCGCCGTCCACCATGGTGGAGGAGAGCGCCTGATGGATGGCTTCGCCCTCTTCACGATCACAATCCTCGCCGTCTTCCTCGGCTTCGAGGTCGTCTCCAAGGTGTCGAGCACCCTGCACACTCCGCTCATGAGCGAGGCGAACGCCATCCACGGCATCATCCTGCTCGGCGCCATCATGGTCGCCGGGCAAGCCGAGGACGCGCTGTCGCTGAGCCTCTCGATCGTCGCGGTGCTGCTCGCCACGATCAACGTCGTCGGAGGCTTCGTGGTCACCGACCGCATGCTCGTGATGTTCTCGGCCAAGCCCCGCCGGGCGGAGGTGGCGTCGTGAAGCTCCTGCCCCCCGAGGTCGTCACGGCCTGCTACATCCTGGCGGCGGTGCTCTTCATCCTCGCGCTCAAGGGCCTCGGCAACCCGCGGACGGCCCGCCGCGCGAACCTGCTCGGCGCGGCCGGGGCAGCCATCGCGGTGCTGGCGTTCTGCCTGAGCGTCGAGCTGCGCAACATCTGGTGGATCATCGCCGCCGTGGTTGTCGGCGCGATCATCGCCGTCCCCGCGGCGCGCCGGGTGCAGATGACCCAGATGCCCCAGCTCGTCGCCGCGTTCAACGGCGTCGGAGGCGGCGCTGCTGCGCTCGTCGCCCTCGTCGAGGTCGGCCACAGCGACAACCCGGGGACGCTGGGCGTCGTCGCCTTCACGGTGCTCATCGGCGGCGTCTCGCTCACCGGATCGTTCGTGACCTTCGGCAAGCTGCAGGGCATCCTGACCTCGCGCGCCGTGACCTTCCCCGGCCTCCGCGCGCTGATGGTGCTGCTCGTCGTCGCGGCGCTCGCCGCGGGCACCGCGCTCGTCCTCACCGGCGACGCCGTCTGGTCGTTCGCGCTCGTCGCTATAGGCCTCGTGCTCGGAGTGCTGCTGGTGCTGCCGATCGGCGGCGCCGACGTGCCCATCGTGATCTCGCTGCTCAACGCCTTCACCGGGCTCGCGGTCGCGGCATCCGGAATCGTCCTCGGCAATGTGCTGCTGCTCATCGCGGGCACGCTCGTCGGCGCGAGCGGCACGATCCTCACGATGGCGATGGCGAAGGCCATGGGCCGCACGGTCACCGGGATCGTGTTCGGCGCCTTCCGGGCGCACGTCTCTGCCGCGGCCGGGGGAGCGGCCGCCGACCGGCCCGTGCGCACGATGGGACCCGACGACGTCGCGATCCTGCTCGACTACGCGCAGCGCGTCGTGATCGTGCCCGGCTACGGACTCGCCGTCGCCGGCGCCCACCACGCCGCGGCCGAGCTCGCCGAGGTGCTGCGCGCACGCGGAGTGGACGTGGTGTTCGGCATCCACCCGGTCGCCGGCCGGATGCCGGGCCACATGAACGTGCTGCTCGCCGAGGCGAACGTGCCGTACGACGCGCTCGTCGAGATGGATGAGGTCAACCCGCGGTTCCGCACGACCGACCTGGTGCTCGTCGTGGGCGCGAACGATGTCGTCAACCCCGCCGCGAAGACCTCGCCGGGTTCACCCATCTACGGGATGCCGATCCTCACCGTCGCCGACGCGCAGCAGGTGGTCTTCCTCAAGCGCTCGCTCAACCCCGGGTTCGCCGGGATCGACAACGAGCTCTTCTTCGACCCGAAGGTGTCGATCGTGCTCGGCGACGCCAAGCACACGCTGACCAAGATCCTGGCGGCGGTCAAGACGACCGCGTAGGGCGTTTCGTCTCGCTTCGCTCGCTCAACGACCGGGGTCGGGGCGTTCCGTCTCGCTTCGCTCGCTCAACGAGCGCTCGGTCGTTGAGCGAGCGAAGCGACGAGACGAAACGCGCCGCGAGGCGGCTTGCGTCAGTGGGCCGCCTCGTACGCTTCGAGAACGGCTGCCGGCACCCGGCCCCGCTCCGACACGGTGAAGCCGTTCGACTTGGCCCATTCGCGGATGGCGCTGTAGTCCTGCTGTCCGGTGCGCCGGCGCCGGCTCGCTGCGGACGAGCCATTGCGAGTGCCACCGCCACCCGCGCCCCGCGACGAGACGCTGCGCCCGGCCGCCACGTAGGGGGCGAGCGCGTCGCGGAGCGACGCCGCGTTGCCGTCGGTCAGGTCGATCTCGTAGGCGACCCCGTCGATCGAGAAGAGGACGGTCTCGCCCTCCCCGACTTCGAGAAGGGTTCCGTCGAGGTCGTCGACGAGTTGATGCACGATTCTGCGAGCCATGGGAGGAACATTACGCCGAATTGTCGAGAATTCCGATGTCATTGCGCGCGACAATTGCTTTTCGTTTGTCCGATGAAGTGCGGATTACCGAAAGATAGGCGCCGCGAAATTCCGGGAGAAGAAGTCGATTCAGGGAAGCAAGCCCGCGCGCCGGGCGGTGGCGACCGCGGCGTGCCGGGTCGAGGCATCCAGTTTCGACATCGCCGACTGGAGATACGACTTGACCGTGCCTTCGCGCAATTCCAGCGTCACGGCGATTTCGGCATTCGTCGCGCCGAGGGCGGCACACGCGAGCACGTCGACCTCGCGCGGCGACAGGCGCACGTCGAGATTCAGCGGCGGGTCGACCTCGGAGTGCGTCAGCGCGGCCAGGCGCTGCTCGAGACGAGCGAGCCGCTCACGCAGCAGCGGGTCGTCGACCACGGCAGCGATGCTGCGCAGTTCGGCGTAGGTCTGGCGCAGCTCTTCGCGGGCTGCAGGGGCCATCGTCGCGGCGTCGCTGGGCCGGGGAGTCAGGGCGAGTCGGCGCAGCACCTCTTCGCGGATCCGCAGCTCGGAGGAGAGCTCCTCGGCCACGGCGAAGGCGGGCTTCGCCACGACGTCGCCGACGGGCGCCTCCGCCCACGACCCGCAGTAGATCACGCCGCGCGCCCGGCCGCCCACGAGCACCGGGACGGCGAAGAGCGTCGAGATGCCCTCGCCGAGCACGGCGCGGTCGTAGTCATGGGTGATCGCGCGCGACGAGCGGTAGTCCATGGCCAGACGAGGCCGCTTCTCGACCAGCGCGCGACCGCCGAGTCCGCGGGACGCCTGCACCACCAGTCCCTCGAGACTCCGGGTGCGGGCGCCGACGATCGAGGTGACGTGAATGGCGTCGCCGTGCTCCAGTCCGCCGAACGCGACGGGGAAGTGGGTGCGCCGCACGAGGTCGGCCACCGCGCGGGCCAGGGCCGCAGTGTCGGTCTCGGCGGACGACGGCGATTCGCCGCCGGCGAGCATCTGCGTGCGGCTCTGTGTACGGCTGCCGTGCTGCGCGGCCACGTACTACCTACTTCCGGGGGTGACGGCATCCTCGCCGCTTTTCGTAGCGTCGACCTTACCACCGGACCAGGGGCCCCATCCCGCCGTCCGGGCACCCCCCACCGGCGCGAAGATGCGCCAGTTCATGAGGCAAGGAGGCCACATGTCCGAACCCACCATCGATGCCGCGCCACCCGGTGACATCGACTACATCGCGGAGGAGCAGTCGCCGCAATTCGTCGAGCTCAAACGGCGTCAGCGCGGCTTCGTCTTTCCCATGGCGATCGCCTTCCTGGTCTGGTACTTCGCCTATGTGCTGCTGTCGTCGTTCGCGCCCGAGTTCATGGCGCAGCAGGTCTGGGGCCACGTCACCATGGGCCTTCTGCTCGGGCTGGGCCAGTTCGTCACCACCTTCGCGATCACGATGACGTACGTGGCGTACGCGAACCGCAAGCTCGACCCGATCGCCGAGGAGATCCGCGACAATCTCGAGCAGAAGCAGGAGCAGGCGGCATGAACGAGGTCTTCACCGCAATCCAGGCGGCCGTCACGACGGTCGAGAACAACCCGATCCTGAACATCTCGATCTTCGCCGCCTTCGTCGGCGTGACGCTGTTCATCGTCATCCGCGCCAGCCGCAACAACAAGACCGCCGCGGACTACTACGCGGCCGGCCGCTCGTTCACCGGTCCGCAGAACGGCTTCGCGATCTCGGGCGACTACCTCTCCGCGGCGTCGTTCCTCGGCATCTGCGGCGCCATCGCCATCAACGGGTACGACGGCTTCCTGTACTCGATCGGGTTCCTCGTCGCCTGGCTCGTGGCCCTGCTGCTCGTGGCCGAGCTCATGCGCAACACCGGCAAGTTCACGATGGCCGACGTGCTGTCGTTCCGGCTCAAGGAGCGCCCGGTGCGGATGGCGGCCGCCATCACGACGCTCGCCGTCTGCTTCTTCTACCTGCTCGCCCAGATGGCCGGCGCCGGCGGCCTCGTGTCGCTGCTGCTGGGCATCGACGAGTGGATCGGCCAGGCGCTCGTGGTCGCCGTCGTCGGCGCACTGATGATCGTCTACGTGCTCGTCGGCGGGATGAAGGGCACGACCTGGGTGCAGATCGTCAAGGCGTTCCTGCTCATCGGCGGCGCGCTCATCATGACGATCTGGGTGCTCGCGATCAACGGGTTCAGCCTCGACAACCTGCTCGCCAGCGCGGTCGAGCAGTCGACGACCGACCCCCAGGACGCGATCCTCGGCCCTGGGCTCCAGTACGGCGCCAACCCGTGGGACTTCATCTCACTCGCGATCGCCCTGGTGCTCGGCACCGCCGGGCTGCCGCACGTGCTGATGCGCTTCTACACGGTGCCCACCGCCAAGGAGGCGCGGCGCTCGGTGGTCTGGGCGATCTGGCTGATCGGCCTCTTCTACCTGCTGACGCTCGTGCTCGGCTACGGCGCCGCGGCGCTCGTCGGCCCGGATGCGATCAAGGCGGCGCCCGGCGGGGCCAACTCCGCGGCACCGCTGCTCGCGCTCGCGCTCGGCGGACCGCTGCTCATGGGCTTCATCTCGGCGGTGGCGTTCGCCACGATCCTCGCGGTCGTGGCCGGACTCACCATCACGGCCGCCGCGTCGTTCGCCCACGACATCTATGCGAACGTGATCAAGAAGGGCGATGTGCCGCCCGACGGCGAGGTCAAGGTCGCACGGCGCACCGTGGTCGTGATCGGCATCCTGGCGATCATCGGCGGCATCGGCGTGCAGGGGCAGAACATCGCCTTCCTCGTGGCGCTCGCCTTCGCCGTGGCGGCGTCGGCGAACCTGCCGACGATCCTCTACTCGCTCTACTGGCGCAAGTTCACCACGCGCGGCGCGGTGTGGAGCATGTACGGCGGGCTCAGCGCCGCGGTCATCCTCATCTTCCTGTCGCCGGTGTTCTGGGGCGGGGAGCTGAGCGTGTTCAAGGTGGGCACGCCCATCTGGCCGCTGAACAACCCGGGCATCGTCTCGATCCCGCTCGGGTTCTTCCTCGGCTGGCTCGGCTCAGTCACCTCGCGCCGGGCGGAGGACCGTCGCAAGGCGGCCGAGATGGACGTGCGGTCGCTCACCGGCTTCGGCGCCGAGAAGGCGACGCACCACTGACCCCCGGCAACCGAGGGTGAATGCGCGGCCCGGGCGGAGCGATCCGCCCGGGCCGCGCGGCGCGCCGGCGGCCTACACGCCCGCGGCCCGTTCGAGGTCGATGAGGTACTGCTTCATCTCGGGCCTGCCCCCGTACTCGCCGAGGGAGCCGTCGGCTCGCACGACCCGGTGCACCGGGACCACGATGGAGAACGGGGTGGTCGCGCACGCGGTGCCGACGGCTCGGGCGGCGCGCGGGCTGCCGGCGGCGATCGCGACTTCGCCGTACCCGGCCGTCTCGCCGTAGGGGATGTCGCACACGGCCTCGAGGGCCGCACGGGTGAACCCGCGCACCAGCCGCCAGTCGAGCGGCAGGTCGAACCTCCGGCGCTCGCCGTCGAAGTACTCGTCGAGCTGCGTCGCTGCGGCGTCGGCCGCGGCATCCGCTCCGTCGTGTTCCGCCACGGCGTGCAGTGCCCGGGCGACGCGCTCGAGCTCGGCGCCGAGCGGACCGTCGAAGGGGTGGAGCGTCACGATGCCGTCGTCGGTCGTGACGATGAGGATGTCGCCGATCGGCGACGGGTGGACGCGGAAGCGAGGCGGGTGCTCGGAGGTCATGCGACCATCCTGGCCCGGGGGAGATGGGCGGGGTCGGCGACGCCGGTCGGTGTGGACGACGCGTGCCCGGACCGTCGTGGGGAGGAAGCGCTGATCACGGGGCGTGTCGCCAATACCGCGAAACTCGGCCTCACTGCAAGAGGCATCGGGAACCGGCGCTTAGGGTGGCTCGTGTGTGGCGAGCAGAAGGCAGCGTCGTGGCCGGCGCAGACAGCGCCGAGTCAGGCAGCGTCGTGACCCCGGGCGATCTCGGCCTTGCCGAGCCCGACGTCACGGTGGCCCACGTCGCCGACCCCGAGCGCGAGCGCCTGCGGGTGCAGTCGGCGGAGCTGGGCGGCCGCTCGACGCTGCTCCACTTCACGGATGCCGCGGATGCCTCGATCGAGATCACCAAGGCGCACCCGGGCAGCCTCCCGCAGTTCATCACCGGGCGCTCGACGCTCCTCTCCAACCTCTTCCGCGACGAGGTGGCCCTGCGCAACGCCCGCCTCGCGGCCGAGCGCATCACCGCCAAGAACGTCGAACTGCGCACCACGCGCGGCATCGAGGCCGTGCATCTGGCCGTGGGCCTCGCCACCTGGCGCATCGGCAACCTGGAGTGCACCGCGCCGATCCTGCTCCGTCCGCTGGCGATCCGCCGTCATCACGCCGACTTCGAACTCAAGCTGCAGGGCGCGTTCGTGGTCAATCCCGAACTCGTCCGCGCGATGCGCACCCACTTCGGCATCGAGATCGACGGCGCCGGGCTCGCCGTGCTCGCGCACGAGGGCGGCGTGTTCAAGCCGCAGCCCGTCATCGACCACCTGCGTGCACTGACCTCGTGGATCGAGTCGTACACGGTCAAGCCACGGCTGCTCGTGTCGAGCTTCGCCGACGTCGCCGGAGGCATGGCGCGCGATGCCTCCAACCTCGACCATCCGGTCCTGAACGCCCTCGCGGGGCATCACTCCGATCGCGAGGCGCTCGCCATCCGGCGCGACACGCCGGCGCCCGTGAGTCCCGACGAGCGTCCGCCCGCCGCCGACACCCTGCTGCTCGACGCCGACTCCGAGCAGGAGCGCGTCCTCGCCCGCATCGTCGCCGGACAGTCGCTCGCCGTGCACACCCTGCCCGGCACGGGCGGCACCCAGACCGTGATCAACGCGGTCGGAGCGCTCGTCCGCGACGGCCGCCGCGTGCTCGTCGTGAGCGCTCGCAGCTCGACGGTCGACGGCATCCGCCATCGCCTGGCCGGCATCGGCCTCCCCGGGCTCGCGGTGTCGCCGCGCCGCCTGCAGCGCGATCTCATCCGCGCCATCGGCCGCAATGAGAAGGCCGAGCAGCCGAAGATCGCCGACGTCGACGACGCCCTGGTGCGCCTGCGCAGCGTGCTCCGCGACTACCGCGGCGCTGTCACCGCCCAGCACCCCTCGCTGGGCGTGTCGGTCCTCGACATCCTGCGCTCCCTCGCCGCGCTGAACGGACGCGAGGTCTCGCCCTCGACCGAGGCCCGGTTCGACGGGCCCACGCTCGAGCGCCTCGCCGACAGTCGGACGGATGCCGCCGCGAAGCTGTCGTCGGCGGCGCGCTTGGGGGAGTTCCGCTTCGGCCCCGACGACTCGCCCTGGTACGGGGTGTCGTTCGCGACGACGGAGCAGGCCCGTGCGGCCCACGCGCTGGCGGGCAAGCTGCAGCGCAGCGACGTGCCCAACCTGCTCGAGCGCGGCTACGAGCTCATCGCCCAGACGCGCATGCGCCCGTTCCACACGATCGCCGAACTGGGCGCGTACCTGCGACTGCTGCAGGGCATCCGCGACTCGCTGGACCGCTTCAGCCTCACCGTTTTCGAGCGCCCTCTCGGCGAGCTCATCCAGGCGCACGCTCCCCGCCGTGACTCCCCGACGTTGAGCGGAGCCAACCGCCGTCGCCTGCGCCGCCTGTCGCGCGAGTACGTGCGGCCCGGCGTGCACATCACCGACATGTACGAGGCGCTCCTGCGCATCCAGCAGCAGCGCACCGAGTGGCAGCGCTTCGTGGACGCCGGCGTCACGCCCGAGGTGCCGCTCGGCCTGAGCGACGTGCACGTCGCCTGGCAGCGGGTGGATGCCGAGCTCGGCGAGCTCGACGAGATCCTCGGCCGCAGCGGCGCCGATCGCCTCGTCACGCTGCCGGTGAAGCAGCTCGTGCGCACGCTCGCCGGACTCGCGGCCGACTCCGACGTCTTCGACAACCTCAAGGAGCGCGTCACGCTGCGCACCGAGCTGCGCTCCCTCGGCCTCGAGCCGCTGCTCACCGATCTCTCGGTGCGGCACGTGCCCGAGGACGAGGTCGCGGCCGAGCTCGAGTACGCCTGGTGGCAGTCCGCGCTCGAGCTGCTGCTGCGCACCGACCGTGCCGTGCTCGGCGCCAACACCGCCGTGGTCGATCGCCTGGAACGCGACTTCCGGCTCGTCGACGAGGCGCATGCCGCGGCATCCGGTCCGCTTCTCGCGGCCCAGCTCGCGACGCAGTGGCGGATCGGCATCGTCGATCACCCCGCCGAAGCCGGCGCGCTCAAGCTCGCACTCAAGAACGGCGCCGTCACCCCTGAGCACCTCGCCGTCGTCGCCCCGTCGCTCTCGCGCACGCTGGCTCCGGTCTGGCTCGCGTCGCCCTACGACGTGCCCGAGATCCCCTCGTCCGCCGACTTCGACGTCGTGATCGTGGCGGATGCCGCGGCCCTCTGCCTCGCGGAAGCCGCCCCCGCGCTGCGGCGCGGCCGGCAGATCGTCGTCTTCGGCGACCCCGTGACGCAGAAGCCGACCCCGTTCCGCGTGGCCGCCGGCTTCGCGAGTGACGCCGTCGAGCCGGAGGAGCCGTTCGACTCGACGAGCGTGTTCGAGCGCCTCGCCGACATCCTCCCCGTCGAGACCCTCACCCGCAGCTATCGCGCCGGCGGCGAAGATCTCGCCGAGCTCGTCAACGACGCCTTCTACGGCGGCGAGCTGGTGTCGCTTCCGTGGGCGGGCTCCTACCTCGGCCGCGGCAGCCTCGGCGTCGACTACGTCGAGGGCGGCACCGGCGCCCCCGATCCGATCACCGGCGCGGTCGAGAGCCCCGACGCCGAGGTCGCCCGCGTGGTGACGCTCGTCGTCGAGCACGCCGTCAACCGCGGCACCGAGTCGCTCATGGTGGTGACCGCGAGCTCGCGGCACGCCGAGCGCATCCGGGCCGCCGTCGACGCCGCGTTCTCGGGACGCGCCGACGTGGCCGACTTCGTCTCGCGCGACACCGCCGAGCCGTTCGCCGTGCTGACGCTCGAGGAGTCCGTCGCGGAGAGCCGCGACCGCGTGATCTTCTCGCTCGGGTTCGGGCTGACCAAGCACGGCCGGGTGCTGAGCGACTTCGGAGACCTGTCGACACCTGACGGCGAGCGGCTGCTCACGGTCGGCATGACCCGGGCCCGACGCTCGATGGTCATCGTGTCGTCCATCCGACCGTCGGCCTTCGACGAGGGCCGGCTGGAGCACGGCGCCGCGACGCTGATGTCGATCCTCGGCGGAATCGCCGCGCGTGCCCGCGAGGCCCGCCTCGAGGACCTCGCCGATCCGCTCACGCTGGGCCTGGCCCGCGAGCTCCGGCGCCTCGGACTCTCGGTCGACGTGCACTACCGCGGCCTGCTCCCGCTCGTCGCCCAGTACGACGGCAAGGCGGTCGTGGTCGAGAGCGACCCCGAGACGATCGGGGAGTCGCTGCGCGAGTCGCTGCGACTGCGCCCGCAGATCCTCCGCCGCCTGGGTTGGCACTACGTGCGCGTGCACTCGTTCGACCTGTACAGCGACCCCGCGGGCGTCGCGCAGCGCATCGCCGAGATGCTCGGGGTGCCGCCGGAGGCGCTGCGCGTCGAGAACGACACGCAGCCGATCGATGTCGTCGAATAGGCGCCAGCGCATCGAGCGGGTCCCCGGGTCGCGCCGTGCGAAGCTCACGCCCGCGCCCGGCACGAGCCCCGAGCCCGTTCCCGCCGACGACGAGGAGACAGCGGATGCCGCAGCCCCGGCGGACGCGGCATCCGGAGCCGTGCGCGGACCCAACGACGACCAGTTGAGACGCGACGTCCCGCCGCACTACTGACGCTCGGTGGGGCGTTTCGTCTCGCTTCGCTCGCTCAACGAGCGGGGGCCGGTGGGCGTGACCCGGTCGTTGAGCGAGGGAGCGCAGCGACCGAGACGAAACGTGTCAGCCGCGCGGCGTGGTGCTCTGGCTGCCGAGCAGGTCGCGGATCTGCACCAGGAGCTCCTGCTCGGTAGGCAGCTTGGGCTCCTCGTCGGCTTCGGTGAGCCCGGCCTTCGCGGCGGCGCGCGCCTTGAGCTTGTTCATCGGGAACACGAACACGAAGTAGACGACGACCGCGACCGCGAGGAACCCGATGATGGCGTTGATGAGGTCGCTGATCGGGAAGGTCACCGGGCCCCACATGCCCTCGACGGTGAATCCGATCTTGCCCTCCGCATCGGGCTTCCAGAAGAGCTCGATGAACGGCGTGATGATGCTCGAGACGATCGAGTTCACGACCGCGGTGAACGCCGCGCCGATGACGACGGCCACTGCCAGATCGATGACGTTTCCGCGGAGGATGAATTCCTTGAAGCCCTTGATCACGTGATGCTCTTCACTCTCTCCGGCGTGCGCCGGTCAGGATCCGGTGGAGGCGGGGGAGGCCTTCGCCTCGGGCTTCGATGATGCCGAACCCGATGAGGAGGCGCCGGACGAGGCATCCGTCGACTTCTTCTCTCCGGCGCTCTTCTCACCGGCCCGGGAATCGGTGCGGTAGAAGCCCGACCCGTTGAAGGTGACGCCGATCGAGCCGTACTCCTTGCGGAGCGGGCCGCCGCATTCGGGGCACTCGGTGAGCGTGGGGTCGGCGAAGGACTGGACGGCGTCGAAACGATGGCCGCACTGCTTGCAGGCGTAGGCGTAGGTGGGCATGTCTCTCTCGGACGTTCAGCGCCGCGAAGGCGCGAGGACAACGGTCTGCGTGGGGGTGACGACCCCGGTCACGGGCTGGTCGTGCACGTCGCTCGGAACCTCGTCGACGACCTCGGAGTCGAAGACGACGGCGTAGACGGGCGGGCAGCGGTGCATCGAGCCGATGGTCTTGTCGTAGTAGCCGCGGCCCCAGCCGAGGCGCATGCCCCGGCGGTCGACGGCGGCGGCGGGGATGACCAGAAGGTCGACGTCGTTCACGGCGATCGGGCCGAGCAGTTCGCCGACGGGTTCGGGAAGACCGAACATGCCCTCGGCGATGTCGAAGCCGGGCGTCGCCACCGACCAGTCGAGAAGGCCGTCGGTGCGCGTGACGGGGAGGAGCACACGGATGCCGCGCGCCACCGCCGCGGCGACGAACTCGCGGGTGTCGGGCTCGGTCGTGGTCGAGAGGAAGCACGACATCGACGTGACGCCGAGCCTGTCGACCAGCGCATCGAGCTGCTCGCGCACACCGGCGGAGGCCACTTCGCGGGCGTGGGGGGTCAGCAGCTGCCGCCGCTCCCTCAGCTCTGCGCGGAGCGCGCGTTTCGCATCGGCGATCGCGTCGGACATGCCCTCGATTCTAGGCGTCGCCCGCCTCGCCCCGGCGCGCCCCCGGAATCGGCGGCCTAGTGCCTCGATGGTCGCCAACTAGAATCGTCCAATGCTCCACACCCCCATCAAGGCAGTGATCCCCGCGGCGGGACTCGGCACCCGATTCCTCCCGGCAACGAAGGCGATGCCGAAGGAGATGCTCCCGGTCGTCGACAAGCCCGCCATCCAGTACGTCGTCGAGGAAGCGGCCCAGGCCGGGATCGAGGACATCCTCGTCATCATCGGGCGCAACAAGAACGCGATCTCGAACCACTTCGACTCGGTGCCCGAGCTCGAGGAGAAGCTGAAGGACAAGGGCGACGACGACCGTCTGCGCCGCGTCATGGCTTCGAGCGATCTGGCCGACATCCACTTCGTCCGCCAGGGCGAGCCGAAGGGTCTGGGCCACGCAGTGCTGCGTGCCCGCGCCCACGTCGGCGACGCGTCGTTCGCCGTGATGCTCGGCGACGACCTGATCGACGAGCGCGACCCGCTCCTGACCACCATGATCGCCGAGCACCAGCGCACCGGCGCGTCCGTGATCGCGCTCATGGAGGTCGACCCCGAGCACATCCAGATGTACGGGGCCGCGGCCGTCGAGGAGACCGGCACCGACGGCATCGTCAAGGTGACCGGCCTCGTCGAGAAGCCCAAGAAGGAGGACGCCCCCTCCAATCTGGCCATCATCGGCCGCTACGTCCTCACCCCCGCAGTGTTCGACATCCTGGAGCGCACCGAGCCGGGCAAGGGCGGCGAGATCCAGCTCACGGATGCCCTGCAGGAGCTCGCCAGCGACCCCGAGGGACCCGGCGTGTACGGTGTCGTCTTCCGGGGTCGTCGGTATGACACCGGCGATAGAGTGGACTACATCAAGGCCATCGTGCAGCTCGCGGCCGACCGCGAGGATCTCGGTCCCGAACTGCGGCCCTGGTTCAAGGAGTTCGCGGCGACGCTCTGACGCCGCCCGTTCGAGGGGGGTCATGGTGGACCTGACGGCTCCCCGCACGCACGGCCCGGTATCCATCCGGATCGTGCGTGCTCGTGATGCGCGCACCCTTCAGAACGAGCTGATGTTCAATCGCGAGTGGCTGCGTCCGTGGGAGGCCACGAGCCCCGACGGCCCGGTCTCGTTCGACATGCGGCTCGGCGTGCGCCGCCTGCTCCAGCAGTACCGCGACGGTGCGGGCGTGCCGTTCGTCATGGAGCACGACGGCGACATCGCCGGCCAGCTCAACGTGTGGGGGATCGCGCGGGGCTCGCTCGCCTCCGCGACCATCGGCTACTGGGTGAGCAAGCGGTACGCCGGGCGCGGCATCACCCCGACGGCCGTCGCCCTCGCCACCGACGTCTGCTTCACCGAGCTGCGCCTGCACCGCATGGAGATCTGCATCCGCCCGGAGAACCTCGCGAGCCTCCGGGTCGTCGAGAAGCTCGGGTTCCGCTACGAGGGCCTCCGCCGGCGCTACATCCACATCGACGGCGACTGGCGCGACCACTACGCGTTCGCGCTGGTGCGAGAAGAGGTGCCCGAGGGCGTGCTCCAGCGCTGGGTCGCCGGGCGCGCACCGCAGGACGCCGCCACCGTACCGCCGGCCGATCGCCTGCACGCATAGTCCGACACGCGACCGATGGCCGGGCGTGGGCACGCGCGTCGCCTACCGTTGTCGACATGGGTGGGCAGGTGCTGGGCGGGGGCGTGATCGTTCTCGTCGCCGCGCTCCTGTGGCTCGTGTATCTGCTTCCGACCTGGCACAGTCGACGCCAGTTCGACGCCGCCGAGCGCAACGCCGTGCGGCTGAACCAGGCGCTCCGGGTGCTCGCCGAGACGAGCGAAGTGCCGGGTGAAGTGCGCTTGGAGCTCAACGCCCGCACGGCCATGGCCCAGCAGCGCCTTGCGCGTCAGGCGATGGCCGAGCGAGAGTCCGCCGCCCTCGAGCACGCCAAGGCCGACCTCGAGCGGGCGCGCTCCGAGCACGCGGCGGTGCGCGCGATTCCCGCGGTGCGCCAGGCCCGCGCTCGTCGCCGGCTGCGCCTCGCCGCCACGAGTGTGGCGCTCGCCGCGATCGGCGTCGCCGTCTGGGGCGCGATCCAGGTCGTGACCACCGGTGCGCAGCTCCTGCTCTGGGCAGGCGTGCTGGTCGCCATCGCCGCGGGGCTGCTGCTGCAGCGCATGTCCCAGGTCGGCGCGCGCGCGGCTGCGAAGACGATGGATGCCGCGACCCGCGCTCCCGCGCACCTGCAGGATGTCGAGCTCGAGCGTGAGCCGCGCGTCTGGGCGCCGCGCGAACTTCCGAGGCCGCTCACGGCTTCTGCCGGATCCCGCGCTTCTGCGGTGCTCGAAGCCGAGGCGGCTCGCGAAGCGCTGCGTCAGGCTGCGCTGGAAGAGGCGATGCGCGAGCGCGCCGCCGCGCAGCGTCCGCCGTCGATCGACGTCGCACGCACGGCCCGCGCGGGCGGGTCCGAGTACTCGCAGATGGGCTACGTCGACGACGCCGAGATCGAGGCGCACGTGCGCGACCTGCTCTCACGCCGCGCCGCCGGGCAGTGACCCCGGCTCAGGCCTCGGCTCAGGCCTGAGCCCAGGCCCCCGCTCAGGCCCCGTAGAGCACGCTTCCGGCGCCGAGCACGAGCTCGCGCGGGGGAGTGCGCACCAGAGCGTCCATAGGGTTCTCGGCGTCGAGCAGCACGACGTCGGCGCGATCGCCCGCGGCCAGGGCGTTGCCGCTCAGGCCGGCGAAGGGCGCGGCCGCCGTGGTGGCCAGCTCGACCACGCGGCGGAGATCCTCGTCGCGCACGAGACTCGAAGCTCGCGCGTACTGCCACGCGATGCCGAGCAGATCGCCGGTGCCGTACGGGCTCCAGAGGTCACGGATACCATCCGTGCCGAAACCGAAGCGGACGCCGGCCTCGTCGAACTCGCGGAGCGGCAGCTGCGGCAGCCGGAGCGGCGCGACCGTGGTCATCGTGACGTCGAGCGCCGCCATCCGTTGCAGCAGATCCCGGCGCCGCACCGCGTCGACCTGGGCGATCGCGAACCCGTGGGCGATGTTGACCCTGCCGACGAGTCCGAGCGCCTCGGTGCGATCGAGGATGAGGTCGAACTGGAACGCCCCGAGCTCGGCGGGATCGTGCAGGTGGATGTCGATCCCCGCGCCGGTCTCAGCGGCGAGGGCGAAGATCGCGTCGAGCTGTCCGACCGGGTCGCGGTCGATGCTCGCGGGGTCCAGACCGCCGATGTGCTCGGCACCCGCCTCCACCGCGGCGTTGAGGAGCTGGACGACGCCGGGGCGACGCAGCACGCCGTCCTGCGGGAACGCCACGATCTCGGCCTGGATCGCGCCGTCGTACTCGGCCACGGCGTCGCGCACGATCTCGATGCCCCGCACGCCGAGCCCCAGATCCACATCGACGTGCGTGCGGAGCGCCGTCGTGCCGAACCGCACGAACTCGGCGAGCACGCGACGGGTGATGTCGAGGCTCGGGATGCCGAGCTCGTCGCGGCGGGCGCGCTCGTGGCGGATGCGCCCGTCGGTGCCGCCCTCGCCGCCGTACGACTGCCACGGGTGGCCGATCCACGACTTGTCGATGTGCGCGTGCGTGTTCACGAGTCCGGGGAGTGCGAACAGGCCTCGGCCGTCGATCTCGTCCGGGCCGACGGGTGCGGCGGTGGCTGTTTCCACCGCCGTGATGAGGCCGGCCTCGTCGATGCGGATGTCACGCAGCGACCCGTCGCGGCCGCCCGCCTCGATGCGGACGTTTCGGACGGCACGGACGGGGAGGGCGGACGCGGAGCTCATGCCTCCATCCTCTCCCGCAGCGTGCTTTCCAGCGGCGCGACCCTGTTTCGGGCGGTCGCCGACGGGCCATCGCGGCGGTCCGGGGCGGCCGCGCGAGCGTGATAATCTAGCTGAGGTTTCCGGGCCTGTGGCGCAGTTGGTAGCGCGCCTCGTTCGCATCGAGGAGGTCAGGGGTTCGAATCCCCTCAGGTCCACAACCGAGAAATGCCCCTGCTTGCGGGGGCATTTCTGCGTTCATCGGGCGGAGCCTTCGATCCCTCGAGAGCCCCACGCCGCTCAGAAGTCCTCGGCGCAGATCTCCTCCATCTCGGCGTAGTAGTCCGCGAGCGGGGGGAGTCCGGCATCCGCTCGTCGCTCGTCGACGGCCTCTTCATCGACGATCGGCGTGACGGGCTCGGGGCCGTCCTCGCCGCAGCCGATCTGCGTCCCATAGGTCTGCGGCTCTCCCGCGCCGACCGCGACACGATCGGTGAGATACGCGAGGTTGCCCGGCGAGGCGTCTTCGGCCTCGACAGCAGCCGCAAGGTGCGCGAGGGCCAGCGCCTGGAAGTCCGGGTCCTGGTCGGAGTGCTGCGCGATCGCCCAGGCGGCGTCCTCGGCCTCTTCGCCCACGAGCGAGTACGACGGCCAGCCGTGCTCGAGGATGATCTCCTCGAGGCGGGCGGTGCGGGGAGCGTCGCCTCCGTGGTCGGCGCCCTCGAGGCGCTCGGCCTGGTCCTCCTCCAGCATCGTGAGGAGCTCGTCGCGCAGCGCCTCGTCCAGGTCGGCGGCCGGCGTGTGCACGATCACGCCGTCGGTCGGTGCCGATGTCGGCTCGGTTGTCGACGGCGGCCCGGAGCACCCTCCGAGGAGGGCGGCGAGCAGCGCGAGGGTGGCGAGTGTCGCGGCAGTGCGGCCCATGGCCGTACGGTACCCCGTCGCGCCGACGGCGTGCCATCGCGTCCCGACCAGTCGCCGCCGTTCCAGATTCAGGAGGAACCGCACACCTCGGCCCTGCGGGAAGGGCGCAGGGCGGCGCGCCTCCTGAATCTGTGACAGCTACGGCCGGGATCCGGCCGGCCCCGGCCGGCGCGCATCCTGACCGGCGGCTGAGGCGTGGCGTGCGTGAATATCCTCAGGCCCCTCCCGTTGCCCGGCGGTCCGGTCGCTGCCGTGCCGGATTCAGGAGGAACCCGCCGATCCGGTTCCGCAAGAGGGGTTGCAGGCGGCGTGTCTCCTGAATCTGTAACGGCTACAGCCGAGGCCGCCCCGCCGACGGCGTGAGTCGGAACCGGCGTCCTGAGAGTTGCGCCGCCGCGGCCTTACCAGTCGCCGCCGTACCGGATTCAGGAGGAACCGGCCGATCGCGCCAGCCGGAGGGGTGCCCGGGCGGCGTGTTTCCTGAACCTGTGACGGGACCCGGCCCGGAGCCGCCGATGCGGCCAGCGGGGCCAATCCGGTCGCTGCCGTTCCGGATTCAGGAGGAACCGCGGCGCCCCGGCCCCGCGGCGCGGCGCCAGGCGGCGTGTCTCCTGAATCTGTGACGCGACGCCGGAGCGCGCCGCACGCACCCCGGCGCACCCGGCACACGCGCGTGGTGGCCCGGGGCGGTCGCCCGGGGTCAGACCGGCTCGGCCCCGGCGGCGGCGCGTGCGGCGGCGGGCAGGGCCTCGATGATCTGCGACACGGCTGCGTCGTCGTGGGCGGCCGAGACGAACCACGCCTCGAACACCGACGGCGGCAGCGAGACGCCCTGCTCGAGCATCGCGCGGAAGAACGGCGGGTAGCGGAACGCCTCCTGCGCCTTCACGGTGTCGTAGTCGTGCGGTGCGGTGCCGGCGAACTGGATGGAGAACAGGTTGCCCGAGCGCTGCACCACGTGAGTGACGCCTTCGGCGGCGAGGGCGGATGCCGCGGCATCCGCGATCCGCGAAGCGGCGGCGTCGATGCGGGCGTAGGCGTCGGCGTCGAGGTGGGCGAGGGTCGCGCGCCCGGCCGCGACCGCGAGCGGATTGCCGCTCAGCGTGCCCGCCTGGTACACCGGCCCCAGGGGAGCCAGCAGCTCCATGAGCGCCGCCGAACCGCCGAGCGCCGCGAGCGGCAGCCCGCCGCCAACGACCTTGCCGAAGGTGATGAGGTCGGGAGCGAACGGCACCGGGTCGATCCCGTACCAGCCGGCCGTCCCGACCCGGAAGCCCGTGAGCACCTCGTCGAGGATCAGCAGCGCGCCGTGCGCGTGCGCGATGTCGGCCAGCGCCGCGTTGAAGCCGTGCGCAGGGGGAACGATGCCCATGTTGGCCGGAGCCGCCTCGACGATGACCGCGGCGATGTCGCTGCCGCGAGCGGCGAACACCTCGCGCACGGCGTCGACGTCGTTGTAGGGGATCACCAGGGTCTGTGCCGCGATCGCCGCGGGCACGCCCGCCGAACCCGGCATGGCGAGCGTCGCGACGCCGGAGCCGGCCTCGGCCAGCAATCCGTCGGAGTGGCCGTGGTAGTGGCCGGCGAACTTCACGATGAGGTCGCGGCCGGTCGCACCGCGCGCCAGGCGGATGGCGGTCATGGTCGCCTCGGTGCCCGTCGAGACCAGGCGCACGCGCTCGATCGGGCGCACGCCGTCGCGGCTCACGCGGGCCTCGATCAGCTCGGCCAGCTCGGTCTCGCCGGGCGTCGACGCTCCGAAGCCGAGGCCGTGGGCGGCGGCATCCTGAACAGCCTTCACGACGGCGGGATGCGCGTGCCCGAGGATCGCGGGACCCCAGGATCCGACGAGGTCGACGTACTCCCGGCCCTCGACGTCGGTGACACGCGGGCCCGACGCCGAGACGAAGAAGCGCGGCGTGGCGCCGACGGAGCCGAACGCCCGTACGGGGGAGTTGACCCCGCCCGGCATGGCGGCGCGTGCCCGGGCGAACTCCTGGTCGTTCGTGGTCATCGGATCCATCCTGCGAGTTCGACGGCCCAATAGGTGAGCACGGCCTCCGCGCCGGCGCGACGGATGCCGAGCACGGACTCCTCGATCGCCCGGCGCCGGTCGATCCAGCCGTGGGCGGCGGCCGCCTCGATCATCGCGTACTCGCCCGACACCTGGTACGCCCACACGGGAACAGGGCTGGATGCCGCGGCATCCGCCAGCACGTCGAGGTAGCTCATCGCGGGCTTGACCATCACGACGTCGGCGCCTTCGGCGACGTCGAGCTCGATCTCGCGCGCGCCCTCGCGGCGGTTCGCCGGATTGAGCTGATAGGTGCGCCGGTCGCCCTGCAGCGACGACTGCACGGCCTCTCGGAACGGGCCGTAGAAGGCGGAGGAGTACTTCGCGGCGTACCCGAGGATCGGGGTGGCGGCGTGGCCGGACGAGTCGAGCGCGTCGCGCACCGCCGCGACCTGGCCGTCCATCATGCCGCTGAGCCCGAGCAGTTGCGAGCCGGCCTCGGCCTGGGCGATCCCCATCTCGCGGTACCGCTCGAGCGAGGCGTCGTTGTCGACGCGTCCCTCGGCATCGAGCACGCCGCAGTGCCCGTGGTCGGTGAACTCGTCGAGGCAGAGGTCGGTCTGCACGACGAGCGCGTCACCGGCTTCGGCGACGGCGATCCGCGTCGCGACGTTCAGGATGCCGTCCGGGTCGGTCGCACCGGAGCCGACGGCGTCCTTGTGCTCGGGCACGCCGAACAGCATGACGCCGCCGATGCCGGCGGCCGCGGCATCCGCGATCGCGCCCTTGAAGGACTCGGTCGTGTGCTGCACCACGCCCGGCATCGACGAGATCGGCACGGGGGCGCCGGCGCCCTCGCGGACAAACATCGGGAGGATCAGGTCGGCGGGGTGCAGGCGGGTCTCGGCGACGAGCCGGCGCATGGCCGGGGTCGCACGCAGGCGCCGGGGGCGTTCGATCATGGGCGTGCTCCGGTCAGTCCGGCGGCGCCGGCATCGATCAGCTCGCGCGCGACGCCCTCGGCGATGTCGAGCGACACGTCACCGTCATCGGGCCAGACCCCGGCGTGGGACGAGGTGAGGACGGTCGCGCCGTCGAGGCTGTAGACGCTGGCCGAGAGCAGCAGCAGGCCGGCGTCGACGACGGCGCGGGCGCCGAGCGGGGCCGAGCAGCCGGCCTCGAGGAGGGCGAGCACGTGCCGCTCCGCCTCGACGGCGGCGCGCGTCTCGGGGTGGTCGAGCGCCCGGACGAGGTCCTCGTCTCCTCGGCGCACCTCGACCGCGAGGGCGCCCTGCCCCGGAGCGGTGGGCCACCGGTCGGCGTCGAGCAGCTCGGTGATGACGTCGGCGCGGCCGAGGCGGCGCAGCCCCGCCGCGGCGAGCACGACGGCATCGAGATCGCCGGGGGCCACCCGGCCGAGCCGCGTGTCGACGTTGCCGCGGATGTCGACGATCTCGAGGTCGGGACGCTTCGCCCGCAGCTGCGCCATGCGCCGCGGCGACCCGGTGCCGACGCGGGCGCCCGCGGGCAGGGCCTCGAGCGTCAGACCGTCGCGCGCGCACAGGGCGTCACGGGGGTCTTCGCGGGAGGGGATCGCCGCGACGACGAGCTGGTCGTGAGGGGCGGTGGGGAGGTCCTTGAGCGAGTGGACGACCAGGTCGCAGCGACCCTCGACCAGCGCATCGCGCAGCGCACCGGTGAAGAGCCCCATGCCTCCCGCGCGCGACAGCGGCTCGTTCGAGCGGTCGCCGTCGGTGGTGATCGTCACGAGCTCGGTTCGCACGCCCGTGGCGTCGGAGAGATCGGAGGCCACCATGCCGGTCTGGGTGAGGGCGAGGGCGCTGCCCCGCGTGCCGATGCGCAGCACGCTGCTGGATGCCGCAGTCACGACAGCACCTCGCCGATCTCGTCGAGTCCGATGCGGCGTCCGGTGTAGAACGGCACCTCTTCGCGCACGTGCCGTCGCGCCTCCGTCTGCCGCAGATGCCGCATGAGGTCGACCAGGTCGACGAGCTCGGGAGCCTCCAGCGCCAGGATCCACTCGTAGTCGCCGAGCGCGAAGCTCGCCACGGTGTTGCTGAGCACCTGACGATGCTCCGAGCCCTTGCGGCCGTGGTCGGCCAGCATCGCCCGTCGCTCGTCGTCGGGGAGGATGTACCACTCGTACGACCGCACGAACGGGTAGACGGTGAGCCACGTCTCGGGCTCCTTGCCGCGGAGGAACGCCGGCAGGTGGCTCGCCGTGAACTCGGCGTCGCGGTGCACGCCCATCGCGTTCCACACCGGGATGAGCGAGGCCAGCGGCTCGGCGCGGCGGAGCACGCGGAGTGCGGCCTGCAGTGCCTCGGGCTCGCCGGACGACTCCGGTGCGCTGTGCAGCCAGATCATGAGGTCGGCGTCGGCGCGCAGGCCCGAGACGTCGTAGAACCCACGGACAGTGACTCCGGATGCCTCGACCTCCGCCACAGCGGCGGACAGGTCGCCGGCGGGGGCCGGGTGGTGGGGGTCACGGCGGAACACGGCCCACAGGGTGTAGCCGATCGCGGGGTTCTCGGTCGGGGGGGCTGCCGAGGGATCGCTCATGAACCCATTGTTTCATCCCGCGCGGGAGCCGAAGGCGCCGGTCGTTGAGCGAGGGAGCGGAGCGACCGAGACGAAACGCGCAGTCGCGCGTGGGGGCGTTTCGTCTCGCTGCGCTCGCTCAACGAGCGGACGACCGCGGTGAGCGTACGCCCGGGATGGCCGGTGCAGATTCAGGAGACACGCCGTGACGCACCGCCGGAGGGAGGGTGGGACGCGGCGTGTCTCCTGAATCTGTGCCGCCGCGGGACCCGGTCGTTGAGCGAGGGAGCGGAGCGACTGAGACGAAGCGGGTCGAGTGGCGGAGGGCGAGCGGACGGCCGGGGTCAGCCCCGCTGGATGAGCGCGTCCGCGGTGCGCGGACGACGGCGATGGCCGACCCAGGTTCAGGAGACACGCCGTGACGCACCGCCGGAGAGGGCCGGGACGCGGCGTGTCTCCTGAATCTGTGCCGCGGCGGGGTGCTCAGCGTCCGAGCAGTGCGTCCGCGGCGCGCTCGGCCTGGGCGATGATCCCGGCGAGGCCGGAGCCTGCGACGGTCTCGCCCACGACGGACCTGTCGGTGACGGATGCGGCGGCCGGGCGGTTCCAGGTCACCTGCGCCGCATCGACCACGACGGGGAGCGCGACCCCGAGCAGCACCTCGGCATCGCGGCGCGCGGTCTCGACAGGATCGGCGGGCACGTCGTCATAGGACAGCCGCAGCACGTGGCGCCCGCCGGCGACCTCGCGCAGCCACTCCCACTTGGCGGTGGCGTGCGTCAGAGCGCGCGCGGCCACCGGCGCCCCCTGCGCCACGAGGAGCCCGCTGCCGCGGGGGGCGGCATCCAATTCGTCCTGCTCGACGACGAGCGTGATGAGGTCGATCCGGCGACCGGGCTGCGACGGAGAGGCGAGGCCCGGAGCGGCGATCACGACGGCGCCGGGGAGCGTCGAGACGTCGTCGACACGGGCGCCGAGACGCACGTCGACTCCGCGCCGCGCCAGGTCGTCGGCGAGCGCGGGTACGAGCCGGTGGACGCCGCCGCGCAGGCCGGCCACGGCAGACCCCGGGGGAGCGGCGGCCCGCAGGCGCGACACGGCGCCCGCCAGCGACCCGCCGTCGACATAGGCGGCAGCAAGGCCGGGGTGGGCGCGGGCTACCGGCACGTCGTCGGGGTGCTGCGAGTGGACGCCGTGCACGACGGGAGCGACCAGGCGATCGAGCACCTCGGCGCCGAACCGCTCGCGGACGAGGGCGCCGAGGCGAGCGTCGTCGGGCAGCGGTGAGACCGGGAGCGCATCGAGCGCGATCGCGCGCTGCGCGGCCTCCGCGCCGACCACCCGCACCACGTCGGCGGCGAGCGGGTCGGCCGGGATGCCGAGCAGCGCCGTCGCAGGGAGCGGCACGGCGGGTCCGGCCGCCGGCTGCAGCCAGGCCGGTCCAGGGCGGGGCTCCACGATGTCGCCGTCGAGCCCTAGCTCGGCGAGCAGGGCCGCTACGATCCCACCCCGCACGGCGAAGCTCTCGGCCCCGGCATCCAGGGCGATGCCCGCGACCTCGTGTCGCGCGACCGTGCCGCCGAGACGATCGGATGCCTCCACCAGCACCACTCCCGCGCCGGAGGCCGCGAGCCGCCGGGCCACCACGAGCCCTGCGATGCCGCCGCCGACGACGGTGAAATCAGCCATGGGTGTGGACGAACTCCACGATGCGGGTAAGGACGGTCGGGTCGGTGTCGGGCGGCACGCCGTGCCCGAGGTTGACGACGTGCGCGCGAGCGCTGCGGCCGCGCTCGAGCACGCCGGCGATGTGCGCCTCGAGCACCGGCCACGGCGCCGCGAGGAGCGCCGGGTCGATGTTGCCCTGCAGTGGCACGTGGGCGCCGAGCCGGCGCGACGCCTCGTCGAGGGGCAGGCGCCAGTCCACCCCCATCACATCGACGCCGATCCCGTGCATCGCGGTGAGGAGCTCACCGGTGCCGACGCCGAAGTGCACGAGCGGCAGGCCCAGCGCCTTGGCGCGCTCGAGCGCCCTCGCCGAGTGCGGTGAGACGTGGGTCGTGTAGTCGGCAAGGCTGAGCGATCCGGCCCAGGAGTCGAAGAGCTGCCCGGCCGACGCTCCGGCCTCGAGCTGGGCCTCGAGGAACGCGCCCGTGATGTCGGCGCACCACGTCAGCAGCGCCGACCAGGTGGCGGGGTCGGAGTGCATGAGCGCGCGCGTCTTGAGCTGCTCCTTCGAGGGGCCGCCCTCCACGAGGTAGGACGCCAGTGTGTACGGGGCGCCGGCGAAGCCGATGAGCGGCGTCTCGCCGAGCTCCGCGACCGTGCGGGCGACCGCCTCACGGATCGGCGCGAGCGCCTCCGGCTCGAGCGGCGGGAGGGCGGCGACGTCGGCGGCGGTGCGCACGGGCTCGGCGAGCACGGGTCCGCGCCCGGCGACGATCCGCACATCGACGCCCGCGAGCTTCACCGGGATCACGATGTCGCTGAAGAAGATTCCGGCGTCGACGCCGTGTCGGCGCACCGGCTGCAGAGTGATCTCGCTCGCCAGCTCGGGGTTCAGGCAGGTCTCGAGCATGTCCGTGCCGGCGCGGAGATCCCGGTATTCCGGCAGCGAACGGCCCGCCTGCCGCATGAACCAGACGGGCGTCGTCTCGGGGCGGTCGCCGCGGTACGCGCGGATCAGCGCGGGCGGGTTCTGGCGATGGACGATGGATGGGTGAGAGCTATGCAGCGGCACACGTTAACATTAGAGTCGTGCTTCTCTGTCTCACCGCGAACCATCGGAACGCGAGCCTCGACATCCTGGAGCGCCTCTCCATCGGGGCGCCGTCGGCGACTCGCGCCCTCGTGGACGATGAGCTGTTCGTGGCCGGGGCCGTCGTGCTCGCCACGTGCAACCGATTCGAGGCTTACCTCGACATCGATGAGCCGCTGACGGGCGGCGAGGCCGTCGCGGTCGAGTCGGTCGTCGAGGCGATGGCGGCGGCATCCGATGTCCCGGTCGAGCACCTCCGCGCGTCGGTCACCGTGCATTCCGGTGAGGATGCCGCGGCACACCTTTTCGCGGTGACGAGCGGGCTGGAGTCCGTCGTCGTCGGCGAGGACGAGATCTCGGGTCAGGTGCGCCGCGCCCTCGACGCCGCGCGTGCCGAGGGCACGACGAGCGGCGAGCTCGAGCGACTCTTCCAGAAGGCGACGCACACGAGCCGCGGCATCCGCAATCGCACCGGCCTTCGCGGCACGCACCGGTCGCTCGTGCGGTTCGCCCTCGAGCTGGCCTCGAGCCGCGTGGCCGACTGGTCCGCCGCCCGTGTGCTCGTCGTCGGCACCGGCCGCTACGCCTCGCGCACGGTCGAGGCCGTGCGCGCGCGCGGCGCCCTCGGCATCGAGGTGTTCTCGCCCTCGGGCCGCGCCGGCGCGTTCGCGGTGAAGCACGGGCTGCTTCCCGTCTCGGACTTCGCCGAGGCCGCCTCCCGCGCCGACGTCGTCATCACCTGCACGGCCGACGCCGTCGTGCACGCCGACGCCTTCACCGCGGGACGCCGCGTGCTCGTCATCGACCTCGGCCTGCCGCGCAACGTCGACCCCGCCGTCGGGCTCGTCGAAGGCGTCGAGCTCCTCGACCTCGAGACGATCCGCCTGCACGCGCCGCTCGAGCAGTTCAGCGCCCATTCCGATGCCCGCGCGATCGTGGGCGACGCGGCGAGCGAGTTCACCGCCGATCGCACGGCCGGCCCCGCGATCACCGCTCTGCGCCGGGACGTCCTCCAGATCGTCGACGAGGAGATCGCGCGCGCTCGTGCCCGCGGTGCCGGCGATGAGACCGAAGCGGCCCTCCGGCACCTCGCCGGCGTGCTGCTCCACCGGCCGTCGGTCCGCATCCGCGAGCTGGCCGTCGAAGGACGGATCGACGAGGTCACGGCGGCGCTCGAGATGCTGCACGGGCTGTCGGTCGACGTCGAGCCGATCGCCGACGGCGACATCTGGACCGCCTCGGCCTAGTTCCGCCCTTCCGCTTGACTCTCACGCTGTGTCAGGGTCGACCGTGGTCTCCAACATGTACACCATCGGAGAGTTCGCCGCTTTCGGGCGAGTGAGCGTGCGGATGCTGCGGCACTACGACGCGGTCGGGCTGCTGCGGCCCGCCCGCGTCGACGAACGCAGCGGCTATCGCTTCTACAGCAACGCGCAGCTGCGCGATCTGCTGCGGATCGTCGAGCTGCGCGGCCTCGGCTGCGGGCTGGACGAGATCGCCGTCGTGCTCGAGGCGGACGACGAGCGGGAGGTCATGCGCGACCTCCTCGTGCGTCGTGCCGCCGAGCTCGAGGCATCCGTCGCCGCCGACCGCGCGCGGCTGGCCCGCATCGGCGAACGACTTCGCATCCTGGAAGGAGAGCACACCATGTCCGCACCCATCGAATATCGACCGATCGAGGCCGTCACCGTCTACGCCGTCGAGGGGAGGGCGCCGGGGGCCGGCCCGGAGAACGTCAGCCCCGTCATCGACCCGCTCCTCGAACGCCTGACCGGCTCACTGCGCGCCGCCGGGCGGGAGCTCATCGAGCCGGGCATCTTCTGGTACGACGACATCGAGGGCTCCGAAGAGCTCGGCGTGCACGTGTCGTTCACGGCCGACCCCCAGCCGCAGGCGGGGGAGGGCTACGACGTCGTGGAGCTGCCCGCCGTGCCGCTCGCGGCGGTGGTCACTCATCGGGGCGACATGCCCAGCATCGGCGAGTCCTACGACCTGCTCATGAACGGGCTGATCGACGACGGCTACCGCATGGTCGGACCGTGCCGCGAGGTGTACCTCGAGGCCGATGACGACCTGCCGCAGTCGCAGTGGGTCACCGAGCTGCAGGTGCCGGTGGAGCGCAACTGACGCGGTCGGGCGCGCAAGTCTTGCGTTGCTGCGTCGTTCCTGCGCAAGAAATGCACAAGTTCGCGGCATTTTACGACGAAAGCTTGATGTCGCCCGCTCGCGCGTCTTAGATTGGCGCCGAGCGGGCGACGATGCCCGTCCCCGGACGAAGCGAGTCGATGATGACGCGATCCACCACCCTCGTCGCGGCGCTGGCCGCGGCATCCCTCACCGTCGGCGTCATAGCCGCAGGACCGGCCGCATCCGCCGCACCGCCGGACCCCGCTCCCGCTGCGGTCGTGACGCGGGCCGCGCTCGACCCCGCGCTCACCGTCGGACGCGGGGCGGATGTGCCCTTCCTCGAGCAGGAGGCCGAGAACGCCGTCACGAACGGCACGGTGATCGGACCCGGCCGCGAGGCGTACACGATCGAGGCCGAGGCGTCAGGGCGCAAGGCGGTCCGACTGCTGCCCGGGCAGTACGTCGAGTTCACGCTGCCCGCCGCCGCCAATGCGCTGACGGTGCGGTACAGCATCCCGGACGCGCCCGGCGGCGGTGGCCTGACGGCGAAGCTCGGGGTGACGACCGGCAAGAAGGCGACCTCGCTCGGCCTGACCTCGCAGTACGCCTACCTGTACAACCAGTACCCGTTCACCAACGACCCCGCCGCCGGTCTGCTGCACCCCGACTGGTGGCTCGCGGAGTGCGGCTGCGTGCCTCAGTTCGACCAGCCCGGCTTCGAGCCGGTGAAGCCCTTCCGTCCGATGAAGTTCTACGACGAGGAGAGGATGCTGCTGGGGAAGACGTACAAGGCGGGGGAGAGGATCCGCCTCACGGCGCCGGCCGATCTCGCCTGGACCGTGATCGACCTGATCGACACGGAGCTCGTCGGCAAGCCGCACGTGAAGCTCGTCGCCTCGAACGTCCTCGCCTTCGGCGCCGACCCGACCGGGCGCAAGGACTCGGCGAAGGCGTTCGACAAGGCGATCGCCTTCGCCAAGAAGGCAGGACTCACGGTGTACGTGCCGCCGGGGACCTACCGGGTCGACCGCCACATCGTCGTCGACGACGTGACCATCCGCGGCGCGGGGCACTGGTACACCACCATCAAGGGTCGGGAGGTCGCACTGGCCGAACCTGCCGCTGACGGCTCGACGCATACGGGCGTCGGGTTCTACGGGAAGGATGCCGCGGCCGGCGGCAGTCGCAACGTGCACCTGTCGGGCTTCGCGATCGAGGGCGACGTGCGCGAGCGCATCGACACCGACCAGGTCAATGCCGTCGGCGGGGCCTTCCACGACTCGTCGTTCTCGGACCTCCACATCCAGCACACCAAGGTCGGGCTGTGGTTCGACGGACCGATGTCGAACGTCGCGGTCGAGGACAACATCATCGTCGACCAGATCGCCGATGCCCTGAACTTCCACCTCGGCGTGACGGACTCGGTCGCGCGGAACAACTTCGTGCGGAACAGCGGCGACGACGGGCTGGCGATGTGGGCGGAGTCCCGCGGCGGGACCACGCCCACCAACGCCGGCAACGTGTTCGACCACAACACGGTGCAGACCCCTACGCTGGCCAACGGCATCGCGATCTACGGCGGGACCGACATCATGGTGTCGGGCAACCTGGTGGCCGACACGATCCGCGAGGGCAGCGCGCTGCACGCCGGATCCAGGTTCGGCGCGCACCCGTTCGCCGGCACCCTGACGTTCCGCGACAACACGACGGCCCGCGCCGGAACGCGCGAGCTCAACTGGAACATCGGCCTCGGGTCGCTGTGGATCTATGCCCTCGAGGGCTCGATCTCCGGAGTCCGTGTGACAGGCGACCACTATCTCGACAGCACCTACAACGCGATCATGCTGGTGTCGGAGTGGGGTGTGAAGGACCTGTACTCGCTGTCGGACGTCTCGTTCGCCGACGTCCGGGTGGACGGCACGGGGACGTCGGTGCTGAGCGCCCGCATCGAGGGCTCCGCGTCGTTCGAGAACGTCGACGCCCGCAATGTGGGGGCGGTGGGGATCAACAACTGCGGCTCCTTCGGCTTCCCGCCGACGGGCTCGGAGTTCTCGGTCATCGACCTCGGCGGCAACGACGGCGGCGGCACCACCGGGCCCTGGGCCGGGTCATGGCAGCTGCCGAACACCATCACATGCGACGACCGGCCGCCCGTGGTCGCCCCGCCGGCGCCGTCGCCGTGGGTGCAGCCGTAGCGGCCTGCGGCTGCGTGGGTGCAGCCGTGATCGCCGTGGGGTGATCGGGGAGCGGATGCCGCGTCCTTCGTGAGAGGCGCGGTGTCCGCGGGTTCCGGGGCTCGGTTCGGTGTCCGGAGTTTCTGCTGCCGGGTGCGGTGTCCAGGGTGTCCGGATCCGGGAAGTGGACCAGGTTGCGCCGTCGAGGGTGACGGGCCCTGGGTTGCGGCGTCCGGGTCTTGGCGGAGTGAGGTTTCCGGTCCCGCCCGGGATTCCGAGCGAGGCGGGTTCAGCGGTGCGGGTTCCGGGAATTTCGTGCCGTCGGCTTCCCCTGGCGCTCGACGACCCAGGCCTCTCCCGGGGCATCCGAACTCTCCGACTCCGCCGCCCGCCGCCCGCCGCCCTCCGCCCTCAACCAACGGCCGAACTCGACCGCGACGCCGCCACAGTGTCGGAGGTATGTTCTAATCTCAAGGTATGGAAAGCAACGGCGACTCAGGGGGCGCGCCCTTCGTCGCCGTCAGTTGGGGCGTCGAGGATCTGCCCGACCTGCCTGACGCCGTCGACCTCGTGGTGGAGGTCGCGACGATGATGTCCGTCTTCGCCGCGCAGCAGCTCGAGCGCATCGATGCGATGCGGTGTGAAGCCCTCGCCGATGCCGTCGTTCGAGGCTCGCGCGCGGCCGAGATCGTGGAGCGCGGGATCCGACTCGAGTTGGCGACCGCCCTGCGGGTGACCGACCACGCCGCGGGCGAGCTGCTGGCGCGGGCGGAGGCGCTCGTGCACCGGTATCCACAGATGCTGGCGTCCTTGGGCGGCGCTCGCACGACCGAGCGGCACGCGGCGATCTTCGTCGATGCCATGACCGGGGTCGAGCCCGAGTTCGCCGATCGGATCGTTCCACTCGCGGTCGAGCTGGCCGAGTCGGAGTCGGTCGGGCCGTTCCGGCGCTTCCTGAGGACGCTGATCGACACCGTGCGCTCGGAGACCCTCGAGCAGCGCCACCAGGAGGCGCTCGAGAAGCGTCGAGTGATCGTCGAACCGGCCGACGACGGCATGGCGTGGCTGTCGGCGCTGCTACCGGCGGTCGAGGCGAGAGCGATCCAGTCGCGCGTCACGGCGATGGCCAAGGTGATCGCGGAGGGCGACGGAGAGACGCGCACGCTGGACCAGGTCCGCGCGGACGTGCTGGGCGACCTGCTCGTCGAGGGGGAAGCCGGGGTGCACCCGGCGGAGGCTCGGGGCATCCGTGCGAGCGTGATGGTCACCGTGCCCGTGCTGGCGCTGCTGGACGATGACTCAGCCGGGTCAGGCGAACCTCCGACCGTGGAGGGCGTCGGACCCATCCCGCTCTCGCGTGCTCGCGAGCTGTGCGGTGCTGCGAATGGGTGGACACGGATCCTGACTCATCCTGAGACCGGCGCCGTGCTGTCGGTCGGCCGGGATCAGTACCGGCCGCCACCCGGCCTGCGAAAGATCGTCAAGTGGCGCGCCGACCGGTGCATGGCTCCCGGATGCGGCACGCCGGCGTCGAGATGCGAGATCGACCACACCGTCGCGTGGGAGCACGGGGGAACGACCTCGCTGGAGAACCTTGCGCCGATCTGCAAAGGCCACCACATCGTGAAGCATCACGGAGGCTGGACCGTCCGGCAGATCGACGGCAGCGGAGGTGCGCTCGAGTGGTGTTCGCCGAGCGGGCGACGATATCGCGTCGAACCCGAACGGCGGGTGCCGGTGTTCCGTGCTGCGGATGCCGTCGCGTCGGCCCGCGCGCCGTTTTGACCTCGAGCGCCGGCGGCCCGTTCCCGACGCGAGTCGCGGCCCGACGCCGCGATGCGGCGGGGCCGCCGAACGCGGGCCGCCGAACGGGCCGCCGAACGGGGCCGCCGAACGGGGCCGCCGAACGCGGGCCGGAATGAGATCCGCGTCGAGCGACACGACATCATGTCTCGCTCTAGCATCGTCGAGTGATCCAACTGAGCGTGCGGCGACTGAAGCCCGAGAAGCGAGCGTCCGTCGAGCGGTGGCTCGCGGAGGTGAACGGCCCATTGCGCACGGAGGCGCTCGAGACCCTCGCCGCCGAGGGCGTGCGCCATGAGACGGCGATCATCCTCGACACGAGCGAAGGTCCCGTCATCGTCTACGCGATGGAGACCGACGACATCGATCGCGCCGGCGCGTCGGCGCCGCCTCCACCCATGAGATCGACCAGCGACATCACGAGGTGATGCGCGCCGCAGACGACGGTCCGGCGTCGTTCGAAGTCCTGCTCGACCTGTCTTAGGAGCCCGGGACAAGCGCTCCCGCGCGGGCGTGGTTGCCGTGTTGTGAGGAGCCATCGGCGCCCCGAAGACCGGCCGCGATCGCCGCCCCGCTATCGGAGCTTCCTGCCCCAGGACACGGCTTCGTCGAACCAGCCGAGGTCAGCGATCGCGTCGATGTCCTCCGCATCGCGGACCTCGATCTGGTGCGTGTATTTGTCGTCACGGTACCGGATGACGCTCCGCAGGATGGGGGCGCTCCGCTGCTCCCACAGGTCGAGATTCAGCAGCGCCTTCGTCTTGGTGAGGGGAGTCAGCCACGCGAACTTCCGTGCGGCGCCGTAGCTCACCTGCGTAGCCGTGAACTCTTGGACGATGTCGTCCCCGAATGCGAGCAACTGCTCCTGAACAGCAAGATGGATCGGCCCGAGAGGTCCGGAGAAGAGTTCGCCAGGCATGTCACGATCGTGCCCCATGTGCGGCCCTGGGCCGATGCCGATGAGATGTTGGCCCCAGCGAGACCCCGGTCAGCCCGCTAGTTCGTGCAGGAGGAACGCGGCCAAGAAGCCGATCGTCGCGTAGAGGCCGGTGAGCGCCTGCTGCTCGTCGAACGCCTCGGGGATCATCGTGTTGCAGACCATCGCCAGCAGTCCGCCGGCGGCGATCGTGGTGATGAGGGCGATGAGTCCGACCGGCGCGGACTGAAACGCGACATAGCCGAGCACCGCAGCAACGACCGTGACCGCCGCGATGCTCGACCACAGCAGCGCGACGCGCCGCCCGCTCGAGCCGCTGCGCTTGAGGGCGGCGGTCGACCCCAGACCCTCGGGGAAGTTGCTGATCGCGATCGCGGCCACGATCGGGATGCTGATGCCTCCCTGCAACACTGACAGGCCCATCACGATCGACTCCGGGATGCCGTCGATCAGGGCCCCGATCGCGATCGCCACGCCCGCGCCACCGGCCACCCGCGAACCCGCGCGACGGGCGACGATGTTGGCGGGGGTGCTCGGTCGCGGCGCTTTCGGCCGCGACACCAGCCAGTCGGCGACGATGTACAGCAGCGCACCCACCAGGAAGCCGACCGACGTCGGAATCAGCCCGCCGACCTCGGCGGCCTCCTCCACCAACTCGAACGCGAGCGTCGAGATCAGCACCCCGGCGCCGAGCGCCATGATCCCGGCGACGACCCGCTGCGGAATGTCGATGAACCACGCGACCGCCGCGCCCACGAGCAGCGTCCCGCCGCCGATCACGCCGCTCAGCGCGGCGAGCCACACCCCGTCCATGGCGCCAACCTAACGTGCGCAGGGGAGCGGATGCCGCGGCCACGCGGGCCGCGGCATCCGTTCCCGCACGGGTCAGACCGTCGAGGCCTCGCGCGCCCGCAGATCCTTGCGCAGGATCTTGCCGGCGGTGGACTTGGGGATCGCCTCGATGAACTCGACGCGGCGCACCTTCTTGTGCGGCGCCACGTTCTCGGCGACGAACGCCATCACCTCGTCCTCGGTGAGGCCAGACTCGGGGGCGGCGACGACGAAGGCCTTGGGGATCTCCTGCTTGTCGTCGTCGAGCACGCCGATGACCGCGGCATCCATCACCTTCGGATGACCGAGGAGCAGCGCCTCGAGCTCGGCCGGCGCGATCTGGTAGCCCTTGTACTTGATCAGCTCCTTCACCCGATCGACGATCGAGAAGTAGCCGCCCTCGTGGTAGACCGCGATGTCTCCGGTGTGGAGGAATCCGTCGGCGTCGAGCGTCTCGGCGGTCGCCTCGGGCTGATCGAGGTAGCCGAGCATGACGTTCGGGCCCTTGACCCACAGTTCGCCCGGTCGCGTCACGCCGTCGTCGCCGACCTCGGTGATCTCCTCGCCCGTTGCCGTGTCGATGAGCTTGCACTCCTCATTCGGCAGCATCACGCCCACCGAGCTCACCGGGATGTCGTCGCGCTCGAAGGGCATCGCGTGCGAGACCGGGCTGAGCTCGCTCATGCCGTAGCCCTGCATCATGCGGGCGTTGATGCGCCGTCCGGCGAGCTCGGCCGTGTCGCCGTCGAGCGGCGCCGCGCCCGAGAACACCGTGTGCACGCTCGAGATGTCGAACTGGTCGACGATCGGGTGCTTGGCGAGCGCGACGGCGATCGGCGGCGCGATGTACAGGTACGTGCACTGGAACTTCTGGATGTTCGTGAGGAACTCGACCAGATCGAACTTCGGCATCGTCACGAGGCTGGCCCGCTGACGCAGCGCCAGATTCAGCAGCACCGTCATGCCGTAGATGTGGAAGAAGGGCAGGACGGCGAGCACGCGGTCGGTCTCGCGCAGGTCGATGTTGACGCGGCACTGCTGCACGTTCGCGACGAGATTCCGATGCGACAGCATCACGCCTTTCGGGATGCCCGTCGTGCCCGACGAGTAGGGCAGCACCGCGACGTGCGTGGCCGGATCGAACGAGACCTCGGGCGCCGGCGACTGCTCGGTCAGCAGGTCGCGCAGGTTGGGGTGTCCCGCGGCGCCGTCGAGCACGATGACGCGATCGTGCGGGATGCCGACTGCCTCAGCCGCAGCGACGGCCTGGGGGAGGAGCGGGCTCACCGTGATGAGCCAAGTGGCCCCGGCATCCCGCAGCTGCTTCTCGATCTCGCCGGGTGTGTAGAGCGAGTTGATCGTGGTCACCGTCGCGCCCGCACGGAGGATGCCGTGGAACACCGTCGCGAACGCCGGGACGTTCGGGCAGAGGAGCCCGAGCACGGTCTGCTCGCCCTCGGCGGCGCCGGGTCCGACCCCGCGCGCAGCCAGCGCGCCGGCGAACGCGTCGATCTGCGCCCGCAGCACCCCGTAGGTCGTCTCGGCGCCGGTCGCCGGATCGATGAGCGCGACCTTGCCGAGATCATCGCCCTCGAGGCTGCCGAACAGGTAGTCGTAGACGCTCAGGGCGGGGATGTCGACATCGGGGTAGGCACTGGTGAACACCGGATCTCCTTCGATCGTCGGCGCGACGCTGCGCCGACTCACATCCTGCCACCCGAACCGGCGTCGTGGCACGCGATTCCGCCGCAGACGGGACCGCGTGCCACTCCGAGCCGGGGCTCTTTCGACCGCTTACACCGCCAGCGCGTGGCGCTGTGCGCCCGCGGCGAGGCGCTCGGCGGCGAGTCCCTCGGCGGCCTCGAGCGGCGTCATGCCGCGCGTCTCGGCCTCGTCGAAGATGCGCCGGACGGTGTCGCCGATGTGCGCGACGCGGTCCATGATCTCGGTGCGGGTGCCGAGCTTCTTCGCCTCGAGGTCGAGGTAGATGACACCGCCCGCGTTCACCACGAAGTCGGGGGCGTACAGGATGCCGCGCTGCGCCAGTCGCTCGGCGCCGGCCCGCTCGGCGAGGGGGTTGTTCGCCGGGCCGCAGACAGCCTTGGCGTCGAGCGCGTCGATGATGTCGTCGGTGAGGAGACCGCCGATACCGGCGGGCACGAACACGTCGGCGTTCACCAGGTGCTCCTCGCCCGGGGCACTCCACTCGGCGCCGAGCTCGAGCGCCAGGTCGCGCTTGGCCGGGTTGACGTCGGTGACGGTGAGCTTCGCCCCCTCCGCGGCCAAACGCACGGCGAGGCGGCTGCCGACCTGGCCCAGGCCCGAGATCGTGATGCGGCGACCGTCCATCCCGGCAGATCCGGTCACGCGCTCCAGCGTCGCGCGGAGCGACTCGTACACGCCGAGGCTCGTCGGACCGGCGGGCTCGCCCGAGCCGCCCACGGCGTCGGGAAGGCCCACGACGTGCTCGGTGCGCTCGCTGACCACGAGCATGTCCTCAGTGGTCGAGCCCACATCCTCGGCGGTGCGGTACAAGCCGTGCAGCGACTCGACGGCGTCGCCGAGATCGAGGAACGCCTCGCGGCGGCGCTCGGCGTCGAGCACCGTGCCCGGGGGGAGCGCGATCACGGACTTGCCGCCACCGGCGTCGAGCCCGGCCGCCGCGTTCTTGAGCGTCATCGCCGCCGAGAGGCGCAGGGCGTCGCCCAGTGCGTCGCTCCAGTGCGGGTAGGTCCACAGACGGGCGCCGCCCAGAGCGGAGCCGAGGACGGAGGAGTGCAGCGCGACCGTGATGAACAGTCCGCTCCGCCGGCCGGTGATCACCTCCACGCGCTCGTGCGTGAAATCGGGCAGGGGCAGAGTGTGCGTCATCGCGGTTCTTCCTTCGGCGGGCCTTGTGGGCAGTGCGCTGCGGACGCCGCGCCGTTGCGGCATCCGTGACCATTGCACCACCATCAGGCGAAGTGTTCAACCGGCCGCCGCGCAAGGGAGCAGACTGACAGGCCGCGCGGTCCAGCAAGGCGCACGGGCCAGCACTGTGCTCAGCCTTCGGTAGTCTCGCGGCATGGCAACCCCGTACACGCACGGCCACCACGAGAGCGTGCTGCGCTCGCACGAGTGGCGCACCGCCCAGAACTCCGCCGCCTACCTGCTGCCGTTCCTGCGTCCGGGTCAGCGAGTGCTCGACGTCGGCGCAGGCCCCGGGACCATCACGGCCGACCTGGCCGACCTCGTCGCGCCGGGACAGGTGACGGGAATCGACGCCTCGCCCGAGATCGTCCAGAAGGCGACGGCCTACGCGGCGGAGCGCGGACTGGGCCACATCACGTTCGAGGTCGGCGATGCGTACGCGCTCGCCGCGGCCGACGACAGCGTCGACGTGGTGCACGCCCACCAGGTGCTGCAGCATCTCGAGCGGCCGTCCGACGCGCTGCGGGAGTTCCGCCGTGTTGTGCGCCCCGACGGCGTCGTGGCGGCCCGCGACGTCGATTACGAAGGGGTGATCTGGTACCCGCTCGTGCCCGCGCTGGACGAGTGGCGCGACGTGTACCTGCGGGTGCACCGCGCCGTGAGCGGCGAGCCGGCGGCGGGTCGGCGGCTGAAGGCGTGGGCGCGCGCCGCGGGCTTCGCCGAGATCACGTCGTCCGTGTCGACCTGGCTGTTCGAGGATGCGGCGGACCGCGAATGGTGGGGCGGGTCGTGGGCGGTGCGTGCCGTCGAGTCGCAGTTCGCCGAGCACGCGCTCTCGCTCGGGTTCGCCGATCGGGCGGCGCTCGAGCGCATGGCCGCTGGGTGGCGGGAGTGGGCGGCGTCACCCGACGGGTGGCTGCTGATGCCGCACGCCGAGATCCTCGCTCGTGGCTGACGCCCGTCGCTAGGCTCGACCGGTGACCGCACCCCACGACCTGCCCGCCCGCAGCCGCCTCGTGCACGACTCCCTCCGCGGGGCCGGCATCTCGGGCGAGATCATCATGCTCCCGGATGCCGCGTCCACCGCCGCGCTCGCCGCGGCCGCCCTCGGGGTGGAGGTGGGCGCGATCGCGAACAGCCTCGTCTTCTGGTGCGACGGCGAGCCCCTGCTCGTCATGACCAGCGGCGCGCACCGCGTCGACACCGCCGCGCTCGCCGAGCGTCTCGGCCGCCAGAAGATCCAGCGAGCCACCCCCGAGCAGGTGCGGGATGCCACGGGCCAGGCCATCGGCGGCGTGGCTCCGACGGGGCATCCGGCGCCCCTCACGACCGTGGTCGATCAGGACCTCGCCGCGTTCGACGAGGTCTGGGCGGCCGGCGGCACGCCCCACACCCTGTTCCCACTGACCTACGCCGAACTCGTGCGGCTGACGGGCGGCACCGTGGCGAAGGTCGACTGACCGCTGCCGTGTGAGCCCCGTGCTCAGGTACGTCCGATTCGGCGCTCGAGTTCGGTCGCGGCATCCCGGATGAGCGCCGCCAGCGACTCCGCATCGCGCTCGGCATCCGTCGGCCAGGTCAGTGCGATCGCCGCCGCGGGCCATCCCGCGTGGTCCCGCACCGCGACGCCGACCGACCGGAGCCCGAGCGTGACCTCGCCGTCCTCGGTCGCGAAGCCCCGCGCGCGAACTTCGCGCAGCACCTCTCGCAGCTCGGACGGACCCGACGGACCCCGGCCGGTGCGATCGGCGAAGGCCGAGGCATCCGGATACAGCGCCCGCACCTGCTCGCGCGGCAGCACCGCGAGCATCGCGCGGCCGGTCGCCGTCAGATGCGCCGGCAGCCGCACGCCGACGTCGGTCACGAGCGCCGGGCGTCGCGGGGCGCGCTCCTCGACGATGTAGAGCACATCACGTCCGGTCATCACGGCGAGGTGCGCGCTCTCGCCGGCCCGGTCGGCCAGCGCGGCAACGAGCGGGCGGCCCAGACGCGCAAGCGGCTGCTGGCGCGAGAACCCGCCCGCGAGTTCGAAGGCCGCCGTCCCCAGCCCCCAGCGCCGCTCGGCGGGCAGGTGGATCACGAACCCGTGCGCCTCGAGCGCATCGAGCAGGTGGTACACGCTCGACCGGGCGATGCCGAGCGTCGTGGCGATGGTGCTCGCTGCCACCGGACCGCGCTGGTGCGCGAGGAACGACAGGATCCGCAGCGTCTGATCCGCTGCCGGAACCTGCGGTCGGGTCCGCGGACTGTCTGGCATGACAGACACAGGATGGCACCGCCGGCTGTCCGGCGCCAGCCCTGGGGTGTGGAATCGAGCCATGACCACCGTCACCGTGGGGGCTTCCCCCTTGCACCCCGACGATGTCGTCGCCGTCGCACGCCATGGAGCGACCGTGGAGATCGCGCCTGAGGCCCTCGCTCGCGTCGTCGCGACCCGCGCGCTCGTCGAAGGTCTGGCCGACGACCCCGACCCGCACTACGGCATCTCGACCGGGTTCGGCGCGCTCGCCACCACCTTCATCGCACCGGAGCGCCGGCTGCAGCTGCAGGCCAGCCTCATCCGCTCGCACGCCGCCGGCACCGGTCCCGAGGTCGAGCGGGAAGTCGTGCGCGCGCTGCAGCTCCTGCGGCTGCAGACCCTGGCCACCGGTCACACCGGCGTGCGCCCCGTCGTCGTGGAGACCTACGCCGGCATGCTCAACGCCGGTATCACCCCCATCGTGCGCGAGTACGGTTCGCTGGGCTGCTCGGGCGACCTCGCTCCGCTCTCGCACGTCGCGCTCGCCGCGATGGGCGAGGGGCCCGTGCGCAATGCCGAGGGCGTCGAGGTCGATGCCGCGGATGCGCTGGCCGCGGCATCCCTTCCCCCTCTCGTGCTGCGCGAGAAGGAAGGGCTCGCCCTCATCAACGGCACGGACGGCATGCTCGGGATGCTGCTCCTCGCACTCCACGACCTGTCGGTGCTGCTCGACACGGCTGATGTCGCAGCCGCCATGTCGGTGGAGTCGCAGCTCGGCACCGACGCGGTCTTCGCCGCCGATCTGCAGGCGCTGCGTCCCCAGGTCGGGCAGGCGGCGTCCGCGTGGAACCTGCGGGCCGTGCTGGCGGACTCGCCCATCGTCGCCTCGCACCGCGACCCCGCCGTGTGCACGCGCGTGCAGGACGCGTACTCGCTGCGCTGCTCGCCGCAGGTGCACGGCGCTGCCCGCGACACGGTCGAGCACGCCAGGCTCATCGCCGCGCGCGAGCTGGCCTCGGCCGTCGACAACCCCGTCATCACCGACGACGGCCGCGTCGAGTCCAACGGCAACTTCCACGGCGCGCCCGTGGCGTACGTCCTCGACTTCCTCGCGATCGCCGTGGCCGATGTGGCCTCGATCTCGGAGCGCCGCACCGACCGGGCGCTCGACAAGAGTCGCAGCAACGGGCTGCCGCCGTTCCTCGCCCACGAGGTCGGCGTCGACTCGGGGCTCATGATCGCGCAGTACGCCGCCGCCGGGATCGTGTCCGAGCTCAAGCGGCTCGCGGTGCCGGCATCGGTCGACTCGATCCCGTCATCCGCGATGCAGGAGGATCATGTGTCCATGGGCTGGGCGGCGGCACGCAAGCTCCGTCGGGGCATCGACGGGCTCGCCCGCGTGCTCGCGATCGAAGTGCTCACCGGCGCCCGGGCGCTCGACCTGCGCGCCCCGCTGCAGCCCGGCCGCGCCACCGGAGCCGTGCGCGACCTCGTGCGCACCGTCGCCGGCGGCCCTGGCCCCGACCGGTTCCTCTCGCCCGACATGGAGGCCGTGACCGTGCTCGTGTCGTCGGGCGCTGTGGCCGCGACGGCGCTCAGCCCTCAGCCAGACAACAAGGAGTGAGACGATGACCGTCCCGACCGAGACCCACACCGTGCGCGCCGCGCGCGGCAACGTCCGCACCGCCAAGAGCTGGGGCGCCGAGGCCGCCAAGCGCATGCTCATGAACAACCTCGACCCGGAGGTCGCCGAGCACCCCGAGGACCTCGTCGTCTACGGCGGCACCGGCAAGGCCGCGCGTAGCTGGGAGGCGTACGACGCCATCGTGCGCACGCTCGACGAACTCGAACCCGATGAGACGCTGCTCGTGCAGTCGGGCAAGCCGGTCGGCGTCTTCCGCACGCACGAGTGGGCGCCGCGGGTGCTCATCGCGAACTCCAACCTCGTCGGCGACTGGGCGACGTGGCCCGAGTTCCGCAAGCTCGAGGAGCTCGGCCTCACCATGTACGGCCAGATGACCGCCGGCTCGTGGATCTACATCGGCACGCAGGGCATCCTCCAGGGCACGTACGAGACGTTCGCGGCGGTCGCACGGTCGCTCGGCCGCGACGACCTCTCCGGCACGCTCACCCTCACCGCCGGCTGCGGCGGAATGGGCGGAGCGCAGCCCCTGGCCGTGACCCTCAACGGCGGGGCGGTGCTCATCGTCGACGTGGACGAGTCGCGGCTCGCGCGCCGGGTCGAGCACGGCTACCTCGACGAGTACACGACCGACCTCGACGCGGCCATCGCCCGGGTCGTCGCCGCCAAGGACGCCGGCGAGGCGCTGAGCGTGGGCGTCGTCGGCAACGCCGCCGAGGTCTTCGGCGACCTGCTGCTGCGGAAGGTGCCCATCGACGTCGTCACCGACCAGACGAGCGCCCACGACCCGCTGGCCTACCTGCCCGTCGGCATCGCCTTCGAAGACTGGAAGGCCGAGGCCGACCGCGATCCCGAGGCGTTCACGGCGCGGTCGCGCGGAAGCATGGCGAAGCACGTGGCCGCGATGGTCGGGTTCCAGGATGCCGGAGCCGAGGTCTTCGACTACGGCAACTCCATCCGGCGCGAGGCCGAGCTCGGCGGGTTCGAGCGGGCGTTCGCCTTCCCCGGCTTCGTGCCCGCCTACATCCGCCCGCAGTTCGCCGAGGGACGCGGACCCTTCCGCTGGGTGGCGCTCTCGGGCGACCCCGAGGACATCGCGAAGACCGACCGTGCCGTCAAAGAGCTCTTCCCCGATGACGCCGGGCTCGTGCGGTGGCTCGACAAGGCCGGCGAGACCGTGCACTTCGAGGGCCTTCCCGCCCGGATCTGCTGGCTCGGCTACAAGGAGCGCCACCTCGCGGGCCTCAAGTTCAACGAGATGGTGGCGTCGGGCGAGCTGTCCGCGCCGATCGTGATCGGCCGCGACCACCTGGACTCCGGATCGGTCGCCAGCCCGTACCGCGAGACCGAGGCGATGGCCGACGGTTCCGACGCGATCGCGGACTGGCCGCTCCTGAACGCGCTCCTCAACACCTCGAGCGGGGCGTCGTGGGTGTCGATCCACCACGGCGGCGGCGTCGGCATCGGCCGCAGCATCCATGCCGGTCAGGTCACCGTCGCCGACGGCACGGCCCTCGCCGCCGAGAAGCTCGAGCGGGTGCTCACCAACGATCCGGGCACCGGGGTCATGCGGCACGTCGACGCCGGCTATGACCGGGCCAAGGAGATCGCGCGCGAGCGTGGCCTCAACGTGCCGATGCTGGACCGCTGACGCCCGAGCCGGACCGCCGACGCCCGAGGCAGGAGCCACCATGACGACGCTGATCACGAACATCGGCGAGCTGACGACCAACGTCGCACGCGACGGTGACGCCTGTGGCACCAAGCTCGACGCCGCCGTGCTCCTCGAGGGCTCTCGCGTCGTCTGGGTCGGGTCCGCGGCCGACGCTGAGACACACCGAATCGGCTCGGAAACGCGGCGCCGCACCGTTTCCGGGGCGGAAGGTCATGTTTCAGCGGATGCCTCGCCCGACGATGCAGCATCGGTCGAGGTCGTCGATGCCGGCGGACGGGCCGTCATCCCCGGCTTCGTGGACAGCCATACCCACCTCGTGTTCGGCGGCGACCGGGCCGACGAGTTCGAGGCGCGCATGACCGGCACGCCCTATGCCGCGGGCGGCATACGACGGACGGTGGCCGCGACCCGCGGCGCCGGCGACGATGAGCTCCGTGCCCGTCTCGCCGGGTTCGTCGCCGAGCTGCATGCCCAGGGCACGACGACGTTCGAAGTCAAGACCGGGTACGGCCTGACGGTGCACGACGAAGCGCGCCTCGCGCGGCTCGCCGCCGAGGTCACTCCCGAGGTCACGTTCCTCGGTGCCCACGTCGTGCCGGCGGAGTACTCCGACCGGCGCGACGAGTACGTCGAGCTGGTCGTGGGGGAGATGCTGCAGGCGTGCGCCGCGCACAGCCGCTGGATCGACGTCTTCTGCGAACGCGGGGCGTTCACCCCGGACGAGAGCCGGCGCATCCTGGCGGCCGGCGTCGCGCACGGCCTGCTGCCGCGGGTGCACGGGAACCAGCTCGGCCCGGGCGAGGGCGTGCGGCTCGCGGTGGCGGCGGGCGCGGCATCCGTCGATCACTGCACGTATCTCGAGGACTCGGATGTCGCCGCCCTCGCCGGCTCGGACACCGTCGCGACGCTGCTGCCCGGCGTGGAGTTCTCGACCCGGCAGCCGTATCCCGACGCGCGTCGGCTGATCGATGCCGGCGTCACGGTGGCCCTGGCGAGCGACTGCAACCCGGGTTCCAGCTTCACGAGCTCGATGCCGCTCATGATCGCCCTGGCCGTGCGCGAGATGGGAATGACTCCCGCCGAGGCGGTGTGGGCAGCGACCGCCGGGGGTGCGCGGGCGCTGCGACGCGACGACATCGGTGCGATCGCGCCGGGGATGAGGGCCGACCTCGTGCTCCTCGACGCGCCCACTCGGGTGCACCTGGCCTACCGTCCGGGTGTGCCGCTGGTCTTCCGGGTGTGGAAGGACGGCGCGGCGCTCTAGTCCTCCTCCACCTCGACGACGTAGGCGGTCTCCTTGAGAGCTTCCGCCTCCCAGGGCCGCTGCAGCACGAACATGACGTCGTAGATGCCGGGCTCCTCGGCGACGAACGTGAACACCACTTGGTGTGGTGAGCCGGGAGGCGACCCGGCCTCCGGCGGGAGGCTCTCGCGAGTCTCGAGCTGGAGGCCGGGCACCGGATCACGGAGCCGCCACTCGTATCCCGCGCCGCCGAAGGACTCGAGCGCGATGCGCAGGAGCTGACCTACGGCGGTGGTGACGTGCTCCATGGCGTGCTCCCGGTCAGACGGTCCACTTGTGGTACATGTGGCTGTCGGTGCCCATCACGAACGTGTCGATCCGGTTCTCGGCCCACGAGCTCGCGCCGACACCTGAGCTGAGGATACCTCCGAGGTCCTGCCAGTCGACCCATGCGCTGCCGTTCCAGGCCTTGTGCCACATGTGCGAGTCGGTTCCCCGCGCGAACACATCGACGCGGTTCGGTCCCCACGACACAGCGCCGGGGGCTTCGGTGATGACGCCGCCGAGGCTCTCCCAGCCGCGCCACGCGGTGCCGTCCCACCAGAGGTGCCACATCGCCGAGTCGCCGCCGGCCGCGAACACGTCGAGCCGGTTCGGGCCCCACGATGCGACCGTCGGAGCCGACGTGATGTAGCCGCCCAGGCGCTCCCAGCCGCGCCACGCCGTGCCGTCCCACCACAGGTGCCACAGCGCGTAGTCGCCGCCGCGGGCGAAGACGTCGATGCGGTTCGGGCCCCACGAGACCGCCGCAGGCTCCGACGTGAGGAAGCCGCCGAGGCTCTCCCAGCCGCTCCAGCCGCCCTGGAACCACTTGTGGTACAGCTTGTGGTCCGTGCCGATCCCGAAGAGGTCGAGGCGCCCGGAGCCCCAGCTGCTGATCGCCGGGCCGTCCTGGATGGTTCCGCCCAGGCTCTCCCACCCCTTCCACGACGAGCCGTCCCACCAGCGGTGCCAGACCGCCGAGTCCGTCCCGCGCGCGACGACGTCGATGCGGTTCGGACCCCACGACTCGGCCTGGGGCCGCGACGTGATGATGCCGCCGAGGTCCTCCCAGCCGCTGAACTGCGTGCCCGGGATCTTGACCCCCTGCGCACCGTGGAACGGATAGGTGGTGTCGATGCCGATCTCGCCGTAGGCGATCTTGACGTAGCCGCCGTCGCCCCACGCGGTGCCCCAGCTGTTCTTCACGAGCCACGCCTGCTCGGCCTCGGAGTATCCGATGACCAGCACGCAGTGGAGGCCCGCGAGTCCGCCCGTCGTGTGACGGTAGACGCCGCTGGAGTAGTAGAAGAAGTCGTCGTAGACCTCGATCACGGCCGACACGGGCCCCTTGGTGGAGAGGTGGTTCTTCCGCTCGGCGGCGCTCGTGAGCGCGTTCCACGACGTGATCTTCACCGCTCGCTTGTCGCGGTCGGGGACCAGCTTGCAGACCGGCGCCCCGTCGGCGCCGGTGAAGGCCGTCGAGTACGGGAAGGCCGCTTCATCGGGGATGCCGCGGGCCTTGATCTCGTCGAGTGCCTGCGACGGCCACCAGCCACCGCAGTTCGCCCCGTGGTTCGAGCAGAAGTGCAGGTCGGCCTCGGAGAGGTCGAGCCGCTGTCCCTTCTCGATCGACGCCATCGACTCGACGAGTCCGGTGGTGCAGAACGACACGCACGAGCCGCAGCCGCCCTGATCCTTGGGCGGTGTGACGTGGTTGCCGTTGCGATTGCGCCAGTCGACGGCGGGGTCGAAGGCGGGCGGGGCTCCGACGAGCGCACGTGGCGCCATCTCGGCCCGCAGTGCCGCTTCGTCGACGACGACGCCCAGCATCCGTTTCTTGGTCGCCTCGGAGAGCGTCGCGACCGTGTTCTCTCTCGCGACCCACGTGAGGTTGTTCGTTCGGATCGCCGTTGTGAGTTCGGCGATGTCCAGCTTGGCCATGGCAGTACCTTCCCTTTCCCCAAAGTGAGGGTTGTGCAGGGAAGGAGGAAACGCCGCGGGCGGGTGATACGCGGGCGGCGATCAGCGCGGCGTGTCGAGGGTCCAGTCGTCGGGGTCGAGGGCGGTCGCGACCTCCCACTCGTCGGCGTCCCACGCGAAGGTGGCGACGGCGCAGGTCGGCATGTGCGCGATCCCGCCGCCCGAGAGCTGCTCCGCCAGCTCGCTCATGCCGGGATCGTGGGCGACGACCATCGCCGCGGTCGCTCCCGACTCGGCGGCCGCGCGCAGCAGCACCGACGCCGGCGCGCCGTAAAGCGTCTCCTGCAGATCGATCGCGGTGCCGAACTCCTTGCTGAAGAACCCGGCCGTCGTGCGCGCTCGCACTGCGGTGCTCGAGAGGATCACGTCGGGCCGGAACCCCGACTCCGCCAGCCGGGCCGCCATGCGCGGAGCATCCCGGCGACCCCGGTCGTTGAGCGGCCGGTCGTGATCAGGCAGCGACGCGTCGCCCCAGTCCGACTTCGCGTGCCGCACGAGCGCGAGGCGGATCATGCCGTCGCCGCCACGCCGGCCAGGAGCTCCAGCACGCACAGCGCCGCGAGGCGCACGGTTCGTCCGTCGGGGGCGTCGGCGGTCGCATCGACCTCGACGATGTCGGCGCTGCGGAGGCGGGAATCGGATGCCGCGGCCCGCACCAGGGCGCGCAGCTCCCAGGCCGCCAGGCCGCCGGGCACCGACGCCGGGCATCCGGGAGCCACCGAGCGGTCGCACACGTCCACGTCGATGTCGAGGTGGATGCCGCCGTCGCCGGCCCCCGCGATCTCGAGCGCCTGCGCCATGACGTCGGCCGCGCCGCGCCGTCGCACGTCGTCCAGACTCACCACGGTGATCCCGAGGTCGGCGGCACGCTGGGCGTAGGCCGTCGAGTTGGCGAAGTCGGCGATGCCGAGCTGCACGATCCGCCGGGGATCGAGGCCGTCCGCGACGAGGCGGCGCACCGGCGAGCCGTTGGAGATGCCGTCGCGCAGGTCGAAGTGCGCGTCGATCGTGATCAGGCCTCCGGCTCCGGCGCCCTGGGCGACCGCGTAGGTCGCCGAGTTGTCGCCGCCCAGTGCGATGACGAGCCGCGAGGTCGCGCTGAGCTCGCGCACGGCGGAGCGGACGGATGCCTCGCCCTCGGGCCCGTCGGGCGAGGGGATGTCACCGGCGTCGGCGATCCGGAGCGTCTCGGTCAGGTCGATCGGCGGAGGTCCGAGCAGCGTAGGGCTGTACCGGCGGAGCGCTTCGCGCACCGCGGCCGGAGTGGCGTGGGCACCGGTGGGGGAGAGCGAGGTCCGCCAGGCGGGGACGCCCAGGACCACGGCATCCCACCGTCCCGCCTCGTCGTGCGGAGCGGGCCAGCCGCCGGCGCGGGGCCACAGGGGATCGTGCGAGAGCGTCACGCGGTCGACGCTACTCCGGTCGGGGGCTCAGGCCGAGACGTACACCCACGCGCAGAGTGGATCAGCCGCCGGTGCGGCACGGGGCGGTTCACGCCGAGACGTACACCCACGCGCGGGGTGGATCAGCCGCCGGCACGGCCCGGCCGTTCAGGCCGAGACGTACACCCACGCGCAGGGTGGATCAGCCGCCGGCGCGGCCCGACCGTTCAGGCTGAGACGTACACCCACGCGCAGGGTGGATCAGCCGCCGGCGCGGCCCGACCGTTCAGGCTGAGACGTACACCCAGGCGGCGCGTCCGCTGGCGAGCGTCACGGAGGTTCGGCGGTCAGGCTGAGACGTACACCCAGGCGGCTCGTCCGCTGGCGAGCACCACGGAGGTGCGGCGGTACATCGAGACCTCGTACTCGTCGGATGCCTCGAGCTCTTCCTCGGTCACCCACAGCGCCTTGCCCACGACCTTGTCGAGCGGGTTGGACGTCTCGCGGACGATCGGATGCACGGAGAGGCCGGAGAGATCGACGACCCTCGGATCGGCGATCTCGGCGTAGTCCACCGTGTAGCCGGGGAGCACGTCGTCCTCGGCGTCGAGCAGCCGACCGAACGTGTCGAGCTGCACTTCCGGGTTCTGGAGCGTCCCGTAGCTGAAGAGGAGCTCGTCGGCGGCCACGGGTTCAGGCTAGCGCGTCGGGGCGTCTGTGGGTCTGGGCGCGGGTCAGCCGAGGAACGCCTGCGCGAGGGAGTAGATCGCCAGTCCCGCCAGTGCACCGACCACCGTGCCGTTCAGCCGGATGTACTGCAGGTCGCGTCCGACCATGAGCTCGATCTTCTCGGTCGTCTCGACCGGGTCCCAGTGCTCGACGGTGTCGGTGATGATCGAGGCGATGTCGTGCCGGTAGCGGTCGACGAGGAAGACGGCGGCATCGGTGACCCAGGAGTCCACGCGGCGCTGGAGCGCGGCATCCGTCGTCAATCGATCGCCGATCTCGGCCAGCGCCGTCGCGCCCCGCCGGCGCAGGCCGCTCTCGGGGTCGGCAAGGGCCGTGAGCAGCCCCGCCTTGGCGGTGTTCCAGGCCTCGGCGGCGAGTTCCCGCACGCGGGGGCTGTCGAACACCGTCGACTTGGCGTCCTCGAATCGGCCGATCGTGGTGGGATCGTGCTGCAGGTTCTCGGAGAGGCGCACGAGATAGCCGTCGATCGCGCCCCGCGCCTGATGCCCGGGATCGTTCCGCACGGCGGCGACGAACTTCACCGCTTCGTTGTACGCCGTGTCGTCGACGAGCCGCTGCGCCACCGAGGGCATCCACGACGGAAGGCGCCGCGACACGAGCCCCGTGAACGCGGCCTGGTTGGCCTCGAGCCACGCCGCGATGCTGTCGATGCCGAGGTCGACCGCGCCGTGGTGGGCGCCGGACTCGACGATGCGACCGAGCCACGCGCCGAGCGGGGGTCCCCACTCCGGCGCGATGAGGTGCTCGCGGGCGAGGTCCTCGATGACGGTCTGGACGTCGTCGTCGCTCAGCGCCGCCAGCACACCGGAGACCATGACGGATACCTCGGCCGCCACCCGCTCGGCATGCGCGGGTTCGCGGATCCACTCGCCGAGCCGCGCGGCGATCGCGGTCGCCTCGAGCTTGGTGCGCACGACGTCGCCCCGCAGGAACTCGGTCTCGACGAACTCGCCCAGGGTGCGGCCGATCTCGTCCTTGCGGTTCGGGATGATCGCGGTGTGGGGGATGGGGATGCCGAGCGGATGCCGGAACAGGGCCGTGACGGCGAACCAGTCGGCGAGCGCACCGACCATGCCGCCCTCCGCGAACGCCCGCACGTAGGCGAGGGTCGGATACTGGTCCTGGAACGCGAAGGCGACGACGAACAGCACGGCCATGAAGACCAGGCCGCCGAGGGCGACGCCCTTCATCACCCGCAGCCCGCGCCGCCGCTCCTGGTCTGCGGGGCTCAACAGGGCCGTGGGGGTGCGCGCCATGCCGTCATCCTCGCACGGCGCACGTGACGCGGCCCGGGGTTGCGCCCGGGTCGTGCGTCGTGCGAGGTGGTGCGTTCGCGGTTGCGCCGGGGGCTTGGGCGGGGTGGAGTTCGGTGCCGTGGCGGCCCGAGTCAGGTGATTCGCCCGAGTCAGGACGGATTGGGCCGGATTCGTCCTGACTGCGGCAGATCTCCTGATCCCGGCACGTTCGAGACGACGCGGCCGGGGGATGCAGCGGGTGCTGGGGGTGCGGCCGATCCGGGGCGATGGCGGCCCAGTTCAGGAGATTCGCCCGAGTCAGGACGGATTGGGCCGAAACCGTCCTGAGTCCGGCAGATCTCCTGATCCCGGCGGCTGCCGCACCGCGGAGAGCGGCAGCCGCCAGGCGGACTCTCGTCAGCCGATCGTCGTCCGGGTGTAGGTCTGACGGCTGTCGACGACGCCGTCGCCGTCGTCGTCCGCCTCCGTGATCACCTGAATCAGGTTGCCGTTCTCGTCGTAGCCATACGTGTTGAGCGTGCTCCTGTCCACGTCTCCGTCGCCGTCGCCGTCAGTGGTGGTCAGGTCCGACACAGGCAGCCCGTCCTCCCAGGTGCTCCACCACTCAGAGCGGCTGTCGAGAGTTCCGTCGGCCCCGGTGTCGGTGTCGTAGACCCATGACACCTGGCGTCCTTCCTCGTCATGGGTGAAGGTCATCGTCGTCCTTTCGTAGAGCGGACTCGCCCCTGCAAGGTCCAGGCCGGTCTCCACGACCGACGAAAGCAGAAGGTCGCCATCTCCCCACGTTGATGACTCGACGTAGGTGAAGTCGACGATGCCGTCACCCTCCCAGTCCGACGTCTCGCTGATCCGGACGATCCGGCCCTGGTCGTCGTACCCGATCGATACCGAGACGACGTTGCCGCTCGACTCGACGATTGTGTAACCGAGCACGACATCCCGGCTCCCATACGACCAAACGGTGTCAGTCGTCCACTCGTTGCCTTCGATCGACACCGTGGCGTGTTCGGTGAGCAGCGCACCCGACTTGGAGTACGTGTAGCTCGATTCGAAGCGCTCGTCGATCACCCCGTCGTCGTCGAGATCGGTCGTCGATCGCTGGAGCACGTGGTTCCCGCGGTGGTCGTACTCCGAGTAGGTTGCGAACACGTCGTCCGCTTCGCCGTCATTGTCCGCGTCCGTGTGCCAGGTCTCGGTCACAGACGTCGGCTTCTTCCCCCACGTCGTCTCGCTGACCGATGTCGTGTCCACGACACCGTCGGCGTCGCTGTCGACGCGCTCGGTGAGGCGGAAAAGCTCGCCGCTCTTCGCGTATTCGCCCTGGATCGTGACGCGACTGACCGGGAAGGGATCAGCGCCTTCGAATGTCTCTCGCACAGCGAGCACCGGGCGACCGCGATGGTCGTAGCTGTAGGTCTCGACCAGCGCGTCGTCGATGACGCCGTCGGCATCTATGTCGTTGTCGGCGCGGAGCGAGAGCAACCGACCCTTGGAGTCGATCACGACGGTGGTCGTGGATCGACTGTCGATCACGCCGTCCGCGTCGTCATCGCTCTCGAAGACGTCGACCTGAGTGATGGTGCGGGCGTCGCGGGGCGCGTCCGACATCGGAGCGGCCGCCGCGGCGAGCGGCGTGCACAGCGTTGTCGCGATCAGGGCGGCCGCCGCGGTGAGCGCGACCCCGAGGGTGGGCAAGGCGCGCGAGGGCGCGCCGAAGGGATTCACTGACATCAGAAACTCGGTTCTGTGAGGCCCTGCGAGGGCGAGGTGATCCCGGAGGTCGTCTTCGACCTGCTGGCCGGATCCTATGCCCGCGAACGCCGTTGCCGACAGTGCCGCGATGAACCGCGCCGCGACGGCACGACACGGCCGGCCTCGCCGCCCGAGCGCAGGAGATCCGCCGGGGTCAGGACCGTATCGGCCCAGACGGTCCTGATCCCGGCAGATCTCCTGACGTCGGCAAATCTGGCGGTCGGGCGCCCAGAGGATGCTCCGGCCGACACACCCGGCGCCGACGGTCGCCGGCTGACAGCGCCCAGCCCGGCTCAGGAGATCCGCCCGGCAGATCTCCTGATCTCGGCGCACAGCCACGTCCGCCTAGCCGGCCGGATGCCCCCCGCGCGACTCAGTCCTCTACCGGGCCGAGCCAGGCGGTCGCGACGGTGGAGTGGGCGGATTCGGGATCGCTCGGGTGGAAGAGACCGGCCAGCACGTCGCGGTACAGGCGCCCGAGCTCGTTCGAGGAGAAGTAGGACGAGCCGCCGGCCACGAGCACGGCGTCGTCGACGATGCCCTTGGCGGCCGTCACGGCGCGGTGCTTGAGGCCCGCGAGCAGCGAGAACCACCGCGCGCCGTGGTCGGCGAGGTCGTCGACGTCACGCGAGAGCGACTCGAGCTGCGGCGGCAGCGCGTCGTACGCGAGCGCCATGCCGGCGATGCGCCACCGGATGTCGGGATCCTGGCTGTACGGCTTGCCGGTGCGCTTCGACGTGCGCTTCCCGGCCGCGGCGACCGCGAGGTCGAGGGCCCGCCGGGCGATGCCCGTGTACACCGACGCGAGCAGGATCTCGAACACGCTGAAGATCCCGAACACGAGAGGGTCGGGGTTGGGTCCGGGGTCGATGCGCCGCGCGACCCGGTCCGCCGGGGCGATCGCGGCGTGCAGCTCCGTCGTCCGCGACTGCGTGCCGCGCATGCCCAGCGTGTCCCAGTCGTCGCGCGTCACCACCCGGCCCGCGGACTCCTCGGACCGCGGCACGAACGCGTAGACCATCTTCGGACCGTCGGGCGACGCCGTGTCCAGGCCGTGCAGGCCGAGCTGGGTCCACACGGGGGCGAGCGAGGTGAAGATCTTCGTGCCGGTGAAGGCGTAGCCGCCGTCGGCATGAGGCGCGGCATCCGTTCCACTCCCGAACAGCACGAGATCGTTCCCCGCCTCGCTGATCCCGAATGCGAACACCTCGCCGGCCACGGCGCCGTCCTGCACGAAGCGGAGGTCGTCGATGCCGCGGTCCGCGAGCACCTTGGCGACGCCGGTCCAGACCAGGTGCATGTTGATCGCGAGGGCCGTCGCGGGGGCGGCGCCCGCAAGTCGCTGCTGGAGAGCGGATGCCTCGGCCAGCCCGAGTCCGGCACCGCCGAGCTCCGACGGCACGAGGATCGCGAGGTACCCGGCATCCCGCAGCTCCGCGAGGTCCGCCTCGGGGAAGGTGTTCTCTCGGTCGTGCACCGCCGCGCGCTCACGGACGCGCTCGAGCAGGTCGTCGGGAAGGTACGCGGTCGGATCGAAGTCGCTCACCCGCCCATTCTCCCGCGCAGGATCCCGGGTGTCGCCGCGAACGCGTGCCACGATGATCGCAAGCACGACCGAGGAGCAGCCATGTCCCGTCTCACCCAGACCCTCATTCCACCTCAGAAGCGGCAGACGGTCGGCGAACTCAACGATGCGCTCGACCTCGGGTTCGGAGAGACGTCGAGCAAGCGCACCGGCTTCCTCATCATGCTGACCCTCTCGGGGGTCATCGCGATCGCGGGCGTGCTGACCGAGTCGACCGCCACGGTCATCGGCGCCATGATCATCGCGCCGCTCGGCACGCCGATCCTCGGGATCGCGCTGGGCATCGTGACGGGCCACCTGAGTCTGGTGCTGCGCTCGATCTTCTGGGTGCTCACCGGACTCGTCATCGTCGTCGTGCTCGGCGTGCTGTTCTCCGCCTTCGTCGCCACGCCGGAGAGCCTCGCCACCAATTCGCAGGTCGTGGGTCGCACCTCACCGAGCCTGATGGATCTGGTCGCGGCGCTGGCGACCGGTTTCGCCGGCGGGTTCGCGATGTGCCGAAAGGACCTGAGCGCGGTGCTCCCCGGCGTCGCGATCGCGATCTCGCTCGTCCCGCCGCTCGGAGTGGTCGGGGTGTGTGCGGGCCAGGGGCTCTGGGGAGACGCACTGGGGGCGCTCGTCCTGTTCCTGTCCAACGTCCTGGCGCTGGTCATCGCCGGCAGCATCGTGTTCACGATGGGCGGCTACGCACGCGAGCCCGGCTCGTCGACGACGGCGAACCGGCGCCGCGCCTACATCGTCGTGACGGTGCTCGCGGTGGTGGTCGCCATCCCGCTGGCGGCGAACTCGATCGCCGCCGTCGCTCTCGCGCGCTGGTCCGTCACGATCCAGACGATCACGGGGGACTGGCTGGCGGGAGAGAAGGGTGCGCGCGTCTACGACGTGACCTGGAGCGGAGCGACGGCGACGGTCGACGTCACCACGAACGACGGCGAGGTTCCCCCGGTCGACGAACTTCAGAAGGCACTGTCGACCGCGATCCCGGCGTTCGTCGGCGTCGTGGTCGATGCGGGCCAGGGGGTCGAGATCCCGGTGCAGTGAGCCCGTGCAGTGAGCCCGGTGCAGTGGGCTCAGCCCTCGAGTGCCGCGATCAGCTGCGTGATCGTGGCCTCGGGCTTGTCGCGGTGCGGCGAGTGCCCGGCGCCGGCGACGACCGACATCGTGATCCGCGGGTTCGCCGCCACCACCGATTCGGCCGGCTTGCCGCGGAAGATGCTGTAGACCTTCGGGTCGGATGCGATCACGTGGGTCGGCACCGTGAGGGCGGCCGCGGCATCCGTCACATCCCAGTGGGCGTTCTGCACGCTGGTCTGCTCCACCGCCCACCGGCTGGCCTGCTGCGCCGACAGCGACTTGAGCTCGATGTCGTGCTCGTGCCAGTGGGGGTGGGCGTCGCGCACGGCGCGCTTCGAGGGATCGGCGAACGACTCCTCCTGGCTGGCGCGCACGATCTCCCGGTCGCGGTCGGTCAGGGCGATCGCGGGGTCGATGAGGACGAGCCGCCGCGCCCATCCGGCATCGGCCGCGCCGGCGACCGTGGCTGCGGCGCCGCCCAGCGAGTGCGCCACCACGAGATCCCAGGGCCCGCCGCCCACCGGGGCGGTCGCGGCCAGGTCGGCGGCGTACGCCGCGATCGTGTAGTCGAGTGCCCGCGGTGCCATCCCGTGGCCGCGCAGGTCGACGGCGTCGGCGTGCCAGCCGGCTTCCGCCAGCGCCACGCCGTAGCGCCACATCAGCGGGCCGTTCGAGCCGAGGCCGTGGACGAGCAGCGCGCGATGCGCAGAACCGGGATCTCCCCACGACAGGCGGGGAAGGGTGACGGGAGCAGGCATGGCCCCCAGCCTAGAAGCGGCCCGGGGGTGCGACATCCCGCGGCATGATGGTTGGCATGATCTCGACGGAACTGGCAGTGGCACTGCGGGAGGCGGGGCTGGTCTGGCGTCCGCGGTCCGGCGACCGGTTCCAGCTGAATGAGCCGGAGTTCGAGGCCGACGTCTTCACTGTGAGCGAGATGACCATCGAGCCGCGGGAGTACCCGACGGGACGCATCCTCGCCTTCAACGGCACGACCGAGTGGGCGCTGGATTCCGTCGCCCTCGAGGACGCGCTGTGGCTGCCGCACGAGAGTCAGCTCCGCGAGATGCTCGGCGGCTCGTTCCGGGTGCTGCGGCGCCTGCCCGACACGTACGAGGTCGAGATCGTCCTGCGCCGCGCGGAGGAGCCGGAGGAGGTGCTGGTGTTCGAGTTCCCCGAGCCGGCTGACGCGTACGCCCTCGCGCTCCTCGAGGTGCTGCGCCGCATCCTCTGACGCTCACAGAACACCCGCGACCTGTGTGCGCGCTCCGGCCCGGCTCCGGCGTTCTCACACGCCGATCGTGAGCGCCGCCCGAAAGCCGTCGTCGACGGATCCCGACATCGTCGCGATCTGGTGGATGCCGCCGTCGTCGGCGAAGACGTTGTCGCTCTGCAGCGACACCCGTGCGGCGTTGTCAACACTGCGCTCGTACCCGCTCGTGGCGTAGACCGCCGAGTTGGCCTCGTCGGGAAGCGCGATCTGCGACGTCTTCACGATCGGGCCCGAGGCGACGGCCGTCGCGACGTCGTCATAGACCTCGAAGTGGATGTGGGGCCAGCGGCCCGAGTAGCAGGCGGGATAGATCGACGTGAACGTGACAGTGCCGCTGGCATCGGTCTCCTGCACACCGCGCAGGTAGTTCTCGTCCTCCACGCCCTGGCTGTAGAGGGAGTAGCCGCCATCGCGGTCGCAGTGCCACAGGTACACACCGCGTCCCGCCAGGGCTGCCCCGGTTGTGGCATCCCGCACGGTCAGCGCGATCGTGAGCGGCACGCCCTGCGCCACCGTCGTCGACGAGCCGAAGCTCGAGCGGATGTCCGTGCGCACGATCCCGGAGTCGTCGAGCACGTTCACACCGTTCGACCCGTCGCCCGGGTAGGGACCTCCGGTCTCGTCGGGGACCTCGTCGAGGGGAGCCGATGCCTCGGCCGTCGCGCTCGCGGAGGGCGTCGGGGTCCCTGAGGCCGGCGAGGCGGCACCGGCCGTGGCGTCCGCGTCGGTCTTCACACCGCAGGCGGTGAGCAGGCTCGTGAGCGCCACGCCGCCGAAGATGCCGAGCGCCCGGCGGCGGTCGATGAGCGTACGGATGTCGTAGACGAGGCCTCGGTGGTCCTCGTCGATGACCCGGCCGTCGGCGTCGGTCCAGGGGCTGTCGTCTTGTCTCATGACGACTACGACACACCCCCGGCCTTTGCGCCCGCTATGGCCCGGCTATGCCGTTCTCAGGTGACGATGGGGACCGGCTCGGTGTCGGGGATGGGGGCGGCGTCACGGCCGCGCAGGTCGGGGAATCCCTTGGCGAACACGATGGCCACGAGCAGACCGACCGCGGCGAACACGGTCGCGGCGATGTACGCGCCGGTTGGGCCGAGGTCGTCGATCAGGAAGCCGGCGATCGCCGAGCCGGCGGCGGCGCCGATGAGCTGACCGGTGCCGACCCATCCGAATGCCTCGGCCGTGTCGCTGAACTTGACGCTCGCGGAGGTCATCGCGAACAGCACGGCCAGGGCGGGAGCGATGCCGATGCCGGCGAGCACGAGCGTGCCGCCGAGCCAGAACACGTTGAGCGAGACGATGGTGAGGGCGAGCCCGACGGTCACGATCGCCAGGCGCCGCGCCATGGCCCAGGGACCGATCGGCAGGTGCCCGAACGACAGGCCGCCCGCGAGACTCCCGACCGAGAACAGGGCGAGCACGATGCCGGCCTCGAGTCCGCCGTGGTCGAACGTGGCGACCACGCCGGCCTCGACCGCCGCGCAGGCGCCGATGAGGAGGAAGCCGACCACGGTCGCCAGCAGCACGGGAGCCTTGGTGAGCACCTTGCCGATGCTGCGGCGGCTGCGCGGGATCCGCACGCGCCCCACCTCGGGGGAGAGGATGAACCAGGATCCGCCTGCGATCAGGATGACGACGATGAGCAGCAGGGCCTGGACCGTGCCGACCTGCGTCGCGACCAGGGTGATCACGACGGGCGCGACGATCCAGATGATCTCCTGCAGCGACGCGTCGAGCGAGAACAGCGGGGTCAGCTGCTTCGAGGTGACGAGCTTCGGGTAGATGGTGCGCGCCGCGGACTGGATCGGCGGTGTCGAGAGGCCGCTGACGAAGCCGAGGGCCATGTACCCGGGGAGCGGCAGCTGAAGCAGCGCGATCGCGGTGATCGAGACGGCGCACACCGCGAGCGTGGTGGTGATGACGGGGCGCATGCCCCATCGGCCCATCCAGCGGCTGGTCACCGGCCCGGCGATCGCCTGCCCGATCGAGGCCGCGGCCAGCACGAGCCCGGCAGCGCCGTACGAGCCGGTCACGTACTCGATGTGCAGCAGGATCGCGAGGCTCGTCATACCGTTCGGGAACCGCGCGGTGAGCTGTGCGGCGATGATGCGCCCGACGCCCGGCGTGCGAAGAAGATCCCGGTAGCCCGCCACGGCTCCACGTTATCGCGGGTGGTCGCGTCCGCGAGGCGCCCGCGACAGGCAGGAGGGGACGGATGCCTCGCGACACGCCGCGACACGCCCGGATCGGCTCTCCACAGGCGGATCCGATGTCGGAGGCCCGCCGTAACGTCCGACCTGTGGAGAGTCTGGCCGGCGGCCTCCGAAAACCCCGGGATCCAGGGATTTTCCAGGTTCGGAATCAGGGTCGTCCCTGTGGATGAAACGGTGGACAACCTGTGTTGTACATGGGGAGGGCGGTGGATAATCACACCGATGTAACTACTAGCCCTTGTGGTGCTATCGAATGTCGGTACCCATATGTAGTATTGGTCTCCCGGCGGGGGGCCTGCCGGAAAGACAAGCGGATGTGAGGGAGAGACGGATCCATATGGCGATCACGGTCTACACGAAGCCCGCGTGCGTGCAGTGCACGGCGACCTACCGAGCGTTGGACTCGAAGGGTATCGAATACGAGATTCACGACCTGTCGGAGGACCCTTCGGCCCTCGAGCAGGTCAAGGCGCTGGGGTACCTCTCCGCGCCGGTCGTCATCACCGATGAAGACCACTGGTCGGGCTTCCGGCCCGACAAGATCGACGAGCTCGCGTCGCGACTCGCGTAGTGCCATGGCAACCGCGGTCGCTCAGCGAAGCGCGGTTGCCGGGCGGGCGACCGCGACACCGCTCCTCGTCTACTTCTCGAGCGTTTCGGGGAACACCGCACGCTTCATAGAGAAGCTGGGGGCGAGGGCGGTCCGGATTCCGCTGCATGCGGCGGATCCGGGTCTCGTGGTCGATGAGCCGTTCATCCTCGTCACCCCGACCTACGGCGGTGGCCAAGGTCGGGGCGAGGAGAGCGGAGCCGTTCCCAAACAGGTGATCCGGTTCCTCAACGACGAGCGCAATCGGCGCCTGATTCGCGGGGTCATCTCCGCGGGCAACACCAACTTCGGCGAGCACTTCTGTCTCGCCGGCGACATCATCAGCCGCAAGTGCAACGTGCCGCACTTGTACCGGCTAGAAGTATTCGGCACGCCTGAAGACGTGGAACGCGTGAGCGAGGGATTGGAAAGATGGCAGAAGCTGCAGTGACCGAGAAGGACTTCAAGACAGAGGTGCGCTTCGAGGGGATGGACTACCACTCCCTGAACGCGATGCTCAACCTCTACGACGCCGACGGCAAGATCCAGTTCGACGCCGACAAGCGCGCCGCCCGGGAGTACTTCCTGCAGCACGTCAACCTGAACACGGTGTTCTTCCACTCCCTCAAGGAGCGCCTGGACTACCTCGTCGAGAAGGAGTACTACGAGCCCGAGCTGCTCGCCAAGTACCCGTTCGAGTTCATCCAGAAGATCAATGACTTCGCGTACGGCAAGAAGTTCCGCTTCGAGACCTTCCTCGGCGCGTTCAAGTACTACACGAGCTACACGCTGAAGACCTTCGACGGCAAGCGGTACCTCGAGCGCTTTGAGGACCGCGTCGTGATGACCGCGCTCGCGCTCGCCGACGGCGACCAGAAGCTCGCCATGGACTTGGTCGAGGAGATCATCTCGGGCCGCTTCCAGCCCGCGACGCCGACCTTCCTCAACACCGGCAAGGCGCAGCGCGGCGAGCTCGTCTCGTGCTTCCTGCTGCGCATCGAAGACAACATGGAGTCGATCTCGCGCGGGATCAACTCGTCGCTGCAGCTCTCCAAGCGCGGCGGCGGCGTGGCCCTGCTGCTGTCGAACATCCGCGAGTCCGGCGCCCCGATCAAGCAGATCGAGAACCAGTCCAGCGGCATCATCCCCGTGATGAAGCTGCTCGAAGACAGCTTCAGCTACGCCAACCAGCTGGGTGCCCGCCAGGGCGCCGGCGCGGTGTACCTCTCGGCGCACCACCCCGACATCCTGCGCTTCCTCGACACCAAGCGCGAGAACGCCGACGAGAAGATCCGCATCAAGACGCTGTCGCTCGGCGTCGTCGTGCCCGACATCACGTTCGAGCTCGCCAAGAACGACGAGGACATGTACCTCTTCTCGCCGTACGACGTCGAGAAGGTCTACGGCGTGCCCTTCGGCGACATCTCGGTCACTGAGAAGTACCGCGAGATGGTCGACGACCCCCGCATCAAGAAGACCAAGATCAACGCGCGCGAGTTCTTCCAGACCCTCGCCGAGATCCAGTTCGAGTCGGGCTACCCGTACATCATGTTCGAGGACACGGTGAACAAGGCCAACCCGATCAAGGGCCGGATCAACATGTCCAACCTGTGCTCAGAGATCCTCCAGGTCAACACGCCGACCACGTACAACGAGGACCTCTCCTACGCCGAGATCGGCAAGGACATCTCCTGCAACCTGGGTTCGATGAACATCGCCCTGGCGATGGACGGCGGCAACCTCGGTGCCACCGTCGAGACGGCCATCCGCGCACTGAGCGCGGTCAGCGACCAGAGCCACATCGCGTCGGTCCGCTCGATCGAGGACGGGAACGACCGCTCGCACGCCATCGGCCTCGGCCAGATGAACCTGCACGGCTACCTCGCCCGCGAGCACGTGCACTACGGCTCGGAAGAGGGCCTGGACTTCACGAACATCTACTTCTACACGGTGCTGTTCCACGCGCTGCGCGCCTCGAACAACATCGCCAAGGAGCGGGGGGAGTCCTTCGATGGGTTCGCCGATTCGACGTACGCGTCGGGCACGTTCTTCGACAAGTACATCGACCGCGCCTGGGAGCCCGAGACCGAGAAGGTCAAGGAGCTGTTCGCCGGCATCCCGATCCCGACGCAGGAGGACTGGACGGCGCTGAAGGCCAGCATCCAGGAGCACGGCATCTACAACCAGAACCTGCAGGCGGTGCCGCCGACCGGCTCGATCTCGTACATCAACAACTCGACGTCGTCGATCCACCCGATCGCGTCGAAGATCGAGATCCGCAAGGAAGGCAAGCTCGGCCGCGTCTACTACCCGGCGCCGTTCATGACGAACGACAACCTGGAGTACTACCAGGACGCGTACGAGATCGGCTACGAGAAGGTCATCGACACGTACGCCGCGGCCACGCAGCACGTCGACCAGGGCCTGTCGCTCACGCTGTTCTTCAAGGACACCGCCACCACGCGCGACATCAACAAGGCGCAGATCTACGCCTGGCGCAAGGGCATCAAGACGATCTACTACATCCGCCTGCGGCAGATGGCGCTGGAGGGCACCGACATGTCCGAGTGCGTCTCCTGCATGCTCTAGCCGCGCACCCCTGATCTAGGACACCGAGAAAATGACCCCCGACAAGCTCAAGCTGCTCAGCCACGTCGAAGCGATCAACTGGAACCGCATCCAGGACGACAAGGACCTCGAGGTCTGGAACCGTCTCGTGAACAACTTCTGGCTGCCCGAGAAGGTGCCGCTGTCCAACGACATCCAGTCGTGGAACACGCTCACGCCCGACGAGCAGACCCTCACGATGCGCGTCTTCACCGGCCTGACGCTGCTCGACACCATCCAGGGCACGGTGGGCGCGGTTTCGCTCATCCCCGACGCGATCACGCCCCACGAGGAGGCGGTGTACACCAACATCGCGTTCATGGAGTCGGTGCACGCCAAGAGCTACTCGTCGATCTTCTCGACGCTCTGCTCGACGAAGGAGATCGACGAGGCGTTCCGCTGGTCCGTCGAGAACCCGAACCTTCAGAAGAAGGCTCAGATCGTCATGGAGTACTACCAGGGCGACAGCCCGCTCAAGCGCAAGGTCGCCTCGACCCTGCTCGAGAGCTTCCTGTTCTACTCGGGCTTCTACCTGCCGATGCACTGGTCGAGCCGCGCCAAGCTCACCAACACCGCCGACCTCATCCGCCTCATCATCCGCGACGAGGCCGTGCACGGCTACTACATCGGCTACAAGTTCCAGAAGGGGCTCGAGAAGGTCGACGAGGCCACGCGCAACGACATCAAGGACTACACGTTCTCGCTGCTGTACGAGCTCTACGACAACGAGGTGCAGTACACGCAGGACCTGTACGACGGCGTCGGCCTGACCGAGGACGTCAAGAAGTTCCTGCACTACAACGCCAACAAGGCCCTGATGAACCTGGGGTACGAGGCGATGTTCCCGGCATCCGTCACCGACGTGAACCCGGCCATCCTCTCGGCGCTCTCGCCGAACGCCGACGAGAACCACGACTTCTTCTCGGGGTCGGGCTCGTCGTATGTCATCGGCAAGGCCGAGGCCACGGAAGACGAGGACTGGAACTTCTGACAACCGCGTAATAACCGAGCGGGTGCGCCGTCTCATCAGTGAGACGACCCCAACCGTCTCACGCCGCCTCCTGGCCCCTCCCCAATCGGGCCCGGAGGCGGCTTCATGTCCGGACGACGGAGGCGGGGGCCGGGCGACACGCCCTGTGACGGGTGTTGCCGCTGTGTGGCCTGATCCCTACAGTGAGCCTCACGCCGCTCTGCGCTGAAACCCCGGGCGCTCTGGGGAGCGGTCGAACGGAGTCCGGCATGTCTCAAGAACCCTCGCCACCCATCACGAAGCCCTCCGCACTGCCCCCGCAGCAGCCGCCGCCGCCCGTCGGGATAACACGCGGCACCCTCGTGTGGTTCGGCCTCGCCATCGTCGCCCTGTCGTTCTTCGCCGCGTTCCTCGGATCGTGGCTCGCCCGCTCGGTGGAGACGACCGCCGCCCCGTCGCCCAGCGCGACGGTCGAGGAGGCGAGCATGGACGACTACGAGGCGGCGCTCGAGGAGATCCTCCCCGCCGGCTCCGCGGTGCGTGCGGGCTCGGGCGCGCCCGAGACGGGCAAGGGCTCCGAAGGGGACGTGTACATCGACGTCGCATCGGCCGACGTGTGGCTCTTCGAGGAGGACTGGACGCTGGTCGGCAACATCCGGGAGTCGGCGGCGGAGAATCTCACCGGCGCGACCGGCGCCCCCGGCACACCAGGCTCGACGGGAGCGACCGGGTCGCAGGGAGCGACCGGAGCCCCCGGCGCGAGCGGCGCACCGGGCGAGCCGGGCGCTCCCGGCGAGCCGGGAGCCGCCGGAACGCAGATCACCCTGGGCACGGGCGAGCCGGAGGACAGCGCGTGCGAGGGCGACGACATCTACATCGACACGTCATCGTCGGTGCTCTACCAGTGCACAGATGGTGAGTGGGCGTCGTTCGCACCGCCGGAGGAGGTCGTCGAGGAGTGACCGCCGGCGCCTAGGATGCCCACATGAGAACGTTCGCGCGGTGGCTTCTCGCCGGATCGATGATGTTCGCCGGCATCAGCCATCTGTTCTGGGCACGCCGGGAGTTCCAGGCGCAGGTCCCCGACTTCACGACCAAGGCGATGGACAAGGATGCCGTGGTCGTGGCATCCGGTGTCGTCGAGGTCATGCTCGGGGCCGCGCTTGTCGTCCTCCCTGCGTCCCGGCGTACGATCGGGGCGATCCTCGCGGCGTTCTTCGTGGCCGTCTTCCCAGGCAACATCGAGCAGTACGCCAAACGGCGTGACGGGTTCGGTCTCGACACCGACAGGAAGCGGCTGGTCCGGCTGTTCTTCCAGCCGGTGCTGGTCGCGTGGGCATTCTGGTCGACCCGCGATCCGAAGTGAGCCGGGGCGCCGGGCAGCATTGCCCGAGCAGTGTGGCCCGGGCAGCGATCAGCGCCGTGTCGAGGCGGTGACGGTGAACTTCGCGTTGCGCGCGATCTGACGCGTGGGACCCACCAATCGCTCGAGGATCGGCCGATACTGCAGCGCGGAGTTCCAGACCGTCCAGAGCCCGCCGCCCGGCCGCAGCACGCGCGCCGCATCGGCGAACAGGCGCGGGCCGACTCCTTCGCTCACAGCGGCGCCGACGTGGAAGGGCGGATTCAGCGCGATGAACGTTGCGCTCGCGTCAGGCCTCGACCGCAGCATGTCGTCGCGGGCGACGTCGATCCGATCGGCCACGCCGTTCGCCTCGGCCGTGGCTCGGGTCGACGCCACGGCGGCGGCGGACTGGTCGCACGCGTAGACACGCAGGTCCGGATGCCGCAGGGCGAGTGTCGTCGCGACGATGCCGGTGCCGCACGCCAGGTCGATCGCCGCGTCGCCGCCGGACTCGACGGGCGGCAGATGCTCGAGGAGGAACCGCGTGCCGATGTCGAGCGAGGTCCCCGCGAACGCGCCGCCGAACGCGCACACGGTGAGGCCGTCGTGCACCTGGCGTCGCGGCTCGGGGTCGCGCCCGTCGTGGGGTCCGCGCGCGATGAGCACCCGCGACTTCTGGCGGGCGTGCGTGATGTCGACCCGATCGAAGTGCGCGCCGAGCACATCGTTCATCGCCGTGGTCATGTGCTTCAGGCGTCCGCCCGCGAAGACGACGACCTCGGGTGCGGCGTGCGCGGCGATCAGGCCCGCGACGTCTCGCAGTTCGTCGAGCGAGCGCGGCAGCCGCAGCAGCACGACCCGCGCGCCGGCCACGAGCTCGGCGGTGAGTGGCAGCGAGACGAACCCGCCGGCGAGTCCGAGCCGCTCGGCGTTCGCCGCGAGCGCGAGCTCGCCGGTCAGCGCGTCCTGATGGACCCGGATGCCGCGCCCCCCGTCCGCGGCGGCACCGAGCGTCAGCGCCCCGAACCCGTCGCCGATGATCGTGAGATCGCCGTCGGAGAGCGAGGCCCGCGCAGCCGCGGACTCGTCGAGGATCAGCCGGTCGGCGGCGTCCGCGGCAGGCAGGTCGGGCCCCTCGAGATCGGGCCAGCGCCGCAGCGCGGTCAGGGAGAAGTCCACCGTCCCACGGTAGTGCGTCGCCCCGGCGGGCGGTTCGGGCCGACCACCCGCCGGTCGGGCCCCGCCCACGGGCGAACGTAGGGTGGAGGCATCCCCACCCGAAGGAGACCTGTGTTCCGCGCGCCCCTGACCCTGTTCCGCGTCCTGGCGATCGCCGAGGCCATCTCGTGGACACTGCTGATCGCGGGGCTCGTCCTCCGGGCGACGACGGACGTCGCCGTGGGCGTCACGGTGGGCGGCGGCATCCACGGGTTCGTCTTCCTCTCGTACGGCGCGACGGCGATCCTGGTCGCCAAGAACCAGCGGTGGGGGGCATGGCCGACGGTCGTGGCGATCGCGAGCGCGGTGATCCCGTACGCCACGATCCCCACCGAGGTGTGGCTGCACCGCTCCGGGCGGCTCGCGGGCGCGTGGCGGCTCACCGCCACCGACGACCCCCGGGACGGGGCCTGGCATGACCGGCTGATGCGCTGGTTCCTCAACCGCGCCTGGCTTCTCGCCGTGCTCATCGCCGTCGCGGTCGTGGCGCTGTACGCGATCCTGCTGCTCGTCGGTCCTCCCGGCGGGCGCGACTGACCGATCCGACCGTCGAGACGGTGCTCAGTGCTCTTCGGCGGCGTGCCGCCGGGCGAGGCCGTCGAGGAGGATGTCCAGACCGAACTCGAACTCGGTCTGGTCGTCGCACCAGCCGAGCGTAGATTCGGGGTCGTCGTGCACGACCTCCTGCAGCATGGCCGCCAGGTGCGGCACCATCTCCGCCATGCGCGCGAGGTCCTGGTCGCCGGGGCTCGACGACCCGTCCCCGTCGAGCGTGAGCTCCTGGCTGAACCCGTACTGGCGACTGCCGAGCGCGTGCATCGCGTGGTGGATGAGGTCGTGCGAAAGCCCCCCGGACCTCATCAGGCCGACGTTCGCGTCGATGTAGCGCGCCATCGTGGGCACCAGCGTGGAGCGTGATTCCATCACGGCCGGAACCCACGGATGCCGCAGCAGCACGCGCCGCGCGCCGAGGATGCGATCGCGCAGCGCCTGCTGCCACGTGTCGCCCGACGCCTCGGTGGAGAACCCACCGCTTTCGTCTTCGATCTCGGCGAACGTGCGCTCGAGCAGGCCGTCGAGGATCGCGTTCTTGTTGGGGAAGTGGTAGTAGAGCGACATCGCCTCGACGCCGAGCTCCTCGGCCAGGCGGCGCATCGTGAGGGAGTCGAGACCTCCGCCGTCGGCGAGCGACATCGCCGTGGCGACCACGCGTTCGCGCGTGAGCGCGGGGCGCTCGGCGACGCTGCGCTGCGGCATCCGCTCACCTCCTCGCTTCTCACCGTACAACGGCGGAGCGCACATCCAACGCTGGACAGGGCGGCGTCCGTGGCGTACCTTACGTTGTAATACTTACAGCGTAAGGGAGAAACCATGACTCAGCTCGAACCCACCCGAGCCGCTCGCCAGGCCGTGCCGAAGACGATGCGCGCCGCCGTCGCGCGACGGTTCGGGGCGCCGGAGGTCGTGGAGCTCCGCGTGGTGCCGACGCCGGTGCCTGCGCCGGGAGAGGTGCTCGTGCGGCTGAGCGCGTCGACCGTGAGCATCGCCGACCATCGCATCCGCGCCGCCGACCTGCCGCGCGGCCTCGGATTCCTGCGGATCGTGGCGCTCGGAGCATTCCGGCCGCGCAAGCCCGCGCTCGGCATGGAAGGCGCCGGGGTCGTCGCGGCGGTCGGCGACGACGTCACGGGGTTCGCGGTCGGAGACGAGGTCGTCTTCCTCCGCGGTTCGCGCATGGGCTGCCACGCAGAGTACGTCACCATGCGCGCGACGGATGCTGTCGCCCGCGCGCCGCACGGGCTCTCGCTCGAGGATGCCGCCGCCCTCCTGTTCGGCGGGTACACCGCGATCTCGTTCCTGGACCAGGTCGAGCTCGGCCCGGGGACCGAGGTGCTCGTGAACGGGGCATCCGGCGCCGTCGGGACCTCGGCCGTCCAGCTCGCGGTGCACGCCGGCGCACGCGTGACCGCCGTCACGAGCGGCCGCAATGCCGACCTCGTGCGCTCGCTCGGCGCCGCGCGCGTGATCGATTACGAGAAGGAGGACTTCGCCGCCGGCGAGCAGCGCTGGGACGTGATCGTCGAGTGCGTCGGCAACGCCCCCTTCACTCGCGTGGAGCGTGTGCTTAACCCGGGAGGGGCGCTCCTCCTCGTCATCGCGGACGGTCCGGCGATGCTGCGCGAGAAGGGCCAGTCCCGTCGGTCGGGTCGGCTCGTGACCCACACCGGCGTGACGTTCGGCGCCGCGGTCATCCAGCGGCTCGTCGCGCTCGCCGAGGCCGGCGCGGTGCGGCCGGTCGTCGACCGCACGTTCGCGCTCGACGACATCGTCGCGGCCCACCGGTACGTCGACACCGGGCGCAAGCGCGGCGCCGTCGTGGTGCGCATCCCCTGAGACGTCACCACCCGGTCGTCAGCACCAGGTCGAGCGCCTCGACGAGTGCGTCCGCGCTCTCGCGGGAGAAGCACATCGGCGGCTTGATCTTCAGGACGTTCTGGTGGTCGCCGGTGGGCTGGGCGATCACGCCTCGCTCGCGCAGCCGGGCGCAGATCGCCGCCGTCTCGGCCGTCGCCGGCTCCCAGGTGCTCCGGTCGCGCACGAACTCCGGCCCCAGGTAGAACCCGCTGCCGTGCACGGCGGCGAGGAGCGGATGCCGCTGCCCGAGCTGCTGGAGACGGTCGCGCAGGTAGCCGCCGACTTCCCGCGCGTTCTGCTGCAGCCCCTCGTCGCGGATGATGTCGAGCACGGTGAGCCCGACGACGCTCGAGACCGGGCTGCCGCCGGCCGAGGAGAAGAAGTAGCCGCCTTCGCGATAGCGCTCGGCGATCTCCCGCGTCGTGATCACCGCCCCCAGGGGATGGCCGTTGCCGATCGCCTTGGCGATCGTGACGACGTCGGGAACGACCCGCTGCTGCTCGAAGCCCCAGAACCACTCGCCCAGCCGGCCGTAGCCCACCTGCACCTCGTCGGCGACGGCGAGACCGCCCTGCGCGCGCACCGCGTCGTAGATCGCGGCGAGGTAGCCGTCGGGGAGGGGGATGCCGCCGGCGTTGCCGAACACCGTCTCGGCGACGAACGCCCCCACCGGCGTCCCCGCGGCAGCGAGGCGCTCGATCTCGGCGACCGCACCCTCGGCGTACCGCGCGGGCGCCGTGCCGCGCGGACCGTAGGGAGCGGGCACGGTGTGCACCCACTCGGGACGCGTGTCGAGCGCGGTCGGATTGTCGGCGACCGAGGTCGAGACCGCATCGGTGAGATAGGTCCACCCGTGGTAGCCCTCGCGCACCGCGAGCACGTCGCGGCGCCCCGACCACGCCTGGCCCAGGCGCAGCGCGAGGTCGACGGCTTCCGACCCGCTGTTGACGAGGAACACCGTGTCGAGCGGGTCGGGGACGAGTTCCGCCAGCCGCTCCGAGAACTCCACGACCGAGGCGTAGTGGAAGCGTGAGTTGGTGTTGAGCAGCCGCCACTGCCCGGCGACGGCGTCGACGAGGCGCGGGTGCGCGTGCCCGACGGAGGTGACGTTGTTGAGCGTGTCGAGGTACACGCGCCCCTCGGCGTCGACGAGGTGCTCGCGCCACCCCCGCACCATGATCGGCGGATCGTCGAAGTAGTGCTCCTGCACGTCGGCGAACACCGCGTCCCGGCGCGAGAGGAGGGCGGCCGCGTCGACGGAGGGGCGAGCGAGCGGATGCCCCGGCACGAGCGATCCCGGATCTGCGACGACGCTGCGCCACGCACGGGCGAGACCGGGCGTCGTGAAAGGCGGCGGGTCGATCCCCGCCTGGGCGACCTGCACCCACAGCGCCCGATCGGCCTCGCCGAGAAGCTCGCCCGGCTCGACCGCCGTGCCGGGGGAGAGAGCGGACCGCACGCCGTCGAGCCGCAGATCGACCTGGCCGGCGCGGAGCCGCACGCCGGTCTCGGTCACCTCGACGATGCCCGGCCACGGCGCGGCGACGGGCTGCGGCTCGGCGAAGCGCAGCTCGACGCCCAGGGCGACGTTGTACGGCTCGTCGGGGTCGTGCAGCCGTGAGCGCGTGAGCCGGGGCTCGCCGAACGGCGCCGCGGCGGCGCGGGCGGGGCCGAGGCATCCGCTCATCACGTCTTCCTCCGCGGAGGCCTCCAGCCACCGCCCGTCGTGCAGTGCGGGACTCGACGGGGAGAGGTCGGTGGTCGTGACGTCGGCGGCGGCGAGCCAGGGGAGCAGCAGCGACCCCGCCGGAACGGTGAGCGGAGGAGTCGCCATGCCGATCGCAGCACGCACCAGGGCGGTCGCGACGGGAAGCGGGACCGACACGGCCTGCCCGAAGATCGCCCGCTCGCTCACCAGGTTGCCCGCCGCGTACGCGTTGGCGGCATCGGTCGCGAGCACGTGGTGGGCGCTCGCGACCAGCGTGGCGCCCCGCACCACCACGAGCGGCCAGAGTACCCGCGCCTCGGCCTCGGAGAGCGGACGCACCGCGTGGTACGCCGCGACGGCGCGCATCGCCGCGGGCAGATTTATCCCGTCGTGGTGCAGCAGGGAGGAGACGGTGATCGCGAGCTCGCCGACCGCCCAGGTGCGGTTGAGGTCGCCGAGGTCGATCACGCCGTCGGGCACCCGTGTCACCGGGTCGGCGGTGACGACGTTGTCGTCGGTCAGGTCGCCGTGGATGAACTGCACGGGAAGCTCCCCGGCGATGTCCTCGACGACGGTCCACGCGGATGCCGCGGCCTCCGCCAGCCGGGCGCGCACCGCCGGATCGGCGACGAAGGGGAGGAGCTCCTCCAGCACAGCGGGTGCATGGCGCAGATCCCACTGGTGCACGCGCTCGGCGGCCGGAACGTCGAGATCGTCCAGAGCGAGGGCCACGCGGCCGGCGAGCGCGCCCAGTTCGGCGACCACTGCGGGGGAGAGGTAGCCCGACAGCGTCTCACCCTCGAGGAACTCGAGCACGCGCGCCTGCATCGTGACTCCCGCGACGACGACGGAGCAGGCCGTCGTGCCGTCCTGGGAGATCGCCCGCGGCGCGCGGGCTCCGGCACGATCGGCGATCGCGGCGGCGGCGGCGGACTGCGCCTCGAGCTCGGCGGCGGTGACGCTGGGGTTCGCGATCTTGAGAAGCAGCGGGGGAGCGCCTGCCCGCTCGAGGAGGAAGTTGCGGTCCTGGTGGCTGCCGAGCGCGCTCGCGGTCGACCGGATGCCCCACTCCTCTAGGACGATCCGCGCCGCGGTGCTCTCGTCGATCTCGGGCGGCGCGGGCTGCACCCGCGGCGACGTCGCCGCGTGGTCGTCGCCGTGCGTCGGGTCGGTCATCGCGGGCTCCTTCGTCGCTGCTGCGATGAGGCTACTCGCGTCGCCTCCCGGGAATAGGTTCCGTCCCGGTGGGTTGAACTTGATACGCATCTACTCAAGTTTCAGGAGAGACGGAATGCCCGAAGACTTCACCCCCTCTGCGGACGCCGACGACAGCGGCTCGTTCGACGAGTTCCTCGCGCGCTACCTGGCCAGGGAGCGTTCACGCGCCGAACGGTCGATCGACCTCAGCCGCTTCCTCGGCGCGCGCACCCAGGAGCTGCTCCAGCGCGCCGGCCGCTTCGCCCTCGAGCGCGGCCAGCGAGAGCTCGACGCCCTGCACGTGCTGCGCATCCTCGCCGACGAGGCGCCCGCCCGTGACGCGGTCGAGCACATCGGGGCCGACCCCACCGCGATCGTCCGCGCCGCCGAGCAGCGCCTTCCGGCGGCCTCCGCCGCGGCCGACATCGATGGCGCGGTCATCACGCCGTCGGTGCAGCGCGCGCTGTTCCACGCCTTCCAGGTCGCGCGTTCGTCCGGCTCGACCTACGTCGATCCCGAGCACCTCTTCTTCGCCCTCGTGCTCGCCCAGGACACTCCGGCCGGCCAGGTGCTGGCGCGGGCCGGTGTGACCGCCGAAGCCCTCACCCAGGGATTGCGTGACACGGTCACGTCCGGCGGCGAGCCGACGCCTGCGGACGAGACGGATGCCTCGGCATCCGCCACCCCGCTCCTCGACACGTACGGCACCGACCTGACGGCGCTCGCCGTGGCCGGCGAGCTCGATCCTGTGATCGGGCGCGCCGAGGAGATCGAGCAGACCATCGAGATCCTCAGCCGGCGCACCAAGAACAACCCGGTGCTCGTCGGCGAGGCCGGCGTCGGCAAGACCGCGATCGTCGAGGGCCTCGCGCAGGCGATCGTCGACGGCGGCGTGCCCGAGCAGCTGCTCGGCCGGCGCGTCGTGGCGCTCGACCTCCCCGCGATGCTGGCCGGCACCCGGTACCGCGGCGACTTCGAGGAGCGCCTCACGAAGACGATGGACGAGATCGCCGCGCACAAGGGCGAGCTCATCGTGTTCATCGACGAGGTGCACACGGTCGTGGGTGCCGGGGGAGCGGGCGACGGCGGCATGGACGCCGGCAACATCCTCAAGCCCCGCCTGGCGCGGGGCGACCTGCACCTCGTGGGCGCCACGACCCTCAAGGAGTACCGCGTCGTCGAGAAGGACCCGGCGCTCGAGCGCCGCTTCCAGCCGGTCAAGGTCGGCGAGCCCACGGTCGAGGACGCGGTGCTCATCCTGCGCGGTCTCCAGCCCGCGTACGAGGAGCACCACGGCATCGCGTACACGGACGCGGCGATCCGCGCGGCCGTCGAGCTCAGCGACCGCTACCTCACCGACCGGGTGCTTCCCGACAAGGCCATCGACCTGATCGACCAGGCCGGTGCGCGGCTGCGGCTCCGCCTCGGCGCGAAGGTCGACGTGAGCGACCTCATCGAGCAGCTCGCCACCCTCGAGGCCGACAAGAACGCGGCCGTCTCGGCCGAGCACTACGAAGAGGCCTCGCGCGTCCGCGATCAGATCGCCGCCGTGCAGGCGAAGCTCGACGAGGCCACCACCGCGGGCGCCGCCCGGAGCGGCGATGCCGTCGTGGGCGAGCCCGAGATCGCCGCCGTCATCAGCCGGGCCACCGGCATCCCCGTCAACCGGCTGACCGAGACCGAGCGCGAGCGACTCGCGCAGCTGGAGGACGAGCTGCACGACCGCGTCATCGGGCAGGACGACGCCGTGACCGCCGTGGCCAAGGCCGTGCGGCGCAACCGCACCGGCATGGGCGACGCCCACCGTCCGGTCGGCTCCTTCCTCTTCCTGGGCCCGACGGGCGTCGGCAAGACCGAGCTCGCCAAGGCGCTCGCCGCGAGCCTGTTCGACGAGCCGACGGCGGACTCGGGCGGCAGCGCCGTGATCCGCTTCGACATGAGCGAGTTCGGCGAGCGTCACACCGTGTCGCGGCTCGTGGGCGCCCCTCCGGGATACGTCGGCTACGACGAGGCCGGCCAGCTCACCGAGCGGGTCCGCCGCAACCCGTACTCGGTCGTGCTGTTCGACGAGATCGAGAAGGCCCACCCCGACGTCTTCAACCTGCTGCTGCAGGTGCTGGACGACGGCCGGCTCACCGACGGGCAGGGCAGAACCGTCGACTTCCGCAACACGGTCATCGTGATGACATCGAACCTGGGCTCGGAGTTCCTCGCCTCGCGAGGCGGTGCGATCGGCTTCCTCGCCGACGGCGGCGGGTCGACCGGCTTCGGCTCGGAGAAGGACCTGCGCGACCGCGTCATGGGCAAGCTGCGCGAGGCGATGCGGCCGGAGTTCCTCAACCGCATCGACGAGATCGTGCTGTTCCGCAAGCTCGACAAGCCCCAGTTGCGCGAGATCGTCGGCCTCATGCTCGCCACGTCCGAGCGGCGCCTCGCCAAGCGCGAGGTCGGGCTCGAGGTCACCGACGCCGCGATCGACTGGCTGGCCGAGCACGGCTACGAGCCGGAGTACGGCGCGCGGCCGCTGCGACGCCTGATCCAGCGCGAGGTCGACGACCTCATCGCCGACCTGTTCGTGACGGGCGCGCTCGTGGACGGCGGGACGGTGACGGTGGATGCCGCGGCCGACGGCCTGACCGTCCGCGCCGGTGCGGCGTACTCCGTCGCGGCCTGATCGCACACCGAAGGCGCCGTGGAGCGATCCACGGCGCCTTCGCCATGCGTGGTGTCGGATCCGCCTGCCAGAGTGGAGGCATGACCCGCATCGGCGCGATCTTCAACCCGTACACCCACTCGCCCGACGAGTTCCTCGCCGCGGTCCGCGACGCCGAGGCCGCCGGCGTTCCGGAGCTGTGGCTCTGGGAGGACTGCTTCCGCCAGTCCGCGTTCGCCGCCGCCGCGGCCGCGCTCGCCCGGACCGAGCGCCTGAAGATCGGCATCGGCATCGCCCCGATGCCGCTGCGCAACGTGGCGGCGACGGCGATGGAGATCGCCACGATCGAGCGCCTCTTCCCTGGCCGCCTGCTTCCGGGCGTCGGGCACGGCGTGCTGCCGTGGATGGGCCAGGTGGGCGCCCGCGTCGCCTCGCCGCTGACGCTCATGCGCGAGTACGTGCCCGCCCTGCGAGGTCTGCTCGCCGGGGATGAGCTCGACGTGGACGGCCGCTACGTCACGCTCCGCGGCGTCCGCCTCGACGCGCCGCCGGTGACACCGCCACGGGTCTACGCGGCGGCGGAGGGGCCCAAGACGCTCCGCCTGAGCGGCGAGGTCGCCGACGGCACGGTGCTCGACAGCGGCCACACCCCCGAGGAGGTCGCCGCCTCCGTCCGCGCGATCCGCGAGGCCCGGTCCGAGACCGGGCGCGACGGCGCGCACGACATCGTCGCCTACGTCATGGCGGCGTTCGGCCCGGACGCCGAGGCCCGCGCGATCGCCGATGTCGGCGAGCGGGACGATCCGCACCGCCGCGCCGTGTGGGGCGAGCCCTCCGAGGTCGCAGCCGGCACGCGGGCGTTCTTCGACGCCGGTGTCGACGAGGTCATCCTGCTGCCGGCATCGCGCGGAGACCTCGCCGCGTTCTACGCCGGCTCGGGTGAGGTCGCCCGGCTCGTCGGCGCCGCATGACCGAGCGTGCCGGCCGGCTGTCGATCGGCGTCGCGGCGGCCGTCGGCCCCGAGCTGGCGGCGCACATCGCACCACGGATCGAGGCCGCCGGGTTCCACGCGCTGTGGGTCAACGACACCCCCGGTCACGACGCACTCGAGGTGATCGCGGCTGCGGCGCGCACCACCGACCGACTGGTGGTCGCGACCGGCGTGCTGCCGGTCGACCGCCGCCGCCCCGCCGAGATCCTGGACCGCGTCCGCGACCTCGGGCTGCCCGCCGATCGGCTCGTGCTGGGCATCGGCTCGGGCGGCCGCGCGCCGGGGGCCCTCGATCGGGTGCGGAATGCCGCCGCCGCGCTGGGTGCGGGCACGACGGCCCGGGTCGTGGTCGGCGCCCTCGGCCCGAAGATGCGGCGGCTGGGGGCCGAGGCATCCGCTGGTCTTCTCCTGAGCTGGCTCACGCCGGACGCGGCCGCCGACCAGGCGGCGGAGGCGCACGCGGTCGCGCCCGAGGCGCACGTCGCGCTGTACGTCCGCGCGGCCTTCGACCCGGCCGCGACCGGGCTGCTCGAGGCCGAGACCGCCGCCTACGCCGGCTACCCCGCCTATGCGGCGAACTTCGAGCGGCTCCGCATCGACGCGGCCGACACGATCATCCGTCCCGGCGACGCGGCCGCACGGATCGCGGCGTATCGCTCGGCCGTCGACGAGGTCGTGCTGCGAGCGATCACGCCCGGCGCCACCGCGGGGGACTACATGCGGTTCATCGAAGCGGCCGCCGCAGCCCGCTGACCGCACGAGTCAGCCCCGGCGCCGCATCGCGACTCCGGGGCTGACGGAGGGAACGGCCGCATCGAACGGTCAACGACCGATGCGGGGGACCTTCACATCGACCCACACGAGCCGGTGATCACTGCTTGGGAACGGGTACACGCCGGTCAGCGACGACAGCGGATCGGCCTGCATCGGCCAGAACACACCGGAGGCCACCGGAGGCAGGGTCAGCGAGGGCAGCACGTAGTCGGCGCGGAGGTTGCCCGGCGCCGTGTCGGCGAAGTCGGCGGTGTCGTACTTCGGATCGCCGCGGTGAGTGGCGTTGGCGCCTCCCTGAAGCGCGGCGGCCTCCACCGCTCCGGCCGACGCCGGCTTCGGATCGCGGATCCAGCGGCTGCCGAGCAGCTGCTGGATCGCGGCATCCACCGAGTCGCCGTCCAGCGGATCGGCGTTCTGGTCGCCGACGATGACGAACGACGACAGCGGCCGCAACCCGCCCCGCTCGCCCTCGTCGTCGTAGATGTAACGGCCCTTGCCGGGAGTGACGTAATCCGCCCAGAAGCGGATCTCGTCGTGATTGCGCCGGCCGTTGCGGTCCTCGACGCCGTCGAAGGTGGGCGGAGTCGGGTGCGACGCCAGGATGTGCACCGTGTGCCGACCGACCCTCACCGGAACGTCCCAGTGCGACTTGCTCGACAGCCGGAAGACCTCGAGCTCCGCGGCGGAGTACCAGTCGGCGGGAGCAGCGGTCGCCGGGTCGTCGGGGAGCAGCGCGCCGGGCATGTCCTTCCACAGGAAGTGCTGGAACGTGCGCACCTCATCGCTGACGATCGGATGCTTCGACAGCACCACCATGCCGTACTGGCCCTCGTACGCGCCGAAGCCGAACGCGTCGTCGCCGCCCGCGATCACGCCGTTGTTGTTGAGGTCGAAGCCGCTCGGGACACCGGTGTTCGAGGGGGCCACGAAGGCATAGGGGTACTCGACGGCCGCCGCGCCGTTCTGGCCGACCTCGAGGTAGTTGTCTCGGAAGAGGTCGACCGCGGCGCCGAGCTCCACGTAGTCGAACTCGTTGAGGAGGACCACGTCGGGATCGGCGCGCTGGATGATCTCGGCCACCGTGCGGGCCTGGGCGTTCGTACCGGTGGACAGATCCGTGACGAGCTGTCCCGCGGCGCTGCGGTTCAGCGACAGGTTGAAGGTCGCCACGCGCAGCGGCTCCTTCTGGAAGAGGACGTCACCGCGGCCGGCAGGGGCGGCCGACGCAGGAACGGCGGCCAGCGCGCCGGCGCAGACCACACCGGCGGCGGTGACAGCGGCGATCACGCCGCGGAGTCGGGGGGACATGAGTTCTCCTCAATGAGACGGCGCCGTGCCTGGGCGCGAGCGGGGGCTCCTCCACGGTATGCGGGCATGGTGACGAACGGAAGAACGCCCGACCACGCGCTCGTATCGGATCGGCGCCATCCGCGCACACGAGTCAGCCCCGGGGTCGCATCGCGACGCCGGGGCTGATTGCGCACGTGGTCAGAGACTGGGCACCAGCACGCGGTCGATGGTGTGGATCACGCCGTTCGTGGCCTTGATGTTCACGCCGCTGAGCACGAGCTTCGGGTTGCGGAGGGTGGGGCTCTCATCGCGCAGCACGATGCCGATCGGCCGCACCACGCCGCCGTCCGCCATCGTGAGGGATCGCGTGAGGATGAGGCGCAGCGGGCTGATCGTGCGGCCCTCGACGGCGTGGTAGAGCACGATCTCGCGGATCTGGTCGATCGTGAACGCGGTGGTGATGGTCGTCAGGGCTTCGGCCTCGCTTGCCGGCGCGACGCCGGTGAGGTCGCGGACGAGCCGCAGGAACGCGCGGTCGGTGGGCGCGAACACGGTCCATGTGCCGCCCGACAGCGGCTCGGCGAGCTCGGTGGCGAGCACCGCCTGAACGAGGATGTCGTAGTCATTCGGATTGGCATCCGGGGTGCCACCGCCCGACGCCGCGACGGCGGTCTGGACGATGTTCATGGTGGGCGCCGAGCCGTGCGCCGGGCGGGGGTCCGCGGCCTGCGCCGGGGTGGCGGCTCCGATGACGAGCAGTGCCGCGGCCGCAGCCGTCGCGATGATCTTCTTCATGATCGAACTCCTTCGTTCTGTGGGAGGCTCGCCCGGCAGCCGGGCGGTCATGGAGTGATTCCGCGTGTGCGGCGGGTTTGGATGCACGACGGGCGAAACTGGGGGCATGACGAACGGCTCCGCGACTCCCGTCCTCCGCACGTTCGGCCGCGGCCTGCTCGCGCTGCTGCTCCTGGCCGCCGGGGCCTCGCACCTCACGTGGGGCCGCCGCGGCTACCGCATCGTCGTGCCGGACTGGGCGACGCGCCTGCTGCGCACCGACAAGGACATGATCGTCGTCGCCTCGGGAGCGGTCGAGCTCATGCTCGGCGGCGCGCTGGTCGCCCTCCCGCGGGACCGGCAGCGCATCGGCTGGGTCGTCGCCGCGTTCTTCGTGGCCGTCTTCCCCGGCAACGTGCATCAGTGGCGCACCGGCCGGTCCGCACCCCTCATGCGCACCGATCGCGCCCGGTTCGTGCGGCTGCTGCTGCAGCCTGTCCTCGTCGCCTGGGCTCTGTGGAGCACGTGGCCCGACGCCGCACCCGCGCCGAAGCGACGCCGTCGATGACGCGCCCGGTGGCGGTGATCGCCGGCGGCTCCGGTTTCGTCGGGGGAGCGCTGCGCCGTGCGCTCGCCGAGGACGGCTACGACGTCCGCCTCGTCGGACGCCACGGCCCGGACGCCCGCTGGTCGGACCCCGCGAGCCTGCGCGCCGTGGTGGACGGTGCTGCCCTCGTGGTCAACCTCGCGGGGAAGTCGGTGAACTGCCGCTACACCGACGCGAATCGCGATGAGATCCTGCGGTCGCGGGTCGAGACGACCCGCGCGCTGCGGCAGGCGATCACGGATGCCGCGGCCCCGCCGCCGCTGTGGCTCAACGCGAGCACGGCCACCATCTACCGGTACGCGCTCGATCGGCCGCAGACCGAGGCGGACGGCGAGCTCGGGAGCGGCTTCTCCGTCGACGTGGCCCGCACATGGGAGGACGAGCTCTTCTCCGGTGAGCTGCCCCACACCCGGCGCGTCGCGCTCCGCATGGCGATCGTCCTCGGGGACGGGCCCGCCACGCGCACGCTGGTGCGCCTTGCCCGTCTCGGTGTCGGCGGCGCGCAGCACGACGGCTGGTGGTTCCCGCACCGCCGCTACCGCGGGATCGGGCCGCGACCGACCGGAGACGGCCGCGCACCCCGACACCGGTCCCGGGGAGCTCAGCGGTTCAGCTGGATCCACCTCGACGATGTGATCGGGGCGATGCGGTTCATCCGCGACGATCCGGCGATCTCGGGCCCGGTCAATCTGGCGACGCCCGAGGCGACCGACAATCGCACGCTGATGGCGACGCTCCGACGCGTGGTGCGTGCCCCGATCGGACTGCCGGCGTGGCGCTTCATGCTGGAGCCCGCGATGTGGGCGCTGCGCACCGAGCCGGAGCTGGTTCTCAAGAGTCGCTGGGTCGCGCCCGGGATCCTCGACGATGCCGGCTATCGATTCGCACACGCCGAGCTGGAGCCTGCGCTGCGAGACGTCGTGGACGCCCTCTCCCCAGGCCCGGCGACTCTTCCCGGGGGCGGTCGCGGGCTGGGTTAGAGTGCCAGAGTGCAAAGGGCGGCCGCGTGATCGGAGGATCCCGGTTCGCCATCGCCCGGGCACGTGCCGCCGCCGCGCCGCTGGTGACCCTGGCTGTGGTCGCGGCCCTCGCCGCACTGCTGATCGTCGGCGTGGCCGGTCTGGTCTCGTCCGTCGAGACCCGTGAGGTGCGCGCCGCGCTCTCCGCGGCGACCGGGGATCGCGCCCGGGTGGTGCTGAGCGTCGAAGAGGGCGCGTCGGCGGATGCCGTGGCCGACGCGGTGGCGGGTGCTCTGGCCGCCGACGGCGGGGCCGGCGCCCTCAGGATCGGGGTCGAGGACGGTGACGTCGTGCTCACCCCCGACCTGGACGCCGTCACGAGCGGGCAGGCGCTCGCACTGGCAGACGCGATCGGCGGCCTGCGCGACGCCGTAGAGGAGCGCACGGGCGACCGCCCGCAGACCTCCGGAGGACTTCCCGCCACGCTGGACGCGGTGCGCGACGGGATCGGGGCACGGCGGGGTCCGACGGCCGTGGCCCTCGGGCTGCTGGGCCTCCTGACCGCGGTCGTGGTCGGTGCCGTCGCACTCGAAGCGGTCCGGGCCCGCGAGGGGGAGAGCCTGCTGCTGCGGGCGAGGGGAGCACGCGGCCGGGACCTGGTCCGGCTGGCCGCGGTGGAGACCGCCGCCGTCGCGCTGGTCGGAGCATCCGCCGGAGCCGTCCTCGGCGCGCTCCTCGTGGCGCTGTGGTCGGGAACCGCCCCCGATGTCGTCGTGTCCGCCGTCGCCGCCGCCGGGATCGTCGTGGTCGCAGCCCTGGTGGTCGCGGTGGCGACGTCTCGCGGAGTCGACCGCGGTTCATCCCGCGCCCGCACCGTCGCCGACGTCGGGGCGGTCATCCTGCTCGCGGTGATCACGGGGCTCGCCGTCTGGCAGTTCGTCCGGGCCGGCACACCCGTCGTCGAGCGAGGCGACGGCGCCACCGTCCTCGACCCCCTCGTCGCCATCGCTCCGGCCCTGGCGCTCGGGCTCGCCGCGCTCGTCGCCGTCGCCGTGGCGACACCCGTGGCTCGCGCCGTAGCGGCCGCCCTCGCCCCGACGCGCGGCGTGTCCCCGGTCACGTCGCTCCGCCTCGCCTCGCGCAGGCCCGCCCGCCACGCGCTGTCGATCACCGTCGTGGCATTCGCGATCGGCACGATGACGGTCGCCGGCGCCTATCACGCCAGCCTCACGGCGCTCGGAGACGCTCCCGAGGCCCTGCGCGTCGGCGCGGACGTCAAGGTGGGCACGATTCCGGAGGACGTGCCGGCGGCGGATGTCGCGGCCGCCGGTTCGCCCGCGGCCGCGATGCTCGCGCGACCCATGAACGCCGAGGGCGCCGACCAGCGCATCCCGATCCTGGCGGTCGAGGCGCCGCAGCTCGGGGAGGTCATGCTCGACGGGGGCGGCATCCTCGATCCCGTCGCGCTGGGCGGCACGCTGGCGCTGCCCGACACGGGCGCACCGCTGGCCGGTGACGACGTGTCGCTGACCCTCCTCGCACCCGCGTCGCCGGCGCTCCAGCTCGACGACGGCGAGGTGGTCGAGGGCGTGCTGGCCTTCCAGGTGCGGGTGACGGCGGTCTCGGCATCCGGTGCCGTCGCGTCGTTCGCGTTCTCGAACGCGGACCTGACCGTCGATCCCGACCCGAGATTCTTCGAGTGCGCCGAGACGGCGGCGCGCGCGGTCGAGACGGCCGAGTTCGAGCTGCCCGACGCCGGGCCGTGGTCGCTGGCCGCCGTCGACGTGGCCTTCCACCCCTTCTCCTGCTTCCCGGGCACGGCGGAGATCTCCGAGCTGCGCAGCGGAGGAGAAGCCCTCGACGTCGCGGACTTCCGGCCGGCCGCGGGCACCCCGGGGTCAGTCGAGGCGACATCGGCCGGACTCTCGTTCGCGCCCGAGCCCAGCACCGAGCACCCGTTCACCCGGGCGGTCGCTCCCGGCGTTCCGGCGGGCGTGCCCACCGTCATCACCTCGGCCCTGGCCGACTCCATGAGCCTCGAGATCGGGGACTCCATCGCCCTCGAGATCGTCAAGCCCGACTTCGAGGCCGACTTCGAGATCATCGACGTCGTACCGGTGCTGCCCGGCACCGTCTCAGGCCAGGGCATGCTGGTCGATCTGGGAACGCTCGCGCTCGCCAGCCCGTTCGAGATCGCGCCGACGCAGGCCTGGCTCGCGACCGATGACCCGGGAGCGGTCGCGGCGGCCGTCTCCGACGAGTTCCCGCAGACCGTCGCGATCGTCGCCGACCCGCGGTCCGCGCAGAACGCGGCAGGGACGGCATGGGCGTTCTACCTCGCCGCGGCCGGCGCGGTGGTGCTGACGATCGTCGTCCTGGTCCTTCGCCGCACCCGAAGCCGCGCGGACTCCCGGGAGCTCGCGCTCTTCGCCGTCATGGGCCTGGGGCGACGGCGCGCCTCCCGGCTCCGCGCGCAGGAGGACCTCTTCGCGGTCTTCGTCGGGGCCGTGGGCGGGATCACCGCCGGAGCCGCGACCGCCTGGCTCGTCGTCGCGCCGCTCGTCCGCGCCGCGTACGCGGGCGTGCCCGAAGCGTATCCCGTGCTGCTGCAGGCCGATCCCGTCGCGCTCACCGTCGCGATCGCGGTCGTCATCGCGGTGTTCGCCGCGATCGTCGCCACGGTCCGCACACCGGCCGTGCTCGCCCCGCTCATGAGGGAGGACGAGTGACCAGGTCGCCCGGTCTGTCCGCCCTCACGCGCCGGCGCTTCGCCACGCCGCGCAGCGCCGCGCTCGTCATCGTGGCGCTCATCGCCTTCGCGGCGTTCGTGATCGCGGCAGCGCCACGGGCGCTCGTCGGGGTCGTCCGCGCCGAGGTCGCGCATCAGATCGCCGACATGCCCGCCGTCGCGCGCGACCTCTCCGCCAGCCTGCTCGGGATGCCGGTGGTCGGCGCCGCCACCGATCCCGAGGTCAGTGCGGGCTGGGACGAGGGCGCGGCCGAGGTGTTCGGCGCGTTCGGCCAGCTGCTCGCCGAGAACCGGGACTCGCTCGATCCGGCGCTCGAGCCCCTGGTGTCGGATGCCCGGTTCGCGCTGTACGGCCAGCCGACGCTGGTCGTGCCGCAGGCGCTTCCGGCGGATGCGCCGCTGTCGCTCGTGCAGCTGCTCGCCGATCCCGAGCAGCAGCAGCACCTGGAGCTCGTCGACGGCGAATGGCCGGCTGCGTGGAGCGGCGACGGGACGCTCGAGATCGTCCTCAGCGCCGAGGCGGCCGCGACGATGCAGTGGCCCGTCGGCGAGCAGCGCGCGCTCCCGGGCGATCCGAGCGCGCCGACGACGAGTGGACGAAGCGCCGACGGTCCCGTCATGGAACTGGTCGGCACGGTCGAGGCATCCGATCCCGAGGCCGACCGCTGGACGCATCTGCCGACGGCGCTCACGGCGACGGTGTTCGACGACGGCAACCGGCGGCCGCGGGCGACCTCGGTCGCGTGGGTGCATCCTGAGTCGCGGGCGAACCTGGACCATTTCGACGATCCCGCGATGACCCTGTGGTACCCGGTCGACGGGAGGGCCGCCATCGGGCAGGAGCCCGTCGCCCTGCTCTCCGCGCTCCGCGCCGCGACGTCGTCGAGCGTCCCCGTGGACGACGCCGGTCAGCTGCGCGTGCGGTTCCAGAGCGAGATCGTCGACGTGCTCTCCACCGCCCTGGCGCGGGCGAACTCCGCCAGCGCCATCCTCGCGGTCGCCGCCGTCGGACCTCTCGCCGTGAGCGTGGCGCTGGTCGTGCTCGCGGCCGCGCTCATGATCCGCCGCCGTCGCGCCGACCTGTCGCTGATGAGCGCCCGGGGCGCGCCGCTGGCGCGGCTGCGGCGGTTGCTCCTCGGCGAGGGACTGATCCTCGGGCTGCCCATCGCCGTCACGGCCGCGACCGTGGCCGTCGTCGTCACCCCGAACGACGCGGGTCCCGCCCCGACCATCGCGGCGATCGCCGTGGGCGTCGTCCCGGGCCTCGCCCTCGCGTTCACGCTCCGTCCGGCCCTCCTCGAGCGCGGACGCTCCGACCTCGACGCACCGCAGCGCAGCAAGGCGGTGCGGATCGCCGAGGCCGTCGTGCTGCTGCTCGCCCTCGTCGCCGTCGTGCAGCTCTTCGTGCGGGGGATCGGGCCCGCGACCGACGGGATCGACCCGCTCGTCGTCGCGGCGCCGCTGCTCGCGACCGTGGCGGTGGCGCTCATCGTGGTGCGCCTGCATCCCCTCCCCATCGCCGCGGCGCTGCGCGTCGCCCGTCGTGGGCGCGGCGTCGTCGGGCTCGTGGGCGCCGCCCGCAACCTCCGCGACTCCGCCGCGGGCACCACCGCTGTGCTGGCGATGCTCGTCGCGGTGGCGATCGCGGTGTTCTCATCGCTCGTGCTCGCCACCGTCGACCGTGGGGCGGTCGTGGCGGCGCAGCGCGACGTGGGCGGCGACATCCGGCTGGCGGGTCCGTACTTCGACGCCGACACGATCGATCGCATGCGCGCGGTGGACGGCGTCGTGGAGGCCGTGGGCATGCTCCGCGGTGACTACGTCTCGGTGACCGGCCCGGGTGGACGCGAGAGCGTGCAGGTCACGGTCACCGAGGTGGAGCGCCTCGCGGCCGTCCAGGCGGGGATGGTCGGCGCCCTCCCTCCCGGGCTGATCAGGCCGGGTTCGGACCCGGTCCAGCTCGTGGAGTCGACCGCGCTCGTGGAGTCGCTCGGCGAGGGGGACGCCTCGGCGGCCGAACAGCCGGTGGACGTCGTGGGAACGCTCGAGCGCGTGCTGGGCCTCTCGGGCTCGGAGAAGTTCGTCCTCATGGACCAGGCCGACTACGCGTCGCTCACGGGGTTCGGCTTCTTCCCGCGCACGGTCATGATCGAGATCGCCGACGACGCGGATCCCGCGGCCGTCGTGGCCGAGCTCGACGACATCGTCGGCGGCGCCCATTCCGTGCGCGTGCTCGAGGAGTCCACGGCCGAGATCCAGGCGTCGCCGGCCGTGTCGGCGCTGCGCTTCGTGCTGTTCGCCGCGCTCGGCATCGCCGTCGCCCTCTCGGTCGTCGCGCTCCTGCTCGTGGCAGGGGTCTCGCAGGACGCCCGCTCACGTGTGATCGCCCTGCTGCGCAGCATGGGTCTCGACCGACGCCGCGCTCGCGGCGTCGTCGCGTGGGAGTTCGCTCCGCTCGGTGTCACGGCCCTCGTGGGCGGCGTGGTGCTCGGCGCGGTGCTGCCGCTCCTCGTGGTGACGTCGATCGACCTGCGGCCCTTCACCGGCGGGGGCGGACAGCCCGCCGTCGCCGTCGACCCCGTGCTCAGCGGCGCGCTCATCGCCGTCGTCGTGGTCGCCCTCGCTCTCGCCGTGGTCGGCGGGGTCGTGAGCGCCCGGACGACGTCGATGGCGACCGTGCTCCGAACCGAGGAGGACTGATGACCGAACCCGACATCGTGTGCGAGGGTCTCGTGCGGATCTTCGCCGTCGCCGACATCGAGGTGCAGGCGCTCCAGGGACTGGATCTCGTCGTCGACCGCGGCGAGCTCGTGGCGCTGGTCGGCGCGTCCGGATCGGGCAAGTCGACGCTGCTGTCGATCCTGTCGGCGCTGGATGCCCCGACCGCCGGCGCCGCGCGCGTCGCCGGGCGCGACCTGCCCTCGCTCTCCCCGCGCAACCGCGTGACGTATCGCCGCGAAGTCGTGGGATTCGTCTGGCAGCAGACCTCTCGGAACCTCCTCCCGTACCTGTCCGCGCGGGAGAACGTGCTGCTGGCGCGCGCGATCGGCGGGGACCGGAAGCACCCGGAGCGGGCGAACGAGCTCCTCGAGCTCGCGGGCGTCGCCGACGTCGCCGACCGGCGACCGGCCGAGCTGTCGGGAGGTCAGCAGCAGCGGGTCGCGATCGCCGTGGCGCTCGCGAACGATCCCCGGGTGCTGCTCGCCGACGAGCCCACCGGCGACCTCGACGAACACGCCTCGGCGGAGGTGCTCGCGACGTTCGAGACCGTCAACCGTGAGATCGGCACGACGGCGCTGATCGTCACGCACGATCCCGCCGTCTCCGACCACGTGCAGCGCACCGTCCAGATCCGCGACGGACGCACCTCGACCGAGGTGCTGCGCTGGACGCACACCGACGCCGAGGGGCGCGAGCACGACATGGCCGAGGAGTTCGTGGTGCTCGACAAGGTCGGCCGGATGCAGCTGCCCACCGAGTACATGCACCAGCTGTCGCTCCGCGACCGCGTGCGGCTCAAGCTCAATGCCGATCACGTCGGCGTCTGGCCCGGCGACGGTCGCCAGACGCCTGCCGCACCGCCCGCGGCTCCTGCTCCGGAGCGCGGGTCCACCACCGAGACGCGCCGCAGCAGGCGCATCGAGGGCCCCGGAGAGGACGACGCCCATGAGTGAACCCGTGCTCGAGGCATCCGGGCTTTCCGTGCTGCACCGCACTCCCGCGGGTGACGTGCACGCGCTGACGGATGCCTCGCTCGAACTCCACGCCGGCGAGCTGGTCGTCCTGATCGGCCCCTCGGGCGCCGGCAAGACGACGCTGCTCCATGTGCTCGGCGGTATCCAGCCGCCCACGACCGGCCGCGTGCGCGTCGGCGACGTCGTGCTCACCGACGCACCCGAGCGGGATGTCGACGCGGTGCGCCGCGACGACATCGGATACGTCTTCCAGTCCTTCGGGCTCATCGGCGCACTGTCGGCGGAGGAGAACGTCGAGCTGCCGATGCGGATCCAGGGCACCGACCCGTCGCAGCGGTCCGAGCGCGTGGCGCGTCTGCTCGAACGCGTGGGCCTCGCCGGACACGCCACGCAGCGGCCCGGAGAGCTGTCGGGCGGCCAGCAGCAGCGCGTCGGGATCGCGCGGGCGCTGGCGGGGTCGCCCCGCATCCTCCTGGCCGACGAACCCACCGGCCAGCTCGACTCCCACACGGCGGCCACGATGATCGACCTCATCGCGTCGATCGCGCACGAAGACGGGGTCGCCGTGCTGCTGTCGACGCACGACCCCTCGATCGTGCTCCGCGCCGACCGGGTGCTCGAGCTGCACGACGGCGTGCTCCGGCCGGGCGCGGTGCCCGCCTCGGTCGCGTAGCGGTCGGCTCCCGTCCGACGCGCTGGTCTGTCGGGGACCGGTGGAAGAATGCCCTCATGCTGCTCACCGACGTCGTCGCCGCCACCGAGTCCGTCGCAGCCACGTCCTCCCGCCTCGCCAAGGTCGCGGCGCTCGCCGGCGTCCTGCGTGACCTCGCCGCCGACGAGATCGTGCCGGCCATCGGCTTCCTCACCGCGACTCCTCGGCAGGGACGCCTCGGAGTGGGCTGGCGAAGCCTCACGAGCCTCGAGACCGCTCACGCGGCCGAGCCGTCGCTGACCATCCTCGACGTCGACGACGCGCTCGATCGCCTCGCGGCGACCGATGGCCAGGGCTCGGTCGCGTCCCGGCGCCGCGAGCTCGTCGCGCTGTCCGAGCGCGCGACGGCGGGGGAGTGGGACTTCCTCGTGCGGGTCATGCTGGGCGAGCTGCGCACCGGCGCGCTGGAAGGCGTGCTGCTCGACGCCGTCTCCCGGGCGGCGGAGCGGGATGCCGCGACCGTCCGCCGCGCCGCGATGCTCTCCGGCGACCTCGGCACCACGGCTCGCCTCGCGCTCACCGGAACCGCCGACGAGCTCGACGCCGTCGGACTCGTCGTCGGCCGCCCCGTCATGCCGATGCTCGCGTCGACGGCCGGCTCGACCGCCGAGGCGATCGCGGCGCTCGGGGGAGCGGCATCCGTCGAATACAAGCTCGACGGAGCGCGCATCCAGGTGCACCGCGACGGCGACGATGTGCAGGTCTACACGCGCAACCTCGCCGACATCACGCACCGCGTGCCCGAGATCGTCGAGGCCGTCCGCGCGCTGCCCGCCGAGCGGGTCATCCTCGACGGCGAGACCCTGTCACTCGACGAGGACGGCGGCCCGCGGCCGTTCCAGGACACGATGGCCCGCTTCGGATCCGAGAGCGGGGAGTCGGTCGTGCTGCGTCCGTGGTTCTTCGACATCCTGCACCTCGACGGCCGCGACCTCCTCGATGAGCCGCTGTCGGAGCGCCTCGAGATCCTCGAGCGGGTCGCTGGTCCGTCGCGGATGCCCGGCATCGTCACGACGGATGCGGCGCGCGCCGAGGAGTTCTCGCGCGAGGCGCTCGCGGCCGGGCACGAGGGGGTCATGGTGAAGGCGGTCGACTCGGCCTACGCCGCCGGGCGCCGGGGCAAGAGCTGGCTCAAGGTCAAGCCCGTGCTGACGTTCGACCTCGTGGTGCTCGCCGTCGAGTGGGGATCGGGGCGGCGCACCGGCCAGCTGTCCAACCTCCACCTCGGCGCACGCGACCCCGACGGCGCGTTCGGCGAGCCGGGCGGCTTCGTCATGGTCGGCAAGACCTTCAAGGGACTCACCGACGCACTGCTGCGCTGGCAGACCGAGCACTTCCCCTCGATCGAGACGCACCGGTCCGCGTACGCCGTGCACGTGCGGCCCCAGACGGTGGTCGAGATCGCGATCGACGGCGTGCAGCGGTCGACGCGCTATCCCGGCGGAGTCGCGCTGCGGTTCGCCCGGGTGAAGGGGTATCGCCCCGACAAGGGGCCGCAGGATGCCGACACCATCGACGCGCTCCGGGCGCTTCTCCGGGGCTGAGCGCCCGCTGAGCCGACCCTGAGCGCATGCTGAGGATCCTGCTCTGTGACTTCGGGACGCCGCGTGTCACGATGTGGGCGGGACCGAGTCTCGGCGATGTCGCCGCGGCCGGTGGGGAGAATGGGGATTCACCATGGCGCGATCTCGTGCGCTCAAAATCACGGCCGCAATCGGTGCGGCGCTGCTGCTGATCACAGGAGGTGCGTCGGCTGCCGTAGCCGATCAGCTCGCCTTCGACGTCGACGGCCTCGCGCCGTTCGACCAAGGCGCGACGTCGGTGCAGGCATGCTCGGATCAGGCGGTGCCGTTCACGGTGCTGATCGCCGCGCGGCGCAACGGCGGCGGTGGCAACGTGTTCGCCGACCTCTCGAGCGTCGGCGTGACATTCGCCGTTGCGCAGACCACAGAGGGGATGACCGCCACGCTGGGTGACTCCACGATCGCGATCCCGGCCGGCTGGGCCACGATGGGCAGCTCCGCCGACAGCGTCAGCTCCGACACCATCGCGGCAACGGTCATGCTGCCCGCGAAGGCGGTGGCGGGGTCGGGCACGCTGGCGTTCAACTTCGCGGGCGTCAACAGCGGCGGCGGCGCCGTCTTGGGCACCTCGACGGTTCCGGTGTCGTGGACGACCAAGAAATGCATCACCGATGCGATCGCACCGACGCTCTCGCTCCCCTCAGGCCTCACCGTAGAGGCGACGAGCGCGCTCGGAGCAACGGTCACGTTCGCCGCGACGGCGACCGACGAGACCGCGCCCGCATTCCCTGCCGTCAGCTGCACGCCCGTCGCGGGCTCGGTGTTCGAGCTGGGAACGACAACCGTCTCCTGTTCCGCGACCGACGCGGCAGGCAACGTCCGCACGGGCAGCTTCGGCGTGACCGTGCAGGACAGCATCGCACCGAGCGTTGCTGAGATCGACGATGTGCACATGGAGGCCGAAGCCGAGTACACCGTGGTCTGGTGGGAGGACCCCGTGGCCTCGGACGCCGTCTCGGGCGCTCCGCCGGTCACCTGCTCGCCCGCCTCGGGGACGAGCTTCTCCGTCGGAGAGACCGACGTCACCTGCACCGCGACGGATGGTGCGGGCAACACGGGCTCGATGAGCTTCCTCGTGGCGATCTCCGACACCCAAGCCCCCAGCCTCATCGTGCCGGGTGACATCAGCCGCGAAGCGACCGGCCCTCTGGGTGCGACCGTGGACTTCACGACGGCCGCCACCGACCTGGTCGAGGGGGACGTCGCGGTGGACTGCACGCATGAGTCCGGCGAGACCTTCCCTCTCGGCGACACGCTCGTCGAGTGCTCCGCCTCCGACAGCCGCGGAAACGCTGTCGATGCGTCCTTCGTGGTCACGGTCGTCGACTCGACGCCGCCCACCGTGACGGTCCCGGCCTCGTTCACCGCCGAGGCCACCGGCCCTGACGGCGCGACCGTCGAGTTCGCTGCGACAGCCCACGACATCGTCGACGAAGCCATCACGCCGGTCTGCGCTCCGGCGTCGGCGACCACGCTGCCGATGGGTGAGACGACCGTCACCTGCACCGCGACCGATGCGGCGGGCAACACCGGTTCGGAGACCTTCGTGGTCACGGTGGTCGACTCGACGCCGCCCGACCTCGATGTGCCCACCGCCATCGTCGCCGAGGCGACCGGTCCGGACGGCGCGATCGTCGAGTTCACGGTCACGGCAGACGACATCGTCGACGGTGACGTCACGGTGGACTGCTCGCGCGACTCGGGCGAGACCTTCGCCCTCGGGACGCATCAGGTCGACTGCACGGCGACCGATGCCGCCGGGAACTCTGCCAGCGAGTCGTTCTCGGTGGAGGTCATCGACAGCACGGAGCCGACGATCAGCTGGCCCGGCGGGCCGGTCGACGGCCAGACCTACGTGTTCGGTGCGGTGCCGGCCATGGGCTCGTGCACCGCGACGGACACGGTCGATGGATCGGTGCCGTGCGAGATCGAGGGCTACGGCACCACCGTGGGGTCCCACACCGCAACCGCGACAGCCGTGGACAAGGCCGGCAACACCGCCACGGAGGCGCGCGAATACTCGGTGGACGCATGGCGTCTCGGCGGGTTCTTCCAGCCCGTCGACATGAACGGCGTCTGGAACAGCGTCAAGGGCGGCTCCACCGTGCCCCTGAAGTTCGAGGTGTTCGCCGGCTCGACTGAGCTCGTGGGCACCTCCGCGGTCAAGGAGTTCACGGTCAAGGGCGTCGCCTGCCCCGGCACGGCGGTTGCGACTGACGACATCGAGCTGACCACGACCGGCGGCACCACGCTCCGGTACGACAGCACGGCCGGGCAGTTCATCCAGAACTGGCAGACCCCCAAGAAGCCGGGCGCCTGCTACCAGGTGACGATGAGCACCCAGGACGGCTCGAGCCTGACCGCGCTGTTCAAGCTCAAGTAGTCCACGGACCACGCGCAGCAGGAGGCCCGGACCGCTCGTCGGCCCGGGCCTCCGGTGCGCGCCCCCTCGCCGTCGACGCGCTCAGGGCGCTGCTCCGGGGCGGACCGTGCGCTCAGCCGACCCCTGAGCGCACGCTGAGGGTGCGCGCCAAGGCATCTCATGCGGGGCGTGCGAGGGCGTACCGGTGCTCCGGGCGCCCGGTGGATCCGTAGCGCAGTCGGACGTCGACGAGCCCGCGCGTGGCCAGTGCCGCGAGGTGCCGCTGCGCCGTCGCTCGCGAGATGCCGACGCGATCGGCGACCTCGGCCGCCGAGGCCTCGTCCGTCCCGAGGCCCTCGAGGACGAGCTGCTCCGTGGCCGACCGTGAGACGCTCGCGGGCTCGCCGCCGCCGTGCATGATCGCGAGCGCTCTGTCGATCTGCTCCTGAGCGAGCGGTCGATCGGTGCCGAGGACGTTGCGCATCCGCGCGTAGCGGTCGAGCAGCGCCGCGAGCGCGCGCGCCTCGAACGGCTTGGCGAGATAGCCGAACGCTCCGGCGCGCAGCGCCCGACGGACGGTCGCGGCATCCGTCGCCGCCGACAGCACGAAGGCGTCGACCTCGGCGGACGCGACGAACTCGATGCCGTCGCCGTCGGGCAGGTACGCGTCGACGAGCAGCAGGTCGGGCGCGTGCGCGCGCACCGCCTGCCGTGCCGCGCCGAGCGTTCGTGCCGGCTCCAGCGCCGCGAAGCCCGGTCGGGCCGCGACGATGTCGTGGTGCAGCCCGGCGACGCGGAAGTCGTCGTCGATGACCAGCACGCGGATCGGGTCGCTCATGGTGTGTGCTCCGTCTTGTCCTGTCGCAGCGCGCCGGGGATCCGCGCGCCGAACACCGCTCCTCGCCCGTCGCCACCGCCGTCGATGAGCCACACGTCGCCGCCGACGCGCCGCGCCAGCTCCCGCGAGAGGGGCAGGCCGAAACCGCGGCCGTGCACCCTCCCCGCGTCGTCCTCCGTGTCGCCCGACTGCTCGGCACCGCGCTGGAACGGGTCGAGCCCCGGCCGGATGCCGCCGCCCGAGTCCGAGACGGCGATCACGAGTTCGTCGGCATCGCCCAGCAGCGCCACCTCGACCCACGCGGGCGCGTCGCCCGACACGGCAGCGACGACGGCGTTGTCGAGCAGATTGCCGAGGATCGCGGCGACGTCCTCGACCGCAGAGAGCGTGCCGATCACGAGCGTGTCGTCCGACACGCGCAAGGCGACCCCGCGCTCGCCGGCCGCGATCGACTTCGCCCCCAGGAGGGACTGCAGCAGCGGGTCGGGCACACGTTCGATGCCGGCGACCGCGAAGTCGACCGAGCCCCGGTCGAGCAGGTCGCCGAGGAAGGCCCGGGCATCGGGTACGCGCTGCGCGTCGAGCAGGCCGGCCGCGACGTGCAGCCGGTTCGCGAACTCATGGCGCTGCACGCGCAGCGCCTCGGTCATCGCGCCGACGGTCTCGAGCCTGCTCGCCAGCGCCTCGAGGTCGGTGCGATCGCGCACCACGACCACCTCGCCGAGCGGGCGGGCCCCGTGCGAGACCGGCCGGGCGTCAAGGTACAGCACGCGGTCGCCCACCACGACGCCGTTCGCGGCAGCGCCGGACCGCAGTCCCTCCAGCACCTCAACCGGAAGGCCGAGCCGATCGATCGGGCGCCCCACGGGATCGTCGAGGCGCAGCATCCGCTCGGCCGCACTGTTGCAGACGCGGACGATGCCGTCGGGGTCCAGCGCGATCACGCCGTCGTCCACGCCATCGAGCACCGCCGCCTGATTCTGCACCAGCGCCACGAGCTCTTCGGGCTGCAGGCCGAGCGTCAGGCGCTCGAAGCGGCGGCGCAGGAGCAGCGTGGCGAGCGTCGCGAGACCGAGCGCGGCGGCGACGGCGATGACGATGCTCACCAGGAGGGCGGGCAGGTCGTCGAAGACGCTCGCCCGCTCGAAGCCGACGCTCACCTCGCCGACGGGGGCGGCTGCGGTGCCCGGCGGATAGACGGGCACCTTGGCGCGCGCGGACTCGCCGAGCGTTCCGGTCTCCCAGTCCACGACCTCGTTGCCCTCCAGCACCTCCTCGAACGGCGTCGACACGACCTGCCCGAGCAGCTCCGCGTTCGGATGGGCGAGACGTATCCCGTGGTCGTCGGTGATCACGACGAACAGCGCGTCCGTGCGGCCGGCCACACCGGCGGCGAGGCGATCCAGGTCGCCGCCGCGGAGGGCCGCGGCATCCGGTGTCCCGGGATCCGCCGAGAACTCCGCCACGAGGGCCCGCACCTCCGGGTCCTCGGCGACGGTCCGGGCGATGTTGAGAGCGGATGCCTCGGACTCCGCGCGCAGCTGGCGCACACCCAGCCAGCCGAACGCCGTGGCGCATACCGCCAGCACCGCGGCGACCGTGATCAGCTGCACGAGGAGCAGGCGCGTGGCGAATCGCACGGCCACCTCCTCGCTGCCCGAGCCACCTGAGCACAATGAGCAGAACCAAGGCTACGCGCACAACCCGCCGGAATGCGAGCAAGCGCGCGCCGGGCCGCGGGTGGCTCCTAATGTCGCACGGACGCACCGATGGATGCGCACCGACGACGAAGGAGTCGACATGCACACGGCAACACCGATTCTGCGGGCGGCCGCGGACGAGGCCGAGGCCTACGCCACCGCCTTCATCCCGCCCGAGTGGGTGCTCGTCGCCCTCGGGTTCACCATGGTCCTCGTGTTCATGGCGCTGATCATGACGCGGCGACTGACCCCGATGGTGGCGCTGATCCTCGTGCCGACCGTCTTCGGACTCTTCGCCGGCGCGGGCCTCGGCCTCGGCGACATGATCATCGACGCGATCGCCACCATGGCGCCCACGGCCGCACTCCTGATGTTCGCGATCATGTACTTCGGCATCATGATCGACGTCGGGCTGTTCGACCCGCTGATCCGGGTCATCACGCGCCTCCTCGGCGACGACCCCGCGAAGGTCGTGCTCGGCACGGCGATCCTCGCCGGCGCGGTGTCGCTCGACGGCGACGGATCGACCACCTTCATCATCACGACGTCGGCGATGCTGCCGATCTACCTGCGCCTGGGCATGAGCCCCGTCGTGCTGACGTGCGTCGCCGGGCTCATGAACGGCACGCTCAACATCGTGCCGTGGGGCGGTCCCACGGTGCGGGCCGCCACCGCGCTCGGGCTTCAGCCGACCGACATCTTCGTGCCGATGCTCCCGTCCCTCGCCGCGGGCCTCGTGATCGCCCTGACGTTCGCGTGGTTCCTCGGCCTGGGTGAGCGCCGCCGCATCGGCCAGCTCGACGCCGTCGGCGTCGAGGGTGGCGGGGGAGTGCTCGCCGCCCCGGCGATGTTCCGAGGCGCGGACGCCAAGCCGGGTGCGCGTGCCTCTCTCCGGACGGGCAACCTCCTGACCGTCGCCGGCGGCCGCCGCGGCGTGCCCGCGGCCACCGCGCTCGTCGACCGCGAGGACACCGCGATGGCCGACACGATGCTCGACCCCGACCGCGCGACGCTTCGTCCGAAGCTCATCTGGGTCAACCTCGCGCTCACGATCGCGGTGATGGCGCTGCTGATCGCCGACGTCTTCCCGCTGGCGTACGTCTTCATGGTCGGCGCGGCGGTCGCGCTCGTGGTGAACTTCCCGAAGCTCAAGGGCCAGGCCGACGAGATCGTGGCCCACGCGCCGAGCATCGTCGGCGTCGTGTCGATGGTGCTCGCCGCGGGCGTGCTGGTCGGCGTGCTCAACGGCACGGGCATGGTCGACGCCATGGCGACGTGGATCACCACGGTGATCCCCGAGTCGCTCGGCCCCTTCCTCGCCGTGATCACGGGCATCCTGTCGATCCCGTTCACGTTCTTCATGTCGAACGACGCGTTCTACTACGGCATCCTGCCGGTGCTCGCCCAGAGCGCCGCCCACTTCGGGATCGAGCCGGTCGAGATGGCCCGGGCATCCATCACCGGTCAGCCCGTGCATCTGCAGAGCCCGCTCGTTCCGGCGATCCTGCTCCTGGTGTCGCTGGCGAGCGTGAACCTCGGCGACCATCACAAGAAGGTGCTGTGGCGCGCCTGCGTCGTGTCGCTCGCGATGCTCGCGGTCGGCGTGCTCGTCGGAGCCATCCCCTTCATGGCCTGACCGGATCTCGGGAGACGGGCCGGGCTGGTTGCCCGGCCCGTCTCCTGCGCGTGTGCCGGGCGGGAGAATGGCTGCATGCGCATCGTCGTGCTCACCGGCGCCGGCATCTCGGCCGAGAGCGGGGTCCCGACCTTCCGCGACGCCGACGGCCTGTGGGAAGGGCACAGCATCGAGGACGTCGCGACGCCCGAGGGATTCGAGCGCGACCCCGATGCCGTGCAGCGCTTCTACGACCTCCGCCGGAGGGCGCTGAGCCGGGTCCGGCCGAATGCGGCGCACCTCGCGCTCGCGCGGCTCGAACGAGCCCTCGACGACGACCTGCTCATCGTCACGCAGAACGTCGACGACCTTCACGAGCGGGCGGGCACGCGTCGGCTCATCCACATGCACGGCGAGCTGCGTCGCGCGCTGTGCGGGTGGTGCGGCGCCCGGCCGGCGTGGGACGACGACCTCGAACCGCGGCCGCCGTGTCCGGTCTGCGGAGAGCGGATGCTGCGCCCCGACGTCGTGTGGTTCGGCGAGATGCCGTACGAGCTCGATCGCATCGAGCAGGCCGTCGTCGCCTGCGACGTCTTCGTCTCGGTGGGGACGTCGGGTGCGGTGTACCCGGCCGCGGGTTATGTCGCGCTCGCCGCGGCCTTCGGTGCGCGCACGGTGGAGCTCAACCTCGAGCCGAGCGACGCGATCATCCCGTTCGACGACGCGCGCGCCGGCCGCGCGGGCGACCTCGTGCCGGTCTGGGTCGACGAGGTGCTCGCCGCCGCCGCCGCTGAGCGGGGGACGCGAAAGGCGCCGGAGCGGTGATCGCCCCGGCGCCTTTCCGAACCCTGCGCTACGTTCGCACGCCGCCGGAGCGGATGCGCGAGAGCGCGTCGACGGTGGCGGCCAGGATCAGCACGCCGCCGGTGACGAGCAGGTTGATGCCGGCCGGCAGGTTGAGCAGGCCGAGGCCGTTGGTGATCACGGCGATCACCAGCGCGCCGATGGCGGCGTGCATGAGCCGGCCGCGTCCGCCGAAGAGGCTGACACCGCCGACGACCGCTGCCGCCACACCGCTCAGCACGATGTCGCGTCCGACGGTGGCGTCGACGGAGCCGACCCGTGACACGCTCAGCAGCGCGGAGAACACCGCGAGGCTCGAGCAGATTACGAAGGCCCACCACTTGATCCACCGCACCTTGACGCCCGACCGGCGCGCGGCCTCGGCGTTGCCGCCGATGGCGTACAGGTAGCGGCCGAACCGCGTGCGGTCGAGGACGAACGTGCCGATCCAGAGGATCACCAGCACGATCGGAACCACGTTCGGCACGCCCTGGACGGCGTTGAGCCCCTGGCCGCGGTCCTGGTTGAGGATGAAGACGACGATGCCGCCGAGCACGGCGATCACGCCGAGCTTGATGAAGACCAGCGAGATCGCCCGGTTGGGCACGCCGGCCCGGGCGCGGCGCGCGCGGTCCCAGAACGCCGTGCCGGCCGAGACGGCGAGCATGATCAGCAGCATCGCCCAGCCGGCCCAGACGGGCAGGTTGCCGTTCTGCAGCGCGATGAGCTCGGGCACCTCGACGCGGAACAGTCCGCCCGGGCCGATGACGACGAGGGCGAGGCCCTGCAGCCCGAGGAACAGACCCAGCGTCACGACGAACGACGGGATGCCGACCCTCGCGACGAAGAAGCCTATGAGCGCGCCGATGAAGAAGCCGAAGCCGAACCCGATCAGCAGCGCCAGCGGCCAGGGGACGCCGAACTGCGCATTGAGGACGACGAACAGCGCCATGCCCACGCCGCCGGTGACGCCGGCGGACAGGTCGATCTCGCCGAGGAGGAGCACGAACACCAGCGCCATGCCGAGCACCACGAGCGTCGCGGCCTGGTTGAGCAGGTTGGCGAAGTTGCGCTCGGTGAGGAAGAACGGGCTCATCACGGAGAACAGGATGCTCAGCACCACGAGGCCGCCGACGGCGGGGAGTGCTCCCATGTCGCCGCTGCGGACGCGCTGCCACCAGGCCTGCACCTGGTCGCCGAGGCCGCCTTCGACGCCGCTGCCGATCAGGTCGCTGGCGAGCGGATCGGGTGCGGCTTCCGTGCGGGTGTTGCTGCTCATTCCGCCCCTCCCTCGGTGCGAAGCGTGGATGTGTTGATGATCTCGACGCCGCCGAGCGTCTTCGTGCCCGTGATGTAGCCGACGACGTCGTCGCGGGTGGTCTCGGACGTGGGGATCTGCGCGACCATCTGGCCGAGGTAGAGCACCGCGATGTCGTCGGCGACCTGGAACACGTCGACGAGGTTGTGGCTGATGAGCACGACGGCGACGCCCTGCTCCTTGAGGCGGTGGACGAGGTTCAGCACCTGCTCCGTCTGTGCGACTCCGAGCGCGGCGGTCGGCTCGTCGAGGATGACCACGCGCGCCTTCTTGAGCACTGCGCGGGCGATGGCGACCGTCTGCCGCTGGCCGCCCGACAGGGACGACACCTTCTGGCGCACCGACTTCACGGTGCGCACCGACAGCGAGCGCAGCGTGTCGGACGCGTCCTTCTCCATGCGGCCCTCGTCGAACGTGCCGGTCGAGAGCTCTTCCCGCCCGAGGAACATGTTCTGCACGATGTCGAGGTTGTCGCACAGTGCGAGATCCTGATACACCACCTCGATGCCGAGGTGGGCGGCATCCCGCGGCGCGTGCAGGTCGCGGTGCTGTCCGTCGATGAGGACTTCGCCCTCGTCGTAGGGCTGCACGCCCGCGAGACCCTTGATGAGCGTGGACTTTCCGGCGCCGTTGTCGCCCACGAGGGCGGTCACCCTGCCGGGGTACACCTTGAGGTCGACGCCCTTGAGGACGCTGACCGGACCGAACGACTTCTTGACGCCGACCAACTGGATGATCGGCTCTGGGGCTGTGATCGTCTCTGACATACTCGCTTCCTTGCAGAATGTCGGTACGAGCGCACGGAGGGCGCCGCGCCATGATGACGCGACGCCCTCGCGGCTCTGACCGATAACTTACTCGGCGGGGACTCCGAACTCCTCGCAGGCGTCGATGACATCCGGGGTGCAGACGTCGTCGTAGGCCGCGTCGCCGGCGGCGATGACGTCCTTGACCTCGTTCGGGCCGACCAGGATGGGCGTGACCTGGATGTACGGCGTGCCGTCCTCCAGCTCGGCACCGGCGTCGGGGGTCTCGCCCTTCAGCAGCGCCACGGCCGTGTCGACGGCTGCCTCGGCCTCATCCTTGACCGGCTTGTAGACGGTGGCCGTCTGCCAGCCGAGCAGGATGTTCTGCAGTCCGGCGACGTTCGCGTCCTGGCCCGACACGGCAACACCCTCGAGGTTGTTGTCCTGGAGGACCTTGATCACGCCGGCCGCGTTGGTGTCGTTCGCGGCCCAGACGCCGTCGACCTGACCGCCGAGGCCCGTGAGAGCCTGCTCGAAGTTGGTCTGCGACTTGGCCTGGTCCCAGACGCCCTGCGGCTCGGCGGCGGGCGTGATGCCTGCGGCCTCCATGACCTCGACAGCGCCTTCCTTGAACATCGCGGCATTGCCGTCGGTGGGGTCGCCGCCCATGTAGACGACGGTGGCCTCTGCCGGGTCGACGCCGGCGGTCTCGAGCCCGTCGAGGACCGTCTGGCCCTCCATGCGGCCGACCTCGACGTTGTCGAACGACACGTAGTAGTCGGCGCCCGTGAAGGGGCGGTCGTACGCGATGACCGGGATGCCTTCGGCCTTCGCGTCGGCGGCGACGCCCTCGGCTGCTCCCTGGTAGTCCACCAGGAGCATGACGCCACAGCCCTGCGTGAGCTGCTGCTCGGCGATCGTCGCGTACTTGGCGACATCACCCTGCGCGTTCTGGATGTCGACCTCGAAGCCTGCGCCCTCCAGGCCCTCCTGGAGGTACTTGCGGTCGAAGTTCTCCCAGCGCGGTGAGGACGCCGCGTCGGGGAGGATCACGCAGGCGCGGCCGGCCTCGGCATCGCCGCCGCCCTCGCTCGGGGTCCCACCGGTGCCGCCGGCACAGCCGGAGAGCATCACCGCGGCTGCGCCCGTGAAGGCGGCCACGGCGAGGAGTGAAGACTTCTTCATCTTTTGCCTTTCGTCATTGAAGGTCGCGAGCCCAGGAGCATCTCTGCTTCGCTTCGCGCTTGATGAGATCCTTTCCCGAACGGTTCTTGTCGTCAAGTCTTGAACGTAACGCTTTGGCAACGCCCGTCCGGCGATCGATCGGGGTCCGTGCGACCGAGAGTCTCCGGCGCCGCGAACGCGCATAGTGCGCAGTATTCTCACGGAGAACCGCCATAGCGCGCAATAGCGAACGCGCGACCATCATCGTTCTGCGGGTGAGCGTTTGCCCAATGAACAGAGCGCGATCAGGCGCGACCGGTGGCAGCCCGGGTGCGACGAGAGATCGAGTCGACGATGACCGCCAGGACGAGGACGACGCCGGTGATCATGAACTGCACGGACGAGTCGAAGCTGAGGAGCGTCAGGCCGGAGGAGATCGACTGGATGACGATGATCCCGAGCAGCGCCGAGAACGCCGAGCCGCGGCCGCCGAACAGGCTCGCGCCGCCGATCACGGCGGCGGCGATGGCGTTGAGGTTGGTGTCGCCTGCTCCCGAGCTCTGGTTGGCCGAGCCCAGGCGCGCGGCCGCCAGGATGCCGCCCACCGCGGCCAGGGTCGAGCACAGCATGAACACCGAGAGGTAGATGCGGTCCACGCGGATCCCGGCTCGCCGCGCCGCCTCGACCGACCCGCCGACGGCGTAGACAGCCCGGCCCCAGCGCGTGCGCGTCAGCAGGAAGTTCATCACGACCACGAGCGCCAGGAAGAGCAGGAACATGGCCCCGACGCCGCGGTCCAGGTTGAGGTACCAGGTCGCCGCGACCAGGAAGACGAGCAGTGTGCCCGTTCGCACGCCGATCTCGAGATAGCTCTGGCTCGCGAGGTTCGCGGCCGCCCGCCGCCGTGCCCGTCGCACCAGCGTCCAGGCGAAGGCGCCGACGGACAGCACCACGACCGCGTACGACGCCCACGGCGGCAGGTACGCCTGCTGCGCGAACTGGACGATCCACGAGTCGTAGGGGATCGCGATGGACCCGGTGTCGCCGAGCACCCACAGCTGGAGCCCGAGGAACCCCAGCAGCCCGGCGAGCGTGATGACGAAGCTCGGCACGCCGAAGCGGGTGAAGAGATAGCCGTAGAGCAGGCCGACGAGACAGCCGATGGCGACGGCCGCGGCCAGCGCGAGGATCAGCGGCCACTGCAGCTGCACGAACGAGACCGCGAGCACGGCGGCAGCCAGTCCCGACACCGAGCCGACGGACAGGTCGATCTCGCCGAGCAGCAGGAGGAGGACGACGCCGAGCGCGATCGTGCCGATCGCCGCGCACTGCATCGTGAGGAGGACGAGGTTCTCGCTCGAGAGGAAGACCGGGTTGAGGAGCTGGAACACGGTCCAGATGACGACGAGCCCCACGGCGACGGGGAGCGAGCCCAGATCGCCGCCGCGGACCCGGGACACCAGCAGCGACACGGCTGCGCGGACGCCGCCGGCGCTGAACAGCCCCTCGTCGGGGAGTTCGTCCGTGAGCGCGCGCTCGTCTCTGCCGACGGTCATGCGCGCGGCTTGCCCGTGCTGTCGGAGCGCCGGGCGCCCCCGGAGGGCATGCGGGTGATCTTGGCGTCTCGCTGCTCGGGTGCAGCGTCCGCGAGGCTGTCGGGCTGCTCGACCGGCCGCTCGGCCGCCCGGCGCGTGACCGAGTTGTCGGCGGCGCCGGTGATGGCGGCGATGAGGGTCTCGCTCGTGACATCGGCCACGTTGTACACCCCGTTGTTGCGCCCGAGCCGCAGCACGACGACGCGGTCGGCGACAGCCATCACGTCGGCCATGTTGTGACTGATGAGGATGACGCCGTGCCCACGTTCGCGGAGGCGCTCGATGAGGTTCAGCACCTCGGCGGTCTGCGCCACGCCGAGCGCCGCGGTGGGCTCGTCGAGGATGACGATCCGGGGATCGCCGATCAGCGACCGGGCGATCGCGACCGTCTGTCGCTGACCGCCGGAGAGAGAGGCCACCGGGATCCGCACCGACGGGATCTTCGCCGAGAGCTCGCGCAGCAGGCTCCAGGTGCGCTGCTCCATGTCGACCTCGTTGAGGGTCGTGCCCTCGACGAGCTCGCGGCCCAGCCACAGGTTGGCGACCACATCGAGGTTGTCGCACAGCGCCAGGTCCTGGAAGATCGTCGCGATCCCGAGGTCCTGCGCGTCGGCGGGGCTCTCGATCTCGACCAGCTCGCCGTCGAAGTCGATCGTCCCCGCGTCGGGCGCGTGCACGCCGGCGAGCACCTTCACCAGGGTCGACTTGCCCGCGCCGTTGTCGCCGACGAGTGCGACGACCTCGCCCTCGTTCACCCAGAACTCGACGTCGGTCAGCGCCTTGACGGCGCCGAAGTGCTTGCCGATGCCGTGCATCGTCAGCACGCGGTTGCGGGCGCGCCCGGCTCGCGGCTGTGTGATCGGCGTTCTCGTCATGTCCTCTTCCCTGCCAAGGTCAGGACCCTACCCGATGCCCGCCGCCGCGCACGCATCGGCGTAGGCCGGAGTGCAGATGTCCTCGATCGTCCAGAAGCCGTCCGCCACCACGGTCTCCACGATGTTGTCGACGGTGACCGCGACGGGGTCCAGGAGCGTGGTGGGCGTTCCGTCGATCTCCATGGGCGCCGTCACCTCGTCACCGTTGAGAAGGGCCACGGCGACCTCGGCGGCGAGCTCCGCCTGCGGCTGGATCGCCTTGTACACGGTCATGTACTGGTCGCCGGTGAGAATGCGCTGGATGGCGGAGAGCTCGGCATCCTGACCCGTCACGACCGGATGCTCCTCGGCGTTCGCCGCCTTGAACGCCGCGATCGCGCCGCTGGCCGTGCCGTCGTTGGCCGCATAGACGCCGACGATGTCGTCGCCGAACTGCGCGATCTGGCCGGCCACCCAGGTCTGCGCCTTGTCGGGGCTCCAGTCCGGTGTCGCGAACTCCGCGAGGACGTCGAGGTCGGTCGCGTCGAGCACGCGGTGGGCGCCCTCGGCGAAGCTCGTGGCGTTGCTGTCGGTGGGCGAGCCGTTGACCATCAGGATGCCTCCGCGCCCGTGACCGCGCGCCTCGAGCTCCTCGGCGAACGCCTCGGCCTGCAGCTCGCCGACCTTCTCGTTGTCGAAGGACACGTAGTAGGCCAGGTCGCCGCCCGCCACGAGCCGGTCGTACGAGATGACGGGGACGTCCTGCGCGTTCGCGGCCGCCACGATGGTGATCGCGGCTTGCACGTCGACGGGGTCGAGCACGAGCACGCCCGCGCCCGCCGCGAGCGCGGACTCCGCCTGCTGCTGCTGCTTCTGGGCGTCCTGGTCGGCGTTGGAGTACAGCACGCGGTAGTCGCCCAACTCGGTCATGCGCGCTTCGAAGAACGGGCGATCGAACGTCTCGTACCGGGCCGTCTTCGCGTCGGGGAGGAGGAGCGCCACGGTGCCGTCGGTGCCGGATGCGGCGCCCGGTCCCGTGCACGCGGTGAGCGCGGCGGCGGCGAGGGCGGTCGCGGCGACCGCTGCAGCGGTCCGTGGGAGGAGGCGTCGAAGCGACGCGGAGAGCGACATCGGGTATCTACGCCGAGAACGGGAGTGCTTGTGCGTCCACCGTCACATGCTCGAGGGCGATCGCGATCGCCCCGCGGGTCTCGGCCCACTCGCCGAACGAGGCCTCCACGATCTCAGGGAGGCCCGCGGCGCTCGACAGCGCGGTGCGCTCGAGCGAGTGGCGCATCGGCGCCATCAGGATCTCGCCGGCCTGGGCGAGCTCGCCGCCCACGACGATGAGCTCGGGGTCGAACAGATTGCAGAGGCTCGCGGCGGCGATGCCGATGTGGCGGCCGGCGTCCGCGATCACGCGGCGCGAGCTTCCGTCGCCGTCTTCGGCCGCCTGCAGCAGATCGCCCAGCCGCTGCATGCCGTCCGCCGGAGGGAACAGCGACAGCAGCGCCGGTCCGCCGGCATACGTCTCGAGGCATCCGCGGTTGCTGCAGCGGCAGATGGGCCCGTTCTCGTCGATCGTGACGTGCCCGATCTGACCGGCCTTGCCGTTGACGCCGCGGAACAGGTCGCCGCCGACGATGAGGCCCGCGCTGATCGTGTGGCCGACGCGGATGAAGACCGACGACGAGGCGGTGCGGCCGTTGCCCTCGCGGGCCTCGGCGAGTCCGCCGAGGTTGGCCTCGCTGTCGACGTAGACGGGGCGGCCGATGCGGTCGGAGAGGCTCGCCGCGACATCGACGCCCTCCCATCCGCGCAGCAGCCCCGGGGTGGACACCATGCCGGTGCGGGGGTCGATGGGGGCGGGCAGGGCCAGGCCGACGGCGAGGAGATCGGACAGCGCGCCGCCGAGGGACTCCATCATGTCGCCGAGCAGGAGGCTGAGCCGGTCGAGCTCGGCGTCGAGGCGGTGGTCGAGAGCGAGCGGGAGCGAGGTCTGCGCGATGATCGTGCGGGTCGCATCGGCGATGGCGATGTGCAGCTGCCGCGAGCTGAAGTGCACGCCGGCGACGAGCCCGAGCTGGCGGGCGAGCGAGACGAGGGTGGCGCGGCGACCGCTGCGGGACGTGAACGACGTGTGCAGCAGCCCGGAGGCCGTCAGCTCCTTGACGATGTTCGACACCGTGGCGGGGGAGAGGCCCGTGCTCCCGGCGAGCTCGACCTGCGTCAGCCGGCCGTGTCGCTTGAGGGACTCCACCAGGCGCGCGCGATTGGCCTCGCGGAGCGAGGTCTGCGACCCCGGCGGGGGATTACGGCGTGCCACGTTCCACACTGTACCGGACGGCGGATTTCCCAGGTCGGGCGTGCGTTCGGAGGCTCTGGCGGCAAGGGCCGGGAACGACGGGACCGGATGCCCCGACCCGTCGCCGGGTCGGGGCATCCGGTCGTCCGTCATACCGTGGCGCGATCGGCCGTCCGCGCGGCGGCCAGCTTCTCCTCGTCGATGCGGTCGAGCTCGTGCAGCGAGGCGCCCTTGGTCTCGCGCATCGACAGGACGGCGACCAGGGTCACCGCCGCGGCGAGGGCGAGGTAGATCGCGACGGGCTGCCAGGTGCCGTACTGCGAGAGGAGCGCGGTCGCGATGATCGGCGCGAGCGAGCCTGCGACGATCGAGGTGACCTGGTATCCCAGCGAGACGCCGGAGTAGCGCATGCGCGTGGGGAACATCTCCGACATGATCGCCGGCTGCGGCGCGTACATGAACGCGTGGATGACGAGGCCGAGGCAGATCGCCGCGATGACGACGCCGGGATTCCGGGTGTCGAACATCGGGAACGCGATGAAGCCCCAGGTCGCGGCGAGCACGGTGCCGATGAGGTACACCGGCTTGCGGCCGATCCGGTCGGCGAGGCCGCCGATCAGCGGGATCACGATCATGTGGACGATGTGCGCGATCGCGAGGTATCCGAGGATGGCGGCGACGTCCATGCCGAGGGCGGTGCGGAGGTAGACGATCGAGAACGTCACGACCAGGTAGTACATGATGTTCTCCGCGAAGCGCAGGCCCATCGCGGTGAGGACGCCGCGGGGGTAGCGCCTGATCACCTCGAGCACGCCGTACCGCAGGTGCTTCTCGTGCTCGACCTGCTTCTGCACCTCGAGGAAGATCGGGGCGTCGGTGATCCTCGTGCGGATGTAGTAGCCGACGGCGACGATGACGACCGACAGCCAGAAGGCGACCCGCCAGCCCCAGGACAGGAACGCCTCGGGGCTCAGCACGTTGCTGAGGACGAGGAGCACGATGGTCGCGATGAGGTTTCCGAGCGGCACCGCCGCCTGGGGGAAGGATGCCCAGAAGCCGCGGGTCCGGTCGGGCGAGTGCTCCGAGACCAGGAGCACGGCGCCGCCCCACTCGCCGCCGACGGCGAAGCCCTGCGCGAAGCGGAGGAAGAGCAGGAGCCCGACGGCCCAGTAGCCGATCTGATCGTAGGTGGGGAGGCATCCCATCAGGAACGTCGCGACGCCGACCAGGATGATCGCGAGCTGGAGGAGCTTCTTGCGGCCGTACTTGTCGCCGAAGTGCCCGAAGACGATGCCGCCGAGCGGGCGGGCGATGAACCCGACCGCGTAGGTCGCGAGGGCGGCGATGATCGGGGTGTAGGGGTCGTCCGAGGGCGGGAACATGATCTGGTTGAAGACCAGGGTCGCTGCGGTGGCGTAGAGGAAGAACTCGTACCACTCGACGACGGTGCCGGCCATCGACGCGGTGACGACGCGGCGAAGACTCGACTGCTGGGGGGATGCTGTGGCGGATGCCATGCGCTGAACCTCCTTGTGGAGCGCGGACGCGACGAGACCGCCGCGCTGGGAACCTTACCTGACGACGGATTCAGGTTTCAACACCGGGCGCGTGAGAAAGCCCTCACGTCGGGGGTTAGCATCGGACGCGATGGACACCGTCGTCGAGGCGCTGCGCGCCGCTCTCCCCGCCTCCGCCGTCGCCACCGACGACGAGACGCTCTCCCGCTGCAGCCACGACGACGCCGAGTGGGCCGACTACGGCCTTCCCGCGGCCGTGGTCTTCGCGTCCGGCATCGACGACGTCGCCGCGACCGTGCGCATCGCCGCGGCCCACGGCGTCTCCGTCGTCCCCCGCGGCGCCGGCACCGGCCTGTCGGGCGGTGCGAACGCGACGAGCGGATGCCTCGTCCTCTCCCTCGAGCGCATGACCGCCGTCACCGAGGTCAATGCCGCCGAGCGCTACGCCGTGGCCGAGGCGGGGGTGCTCAACGACGACCTGCGGCGCGTGGTCGCGGCATCCGGTCTCTGGTATCCCCCCGATCCCGCCAGCCAGTCGATCAGCACCATCGGCGGCAATGTCGCCACGAACGCCGGGGGGATCTGCTGCGTGAAGTACGGCGTCACCCGCGACTACGTGATCGGGCTCACGGTGGTGCTGGCCGACGGGTCGATCGCGAAGCTCGGGCGGACCACGGCGAAGGGCGTGACCGGCTACGACCTCACCGGGCTGTTCGTCGGATCGGAGGGCACGCTCGGCATCGTCGTGGACGTGACCGTCAAGCTCCGCCCGCTCGGCGGGCGGGAGGAGCGCGCGATCGTCGGCTACTTCCGCTCGCTGACCGACGCCGGCCGAGCCGTCGCCGCGGTCTCGGCGGCAGGGATCGTGCCTTCGGCGCTGGAGCTCATCGACCGCACGTGCCTCCATGCGGTCGCGCAGTGGCAGGGGTGGGAGCTCCCCGAGGAGGCGAACGCGCTGCTGCTGGCGAAGGTCGACGAGACCGGCGCGCGCGGCGAGGAGCTCGCCGCGGCGATCGAGGCGCTGTTCCGCGCTGCCGGGGGTGCGCGGGTGGAGCGGGCGTCCGATCCCGACGAGGTCGATCGGCTGTTCGCGGCCCGGCGGCTCGCCTACCCGGCGCTCGAGCGACTCGGCCCCGTGCTCACCGAAGACGTCTGCGTACCGCGGTCGGCCGTGCCCGAGATGCTCGCGCGCATCGAGGCCGTCGCCGCAGAGGCGGGCGTCGTGATCGCCAACATCGCGCACGCCGGCGACGGCAACCTGCACCCCCTCATCATCGCGCCGGAGGGCGATGACGACGCCAAGGCCCGAGCCAAGGTCGCGTTCGATCGCATCGTCGCCGACTGCCGGGCCCTCGGCGGCACGGTCACCGGCGAGCACGGCGTCGGCCTGCTGAAGCTTCCCGGCGCGGCCGAGGAGCTGAGCCCGGTGGTCCTCGGACTGCACCGCGCGATCAAGGACGCCCTCGACCCCCGGAGCCTCCTCAATCCCGGCAAAGCCTTCCCGAACGGAGCCTGATCCATGCCCTCCCTCACCGCCGACGACGGCGTCCGTCTCGACTACACCGAGAGTGGAGCCCCGGGCGGTCGGCCCGTCGTCCTGCTCGCCGGATTCAAGGCCGCCGCCACGAGCTGGCTGTACCAGACGGGCCCGCTGGCGGATGCGGGCTACCGGGTGCTCGCCGTCGACCTGCGCGGTCACGGCATGAGTGAGCGGCCGGCATCGGGGGTCGACATGGCCCGTCGCGGCCGCGACCTGCGTGACGTCATGACGGCTCTCGACCTGCACGATGCGGTTCTCGTCGGCGGCTCGATGGGCGGCAACACCGTCTGGTCGTACCTCGCGCAGTACGGCGCCGACCGCGTCGGAGCCATCGTGATCGTCGACCAGACCCCGAAGATGCTCGGCACCGCCGAGTGGACGCACGGGTTCTACGGCTACGACGAGAGCAACATCGACACGTACTTCGCCGAGCGCATCCCCGACACAGGAATGGGCACGCCGCTCGCGCGCCGGGGCATGCGTCTCATCAGGCTGCTCAAGGCGATGAAGGGCGCCGAGCGCGACCTCACGCCGGGAGAGCTGGCGCTGCTGAACGACCACGCCAAGGCGGACTGGCGGCCGGTCATCGCGGCGACCGAGGTGCCGATCCTGTTCGTCGCCGGAGCGGAGAGCGAATTCTGGCCGAGCTCGCACGCCGCCGCGGCCGCATCGCTCGCCGCGCGCGGCGAGTCCGTCGTGATCGACAATGACGGGCACGCCGCGAACATCGAGCAGCCGAAGGCGTTCAACGCGGCCATGCGGGAGTTCCTCGGGCGAGCCGGCTGACGACATCGGCCGAGGACCTCCAGGCTGGAGCTCCTCGGCCGAGCCGACTGACGATCCTGCGCGAGGGGGCAGCGCTGCTACTCGCGCAGCCGCACCAGCCTCTCGTGGCCGGATTCCTCGAGTTCCGCGATCGACTCACGGGCCTTGACGAAGTCGTTGAACGACCGGTAGCCGAGGGCCTTCTCGCTGAACGACGGGTCCATGCGCCGCATGTGCGTCTTGACCGCCGAGCTGTGCAGCCACTCGGAGTCGTCGTTCTTATCGTGGCCCAGGCGCAGCGCGCGCTCGAGCAGGCGGGTCGCGGTGTCTTGCGGATCCTCGGCCGGCTCCTCGGCGGGCTGCTCGGGCTCGGGCTGCGGTTCCGGTTCCGCAGGGGGAGCTTCAGCGCTCGCCGCCAGACTCTTCGACGAGACGCGCCGGTTGGTGCGCTTCGGGGGAGCGGCAGCCACGAGCGCCTCGTTGAGCGACGCCTCGACGTCGGCGGTGGTCGTCGGCGCCCCGGCGACCTCAGCCGGCGCGACGATCTCGAGCGCGGTCGTCTCCACGGCATCCGTGGGAACCGCGGCCTCCGTCGGCGCCGCGGCCTTCGTGCCGCGTCGGCCTCCCGAACGCGGAGCAGCGGCGGCAGCGGGTGCCTCGACCGCAGTCTCACCGTCGGCGACCGCAGCGGCGGCGGCTGCGTCCTTCGCCTTGGTCGATCGGGTGCGCGATCCGGCCTTCGCCGGAGCCTTCTCGCGTGCCTTGTCCGACGCCGGCTCGGCCGACTTGTCGGCGGTCCTCGTCGCCCTCGCCGGCTCGCGCACCACCCGGGGGACTCCGGGCAGCGAGTCGTACGCCTCGAACTCGTCGCACGCGGCGGCGAGCGACTTCGCGGTGGAGCCGGCGACGCCGACACCGACCACGTACCGGCCGAGCCGCTTGCAGCGCTGGGCGAGCGGGACGTAGTCCGAGTCGCCGGCCACGATCACGACGTGGGTGAGGTCGGGGAGCCGGAACATGTCCTCGACGGTGTCCACCGCCAGGCGGATGTCCGCCCCGTTCTTCGCATAGGCGGCAGCGGGGAAGAGCTGCACGAGGTCCACCGCGCGGGCCACGAGCTGCGACCGGTAGATCGCGTTGACCGGCGACGACCAGTCGGCGTAGGCGCGCGTGAGCACGAGGGTGCCGAAGGACGCGGCGAAGTCGATGATGGCGCCGACGTCGATCGTGGCCGCCGAGAGACGCTCGGCGATCTCGGGATCGCTGGGAGTCTCGGCGATGCGCTGGCGATCGCGCGAGTACGAGTTGCGTCCGTGCACGCGGTCGTACCAGGACATGACGATGTTGTCGAAATCGAGGTACACCGCCACGCGGGGGTTCTGGATGTCGGGCATGTCAGTCCTCTCCGGGGTAGCGCACGCCGATCATGACGCGGATCTCGTCGAGGGACTCCATGATGGCGACGGTCTCGTCGATGGGGAGGATCTCGCTGTCGGTGAGTCCCGCGGCGATGTAGCGCTCGGCGGCGATCGCCTGGTACTGCATTCCGCGGCCCTGGATGTCGGAGGCGTACTCCTCGAGCACGGTGCCGTCGGCGGTGATGACGCGGAACGAGGTGGCGTTGTACCAGACGCTGTCGATGTCGATGCGGGCGTCGGTGCCGATCACGTGCGCGGTGTTGGGGCCGGCGGAGCGTGAGGCCGAGATGGAGGTCGAGAGCGCTCCGGAGACGTGCGACATGATCGTGGCGACCTCGCTGTCGGCGCCGGTCTCGCCGAGCCGGGCTGCCGCCGTGATCGACAGCGGCTCGCCCAGGATGTCCCAGGCGAAGGAGATCGGGTAGATCCCCAGATCGAGCAGTGCGCCGCCTCCGAGCTCGAGCGCGTTGAGGCGGTGCGACGGGTCGCTCGAGATCAGCTGGGTGTGGTCGGCCGTCACCAGACGGACTTCGCCGAGCGTGCCGGCGGCGACGATCTCGCGGATGCGGACCATGTGCGGCAGGTACCGCGTCCACATGGCCTCCATCGCGAGGAGCCCGCGTTCGGCGGCGACGGCGCGGACGGCGGCCGCCTCGTCCGCGGTGAGGGTGAACGGCTTCTCGACGAGCACGTGCTTGCCGTGCTCGAGGGCGAGGATCGCCTGCTCCGCGTGGAACGGATGCGGCGTCGCGATGTAGACGATGTCGACCTCGGGGTCGGACACGAGCTCCTCGTACGAGCCGTGGGCCCGCGCGGCACCGAACTCCGTCGCGAAGGCGGAGGCGCTATCCAGGCTTCGGGAGCCGACGGCCACGAGGTCGAGTCCGGCGGTGCGGAGATCGGACGCGAAGGCCCGGGCGATGCCGCCGGGGCCGAGGATGCCCCAGCGCAGGCCGGGGGAAGAAGGAGGGGTCATTCCCCGAGCGTACCGACCGGACGCCTCACTCGCGGCTCAGGCTCGTGCGCCGCTCACTGCGAACTCGGGCTCGGCGGCCGTGGCGGGCACGACGCCCGCGAGCGCCTGCCCGAGATCGGCGATGATGTCGCTCGGATCCTCGAGGCCGATCGACAGGCGCACGGTCGTCCACGAGATTCCGGCCTCGGCCAGCTGGGCCGCGCTCAGGTGGCTGTGCGTCATCGAGGCGGGGTGGGCGACGAGGCTCCGGGCGTCGCCGATGTTCGCGACGAGCTTGACCAGGCCGAGGCGCTCGATGAACGACTCCACGAGAGCGAAGTCGGTCTCCGGATCTCCGCTCCCGGGCAGATCGAACGCGAACACTGAACTCGCCCCCCGCGGGAGGTACTCCTGTGCGCGCCCGTGCCACGGGCTGGACTCCAGTCCGGGGTGGTGCACGGCGGTGACGGCGTCGTGGGCCTCGAGGAACCGTGCGACCTCGAGAGCGCTCGCCGAGTGACGCGCGATCCGCAGGTCGAGCGTCTCGATGCCCTGCAGCAGCTGGAAGGCGTTGAATGCCGACAGCGAGGGCCCGAGGTCGTGCACGTACTTCGTCTTCACCAGTGCGATGTACGGGGAGCCGGTCGCGCCGAACCGCTCGACGAGGCTGCCGCTCGGCACCCGAGGGTACGTCTTCGTCAACTGCGGCCAGCGATCGGGCTCGGCGGTGAAGTCGAATGTCCCGAGGTCGACGATGACGCCGCCGAGCGACGTACCATGTCCGCCGAGGAACTTGGTTGCGGAGTGCACCGTGATGTCGGCGCCGAGGTCCTTGACGCGCTGCAGGTACGGCGTCGCGACGGTCGCGTCGACCACGAGTGGCACGCCCGCCCGGTGGGCGATGTCGGCGACCGTGCGGACATCGAGCACCTGGGCGATCGGATTCGTGATCGACTCCGCGAAGAAGGCGCGCGTGGTGGGTCGCACGGCGGCGGCCCAGGCATCCGTGTCGTCCTGATCGACGAAGGTGACCTCGATGCCCCAGTCGGCGAGGGTGTCCTGGAGGAGGTCGACCGTGCCGCCGTACAGCTGGCGCGCGGCGACGATGTGCTCGCCCTGCTTGGCGAGGGCGAGCAGCGCGAGGGCGACCGCGGCCTGCCCGGACGCGACACCGGCTGCGGCGACGCCGCCTTCGAGCTCGGCGACGCGCTTCTCGAACACGAGAACCGTCGGGTTCGCGGCGCGGCTGTAGATGTTGCCGTCGCGGCGCAGCGCGAACAGGTCGCGCGCCTCGGTGAGCGAGCGGAACTCGAAGGCGTTGGACTGGTGGATCGACGGGACGGCGGTGTTCTCGGCGATGCCGGAGTCGAACCCCGCCTGCACCTGCGAGGTCGCGAACGAGCGCGGGGCCGGGGAAGCAACAGGCTCGTGTGACATGCGTCCCATTGTCGAGGGCGGATGCCCCGCCCCGCCCGCCGTGTGTCGAACTGTTGCACCGCCCGGTGCCGCATCTGCGTGCGTCGGCCCCCGGCACGGGCGAGGATGGGAGCATGCCGCTGCTCGTCACCCCCGCTCAGCTCGCCGCCCTCCGAGACTCCGCTCCGCGTGTCGCGGTGCTCGACGTCCGGTGGCGGCTGGACCGCCCGGACGGGCATCCGGACTACCTCGCGGGGCACATCCCCGGTGCCGTCTGGGTCGACCTCGACCGCGAGCTCGCGAGCCACCACGCACCTGAGGACGGCCGTCATCCGCTTCCCTCCCTCGAGACGCTGCAGGCGGCGGCCCGGCGGTGGGGACTCGACGACGGCGATGTCGTCGTGGTCTACGACGACTGGAACTCGCTCGCCGCCGCCAGGGCATGGTGGCTGCTGCGCCGCAGCGGCGTCGCCGACGTCCGCGTGCTGGACGGGGGATTCCGCGCCTGGACGGACGCGGGTCACCCGCTCGAGACGGATGATGTCGTGCCCGAGCCGGGGGCCGTCACGCTGAAGCCGATTCTGGACGGCGTGCTGACCACCGACGGCGCCGCGCAGTGGCCCGCCGCCGGCGTGCTCCTGGACTCCCGCGCTCCCGAGCGCTATCGCGGCGACGTCGAGCCGCTCGACCCCCGGGCGGGGCACATCCCGGGCGCACGCAACCTGCCGGCGGCGGCCGTGCTCGAGGCCGGGAGATTCCGGGATGCCGCAGCCCTGCGCGCGGCGTTCGCCGAGGTCGGGGCGACCCCCGACGTGCCGGTGGCCGCGTACTGCGGTTCGGGTATCACCGCGGCCCACACCGCGCTCGCCGGCGCACTCGCCGGCCTCGAGGTCACGGTGTACCCCGGGTCGTGGAGCGCATGGTCCAACACCCCGGGCCGGCCGGTCGCGACCGGTGCGGAGCCTGGCGCTCCGGGCTGAGGGCGTCCCGCTCGCCGCCGCTACGGGACCAGGGTCACCTTGCCGTCGACGCCGTCCGCCACGAGACGGTGGGCTTCGGATGCCTCGGCCAGCGGGAACGAGGGTCCGAGCTCGACGGTGAACCGCCCCGCGGCGATGAGTGCGAGCACGACCGGCACCGCCTCGCCGCGCCAGGCCTGCTGCTGCGCGGTCAGCGGCGCGGGGGAGCCGCCGGAGAAGGCGCGGATTCCGAGGGATGCGGCATCCCGTCCTCGCACGAGGGTGGCGATGCGGGTCTTGTCGTCGACGAGCTCGATCGAGGTCTGCAGCGCCTCGTCGGTGCCGGCGGCGTCGATCGCCGCGGTGATGCCCCACGGGGCGAGCGCACGCACGCGGTCGGCGAGTCCGTCGCCGTAGGCCACCGGGATCCCGCCGAGCGCGCGGACGGTCTCCGCGCGTCGCGGCGATGACGTCGCGATGACGGTCGCCCCCCACAGCACCGCGAGCTGGATCGCGGCCTGTCCGACGGCGCCCGATCCGCCGTGGAACAGCAGGGTGTCGCCGGGACCGACCGACAGCGAGCGCAGCGTCTGGTAGGCCGTGCCGACGGGGATGCCGAGCCCGGCGCCCACCGCGGCGTCGACCTGCGGGGGACGGGAGTGGACGCGGTGAGCTGCGACGACAAGATCGGTGGCGTAGGAGCCCGTGGCTCCGGAGAACGCGACGGCGTCGCCGGGGCGGAAGCCGTCCACCCCCTCACCGACCGCGGTGACGACGCCGGCGCCGTCGGTTCCGACGCGCCGCGGCTCGACGATCGGGTCGGAGGCGCGCAGGCCCTGACGCAGCTTCCATTCGATGGGGTTGACGCCCCCCGCCTCGACGCGGATCGCGACCTCCCCTTCGGCGGGGACGGGGTCGGGCACGTCGATGAGGTGGAGCACCTCTGGTCCGCCGAACTCGGTGTAGACGATGGCACTGGTCATGGCAGTCGCAACCCTCCGGGCGTCTCCGGCTATTCCCGCAGCGCCTTCTGGATGCGCTGCAGCGACACCGGCTCGGCCGTGCCCAGCTGCTGCGCAAACAGGCTCACGCGGTACTCCTCGAGCAGCCACCGCGTGCGGGCCAGCGCCGGCGATGCGTCGGCCGGAACCGGGACGACCCCGCCCGCGTCGGCGAAGACCACCGCCGCGCGCTCGAACTCGCTCATGCGCTGGCGGTCGCGCCCCGGATTGTCGGAGAGAGCGTTGACACGCTCGAGCGCACCGCGCAGATACCGGGGGAGGTGTGCGAGCCGCGCGGTGCCGATGCGCGAGACGAATCCGGGGAAGACCAGCCCGGCGAGCTGGCCCTTGACGTCGTTCAGCGCACCGAGGAGCGTGAGCGAGTTCTGCGAGCGCAGTGCGCGCTCCACCTCCCGACCGGCCGTCAGGATGCGCGCGGTGAGCGACACGGTCTGGAAGAGTTCGTCGACCACGACGGCCGACACCGCGTCGCGGACGGCGTCGAAGCCGGCGCGCGTGCGCACGACGCCGCCCGGTGCCACCCGGTCGATCACGGCATCCGCCACCGCGACGCGGCAGTCCTCCACGAGCGCCCGGGCCGAGGCATAGGGCGACGCGGCCAGGGCGAGCTTCTCCGGCGAGGTCAGGTGGTCGAGCACATACGTCGAGGGAGAGGGGACCGACAGCAGCACCAGGCGGCGGACGCCCGCCCGGGTCGACGCCGCCGCGGCCTCCGGGGTGGTCTCGACGCGCAGCGCGATCGAGGCGCCCTCGTCCACGAGCGCGGGGTAGCCGCGCACGACGCCGCCGGCCACCCGCGTGTCGACGACGTCGGGGAGGTCGCCGAACGACCACTCGGTGAGGCCCGTCCGCTCCACGAACGCGGCGCGTCCGTCGGCGGCGGGGGCGGCGGAGGCGGGGGCATGTGCGGGGGAGGTGCGTGACGGGCCGGACTGGGCGCGGGCCACCGACTTGGCGACCGAGTCGCGAGCGCGGGTCGCAAGGCGACGCTGGAGCGCCGTGAGATCGCGGTCGGACCCCACCGCGCGGCCGCGCTCGTCGACGGCGCGGAAAGAGATCTGCAGGTGCGGCGGCACCCGATCCATGTCGAAGTCCGCCGCGGTGACGGGCTGGCTCGCGACCCGCTGGATGCGGGCGGCCAGCGCCTCCCGCAGCCCGGTCGGAGGAACCCCCGCGTGCGACTCCGGACCCTGCCCGGCGAGTTCGCCGGCGAGCGTCGCCGCCCAGTCCGCCGCGGGAACCACATGACGGCGGATGGCCTTCGGCAGCGAGCGCAGCAGCGCGGTGATGAGCTCGTCGCGCATGCCGGGCACCTGCCAGTCGAAGCCGACGGGCTGCAGCTGCGCGAGAAGGGCGAGGGGCACGATCGCCGTCACGCCGTCGTCGGCGGCGCCCGGCTCGAACCGGTACGCGAGCGAGAGCACCTGGTCCGACTGCTGCCAGCGGGCCGGGAAGTCCCGCTCGTCACCGCGCGACGCCTCGTCGACGAGGTCGGCCTCGGTCATGTCGAGCAGTCGGGGGGTGCGCTGCGAGGCATCCCGCCACCAGGCCTCGAAGGACCGCAGGTCGAACACGTCGCGCGGGAGACGCGCGTCGTAGAACCGGTACACAGCCTCGTCGCCGACGAGGATGTCGCGGCGGCGTTCGCGCTCCTCCACCTTCTCGAGCCGACGGCGCAGCTCGAGGTTGCGTCGCTCGAACGCGGTCAGGCGCTTGTCGAGCACCGTGGAGTCCCATTCGCCCTCGACCAGCGCGTGGCGCAGGAACAGCTCGCGCGCGAACGGCCGGTCGAACCGGGCGAGCTGCACCCGGCGGCGGGGGATGATCTCGACGCCGTACAGCGTCACCTTCTCGTAGGCGGATGCCGCGCCGGCGTCCTTCGACCAGTGCGGCTCGCTGAGCTGGCGCTTCGCGAGATCGCCGGCAAGGGGCTCGGCCCACGCGGGATCGATCGCGGCGACCGTGCGGGCGAAGAGTCGCGACGTCTCGACCACCTCGGCCGCCATGACGGCCGTGGGCCGCTTCTTCTTGAGGCCCGAGCCGGGGAAGATCGCGAACCGCGTGCCGCGCGCGCCCAGGTACTCGGCCGATCGCCGCGTCTCGGCCCGGTCGTTCGCCGGGCGCCCGCGCTGGGCCGTCTTCGGCGGCGTGCGGTCGTCGAGGATGCCCAGCTGCGACAGCAGTCCCGACAGGATCGCGCGGTGGATGTCATCGGGGTCGGCGGTCGAGCCGGCCGATCCCTTGCGCGAGGCCCCCACGATCGTGCTGAGCTGGCGGTGCACGTCCGCCCACTCCCGCACGCGGACGTAGTTGAGGTGCTCCTGGCGGCAGAGCCGCCGGAACGCGCTCGATCCGAGCTCGGCCTGCTTCTCCTGCAGGTGGTTCCACAGGTTCAGCAGGCTGAGGAAGTCGCTGGTCGGATCGGTGAAGCGCGCGTGCAGGCGATCGGCCTCCTCGCGTCGCTCCTCGGGTCGCTCACGCACATCCTGGATCGACAGGCCGGCCACGATCACGAGCAGGTCGCGGAGCACGCCGGCACGCCGCGCTTCGATGAGCATGCGCGCGAACCGCGGGTCGATCGGCAGTCGCGCGATCTCGCGCCCGATGTCGGTGAGCGCAGGCCCGCGGCCGGACCCGGCTCCCGAGTCCGCGCCGGTGCGCACCGCGCCGAGCTCGACGAGGAGATCGAACGCCGCCTTCACGCCGCGGGAGTCGGGCGGCATCAGGAACGGGAACGACGCGATATCGCCGAAGCCGAGGGTCAGCGTCTGCAGGATGACCGATGCCAGGCTGGTGCGGAGGATCTCCGGCTCGGTGAACTCGTCGCGGGTCGCGAAGTCCTCCTCCGCATAGAGGCGGATGGCGACGCCGGGGCTGGTGCGCCCGGCGCGCCCCGAGCGCTGCTGCGCCGAGGCTTGCGAGATCGCCTCGATGGGCAGCTGCTGGATCTTCGTGCGGTGGCTGTAGCGGGAGATGCGGGCGGTGCCCGTGTCGATCACGTAGCGGATGCCGGGCACGGTGAGGCTCGTCTCGGCGACGTTGGTCGCGAGGATCACCCGGCGGCGCACGCCCGCCACCGAGGACCGCTCGAACACGCGGTGCTGCTCGGCCGCGCTCAGCCGCCCGTAAAGGGGGAGCACCTCTGTCGGGGAGGTGTCCTTGGCATACATTCCGCGAACGGCATCCGTCGCATCGCGGATCTCCGCTTCGCCCGGCAGGAAGACCAGCACGTCGCCCGCCGGCTCGCGGTCGAGCTCGCGCAGCGCGGCGGTGATGCCGTCGACGTCGTCCGCCTCGGCGCGATCGCCGGCGGGCGGGACGGGAGGGCGGTAGCGCACCTCGACCGGGAACGTCCGGCCCGAGACCTCGATGATCGGCGCCGGCGTGCCGTCGCGATCCGCGAAATGCTTCGCGAAGCTCTCCGGGTCGATGGTCGCGCTCGTGATGACGACCTTGAGGTCGGGGCGCTGGGGCAGCACGCGCTTGAGGTAGCCGATGAGGAAGTCGACGTTGAGCGACCGCTCGTGCGCCTCGTCGACGATGATCGTGTCGTAGCGCCGCAGCAGCCGGTCGCGATGGATCTCGTTGAGCAGGATGCCGTCCGTCATCAGCGCGATCCGGGTGTCTTCGGACACCTTGTCGGTGAAGCGCACCCGGTAGCCGACGGTCGACCCGAGGGGCACCTGCAGCTCCTCCGCGACGCGCTCGGCGATCGTGCGCGCGGCGATGCGTCGCGGCTGGGTGTGCGCGATGCGGGTGCGGCCGAGCTCGAGGCAGATCTTCGGAAGCTGCGTCGTCTTGCCCGAGCCGGTCGCCCCCGCCACGATCACCACCTGGTGGTCGCGGATGGCACGGGAGATCTCCTCCCGCGCGGCGCTGACGGGCAGCTCCGGCGGGTAGGAGATCACGGGTTCGGTCGCAGACATAGCCCTCCATCGTATGACGGCGGCGGTCCGAGAGGCGCCCGCTTGAGCGACCGCCTCTTGCGCGACAAAGTACTTTGCAGTACAAAGTAGCCATGAGCACGCCATTGACGACGACAGGACGCGGTGTGACGGCGACGGCTGGGCGCCCCTGGTCCTTCGCGTGGGGGCTCGGCCTCCCCGCGCTGCGTGTCGTCCTGGTGGCCGTCGCCTGCGTGTGCGCCTGGGTGGTCGTGGGCCTTGCCGCCGGCTGGGCGCCGTTCCCACCGACGCCGCTCGTCGCGACCGTGGCGATGCTGCCCGTCAACATCGTGTGCCTGGCTCTGGTGCTCCGGCAGCTCCATCGGGAAAGGCGCAGCGCGGGCGCCGTCATCGGCTGGCGCCCGCAGCACCTCGGCCGCGACATCCTGTGGGGCCTGCTGTGGCTGGCCGTGCTGTCGGTGCCGTTCATGCTCACGATCGCCGGCGTCATGTGGGCGCTGCACGGTCCGGCGGTGTGGGACGGCTTCGAGACCGTGTTCTTCGATGAGGCCGCCGTCGCGACGGCCGATCCCATCGTGACGCTCGTCCTCGCCCTCATCGCGGTGCTCACCTTCGCACCGCTCAACGCACCCACCGAGGAGCTGGTCTACCGCGGATACGCCCAGCGATCGCTGGCCACGCGCTGGCCGCTCGCCCTGGCGATCGCGGTGCCATCGGTGCTGTTCGGCCTGCAGCACGCCTGGTACGCCCCGACACCCGACGCCGTGCTCGTCTACGTATGCGCGTTCTTCGTGTGGGGCGTCGGATCGGGGATCATCGCGTGGCGGCAGGGCCGGCTGTTCCCGCTGATCCTGGCTCACGGCATGGTCAACCTCTTCACGACGCTCCCCGTGCTCATCGTGCCCTTCCTGATCTCGAACGGAGCCTCGTGAACATCGACGACGCCCAGGCCGACGACGAGTCGCCCGGCGACCCGGCCGAGATGCTGCAGCTGCTCGAGAGCCAGCAGGACCGCGTCACCCGGAGCATGGCGGCTTACGTGCCGGCCATCCTCCTGTCGTGGGGGATCGCGTGGACGGTCGGGTTCGGGATGCTGTGGCTCATCGACGGCGCGGAGCCCGCCTTCGCGGTGCCGCTGCCCTTCGCGGTCGCCGTGTTCATCGGGCTCATGATCGCCGCGATCGTCGCGTCGGCCGTCCTCGGCGCCCGCGGCCAGCGCGGCATCCGCACGTCGGCGGAGTCCGCCTTCACCGGCACGGTGTTCGGTCTCACCTGGATGGTCGGGTTCCTGGCGCTCATGGTCTTCGGCACAGCGCTCATCGTGAACGGCATGCCGCCCGCGCTCGCCAACATCTTCTACCCGACCGGCTCGGTGCTCTTCGTCGGCATCATGTACATGCTCGCGGCCGCCATCTGGCAGGCGCGCCCGACCCTCTGGATGGGCCTGTGGATCGTCGCCGTCGCGCTCGTCGCGCCGTACTTCGGCTACCCCACGCACTACCTGGTGTTCGCGCTCGGCGGGGGCGGCGGCTTCCTGGTGGGTGCGCTCGTGGTGTGGCTGTGGGCCCGGCGATGACGGAGCTCGACCCCGTCATCCACGCCGCCGCGCGCCTGCGGATCACCGCGGCGCTGGCGACCCTCGACGCCGGCGACAGCATGGCCTTCCCTCGCCTGCAGAGCCTGCTCGAGATGACCCCGGGCAACCTCTCGACGCACCTGCGCAAGCTGGAGGACGCCGGCTACGTCGCCGTGGACAAGACGCATCGGGGGCGCACCCCGGTGACCTACCTCGCGCTCACCAGGCAGGGCAGGCGCGCGTTCGAAGACTACGTCGAGACGCTCCGATCCGTGTTGGGAGAACACCCATGACACTCGCTTCCTTCGATCGCGTCACGCGCCGCTACGGCGACGTGGTGGCGGTCGACGACATCTCACTCGTCATCGGCGAGGGCACCCTCGTGGGCCTCCTCGGGCCGAACGGCGCGGGGAAGACGACCCTCCTTTCGCTGCTGCAGGGGCTGCGGCGCCCCACCTCCGGCACCGTCACGCTCTTCGGAGGCAATCCACTGGACGCGCGCCGCCGTGTCGCCCTGGGCACCACGCCGCAGGAGACGGCGCTGCCCGAGACGCTGCGGGTGGGCGAGGTCGTCGACTACGTCGGCGGTCACTTCGCCCAGCGCGTGCCGACGGCCGCCCTGGCCGAGGAGTTCGGGTTCGCCGAGCTGCTCCGACGCCAGTGCGGCGCCCTGTCGGGCGGCCAGAAGCGGCGCCTCGCGGTCGCGCTCGCCTTCGTCGGGAGGCCGCGCCTGGTGCTGCTCGACGAGCCGACGACCGGCCTCGACGTCGACGCGCGCCGGACGCTCTGGGCCGCCATCCGCCGACAGCACGAGGCAGGTGCGACGGTGCTGGTGACCAGCCACTATCTAGAGGAGATCGAGGCGCTCGCCGAGCGGGTCATCGTCGTCGGCGACGGCCGGGTCCTGGCCGACGACACCGTCGCCCGCGTCATCGGCCGAGTCGGCGTCGGCCGGGTTCAGCTGACGAGCGCCGTTCCCGAGCTCATCGGCCGGCTGCCCGGCGTCGTGCGGCACGACCGCGTCGCCGGTCGCGAGGAGCTGACCGTGGCGGATGCCGACCTCTTCGTCCGCGAGCTCGTCAAGGGCGGGCTGGACTTCCACGACCTCGCGGTGCGCGGGGCGACCCTGGAGGAGGCGTTCCTCGCGCTGACCGATGCCTCCCTGTCGAGCGAGGCGGCGGCATGAGCGCCACAGCGGCCGCAGGCCCGTCCACCGCACGTCTCACGCTCCTGCATGCCAAGTACGGTCTCATCGAGACGCTGCGCGTGCCGGTCGCGGTGATCGGCACCCTGGTCTTCCCCGCCCTCGCGCTGCTGTTCTTCGTGGTGCCCCAGCGGACGGTCGCCGAGAATCCCGAGTTCGCGACCGCAGCCGTGATCTCGCTGTCGGTGTTCGCCGTCATGTCGAATGCGCTCTTCTCCTTCGGACTGACCATCTCGGAGAACCGCGAGAAGCCCTGGGACCCGTATCTGCGCACGCTGCCGGCGCCGGGGGTCGCCCGCGTGCTCGCCCAGATCGTGTCCACCGGCACGCTGGGGCTCGTGGCCATAATCCCGGTCGTCGTCGTCGGAGGACTGCTCACCGCCGCCGAAGCGCCGCCGGAGCGCATCCTGGCCGGCGTGCTCGCCCTCATGGTCTCGGCGCTGCCGTTCATGTTCATCGGCACGGCGATCGGCTACGCGCTGCCGTTCAAGGCGGCGATCGCGGTCGTGCAGATCGTGATGTTCTCGCTCGCGTTCATCGGCGGGCTGTTCCTGCCGCCGATCATGTTCGCGGACTGGCTCGACACGATCTCGAAGTTCACGCCCTCCCGTCAGGCGCGCGAGTTCGTCATCTGGGCCGTGGAAGGCGGACCGCTGCCGTGGTGGGTCTGGGTCGGGCTGCTCGTGTGGACCATCGGGTCATTCGCCCTCGCCCTCCTGCTGTTCCGGCGCGATCAGGGGCGGCGCTTCCGCTGAGAAGCCCCGCGGGTGCACGCCCGCTCGTAGGCTGGAGAGCATGGCGATCATCCCCACCCTGACCCTCAATGACGGCAACACCATCCCGCAGCTCGGCTACGGCGTCTTCAAGGTCGCACCGGCCGAAACCGAACGTCTCGTCCTGGACGCGTTCGAGGCGGGGTACCGCCACATCGACACCGCGGCGATCTACGGCAACGAGGCGGGCGTCGGGGCCGCGATCGCGGCAAGCGGCATCCCGCGAGACGAGCTCTTCATCACCACGAAGCTGTGGAACGACCGGCAGGCCGGCGACGCGCCCCTGGCGGCGATCGATGAGAGCCTCGAGAAGCTGGGCCTCGATCACGTCGACCTGTACCTGGTGCACTGGCCCGCCCCCGACAACGGCAACTACGTCAACGCGTGGGAGAAGCTCATCGACATCCGGGAGTCGGGAAGGACCCGCTCGATCGGTGTGTCGAACCACCTCCCCGAGCACCTCGACCGGATCATCGCCGCGACGGGCGTCACCCCGGCCGTCGACCAGATCGAGCTGCACCCCGCGTACCAGCAGCGCGAGGTGACCGACTACGCCGCGGCGCACGGCATCAAGATCGAGTCATGGGGGCCTCTCGGGCAGGGGAAGTACCCGCTGTTCGACGAGCAGCCGGTCGCCGCAGCCGCGGCCGCCCACGGCAAGACCCCGGCCCAGGTCGTCCTGCGCTGGCATCTGGAGGAGGGCGAGATCGTCTTCCCGAAGTCCAGCAGCCTGACCCGGATGCGCGAGAACATCGACATCCTCGATTTCGAGCTCACCCCCGAAGAGCACGCGGCGATCACCGCGCTCGAGCGGGACGGCCGGGTCTCGGCCCACCCGTCCGAGGTGCACTGACACCGCAACAGGAACGGCACGCGCAATGAACCCCCGTCTCGCGGAATCCACCAGCCCGTATCTGCGGGCGCACGCCGGCAATCCCGTCTCCTGGTTCCCCTGGGGCGAGGAGGCGTTCGCCGAGGCCCGCGCCCGCGACGTGCCCGTGCTCGTGTCGATCGGCTATTCGACGTGCCACTGGTGCCACGTCATGGCCCGCGAGTCGTTCGAGGACGCCGCCACCGCAGCCGAGCTCGACGCGGGCTTCGTCGCGGTCAAGGTCGATAGGGAAGAGCATCCGGAGGTCGACTCCGCCTACATGGCGGCGGCCTCCGCGTTCAGCCCGAGTCTCGGCTGGCCGCTGACGGTGTTCGTGACGCCGGAGGGCCGCCCGTTCTTCGCAGGCACGTACTTCCCGCCGCAGCCGCGGGGAGGGCTGCCCGCGTTCCGGCAGGTGCTGGCCGCCGTAAGGGAGGCCTGGACCGAGCGCCGGGATCAGATCGACGGAACGGCCGACGCGGTGGTGTCAGCGCTCGCCGAGGTGCGGGCCGACGGTGGGGACGCGGCATCCGGTCTGCCTTCGCCGGCCGAGCTCGCCGCCGCGGCCCAGACCCTCGCCGAGCGCGAGGACCACGAGTTCGGCGGTTTCGGCGGGGGTGACCCGGCGGCGCCGAAGTTCCCTGTGGCGACCGCGCTGCGGTTCCTGCAGAGCCCCGTCGTGCGCCAGCGGGCAGCGCCGGCGGCGGCCGTCGCTGATCGCGCACTCGCCGCGATGGCCTCCTCGCCGCTCCGCGACGCCGTCGAAGGCGGCTTCTTCCGCTATGCGACGCGACGCGACTGGACGGTGCCGCACTACGAGCGCATGCTCACCGACAACGCACAGCTCCTCGATGTGGCGCGCGATGCCGGCGACGAGTCCACGGCCCGTGGTGTCGCGCACTTCCTCCTCGAGGTGCTGCAGCAGTCCAGCGGCGGGTTCGGAGCCGCGCAGGACTCGGAGTCGTGGATCGACGGCGAACGCAGCGAGGGCGGCTACTACCGGGCGGATGCCGCCGCCCGCGCCGCGCTGGCACCGCCGGCCGTCGACGGCAAGGTCGTCACCGGATGGAACGGCCTCGCGATCGGCGCCCTCGCCCGGGCCGGCAGCCGTCACGGCGAGGATCGCTGGATCGAGTCCGCCCGCTGGGCCGCCGACGCCGTGCTCGAGAGCAACGTCGCCCTCGACGGGCGGCTCGTGCGGGCCTCGCTCGATGAGATCCCGTCGCGCGCCACCGCCACCCTCGCCGACTACGGACAGCTGGCGTCGGGACTCGTCGCCCTCGCGGCCGCCACCGGCGACGTCCGCTACGCCGTGCGAGGCCGCGAGCTGGTGGAGGCCTGCCTCCGCGCCGACGGTGAGCCGGCCGTGCCGGGCGGGGGAGACCCGGTGCTCGCGGCGCAGGGCGTGGGGGCTCCGGATGCCTCGTCCGACGGCGACGAGCCGTCCGGCGTCGCGGCCTTCGCCGAGGCCGCGCTGGCGCTCTGGGTGCTCGGATCCGGCGACGCCATGCGCGAGGTCGCCGAGCGGATCACGGCACGGCACGCGCGCGTCGCGCTCGAGCAGCCGCTGGCCCACGGCGCGCTGCTGCGGGTCGCCGCGGGCCTCGCCGTGGCGCCGCGTCAGGTGGTGGTCGTGACCGCCGACAGCCGGGATCCGCTGGTGACCGCGGCCCGCGGCATCCCGGCCGACGTCGTCGTCATCGCGACCCCCGAGCAGTCCGATGCGTTCGCCGTGGCGGGGTTCGCGCTGTTCGAGGGCAAGACCGCGCGTGACGGCCTCGCCACCGCGTACGACTGCCGCGACTTCGCGTGCCTGCTGCCCGTGACGGAGCCGGCGGAGCTGGCGCCCTGACGCGCGTGCGCTAGACCCACTGGGCGTGAAAGATCCCGCCGCGCTCGCACTCTGACTCGAGCGTGCGCTAGACCCAGGTGGGCATCCAGTTGTGCAGGCGCCAGAAGTCGTAGGGCACCGTCATGGCCGAGATCACCGGGTACCAGAACGCCGAGAGCGCGAGCGCGACGACCAGGAAGACCAGCACGAGCCGCTGACCGGTATGGCGCCGGTAGGCGTCGGCGTGCGCCGGACCGGCGATGTCGCGCAGTGCGAACACGAGCGCGAGCAGCATGAAGGGGAGCATCAGGACCGTGTAGAACTGGAAGATCGTGCGCTCGGGGTAGAACAGCCAGGGAACGTAGGTCACGGCGATGCCGGTGAGCACGAGGGCGTGGCGCCAGTCCCGCGCGACCACGAATCGGTACGCCAGGTAGAGCACCGCGGCGACGGCGGCGTACCAGATGAGCGGGTTCGGGATGCTGGCGATCACCGACGAGCAGCCGTTCACCGCCGTGCAGCCGTCGGTGCCGAGCACGTCGTGGTGGTAGTACATCCCGGTGGGCCGCAATAGGAGCGGCCACTGCCACGCCGGGCTGGCGTAGGTGTGACCGGACGTGATCTGCGAGGCGGCGTTGAACATCGTGACGTGGTCGAGCCAGAGGCTCTGCAGCGAGAGCGGCACCCACGACCACGGCCCGGTCGCCGGGTTCGCGTCGGCGGCGTGCCGGCTGTAGCCGCCGTCACTGACGAGCCATCCCGTCCACGAGGCCAGGTACACCACGACGGCCACCGGCACGAGCAGGAGGAAGGTGGCGGCGCCCTGTCGGATGGCGTCGGTCGGCCAGAACAGCACGCCCGCCCGCCGCCGTGCGAGGGCATCGGTGACCACCAGGTACACGCCCAGGCCCGCGAGCACCCATGCTCCCGACCACTTGACCGCCGTGGCCGCCCCGAGCGCCGTGCCCGCTGCGACGATCCACGGCCGGTTCCAGAGGATCGGGCCCCACGACGGCGGCTCGTCATGCTCGTCGAAGCGCGCGGCCACGGTCTGAGCGATCCGGGTCATCGTTCTCTCGCGGTCGAGCAGCACGAAGAGGAACGCCAGCAGCACGAAGAACATCAGCGGGGTGTCGAGCAGCGCGACGCGGCTCATCGAGATCGCGAGGCCGTCGACCGCCATCAGCAGCCCGGCGATCACGGCGAAGGTGGTCGAACGGGTGAGGCGCTTGGCGATCAGCATGAGCACGAGCACCGCCGCGGTGCCGAGGAGTGCCGTCGTGAGGCGCCATCCCCAGCCGTTCTCCGGCCCGACGATCATCATGCCGAGCGCGATGATCCACTTGCCCAGCGGGGGGTGGATCACGAAGGCGGGGTCGGTGGTGAAGATGTCCGTCGCACCCGCCAGGAAGCGGTCGTTCGCCTCGGCCGGCCACGCTGCCTCATACCCGAGCTGCGACAGCGTCCACGCGTCCTTGACGTAGTACGTCTCGTCGAACTGATTCATCAGGTCGTGGGCGGCGCCGAGGTTCCACAGCCGCAGCACACCGGCGAGGACGACGACGATCGCCGGGCCGATCCAGCCGTAGAGGCGGGCGGCTCGCGGGTCGAGACTCAGGTGAAGGACGAACCGGTCGTACAGGCTCGGACGCACGGGGGGAAGCAGCGACTCGGCGGGCGGGTCGGCGTCCAGCCGGGGGGCGTGCGTCACCAGCCCAGTGTAGGCGGCGCCCCGTGGACGACCCGTCCACAGGAGCCGGCCGCTCGGGGTCGCGGCATCCGTATGATTCGTGACGTGGGCGACAGCACGGGGTACTGGTACGGCGATGATCACGACTCGCGCCGTCGTCGTGCCGTGGAGCTCCTGCAGGCCTTCCGTCTCTACCGCGCCGCCGAGGTCGCGATGCGCCGTCGCACTCGCGACTCGATGTCGATGGGCGAGAAGGATCTGCTGACGCTCCGCTATCTGCTCAAGGCCGAGAAGGAGAGCCGGCTGGTCTCGTCGGCGGAGCTCGCGCGGTATCTGGGAGTGTCCACCGCGTCGTCCACCGCGATCATCGACCGCCTCGAGAAGTCCGGCCATGTGCGCCGCCGGCCCCACCCGACCGACCGCCGCAGCATCGTGGTCGAGCCGACCGTGGAGACCGACGACGAGGTGAGGCGTACGCTCGGCGCGATGCACGGCCGGATGCTCGATGCGGTCATCGACATGTCCCCGGACGAGATCCGCATCGTGATGGACTGCCTGGAGCGCCTGCAGGCGGCCGTCGACCTCGTGGAGCCCGCGCACGAGGATTCGCCGCCCGCCTAGGCTGAGTGCGTGATCATCCTCGCGGCGACCCCACACGACGATTCACGGCCCGCCTAGGCTGAGTGCGTGATCATCCTCGCGGCGACCCCACACGACGATTCGGCCCGCCTAGGCTGAGTGCGTGATCATCCTCGCGGCCACTCCGATCGGCAACCTGGGGGACGCGTCGCGGCGCCTGGTCGACGCGCTCGAGGCCGCGACCATCGTCGCCGCCGAGGACACCCGCACCACGGTGCGCCTGCTCACGGCGCTCGGCATCGCCAATCGTCCGCGGCTGATCGCCCTGCACGACCACAACGAGAAGGACCGCGCGCCGGAGCTGGTCGAGCTCGCGCGCGATCAGGACATCCTCGTCCTCAGCGATGCCGGGATGCCGACCGTCAGCGACCCGGGGTACGGGCTCGTGGCCGCCGCTGCCGCCGCGGGAGTCACGGTCACGGCGATTCCCGGACCGAGCGCCGTGCTCACCGCGCTCGCCGTCTCGGGGCTCCCGACCGACCGTTTCACGTTCGAGGGGTTCGTCGGCCGCAAACAGGGCGAGCGCCTGAGCGCGTTCCGGGCGCTGGCGAGCGAGCCCCGCACGATGGTCTTCTTCGATGCCCCGACGCGCGTGGGCGCGACGCTCTCCGACATGGCGTCGGCGTTCGGCGCCGACCGGCGGGCCGCGGTGTGCCGCGAGCTGACCAAGCTGCACGAGGAGATCGCCCGCGGGACCCTCGCCGAACTGGTCGACTGGGCCGGGGAGCGCGTGCGCGGCGAGCTCGTGATCGTCGTGGCCGGCGCCGCGCCCCGGGACATCGCCTTCCCGGACGCCGTGACGCAGGTGCTCGAGCTCGTGCGCACCGGCACCCGGCTGAAGGATGCCGCGGGCGAGGTCGCCGCCCACACCGGCCACTCCAGCCGCGAGCTCTACCAGGCCGCCCTCGCCGTGCGAGGCAAGCCCGGCGCGGCTCCCGCCTGAGTGCTCGCCCGTTTGTGACGAAAGGCGCCCGCCGGGCCCGCGCGCGGCCACCCGTCGTCACAGCGGCCGGGCGTGGCACCCCGCCCGACTAGAATCCTCGGGTGACTTCCGGCCGATCTTTCTACATCACGACGCCGATCTACTATCCGAGCGACGTGCCCCACATCGGCCACGGCTATACGACCGTGGCCGTCGACACGCTGGCGCGCTGGCACCGCCAGTCGGGCGACGACACCTGGATGCTGACGGGCACGGACGAGCACGGTCAGAAGATGCTGCGGGCCGCCAGCGCGAACGGCGTGACGCCGCAGCAGTGGGTCGACCGGCTCGTCGGCGAGTCGTGGTTCCCGCTGCTGAAGACGCTCGACGTCGCCAACGACGACTTCATCCGCACGACGCAGGAGCGCCACGAGCGCAACGTGCAGACCTTCTTCCAGACGCTGTACGACCGCGGGTACATCTATGCCGGCGAGTACGAGGCGCTGTACTGCGTGGGCTGCGAGGAGTTCAAGCCGGAGTCCGAGATCGTCGACGGCACCGGCGCCTTCGAGGGGCTGAAGGTCTGCGCGATCCATTCCAAGCCCCTCGAGCTGCTGCACGAGAAGAACTACTTCTTCAAGCTCAGCGAGTTCCAGGACAAGCTGCTCGCGCTGTACGCCGACACCGACTTCATCCGACCCGAGTCGGCGCGCAACGAGGTCGTGTCGTTCGTGAAGAACGGGCTCAAGGACCTCTCGATCTCCCGCTCGACGTTCGACTGGGGCATCAAGGTCCCGTGGGACGACAGCCACGTCATCTACGTGTGGGTCGATGCGCTGCTCAACTACGCCACGGCCGTCGGGTATGGCTCCGACCCCGAGGAGTTCGCGCGGCGCTGGCCGGCGTACCACGTGGTCGGCAAGGACATCCTGCGCTTCCATGCCGTCATCTGGCCCGCGCTGCTGCTCGCGGCGGGCGTCGATGTGCCCAAGGGCGTCTTCGCCCACGGCTGGCTCCTCGTCGGCGGCGAGAAGATGTCCAAGTCCAAGCTCACCGGCATCGCGCCGACCGAGATCACCGACGTCTTCGGCTCGGATGCGTACCGGTTCTACTTCCTGTCGGCCATCGCGTTCGGCCAGGACGGATCGTTCTCGTGGGAGGACCTCTCTGCCCGCTACCAGGCCGAGCTCGCCAACGGGTTCGGCAACCTCGCCTCGCGCACGACGGCGATGGTCGAGCGCTACTTCGAGGGCGTCGTGCCCCCGGCGGGCGAGTACACCGACGCCGATCGGCACATCCACAAGACGGTGGCGGATGCCGCGGCCGCCGCCGACGACGCGATCGAGCGCTTCCGCATCGACGAGGCGATCTCGTCGATCTGGAAGATCGTCGACGCGCTGAACCTGTACATCACCGAGAACGAGCCGTGGGCGCTCGCGAAGGACGAGGCGCAGCGCGGACGGCTGGGCACGGTGCTCTACACCGCGGCCGAGGGCCTGCGGGCGCTGGCCGTGCTGCTGTCGCCGGTGATGCCGATCGCCACCGAGAAGCTGTGGGTCGCGCTGGGCGCGGCCGAGTCGATCGGGCGCCTGCAGGACCAGCCGCTTCGCGAGGCCGGTGCGTGGGGCGTGCTCAAGCCGGGCACCTCGGTCAACGGGCTGGCGCCGCTGTTCCCGCGCATCGAGCAGACCGGCTGACCCGCCGACCCCGATGACAGACCCCAGCCAGTACGTCCGGCAGCGGCACAACGACGGGTCGCGCGACGTTCGCTGGCCCGCGGCGCCCGAGCCTCTGGCCGTGCCGTTGTACGACAACCACGCCCACCTCGAGATCGCCGACGGCGACGAGCCGCGCACGCTGGCGGAGCAGCTCGAGCTGGCGGTCGGCGTCGGGGTGATGGGCGTCGTGCAGGCCGGCGGCGACATCGAGTCGAGCGTGTGGTCGGCCGAGGCCGCGGCCTCGCACCCCCGCGTGCTCGCCGCGGTCGCCATCCACCCGAACGAGGCGCCGGCGTACGAAGAGGCCGGACGCCTCGACGAGGCCATCGCGGTGATCGATGAGCTCGCGGCGCAGCCCCGCGTGCGGGCGATCGGCGAGACGGGCCTGGACTTCTTCCGCACCGAGCCCGACGGCATCCCTGCGCAGCTGCGCTCGTTCGAGGCGCACATCGAGCTGGCGAAGAAGCACGACCTCGCGATGCAGATCCACGATCGCGACGCCCACGACGCCGTGCTCGACGCCCTGGAGCGGGTGGGCGCGCCCGCGCGGACCGTCTTCCACTGCTTCTCGGGCGATGACGCGATGGCCCGCATCGCCGCCGAGCGCGGCTACTACCTCTCCTTCGCGGGAAACGTCACCTTCAAGAACGCGCAGAACCTCCGCGATGCGCTCGCGGTGACGCCGCGCGAGCGGATCCTGGTCGAGACGGATGCCCCGTTCCTCACGCCCATCCCGCACCGGGGCCGCCCGAACGCCCCGTACCTGATCCCGGTGACGGTGCGGTTCATGGCGGCCGAGCTCGGCGCCGACCTCGACGAGTTCTGCGCACAGGTCGCCGCGAACACGCTCGCCGTGTACGGAGCCTTCGAGGACTGACGTGTCGCGCGGCGAACTGTGGGACCTGACGGATGCCGCGGGCATCCCGACCGGCCGCACGCATCGCCGGGACGACCCGGATTTCCCGTCAGGGCTGTTCCACATCGTGGCGTCGGTGTGCGTCGTGCGCGGCGATGGACTCGTGCTCATGACGAAACGTGCCGCGATCAAGGACTGGCCGCTGGCGTGGGAGTTCCCCGCCGGCAGCGCTCTGACCGGTGAGTCGAGCGCCGATGCCGCGGTGCGCGAGCTGGCGGAGGAGTCCGGCGTGCGCGTCGAGACTGCAGCATTGACGCTCGTCGGGCGGCTTGTCGAGAGGCTGGCGCTGTTCGACGTGTACGTGACCCACGTGGTGGGCGACCCCGTTCTCGAGCTCGATCCCGAGGAGGTGTGCGAGGCCGAGTGGGTGCCGCTCACGGAGGCCCTGCGCCGGAGCGGCGCGGGCGAGATGGCGGGGCCGTGGGTGCCGCGGCTCGAGCGGCTCGGGAAGCGGCTCGCCGAGCTGGCCGGCAGTGCACGGCCGTCGGTCTGACCTGCCGCACGACTGCCGGTCCTCGGCTCGTCAGCCGCCGATGCGAATCCCGATTCCTGCCGGGATCGACAGGAGGAACGCTCTGATGTCGTTCCAGAATGCGTGACGTCGCGGCCGACTCTCCCGGCGGTGCTGCTGCCGGGCCTCGATGATCCGGTCGGCGTATTCACGCTCGTCATCGGCGCTCATGCGGCTGTGCATCATGCCTTCCCCTCTCCTCGCGGGGCGATCCGGTGACCTGCCCTCACCATCGCCACGAACGGCGGAGCGCGAATTCGACACCGCTGATCGATCACGGGCACTTGAATCTCTTTGCAGTCCGGTGTCGAATCGGACGAGTCCCGTTCGTTGACTTGGTGAGGGTCGTCGCCAGGCGACCACGAGGAGGCAGAGCGGTCGATGGCGCAGGGACAGAGGCAGGGGCCGCCCTTCGGTGAGCCGGCGGTGACCGTGCGCGCAGATGTCGCGGCGACCGTCGCGCGTACACACCGGGAGGAATGGGCCCGCGTCGTCGCAGGGCTCGCCCGGCGCTTCGCCGACCTCGACATCGCCGAGGAGGCCGCGGCCGAAGCCTTCGCCGTGGCGATCGAGCGGTGGCCGACCGCTGGCGTCCCGCCGAATCCGGGCGCCTGGATCACGACGACCGCGCATCGCAAGGCGATCGACCGGCTCAGGCGGGAAGCGCGCGGCGATGAGCTCTCCCGGGAGGCGCTGATGCTTGCAGGCGATGCGGGCGTCGTCGACGTGGGCGCCGTCGACGACGACAGACTCCGCCTGATGTTCGTGTGCTGTCACCCCGTGCTGTCGATGGAGGCACGTGTCGCCCTCACACTGCGCGTCGTCGGCGGCCTGACCGTCAGCGAGATCGCGCACGCGTTCATGGTGCAGGAGACGACCATGGGACAGCGGTTGACCCGGGCCAAGGCGAAGATCAAGGCGGCAGGGGTGCCGTTCCGGGTGCCGGAGCGGGAGGAGCTGGCTGATCGGGCCGAGGGGGTGCTCGCGGTGCTGTACCTGATCTTCAACGAGGGCTACCTCGCCTCGGGGCGGCACTCCGATCCGCTCCGCCCGGATCTCACCGGCGAGGCGATCCGGCTCACACGGCTGCTGCGCGATCTGCTCGCGTCGAGGTCGGGCGAACAGCACGAGGCGACAGGGCTTTTGGCGCTCATGCTTCTGACCGAGGCCCGCGCCGCGGCGAGGGTGTCGTCGGACGGTGAGCTGCTGCGCCTGGACGAGCAGGACCGCAGTGCGTGGGACCGGGCCCTCCTCGACGAGGGCCTCGCCCTGGTGCGCGCGCGGGTCGACGCCGCCGCACACGGCGAGGCGATGCTGGACCGGTATCAGATCCTCTCGGCGATCAACGCGGTGCACGCGTCGGCACCGCATGCGCGCGACACCGACTGGTCGCGGGTCGTGACGCTGTACGGCGAGCTCGAGCGCGTCGACCCGAACCCGCTCGTCACACTGAACAAGGCGATCGCGCTGTCGGAGCTCCACTCTCCGCAGATCGGCCTGGCCATGACCGAGCGGCTCGCCGTGCCGCTCGACGGCCACCACGCGTTCCACGCCACCCGTGCGGAGCTGCTCCGGCGCTCGGGCCGTCCTGAGGAGGCGCGCGCCGCGTACGACCGGGCGATCCTGCTGGCAGGGAACACCGCCGAGGTCGCCCATCTCATCCGCCGCCGCGGCGATCTCGCGGCATCCACCAAGGGAGAAACCGAATGACCACCCAGCAGTTCCTCGTGCTCCACCTCACCGACTCCAGCGGTTCGCGGCTCGACGCCGGGGAGGACCGGCGCATGCTCGAGGCATGGGAGGAGGAGGGGGTCGAGGCCGGCACGGTCGGGAGCGGATCAACGGTCGCAGGACCGGATCGCGCGAAGTCGGTGGTCGTCCGCGACGGGCGGACGATCGTCACCGACGGTCCGTTCCCCGAGTTCAAGGAGTGGTTCGCCGGCTACGACCTCGTGGAGGCGGAGTCCATCGAGGAGGCGGCAGCGTATATGGCGAAGCACCCCACCGCGGTGCTCGGGCGCGTCCTCATCCTGCCGACCGTCGCGCTCTCCTGGGAGAGCGCGGACTGATCCCCTTCTCTAGCCGCGGTCGGGAAGGGGCATCCCACCGGCGCCCGGCTCGTCTTCGGGGTCGATCGCGTCGGTCTCATCGGCCCCCAGCACCGGCTTCGCGGCCGCGATGTGGGAGATCGACCGCCACACCAGGGCGAGCGTGATCGCCGAGCCGCCGAAGGCGAACCACCACGGCGCCGTCGGGCCCCAGACCTGGGCGATGATGCCGCCGAGGAACTGCCCGATCACGAGCCCGCCGAATACGCCGACCATGTTCACCGACGCGATGCGTCCCTGCAGCTCCATCGGCACGAGGCGCTGGCGCACGGTGGTGGAGATGGTGCCCCACACGAACGCGTACAGCCCGAAGCCGAACATGATGACGAAGGCGACCGCCGGCGACGTGGTCAGCGCGAAGCCGAGGTGCATGAGGACCTCGAGCGAGAGGCACACGCGCATGAGCGTCGCGAACGACACGTGCTTCTCGAGCCAGCCGAAGCCGAACACCGCGATGATGCCCCCGAGCGCGGTGGCGGTCGTGAGGGCGCCGTAGCCGACCGGCCCCATGCCGAGGTACTCGGTGGCGTACAGCACGAGCACGCCCCAGGGCGCGGCCCACGTCACGTTGAACACCAGGATGATGATCACGAGCGTCCGCACCGGCGCGTTGTGGCGCAGCCACTGCAGGCCCTCGCGGATCGCGTGGGCCTTCGTCCCCGACGGCTGCTCGGGATGCTCGGGAACGGGCGTCCGGGAGATACGGGAGATGAGCAGCACCGCCAGCGCCACGCAGACCACCTGCAGCACGAAGGGCCAGAACGAGCCGAGGGCGAAGAGGAACGCGCCGAGCGGGGGGCCGGCGAGCTGATTCGCGACGAGATACCCGGCCTGCATGCGCGCATTGCCGATGCCGAGGTCGCCGGGCTTGACGAGCATCGGCAGGAGGGTGCTGCCGGCCGAGTCGGCGAACACCTCGGCGGTGCCGTAGAGGAAGGCGGTGGCCAGAACGAGCCACACCGACGCGTTCCCGGTGACGAGGAAGGCCACGAGGGCGAGCACGACGACGGCGCGAAGGCTGTTGGCCAGCATGACGAGTCGCCGTCGGTCGTGGTGATCGGCGACCGCGCCGGCGAGCAGGCCGAACAGCAGCCACGGCAGGAACTGCATCATGGCGCCGGCGGCGACGAGGATCGGCGACGAGGTGAGCGAGGCGATCAGCAGCGGAGCCGCCGCCAGGGCGATGCCGTCGCCGAGGTTGCTCGTCCACGAGGCGGCGAGCAGCCAGCGGAAATCTCTCCCCATCCGGCGGGGTGCGATGAGGTCGCCGAGCGTGGGCATCCCTCGATCCTACGAGGCGCTCGCGACTCTCGCCGCTCAGTCCCGGTCTGCCACCGGCGTCGTCGCCTTGGCACCGGGATGCGTGAACAGCGTCTCCGTCTGCTCGATGTCCATCCCCTTCGTCTCGGGGATGCGCAAGAGCACGTAGAAGAACGACAGCGCGGCGAAGGCGGCGTACATGCCGTAGGTGAGCGGCAGCGACCACGACGACATCGCGGGGAACGAGATCGTGATGAGGAAGTTCGCGATCCACTGCGCGCCCGCCGCGACCCCGAGCGCCTTGCCGCGGATGCGGCTCGGGAAGATCTCGCCGAGCAGCACCCAGACGAGCGGTCCCCATGACGCGCCGAACCCCACGACGAACACGTTCGCCGCGATCAGCGCGATGGGGCCCCACGGGGCCGGCAGCGTCACGGCTCCCTCGGCGTCCGTCTCGGAGAACACGAATGAGATCGCCATGAGGCCGAGCGACAGCGCCATCATCACCGACCCGGTGAGGAGGATGGGCTTTCGCCCCACCCGGTCGACCAGGAAGATCGCGATGAGCGTCACGAGCACGTTCGTGATCGAGGTCGCGACGCTGATCGTGAACGAGTCGGTCTCGTCGAAGCCGACGGACTGCCACAGGCTCGTGGAGTAGTAGAAGATCACGTTGATGCCGACGAACTGCTGGAACACCGACAGGATGATGCCCACCCAGACGATCCGCTGCAGCCCGAGCACCGGTCCGCGCAGCGAGACGCCGGAGTTCTTGCGGTCGGTCTCGATCGTGGTCTGCAGGTCGCGGATGGTGTGGTCGAGATCCGCCGGCGGCACCAGGCGCGAGAAGATCGCCCTGGCCTCCTCGGTGCGGCCCTTCGCCAGCAGGTAGCGCGGCGACTCGGGCAGCGTGAACGACAGGATGCCGTACACGGCCGACGGGATCACCCCGACGATGAACATCCAGCGCCAGGCCTCGAGGCCGAGCCACAGCACGTTGTCCGCGCCTCCGGCCGTGTTGGCGAGCAGGGCGTCGGACAGCAGCGCCGTGAAGATGCCGAGGGTGATCGCGAGCTGCTGCAGGGAGGCGAGGCCGCCGCGGATCTGACGGGGTGCGATCTCCGCGATGTAGGCCGGCGCGATGACCGAGGCGATGCCGATTCCGAGACCGCCGATCACGCGCCAGAGAGCGAGGTCCCAGACCGAGAAGGCGAGTCCGGCGCCGATCGAGCTGACGAAGAACATGACCGCGCCGAGGAACATCACCCGCAGGCGCCCCCAGCGATCCGACAGGTTGCCGGCGACGATCGCACCGACGGCGCAGCCCAGGAGGGCGATCGCGACGACGAACCCGGTGAGCACGTCGTTGATCGCGAAGTCCGACGAGATCGAGTCGACCGCTCCGTTGATGACCGAGGAGTCGAAGCCGAAGAGGAACCCGCCGACCGCCGCGGCTACGGACAGGCCGACGGCCCTTCGCCCGTAGGGGCTCCGGAGTGAGAACGCATCGGACGGAATTGCTCCAGTGGTGTTCACTCGCCTCACACTAGCCACAGGGGAGTGCGTGCGTCACTGGGTACAGTGAACCCATGCCCGTGTCACTGCTCGGAGCCGCCGAGATCCGCGCGCTCGCCGCCGACCTCGACGTCACTCCGACCAAGAAGCTCGGCCAGAACTTCGTGGTCGACGCCAACACGGTGCGCAAGATCGTCCACGTCGCCGGCGTCGCTCCCGGCGATCGCGTCGTCGAGGTGGGGCCGGGCCTCGGCTCGCTGACCCTCGCGATCCTCGAGGCCGGGGCATCCGTCACCGCCGTCGAGATCGACCACCGGCTGGCGGAGCGCCTTCCGGCGACCGCGGCCGCGCACGGCGTGACCGACGGGACGCTCACCGTGGTGGATGCCGACGCGCTGCGGGTGACCGAGCTGCCGGGCGACCCGACGATCCTGGTGGCGAACCTGCCGTACAACGTGTCCGTCCCCGTGCTGCTGCACTTCCTCGAGACGTTCGACGGCCTGGAGTCGGGCGTCGTGATGGTGCAGGCCGAGGTGGGGGAGAGGCTCGCCGCACCTCCGGGATCCAAGGTCTACGGCGCACCCAGCGTGAAGGCCGCCTGGTACGGCTCGTGGCGGCTGGCCGGCACCGTCTCGCGCCAGGTGTTCTGGCCGGTGCCCAACGTCGACAGCGTGCTGGTGGGGTTCCGCCGCGACGCCGAATCGCGGGGGAGCGAGGACGAGCGCCGCCGCACCTTCCGGATCGTCGATGCCGCCTTCCAGCAGCGCCGCAAGATGCTCCGGCAGGCCCTCTCCGTGGTGCTCGGCGGCAGCTCGGCCGAGGCATCCGCTGTCCTGGAGCGAGCCGGAGTCGCGCCCACCGCCCGCGGCGAGGAGCTGTCGATCGACGACTTCGTGAGGATCGCCCGCGTCCTGTGACGCACCGTTCGTCCAACGTTCACCGCGTGCTTCCGGGCCGTTGCGAAACATGTCTGTAACATTCGGAACGTCTCGTCTCGACCGCGGGGCGGAGGGATGTGACGATGCGCACCGCCGAGTATCCGGCGCCCGACCGGATTCTGCTCCATCTCAGCGACACCCACCTGCGCGCGGGCGGCTCGCGGCTGTTCGACCTCGTGGACGCCGCCACGCACCTGGAGCGCGCGCTGGACGTCATCGAGGCCAGCGGCGTCCAGCCTGACGCGCTGGTGTTCACCGGGGACCTCGCCGACCTGGGGGAGCAGGGAGCGTACGCCGACCTTCGCGCCCTGGTCGAGCCCTTCGCCGTGCGCATCGGCGCGGCGGTGTTCTGGGTCATGGGCAACCACGACGACCGGGCGGCCTTCCGCCAGACGCTGCTCGGCGAGACGGGCCACGCCGCCCCGGTCGACCGTGTCGATGAGCTCGACGGGCTCCGGATCGTGACACTCGACACCAGCGTCCCCGGCCACCACTACGGCGAGGTGCGGGACGCGCAGCTGGCCTGGCTCTCGACCGTGCTGGCGACGCCCGCGCCCCTCGGCACGATCCTCGCGATGCACCACCCGCCGGTGCCGAGCGTGCTGCCGCTGGCCGCCAGCGTCGAGCTGCGCCAGCAGTCGCGCCTCGCGGCGGTGCTGCGCGGGACCGACGTCCGGGCGATCATCGCCGGCCATCTCCACTACTCGACGTTCGCGACGTTCGCCGGGATCCCGGTGTCGGTGGCCTCGTCCACCTGCTACGCCCAGGACCTCACGGTGCCGACCGGCGGCACGCGTCCCCAGGACGGCGCACAGGCGTTCAACCTGATCCACCTGTACGACGACACGATCGTGCATTCGGTGGTGCCGGTCGACGCGTCGCGCACCCTGGAGTACATCGATCCCGACGAGGCGCTGCGGCGGCTCCGGCTGGCCGGCGTGGATCCGGTCAGAGTCGCGCGGACGGGTGCGCCGACCGAGCCGATCGCTCTGCCACGCTGAGCTCCTCGCGCTCCCACGGGGCGCGCACCGGGAACATGCGCTCGAGCGCCGCACGCAGCACGCGGGTGCGCAGCTGCTCGGGCACCTCGCTCTCGCCGCCGTCGTTGAGGCAGAACATGTCGATGTCGGTGCGGTCGGCGAGGCGCTCCATGCGCCGCAGCGACGCCGCCAGCGTGGTCTGCACGTAGCGGACCCGGGGCTGGCGGGTGGCGACGGCCCGCCCGGTCATGAGCGCGTAGTAGTGGTAGAGGCTGTTGGTGACCGAGATGTCGGTCGCCGAGCGGAAGCGGGATGCCGCGGTCCGGGCGAAGTCCTCGGGGAAGGTCTCCTCGAGCTCGGCCATCACGCTGCGACGCACCGGAGTCGCGCAGTGCTCGAGGTCGCGGACGATCGCCCGGCCGAACCGCTGCTTGAGCAGGTCGCGGTTCACGCGCAGCCCGTTGTCGTGGCCGCTGCGGTGGGTCGCCGGAGCGCCCGCGCCGATGCGCACCTCGCACTCCACGAACTTCGTGACGCCCGCCGGCGTGAAGAACAGCTCGGGCTCGCTGAGCCGTCCGAAGAACATGTCGTCGTTGGAGTAGAGGAAGTGCTCCGACAGCCCGGGGATGCGGTGCAGCTGCGCTTCGACGGCGTGCGAGTTGTGCGTGGGAAGCACCGACGGGTCGGCGAAGAACTCCTCGCTGCGCACGATCGTGACCTTCGGATGATCCAGGAGCCACGCCGGCGTGGGGGAGTCGGTCGCGATGAAGATCCGGCGCACCCACGGCGCGTACATGTGCACGCTGCGCAGGGCGTACCGCAGCTCGTCGACGTGACGGTAGCGGGCCGGGCCCTCGTCGCCGTCGCCGACGACGTACTCGGCCATCCGTGCCGCGCGCTGACGCTGGAAGTCGCTCGACGAGCCGTCGACCCACGAGAACACGAGATCGACCGGCTCGGCGAACTCGTGCGGCTGCAGGTCGAACATGCCGTCGATGGTCCGCCAGTTGCGGCCGTAGCGCTCCACGACGGTGTACTCGAGGTCGTTCGCGGGAGTGAGGCGCCGGGTGAAGGCGTTGTCGTGCGGCGCTTCGATCAGCTCCTCGCCGAAGCGCCAGAACTCCAGCCGCGCGCCGAGCGAGGCGCCGTAGCGCAGGCCGCCGGTGCGCGCCACGCGGGGGCGGTAGATCCGCACGGCGGACGGTCCGGCGCCGGGCACGCGCGCCTCGGTGGCGCGGATGGCGGGCCGCCCCTTCTCCTTGACGTAGAGGGGCTCGGTCTCGCCCAGCGCGGCGATCGCCGCGATGGCAGCGGCCCGTGCGGCCACGTCGACCACGAGCGCGGGGATCGCGCGGTCGTGGCGGATGAGCGTGGTCTCCACACCCGCCGCCTCGAGTGCGGAAGCCACCAGCAGCAGGTCGGCGGTGCGCGCCTCCTCAGGAGTCACCGTGTCGTGCACGATGTGGAGCAGGCCGCCTTTGAGCGCGACGTCGGGGCGCTCCAGCAGTGTCGTCCAGGGGTCCTGGGGGGTGGGCATGACCGAGAGTGCGGGCAACTGTTCCTCCTTCGCGCGCGAACCGGATGCCGCGACTGCGACATCCGGTCTCCTCACCTTAGGCACTCTCCATTACAGCGACGTTACCGAGCCCGCCCCTTGACACGCCGTGCTGGCGTGTGCAGGCCGCTCCGGAGCGCGACCGAGCGCCCGATCCTGCGCGCACGCCGCCGCGCCGATAGCCTGGACCGGTGACCGATGAGCCGCAGTACCGCTCCCGTGGGGGAGACCTCAACCGCCCGTACACCGCCGCCGACGACCGCTACGACCAGGCCGAGTACCGCCGGGTCGGCACGTCGGGCCTCACCCTCCCGCCCATCTCGCTCGGGCTGTGGTGGAACTTCGGCGACAACATCCCCTTCGACAACCAGCGGGCGCTCCTGCGGCACGCGTTCGACAAGGGCATCACGCACTTCGATCTCGCCAACAACTACGGCCCGCCCTACGGATCGGCCGAGGTGAACTTCGGCCGCATGATGCGCGAGGACTTCGCGCCGTACCGCGACGAGCTCATCATCTCGTCGAAGGCGGGCTACGACATGTGGCACGGTCCGTACGGCGACGGCGGCTCGCGCAAGTACGTGCTGGCGAGCGCCGAGCAGTCGCTGAAGCGCATGAGCGTGGACTACTTCGACATCTTCTACTCCCATCGTGTCGACCCCGACGTCCCCGTGGAGGAGACCGTAGGAGCTCTCGACACCCTGGTCCGCCAGGGCAAGGCGCTCTACGTCGGCATCTCGTCCTACAGTGCCGAGCGCACCGCGGTCGCCGCATCCGTCGCCCGCTCGCTCGGGACCCCGCTCGTCATCCACCAGCCGGCGTACTCGATCCTCAACCGCTGGGTCGAGGACGGCCTCACCGGAGTGCTCGAGCAGGAGGGCATGGGGGCGATCGCCTTCACTCCGCTCGCCCAGGGTCTCCTCACCGACAAGTACCTCGGTGGCGGTCCGGCCGAGCGCGCTCAGCAGCGCTCCTCCGTGCCCGATCGCTCGCTTTCCGAGAAGGGCCTCGCCAAGCTCCGCGGGCTCGACACCATCGCGAAGGAGCGCGGCCAGTCACTCGCCCAGCTGGCGATCCAGTGGGTGCTGCGCAATCCGGTGGTCACCTCCGCGCTCATCGGCGCGTCGCGCACGTCCCAGCTCGACGAGAACCTCGCGGCCCTCGACGGGCCCGCGTTCAGCACCGAGGAGCTCGAGCAGATCGACGCGCTGTCGGACGGCATCGACGTCGACCTGTGGGCGGAGTCGACCCAGCTGTGACCCACGCCGCCGTCACCGACCGCGTCCACGTGCGGGCGCCGGGCAAGCTGAACCTGTTCTTCCAGGTCGGCGGCGTCCAGGATGACGGCTATCACGAGGTCGCCTCGGCGTATCAGGCGGTCTCGCTGTACGAGAACGTGTGGGCGACCCCCTCCGACGAGTTCACGGTCATGATCTCGGGGACGGTCGACCTCGCGGGCGTCCCGGCCGATGACCGCAACCTGGCGGTGCGCGCGGCGCGCCTGGTCGCGCAGCGCATCGGCCATCGGGGCGGCGTCCACCTCGACATCGTCAAGAACGTCCCGGTCGCCGGCGGCATGGGCGGCGGGTCGGCGGATGCCGCAGCCGCCCTGGTCGCCTGCGACGCGCTGTGGGGCGCCGAGCTCGGCACGGCCGAGCTGCACAAGCTCGCGGCCCGGCTCGGCGCGGACGTGCCCTTCGCGCTGATGGGCGGCACGGCGATCGGCACCGGGCGCGGCGATCAGCTGAGTCCCGCGCTCGCGAAGGGCCGGTTCGACTGGGTCATCGTGCCCCCGGCCGGCGAAGGGCTCTCGACACCGGAGGTGTACGCGCACCTCGACACCCTGCGCGGCGAACACGACATCGCCGCGGTCGCCGAGCGGCCCGAAGTCGCCCCGGCCGTGCTGCACGCCTTGCGGGCGGGCGACCCTGTGGCGCTCGCCGAGCACACGCGCAACGACCTGCAGGCCGCTGCGCTCTCGCTGCGCCCCGGGCTGCGCGAGGCCCTCGAGCTCGGCGAGCGGTCGGGTGCGCTCGCCGGGATGGTGTCGGGGTCGGGTCCTACGCTGGCATTCCTGACCGGAGACCCCGAGTCGGCCCTCGAGCTGCAGGTCACGCTCTCGGCCGCCGGACTCGAGGCGCTGCACGTGCACGGACCCGTCACGGGTGCGCGCGTCGTGGGCCTCTGACTCCGAGAAACGACGAAGACGGAAGGAAAGCGACGATGACGTTCGACACCGAGACCCGCCCCGGGGCGCCGGGAGAGGCGGACGCGACAGCGTTCCGCGTCGCGCCGATCCACGAGACGACCACCGCGCGGCTCGCCGACGCCGGGCTCGAGGCGCGTCTCGTGCCGGTCGACGGCGACGACTTCCCGGGCTGGCTGCAGTCGACCGCCCGCGGATTCCTCGATGGCGAGCGCTCCGAGGAGCAGATCGCCTCCGCGCGTGAGCGCAGCGCCTTCCGGCGCACCACCGGTATCTACGATCCGTCCGCGCCGGTGCCCGACGCCCCGGTCGCGACGATCGCCTCGTGGGTGGGCCAGCTCACCGTCCCGGGCGGCGCCGCGGTCCCGTCGTGCGCGATCTCGGCCGTCACCGTCGCCCCCACGCACCGCCGCCGCGGCCTGGCGCGCGTGATGCTCGAGGGAGAGCTCCGGTCCGCCGTCGACGCGGACCTTCCGATGGCTATGCTCACCGTGAGCGAGTCGACGCTGTACGGCCGGTACGGGTTCGCCCCCGCCGCGGCGAGCGCCTCGTGGCGCATCGAGACCAAGCGCGCCACCTGGATCGGGCCCCGGCCCGACGGCCGTGTCGACTTCATCCCGCGCGAGCGGCTGCGCGAGCTGATCGCGCCGCTGCACGACCGCGCACGCCGGCGCTTCGCCGGTGAGATCGACGTGCCGGCGGGGCACTGGGACGGCATGGCCGGCACGCATCCCACGGCCGAGAAGGCGGGCGAGAAGCGGGCGATCCAGTACGCCGATGCGTCCGGCGAAGTCCGCGGCCTCGCGCTGTACAGCGTGAAGGAGAACCACGACGACTTCACCAAGGCGTCCGTGCGGGTGACCTATCTCCTCGCCGAGACCGACGACGCCTACGCGGCGCTGTGGCGGTTCCTCCTCGAGCTCGACCTCGTCGCAGAGGTGAACGCCGACGAGCAGTCGGTGGACGAGCCGCTGCGGTGGATGATCGCCGACCAGCGTGCGGCCACGGTGACGCTGCGCGACCACCAGTACGTGCGCATCCTCGACGTGCCGAGGGCGCTCGAGGCGCGCCGGTTCGGGGCCTCGGGCACGCTCGCGCTCGACGTCGCGGATCCGCTGGGCCATGCCGCCGGGCGATACCTGCTCGAGGTCGACGCCGAGGGCCGCGGCACGGTGACGCCCTGGGAGTCCCCGAGCGCGCCCGAAGGCGCCGTCGCCGTGTCGCTCGGCATCGAGGAGCTCTCGGCCGCCTATCTCGGCGGGGTGTCGCTCGCGACGCTCGCCGCGGCCGGTCGGGTGCAGTCGGCGGATCCCTCGACCGCCGCCCGCGTGCTGGCCTGGCACACCGCCCCGAGGCTGAGCATCTGGTACTGACCGGCGATCGGTGACCGGGGCGCCTCGACTCGCCTAGCCTTGAGGGGACATGGCACATCTTCTCGGGGCCGAGGCCCTGCACCTCGAATTCCCCACCAAGGTCGTCTTCGACGGCGTCTCCCTCGGCGTCGACGAGGGCGACCGCATCGGCATCGTCGGTCGCAACGGCGACGGCAAGTCGAGCCTCATGGCGATGCTCGCCGGCCGGCTGACGCCGGACTCCGGCCGCGTGACGGTGCGCAGCGGCGTGCGGGTGGGGGTGCTCGACCAGGCCGACACCCTCGACGACTCGCTCACCATCGCCCAGTCCGTGGTCGGCGACCGGGCGGAGCACGAGTGGGCGGGCGACGCGCGCGTCCGGGACGTCATCGCGGGCCTGCTCGACGGGCTGGCGTGGGACGGTCCGGTAACCGGTCTCTCCGGCGGGCAGCGACGGCGCGTCGCGCTCGCGGCCCTGCTGGCGGGCGATGACGACGTCATCTTCCTCGACGAGCCCACCAACCACCTCGACGTCGAGGCGATCGCGTGGCTCGCCGAGCATCTCAAGCGCCGCTGGTCGGCAAACCAGGGCGGCCTGCTCGTCGTCACGCACGACCGGTGGTTCCTCGACGAGGTGTGCACCCGCACGTGGGAGGTCCACGACCGCATCGTCGACCCGTTCGAGGGCGGCTACGCGGCCTACATCCTGCAGCGGGTGGAGCGCGACCGGCAGTCCGCCGCGATCGAGCAGCGCCGGCAGAACCTCGCGCGCAAGGAGCTGGCATGGCTGCGCCGGGGGGCGCCGGCGCGCACGTCGAAGCCGAAGTTCCGCATCGACGCCGCCAACGCGCTGATAGCCGACGTGCCCGAGATCCGCGACCCCACCGAGCTGCAGTCCCTCGCGGTCTCCCGTCTCGGCAAGGACGTCGTCGATCTGCTCGACGCCTCGGTGACCTACCCGTCGTCCGACGGAGGGCCGGATCGCGAGGTCGTCCACCCCGTCGAGTGGCGCATCGCCCCGGGCGAGCGCACCGGCATCCTGGGCGTGAACGGCGTCGGCAAGTCGACGCTCCTCGGCCTCGTGTCCGGCGAGGTCGAGCCCACCGGCGGGCGCGTCAAGCGCGGCAAGACCGTCCACGTGGCCACGCTCACGCAGCGACTCGACGAGCTCGAGGCGCACCTCGAGAGTCCGGTGCGCATCGTGATCGAGCGGCTGCGCACGACCTACACGTTCGGCAGCGGGTCCAAGGCGCAGGAGCTGACGCCCGGCCAGCTGCTCGAGCGCATGGGGTTCGCGAGCGCCCAGCTCTCCACGCCGGTCAAGGACCTCTCGGGCGGCCAGAAGCGCCGGCTCCAGCTGCTGCTCATCCTGCTGGAGCAGCCCAACGTGCTGATCCTCGACGAGCCGACGAACGACCTCGACACCGACATGCTGGCCGCCATGGAGGATCTCCTCGACACGTGGCCCGGCACGCTGCTGGTCGTCTCGCACGACCGGTACTTCATCGAGCGCGTCACGGACCAGCAGTACGCCATCCTCAGCGGGCACCTGCGCCACCTGCCGGGCGGCGTCGACGAGTACCTGCGACTGCGCACCCGCGAGCGCGAGGCGCCGGCCGGCCGGCAGGCCGCGACATCCGTTGCCGCCCAGACGCCGGGGCTCACGGGTGCGGAGCTCCGCGCGGCGCAGAAGGAGATCTCGGCCCTCGAGCGACGGCTCGAGAAGCTCGAGAAGCAGATCGCCGCTGCCCGCACCGCCCTGGCCGAGCACGATCAGGGCGACTACGTCGGCATCGGTGCGGAGATGGAGCGCATCAGCGCCCTGGAGGCCGACCGCGACGACGTCGAGACGCGGTGGTTCGAGCTCACCGAGCACATGGACTGACGTCGGTCAGGCGTCGAAGCCGAGGCTGAGCTTTCGCAGCAGGGCCGCGAGCCTCTCCCGGTCGCTGCGCGAGAGCGTGCCCAGCAGCACGGCCTCGGCGTCGACCAGTCGCGTGATGGCGGCATCCACCCGGGTCTTCCCGTCCTCGGAGAGGATGACCAGGATGCTGCGCCCGTCGTCCGGGTCGGCCTCGCGCCGAACGAGTCGGCGCCCGACGAGCCGGTCGATGCGGTTGGTCATCGTGCCGCTCGATACGAGCGTCTGCAGCAGCAGCTGCTTCGGGGTGAGCTGGAACGGCTCGCCCGCGCGCCGGAGCGCCGACAGCACGTCCCACTCCCACGGCTCGAGGTCGCTGCGCCGGAATGCGTCGCGCCGGGCGCGGTCGAGATGCCGGGAGAGCCGGTCGACGCGCGAGAGCACCTCGAGGGGCGAGAAGTCGAGGTCGGGGCGCTGCGCGATCCACGCCTCGACGATGCGATCGACCTCGTCGGTCTCCTTGGCCATGGCTCCATTATCAAGTCGCGCGGGTCGTCGCCCCGACTCATCTGTGCGTAGTCGACGGTCGTGGAGCGCACGAAGGCCGATTTCGCACAGATGGACAGGCCGGGCGCCAGCGGGCGCGGCAGCGCGTCGGGCCTCGGGCCGGGCAGGCGGCGCAGGGAGGTCTGGCAGACTTGACGGCGGCCGCGCGCGACGCGGTGGTCCGCCGTGGTGTAACGGCAGCACGACAGCCTTTGGAGCTGTTAGGTCCAGGTTCGAATCCTGGCGGCGGAGCATGACCCACAACACGTCTGATCGCACGCTCGCCGTGATCGTGCTGGCCGCCGGCCAGGGCACGCGCATGAAGTCGTCGCTTCCGAAGGTGCTGCACCGCATCGGCGGTCGCCCGCTCATCGGGCACGTGATCGACACCGCGCTGACCCTTTCCCCCGACCACGTGGTGCTCGTCGTGCGCCACGAGCGGGACCTCGTCGCCGGCGCGGTCGTCGAGACGATGCCCGGGGTGCTCGTTGTCGACCAGGACGAGATCCCCGGAACCGGTCGCGCGGTCGAGCTCGCGCTCGCCGCGCTGGACGACTTCGAGGGCGACGTCCTCGTGCTCAGCGGCGACGTGCCCCTGCTCGACTCCGACACGCTCACGGCGCTCGTCCAGGCGCACCGCGACGGCGCCGCGGCGGCCACCGTGCTCAGCGCCGTCCTCGACGACGCGACGGGATACGGCCGCGTGATCCGCGACGCCGACGGCGCCGTGGCCCGCATCGTCGAGCAGAAGGACGCGACGGCGGACGAGGCATCCGTCTCCGAGATCAACGCCGGGGTCTACGTCTTCGAGGCGCAGGCGCTGCGGTCCCACCTCGCGCTGGTGGGCACGGCGAACGCGCAGGGCGAGAAGTACCTCACCGACGTGGTGGCGCTGCTGCGCGGCTCGCACCTTCTCGTAGCAGCCGCGAGCGCTCCGGATGCCGCGGCCGCCCTGGGCGTCAACGACCGGGTGCAGCTGTCCGACGCGGCGCGCCTGCTCAACGCGCGCACGGTGCGCCGGTGGCAGCTCGAGGGCGTGACGATCCTCGATCCGGCCACGACCTGGATCGACGTCGACGTCACGCTCGGCACCGACGTCACCGTGCTGCCCAACACGCATCTGCTGCGGGCGACCAACGTCGCGTCGGGCGCCCTCATCGGCCCCGACACGAGCCTGGTCACCTGCGAGGTCGGCGAGAACGCCGTGGTCACCCGCACCGATGCCACGCTCGCCGTCATCGGCGAGGGTGCGAACGTCGGACCGTTCGCCTACCTGCGTCCGGGGACGTACCTCGGCGACAAGGGCAAGATCGGCACCTTCGTCGAGACGAAGAACTCCACGATCGGCGAGCGCAGCAAGGTGCCCCACCTGTCGTACATCGGCGACACGACGATCGGCACCGGCGTCAACCTCGGCGCGGGCGCCATCACGGCCAACTACGACGACGTCACCAAGCACCGCACCGAGATCGGCGACGAGGTGCACACCGGGTCGCACAACGTGTTCGTGGCGCCCGTTAGGATCGGAGACGGCGCGAAGACCGGGGCCGGGGCGGTGATCCGCAAGGATGTGCCGGCCGGCGCCCTCGCTCTCAGTGTCGCCCCTCAGCGCAATGTCGAGGGGTGGGTCGAGGACAACCGACCGGGTACCGGCGCGGCGCAGGTCGCTGCAAAGGCTCGGTCCGCACAGAAGGCGGACGATGGCGCGCAAGAAGAAGACCGTTGAGCTCGACCGCGAGAACGACATCGCGCCCGGACTGGTCGCGAAGACGAAGAAGCGACTCGTCATCGCCCGGGGCAGCTCGCACCCCGCGCTGGCAGCAGAGGTAACCGAGCACCTCGGCACCGAGCTCGTGCCCACCGAGTACCGCACCTTCGCGTCGGGCGAGATCCTGACCCGGTTCGAGGTGTCGATCCGCGGCTGCGACTTCTTCCTCATCCAGAGCTTCGGCCCGCCGGTCAACGAGTGGCTCATGGAGACGCTCATCATGCTCGACGCGGCCAAGCGGGCCTCGGCGAAGCGCATCACCGTCGTCGCGCCGTACTACCCGTACTCGCGTCAGGACAAGAAGGGCCGCGGCCGCGAGCCCATCAGCGCACGCCTGGTCGCCGACCTCATGAAGACCGCGGGCGCCGACCGCGTGATGAGCGTCGACCTGCACGCCGCTCAGATCCAGGGCTTCTTCGACGGCCCCGTCGACCACCTGTTCGCGAAGCCCGTCCTGCTGGAGTACTTCGAGAGGACGCTCACCGCCGACGATCGCGCCAAGCTCACGGTGGTCTCGCCCGACACCGGACGAGTGCGCGTGGCCGACACCTGGTCCGACAGCCTGGGCGCGCCGCTCGCGATCATCCACAAGCGCCGAGACCCGAACGTCGCCAACCAGGTGACGGTGAACGAGATCGTCGGTGACGTGTCGGGGCGGGTGTGCCTGCTCGTCGACGACATGATCGACACCGGCGGCACCATCGTCAAGGCCGCCGAGGCGCTCAAGGCCAGCGGCGCGGTCCGGGTCATCGTCGCGGCCACCCACCCGATCTTCAGCGACCCCGCCACGCAGCGACTGCAGAGCGAGGCGATCGACGAGGTCGTCGTCACCGACACCATCCCGATCCCCGAGGAGAAGCGCTTCCCGACGCTCACGGTGCTGCCCATCGCGCCGCTGCTCGCCCGGGCGATCCACGAGGTGTTCGAGGACGGCTCCGTCACCAGCATGTTCGACGGAGCGGCCTGACCGCCCGAGGTCCCGCCTCTCCCACCATGGCGGACTGCGAAGCGATTCGGAGGCCGCTCATAGCGGCCGCTGTCAGGATGCCTTCACGGCGTCGCTCGCCGGCGTCCGCACGACTCAACGACCCAGGAGGACCACCATGATCCGCACCGCCGTCGCCACCCGTCCCGCCCGCGCCGGTGCCACTCTCGCGGCGGTCGCCGGCATCGTCCTGCTCGCCGGCTGCGCGCCCGCGACCGACACCCCCGACGACGCCTCCACCGACACCGCCGACGGCTCGAGCGGCGCCGACGGCGCCGCCGCGTACGCGGACGGCACGTACACCGCCGACGGCACGTACCAGACCCCCGAGTCGGTCGAGACGATCTCGGTCACGGTGACGCTGGAGGACGACGTCGTGACCGACGTCGAGGTGGTCGGGGATCCGCAGAAGAGCGAGTCGGAGCAGTATCAGGGCCAGTTCATCGGCGGGATCTCGGACGAGGTCGTCGGCCAGGACATCGACGACATCTCGGTGAGCCGCGTCGCCGGCTCGTCGCTCACCAGCGGCGGGTTCAACCAGGCCATCGACGCGATCAAGGCCGAAGCGGCCCTGTAGCGTCATGCCCCGCGCGGGTACCACTCCGCCCGCCGAGGCGTCGTGGCGCTTCGACGCCATCGGCACGCCGTGGGAGATCGTCACGCCCGAGCCGCTCGGCGACGACAGCCGCCGCGCGGTGACCGTCGTGATCGAGGCGTTCGACGCGGCGTGGTCGCGGTTCCGCCCGGACTCGGTCGTCACCGCCCTCGCGCGCACCGGCGGCCGCGCCCCGGCGCCGGCCGACGCGGAGGAGATGCTCGACGCCTTCGCCGCACTGTCCACGGCAACCCAGGGCGCCGTCAACCCGTTGATCGGCGGCTCGCTGGAGCGGCTCGGCTATGACGCGTCGTACTCGTTCACGCCTCACGACCCGGTCGCCGCACCGCCCGACTGGACGGCGGCGCTCACCTGGGGCGGGGGAGTGCTCGCGCTCGACCGCCCGGCGACCATCGACGTCGGAGCGCTCGGCAAAGGGCGCCTGGTGGACCTCGTGGCCGCGGTCGTCGCGGGTGCGACGGGAGGTGACATCGTCGTCGACGCCGGCGGCGACCTCGCGGTCCGCGGGAGCTCCCAGCGCATCGGGCTGGAGCATCCGTTCGATCCGGGTCGCGCCATCGGCGTGTGGGAGGTGACGGATGCCGCGCTCTGCGCCTCGGCCGTGAATCGACGCACGTGGGGCGGCGGGCTCCACCACGTGCTCGACGCGCGCACCGGACTGCCCGTGCGGACCATCGCCGCCACCTGGGCCGTGGCGCCCACCGCGATGATCGCGGACGCGACCGCGACGGCACTGTTCTTCGACGGCGGACCCCGGCTCGCCTTCGAGTGGGGCGTCGAGTGGGTGCGCATGACCACGGACGGGCGGGTGGACTGGTCGCCCGGCTGCCGCGCCGACCTGTTCACCGGACCGGCTAGCGTGGGACGGTGAGCCAGTCGCCTCCCGCCGGACAGATCGTCGCCGTCGCGCGCGACGACGGCCACCGGTTCAGCAAGCCCACCCGCACGAGCATCACCTTGGTCGCCGGCTACGGCGTCGAGGGCGACGCCCACGCCGGCGCCACGGTCAAGCACCGCTCCCGCGTGCAGCGCGATGCCGCCGCGCCGAACCTTCGGCAGGTGCATCTGCTGCACTCCGAGCTCTTCGACGAGATGGCCGCTCGCGGTCATGGGATCGCCCCCGGTGCGATGGGCGAGAACATCACGACCGTGGGCATCGATCTGCTCGGGCTGTCGCGCGGCACCCGGCTGGCGCTCGGCGACGACGCGGTCGTCGAAGTCACCGGGCTGCGCAACCCCTGCAGCCAGATCAACGGACTCTCGAAAGGCCTCATGAAGGAGCTCGTCTACGTCGACGACCAGGGTGACACCGTGCGCCTGGCCGGCATCATGTCGATCGTCGTCGCGGGCGGCGAGGTGCGGCCGGGTGACGGCATCCGCGTCATTCCTCCCGCCGCCCACGTGCCCCTGCAGGCGGTGTGACGTGGGAAGCCTGACCTCGCTCTGGAATCGCGTCTTCGCCCTGCTCGGACGCGTCTCGATGTATCGGGTGGTCTACCTCGCGCTCGCGACGCTCGCCGTCATCGCGCTGATCCTGTCGTTCTTCGACCTCGTCGGGCCGGGTCCGCTCGAACTCGTCGTGACCCTCGCGGTCCTGTCGGCCGTCTGCGTGGGGGTGGATGCCGCCGCCCAGCGCGTCATGCACCTGCCGTGGCGGCTGGAGTCGTCGCTCATCACGGCGCACATCCTGCTGTTCGTGCTGCGCCCGACACTCGACGTCGTCGCACTCGTCGGCCTCGTGATCGCGGCGGCCGCGGCATCCGCATCGAAGTACCTCCTCGCCTGGCGAGGGCGACACATCTTCAACCCGGCCGCGATCGGCGCCACGGTCCTCACCCTGCTGAGCATCGTCTGGCCGGCACTCGGCGCCTCGGCCTGGTGGGTCGGGACGCCCGCCATGGCGGCGCCCGTCCTGATATTGGGCCTGGCGGTGCTGTGGCGCACCGAGAAGATCCGCGTCGTCGCCGTGTTCCTCGTGATCGCGGTCGCCATCGCGGTGCTGCGCACGGCCGCGCAGTTGCAGGCCGCGGGGGTCGCGGTGGACGCCATGACGGTCTTCTGGCAGATCCTGTGGTCGTCGCCGTTCCTGTTCCTCGGCGCGTTCATGCTCTCCGAGCCCCTCACGCTCCCACCGCGCCGGTGGCAGCAGTTCGTCGTCGCCGGCATCGTCGGCGTGCTCGCGGGGTGGCCCATCCCGCTCGGCGACATCTCGCTCGGGCAGGAGCGCGCGCTGCTCATCGGCAACCTGGTCGCCTTCGCGTTCGCCGCGCGCACCGCGGTGCGCCTGACGCTCGCTTCGCGGGCCGAGCGGACGCCCACGGTGAAGGAGCTCACCTTCGAGGTGCACGACCGGCTGTCGTTCGTGCCCGGTCAGTACCTCGAGCTCGAGGTGCCGCACCCGCACCCCGACGCCCGCGGAACGCGTCGCGAGTTCAGCATCGCGTCGGCCCCGGAGGATCTGCCGCTGCTGCGCGTCGCGTTCAAGGAGGGCTCGAGCTCGAAGCCGCAGAGCTCGTTCAAGAAGGCGCTCGCACAGGTCGACGAGGGCGAGCGCCTCGCGATCACCGGGGTGTGGGGCGACTTCGTGCTCCCGAAGCGGGATTCCGCGCCGCTGCTGATGGTCGCCGCCGGCATCGGCGTCACTCCGTTCATCTCGCAGCTGCGTCATGCCCGGGCGGCGGGCGAGGAGCGCGACATCGTGCTCGTGTACGTGGCGTCGGATGCCTCGGAGCTCGCGTACCGCGACGATCTCGTGGCATCCGGAGTTCCCGTGATCCTGTTCACGCGCGACCGGCCCGCCGATCTGCCGGCGAACTGGATGTGGGCGCGCGGAGTGCGGCTGGACGCCGAGGGCCTTCTCAAGATCGTGCCCGACATCAGCTCGCGCCACGCATACATCTCCGGTCCGGCCGGCCTCATCGCCGACCTCGCGCCGGCCCTGGAGCGCGCGCGCTCGATCACGACGGACGCCTTCAGCGGCTACTGACACGGCGGGTGTCGGCGGGCGGGCGCTTGGCGTCTCGCCGCCCGCAGTCAGGAGATCTGCCGGCATCAGGACGGATCCACCGCTTTGGGTCCTGACTGCGGCTGATCTCCTGACCTCGGCCGCGGCGAGGGGGGCTGGGTTCCTGCCCTCGGCCGCCGCGCGCTGGACCCCTGGGCCGAGCCGAAGCACCGCCCCGGCACTCAGCCCCGGGCCGCCCGGGCCGAATCCATCTGCCGTAGTCAGGAGATCTGCCGGCATCAGGACGGATCCACCGCTTTGGGTCCTGACTGCGGCTGATCTCCTGATCTCGGCCGCGGGGAAGGCTGGGTCCGTGAGCCGAGCCGAAGCACCGCCCCGGCACTCAGCCCCGGGCTGCCCGGGCCCAATCCATCTGCCGCAGTCAGGCGATCTGCCGGCATCAGGACGGATCCACCGCTTTGGGTCCTGACTGCGGCTGATCTCCTGACCTCGGCCGTGGGAAACCCAGAACCCAGAGCCGCAAGAGCTCAGAACCCCCGCTCAGCTCACCGGGTCGAGCGACTCCTCGTCGGGCGCGTCCATCGTCGGCTCGGCGTCGGCCAGGGCCCCGGGCACGATGGGCCGCGCGGGCAGCCGCACCTCGAAGCTCGTGTCGCCGGGGACGCTCTCGACAGAGATCGTCCCGCCGTGGGCGTCGACGATCGCCCGGGCGATCGACAGCCCGAGCCCGGTGCCGCCGGTCTGACGCGCGCGCGAGCGGTCGGCCCGTGAGAAGCGCTGGAACAGCTCGTCCCGCAGCGCCGGCTCGATGCCGGGACCGTCGTCGTGCACGCGCAGCACCGCACTGTCGCCCTCGCGCGCGACGGTGACCGTGACGGTCGTCCCTTCCGGCGTGTGGGTTCGCGCATTCGCGAGCAGGTTCGCGGCCACCTGGTGCAGCCGCCCGGTGTCGCCGGCGATCTGCACCGGCTCGTCGGTGAGCTCGAGCACCCAGTTGTGGCCCGGGCCGGCGGGCCGGGCGTCGCCGACAGCCTCGATCGCGAGCCGCGAGAGGTCGACGGTGCCGTAGACGAGCTCCTGGCCCTCGTCGAGCCGCGCGAGAAGCAGGAGATCCTCGACCAGCGTGGTCATGCGGAGCGACTGCGCCTGGATGCGCTCGAGCGACGACTCCGCCGTCTCGATGGTCTCCTCGCGACGGTCCTTCGACAGCGCGCGGAGCGAGAGTTCCGAGTATCCGCGGATGGAAGCCAGGGGAGTGCGGAGCTCGTGGCTGGCGTCGGCGACGAAGGTGCGCATGCGCTCCTCGTTGCGCTGCCGGGCCGTGAGCGACTCGCCGACGTGATCGAGCAGCGTGTTGAGCGCCTCGCCGACGCGACCGACTTCGGTGCGGGGGTCCGCCTGGCGTGCCGGCACGCGCTCGGGGATCGAGACCTCGCCCTGGTCCAGCGGGAGCTTCGAGACGCGCTCGGCGGTGTCGGCGACGGCGCGCAGCGGCGCCAGGCCCGCCCGGATCGTCCACGCCGTGGCGGTCGCGAGCAGGATCAGGCCGCCGGCCGTGAGCAGTCCGATGGTCGTCAGCATCTTGCCGGTCGTCGCGACGATCTCCGCGCGGGAGACCCCCGCGACCACGACGGTCTGGCCGAATCGCTCTCCCGCCACGCGGTAGGTGCCGAGGTCGTCGATGTCCACGACGATCGGACCCTCCTGGCCGAGCCCGTCGGCCAGCTGATCGATCTGCGCGGCGTCGAGCGCCACGACCTCGCCCTCGGCGTCGGTGACCGCGGCCGTCGGCGGCATCGGCGGCGTCTCGATCGCGAGCAGCGTTCCCGGCGCCTGCGGCTGCTCCTGCAGGATCTGCTCCGCGCTCATGCCGGCCATGATCGGCCCCTGCATGCCGGCGCTGCGGCTCTTCAGCGCGTCCACCTGGGCGGTCAGCTGACCCTCGAGCACGGTCCCGAGCAGGAGGCTGATCGAGACCCCCACGAGCACCATGATGAGCGAGGTGATCCCCACGACGGTGACGATGAGCTTTCGCTGCAGCGTCCAGGGACGGCGAGCGGATGCCGCGGCCGCCGGCGGTGCCGAGGCATCCGTCTCCGCGCTCTCGGGTGGCGAAGCGGCGGTCTCGGTCACTGCGGGACCTTGATCATGTAGCCCACCCCGCGCACGGTGTGGATGAGCGGCTCGCGGCCGTGGTCGATCTTCTTGCGGAGGTAGGAGATGTACAGCTCGACGACACTCGAGCGTCCGCCGAAGTCGTAGTTCCAGACGCGGTCGAGGATCTGGGCCTTCGACACCACGCGCCGCTGATTGCGCATGAGGTAGCGCAGCAGCTCGAACTCGGTGGCGGTCAGTTCGATCTCATCGCCGCCGCGCTCCACCTCGTGCGAGTCCTCATTGAGGGTCAGGTCGGCGACCCGCAGGATCGGCTCCGCGCCCGCCGCGTGCGCCGTGCCGGCCCGCCGCATCAAGCCGCGCAGGCGCGCCACGACCTCCTCGAGGCTGAACGGCTTGGTCACGTAGTCGTCGCCGCCCGCGGTGAGTCCCGCGACCCGGTCGCTGACCGCATCCTTGGCGGTGAGGAACAGGACGGGGACGTCATCTCCGGACTGGCGCAGCCGCTGGAGCACCGCCATCCCGTCCAGGTCGGGCATCATCACGTCGAGCACCATCGCGTCGGGGACGAACTCGCGTGCCGCCTGCAGCGCCTGGAAGCCGGATCCCGCGGTCCGAACCTCCCACCCCTCCATGCGCAGGGCCATCGACAGGAGGTCGGTGAGCATCTGCTCGTCATCGACGACGAGCACGCGCAGCGGTGTGCCGTCGGGACGCAGGAGCGCGGGGGAGGCGTTGGTCATGGCTCCATTGTGCGCCCGTTCCTATGCACTTCCTATGGCGCGCGCTATGCACTGGCTGTGAGAAGGACGGGCGAAGGCCCGCGATGTCAGCCGGCGGTGCGGGCGTGGGCCGCGATGCGATCGAACAGCGCATCGCGGTCGGCGTCGACCTGCTGCTCCTCGGGGTGCGCGTCGTAGTGCGCGAGGATGCGGCGCGCGCCCTCGTCGAACGTGATCGTCGTGCGGAACTCCGGCACAAGTGCGGTCACCTTGGCGTTGTCGAACAGCATCGAGTGCGCCTTGTCGCCGATGAGCGTCGGGCCGAGGTCCGGCTCGAAGGCCGCGATGGTCTGCGATGCGACGTGCACGAACGACGGCTCGTCGACGCCGGCGGCCGCCGCCAGCCACCCGTAGATCTGATTCCAGGTCGGGGCGTGCGAGCCGGTGATCGTGAACGCCTCGCCGATCGCGTCCGGATGGCCGAGCAGCCCGGCGAACGCGACCGCGAAGTCGTCCGAGTGGGTGATCGTCCACAGGCTCGTGCCGTCGCCGTGGATCACGACGGGCTTGCCTGCCCGCATCCGAGCGATGTCGATCCAGTGGCCGATCGTGGGGATGGAGCGCTCGTCGTAGGTGTGCGACGGCCGGACGATCGTGACCGGCAGTCCGCGCCGACGGTGGGCGTCCACCAGGAGGTCCTCGCAGGCGATCTTGTCGCGGGAGTACTGCCAGAACGGGTTGCGCAGCGGCGTGGACTCGGTGACCGGGACGCGCCGGGGCGGCTTCTCGTACGCCGATGCCGAGCTGATGAACACGTACTGTCCGGTGCGGCCCTCGAAGAGGTCGAGGTCCTGCTGCACGTGCTCGGGGGTGAACGCCAGGAACTCGGCCACCACGTCGAACTCGGCCCCGCCGAGCGCCGCGCGCACGGCACGCGGGTCGCGGACGTCGGCGACCAGCTGCCGCACCTCCGGGGGGAGCTCTCGCGGCGACGAGCCGCGATTGAGCACGGTGACCTCGTTCCCCGTCTCCACCGTGCGCCGGACGCACGCCGCGCTGATGGTTCCCGTTCCGCCGATGTAGAGCACTCGCCTGGTCGTCACGCTTCGACACTAGCCGCGCCCGCGCTGACTTAGGGTGGCTCCATGACCCTCGTTGATGCCGCCGTGTACATCGACGGCCGGCGGGTCTCCAGTGGAACGGCGGCCGAGACGCTCGCCGACGCCCGTGCCCGCGGCGGAATGGCATGGATCGGCCTCTACCGGCCCGAGATCGAGGAGATGAACGAGCTCGCGGCGGTCCTCGGCCTCCACCCCCTCGCGGTGGAGGATGCGCTGAAAGGCCACCAGCGGGCGAAGCTCGAGCAGTACGGCGACATGACGTTCCTGGTGCTCCAGCCGGCACGCTACCTCGACGCCAGCGAGACGGTGGAGTTCGGCGAGGTCCACATCTTCGTCGGCCCGGACTACGTCATCACGATCCGTCACGCCGAGAACCCCGACCTGGGAGCCGTGCGACACCGACTGGAGGGTCGGCCGGACGTGCTCGCGCAGGGGCCGTTCGCCGTCGTGTGGGCCGTGTGCGACGACATCGTGGACCAGTACCAGCCGGTCGTGGCAGGCGTCGAGAACGACATCGACGAGATCGAGGACGAGCTGTTCTCGCGCGACCCCGCGGTATCCCAGCGCATCTTCGGGCTGCAGCGCGAGGTCATCGACCTGCAGCACGCCACGACTCCGCTCGTGGACATCTTCGACCGGCTCCAGGAGATCGTCATCGAGTCGACCGGCGCCACGGAGGCACCGGCGATCCGCGACGTCGACGACCATGCCCGGCGGATCGTGGAGAAGGTCGATGGGTTCCGCCCCACGCTCGACAGTGCACTCACGGTGCACGCGACCATGGTCGACCAGGACAACAACGAGGCGATGCGGCGCATCGCGGAGTTCGGCATCCAGCAGAACGAGCAGGTGAAGAAGGTCTCCGGCTGGGCGGCGATCCTGTTCGCCCCGACCCTCGTAGGCACCATCTACGGCATGAACTTCGACCACATGCCCGAGCTGCACTGGACCCTCGGCTATCCGATGGCGCTGGCGCTGATGGCCACGACCTCGGTGACGCTGTACGTGATCTTCAAGCGCAAGGGGTGGCTCTAGCGGGATGTCGTCACCCCCCGTTACCGTGGCGCGGGTGACTGACACTACTCTGAGCGACCTCGCGGCCGGAACGGTCGTCAAGCCCGGCGATGCCGAATGGGACGAAGCACGGGCCTTCCACTCCGGCATCGGCGAACCCACCATCGTCGTCCGCGCCTCATCCGTCGACGATGTGCGCGCCGCCCTGCGCTACGCCGCCGCCGAGCGCCTCGAGGTCATGGTGCGCGGCGGTGGGCACAGTGCCTGGGGTGCGGTGCCCGGAGGCGTCACCCTCGACCTCGACGCTCTCGACAGCATCCACGTCGACGGCACCCTCGTCCGCGTGGGCGGTGGCGCGACCTGGGGCGCTGTGGCCCACACGCTCGCCGAGCAGGGGCTGGGCGTGAGCTCGGGTGACACCGCATCCGTCGGCGTGGGCGGACTCACGCTCGGCGGCGGTATCGGCTGGATGGTGCGCGCCTGGGGGCTCGCCGCCGATCAGCTCGTGGGAGCCCAGCTGGTCACCGCCCGCGGCGACGTGCTCGAGCTGACCGACGCGTCGCATCCCGAGCTGCTCTGGGCGCTGCGCGGCGGTGGCGGCAACTTCGGCGTGGTCACGCGGTTCGACTTCCGCGCGCACGAGCTGCCCTCCGTCGTCTTCGCGACGCTCGCGGTGACGGGCGACGCGAGGCCCGTGCTGCGCGCGCTCCGCGACACGCTGCAGGATGCCCCGCGCGAGCTCACCGTGACGTACATGGACGTGCCCGAGATGGACCCGAGCGCCCCCGGCGGCGCCTCGATCACGGCGTGCTGGATCGGAGACGACGAGGCCGCTGCGCGCGCCGCGCTGGCACCGCTCCTCGCTCTCGACGGCGTGACCGAGACCGAGCTCGCCGTGCGGTCGTACCCCGACATCCTGATGGAGATGCCGGCGGCGGATCCCGACGCGCCGATGCCCGGGTTCGTCGGCGGCAATACGCTGCTGCGCGACCTGAGCGACGACGCGATCGAGCGGCTGGCGTCGTTCCGCGAGGCCAATCAGGCCTCGGTGCTGTTCCTGCGCTCGCTGGGCGGGGCGTTCGGCGATGTCGCGCAGGAGGCGACGGCGTTCCCGGCGCGCAACGCCACGTGGTTCGCGATGGCCGGCGCGTTCGACATCCCGGGTCTCGTGCACGACGGCAACCGTCCGCTGATCCAGGCGGAGTGGGACGCCATCGAGGCCCTCGGCGAAGCGCTCTACGGCAACTTCACGGTGTCGACCGATCCCGCGCTGGTCGAGCGCATGTACTCGCCCGAGACGGTGGCGCGCCTGGCCGCCGTCAAGCGGGACTGGGACCCGCAGAACCTCTTCGCGCGCTGCCACAACATCCGGCCGTCCTGAGCCCGCGCACAGGCGAGGCCCTCACCGTAAAGCGGTGAGGGCCTCGGCCGAGCGGTGACGCCGCGGTCAGTGCGTGTCTTCCGCCTCGATCTCGGTGCGGTCGCCCGACCACAGCGTGTGGAAGGTGCCGGGCTTGTCGATGCGCTGGTACGTGTGGGCGCCGAAGAAGTCGCGCTGACCCTGCACGAGGGCAGCGGGCAGCCGCTCCGCGCGCAGGCCGTCGTAGTACGCGAGCGACGACGAGAAGGCGGGAGCGGGGATGCCGGCGGCCGAGGCCGTCGACACGATCCGCCGCCACGCCGCCTGGGCGCGGCCCAGCGCCTCGACGAAGTACGGCGCGGTGAGCAGCACGGGCAGCTCGGGCGTCTCGACGTAGGCGTCCGCGATGCGGTTCAGGAACTGCGCCCGGATGATGCAGCCGCCGCGCCAGATCTTCGACACCGCGCCCAGGTCGATCGACCAGTTGTACTCGATCGCTCCCGCGCGGATCTCGTCGAAGCCCTGCGAGTAGGCGACGATCTTCGAGGCGTAGAGCGCGAGGCGCACGTCTTCGATGAAGGCGTCGGCGTCGTCGACCTGCAGTCCTTCGGCGGGGCCGGGGAGGCCGCCCGACACGGCCCGCTGCTCGGGGTGGCTCGACAGCGAACGGGCGAACACGGCCTCGGCGATGCCCGAGACGGGAACGCCGAGGTTCAGCGCCGTCTGCACCGTCCATGCGCCGGTGCCCTTGGCCCCGGCCTGGTCGAGGATGACGTCGACGAGCGGCTTGCCCGTCTCGGCATCGACCTGGCGCAGCACCTCGGCGGTGATCTCGATGAGGTACGACTCGAGCTCGCCGCCGTTCCATTCGGCGAACACGTCCGCGATCTCGGCGGGGCTCTTGCCGGTGCCGCGGCGGATCAGGTCGTACGCCTCGGCGATGAGCTGCATGTCGGCGTACTCGATGCCGTTGTGCACCATCTTGACGAAGTGGCCCGCGCCGTCGTGGCCGACGTGGGTGACACACGGCTCTCCCTCGGCGATCGCGGCGATCGACTTGAGGATCGGGCCGAGGGTGACCCACGACTCGTCCGAGCCGCCGGGCATGATCGAGGGGCCGAGCAGCGCCCCTTCCTCGCCGCCGGAGATGCCGGCGCCGACGAAGTTGATGCCGGTCTGGCGCACCGCCTTCTCGCGGCGGATGGTGTCGGTGAAGAGGGCGTTGCCGCCGTCGACGATGATGTCGCCCGGCTCGAACACGCTCACGAGCGCGTCGATGACGGCATCCGTTCCGGCACCGGCCTTGACCATGATGATCGCGGTGCGCGGCTTCTGCAGCGAGGCGGCGAATTCGTCGTACGAGAACGCGGGGACGAACTGCGCGTCCGGGTGCTCGGCGAGCACGGTGTCGGTCTTCTCGCGGCTGCGGTTGTAGATCGCCACCGTGTTGCCCTCGCGGCTCGCGAGGTTGCGGGCCAGGTTCGAGCCCATCACCGCGAGGCCCACGACGCCGATGTTCGCCGGACCCGAGGGCGTGCCGTCCGAGGGCTCGGCCCGGTGGCGGGGAACCTCTTCGGGAGCAGGAGCCCCCTCGTGCTCGCGCGCGGATCCGGGCTGATCGTCGCGATCGGTCGAGATGTTCGTCTGCGCCGAGGGCTCGTTCGATGACACACGCACTCCTGAGGTTCGTAGAGGGGAGACTTCCAGCCTAGAGTCTGGCGTGCCCGTGTTACGCGGGAGCGGCGTGCTGCTCACCGCCGGCGGTACGGCGTTGTGAGGCTGGCCGGGTCAGTCCTTGCGGTAGTTCGCGCGCCCCATCGACCAGAACGCGGCGATCGTCAGGACACCGCCCACCGCCGCCATCGCGCCGATCAGCCACAGCAGGGCGTGGGACAGGAAGCCGTAGTCCATGGGGGTCCTCCAGGGGTGGATGGGGTGCGTTCCTCATCGTAGCGGGGCCGCTGGTAGACTCATTGCTTGAACTTCGGCGAGGGATGCCTCGCGCCCGCCTGAACGGCGGGATGCGGCATCCGTGATCGACGCGGTGGAGCAGGCCCATGGCTTTCCTCACGCGTGTGCGTTCGAGTCGAGACAACCCCCAAATACCTGGGCCCGCCATCCGCGCGGACCCGCGATCAGACCGGGCACGCGCCCGCTAGGAGTAACCATGTCGACCGAGTCCGACACCAAGGTCCACGCCGAAGTCCGCGAGAACTTCGGCAAGGGCTTCGCCCGCCGCCTCCGCGCCGCCGGCAAGATCCCCGCCGTCATCTACGGTCACGGCACCGACCCCGTGCACGTCGCCCTCCCGGGCCACCAGGTCGCGCTGCTCATCCGCCGCGCGAACGTCGTGCTCGAGCTCGACGTCAACGGCACGCAGCAGCTCACCCTGGTCAAGGACGTCCAGAAGGACCCGGTCCACCAGATCATCGAGCACATCGACCTCCTCGTCGTGAAGAAGGGCGAGAAGGTCCAGGTCGACGTCCCGATCTCCGTCACCGGCGAGTCCGCCCCCGGCACCATCGCCGCGCAGGACGCCAACACGGTGCTCCTCGAGGTCGAGGCGACCCACATCCCGGAGCGCATCGAGGTCGACGTCGAGGGCCTGGAGGAGGGCACGCACATCACCGCGGCCGACCTCACGCTGCCCAAGGGCGCGACGCTGGCCGTCGACCCCGAGACGCTCGTCGTCGCCATCTCCGTGCCGTCGTCGACGCTCGCCGCCGAGGACGAGATCGCCGAGGCTGACGCCGAGGTCGCCGCCGAGCAGGCGGAGCAGGCCGAAGAGGCCAAGGAGGCCGAGTCCGAGTAGGACTCACCGCATCATCCGTCGAAGCCCGTCCCCGATACTGAGGGGGACGGGCTTCGCCGTCGGAAGGACAGGGACAGATGGCACAGGCGTGGCTGATCGTGGGCCTCGGAAACCCGGGACCCCGCTACGAGCTGACCCGTCACAACGTGGGTCAGCTCGTCGTCGATGAGCTGGCCGGCCGCCGCGGCGAGGGCTTCCGCGCGCACAAGGCGAACGCCCGCGTGGCTGAGACCTGGCTGCGTCCGGGCGGGGCCAAGCTCATCCTGGCCAAGCCCAACACGTTCATGAACGTCTCGGGCGGTCCGGTGGCCGGTCTGGCCAAGTTCTACGGGATCGAGCCCGAGCACGTCGTGGTCGTGCACGATGAGCTCGACATCCCCTTCGACACCATCAAGCTCAAGACCGGCGGCGGTCACGGCGGTCACAACGGGGTGCGGGATGTCGCCAAGGCTCTCGACTCCGGAGAGTTCGCGCGCGTGCGGGTGGGCATCGGACGCCCGCCGGGGCGTCAGGATGCCGCGGACTGGGTGCTCGACCCCTTCGGCGCGACCGAGCGCAATAACCTGCCGATCCTCCTGGGCGATGCCGCGGATGCGGTCGAGCAGCTCATCGAGGAGGGCCTCCTCGCCGCGCAGCAGAAGCATCACGCGCCGCGGGTGTAGGGCTGCGGCGGTCAGCCGCCCACGCCCGCGCCGGCCGTGAACCCGGCGGCGAGGAATCCCTGCAGCACGACGAACGCGACGATCGGCCCGATCGCGGCGACCGCGACGGCGGCGATCGCCGCGCCGCGCCCCCGGTCCTTCACGATCGCGATGACGCCCTGCACCAGCGCCCAGACGCCCAGCGCCGTCCCGATCCAGAACGCGGTCTCGGCGAGCTGGACCCAGCCGCGGACGGGCGTCAGGACCGACCAGTCGAAGTCGGCGTCGATCGCGCGCATGGCGATCTCCCGGCCGGTGCCGAGCCCGATGTTGAAGGCGGCGATCGCAACGGCGACCGCCGTGCCGACGGTGGCCACGACCGCCAGTGCGAGTGCGACGAGGCCGAGGCGGGCGGTCCGTGGCGCCGAGCCCGCGGCGGCAGTCAACGGGGGACCGGGCTGCCTGGCCTGACCGGCGGGGCCGGCGGGGGCGAGCGGGGAGGCGGGCGGCAGCGCGTAGCCCACCGGCGGAGCGTACGCCGCGGCACCCTGCCCACCGGCAGTGCCCGCGGGTGCCCCGAACGGCGGGGCGCCGGGGGGAGCCCAGGGAGCTGCGGCCGGAACCGTCGGAGGGGACGTCGGCGGCTGCGGGGGCGTCGGCTCGGTCTGGTCGCTCACGGGCTCATCCTATGAGGCGCTCCCGCTCCTCCCGGGCGGCGGCCGCCATTAGACTCCTACGGTGACAGTTCCCGGGATCGTGCGCGCCCTCGAGCAGGCTGAGTCGTTCCGGGATGCGGTGGCCGCGGCATCCGTCGACGGCGACTTCTCACTGGTCGAAGGCCTCGCAGCGCCACTCCTCTCCGCGCTCCTCGAACGCCGCCGTGCGGCCGGCAAGCCGCCGGTGATCCTTCTGATCACCCCGACCGGCCGCCGCTCCGAATCGATCGGCCCGGCGCTGGGTGCGCTTCTGCCGGGGGCCGAGGTGCTGCACTTCCCGGCCTGGGAGACGCTGCCCCACGAGCGCCTGAGCCCGAGCCCCGAGATCGTCGGCAACCGGCTGGACGTGCTCGGCAGGATCGCCCGCTGGAGCGGCGAGACCCCTCTCGTCATCACGGCGTCCGTGCGCGGTGCGATCCAGCCGCTGGCCGCCGGGCTCACCGACGTCGATCCGATCCACCTCGTGGTGGGTGCGCGCGGCAACGACCTCGGCGAGGTCTCGCTGCGCCTCGTCGAACTCGCCTACCATCGCGTGGACATGGTGTCGCGCCGCGGCGAGTTCGCGGTGCGTGGCGGCATCCTCGACGTCTTCCCGCCGACCGCGCCGCATCCGTTCCGCGTGGAGTTCTTCGGCGACGAGGTGGACCAGATCCGCGCGTTCTCGGTGGCCGACCAGCGCTCGCTCCCGGGCGAGGTGCCCGAGGTCTCGCTCCTCGCGAGCCGCGAGCTCCTGCTCACCGACGCCGTCCGCGCGCGCGCCCGCGAACTCAAGGGAGAGTTCCCCGGGCTCGCCGGCATGCTCGAGAAGATGTCGGAGGGCATCCCCGTCGAGGGCATGGAGTCGCTCCTGCCTGCGGTGGTCGACCGACTCGTCACGATCGTCGACTACCTGCCCGAGGGCGCGGCCGTGGCGCTCGTCGACCCGGAGCGCTCCGTCACGCGCGCCATCACGCTCGGCGAGACGAACCGCGAGTTCCTCGAGGCGGCCTGGAGCGCGGCGACCGCCGGCGCGCAGACGCCGATCGACCTCGGAGCCGGCGATTTCCTCACGCTGCCGGCGCTGCGCCGGGCGGCGCACCAGCGCGGTGACGTCTGGTGGACGATGAGCGCCTTCGACTCGGGAGAAGCGGATGCCTCGGCCGAGGGCCTGCTCGACGTCGACATCGACGTCGCGCTCCAAGCCGCGGCCGTGGTCCGCGTGCCGGGCGCCCCGGTGCCCTCGTTCCAGGGCAACGTCGAGGGCGCCACCGCGCATGTCGGATCGCTCCTCGCCGACGGCTGGCGGGTCGTGGTCGCGGCATCCGGAGCAGGACTCGTCGAGCGCGCACGCGATGTGCTCGCCGAACGCGGCATCGCCGCCCGCCGCGTCGACACGGTGCTCGAGGCGCCCGAGCCCGGCGTCGCGCACATCGTGCTGTCGGTGCTCGAGCGCGGTTTCGAATCCGCCGATGCGAAGCTCGCCGTGCTCACCGAGACCGAGTTCTACGGCCGCACGATCGGCGGCGACCAGCGCGTCGTGAAGAAGCTGGCGTCGCGGCGGAAGAACGTCGTCGACCCGATCCAGCTGAAGTCGGGGGACTTCGTCGTGCACGCGACGCACGGCATCGGGCGCTTCGTCGAGCTCACCCAGCGCGAGGTTTCCAGCGGCGGCCGCAACCCGATCAAGAGCGTGCGCGAGTACCTCGTGCTCGAGTACGCGCCCTCCAAGCGCGGCTACCCGGGAGACAAGCTCTTCGTCCCCACCGATCAGCTCGACCTGCTCTCGAAGTACGTCGGCGGCGAGGCGCCGACCCTCTCGAAGATGGGCGGCAGCGACTGGGCACAGGCCAAGGGTCGCGCCCGCAGGGCGGTGCGCGACATCGCGGTCGAGCTGGTCAAGCTCTACTCGGCGCGTATGGCCGCCAAGGGCTATGCGTTCGGCCCCGACACGCCCTGGCAGCGCGAGCTCGAGGAGGCGTTCCCGTTCGCCGAGACGCCCGACCAGCTGCAGACGATCGACGAGATCAAGGCCGACATGGAGAAGCCGATCCCCATGGACCGGCTGCTGTCGGGCGACGTCGGGTTCGGCAAGACCGAGGTCGCCGTGCGGGCGGCGTTCAAGGCGATCCAGGACGGCAAGCAGGTCGCGATGCTCGTGCCGACGACGCTGCTCGTCAAGCAGCACATCGAGACGTTCACCGAGCGCTTCGCCGGCTTCCCGGTCAAGGTCAAGGCGCTCTCGCGCTTCCAGACCGACAAGGAGGCGCGCGACACGCTCGCGGGGCTGGCCGACGGCACCGTCGACATGGTGATCGGCACGCACCGCATCCTCACCGAGAAGGTGTTCTTCAAGGACCTCGGCCTCATGATCATCGACGAGGAGCAGCGCTTCGGAGTCGAGCACAAGGACCAGCTGAAGAAGCTCAAGACCAACGTCGACATCCTCGCGATGAGCGCGACGCCGATCCCGCGCACGCTCGAGATGGCGGTCACCGGGATCCGCGAGATGTCGACGCTGCAGACGCCGCCGGAGGACCGGCATCCGATCCTCTCGTTCGTCGGCCCGCGCAACGACAAGCAGATCGCCGCCGCGATCCGCCGTGAACTGCTGCGCGAGGGCCAGGTCTTCTTCGTCCACAACCGGGTGCAGTCGATCCAGCGGGTCGCGTCGCAGCTGGCCGAGCTCGTGCCGGATGCGCGCATCGCCGTCGCCCACGGCCAGATGGGCGAGCACGCGCTGGAAGAGGTCGTCGACGCGTTCTGGGAGCGCCGCTCCGACGTGCTGGTGTGCACCACCATCGTCGAGACGGGCCTCGACATCTCGAACGCCAACACGATCATCATCGACCGGGCCGACAAGTACGGCCTGTCGCAGCTCCACCAGCTGCGCGGCCGCGTCGGACGTGCGCGCGAGCGCGCCTACGCGTACTTCCTCTACGACGAGCAGAAGCCGCTGTCCGAGACCGCGGCCGACCGCCTCGAGACGATCGCCGTCAACAACGACCTCGGCAGCGGCATGCAGGTGGCCTTGAAGGACCTCGAGCTGCGCGGCGCGGGCAACCTGCTCGGCGCCGAGCAGGCCGGCCACATCGCCGGCGTGGGCTTCGACCTCTACCTGCGCATGATCGGCGAGGCCGTGTCGGCGTTCCGGGGCGACGAGGTCGAGGGCCCGGCCGAGCTGCGGCTCGAGCTGCCGGTGCAGGCCCGCATCCCCGAGTCGTACATCGACAGCGAGCGGCTGCGGCTCGAGGCGTACCAGAAGCTGTCGGCCGCGGCATCCGTCACGGCGAAGGACGAGTCGCTCGACCTCGTGATCGACGAGCTCCGCGACCGCTACGGCGAGCCGCCCGCCGACGTCGAGGGGCTGCTCGCGGTCGCACGGCTGCGGCGCCGCGCCGCCCAGGCGGGGCTCACCGACGTCGTCGCGATGGGGCCGAACCTGCGCATCGCGCCCGCGGACCTGCCCGACTCGATGCGGGTGCGCCTGCAGCGCCTGCACCCGAAGGCCAAGCTGCTCTCGGGCGGCGAGGCGCTCGTCCTCCCGCTGCCGCGCGCGGCGGGGGAGCCGCTGGGCGACGCCGAGCTCATCGAATGGGTGCGGCAGCTGCTCGACCAGCTGTGGCCCACGCCCAAGCCGGAGAGCGTCGGGGCCGCGGCGGCCGGCGGCTGACCCTTCGCGCCGCTGAGGCACCCCGCTACGCTGACACCGAGCGAGGAGGCCGCATGCGGTTCGAACACCTCGGGGCACAGCCCCGCATCCATCCCGATGCCGTCATCGCGGCCACCGCGGTGATCAGCGGCGATGTCGTGATCGGACCGGACTGCCAGGTGCTGCACGGTGCCGTGATCACGGCGGAGGGCGGTCCGATCACCCTCGGCGAGAACGTGATCGTCATGGAGAACGCGCTGATCCGTGCGACCTCGACCAATCCGGTGCACATCGGCGACCATGTGCTCGTCGGGCCGATGGCGAGCGTCTCGGGCGCGACGATCGGCGACGAGGTCTTCCTCGCCACGGGCACGCGAGTGTTCAACGGCGCCCGCATCGGCGAGCGGAGCGAGGTGCGCATCAACGCCGTCGTGCACCTGCGCACGGTGCTGCCCCCCGAGACGGTGGTGCCCATCGCGTGGGTGGCGGTCGGCGAGCCGCTGCAGATCCTGTCTCCCGACAGACACGAGGAGATCTGGGCCGCGCAGCGCGAGCTCGACTTCCCGGGCTACGTCTTCGGCCTCGACCGCGAGACGCCCGACCTCATGGTGCAGCTCACCGAGCGTTACGGGCGCGGGCTGTCGCGCCACGCCGACGACCGACGCGTCGAATGACCGGATGCCGGGGGTGCGGCATCCGCTCTCCTCCGGCCGTCAATCCCAGCTGCCGTGGCAGTCGCGGCACTCGAACTCGAGGCGCTCGACCCAGCCGTCGTCGAGGTCGACGCGCCGGTCGAACTCCACGAGGAACCACTTCGGCTCGGTCGCCCGCACATCGAGCGATCCGCATTCGGGACAGGTTTCGGCGACGATGGTCCGTGCCATGCCGCCACGGTAGCCCCGGCCCGCGGCATCCGTGGCAGCGACGCGCGTGTCAGCCGGTGTTCTGAAGGCCGGCCGCGACCCCGCTCACCGAGAGCAGCAGGAGGCGCTGCTGCTCGGGGTCGACCGGCGAACCCTCGGGGGCGTCGCGGAGGGCGCGCAGGGCGCGCAGCTGCAGGAGCGAGAGGGCGTCGACGTAGGGGCTTCGCATCTTGACGGCGCGCTGCAGCACCGGCTTGTTGCCGAGCAGCTCGGTGCCCCCGGTGATCCGCACCACCCACGAGCGCGTCAGGGTCATCTCGTCGCGCACGAGCGCCGCGAGATCGTCGCGGTCGCCGAGCGCGAGATAGAGCTGCGCGATGCGGTCGTCGGCCTTGGCCAGGCTCATCGCGACGTTGTCGATGAGGGTGCGCAGCAGCGGCCAGTCGTCGTACGCCCGCACCAGCAGGTCCTCGTCGCCGACCGCGTCGAGTGCGGTTCCCAGCCCGAACCAGCCGGCCAGGTTGATGCGCGCCTGCGTCCAGGCGAAGACCCACGGAATGGCGCGGAGGTCCTCGAGCGACTCGACCGACAGCCCGCGGCGTGCGGGCCGCGATCCGAGGGCGAGCAGGCCGAGCTCCTCCATGGGCGTCACGCGGGCGAACCACGGGGCGAAGCCGGGCGCCTTGACGAGCGAGAAGAAGCGTTCGCGGGATGCCGTGTCCATCGTCGCGGCGACCGCGGCGTAGCGCTCGGCGGCCGCGCGGTTGCGCTCCTCGTTGGTGGGAGAGGACGCCAGCAGGATCGCCGCGGCCACCTGGTCGATGTGCCGCATCGCGATCGCGGGGTCGCCGTAGCGCGCGAAGATCACCTCGCCCTGCTCGGTGAGCTTGAACCGGCCGTCGACCGAGTGCGGGGGCTGGGCGAGGATCGCGGAGTTCGCCGGTCCGCCGCCGCGACCGAGGGCGCCGCCGCGACCGTGGAAGAGGGTGAGTTCGATGCCGTTCTCGCGCGCCCAGGCGGCGATCGCGGCCTGCGCCTCGTAGAGAGCGAGGTTGGCCGCCACCGGACCGACGTCCTTCGAGGAATCGGAGTAGCCGAGCATGACCTCGAGCCGGCGGCCCGTGGCGTCGAGCCGCGCCGCGAACTCGGGATGGTGGACGATCTCGGCCAGGATCCGCGGGGCGGCCTGCAGGTCGGCGAAGGTCTCGAAGAGCGGGATGACGTCGAGCACGGGCAGCTCGGCGTCGGATCCGAAGGCGTGCCGCGCGAGGCGATGGACGGCGGCGAGGTCGTTGGCCGACTGCGTGAACGACACGATGTAGCGACCGGCGGCGCGAGGACCGTAGCGCTCCTGCAGGAACGCGATCGAGCGGAAGACGTCGAGCACCTCTTCGGCCTGCTCGGAGCGCGCACCCCCCGCGTCGAGCTCGGCGAGCACCGAGGCGTGGACGGCCGAGTGCTGGCGCACCTCCAGCTCGGTCAGGTGGAAGCCGTACGTCTCCACCTGCCACAGCAGCTGCTGCAGGTGGCCGTACGCCTGGCGGGCGGCGCCGGCCTGCACGAGCGAGTCCTGCACCACCCGGAGGTCTGCGAGGAAGTGCTCCGGGTCGCTGTAGGCCAGGTCGGCGTTGCGCTCTCGCGTCGCCGTGAGCTTGCGTCCGAGCAGGAGCAGGATCCGGCGGTAGGGCTCGTTGGGGGAGCGCTTGGCGATCTCGGCGGCGGCGTCCTCGTCGGCCGCCGACAGTCGCTTCCACAGGGCCACCAGCGCGGTGCTCGGCGGCGTCGTGCTCCCGTCGAGCGTGAGCGTGCGACCCACGCGGCTGGTCGTGCGCTCGAGGCCCAGGAGAACGTGCTCGCTCGCGATCTTCGCCGCCTTGCGGGTGACGGATGCCGTCACGAAGGGGTTGCCGTCGCGGTCGCCGCCCACCCACGATCCGACGCGCACGAACGGACGCACGATGGGCGCGCGGCTGCCAGCGGCCGGACCCTGAAGGGCGTCGTCGACGCGCCGGTAGACGTGGGGCACCGCGGTGTACAGGGTCTCGTCGAACACGGCCATGACCGCGCGCACCTCGTCGGTGGGAGCAGGCTTCTCCGGGCGCAGCGGCGCGGTGCGCCACAGCGTGTCGACCTCCTCGAGCATGCGGCGCTCGGCGCGGCGCTGGTCGGCCCCGTTGCGCAGCGAGGCGTCGTGCTCCTCGAGCAGGGCGGCGAGACGGCGAATGCTCGACGACACCGCGCGGCGGCGCGCCTCGGTGGGGTGCGCCGTGAAGACCGGGTGGAAGCGCAGTCCCTGAAGGCGCGCGAGGGCGGTGTCGTCGCCGACCTCCGCGGCGAGGCGCACGAACGCCGCCGCCACCGAATCGGTCGCCTGCTCGCGGTCGGGGCGGCCGTCGCGCTCGCGGAGGATGCGCACGCGCTGGTGCTCCTCGGCGAGGTTCACGAGGTGGAAGTACGCCGTGAACGCCCGCGCGACCTCGTCGGCCCGTGCCACCGTGAAGGAGTCGGCGATCGCCGCGGCCCGCGCGAACGCCTCGGGCGTCTCGTCGGTGTAGGCCTGAATGGTCGCGATCCGCAGCCGCTCGACATCGTCGTACAGCCCGTGCGATCCGCTCTCGCGCAGGACGCGGCCCAGGAGCGATCCGAGCATGCTGACGTCGGCGCGCATCCTCTCCGGGATCTCCTGCTCGGCCTCGAAGCGCCCGACGAGGTCGATCGCTTCGGTCTGGGTGAGTTCACGCATGGTTCCACGCTAATGCCGCGGCGATTCGGCGATGACACGCGGGGCCCCGTGTGACGACCGCCTGTGGCTAGACTGCCCGCAGGTGTGCCGGGAAGTCTGGTCGGCGATGTCGCGACGACCCTCGTGGGCGGCTGGACGGAAGGACCTCGATGTCATTGTTACGATCGGCCCGCTTCCCGGCGATCGTGCTCCTGGTCGCCGCGACCGCGGGCCTCGTCGTGGCGAACAGCCCGGCGGGCGGGCCCGTGGACGACTTCCTGCACACGTATGTCGGCATCCCGGGGTTCTTCGAGCTGACGATCGACCACTGGATCGCCGACGGGCTCCTGGCCGTGTTCTTCTTCGTCGTCGCGGTCGAACTGCAGTACGAGCTGACCGCGGGTCAGCTCAACTCGGCGCGCAAGGCGATGCAGCCGGCCATCGCGGCCGCAGGCGGCGTCGTCGTCCCCATCGCGATCTACCTGATGTTCGCCCTCGGCAGCGAGGCGGCGTCGGGCTGGCCCATTCCGACGGCAACCGACATCGCCTTCGCGCTCGGGGTGCTCGCGGTCTTCGGCAAGGGGCTTCCTCCCGCGCTCCGGGTGTTCCTGCTCGCACTCGCGATCCTCGACGACATCGTCGGGATCGTCTTCATCGCGGTGCTGTTCACGAGCGACGTGGACTTCGGGATGCTGGGGCTCGCACTGTTCTCGGTGGTGCTGTTCGGCATCCTGAGCCGCCTGCTCGACACGCGTGCGCGGGTGCCGATCGCCGTCCTCCTCGTGATCCTGGCGATCCTGACCTGGGCGTTCGTGTACCAGTCGGGTGTCCACGCGACCATCGCCGGCGTCGTGCTCGGACTCGCGATGGCGCAGCGGCCGGCGCTGCGGGTGCGGCACGAGCTCGAGCCGTGGGTCAACGTCGTCGTGCTGCCCCTGTTCGCCTTCAACGCCGCGCTCGTCGCGATCCCGGCGGTGTCGCTCGGGGAGCTGTCGCCCGCGTTCTGGGGCGTGCTGGTGGCGCTCCCGGTCGGCAAGATCGTGGGCATCGCGCTGTTCGGATGGGTGTCGCTGCGGATCGGCGACCGCAGCAGCGCGCCGCCGCTGCGGTTCGGCGACCTCATCGCGGCCGGGGCGCTGGGCGGGATCGGCTTCACGGTGTCGCTGCTGCTGTCGGAGCTCGCCTTCGGCGACGCGCCCGAGATCCGCGATCAGGCGATCCTCGGCGTGCTCGCCGGGTCGCTGATCTCGCTCGTTCTGGCCGGGATCCTCGTATCGTGGCGGGCATGGCACTACCGGAAGCAGGCAGCGCAGGCGACGGCGGACGCGGCCGAGGCATGACTCCGACCGATCCGCTGCGCGACGCCGCCGACACCATGCGGGCGGTGCGCGACCGGTGCGTGTGGACGCAGCAGATCGACCATCGAGCCCTCGTCCCGTACCTCGTCGAGGAGAGCGCCGAGCTGATCGACGCCGTCGAGGAGGGCGACCGGGACGAGCTGCGCGAAGAGCTCGGCGACCTGCTGTGGCAGGTGCTGTTCCACGCCGAGATCGCCTCCCGCGACACCCAGGACCCGTTCGACATCGACGACGTCGCACGCGGCCTGACCGACAAGATGGTGCGCCGGCATCCGCATGTCTTCGGCGATGCGGTGGCGAACACGCCCGAAGAGGTGCTCGTGCACTGGAACGCGGCCAAGGCGGCGGAGAAGAGCTCGCGCACCAGCGTGCTCGACGGAGTGAGCGAGCGGATGCCGTCCCTCGCCCTCGCGCAGAAGCTCGTGTCGAAGGGGTCCCAGGCCGGCGTCCGGGTCGCTCCCGCCGAAGGCCCCGCCACCGAGCCCGAGCTGGGCGACGCGCTGCTGGCGCTCGTGGCCACGGCCCGTGCGAACGGCTGGGATGCCGAGCGCGCGCTGCGCGAACGCCTCCGCGGCCTCGAGTCGGAGATCCGGCGCGCCGAGGCCGGCTCCGCCTGAGGCGGCCTGGTTTGGGGCCGGGCTTGGGCCTGTCTGGTCGCTGCCGGGCTCAGGAGATCTGCCGCAGTCAGGACCAGAAGGCCCTGATTCGTCCTGATCCGGGCGGATTCCCTGAGCTGGGCTGGCGGAGCGGTGTGGGTGGGCATGCGTGGCCGGCCGCGGAAGATCAGGTCGACCGACCGTTCGCTGCCCGGCCAGCCCGCTGCCGGGCTCAGGAGATCTGCCGCAATCAGGACCGGATGGCCCTGATTCGTCCTGATCTGGGCGGATCCCCTGAGCCGGGCAGGCGGGGCGGGGCGGGTGGGCAGGCACGGCCGGCGGCTGCGTGAATGAGGGGCCGAGCCGACCTGAGAGAATACGGACGTGGCATCCGTGAACCCGCCGCGCGGCATGCGCGACTTCCTCCCCGCCGACAAGGCCCGCCGCGAGCGCGTGCTCGCCGTCATCCGCGACCGCTACCGCGCGCACGGGTTCGACGAGATCGAGACGCCCGTCATGGAGGAGTACTCGCGGCTGCACGCCGGGATCGGCGGCGACAACGAGAAGCTCGCCTACAACGTGCTCAAGCGCGGCCTCGACCCCGAGGCCCTCCGAGCCGCCGCCGACGATCAGTCCCAGCTGACCGACCTCGGCCTGCGCTACGACCTCACGGTGCCGCTCGCCCGCTTCTACGCGACGAACCGGGGTCAGCTGCCGGCGGTGTTCCGCGCCATCCAGATCGCGCCGGTGTGGCGCGCGGAGCGGCCGCAGAAGGGCCGCTACCGCCAGTTCGTCCAGTGCGACATCGACATCATCGGGGATGCCTCCGCCCGCGCCGAGGCGGAGCTCGCGGTCGCGACGCTCGACACGCTCGAGGCCCTCGGACTCGAGGGCGGCAGCATCCGGATCAATGACCGTCGCGCGCTCGACTGGATGCTCGACAGCTTCGGCTTCACCGCCGACGAGCGCCCGGGCGTGCTCATCACCATCGACAAGCTCGACAAGATCGGGCCGCACGGGGTCGTGGCCGAGCTGCGTGAGCGCGGCGCGACGGCTCCGGCGGTGGACGCGCTCGAGGCGTTCCTCACCCGGCCGATGACCCTCGAGTACAACCCGTACGGTGAGCGGCAGATCCGCAAGCTCCTGCCGCCGGACGCGCCCGACGAGATCGTGTCGCACCTGGTGGGCATCGGCGAGGCGGTCGCGGCTTCTCGCGCCGGCGGCGACGGCGACGGCGACGGCATCGACATCCCGCTCGTGTTCGATCCCTTCCTCGTCCGCGGCATGGGGTACTACACCGGGACGATCTTCGAGCTCGCGCACCCGTCGGTGGACTACTCGCTTGGCGGTGGTGGACGCTATGACGGCATGATCGGGCGGTTCCTCGGCCAGGACGTGCCCGCCGTCGGCTTCTCCATCGGGTTCGAGCGTCTCGTCGACCTGATCGAGGCCGCCGACGGCGACGGCCCCTCGGCGGTCGTGCTGGTCCACGACCGCGACGTGCCCACGGGGGAGCTGCTCGCGCTCAAGGCCGCGCTCATCGCCCAGGGTTCGAGGGTGCGCCTGGAGCAGCGAACCAAGAACCTCAAGGCGCTGCTCGAGCGCGCGGCATCCGACGGCTACACGGCCTTCGCGACGGTCTCTGCCGGAACCGTCCCCGCCGGCCTCGAGGTCAAGCCGCTGGCCTGAGCCGCACCCGCAGCAAACGGTAGACGATCCCCGCGGCGACCACCACGACGCCGGCGACGACCGCCTGCCACGGCAGGGTGACCGCCAGGACGAGGCATCCGACCCCGCCGACGATCTGGAGCGCACGGGGATAGCGGCGCGCGGCCCCCGCCTGGCGGAACGCGGCGATGTTGGCGACGAGGTAGTACAGCAGCACGCCGAACGACGAGAAGCCGATCGCGCCCCGGAGATCCACGACCGCGACGAGCCCGATCACGACGACCGCGAGCGTCGCCTCGGCGCGATGCGGCACGTGCCACCTCGGGTGCACCGCGGCCAGGTACGGCGGCAGGTCGCCCTCGCGCGCCATGGCGAACGCGGTGCGGCCGACTCCGGCGATGAGGGCGAGCAGGGCGCCGAGGGATGCCGCGGCCGCCCCGACGCGGACGACCGGCTCCGCCCAGGCCCACCCCGACGCCGCTGCGGCCTCGGCCACCGGGTCGGCGGCCGCGGCCGTTCCCGCCGCCCCGAGCGCGGACAGCACGGCGACGGCGACCACGGCGTAGACCACCAGCGCCCCCGCGAAAGCCAGGACGATCGCGCGGGGGATGGTGCGCGCGGGGTCGCGCACCTCCTCGCCCATCGTCGCGATGCGGGCGTACCCGGCGAAGGCGAAGAAGAGGAGACCCGCCGACTGCAGGACGCCGTACCCGCCGTGCTCCCACAGGGCACCGGGTTCCAGCCAGCCCGGCGCGTCGGGGGCCGCGGTCGCCGCCGCCACCGCCACTGCCAGTCCGAGCAGCACGAACACGACGATGAGGCGCGTGAGCTGCGCCGTGCGCGTGACCCCGAACCAGTTCACTGCGGCGAGGGCGGCGACCGCGGCGATGGCGACGGGTCGCTCCCATCCCGGCGGTGCGGCGTAGGCGGCGAACGTCAGCGCCATCGCGGCGCAGCTGGCGGTCTTCCCGACCACGAACCCCCACCCCGCGACGAACCCCCACCACGGCCCCAGCTCGGCGCGGCCGTAGGCGTAGGCCCCGCCCGAGGTCGGATGCACCGCCGCGAGCTGTGCCGACGAGGTGGCGTTGCCGAACGCCACGATCGCCGCGATGCCCAGACCCACGAGAAGGCCGCTCCCCGCCGCCGCGGCGGCCGGCGCGAACGCGGAGAACACGCCGGCGCCGATCATGGAGCCGAGGCCGATGAACACCGCATCGCCCAGTCCGAGCCGGCGGGGGAGCGAGGTCGAGGTCACGAGCGGAACCCTAACGGGTGGCGGCGAACACCGGGGAGTGGCGGGTGCCCTCTTTCGTCGCCGGGTCGACGCTCGCTTCTCGTCCCGCCCGACGCCTCACTCCGTCGGGCTGAACGACGCGGCCCACTCCGCGACGCGCGCCGCGCTCTCCTGCTCCGACAGGTCCTCGACCCTGGTCATGATGCTCCAGCGCACACCGAAGGGATCGCGGATGCTCGCGAACCGGTCGCCCGAGACGAAGGTGTCGGGAGCCTCCCGGACGGTCGCACCCGCTGCGACCGCGCCCGCGACCGTCGCGTCGACGTCGGCAACGTAGAGCCCGAGCGAGTAGCAGTCCTCGTCGCCGTCGGGTGCCGCGATCAGCCCGTACTCCGGGGTGGGCTCGCCCAACTGCAGCAGTCCGAGACCGAAGTCGAGGTCGGCGTGGACGACGACCCCGCCGATCTCGGTGGCGTCGATGATCCGGGCCCCGAACACGTCGCGGTAGAACTCGAGCGCTTCCTTGGCGCGCCGTATCGCGAGGAAGGGAGTGAGGCTCGTCGCCGTGTTCGGCCGTCCGTTCGTGGTGTGTGCACCGGTCGCGCCGGTGATGCTGTCTGTGCTCATGCTCCGACGGTAGGAGCGGCAACCGGCCGCGGTCTTGGAGATTCGCGACAGGCTCCGTCTACCCTGACCTGGTGACCGATCCGACGCGCGGGATCCTGTACCCCGAACGGCTGCCCCACCTCCAGCGGCTCCCCGCCCCGGACGCCGCCGCCGACCTGGTGGGCTGGTTCTGGGTGCCCGAATGGGACCTTCCGCCCGGCGTCGCATCCCGACAGCAGGTGCTCGCGTTCCCGGCGGCGAACCTCGTCGTCGAGCCTTCCGGGGTGACGCTGTGGGGGGCGACGACCCGCGTGTCCGAGCGCGTCCTCGAGGGCCGGGGATGGGCTGTCGGGGCGCTGCTGAAGCCGGCGGCCCTCGCCGTCCTGTCGGACTCGCCGGCGGACCTGGTCGACTCGTTCGCGACCCTCGACGAGCCCGACCTGCACGCGGCCGTCCGCGGTGTGATGCCCGGCGGCGCGGAGGCGGCCGTTGCACGCATGGCGGCCTGGGTCGACGCCCGAGTCGGAGTGCGCACCGGCGAGGCGCGTCTGGCCGCCGACATGGCCGAGCTGCTCATGACGGATGCCACGATCCTCCGCGTCGAGGATGCGGCCGCACGGCTCTCGGTGTCGCCGCGCACGCTGCAGCGCCTCGCGCACCGCACCGTGGGCCTGCCGCCGGCCACCATGATCCGGCGCCGGCGGCTCCAGGAGGCCGCGCAGCACGTCCGGGAGGATCCGGATGCCTCGCTCGCCGAGATCGCGGTGTCGCTGGGCTACGCCGACCAGGCCCATCTGGCGAACGACTTCCGCACCGTGCTGGGGATGACGGCGACGGAGTACCGCAGTGAGCGCTAGCCGCGGACGCCGGTCGTGACCCGCTTCTTCTCGCGGACGTAGACCTCGCGCCGCACCCGTGCGACGACGTCGCCCGCGGCATCCGTGATGTCGGTCTCGAACCACTCCAGCACCTTGGCGCCGCCGCGAGCGCGGTCCCGCAGCTCGTCGGCCTTCTCCGGCGGCACCTCGAAGTGCGCCGTCAGTACGCCACGGCCCGGCTTGACGAACTCGATCTCGCCGCGGGTGTCCCACACCACGTAGTCGCGGCCCAGCTGATGCATCACGAGCATGAAGAAGTAGGGGTCGGTCATCGCCGACATCGACCCGCCGAACGCCGTCTTGACGTAGTTGCGGGTGAGGAAGTTCACATGGAGTTCGACGGTCGCGCTGGTCCAGTCGTCGGAGAAGCGCTTGACGCGGATGCCGCTCCAGAGGTTCGGTGCCCAGAGGCTCATTCCGAGGGCGAGGCGGCGAGGCGTGATCTGCATCCGGTCATGGTGCCAAAGCGCTCGCAGCGTCGCGGCATCCGTTGTGGACAAACGACAAATCCCGGGCTGGGCACCCGTTGCGGTCTCGTCGGCGACACGGTTGGCTTGCGGGATGAGCGAGCCCAGCCCGACGCCCACTCCCGAATCCTGGCGTCGCGTCGACGCCTACCTGACCGAGACCCTCGTGGGCCACGACCCCGATCTGGAGTTCGCCGTCGCCGAGCAGCACGCCGCCGGTCTGCCGCCGATCGAGGTGGCGCCGGTCAACGGCAAGCTGCTGCACCTGCTGGTCCGCATCGCGGGCGCCCGGCGGGTGCTCGAGATCGGCACGCTCGGCGCCTACTCGACGATCTGGATGGCGCGCGGCCTGCCCGACGACGGCGCCGTCGTCACGATCGAGGCCGAGCCGGCGATCGCGAAGGTCGCCCGGGCGAACCTGGATCGGGCGGGGGTCGGCGGCAAGGTCGAGATCAAGCTCGGACGCGCGGCCGACGTCCTGCCGGGGCTCGAAGGCGCGGAGCCCTTCGATCTGGTGTTCATCGACGCCGACAAGGAGTCGAACACGATCTACCTGGACTGGGCCGCGCGGCTCGGGCGGCCCGGCACGGTCGTCGTCGTCGACAACACCGTCCGTGGGGGAGAGGTCGCCAACCCCGCGACCACGAACTCGCAGATCATCGGCGTGCAGCGCGGCCTCGAGATGCTCGGGCGGGATCCTCGCTTCGATGCGACCGCACTGCAGACCCTCGACCTCAAGGGGTGGGACGGCGTCGCGATCGCCGTCGTGGTGTGACGCCCGCGCGTGCGGGGACCTGTGGCCGGGGCATCCCGATCACTAGACTCGTCTGCGGACCGACGATGCTCCACTGTTCCGACGGGCTGCGGCCCGTTCTCCCCAAGCAAGGAGTCACCCTGTGGCACTGATCGAGGCTGTAGGCGCGCGCGAGATCCTCGACTCGCGTGGAAATCCGACCGTAGAGGTGGAGGTGCTGCTCGACGACGGGATCGTCCAGCGCGCAGCCGTCCCCTCCGGCGCGTCGACCGGAGCCTTCGAGGCGTACGAGCTGCGCGACGGCGACAAGACGCGCTACAACGGCAAGGGCGTGCTCAAGGCCGTCGCCGCGGTCATCGACGAGCTCGGCCCCGCGATCGAGGGCGTCGACGCGAGCGAGCAGCGCATCATCGACGAGATCCTCATCGAGGTGGACGGCACCGACAACAAGGGCCGCGTCGGCGCCAACGCCATCCTCGGCGTCTCGCTCGCCGTCGCCAAGGCTGCGGCCGACAGCGTCGACCTGCCGCTGTTCCGCTACCTGGGCGGCCCGAACGCGCATGTGCTCCCCATCCCGCTGTTCAATGTCATCAACGGCGGCTCCCATGCCGACAACGGCATCGACTGCCAGGAGTTCTTCCTCGCGCCGGTCGGCGCCTCGTCCTTCGCCGAGGCCCTCCGCTGGGGCGCCGAGACGTACCACGTGCTCCACAGCGAGCTGAAGGCGGCGGGCTACGCGACCGGACTGGGAGACGAGGGCGGGTTCGCACCCGACCTGAAGAGCAACCGTGAAGGCCTCGACTTCCTCGTGAAGGCCATCGAGAAGGCGGGCTTCGCCGTCGGCAGCGACATCGCCCTCGGCATGGACGTCGCCGCCAGCGAGTTCCACGACAACGGGGTCTACACGTTCGAGGGCAAGCCCTGGACGGCGGAGGCGCTCACGGACTACTACATCGAGCTCGCCGACGCCTACCCGATCGTCACGATCGAGGACGCACTCGACGAAGACGACTGGGACAGCTGGAAGCACCTGACCGAGAAGCTCGGCTCCAAGATCCAGCTCGTCGGCGACGACCTGTTCGTCACCAACCCCGAGCGGCTGAAGAAGGGCATCGACCTCGGTGTCGGCAACTCGCTGCTCGTCAAGGTCAACCAGATCGGGACGCTGTCCGAGACGTTCGACGCCGTCGAGATGGCCCACCGAGCCGGGTACACCACGATGTTCTCGCACCGCTCGGGCGAGACCGAGGACACCACGATCGCCGACCTCGCGGTCGCCGTGAACTCGGGCCAGATCAAGAGCGGCGCGCCCGCTCGCAGCGAGCGCGTCGCGAAATACAATCAGCTTCTGCGTATCGAAGAAGAGCTGGGCGATGCGGCGGAGTTCATCGGCCGCGGCGCGTTCCCGCGCTTCAAGGGCTGACACGAACACGAGAGGGGGAGCCATGGCGAAGACCACGGCTCCCCCTTCCCGTCCGCCTCGACGTCGCCCCGCGCAGGCCGCGGTCGACGTACGCGGCTGGCTCGGCGGCATCCGCCTGTCGGGCTTCATGGTGATCATGATGGGGCTCGTGGTGCTCGCCGCCTTCGTTCTCGTCCCGACGATCGGCACTTATGTCGACCAGCGCCAGCAGATCGCGGCGCTGGAGGAGGCCGTCGTGGTGAGCCGCGAAGAGGTCGCCGAGCTGGAGTCGCAGCGCGATCGCTGGGCGGACCCCGCCTACATCACGACCCAGGCGCGCGAGCGGCTCTACTACGTGCGGCCGGGCGAGGTCGTGTACCTGGTGGACGACGACCTGCCGCCCGAGCTCGTGCCGCAGGAGCAGTCGCCCGTGAGCGACGAGGTCGGACAGACCCGCACCGACTGGATGTCGCAGCTCGTGCGCTCGGTCACCGCGGCCGGGCTCGCCCAGACGGTCAAGACGCCCACGGTCGGCGTGCCCGACGGCGAGCCGCCGCCGCCCGCCGCGCCCTGACACGAACGGCGCTCCCGCCTGCACGGGTGTGCGATCCAGCCTCGTCCCAGCCGCCACCGGTAATCTGGCGACGTGACGACCGTGCCGTTCCCCCCTGTCAGCGACGCCGACCTCGCCGTGCTCCGCGAGCAGCTGGGGCGTCCCGCCCGCGGGGTCGTCGGCATCGCCGCGCGCTGCGTGTGCGGCAATCCCACGGTCGCGGCCACCGTGCCGCGCCTTCCCGACGGCACACCGTTCCCCACGTTCTACTACCTCACACACCCCGCGGCGACGGCGGCGATGTCGGTGCTCGAGGCAGACCACGTCATGAGGGGTCTCAACGACGAGCTCGCCGCCGACGAGGAGCTCGCCGCGTCGTACGCGCGGGCGCACGACGCCTACCTCCGGGATCGCGCGGCGTACGGCGAGGTCGAGGAGATCGACGGCATCTCCGCGGGTGGGATGCCGACGCGGGTGAAGTGCCTGCACGCGCTGGCGGGGCACGCGCTCGCGGCGGGCCCGGGCGTCAATCCGATCGGCGACCGTGCCCTCGAGCTCTCGTCGTGGTCCCCGCAGCGCTGCGTGTGCGCAGAGCCCGGGACGGCCGGATGACCCGGGGCCTCCTCGCCGCGATCGCCGCCGCCGCGGTGCTGACCCTGGTCGGCGCCGCGCCCGCTGCGGCCGTCGCGCCGGAGGCTCCCGAGGAAGACCCTGTCCGGGCGGCCGAGTACTGGCTCACCGAGTACGGCATCGAGAAGGCGTGGGAGACCACCCGGGGTGCGGGCGTGACCATCGCCGTGATCGACACCGGCATCGGCAAGGGACCCGTCGAGTTCGAAGGGGCCGTCGTGGGCGGCACCGACGTCTCAGGTGCAGGAACGCCCGACGGTCGGACACCCGTGGGTGCGGTGGACGCCAATCACGGCAGTTGGGTCGCGTCGCTCGCCGCCGGCCGCGGCACGGGGCCCGGCGCCGGCATGATCGGCGTCGCACCCGCCGCCGAGCTGCTGTCGGTGTCGGTCGGCTTCGGTTCGGCGGCCTCTGCCTCGTTCACCGAGCAGATCGCCGAGGCGATCCGCTGGTCGGTGGATCACGGCGCCGATGTCATCAACATGTCCCTCACCACGAACGTGCCCGACTGGGATGAGAGCTGGGACGATGCATTCCTCTACGCATTCGAGAACGACGTGGTCGTGGTGGTGGCGGCGGGCAACAGGGGCAGCGGCACGACGCGCGTCGGCGCACCGGCGACCATCCCGGGCGTGCTGACGGTCGGCGGCGTCGATCCCGACGGCAAGGCGAGCGTCGAGGCGTCCACGCAGGGCATCACCATCGGGGTGACAGCGCCGAGCGAGGACCTCGTCGGGGTCTCGGCGGACGGCCGGCTGGTGCTGTGGAACGGCACGAGCGGCGCGGCCCCGATCGTCGCGGGCGTCGCCGCGCTCGTGCGCGCGGCGTATCCCGACCTCGATGCCGACAATGTCATCAACCGCATCATCCGCACCACCCGCCCGGCGGCCGGCGCCAAGTCCGTGCCCGATCCGCTCTACGGCCACGGACTGGTGGATGCCGCGGCCGCCGTGTCGGCGACGGTGCCCGCCGTCGCTGAGAACCCGATGGGCAGCCTCACCGAGTGGGTACGGCTCAACCGGCGCGCGCAGAGCGACCCGGTTCCCTCCCGGCCCGCGGAGCCGGTGCAGGTCGCGCCCCTGCCGCCGGCGGAGAGCGCCGTGCGCCCGACATCGCCCCTGCTCCCGTCCCGAGACACCCTGCTGTACGGGACGCTGCCGCTCTCGGTGGTGTCAGCGACGGCTATACTGGTGGCGCTCGGCGTCACCGCAGCTGTCCGACGCATCCGATTGGCGTCCCGCGCGCCGAGCCGCTGATCCAGGAGGAGCCTCCAAACGTGACCAACACCGTGCCCAAGATCCTCATCGTCGGTGGCGGATACGCAGGTTTCTACACGGCGTGGAAGCTGGAGAAGCAGCTGCGCAAGGGCGAGGCCGATGTGACGATCGTCGATCCGCTCCCGTACATGACCTACCAGCCGTTCCTCCCCGAGGTCGCCGCCGGCTCGATCGAGGCCCGCCACTCCGTGGTGGCGCTGCGTCGTCATCTCAAGAAGACCAAGGTCGTGGCCGCCAAGGTCACCGGCATCAACCACGCCGGCAAGGTCGCCACGATCACGCCGATCGCGGGCGAGCCCTACGAGTTCGAATACGACCAGATCGTGGTCACGGCCGGCGCGGTCTCGCGCACGTTCCCGATTCCCGGGATCGCCGACAACGCGATCGGCCTCAAGACGATCGAGGAGGCCGTCGCCATCCGCGACCGCCTGATGTCGAACTTCGACAAGGCCTCGACGCTGCCCCCCGGCCCCGAGCGCGCACGCCTGCTGACCGTCGTCGTCGTCGGCGGCGGCTTCGCCGGCATCGAGGTGTTCGCCGAGCTTCGTTCGCTCGCCTCGTCGCTGGTCAAGAGCTACCCGGAGATCACGTTCGACGACACCCACTTCCACCTCATCGAGGCGATGGGGCGCATCATGCCCGAGGTGTCGCTGAAGACGAGCGAGTGGGTGCTCAAGGACCTCGCCAAGCGCGGCGCGTCGGTGCACCTCGACACGCAGCTCACGAGCGCTGTCGACGGCATCGTCGAGCTGTCGACGGGGGAGACCATTCCCACCGACCTGATCGTCTGGACCGCCGGTGTCATGGCGAACCCGACCGTCGTCCGCGGCGGGGACCTCCCCGTCGAGGAGCGCGGCCGCATCCGCACGCGCGCCGATCTGCGGGTGGGCAGCGACGAGGAGATCGTCGAAGGCGCCTGGGCAGCCGGTGATGTGTCGGCCGTTCCCGATCTCTCGGGCGGCGGCGTCGGCGGCTACTGCGTGCCGAACGCCCAGCACGCCGTCCGACAGGCGAAGCTGCTCGCGAAGAACCTGATCGCGGTGCTCCGCGGCGAGCTCCCGCGCGAGTACTTCCACAAGAACCTGGGCGCGGTGGCCGGTCTCGGTCTCTACAACGGCGTCTTCCAGTCGGGCAACATCGCCCTCAAGGGCATCGTCGCCTGGGTCGCGCACCGCGGCTACCATGGCCTCGCGATGCCGTCGTGGGAGCGCAAGTTCCGCGTGCTGTGGGGCTGGTGGAACAACCTCTGGCTGCGCCGCGACCTCGTGAACCTCTCGACCGTCCAGAACCCGCGCTACGTCTTCGAGGAGTTCGCGGCCCGCCCGCGTCCGCCGCAGCCCGTCGAGGCTGCGCCGGCGGCGAAGCCGGTCGCGAAGCGGCCCGCCGCGAAGAAGACTCCCGAGAAGGCGTCCGCGACGAGCTGACCGGTACGGTGGAGGGCGTCCGCGCACGCGGCGCCCCCGTAGCCCAATCGGCAGAGGCAGGCGACTTAAAATCGCTTCAGTCTGGGTTCGAGTCCCAGCGGGGGTACGGTCCTCGGAGGAGGCTCCATGGTGCACTGCCGAACCCTGCGCGAGGTGCGGACGACACGGTCCACACCCCGTCTGAGGCCGCGCTCCGCGAGCCCTAGGCTGGACGGCATGCGCGCGCACCCGAAGCGGGCCGTATGAGCCTCGACCTGCTGTCCTCGCCCACGGCGACCGAACCATGGAACGACCCCGCGTCGTACTGGGGTTCTCTGACACACGCGGTCGAGGGCATCTCCGGACCCCTGGCCACCCTCAGTCTCCCCGCCCTGCGCTACAACGCGCTCGACATGCTCGTGCGCGCCGCCGGCGTTCCGATCCGCGTCGCCAGCAAGTCCGTGCGCGTGCGAGAGGCGATCGACGCGACGCTCGCGATGGCCGGTTACCACGGCATCCTGGCGTTCACCCTGCCTGAGGCGCTGTGGCTGGCCCAGACCCACGACGATGTGGTGCTCGGGTACCCGACCGCCGACCGCGCCGCGCTTGCCGCGCTCGTCGCGGACGAGCAGGCGGCGGCGCGCATCACGCTCATGGTGGACGACCTCGCTCAGCTCGATCTGGTGGACGTGACCGCCGCACCCGGCGGGCGACCCGAGATCCGCGTCGCGATCGACGCCGACGCCTCCTGGCGGGCGCCCGGCCTCGGCCACATCGGAGTCCACCGCTCGCCGGTCCACGAGCCCGGCGAGGTGGCCGCTCTCGGCCGCGCCATCGCCGCACGCCCCGGCTTCCGGCTGGTCGGGCTCATGATGTACGAGGCGCAGATCGCCGGCCAGGGCGATGCCACCGGATCGGGCGACGCCGTCATCCGCTGGATGCAGCGCCGCTCCGAGCACGAGCTGCTCGAGCGCCGGTCCGAGATCGTCTCGGCGCTGCGCGACATCGCTCCGCTGGAGTTCGTCAACGGCGGCGGCACCGGATCGCTGGAGTTCACGGCATCCGATCAGTCGGTCACCGAAATCACCGCCGGGAGCGGACTGCTCGCCGGACACCTGTTCGACGGCTACCGCGCCTTCGACCTCGCGCCCGCCGCGGCGTTCGCCCTCGAGGTGGTGCGCAAGCCCGCTCCCGACATCGCGACCGTGCTCGGCGGCGGCTGGATCGCCTCGGGGCCGCCGGTGGCGTCGCGTCAGCCGCTGCCCGTGTGGCCGGCCGGGCTCAAGACCGTGGCGCGGGAGGGCGCGGGCGAGGTGCAGACACCGCTCAAGGGCGAGGCGGCCCGCGACCTGCGGGTCGGCGATCGGGTGTGGTTCCGACACTCCAAGAGCGGGGAGCTCGCCGAGCGCGTCGATCGCTACCATGTGGTCGACGGAGACCGGATCCTCGGCGAGGTGCCGACGTATCGCGGCGAAGGGAAGGCGTTCCTGTGACCCGTCCCGGCGGAAGATGGCAGAACTGGGGACGCTCGGAGTCGGTGCGTCCGCGCCGGGTCGAGTTCCCTCGCACCGCCGATGCGGTCCAGCGCGCCGTCGTCGCGGCAGCGGCACAGGGCCTGCCGATCAAGGCGGTCGGGGCAGGGCACAGCTTCACGGGCATCGCGGTCGCGCCCGGCGTGCTGCTCGATCTCAGCGACCTCAGCGGCCTCGTGAGCGTCGACGTCGAGCGCTCGCGCGTGACGTTCCGGGCCGGAACCCGCCTCCACCAGGTGCCGGCACTCCTGGCGCCGTACGGGCTGGCGATGGAGAACCTGGGAGACATCGACCGGCAGTCCATCTCGGGCGCGATCTCGACCGGCACGCACGGCACCGGTTCCCGGTTCGGCGGCATCGCCACTCAGGTCGTCGGCGCCACGCTGGTGACGGCATCCGGTGAGCTGCTCGTCGTGGACGAGACCGAGAACGCCGACCTGGTTCCCGCGGTGGCCCTCGGCCTCGGCGCCCTCGGCATCCTCGTAGAGGTGACCATCCAGTGCGTCCCGGCGTTCGTGCTGCACGCGGTCGAGCAGCCCGAGGCGCTCGATGCGGTCCTCGACGACCTCGAGGCCCGGGTGGCGGCGGCCGATCACTTCGAGTTCTACTGGTTCCCCCACACCGACCGCGCGATGACGAAGACCAACACGCGGCTTCCCGAGAGCGCGCCGAGGCATCCGCTCTCTCCGGTGGGCAAGTGGGTCGACGACACGCTCGTCGGCAGCGGGCTGCACCAGGTCGCGTGCAGCGTGGCGCGGACGATTCCCGCGACCATCCCGCTCATCAACCGCGTCTCGGTGAAGATGTGGGGAGACCGCGAATTCACGGATGCCTCGTCCCGCGTCTTCGCGACGTCGCGGTCGGTCCGCTTCCGCGAGATGGAGTACGCGCTGCCCGTTGAGAACGTGCGTCCGGCGTTCGACGCCCTGCGGTCGCTGGTCGACGAGAAGGGATGGCGCATCTCCTTCCCGGTCGAGGTGCGCTTCGCTGCCGCGGACGACCGCTGGCTCTCGACGGCTCACGGCCGTGCGTCCGGCTACATCGCCGTGCACCGCTACTGGCGCGAGGACCCCACCGAGTACTTCGAGGCCGTCGAGAAGATCATGCTCGGCTTCGACGGGCGCCCGCACTGGGGCAAGATGCACACGCTGGATGCCTCGATCCTGCGCGAGCGCTACCCGCGTTTCGACGACTTCGTCGCGCTGCGCGATCGCCTCGATCCCGATCGCCTCTTCCAGAACCCGTACCTCGAACGCGTGCTCGGTGGGTAACGGCTGAGAGTCCTGCACAGGCGCTCCGTCGGCGAGGACCCTCCTCGCTAGGATGAGGAAAACCTCGAAACGGAGTCACCGCAATGGAATGGCTGATCCCGGTCCTGATCGTGGTGGCTCTCGTCATCATCGTCGGCATCTATCTCTGGGCGACGTACAACTCGCTCGTCCAGCTGAACGTGCGCGTCGATGAGGCGTGGAGCGACATCACGGTGCAGCTCAAGCGGCGTGCGGACCTCCTGCCGAACCTCATCGAGGCGGTGAAGGGCTACGCGGCGCATGAGAAGGCCGTCTTCGAGAACGTCACGCGGGCACGGGCCGAGACGCTCACCGCCGGCGGACCCGCGCAGGCAGGGCTCGCCGAAGGGCACATGCAGCAGGCGCTGAGGTCGCTGTTCGCCGTCGCCGAGGCCTACCCGCAGCTGCAGGCCAGCCAGAACTTCCTCCAGCTCCAGCAGTCGATCGTCGACACCGAAGACAAGATCCAGGCGTCGCGCCGGTTCTACAACGGCGGTGTGCGCGAGCTCAACACCAAGATCAAGGTGTTCCCCAACAACCTCTTCGCGCGCAACCTGGGCTTCCACGAGCGCGAGTTCTTCGAGGTCGTCGACGGGGCAGCCATCTCCGAGCCGCCGCGCGTCCAGTTCTGATCGCGCGCTGAGGGCCGCCTCGCCCCGCCTGTCGCACGGGGCCACTAGCCTCGCACCATGGCTCATCGGCTCACGCGCGAGCAGGCGCGGCACATCGCCGTCCGTGCCCAGCTGCTCGCGGCCGACCGTCCCGCCGGCATCGTCGAGACGATCGACGCGCTGACCGTCGTCAACATCGAGCCGACGGCTGCGATCGCGCCGAGCGCAGACCTCATCCTGTGGAGCAGGCTCGGCTGGCCCTACCAGCCGGCCGACCTCACGCGGCTGGTCGAGGAGGACCGCGCCGTCTTCGAGTGGGGCGGCTTCTATCGGACGATGGCGGATCTGCCGCTGCTCGTGCCCGACATGGCCTCCCGGCCGCACTCGCGCGAGGCCCGCGACTGGCTCGACGCGAACGCGGTGTTCCGTGCCGAGGTGCTCGCCCGGCTCCGCGCCGAAGGCCCGCTGCGCCCGGCCGACATCCCCGACACCGCACAGGTGTCGTGGCGGTCGTCCGGCTGGACGAACAATCGCAACACGATGCAGATGCTCGAGATCCTGACCATGTGCGGCGATGTGGCCGTGTCGTCGCGCGACTCCGGGGGGCGTCTGTTCGATCTGGCGGAGCGCGTGTATCCCCGTGATCTGACCGTCCTGTCCGCCGAAGAGGCGGCTCGCGAGCGCGCGGAGCGCCGGCTCACCTCCTTCGGCGTGGCGCGGCCGAAGAGCCTGGCGCAGCCCGTCGAGCCGATCGACGTCGGCGAAGTCGGCGAAGAGGCCGTGATCGACGGGGTGCCCGGCGTGTGGCGCATCGACCCCGAGGCGTCGGAGGGGCTCGACGACTTCGCACCGCGTACCGCGCTCCTGTCGCCGTTCGACCGGCTGGTGTTCGACCGCCGTCGGCTCGAGGAGATCTTCGAGTACGAGTACCTGCTCGAGATGTACAAGCCCGCTGCCCGGCGTCGCTGGGGATACTTCGCCCTGCCGATCCTGCACGGCGATCGCTTCGTCGGCAAGCTCGATGCGAAGGCCGATCGCAAGGCCGGTGTGCTCCGGGTGTCCGCCGTCCACGAGGACCACCCGTTCGATGCGCCCACCGCCGAGGCCGTCCATGCCGAGATCCGCGAACTCGCGCGCTGGCTCGGCCTCGACGTGCAGGGCCTACCCGAGGGCTGATCAGCGCACGACCAGCACGAGGTCGTCGCCGGTGAACCGCACCGACCCGCGCAGCGCCCAGTCGTCGGCGCGGTAGGTGAACGAGGCGGTGCCGCCGCCCCGCGCCGTGCCGGTGGCGGTCGCGACGATCACTCCGCCCGTGGCGTCGAACGAGGCGCCGTCCTCCGAGAGCGCGAGCACCGGACGCTCGTCGATCCGGAACGCGATGCGGTCCAGCGACGTGAGATCGACCGCCCATGGCACCCGCAGGCCGCAGTTGTCGGGCACGGCCGTGGCGGGGGCCGCGCACTCCTCGAGGTACGCGTCGAACTGGTCCTGCGCCGCCTCGGTGGCGGCCGGATCGACGGATGCCTCGACCTCGGGTTGCTCGCTGCCCCCGGGCAGCACGGTCGCCGTGGTCTCCCCGTCCAGGAACCGCACGGGGGCCGCGGCGAGGGCGTACGCGCCGGGAAGCAGGTCGGACTCGGTGCCCGCCGGAAGGAGCGCGGAGCCCGTGGCGACGGCATCCCCGATCGTGACCGTCGGGGTGACCGCGCCGAGACCGTCCGCGGCGATGCGCCAGCCGTCGCGCGTCTCCACGAGACCGAACGACGTGGTGACCACGTCGCCGTCGAGGGTGAAGGACACCTCCGCGCGGCTGCGTCCGCCGCTCTCGGACTCCGTCCCGATGACGCGGGGATCGACGACCATCGACGTCGCGCCGTCGTAGGCCGCCACGAGGTCTGTTCGCGACTCCGGCTCGTCGGCGAGCAGGGCGACCGCCGCCTCCGCGTCATCGGCAGCGAGTGCCTCGAGGAAGCCGCGGGCTGCGGCATCCGGTCCCGATGGGCGTGTCAGCAGCCACCCCGTCGCGCCGGCGGCGATCACGATCGCGGTGACGCCGGCGGCGACGCCGACGACCGCTGCGCGCTTCACCCCTCCACGCTAGCCCGCCGGCTCGTCCGCGGCGAGCGCGACCGGCTCGGCCAGCGGCCCCGCGTCGTGACGCCGGGCCTCGGGCAGCACATCGGCGAGGTCGTCGACGGCGTCGCCCCACCGCGAGACCGAGATCGCCTCGAGGGACTGCCAGCGCGCGGCGGCGCGCAGCTCGTCGGCGAGTCGGGCCGCGGCGTCGGCCGGATGGCCGTTCTCCCACCACGCCGACTGCACGAGCAGGGTGGACGAGGCACGATCGGCTTTCAGATCGACGCGTCCGACCACGTCGTCGCCGATCAGCACGGGGAGCGAGTAGTAGCCGTACCGGCGCTGCGGCGCGGGGGTGTAGATCTCGATGCGGTACTCGAAGTCGAAGAGGCGCTCGGCGCGGTCGCGGAACCACACCACCGGGTCGAACGGGGTGAGGAGGGCGGTCGCATCCACCCGGCGGGGGAGTGCGGCATCTCGGTGGACCCACGCCTTGGCCGGTCGGCCCGCGCTTGTCCATCCCTGCACCGAGACCGGCTGCAGCTCGCCGGAGTCGGTGAGCTCCGCGATCGCGGTCATGACGGCGCGGCGGTCCTTGAGTCGCCAGTAGTCGGCCAGGTCGGACGCCGTCGCCACGCCGTAGGCGGCGGCCGCACGCCGGACCAGTTCTCTCACCGCGTCTGCGCGGGGAACCGGGGCCGCGAGCACCTCGGCGGGGATGACGTCTTCGGCCATGCCGTAGCGGCGCTCGAACCCCCGTCGCCCCGCGATGGCGACATCCCCGAACATCCAGAGGTACTCGAGCGCGTTCTTCACGACGTCCCAGTCCCACCAGGGGCCGCGTGCGCCCTTCTTGGCGTCGTGCTCGATCTGCGCCGGACGCAGGGGACCGCGCTCGGTGAGCTCGGCGCGCACCCAGTCGACGATCTCGCGATGGGAGTGGAACCACCCGTCGGGCTGGGTCCCGTACTTCGCGCGCAGATCGTCCATGCGGAAACGGAACAGCCCCCAATCGGCGGCCGGGATGAAGGCGGCGACGTGTGCCCAGTACTCCACGTAAGGCGGTCGTTGGGCGAAGAGCAGACGGTCGAGTGCAGCGGTGTCGTAGGGCCCGACGCGCGAGAAGAGCGGCATGTAGTGCGAGCGGGCGAACACGTTGACGGAGTCGATCTGCAGGGTCGCCATGCGGCTCAGGGCCATGTTGAGCTGGCGCGTGCCGGCGGCGGCAGGACGCGGCCGCGCGAATCCCTGCGCCGCGAGAGCGATGCGGCGGGCCTCGGCGGCGCTGAGGGTCGACTTCACGCCGCAAGCCTAATGAGAGCGTCCGACAGCCGCGCGCAGGCCCTGGGAGGGCCGTCCGACGCATGACCGGGCCGGCATGCGACCCGCCTAGACTGGCGGGATGAGCGGCTCCGACGAAAAGCCCCGCGGTTCGCTGGTCGACGCCATCCGCGATCGGAGCAGGGTCGTCTCGACCGACCTGTCGGGAAGCATCCCGCACGGTCTGCGCATCGCGACCGCCTATTCTTGGCGGTTCCTCATCGTCGCCGCTGCGATCGGCGTGGCGATCTGGCTGGTCATCCAGCTCAAGCTCCTCGTCATCCCTCTCCTCATCGGGATCCTCATCACCGCTCTGCTGTGGCCCGTCTTCAGCTGGATGCTGCGCCGCCGCGTGCCGCGCTGGCTCGCCATCGTCATCTCGGTCGTCGGAACCCTGGCGATCGTGGGCGGGTTGCTGTGGCTCGTGGCCTGGCAGATCGCCCGGCAGTGGTCGTCGGTCCGGGAGAGCACGGTCGCCGCGATCGAGCGGTTCCGCGACTATCTCATCGACGGTCCGCTCCACCTCACCGCGGGGGAGATCGACGGTCTGCTCGGGCAGGGGTGGGCGCTCGTGCAGGAGCAGGCGGAGCTCGTGTGGTCGGGGGCGCTCGCGATCGGCTCCACGCTCGGGCACGTGCTGACGGGCGGAGTGCTGGCCTTCTTCATCCTGCTGTGCCTCCTCGCCGACGGAGCGGGCATCTGGCGCTGGACTCTGCGGCTCTTCCCCAAGAAGGCGCGTCCGGCGGCAGACGGCGCCGGCCGGGCGGGTTGGGTCACCGTCGTCAACTACGCCCGCACCCAGCTGCTCGTCGCCACCATCGACGCCGTCGGCATCGGCCTGGGCGCCTTCCTTCTCGGCGTGCCGCTCGCGATCCCCGTCGCCGTGCTCGTGTTCCTCGGCGCGTTCGTGCCGATCGTGGGTGCGGTCGTGACGGGCGCCGTGGCCGTGTTCCTCGCGCTCGTCTACAACGGGCCGTGGATCGCGCTGTGGATGCTCATCGTCGTGCTCGGAGTCCAGCAGCTGGAGGGCCACGTGCTCCAGCCGCTGCTCATGGGCTCGGCCGTCAAGGTGCATCCCCTCGCGGTCGTGCTCGTGGTGGCTGGCGGCGCGATGATCGCCGGCATCCCGGGGGCCCTGTTCGCGGTGCCCCTGGCCGCCTTCGTGAACGTGGTCGCGGTGTACCTGGCCGAGAAGGCGTGGAAGACCGGCGGCATCCCGCGCGGCGACCTCATCTGGAGCACCGTCCCACGTCCGAGGAGGACCCGTTCGTGAGCATGACCTCGCCCCCCGCACGCAAGCTCGTGGCCCCCACGCTCGCGGACTTCGCGGATGCCGCGGCCACTCTCGACGGAGTGATCGCGCACACGCCGCTCGACGAGTCGCTCCACCTCAGCGAGCTGCTCGGCGTGCCGGTGCATCTCAAGCTCGAGAACCTGCAGCGCACCGGATCCTTCAAGATCCGCGGCGCGACGTACCGGCTCTCCCGACTGACGGCGCAGGAGCGCGCCCGCGGTGTGGTCGCAGCGTCGGCCGGCAACCATGCCCAGGGCGTCGCGCTCGCGGCCAAGGAGCTCGGCATCTCGGCGACGATCTTCATGCCGCTCGGCGTGCCGGTCCCCAAACTGCTGGCGACGCGAGGCTACGGCGCGGACGTGGTGCTCGAGGGCGCGACGGTCGAGACGCCGCTGCGCCTTGCGGCGGAATTCGCCGAGCGCACCGGCGCCGTCTTCATCCACCCGTTCGATCACCCGGACGTGATCGCCGGCCAGGGCACGCTCGGCCTCGAGCTCATGGATGAGCTGCCAGACCTCGACACGATCGTGCTCGGCATCGGCGGCGGCGGACTCGTCGCGGGTGTCGCGGCCGCCGTGAAGGCCCGCGCGGCCGTCGAAGGACGCACCATACGCATCATCGGCGTGCAGGCGGAGAACTCGGCCGCCTACCCGGCCTCGCTCGCCGCCGGTCACCCGCTCGAGGTGGCGACCCTTCCGACGATCGCGGACGGCATCGCCGTCGCGCGTCCCGGCGACCTGCCGTTCGAGATCATCCGCGACCTGGTGGACGAGGTGGTCACGGTGTCCGAGGACGACATCGCGCGCGCCCTGCTCGTGCTCCTCGAGCGCGCGAAGCAGGTGGTCGAGCCGGCCGGCGCGGTCGGGGTCGCGGCCATCCTCGCGGGCAAGATCAAGGCAGGTGGACCGACGGTGACCGTGCTGTCGGGCGGCAACATCGACCCGATGCTGCTGCTGCGGGTCGTCTCGCACGGGCTGTCGGCATCCGGCCGGTACATGACCCTCCAGGTGCCGCTTCCCGACCGCCCCGGCCAGCTCGCCCGCGTGTCGGAGCTGCTCGCGCAGGCGGGCGCGAACGTCATCGAGGTGCTGCACACCCGGCACGGCCAGGGACTTCAGATCAGCGAGGTGATCCTGCAGCTGAGCGTCGAGACGCGCGGCGAGGAGCACCGGGCACACGTAATCTCCGTGCTGGAGCAGGCCGGCTACGCGCCGACGGTGATGCCCGGCTAGCGAGCCGGCGGCCCTGCCGGCCTACTGGCCGTTGTAGGTCTCGACCTTGACGATCTCGACGGCGATCTCGCGGCCGTTCGGGGCGGTGTACGACGTCTTCTCGCCCTCCTTGCGGCCGAGGATGGCGACGCCCAGGGGAGAGGCCTCGCTGTAGACATCGAGCTCGGAGCCGACCGCGATCTCGCGATTGCCGAGCAGGAAGACCTCTTCGCCGCCGGCGACGAGCGCGGTCACGACGGTGCCGGGCTCGACGACGCCGGTGCTCTGGGGCGCCTCGCTGACGGTGGCGGTCTTCAGCAGGTGCTGCAGGGTGCGGATGCGCGCCTCCTGCTTGCCCTGCTCGTCCTTGGCCGCGTGATAGCCGCCGTTCTCCTTGAGGTCGCCCTCTTCGCGCGCCGCTTCGATCTTCTTCGCGATCTCTTCGCGTCCGGTGGTGGAGAGCTGCTCGAGTTCGCCGGCGAGCCGGTCGTAGGCATCCTGCGTGAGGAACGTCACAGGGGCATCGCTGGACACGTCTGACTCCTTCGGTCTGCGGGGGACGGTCGATATGTCAAACGCCCCGGCTCACGGCCAGGGCGTCTCTCGACTGCAGTCGAGCCAGACTACGTCACCCAGCAGGAGTTGACAAAACCCGTCGTGGCCGCGGCGACCGTGGGGATCTCCTCGCGGAAAGCCTGGGCGGGGAGGTCGGATGCGGCGTACTCGACGACGCGCCAGCCCACCACGCCGTGCTCTTCGTCCTGGGCTTCGATGGCGCACGCGATCGATCTCCCGGGCGGGGCGGACACCTGGAAGCTGAGCGTCACCGAGTGCCCGTCGACGACTTCGAAGCCGGTCGTGTCGGCGTCGACGGCGTCGAGCGAGTCCGACACCGCGAACCAGGCGAACAGCGCGACGATCAGGGCGGCGACCGCGATCGCGATGCCGATCGTCCAGCGTCGGCGCGGGGAGCGCACGCGCCCGTATCGCTCGTCGAGCATGTCCTGTGTCGTCATCGCCGGTCCGTCGGAAGATTAGGCTGGAGATTCCAGGCTATGCGCTCTCGAGCGCCGCCGTCGCCACCCGGACGGCCCCGCGACGGGGCAGAACGAGGACACCCATGCACGATGCGCTGGACGCTCTCGCGCGCGCCGCGGCTGCGACTCCCACTCCGACGCCGTCCATGGTCGATCCCGACCTGGTGACGCCGGGTGTCGTCGGCTTCCTGGCGATCGCCTTCGTCGCCCTCGCGGTGATCCTGCTGGTGTGGGACATGATGCGACGGATCCGCCGCGGACGGGTCCGCGCCGACATCAACGAGGAGCTCGACGCCGAGGAGCAGGCGGCCCGCGCCGTCGCGGCGACCGAGACCGACGACGAGGACATCGACGCCGGCGAGCCCGACGACCGCCCGCGGGGCTGAGCCCGGCATCCTCGCCTTCTGAAGGGAGCGGATGCCGCAGCCCGGGTCAGCCGGAGAGGCCGAGCGATGGGGACAGCGGGTCGATCGCGATGAGCAGGCACGCGGCCCAGTGGCACAGGAACGCCAGCACGGTGCAGACGTGGAAGATCTCGTGGAAGCCGAAGTGCCCGGGCCACGGGTTCGGACGCTTCATCGCGTAGACGATCGCTCCGCCGGTGTAGAGCAGGCCACCGACGGCGACGAGGATCATCATCACCGCGTTCGCGCGCAGGAGGTCGGGCAGGTACATCACGGCCGCCCAGCCGAGCGCGAGGTAGAGGGCCACGTAGAGCCAGCGCGGCGCGTTGATCCAGAAGACCCGGAACAGGATGCCGACCACGGCGCCCGACCACACCACCACGAGCAGGATCGCGCCCTGCTGCGGCGCGAGAGCGAGAACCGCGATCGGCGTGTACGTGCCGGCGATCAGCAGCAGGATGTTCGCGTGGTCGATCCGCTTGAGCACCGCCTTGGTCTTGGGGCCCCAGTTGAAACGGTGATAGAGCGCGGAGTTGCCGAACATCACCACCGACGTGACCATGAACACGGCGCACGCCCACTTGGCGGCCGGTCCCTGGGCCACGCCGATCAGCACGATGCCCGCGACGATCGCCACGGGGAACGTCACGGCGTGGATCCAGCCGCGCCAGCTGGGCTTCAGCTCGGGAGTGGCCGCATCGACGTCCGCGGCATCCATCAACGGCAGCTCGGGGACCTCTGGTGCGCGGGGGAGTCTGCTGCGACGGCTCATGCCCCCCAGACTAGGCCGCAGGGCATGCCCGAAGCGTTACATGCCCAGTCCCGCCGGCGGTGGTACTGAGTGCCACGCTAGGGAGGCGGTCGGCGGGAGGGTAGCGTAGGCGTGTGGCGCGCGCTTGGTCGAACGAGGGCAGGGGACCCCTCTACCGGCTCTACATCAACCGTCTGCGCCGTCAGCTGGAGCCGGACGCAGTGCCTCGCCATGTCGCCATGATGATCGACGGCAACCGGCGCTGGGCCAAGCAGCTGGGCTTCGACTCCGCCGCCCACGGCCATCGCGCAGGGGCGGCGAAGATGCACGAGTTCCTCGGCTGGTGCGACGACGTCGGCGTCGGCGTGGTGTCGCTCTATCTGCTCTCGACCGACAACCTGCGCAAGCGCGACACCCAGGAGCTCTCCGATCTCATCGAGATCATCGCCGAGCTCGCCCACGAGCTCTCCCTCGAGCGGGACTGGCGCGTGAAGCACGTCGGCCGGGCGGACCTGCTCCCGCCCGATCTGGCGCGCGTGCTCGCCGAGGCGGAGGAGCGCACCCGGAACAACAGCGGGCTGCACGTGAACCTCGCGGTCGGCTACGGCGGCCGCGGCGAGATCGTCGACGCCGTCCGCAGCATCATCGCCAAGCACGACGAGGAGGGCGGCTCGCTCGAGGAGCTCGCCGCCAGCCTCACACCCGAGCAGGTCGGCGAGCACCTGTACACCGGCGGGCAGCCCGACCCCGACCTCGTCATCCGCACGTCGGGGGAGCAGCGGATCAGTGACTTCCTGCTGTGGCAGAGCGCCCACAGCGAGTTCTACTTCGTCGAGGCGCTCGGGCCCGATCTGCGCGAGGTGGACTTCCTGCGCGCGATCCGCGCCTTCGCGACGCGAGACCGGCGCTTCGGCAGCTGAGCGCGCGCTTCCGGGCGGCACCCCGCCTGGGGTCGCACCGTGCCACAATGGCACGGTGACGGATCTGGATTCATATCTGGCGTCGTTCGATGGGGAGCCGGGGTATCTGGACTGGGCTGCGTTCGGACCGCTCTCGCCTGCCGTGCGCGCGGAAGCGCAGGCCGACACCGAGCTTCTGGGCTCGGGGCGGCGCACCAGCATCGACCTCGTGAACGATCACGCGCGCGAGGCGCGCGAGCTCGTCGCGTCGCTGCTGCGGACGGATGCCTCGCAGGTGGTCCTGCAGCCCTCGACGACGTACGGGCTCATGCAGGCCATCTACGGACTCGCCGGCGGGCTCATGCTCGGCCGCGGCGAATTCCCGAGCCTGACGGTCGCCGCCACGCGTGCCGCCGATGCGTTGGGCTCCGTCCAGCTGCAGTGGCTCGAGCCCGATGACGGCTTCATCACTCCCGATGTCGTGCGCGAGGCGCTGACCGACGACACCCGCGCCGTCGCGGTGAGCCTGGTCGACTTCCGCACCGGGTACCGCGCCGACCTGGCGGGCCTGCGCGACGTGATCGGCGACCGGCTGCTCATCGTCGATGCCATCCAGGGCTTCGGCGCCGTCGACGTGGATTACGGTGCGGCCGATGTGGTCTGCTCCAACGGCTACAAGTGGCTGCGGGCAGGCCGCGGGACCGGGTTCGCGTGGTTCGGCGAGCGCGCCCTCGAACGGATCGCTCCGGTGCTGTCGGGGTTCGCCGGCACAGACGGCGATCTGCCGCTCGACCTCGTCCCGCTGCCGTCTGCTTCGGCCCAGGCCTTCACCGTGAGCGGCATCGACACGCTCGCCGCGGCGCGGCTGGCGACGGCGCTCCAGGAGCTCGCCGACGTCGGGGTCGCCACGGTCGATGCCGAACTGTCGGAGCGCACGCGCGACGTGATGTTCTTCGCGGATCGCTACGAGGTGCCCGTCATCACCCCGCGCGATCCCGCGCAGCGCGGCGGGATCGTCACCCTCGCTCCCGCGCCGCAGGATGCCGCTCCGCTGGCGGCCTCGCTGGCCAATCACGGGCTCACCGTGACGGTGCGCTCCGGCCTCGTTCGCATCTCCCCGCACGTCGGCACCGGGGGCGACACCCTGCGTCTGTTCGGCGACGCGCTCGCGGCGTTCTCGTCGTCGCGGGTGTGGTGAGTCCGCGGCATCCGGAATTAACCCCGTCGTAACCGTCGCACAGCGTGTCGGCCGCGTGTCTGTCGCAGGTCGGTCGTACGTTCATCACATCGGGCAAGGTGCCCGTTCGGGTCGGCCGCTTGGACCACGACTCGTGACCTCTGGTCGACTCGTGACTGCCGGGTTTCCCACCCGGGGCGGGAGTGGGTTGTGACCACACGAGCACCACACAAGCAGCACGGTCAGCACTTCGAGCAGCAGGAGGACCTCGACCAGGATCTCCGCACATACGTGCTCGACACGTCGGTGCTGCTGAGCGATCCGCGGGCGTTCTTCCGCTTCGCCGAGCACAACGTCGTGATCCCCGTCGTGGTGATCACCGAGCTCGAAGGCAAGCGGCACGACCCCGAGATCGGCTACTTCGCCCGCCAGGCGCTGCGGCACCTCGACGAGCTGCGCGTCGAGCACGGGCGCCTCGACTTCCCGGTCCCCGTCGGCGAGGGCGGAACCCTCCGCGTGGAGCTCACGAACACCGACGCCGGCGTGCTCCCCGCGGGCATGCGACTCGGCGACAACGACAGCCGCATCCTGGCGGTCGCGATGAACCTGGCGCAGGAGGGCCAGTCCGTCACGGTGGTCTCCAAGGACCTGCCGATGCGCGTGAAGGCCGCATCGCTCGGCGTCACAGCCGAGGAGTACCTCGCCGAGCAGGCCGTCGACTCGGGCTGGACCGGGATCGCCGCGATCGACGTGTCGGGCGACGACATCAGCGACCTGTACGAGAGCGAAGTCGCCTCGAGCGACGACGTGCGGGGGCTTCCCATCAACACCGGTCTCATCATCCACTCCGAACGAGGCTCTGCCCTCGGACGCGTCACCGGAGACGGCGCGTACAAGCTCGTGCGCGGTGACCGTGAGGTGTTCGGGCTGCACGGCCGGTCGGCGGAGCAGCGGATCGCCATCGACCTGCTGACCGACCCCGAGGTGGGCATCGTGTCGCTCGGCGGCCGGGCGGGCACCGGCAAGTCGGCGCTCGCGCTGTGCGCCGCCCTGGAGGCCGTGCTCGAGCGCCAGCAGCAGCGCAAGATCATCGTCTTCCGACCGTTGTTCGCGGTGGGCGGCCAGGAGCTCGGCTACCTGCCCGGCGACGCGCAGGAGAAGATGAACCCGTGGGGACAGGCGGTCTTCGACACCCTCGGTTCCGTCGTCTCGTCGAACGTCGTCGAAGAGGTGATCGAGCGCGGTCTGCTCGAAGTGCTCCCGCTGACGCACATCCGCGGCCGGTCGCTCCACGACGCGTTCGTGATCGTCGACGAGGCGCAGTCGCTCGAGCGCAACGTGCTGCTGACGGTGCTCAGTCGCATCGGCCAGAACTCCCGGGTCGTGCTCACGCACGACGTCGGTCAGCGCGACAACCTCCGGGTCGGCCGCCACGACGGTGTCGCGTCCGTCATCGAGACACTCAAGGGGCACGGCCTCTTCGGCCATGTCACCCTCGTGCGGTCCGAGCGCTCGGCCATCGCCGCGCTCGTCACCGAGCTGCTCGAAGCGGGCGAACTGGCCTGATCCGCGCTGCGAGGCCGGGATGCCGCATCCCGGCCTCGTTGCCGTGTTCGCGTGAGGAAATGGCTTTCCAGGATGAGAAGAGTCTCATTCCCATCGTGCCGAGCGGGGCACGTGGTCTGCGACGATGGAGGAGGTGCATTTCGGTATCGGGGACGGAAGGTGCAGGCGTGGAAGGTCGGACGCGACTTGCGATCGGTGGCATGTCCACGGTCGCGGCGAGCGTTGCGGTCATCTGCGCGGTCGCGCTGACCAACTCGATGGCGCTCTCCGACACCCAAGGCTCGACGGTGCACGCGGCTCGCGTGGTCGTTCCCTCCTCGGGAGGAGCCTCCGCGGCGAACGGCGGCGAGGCGCCGGATGACGTCGCTCCGGTGCCGCCGGCCGCGGAAGAGACCCGCACTCTCCCCGTCACGCCGGTGGCCGAGATCGTTCCCGCTCCTGACCCCGTCGTCATCGCGCCCCCGGTTGCGCAACCCGTCGCGGAGCCGCATGGCGGCTCGCCGGTCATCCCGAGCCAAGCAGAAGCAGTTGCGGCGGCGAAGGCTTCCGGATCCTGGGACTCGGCCCGGGAATGGGCCGCCACGGTCGGCTGGTCGCAGGCTCGGATCGACGCGTGGATCGCGAAGCTCGAGCGCACCCACGGCTCGGTGCTCGACGACTGGCAGGGCGGCGACGGCAGCAGCGAGCTGACCACCGATTCCGACTCCGACCGAGGTGACTCGGACCGTGGCGATTCCGACCGCCGTTCCGACCGCCGCGACGCGGACCGTACGCGCAGCGGCGCCGATCACGGCCAGGAGTCCGTCGGCACGGAGCAGCTCGCGGTCGAACCCGCACCGGCAGCGCCCGCTGCCCCCACAGGCACGGCGGAGAAGCCGGCGAATGCCGGCAACTCCCCGACACAGCGCCCCGCACACGCGGGTGCGAACGCCGAGCACCGGTCAGAGAAGCCCGGAGCCGGCGAGAAGAAAGACCGATCGCGCGTTTCCCCAGACAGACGCGATCGGTAACCGGTCGGATCCCCCAATCCGGCCCTTCCCAGCCCCCGGCGTCCCCCAGCGCCGGGGGCTTCTTCGTGGGCGGAGTCACTCCCAGCGGTAGCCGGCTCCTCGCACCGTGACGATGTGGTCGGGACCGAGCTTGCCCCGGAGGTACCGCACGTACACGTCCACCACGTTGGATCCGGGGTCGAAGTCCAGCCCCCAGACGCGGCTGAGGAGCAGCTCCCGGCTGAGGACCCGGCCGGGATTGCGCAGGAACTGCTCGGCGAGGGCGAACTCGCGCGCGGATAGGTCGATGTCGCGCCCGCCCACGCTGGCACGCCGGGCGAGGATGTCGAGCACCACATCGCCGTGCGAGACAGCCACCCCGAGCTGCGGAACGGTCTCGCGCAGCCGGGAGCGCACGCGGGCGAGGAGCTCTTCGAACGTGAACGGCTTGGGCACGTAGTCGTTGGCGCCGGCGTCGAGCCCTTCCACCGTGTCTCGCGTGCTCGAACGCGCGGTCAGCATGATGACGGGGATCACCGACCCGCGTGACCTCAGCTCGCGCAGGACTTCGAACCCGTCCATGGTCGGGAGGCCGACGTCGAGCAGCACGAGGTCGGCATCGCCGCGCAGCGCCACCGCCAGCGCCTCGGCGCCGTCCTCGACGAGGATGGTCTCGTATCCCGCGGCCACCAGGCCGCGGCTGACGAACGACGCGATGCGCGGCTCGTCCTCGACGATGAGGATCCTGGTCATGCTGTCGCCTCCCGCTGCAGCACGTCGCCGACCCGAACGGGTGCCGGGAGCTGGGCGGCGGTGGGCGGGAGGTGGATCGTGAACGTCGCGCCGCCGCCCTCGGTGTCGGCCACGGTGCAGCTGCCGCCGTGCCCCTTGGTGATCGCGTCGACGATGGCCAGGCCCAGCCCGGAGCCGCCGACGACGCGCTTGCCCTGGGCGCGATCGAAGCGGCGGAAGATGCGGTGGCGGGCGGCGGGCGGGATTCCCGGCCCGTGGTCGCGCACCCACAGGCGTGCGCCGTCGGGTGCCAGCGAGCTGCCGATCTCGATGGGCGAGCCCGGGGGCGTGTACTTCGCGGCGTTGTCGGCGAGCTGCAGCCAGGCCTGCAGGAGGCGGTCCTGGTCGCCCTGCACGACACCGTCTGCGAGCGCCTCGACCCGCCAGGCGTGGCCCGGTATCACCGCGACGAGTTCGCCCACGCGTGCGGTCAGCGCGCCGAGGTCGACTTCGCTCATGAGGTACGAGTCGCCCTCCGCGGCGGCCAGCTGGTCGATGTCCTCCACCAGGCGCGCCAGGCGGTCCAGCTCCGCGATGCCGATCTCGCGAGCGGATGCCGCGTCGCCCGCATCGTCGGGGTCCATCAGCTCGAGGTGGCCGCGCACGATCGTGATCGGGGTCTTCAGCTCGTGCCGGACGTCGTCGAGAAGCTGTCGCTGAACGTCCACCGACCCCTCGAGCCGGTCGAGCATGGAGTTCATGGTGCGGGAGAGATCGGAGATGTCGTCGTTGCCCTGTTCAGGGAGCCGCGGTGACAGGTCGGAGATCGAGATGGAATCGGCGGTCTCCCGCATATGACGCAGGGGAGAGAGGAGCCGGCCCGTCACGAACCAGCCGACGATGCCGATCGCGACGAGGACGGCGATCGCCGCGATGACGTAGGTCGCCATCGCGGCGGACACCGCCTCGAGCTCGGCGCCGAGGTTCACCGCCCTCACGTACACACCGGCCTGCGGGTCGCCCTCCATGGCGATGGGGATCGCGATGTACCGCAGCGAGCCCTCGTCGGTCACCGCGGTGCCGATCTTCGTCTTGCCGGTCGAGGTCTCGGCGACGGCCCGTTCGATGAAGTCCGCGTCGTCCGAGATGTCGAAGCCCGAGAGAGTGGCGGGCTTGTACCGCGCAGCACCGTCCACGATCGCGACGGATGCCTCGTTCCGGGCCGGCACGAGCCGCGCCACTGCGTCGTGGAGGTAGTCCTCGACCGAGTCGTACTCCGAGATGTCGAGGACCGTCGTCGCCGTCGTCGCGCCGTCGTCGGCGCCCGGGGTCTCGTCGGGCTTCGCCACGGTGAGCAGGCCTTCGACCTGCGCGTCGAGCCGGTGGTCGATCTCGGCGATCACCCGCTCGCGCTGCACGACGAACGTGACGCTCCCCACGATGGCCAGGCCCACGCACGCCACAGCGAGGATCGCTGCCAGGATCCTGACGCGAGCCGGGATCGGCCGGGACGACGAGCGGGTCACCCCTTGATTATCGCCCTCCGTCGTCGTCGGCGGCACAGGGTCGGCGATCAGCCCGGGTGAGTCATCGAAAGCAGGTCGAGCTTCTCGTCGAGCTGCTCGATCGTCAGCTCACCGCGCTCGACGTACCCGAGGTCGATGACGGCCTCGCGAACCGTGATGCCCTTGGCGACCGAGTGCTTGGCGATCTTGGCCGCCGCCTCGTAGCCGATGAGCTTGTTCAGCGGGGTGACGATCGACGGCGACATGCCCGCGAGCGCCGACGTGCGCTCGATGTTCGCCTGGAGTCCGTCGATGGTCTTGTCGGCGAGGAGGCGCGAGGCGTTGGCGAGCAGCTCGATCGACTCGAGCAGCGCGGACCCCATGACGGGGATCGCGACGTTCAGCTCGAACGAGCCCGAGGCGCCGGCCCACGCGATCGTCGCGTCGTTGCCGATGACCCGCGCGCACACCATGAGCGTGGCCTCGGGCACGACGGGGTTGACCTTGCCGGGCATGATCGAGGACCCCGGCTGCAGATCGGGGATGTGCAGCTCGCCGAGACCGGTGTTGGGGCCGGAGCCCATCCAGCGGATGTCGTTGTTGATCTTCGTGAGCGACACCGCGATCGTACGGAGCGCGCCGGATGCCTCGACCAGCCCGTCGCGGTTGGCCTGGGCCTCGAAGTGGTCCTTCGCCTCGGTGATCGGCAGCTCGGTGTCGGCGACGATGAGCTCGAGCACCTTCTGCGGGAAGCCGAGCGGGGTGTTGATGCCGGTGCCGACCGCCGTACCGCCCAGCGGCACCTCGGCGACGCGGGGGAGCACCGCCTGCACGCGCTCGATGCCCAGGCGCATCTGGCGCGCGTAGCCGCCGAACTCCTGGCCGAGCGTGACGGGCGTGGCATCCATGAGGTGCGTCCGGCCCGACTTGACGACGCTCTTCCACTCCTCGGCCTTGGCCTCGAGCGCGACGGCGAGGTGGTCGAGAGCGGGGATGAGGTCGTCGATGAGCTCCTGAGTGACGGCGATGTGCACCGAGGTCGGGAACACGTCGTTCGAGGACTGCGAGGCGTTGACGTGGTCGTTCGGGTGAACCGGCGACCCGAGGTCGCGCGTTGCGAGCGTCGCGAGCACCTCGTTCATGTTCATGTTCGACGAGGTGCCGCTGCCCGTCTGGTAGACGTCGATCGGGAACTGGTCGGCGAACTCGCCGGCGATGATCCGGTCGGCGGAGCGGGCGATGGCGTCGGCGATCGCGCCGTCGAGCGTGCCGAGCTCTTTGTTCGCCAGCGCGGCGGCCTTCTTGATGCGCGCGAGCGCCACGATCTGAGCCGGCTCGAGCGGGTCGCCCGAGATGGGGAAGTTCTCGACGGCGCGCTGGGTCTGCGCGGCGTACAGCGCATCCTTCGGGACGCGCACCTCACCCATGGTGTCGTGCTCGATGCGGTAGTCGGTGTCGGTCACTTCGTCGTTCCTCCGTTGGTGGCGAGTGTGTGTGGGAGCAGTGTCAGGAGTCGTCGGAGACGTCGCCGACCAGGACGTCCGGCACGGCGGCGCCCTCGGAGAGGCGGTAGTTCGCGCCGACGATGGCCAGCCGGCCGGCGGCCACGGCGTCGCTGATCAGCTCGGACGAGTGCAGGAGCTCGCCGACGGTGTCGCGCAGGTGCTCGCGGCCGACATGCTCGGCGTCGATCGTCTCGGGCGGAACGCCGTCGACCGTGCCCTGACGGATGACCCGGCGCACCGCGGGCACGATCGGCGCGATCTGGCGCCAGATGTGCGGCGGGAGGGACGGGGCATCCGCTCGGGTGCTCTCGATGGCCGCGCTGACCGCGCCGCACTCATCGTGGCCGAGGACGACGATGAGCGGAACGCCGAGGACGGCGACGGCGTACTCGAGGCTGCCGATCACCGAGTCCGAGATGACCTGGCCGGCGTTGCGCACGACGAAGAGGTCTCCGAGTCCCTTGTCGAAGATGATCTCGGCGGCGAGCCGCGAGTCGGAGCATCCGAAGAGCGCGGCACGCGGGCGCTGACCCGCCGCCAGGTCGTGACGCCGCTCGACGTCCTGGCGGGGATGGCGCGGCTCTCCCGCGACGAACCGGGCATTGCCCCGCTGCATCTCCTGCCACACCTTGCGGGGCATCGGCTCCTCGGTCACTCGGACTCCTCGCGCAGTTCGGCGACCTCGGTCGCGACGGCGGACGCCGCCTGCTCGAGTGTCGCGGTGTCGGCCTTGCCGTAGATCAGGACGGTGTCGGGTCCCGCCTCGGTGGCGAGGGCCACGGAGACGTTGCCGGCGCGAGCAGGATCCGCGATGTCGTACCGGTCCCACGTGATGCCGTCGATCGTCACGGTGCCGTCGACGCGGGCGCCGGAGAGCATCCGGGCCGCCCACGCGGGGTCGGCGTCGAAGCCCTGTGCCACGCGGAGGAATCCGGACTCGGGGGCGTAGACGACCGTCCACGCCCGGGGAGCGTCACCCTCGACGCTGGCGACGTTGACGCGCCAGTCCGCCGGGGCATCGGGGACGATGACGGTGCGGCCTTCGGCGGTCGAAACACTCTCGGCGACGGCGGCCACGTCGATGGGCGCCCGCTCGGGCGGCGTTCCGCGGGGAACGGCGAAGATGATGACGACCACGACCAGGACGGTCACGATGAGCGCCGCCACGAGGTTGCGGGTGTTCTGGCTCTCGCGGTGGACCCGGGAGGACTCCGCCTTGCGGGACGCGGTCTCACCGGGGGTCTCGGGGCGCCCGAGCTCCGCCACGATTCGCGGGGAGCGTGCCATCACGCGCCCTCCGCCGAGCGTTCGGCCGTGGAGCGCGCGGCCTCGAGGCGCCGTTTGGCGCCGAGGAGCCACTCGTCGCAGCGCGCGGCGAGGGCTTCGCCGCGCTCCCAGAGAGCGAGCGAGTGCTCGAGCGTCGGCGCGCCCTGCTCGAGTTCGGAGACGACGCGCACGAGCTCGTCCCGCGCCTGCTCGAACGACAGCTCGGCGACGTCGGACGGTGCTCCGGTCGGCTCGGTCATGCTTCCATCCTAGTTCGGCGGCTGGGCGTCGCCTGCGGGCGGGGCGGCCGCCGGACCGACCCCGCTCTCGGCGATCTCGCCCTCGGAACGCACCGCGAACGAGCCCCGCTCGACCGTCACCAGCACCGCGGTGGATGCCGGCGCCTGGGCGGCGTCGCGCACGATGGTGCCGTCGGCCAGGTGGGCGATCGCGTAGCCGCGGGCGAGCGTCGAGGCGGGGGAGAGGGCCCGCAGGGTCGCGCGCAGCTCGGCGGTGCGACGCGACTGGGTCTCGAGCGCGCGGTCGACCCGATCGCGGCCTCGGGAGGCCAGGAGTTCGATGTCCTGGGCGCGCGAGTCGATCATCGACTCGGGGCTGCGCAGCGCCGGGCGTGAGCGCAGCTGCTCGAGCTGCGCGATGTCGTGGGTGATGCGGTGGGTGAGGCGCGAGGTGAGCCGCGACCGGAGCTGCGCGACCAGCGCACGCTGCTCCGCGACATCCGGAACCACCCGCTTGGCCGCATCGGTCGGCGTGGAGGCCCGCAGATCGGCCACGTCGTCGAGCAGCGGACGGTCGTTCTCGTGGCCGATCGCGCTCACGATCGGAGTGGATGCCGCCGCCACGGCGCGCACCAGGCGCTCGTCGCTGAACCCCAGGAGCGTCTGGGGGTCGCCGCCGCCGCGCGCGATCACGATCACGTCGACCTCGGGGGCCGCGTCGAGGGCCTTCAGGGCAGCGATCGTCTCGGGAACGCAGCGGTCACCCTGCACGGCCGCGTACTTCGTGCGGAACCTCACCTGCGGCCAGCGCAGTTCGGCGTTGCGGTGCACGTCCTTCTCGGCATCGGAGTTCTCGCCGGTGATGAGGCCGATGACCTGGGGCAGGAAGGGGAGCGGCTTCTTGCGCGACGGATCGAAGAGCCCCTCGGCCCGCAGCTGCACCCGGAGCCGCTCCAGGCGCTCCAGCTGATCGCCGAGTCCGACGTGGCGCATCGACGACACGCCGAAGCCGAAGTCGCCGCTCTTGACGAAGTAGTCCGCCTTCACGGCGGCGATCACGTGGTCTCCGACCTTGAGGTCGGCGGGCAGTCGCTCGCGCGTCGACGACCAGATGCGGAACGAGATCGTGGCATCGGTGACGAGGTCTTTCAGACGGCCGAAGACGTTGCCGCCGCGCAGGTTCCACGCCGTGATCTCGCCTTCGACCCACACCGAGCCCCACGTCGAGATGAACCCTCTGATCGTCTCGTTGAGCCGGCTGACCGAGGTCGGGGCCTGCGGGGTGGAGTCCTTCGGGCGAACGGAATCGGCGGGCGGCGGCTCGCCCGCGACGGGCTCGGCCTGGAAGGTCGTCATGCGGTCCTCTCGTGCGCTCGGGCGTCGGCGCTCGGCCCCTGCCCAGGGGCCGCACGTAGAATCGACGTGTGAGCACCAGCACCGTGGGCAGAACCCCTGTGAGCATGCCCGTTCCCCGCGTACCGCGGCGGCGCGAACGCCTCCAGGATATCCCCGTCCAAGGACAGAAGCGGGTGCTGCTGGCCTCCCCCCGCGGCTACTGCGCCGGCGTCGACCGTGCGGTGATCGCCGTCGAGAAGGCCCTCGAGCGCTTCGGCGCTCCCGTGTACGTCCGCAAGCAGATCGTCCACAACATCCACGTCGTGACCGAGCTCGAGCAGAAGGGCGCGATCTTCGTGGAGGAGGTCGACGAGGTTCCCGAGGGCGCCCACGTCGTCTTCAGTGCGCACGGAGTGTCGCCCGCGGTCGTGTCCGCGGCATCCGATCGGCGGCTCCAGGCCATCGACGCCACCTGCCCCCTCGTCACGAAGGTGCACCGCGAGGCCGTGCGATTCGCTCGCGACGACTTCGAGATCCTTCTCATCGGCCACGAAGGCCATGAGGAGGTCGAGGGGACCGCGGGCGAGGCGCCCGATCACGTGACGATCGTCAACTCGCCGGCGCATGCCGACACCATCGAGGTGAAGGACCCTTCCAAGGTCGTGTGGCTCTCGCAGACCACGCTCTCCGTCGACGAGACCATGGAGACGGTCCGCCGGCTGCGCGAGCGGTTCCCGCAGCTGCAGGACCCGCCTTCGGACGACATCTGCTACGCCACCCAGAACCGCCAGGTCGCCATCAAGAAGGTCGCCAAGGACGCCGACCTCGTCATCGTCGTCGGTTCGGCCAACTCCTCCAACAGCGTGCGCCTCGTCGAGGTGGCGCTGGAGTACGGCGCGAAGGCCGCGTACCGCGTGGACTACGCCGACGAGGTCGAGCAGTCCTGGCTCGAGGGCGTCGAGACCGTCGGCGTGACCAGCGGCGCGTCGGTGCCGGATGTGCTCGTGCAGCAGGTGCTCGAAGACCTGGCGTCGGCCGGCTACGGCACCGTCCAAGAGGTGCGCACCGCCGAGGAGGACCTGATCTTCTCCCTCCCCAAGGAACTGCGACAGGATGCCTCGGGCAAGCGCGACGAGCGCGCCCTGGGCGGACGGACCAGCGCATGACCGAGGCGGCCACCCCCAGCCCGAACGCGTCGCCGGACCCGCGCCCCCGCCCCCAGTACGGCGAATACGCGTCGCCCGAGGAGCAGCAGGCGCGCATCCGCCAGCCCGATGTCACCTGGGCACTCGAGACCGGCCAGGCGTCGCCCGCGGAAGCGCCCGCCGTGGCTCCCACCGCCGTGGCTCCGCCGCTCGGCGCAGCGCCTGCGACGCCGGATGCCTCCGCCCGGCCCCAGCGCTCGCGCGCCATCGACCGCATCGTGACGTTCGCGCTCCTGGCGTACGGCCTGGTGAACGTGATCTCGGCGTTTCCCGCCATGGTGGACTACGTCGCCTACACCGACACGATGTTCGAGATCCTCGGCCTCGACGTCGAGCTCTCGGATCCCTCTGGCGGCCGGCCCTGGGGCATCGCTGCAGCGCTCGTGCTCGCCTTCGGCTGGCTGCTCACGGCGCTGCTCGCGTGGGTAAACCTGCGTCGCGGGCGCCTCTCCTGGTGGATCCCGCTGGTCGGCGGCATCGTGTTCACCTTCGTCGCCGCGATGCTCATCCTCGTGCCGATCATGAACGACCCCGCCGTCTGGGATGCCCTCGTGGGAACCGTTCGCTGACCGATCCCGCCGTTCGAGCGTCGGACGACGGATGCCCCGGCGCGCCGCCCCGGAGGGCAGGCGCCGGGGCATCCGGACGTCGATCGGGCTCAGTGCCCGGACCTGTGGCTCAGGCCGCGAGGCTCTTGCCCGCCGAGCCGAGCTGCTTCGTGGCCTCGGCGACGCGGGCGGCCATCGCCGACTCGGCGACCTTGCCCCATGCGCGCGGGTCGTAGGCCTTCTTGTTGCCGACCTCGCCGTCGACCTTCAGCACGCCGTCGTAGTTGGCGAACATGAAGCCGGCGACCGAGCGCGTGAAGGCGTACTGGGTATCGGTGTCGATGTTCATCTTCACGACGCCGTTCGCGACCGCCTCGGCGATCTCTGCGTCGGTCGAGCCGCTGCCGCCGTGGAAGACGAGGTCGAGCGGCTTGGGGCCGGTGCCGAACTTCGCGGCGATGCCCTCCTGGATCTCGCCCAGGAGCTCCGGACGGAGCTTGACGTTGCCCGGCTTGTAGACGCCGTGCACGTTCCCGAAGGTGAGGGCGGCGATCCAGCGGCCCTGGTCGCCGAGGCCGAGGGCTTCGACGACCTGGGTGACGTCGGCCGTGGTCGTGTAGAGAGCCTCGTTCGAGCCCTCGTGCTGCACGCCGTCCTCTTCGCCGCCGACGACGCCGATCTCGACCTCGAGGATCGCGTTGATCGCCTTGAGGCGGGGGAGGAGGTCCTTGGCGATGGCGATGTTCTCGTCGAGCGGAACGGCCGAGCCGTCCCACATGTGGGACTGGAAGATCGGGTTGCCGCCGTCGGCGACAGCCTGCTCCGAGGCCTTGATCAGCGGGAGGACGAAGTCCTCGAGCGCCGGCTTCGGGCAGTGGTCGGTGTGGAGGGCGACCGTGATGGGGTAGCTCTTCGCGACCTCGTGGACGTAGGCGGCGAAGGCGAGTGCGCCGGTCGCGCGGGCCTTGACGGTGTGGCCGGCGAAGTAGTCCGCGCCGCCCGTGGTGACCTGGATGATGCCGTCGGAACCGGCTTCGGTCAGACCCTGGAGGACGGCGTTCACCGACTGCGAGCTCGCGGCGTTGATGGCGGGGTACGCGAACCCACCGGACTTCGCGCGGTCCAGCATGTCGGCGTACTGCTCTGGGGTGGCGACGGGCATGAGTGCTCCTAGGTCGTGACGGGCTTCACGAGAACTCTACCGAAGGGCTGCCGGCGAGCAGGATGCCTCAGCGCAGCTCGCAGCGGGCTGTGCCGGGAGGTTCTGCCACTGGGGAAAGAAAGTCGATTCCTTCACGCTGGCGAGGCGGAAACTCCGGGGCGATCACGGGGGCTCTGGCTAGGCTGGCGCCATGGTGAGTCTGACCGCGGACATGAGTCCCCTGCACCCCGACCGGAACCTCGCGCTGGAGCTCGTTCGCGCGACCGAGGCGGCGTCCATCCGCGCCGTGCCGTTCATCGGCCGCGGGGCGAAGGAGGATGCCGACGGCGCTGCGGTCGACGCGATGCGCGCCTTCTTCACCACCGTGAACTTCGACGGGACGATCGTGATCGGCGAGGGCGAGAAGGACGAGGCGCCGATGCTCTTCAACGGCGAGAAGGTCGGGAACGGACGCGGCCCCCAATGCGACGTCGCGGTCGACCCGATCGACGGCACGTCGCTGACGGCCGCCGGCCGCAACAACGCGCTCTCGGTCATCGCCGTCTCCGATCACGGCACCATGCTCGATGCGTCCACCGTCTTCTACATGGACAAGCTCGTGACCGGCCCGGCCGGCGTCGGCGTCGTCGACATCCGCCTCCCGATCGGGGAGAACATCCGCCTGCTCGCGAAGTCGCTCGGCAAGCCCGTCGACGAGATCGTCGTGTCGGTGCTTCACCGCCCGCGCCACGAGGAGCTGATCGAGCAGATCCGCGAAGCAGGCGCCGGGACGCGACTCATGAGCGACGGCGACGTCGCCGGAGGCATCAACGCCGCGCGGCACAACGCCCGCACCGACATGTGCGTCGGTGTCGGCGGCAGCCCCGAGGGGATCGTCACCGCGTGCGCGATCAAGGCGCTCGGCGGCCACATCCAGGGTCGCCTGTGGCCGCGCGACGACGACGAGAAGCAGAAGGGCGTCGACGCGGGGCTGAAGCTCGACGGCCACGTGTACGAAGCCGATGATCTCGTCAAGGGGAGCAACACGATCTTCGTCGCGACCGGTGTCACCGACGGCCAGCTGGTCGCCGGCGTGCGACGCGAAGGCGGCTATGTCTACACCGAGAGCGTCGTGCTGCGCGGCGCCTCGGGCACGTTGCGACGCATCTCATCGGAGCACCTCGTCTCCAAGTGGCTCTGAGTTCTCCGGGATCAGCCCTGTGACAGGTGGGGCGGGTGTGACTGTTGTGACTCATTCGTGACGACTCGGCCGCCGGAACTCTGGCAGAATCGGACGCGGGTCGACGGCGACGCACGTATTGCCGATGCGAGGGAGTCTCCAATGTCCGGACAGGTAGGCGGCTCGTCGCCGCAGACCGGCGCGCACGCCGTCGTCGCCAACGCGGTGGACCCGGCCCGGCGTCCGGATGTGCTGCTGCGCGTCCGTCGCGACGAGGGTCATGAGATCAGCGCGTGGTGGATGGTCGGCGCCTTCGTCGGCGTGTCCGTCGCCGTGATCGCTCTGCTGAGCTTCGTTCCCGGCGGCGCCTGAGCCCGCGAGCCGGCGCCGGTCGCGCCGCTATTCGCGCGCCGGGGCGATCCGCTCCCGCAGCTCGCCCAGGTCTGCTGTCGCCGCGGCATCCTCGGTGAGGAGCGTCTGGTCGAGGAACTCCGGCGCCGTCAGCCGGCGCGGAGTCTTCTCGATCGTGGCCGGCGCAGCGACCGCATCGAGTTTCGTCGCGTCGATGCCCGGGAACCGGCGGGCGCTGACGAGCACGCGCGACTCGAGCGACCCGGCGAACCGGTTGTAGCTGTCGACCGTGCGCTCGATCGCGCGACGGAGGTCGTCGGCGTGCGACGCCAGTGAGCCGAGGCGCTCGTACAACTGGTTGCCGAGGTCGAACAGCGTGCGGGCCTCGCGCGAGACGTCCTGCTGCGTCCAGGTGAAGGCGACGGTCTTGAGGACCGCCCACAGATTGACCGGGGACGCGAGCGCGACGCGCTTGCCGAAGGCGTAGTCGAGCAGCGAGGGATCCCTCTCGAGCGCCGCCGAGAGCAGCGACTCGCTGGGGACGAAGCACACCACGAACTCCGGGCTCGAGGCGAGGCCCGACCAGTAGGCCTTCTTCGCGAGGGCGTCGATGTGGGCGCGCACCGCCTTCACATGCTTGTCGAGCAGCGCCTCCCGCCGCGCGCCCTCGGCGCCCTGGGCGGTGAGCGGGATCGCGCTGGCCTCCAGGTAGGCATCGAGCGGCACCTTCGCGTCGACGGCGATCGCCTTGTCGCCGGGAAGCCGGATCACCATGTCGGGGCGGCCGGCCCCGGCATCCGACGCGATCGAGGTCTGCAGGTCGAAGTCGACGTACCGCGTGAGTCCTGCGGCCTCGACCACCCGACGCAGCTGCGTCTCGCCCCAGACACCGCGCGTGGCGCCCGAGCGCAGGGCGCTGGCCAGCGACTCGGTCGTCGCTCGCAGGGCCTCGTCGGACTCGTGCGCCCGCCGCAGCTGCTCGGCCAGGGTGCCGAACTGGGTGTGGCGGTCGCGCTCGAGATCGCCCACCTTGGTCTGCATCGCGGCGAGCGTCTCCTGCACCGGCGCGAGGGCGCGCAGCACGGTCTGCTCGCGGCGCTCGCGCTCTTCCCGGGACGCCTGGTCGTGTCGTGACTGGCTCGCGAGCTCGCGGTAGAGAAGCTGCTGGTGCTCCAGCTGCGCCTGCACGCCGTGCCGCGTCGCCTCGGCGCCGGCCAGGCGCGCGCGCAGGTCGGCCTGTTCGCGGGCGGCGCGGGCGGCCCCCCGCGCGAGACCCGCGGCCCAGCCCGCCAGCGCGCCGACGGCCAGCATCGCGACGGCGATCACAGAGACGATGAGCGGGTCCATCGCCTCAGGATGCCCTGCGCCTCCGACATCGCGCGGCGGCGGGCCGCGGCATCCGCTCTTCCGTCGCCTCAGGCGATCGCGAACGAGACGGCGGGAGCCTCGGCGACCGCGATCTGCGAGACGCGCACGGCGGCCCCCGCTGCGAGCGCCTCGATGTCGTCGGCGCCCAGCCGGCGGGCGGCGTCGATCATGACGTGTGCGCACGCGAGGGCGTCCGCGGTCGCGTTGTGGTGCGCGAACTCGGCGAATCCTGCCTCGGCGGCGACGAAGGGGAGGCGGTACGACTCCAGCTGATAGACCTTGCGGGCCACCTGCAGGCTGCAGGCGTAACGGAAGGGCGGGCAGTCGTCGCCGGTGGCCTCGCACGCCCGCTTGATGACGGCCATGTCGAAGCCGGCGTTGTGGGCGACGAGCACGTCGTCGCCGGCGAACCCCGAGATCGCGCCGAGCTGGGCGGTCCAGGTCGCGGCCCCCACGACATCCTCGGCGGTGATGCCGTGGATGCGCGTGTTCAGCTCGAAGAACCGATCATGGCCCGGCGGCGGCTGGATCAGCCAGCCGGTCTTCGCCACGATCTCGCCGTCCCGCACGCGGACGAGACCCACCGCGCAGGCCGACGCGTTGCTGGAGTTCGCCGTCTCGAAGTCGATCGCGGTGAAGTCCAGTGGCACGCCTTCAGACTCACCCGGGCGCGTGCGCCCCGCCGCCAGGCGCGCCGCAGACGGTGCGAACGTCCGCTCGCCGGCCCGAGCGGCCGCGAGCGGAATAGGCTCGGATCATGGCCAGCCGCGAGGAGATGTCCACGTCGTTCGGCGCCGCCGCGAGCGCCTACGAGGCCGGAAGGCCCGACTATCCCCGGGAGGCGGTCGACTGGCTCCTCGAGCCGGTCCGCACCGAGGGTCGCGCCCTGCGCGCCGCCGACGTGGGCGCCGGCACGGGCAAGCTCACGCGCACGATCGTCGAAGCGGGCGCCGATGTCGTGGCCATCGACCCCGACCCCGAGATGCTCGCCGCCCTGCGGGAGAACGTGCACGGTGTGCCGACCTTCGTGGGAACGGCCGAGCGGATGCCCCTTCCCGACGCCTCGGTCGACGCGCTGCTGCTCGGGCAGGCGTGGCACTGGGTCGACCCTGCCGCCGGAGGCGCCGAGGCCGCACGGGTCCTGCGTGCCGGCGGAGTGCTCGGACTCGTGTGGAACATCCGCGACGAGTCCGTGCCGTGGGTCAGGCGCCTCACCGCCGCGATGCACGGCAGCCACGCGGAGCAGCTTCTCGCGGGCGACGGACCGGTCGTGGGCCCCCCGTTCGGAGCGCTCGAGACGCGCACCTGGCGGTGGACCCGCACCGTCGGGCGCCGGGCGCTGCTCGACCTGGTGGCCTCTCGGAGCTACATCATCACGGCGCCCGAGAGCGAGCGCGCGCAGATCCTCGCCGAGGTCGGAGCGCTCTTCGACGCCGAGCGCCGCATCGGCCCGCACGGCGCCGAGGTGGTTGACATCCCCTATCGGACCGAGGCGTTCCGCGGCATCCGTCCGTAGCGACCGTCGGCGGGCACCGCTAGCGTGACCCCATGCGCACCCTCACCGTCTGCAACTTCGTCACCGTGGACGGCAGGTACGAAGACGACGATCACGACATCGGGTCGTTCTTCGAGCATCAGCACCCCGACTACGCCGGCGCGGACACGTTCGACCACTACACGGCGTCGCTGCTGCGTGCGTCCGACACGATGGTGCTGTCGGGTCGCCGTTCGGCTCTCGGCAACCTGGAGTACTGGACCTCGGTCCGCGCCGACTCCGGTGCCACGGCGATCCGCCGCGAGCTCGCCGACCTCATCCTCGGCATCGAGAAGCTCGTGGTGTCCGACACGATCACCTCCGACGACATCGCGCGGTACGGGAACGTCCGGATCGTGCCGGTCTCCGACGCCCGGCGCGAGATCGCCGCGCTCAAGGAGGGCGAGGGGCGCGGCATCCTGATCCTCCTCGGACGCGTGCTGTGGAACGACCTGATGAACGCCGGACTCGTGGATGAGCTGCACCTGGTGACGTTTCCCCTCATCGCCGGCACCGGGGTGCCGCTGTTCGATTCGCGACCGCCCGTGGCGCTGAAGCTGCTCGGCACGCAGGCGTGGGAGGAATCGGGCAACGTGCTGATGCGCTGGCGCGTCGACCCGGTCGAGGGCGTGCGGGCCCACGACTGAGCGGGCACCGGGCGCCACGTAGACTGAACTCCCGTGGCTCTCACCATCGGAATCGTCGGACTGCCCAATGTCGGCAAGTCCACCCTCTTCAACGCCCTGACCAAGAACCAGGTTCTCGCGGCGAACTATCCGTTCGCGACGATCGAGCCGAACATCGGGGTCGTGAACCTCCCGGATCCGCGCCTGCAGAAGCTCGCCGACATCTTCCACAGCGAGCGCATCCTGCCCGCGGCGGTGTCGTTCGTCGACATCGCGGGAATCGTCCGTGGGGCGTCGGAGGGTGAGGGGCTGGGAAACAAGTTCCTCGCGAACATCCGCGAGGCCGACGCGATCGCACAGGTCGTGCGGGGCTTCACCGATGACGACGTCGTGCACGTCGAGGGCGGCGTGAATCCCAAGAACGACCTCGAGACGATCAATGCCGAGCTGCAGCTCGCCGACCTCGAGACCCTCGAGAGGGCGATCACCCGGTACGAGAAAGAGGTCAAGGGCCGCAAGCTCGACCCCTCGGTGCTCGCGACGGCCGTCGAAGCCCGGGATGCCCTCCAGCGCGGTGAGCTGCTGTCGGCGTCGAAGATCGACCTCGAGCCCATCAAGGAGCTCGGCCTGCTGACGGCGAAGCCCTTCATCTTCGTGTTCAACGTCGATGAGGCGGTGCTGACGGATGCCGCGCGCAAGGCCGCCCTCGAAGAGCTCGTCGCGCCGGCCCACGCCGTCTTCCTCGACGCCAAGATCGAGTCCGAGCTGATCGACCTCGACCCCGAGGACGCCGCCGAGCTGCTGGCCTCGACCGGCCAGGAGGAGTCCGGGCTCGACCAGCTCGCCCGCATCGGCTTCGACACGCTGGGCCTGCAGACCTACCTCACGGCCGGTCCGAAGGAAGCGCGCGCCTGGACCATCGGCAAGGGCTGGAAGGCTCCGCAGGCGGCCGGGGTGATCCACACCGACTTCGAGAAGGGCTTCATCAAGGCGGAGGTCATCTCGTTCGACGACCTCGTCGACGCCGGATCGGTCCTGGAGGCGCGTCACCGCGGCAAGGCCCGGCTCGAGGGCAAGGACTACGTGATGCACGACGGCGATGTCGTGGAGTTCAGGTTCAACGTCTGACCCCGCCGGGCAGAGACCGTCGCGTCGCACGAGAGGACTCACGACCATGACCGACACCCAGATCTTCGAGCCCGAGGGACGCGCGATCCCGTATGCCAGCGAAGGGGACGGGCCGGTCCGGCTCGTTCTCGTCCCGGAGCCGGGTCAGGACCGCGCCCTGGGCGTCGTAGCCCACTACCTCGCCGAGGAGGCGGGCTTCCACGTCGTGCGGATCGGGTTCCGCGACTCCTCGGGCGATGCGGACGGTGAGGCGTCGGTGAGCGATCGTGTCGCAGACCTCACCGCCGTGATGGATCACCTCGGTTTCGATCACGCCTGGATCGGCGGCCACGGGTTCGGCGGCACCGTCGCCCGCGCAGCCGTCGCCGCGCACAGCGACCGCGCGAACGGGCTGCTGCTGCTCGGCGTGGAGGACGAGGACATCCCCCTGGCCCCGGTGATCCCGGTGCTGATCGTCCAGGGCAGCGATGACGAGGTCACCCCGCCGGTCAACGGCGAGCGCCTGCAGTCCACCGCGCCGGAGCGGGCCAGTGTCAAGACTCTGCCGGGCGGGCACCTCTTCCCCCTCACGCACCCCGTCGAGACCGCGGTCATCATCGAGGAATACCTCGACTGGGACTGATGACCGCAACACTCGTCGCCCAGGGTCTCGCCGGAGGCTACGGCCATCGCACCCTGTTCGACTCGCTCGACCTGACTGTCGCCCCGGGCGATGTCGTGGGGGTCGTCGGCGCCAACGGCGCGGGGAAATCGACGCTGCTGCGCCTGCTCGCGGGCATCGACGAGCCGCAGTCCGGCAGCGTCGCGCTGTCGCCCGCCGATGCCTTCGTGGGATGGCTGCCCCAGGAGCACGAACGCGTCGCAGGCGAGACGGTCGCCGAGTACATCGCGCGGCGCACGGGATGCGCGCAGGCGACGAGCGAGATGGATGCCGCGGCATCCGCTCTGGCCGACCCGGCGCTCTCGGCAGCCGGAGCCGACCCGGCCGACGCCTACTCGACCGCCCTCGATCGCTGGCTGGCGAGCGGCGCAGCCGACCTGGATGAGCGCCTTCCGGTGGTGCTCGCCGACCTCGGGCTGGATCTCGGCGACACGCCGGAACAGGCGACCATGACGTCGCTCTCCGGCGGCCAGGCCGCCCGCGTGGGGCTCGCGGCGCTGCTGCTCTCGCGGTTCGACATCGTGCTGCTCGACGAGCCGACGAACGACCTCGACCTCGACGGACTCGAGCGGCTCGAAGCGTTCGTGCGCGGCATCCGCGGGGGCGTGGTGCTGGTGAGCCACGACCGCGAATTCCTCGCCCGCTGCGTGACGCGTGTGCTCGAGCTCGACCTCGCGCAGAACGCGAACCGGCTGTTCGGCGGGGGTTACGACTCCTACCTCGAGGAGCGCGCGACGGTGCGCCGTCACCAGCGCGAGAAGTACGACGAGTTCGCCGACAAGAAAGCGGACCTCGTCGCGCGGGCGCGCACCCAGCGGGAATGGTCGAGTCAGGGTGTGCGCAATGCGATGAAGAAGTCGCCCGACAACGACAAGATCAGGCGCAAGGCGGCGACCGAGTCGAGCGAGAAGCAGGCGCAGAAGGTGCGCCAGATGGAGAGCCGCATCGCCCGGCTCGACGAGGTCCAGGAACCGCGCAAGGAGTGGCAGCTCGAGTTCACCATCGGGTCGGCTCCGCGATCGAGCTCGGTGGTTTCGACGCTCAGCTCGGCGGTCTTCCGGCAGGGCGCGTTCACGCTGGGGCCGGTGTCGCTCCAGGTCAACGCCGGGGAGCGCATCGGCATCACCGGGCCCAATGGGGCGGGCAAGTCGACGCTGCTCCGCGCGCTGCTCGGCACGCAGGCGCCCACGTCCGGGACAGCCTCCCTGGGTGCCAGCGTTCAGGTCGGCGAGATCGACCAGGCGCGGTCGCTGCTCGTCGGATCCGCCCCTCTTGCCGATGCCTTCGAAGCCCTCGTGCCCGCCCTGGCCTCGGGCGAGGTGCGCACGCTGCTCGCCAAGTTCGGGCTCAAGGCCGATCACGTCGGACGCCCGGTCGACGAGCTGTCGCCGGGGGAGCGCACGCGCGCCGGCCTGGCGCTGCTGCAGGCACGGGGCGTCAACGTGCTGGTGCTGGATGAGCCGACCAACCATCTCGACCTGGCGGCGATCGAGCAGCTGGAGCAGGCGCTCGAGTCCTACGAGGGAGCACTGCTGCTCGTGACGCACGACCGCCGGATGCTCGCCACCGTGCGGCTCGATCGGCGCTGGCGCGTCGACGCCGGTCAGGTCGCCGAGCTCTAGCTCTTCGGTCGCGCGGGGTCGGTCAGCGACCCTGGCGCTTCTTGAACGGCTTCGGCTGGCCCTTCACGGCCGGCGCGCGGCCCTTGCCCTTCGAGGCCTTCGCCTTGCCGCCCGCCGGGGCGATCTGCTTCGGCGCGGGGGCAGGTGCCGCGGCGATCTGCTGGGCGGCTTCCTCCAGCAGGAGCGTCCCCGCCGGGCTCAAGGCCGGCCCGGCCTTGGTGCGGACGAATAGCGGATGCCCCACCTCGGCCTCGAGCTTCTCGATGGAGGAGTGGAGGGAGGCCAGCGGGATCCCGAGGGCGTCGGCCGCCCGGGGGAAGTGCAAGTCGGCGCCCACGAGGGCGACGAACCGGCTGAGGTCTGCGAGCTTCACGGGTACCTCTCGTGTGTGGGTGCCGACCCGTTCGAGTCGAGCGCCGATGGACGGGACGCTCGGCGCGGCCTGCCCAGGCTACGCGCCCCGGGGGCTTCGCGACGCGCGAGCCAGGGCGCTGGGGTTCGTTCCGAGTGCCGCTCGCACCGTCGGGGTACTGTCCCGGCGCCGGTCGCGGGTGTATCGTTCGACCGTCCGCGCCACTGGTGCTGTCGATCCCGGTGGTCGGCGGATGACACTGGGGAGTGAGACATGGTCACCAAACTGCCTTCGTCCGGAGCGATGCCCGAAGGGCAGCACGCGGGGTGCGACACCTCGGGACTCATCCTCGTGCACCGGATCTTCCGATGGCTCTACCGCGAGCTGCCGGGGCTGATTCGCGAGGTGAAGCCGGGGGACACCGAGCGGGCCGCGGTCGTCGGCCGCTACGCGCACCTCGACTTCTTCGCACTCCACATGCACCACGAGACGGAGGACGCGGCGCTCTGGGACCGGCTGACGATCAGGGACCCGGGATGCGCAGCGCACGTCGATCAGATGCGGGCGCAGCATGCCCAGGTGGCCGCGATGCTGTCTCGCATCGAGCCGCAGCTGAAGCCCTGGATGACGTCGGCAGACCCTGCCCGAGGGGAGGCGTTCGCCGCCGACATCGAAGTCCTGCGGGACGCGCTCAACACGCATCTCGGGCAGGAGGAGGACGACATCATGCCCGTCGCCGGCGCCGTCCTCTCTCAACAGGAGTGGGACTGGATGGAGGAGCACACGCGAGCGACCCTGGCTTCGCATCGCAAGGACCTCGGAAACGACATCATGGCGCTGCAGGCCGGCCTGCTGATCGCGAGTGTTCCGCAGGATGAGCGTCGGGAGTGGATGCGCGCGAACATCCCGGCGCCGATTCGGATCCTGTACGCCCTGCTGCTGAAGAGGCAGTACGACCGCGCGATGCGGGACCTCTACCCCGATCGTCCGGTTCCGGCGATGGTGTGACAGCCATGTGGAAGCGCGTGGTGCTCGACGTGCACCTGCCTCACCCGCCGCAGCGCGTGTTCCGGTATCTCGCCGACCCGGCGCGCTGGCCGGATTTCGCGCCGGCTGTGGCGTTTCGCCAGCTCATCGGCGATGTTCCTCCGGATGTGGGGAGCCGCTGGTGGGCCGTCGACCGCATCGGTCCGTTCCGGGTGCGGTTCGCCGACGTGCTCGAGAGCATCGAGCCGGGACGGCGCGTCGTCTGGCACTCGACGTCGCCCTGGAACTCCCGCGTGGAGTATGTCTGCCTGCCGGAGAACGGCGGCACCCGGATGCGCGCCGAGTACGAGGGTGACATCGCCGGCTGGCTGGGGCTCACTGCACTCCTCCCCGCCATCGCCTGGGAGTGGATCCTGATGCGCGACTTCTTCGGTCTCACTCGGCTCCTCGACGAAGAGGACCGTCGCCACCGGGCGGGAGGGAGGCCGGATGCTCGGGAATCTCGGCCCTACTCGACGAGCTTCCCCGCCACCGACACTTCGTCCCGCATCAGCTGAGCGATCTCGTCCGGAATCGGCGGGATCGCCTCGCGCACCACGCCCGTCCCGGGCGACCACACCAAATTGACCTGCAGATCGGGATCGGTGTCGGGGAAGTCCGAGCGGTTGTGGCATCCGCGGGTCTCCCGTCGCTCGAGCGCCGCCTCGAGCGTCGCGCGGGCGGCCAGCGCCGCGGACTTCAGATCGAACGCGTGCGCGAGGTCGTGGAATCCCGCGATGTCGGGGTGCACGCCGACGTGTGCCATGCGTGCCTCGATCGCGTCGAGCTCGGCCAGCCCGGCCCGCAGCCCTGCCTCAGAGCGCACGACGCCCGCGTGCTCGGTCATGGTGTCTCGGATCGCCCGCTGCAGCGCGCGGACGTTCTCCTGCCCGTCCGACGCGAGGAGAACGTCGATCTCCGAGCGCGCAGCGGCCACGGCCGACCCGGAGCGCACCTGGGCCCGGAGGGACCCCGAGTAGGCGGCCGCCGCCTGACCGACGATCCGCCCGAACACCAGCAGCTCGATGAGCGAGTTGCCGCCGAGGCGGTTCGCGCCGTGCAGACCCGACGAGGCCTCGCCGATCGCGTACAGGCCCGGCACGTCCGTGCCGTGGTCCGACGAGCGGACCCAGACCCCGCCCATCGAGTAGTGGGCGGTGGGGGCGATCTCGATCGGATCCTTCGTGATGTCGAGCATCTGCAGCTCGAGCATCGTCTGGTACACCCGGGGGAGCCGGGTCATGATCGTCTCGCGCGGGAGGTGCGAGACATCCAGCCAGACGCCGCCGTTCGCGGTGCCGCGGCCCTCCTTGATCTCGGTGTAGCAGGCCAGGGCCACGCGGTCGCGCGTGGACAGCTCCAGCCGTTCGGGATCGTACTTGTGCATGAAGCGCTCACCCAGGCCGTTGCGCAGGATGCCCCCCTCGCCGCGCGCCGCTTCGGAGATCAGGGTCCCGGCGGCATTCTCCGGCTCGATGATGCCGCTGGGGTGGAACTGCACGAGCTCGGGGTCGCGCAGGCGTCCGCCGGCTTCGACGGCGAGCCGGAACGAGTCGCCGGTGTTCTCGTCGCGCCGGGACGAGGTGCGGCGCCAGATCCGGTTGTGGCCGCCGGCGGCGAGGATCACGGCATCGGCGTGGATCAGGTACCGCGTGCCGTCTTCGAGGTCGAAGCCGTAGGCGCCGAAGACGACGCCGTCGTCGTTCACGAGGATGCGAGTGACGTACACGGTGTCGAGGATGGGCACCTGCAGCTGCGCCGCTCGGTTGATCAGCGTGCGCTGGATCTCGAGCCCGGTGTAGTCGCCGGCGAACGCGGTGCGACGGTAGGTGTGCGCGCCGAAGAAGCGCTGCGAGATCCGCCCGTCGTCCTCCCGCGCGAAGGGCATGCCGTAGCGTTCCAGGTCCTCGATGCCCCGTGCCGCCCCGGAGGTGACGATCTCGACCGTCTCGGGGTTGGCGAGCAGGTAGCTCTCCGTGAGCGTGTCGGCGGCATGCTGCTGCCAGCTGTCGTCGGCGTCCATGGTGGCGAGGGCGGCGTTGATGCCGCCGGCAGCGAGGGAGGTGTGCGCGTCGGACTTCGCGCGCTTGCCCAGCGCGAGCACGTCGACTCCCGCCTCGGCGAGTTCGATGGCTGCGCGCAACCCGGAGCCTCCCGTGCCGATCACGAGAACGGTGGTGGAGAGCCGGCGCTCGGAAACTGTCATGCCTCGACGCTAAGCGGAGCCGATCCATAACTCCAATGAGTCTTTTCACTCCAGCCGATAGCCGTACGCTATGACCATGAACCTGGAACAGCTGCGCAGCTTCGTCGCGGTCGCTCAGATCGGCAACTTCACGCGCGCCGCCGAGCGGCTGCGTCTCGCACAGCCGTCCCTGAGTCGGCAGATCGCTGTGCTGGAGCAGGACCTTGGTGCCGAACTGTTCCATCGCGCCCGCACCGGCACGACGCTCACCACCGCGGGGGAGACGCTGCTTCCGCTGGCCCGTCGCATGATGGCCGATGCCGAATCCGTGCGCCGCGAGATCGACGAGCTCGCCGGGCTCCGCCGCGGCCGCGTGCGCCTGGGTGCGACTCCAACCCTGTGCATCAGCCTGGTCGCGGAGGTGCTGAGCGCATTCCACGCCGCGCACCCCGCCATCGAGCTGCACATCTCGGAGCACGGCTCCCGGCACCTGCTCGAGGAACTGGCCGGCGGGCAGCTCGACCTCGCGCTCATCACCACGTCCGACGGTGCTGCGGGCGAGCGCTTCGCCGTCGCGCCGCTGCTGGTCGAGGAGCTCGTCGTCATCTCATCCAGCGCGGCACCGCCCGTGGCGCGGGCAGACAGCATCCGTCTCGCGGAGCTCGCCGACCTTCCGCAGGTGGTCTTCGCCTCCTCATACGACCTGCGCCGTACGACGGATGCCGCGTTCCAGGCCGCGGGTCTGACGCCGAAGGCGGTCATCGACGGGGCAGAGATGGATGCGGTGATCCGCTTCGTGGAGCGGGGCATCGGCGTCGCGATCGTGCCGGCCATGGTGGTCGTCGAGCGTCCGGGGCTGCGGTCGGTCCGGCTGGTCGAGCCCACGCTCACGCGCACGATCAGCATCGCGCGTGTGGCGGGCATGGCGCCCACCGCCGCTGTGGGTGTGATGCAGCGGACGATTGCGCGCACCGCGGCGGCGCTGGCGGATCGGCGGTCATCGACCATGCAGGTGGCGACACCGGCCGGGGCGATGCGGCCGTGATAATACCGGGTCAAAACCGTGATGTGTAGATCCGGCCGTTGATCTCAGCATCCTGCTAGCTTGATGTCCGCCTCACAGTGGATCGCCGCACACCCGTCGGCGATCCGAACCAAAAGGGAGAGAAACATGCTCTGGACCATCCTCGGCCTCATCGTCATCGGCCTCATCGCAGGACTCATCGCCCGCGCGCTCATTCCAGGCAAGCAGAGCATGAGCATCCTTCTGACGATCGTCCTCGGAATCGTCGGCTCGTTCGTGGGAGGATTCCTCGGATTCCTCATCTTCGGCAGCGACGCGAACGACGGCTTCCTGCAGCCGGCCGGCATCATCGGCTCCATCATCGGCGCCATCATCGTGCTGGGACTGTACGTCTTCTTCACGCGTCGGAACAGCGTCACGCGCTCCTGACCCGCTGCTGACGAAGGCCCGTGCTCATCGAGCACGGGCCTTTGTCGTGCGCCCGCCGGCGCAGTTCGGCAAATTCGGTATCTGGTGTTGCTAAGTACCGGTACTCAGTGTTACCGTCTAGTGGTAGTCAGCATCACAGAGTAGATCGGAAGGAGAGTGATGGGCAGTCAGATGACGGAGATGCTCAAGGGCACCCTCGAGGGCATCGTGCTCGCGACCGTCGCCGCGCGGCCCGCATACGGGTACGAGATCACGGCACGGCTGCGCGAGCAGGGATTCGCCGACATCGTCGAAGGCACCGTGTACGCGCTGCTCGTCCGCGTCGAGCAGCGGGGCTTCGTGGATGTCGTGAAGGTCCCCTCCGAGAAGGGACCGCCGCGCAAGGTGTACTCGCTCAACGCGAGCGGGCGCGAACAGCTCGGAGAGTTCTGGAGGACATGGAGCTTCCTCTCGGAACGCATCGAACAGCTTCACCACGAGCAGATGAACCAGACAGACGAAGGAGAGAAGTAATCATGGCCGCAAAGTGGATCGAGTTCCTCACCGGGTCGCTCGACGACAAGAAGGCATACCGGCAGTACAAGGCCCGCATCGCGGCGCTGCCCGAGCCCTACAAGAAGGCCGCGATGGCCTTCGAGCGTTACTTCATGTACAACGGCGGCATCACCGACGGCGATCCGGCCGTCATGATCACGATGCTGAACGACTTCGCTGACCTGTGGGAGCGCGCAGCCGCAGATCAGACGCCCGTCAACGAGATCGTCGGCGACGATCCGGTCGAATTCGCCGAGGTGTTCGCCGCCGCCTACGCGGGCAAGCGATGGATCGACAAAGAGCGCACGCGCCTCACCGATACCATCCGCAGCCTCGACTCGAAGGACGATCGATGACCTCCACCAACGATGCCGCCATCCGCGTACAGGGCATCGAGAAGTCGTTCAAGGATCTTCACGTGCTGAAAGGCGTCGACTTCGATGTGGCAGCGGGGAGCATCTTCGCGCTCCTCGGCTCGAACGGCGCGGGCAAGACCACGGTTGTGCGGATCCTGTCGACACTGCTGAAGGCGGATGCCGGCACCGCGACGGTGAACGACTTCGATGTCGCCGCCAGCCCGGGCCAGGTGCGCGAGTCGATCAGCCTGACCGGCCAGTTCGCCGCCGTCGACGAGGTGCTCAGCGGCCGGGAGAACCTGGTGCTCGTCGCCAGGCTGCGGCACCTGAAGGACCCCGGCGCGATCGCGGACGACCTGCTCGCGCGCTTCTCGCTCACCGAGGCCGGCGGCCGCAAGGCCGCCACCTACTCGGGCGGCATGCGCCGGCGGCTCGACATCGCGATGAGCCTGATCGGCGACCCGCCGGTCATCTTCCTGGACGAGCCGACCACAGGCCTCGATCCTCAGGCGCGCATCGAGGTGTGGCAGACCGTCAAGGAGCTCGCCAAGGGCGGCACCACGGTGCTGCTGACCACGCAGTACCTCGACGAGGCCGAGCAGCTCGCCGACCGCATCGCGATCCTGCACAAGGGCACGATCATCCAGAACGGCACGCTCGCCGAGCTCAAGCGTCTGCTGCCGCCCGCCACGGTCGAGTACGTCGAGAAGCAGCCGTCCCTCGAGGACGTCTTCCTCGCCCTCGTCGGCGACACCGGCGAGACCGAACCCGGCGATGCCGACGACGCCCTCGCGACACGAAAGGAACCCTGATGACCACGCACGTCCTGAGCGACACCGGCGTCCTGACCGGCCGCTCGCTGCGCCACATCCTGCGCAGCCCCGACACGATCATCACCACCGCGGTCACGCCGATCGCGCTGATGCTCCTGTTCACGTACGTCTTCGGCGGCGCCATCGACACCGGGTCGAGCGAGTCGTACATCGACTACATGCTGCCGGGCATCCTGCTGATCACGATCGCGTCGGGCATCGCCTACACCGCGTACCGGCTGTTCCTCGACATGCAGGGCGGCATCTTCGAGCGGTTCCAGTCCATGCCGATCGCCCGTTCCAGTGTGCTCTGGGCCCACGTCTTCACGTCACTGGTCGCCATCCTCGTGTCGATCGCGGTCGTCATCGGCGTCGGGCTGATCATGGGCTTCCGCACCGGCGCATCGTTCGGCGCGTGGCTCGCGGTGATCGGCATCCTGGTGCTCTTCACCCTCGCCCTGACCTGGATCGCCGTGATCGCGGGGCTCTCCGCCAAGACCGTGGACGGCGCGAGTGCGTTCAGCTATCCGCTGATCTTCCTGCCGTTCATCAGCTCCGCGTTCGTGCCCACCGAGTCGATGCCCGGCCCCGTCGCCTGGTTCGCCGAGAACCAGCCTGTGACGGCCATCGTCGACACGATGCGCTCGCTGTTCGCCCAGGAGCCCGTCGGCACCGACATCTGGGTCGCGCTCGCCTGGCTCGTGGTGATCCTCGTCGTCGTCTCCTCGGGTGTCATTCGGAGATCTCGGCCACGGTCTCGCCGACGTCGGAGGCCGAGAGCGAGAGGGCGATGTCGGCCTGGCTGATGATCCCGACGAGGTCGTGGCCGTCGATCACCGGCAGTCGCCGCACCTGATGCCGCTTCATCATCTCCAGGGCCACTTCGATGTCGTCGTCGGCGCCGATCGTCACCGGCTTGCCGCTGCCCAGCGACCCCGCGGTGGTGGACGCCGGGTCTCCGCCCTCGGCGAGGCACTTCACGACGATGTCGCGGTCCGTCACCATCCCCTTGAGCCGCTTGTCTTCGCCGCAGATCGGCAGTGCGCCGACGTCCAGCGACGCCATCAGGCGGGCGGCATCCACCAGCGTCTCGTTCTCTCCGACGCAGCGCGCGTCCGGAGTCATGATCTCTCGTGCGACAGTCATCATCGGTTCCTTCCGTTGGTGCGGCGAACGTAGAAGCGGTGGACGCTCCGCGCGCAGGGCCTTGACAGTGCGCGATGTCGCGCGTACCGGACCGCGGCGGAGGTGCCAGGGGCGGCCTAACGCGATCGCGCGGCCGGGGTCAACCGCCTGCGCGAACCGTGTGGATGGCTCGTACGGTGGCGGCATCCGGCCACCGCTGCGGCATGCCGCCGGCGACGAGAGGAAGACCATGAAGGCCCTCACCTGGCAGGGGCATCGCAAGGTTGCGGTGGTCGATGTCCCCGATCCGCGGATCGAAGAGCCGACGGATGCCGTCATCCGCGTCACGTCGACGGCCATCTGCGGCTCCGACCTGCACCTCTACGAGCTCTTCGGTCCGTTCCTGGACAGCGGCGACGTGCTCGGCCACGAGGCGATGGGGGTCGTCGAGGCGGTCGGCTCGGCCGTGCAGCGGCTCCACGTCGGGGAGCGAGTCGTGATCCCCTTCAACATCGCGTGCGGCGAATGCTTCATGTGCCGCCGCGGGCTGCAGTCGCAATGCGAGACGACGCAGGTCACCGAGTACGGCACCGGCGCCGCGCTGTTCGGGTACACCAAGCTCTACGGGCAGGTGCCCGGGGGCCAGGCCGAGCTCCTCCGCGTGCCGTATGCCGACTACAACTCCATCGTGCTCGATCAGGACCTTCCCGACGAGCGCTACCTGTTCCTGAGCGACATCCTGCCGACCGCGTGGCAGGCGGTCGAGTATGCGGCGGTGCCGGACGGCGGCACGCTGGTCGTGCTCGGGCTCGGACCGGTCGGTCAGTTCGCCGCCCGCATCGGACGGCACCGGGGCTATCGCGTGATCGGGATCGACGATGTGCCCGAGAGGCGAGAGCTCGCCTGCCGCCACGGAATCGAAGCGTGGGAGGAGGACGACCTCGTGGAGCGCGTCCGCTCGGTGACAGAGGGGAGAGGGCCCGATGCGGTCGTCGACGCGGTCGGCCTGGAGGCCCACGGCAATCCGATCGTCAAGGCCGGACACCGCGCGCTGGCGGTGCTGCCGGATGCCCTCGCGAGGCCGCTCATGGTGCACGCCGGTGTCGATCGCCTGGCGGCGCTCCACAGCGCGATCGAGCTCGTGCGCCGCGGCGGCACCGTCTCGATCAGCGGCGTGTATGCCGGCGACGCCGATGTCATGCCGATGAAGACGATGTTCGACAAGCAGCTGACCCTGCGGATGGGACAGTGCAACGTCAAGCGGTGGATCGACGACCTGCTGCCCCTGGTGGAGGACCCGGCCGACCCCCTCGGCACGCAGAGCCTGGTGACCCACCGGGCTCCGCTCGCGGAGGCACCGGCTCTCTACGAGACCTTCCAGAAGAAGGCGGACGGCTGCATCAAGGTCGTGCTGCAGCCGGCCTGACGGGCCCGCGCCTCACGTGCTTCGTGCGACGTCGGCCTCGGGGTCGTCGGCCAGCGGCTCGGAGCCGTCATGATCCGGGGTCGCGGTGTCGGGGATCGGGACGATGGAGAGGTTCACTCCGGGCGTCAGCAGCAGGTAGGCCACGCGTGGGGCGCCCTCACCGTCGTTCACCTGCAGCCAGCCGTGTCCGGAGGCGAGCCCTTCGGCGATCTCCTGGGTCAGCGACTCGAGAGTCCGCCCGCCGACGCTGTAGTGCTCGTTCCCGTAGATGATGTCGATGCGCTTCACAGGAGGGCCCCCCTTTCTTCCCGGCCGACCGAGCCCTCAGGCGGTTCGGGCACGACGTGAAGGCCTGACGGAGAGTTCGCCGTGAAGGCGAGCGCGTCGATCCAGGCGATGTTCAACGGCGGCCGCCGACTGCCGTAGTACTTGTACACGAGGGAGCAGCGGGGATGCACCCAGACGGTGGTCCGCCCGTCTCCGATGCTCGCATCGTCCTTCCAGCTGAAGTGGAACGCCTCTCCACGGCGCAACTTCGTCCCGATGACGATCTGCAGGTGGGCGAGCGTTCTGTCGTCGAAGTCGACTTTGACGGTTCCTTCGTAGATGAACTTGCCCATCGGCCTTCTCCGATCCCGCCGGCAACGAGGCGCACGGTGTGCGAGACCTCGGCCGTCACGTTCACCCTGACAGCGCGAGACCGCCGTGCCAACACCTTGACACGCCGACAGCGTCCCTGTAGTCGGAGCCGGAAGCGGGGGACCGGCCCGGCGTCAGCCGCCGATGGCCGGCCGGCCGACGATAGGCCCGTTCCCGGTTCTCGTCAAGCCCCTCGGTGCCTCCGTGGCGCCGTTCTACTTTCACCCCACCGCCCACTTCTCCGAGGGCCCGACGGAGGGAACCGAGATGACTCACACAGCACGCCCCTGGCGCCTGCCCGTTGCCGCCGCGGCGGCGACAGCGGCCCTCCTCGTGACCGGGTGCGCGGTCGGCACGGGCGGCGGCGCCGACGAGGGATCGTACGACAGCGGCGCCGAACTCGAGGGCCCGCTGAGCGTCATGGGCTTCTCCGGCGTCGACGAAGTGGCGACGTCCCGCGTCGCGCTGGCCGAGGAGGAACTGGGCACGGGGGTCGATGTCAAGCTCATCGAGGGAGACCTCGACCTGCAGCAGTTCCTCTCGTCGGTGGCCAGCGGGGAACCGCCCGAGCTGCTCTACGCCAACCGCGATCAGATCGGCTCCCTCGCCGCGCGTGGGGCCATCATCCCGCTCACCAACTGCATCGAGGGCGAGGGGATCGACACCGGGATGTTCGTCGGACCGGCGCTCGAGCAGGTCACGCTCGACGGCACCGTGTACGGCATCCCCGAGTTCAACACGGTTCAGCTCACCATGGCCAACGCCGATCTGCTCGACGCGGCCGGCCTGACTCTCGACGACGTGAACGGGTCCGATTGGGAGGCGATGTCGGCGGCCAACAAGGCGCTCACGAAGTCCGAGGGCGGCGGGCTGTCGGTCATCGGCGTCGACAGCAAGCTGCCGGAGTTCATGCCGCTGTGGGCCAAGGCCAACGGAGTCGACCTCATCTCCGAAGACGGTCGCACGGCGAACCTCGACGACCCGGCCGTCGTCGAGGCGCTGACCTGGGCCGTCTCGATCTACGACGACCAGGGCGGGTTCAGCGCGGTGAAGGCGTTCCGGGACTCGGCCGACTTCTTCGGCGAAGGGAACCAGTTCGCCGTCGGCTCGCTCGGCGCTATGCCGATGGAGCAGTGGTACATCAACGTGCTCAACGACGTGTCGCCTGATGCTCCGCTCGCCTTCGACACGGTGCGCGACACCAGCGGGGCGCCGATCGCCTACGCTTCGGGGTCGGCGTGGGCCATTCCCTCGGGTACGGCGAACCCCGGTGCTGCCTGCCGCTGGGCTCGCGTGATGACCTCACCGGAGGCATGGCAGACCGCGGCTCAGGCTCGCATCGATGTGAGGACCGAGGAGGGCAAGCCGTTCACCGGCATCCTCACCGGCAACGCCGAGGCCGACGCCGCGATCCAGGGCATGGTGACCGAGGGCGGCGAACCCTGGGACACCGGCATCGCCAAGATGTACGAAGCCAATGAGGCCACGTTCTCGCTCCCGGCCAACCCCGCGGACGCGGAGTTCAAGAGCGCCCTGCAGGACGCGGTCAACTCGGTGCTCAACGGTCAGGCGAGCCCTGAGGAGGCGCTTGCGGAGGCCCAGCAGAAGGCGCAGACGGCGCTCGACGAGGGCTGGGCGAAGCTCGAGGAAGAGGGCTGACATGTCGGGCGCGACGGCGGTCACCCCGCGGTCACGGAAGGCCGAGCGCGGGGCGCCCGTCGACGCCGCTCACCGCCCGTCGCACCGTCGGGCGATGCGGCGGAACTTCCTGACCGCCCTCCTCTTCCTGTCGCCGTGGGTGATCGGGTTCCTCGTGTTCACCCTGTGGCCGCTGCTGTACAGCGCGTACCTGTCGTTCACCGACTACGACGTCATCAACGATCCGCAGTTCGTGGGCTTCGAGAACTACGCCACCCTGCTCTCCGACCCGAAGGTGGCACTCGCGCTGGCCAACACCTTCTTCTTCACACTCGTGCAGATCCCGCTCTACGTCGCCGTGTCGTTGACGCTCGCACTGCTGCTCAACCGTGCCGGGCGGGCCTCCGGGTTCTTCCGCACCGTGTTCTTCCTCCCCAAGATGACGCCGCCGGTCGCGATCGGCATCCTGTTCCTCCTGCTCTTCAACGGGCAGAACGGGCTCATCAACACGGTGCTCGGGTGGTTCGGCATCGACGGGCCGTCGTGGACCACCGACCCGGCATGGGTCAAGCCCGGCCTGATCATGATGAGCCTGTGGACCGTCGGCGCCTCGATCATCATCCTGCTCGCCGCCCTGCAGAACGTGCCGGAGGAGCTGTACGAGTCGGCCCGCCTGGACGGCGCCGGCTTCTGGCGGCAGTCCTTCAGCGTGACGATGCCGATGATCAGCCCGGCGATCTTCTTCATCGTCATCGTCAACACCATCGCCGGACTGCAGACATTCGACGAGGCGTATACGGCCTTCTTCGGTTCGGGCAACACGACGTACAGCAATGATGCCGCGCTCTTCTATGTGATCTACCTGTTCCAGCAGGCGTTCGAGTTCCTCCACATGGGGTACGCGTCTGCGATGGCGTGGCTGCTCTTCCTCATCATCATGGTGGTCACCGGGATCCAGCTGATCGTCTCCCGGCGGCTGGTCTACTACGAGGGCGAGGCGGCGAAATGACCGGCGTGCTGCCTCCGAACGTCCGCGACCAGGAGCGCGAACCCGATCCCGCTCGAGGCGAGCCGGCGACGCCGGCGGGAAAGTCGGGGCTGGGCTCGGACGACGGCCAGTCGCCTCCGCGCGAGCCGGCGCGCGCGACGCTGCCGGTGGGATCCCGGCCGGGGGTGCACAAGGCGCTCAAGGTCTCCCGGGTGATCGCGCTGAGCGTGCTCGCGGTGGTGTTCGCCTATCCGTTCGTGTGGCTCGTGAGCGCCTCGTTCAAGCCGCGCGGCGAAGTGTTCGACAACCGCCTCATCCCCAAGACGTTCACGCTCGACAACTACGTGAACGTCTGGCAGGAGGCGCCGCTGGGACTGTGGCTGCTCAACACCCTCATCGTGACGGTCCTGGCCTCGGTGACCGTGACCCTCTCGAGCGCCATGGTGGCCTGGGGATTCTCGTACTTCCGGTTCCGGGGCCGCGGCGTGCTGTTCGGCTTCGTGCTCGCGAGCATGATGCTGCCGGGCGCCGTCACCATGATCCCGACGTTCCTCATCTGGAACTCCCTCGGCGCCGTGGGCACGCTGACCCCGCTGTGGGCGCAGAATCTCTTCGGAAGCGCCTTCTACATCTTCCTGCTGCGTCAGTTCATGCTCGCGCTGCCGCGCGACCTGTTCGATGCCGCGCGCGTGGACGGGGCATCCCAGTGGGCCGTCTTCTGGCGTATCGCGCTCCCGCTCACGAAGCCGGCACTGGCGGTGACGCTGGTGTTCGAGATTCAGGCGGTGTGGACCGACCTCATGCGAGCCCTCATCTACCTGCGGGACTCGTCCACCTTCACGATTCCGCGAGGCCTCAAGTCGCTCGTGGACGCGTTCGGGTTCGGCGGCGAGTGGCACTGGGAGATCATCGTGACGGCGAGCGTCATCGCGACCATCCCGATGATCATCGTGTTCTTCGTGGGTCAGCGTCAGATCATCCAGGGGATCAGCACCTCGGGACTCAAGGGCTGAGCCGGCTCCGCCCGACCAGTGCGCGACCGTCACGGTCGCAGGATCACGAGCTCCTGGGTCGTGCGCGTCATCGCCACGTAGCGGTCGACGGCCCCCTCGATGCCGTCACCCAGCGCGTCCGGGTTCACGAGCACGACGAGGTCGAACTCGAGGCCCTTCGCGCTCGCCGGGGTCAGTGACCTCACCCGCTCCCTCTCGGGGAAGCGCGGGTCGCCGATGACGCACGCGACGCCCTGCGGATGCGCATGGAGCCACTCGTCCAGCACGCCGCCCAGATCGGCCACCGAGGCCCGCCGCACCGGGATGCCGGTCGAGCGGACCGAGGTCGGCACGTTCGCGTCCGGGACCGCCGTGCGGATGACCGGCTCGGCCTCGACCATGACCTCTTCGGGTGTCCGGTAGTTGATCCGCAGGGTGGCCAGCTCGACCGAGGAGAGCCCGATCCGTCCGAGCCGGTTCTCCCAGGACTCGGTGAAGCCGTGCCGGGCCTGAGCGCGGTCGCCGACGATCGTGAAGCTGCGCGAGGGGCACCGCCGCATCAGCATCAGCCACTCGGCATCCGTCAGCTCCTGCGCCTCGTCGACGATGACGTGGGCGAACGGACCGGCGAGCAGGTCGGGGTCGAGCGAGGGGAGCGCGGCCTCGTCGACGAGGCTGTTCCGCAGGTCATCGCCGTCGAGCCACTGGAGCATCTCGTCGCCCGCCTCCTTCAGCCGCTCCACGACCTGCGACATGTACTCGCGCTCCGCGGCGAGGGTCGCCTCACGGCGGCGGCGGCGCACCGAGGCCGCGGGATCGCCGAGGCGACGGCGCGCGGCATCCAGGAGCGGCACGTCCGAGACCGTACAGGCCCCCGGGTCCTGGCGCTGCAGCGTCGCCACGTCGTTCGCGGTGAGCCAGGGGGCGCAGCGGCGGAGATACGCCGGCACCGACCACAGGTCTGCGACGAGGACGGATGCCTCGACCAGCGGCCACGCGCGGTTGAAGGTGCGGGTGAGCTCCTCGCTCCGCGCGAGGGCGCGACGCACCAGGTGCAGCGGCACGTCCTCGTCCGGGAACCTGTCGGTGAGGATGTCGAGCACCGTGTCCCACACCTGGTCGCGCGCCTCGTTGTGCGGGGTGCCGGGCTCGGGCGAGGCGAACGCCTCTGCCCAATCCTGGGGGGTCAGCCGGAGCTCCGCCCACGGGGTCTCGACGGTCAACTCATGGACGGGAGGCTCCTCGTACAGCCGCACGGCGGGCTCGATGGCGTCGACCATGCGGGTGTCCGCCTTGAGCCGCGCAGCATCGGGGTCCGTCTCCGCACCCGCGCCGGCGCCCTCGGCCACGAGGTGACGCAGCGTGCAGGTCTGCACCGTCTCCTCACCGAGGCTGGGGAGCACATCCGCGACGTACGCGAGGTACGGTTCGTGGGGCCCGACGAACAGCACTCCGCCGCGACCCGCGCCGAGCCGGGGGTCGGAGTAGATCAGGTAGGCCGCCCGGTGCAGCGCCACCACGGTCTTTCCCGTTCCCGGACCGCCGTCCACCACCAGGGCACCCTCGGAGCCCGCGCGGATGACCGCGTCCTGATCGGCCTGGATGGTGCTGAGCACATCGCGCATGTGCGGCGAGCGGCTCGCGCCGAGGCTCGCGATGAACGCCGACTCGTCGTCGAGGGCGACGCCGTCGCGCGCACCGTCGAGGGTGAACACCTCGTCCCAGTAGTCACGGATCCGGCCGCCGCCCCAGCGATAGCGTCGGCGGCTGATCAGACCCATCGGCTGGGCATACGTGGCCGCGAAGTACGGCGCGGCGGCGGGCGCCCGCCAGTCGACGAGGAGGTGGCGGCCCTCGCCGTCCGTGAGTCCGAAGCGTCCGATGTACACCGGCTCCTCGCCGTGCCCGCCGACGATGCGGCCGAGGCACAGCTCCGCGCCGAACCGCCGAAGGGCGCGCAGGCGGGCGCTGAGGCGGTGGATCTCCAGGTCGCGCTCGAGTGCCTGCGATCCGGCTCCCGCCGCGGCTCGCCGCCAGGCCTCCAGCCGGGCGGAGTGATCGGCGATCTGCTGCTCCAGCGCCGCGGCGATCGCCGAGAGGTGCATTTCGTCGTCGGCGATGAGCCGCGGGTCGCTCTTGGTCGCGAGGCCCTCGGGCAGGTCGAACAGGGCGGTGGTGGTCACTCGGCGGCTCCCGGGTCCAGTCGCGCACGAGGAGGGGTCGTCGGTGCCCGATTCGCGGCGCGACCTGCGATTCTGCCGTACCGAGGGGGCCTTGCCGCAAGCCCCCCTCCGTCCGGGATAATGGAAGGGGACGGGATGCCGACTAGAGCGACTCCACTTCCCCCGTCGCCGGGCCGCTCGGCTCGGGCACGAGGTACAGTCCCGTCGGCGAGTTGGCCGTGTACGCCAGGGCATCGATCCACGCCATGTTGAGCCGGGGTCTGCGGCTGCCGTAGTACTTGTACATCAACGAGCACCGCGGATGGATCCAGACGGTCGTGCGCCCGTTGCCGATGCTCGCATCGTCCTTCCACGTGAAGTGGAAGGGCTCGCCGCGTCGCAGCTTCGTGCCGATCACCAGCTGGAGGTGTGCGAGCGTCCGGTCGTCGAAGTCGACCTTCACGGTGCCTTCGTAGACGAACTTACCCATGGCGCCCTCCGCATGCCGCCCGCGACCGCACGACCGTCAGAGGTTCCGCCAGGCCCGCCGGGGATTGCGCCGTCTGCGCCTCATTGTCCTCGCCGGAGGCGGCGGCGGCAATGGCTCGGCGCGCAGGGACGCCGAGGGTCCTCACCCGCACTCAGCGAGCCGCAATCGGTGCGCGATGCGGGATGGGGATCGGCTTGGAATCCGTCCGCCGATGCGCCGAGAGCCGGTGGGCCGCCGCAACCAGGACGTCACCCAGCGAGGGGAACTCCTCGACTCGTGGAAGGTCGTTCACCCACACCGTCTCGAACCCGCCCGTGGAGAGCTGCTCCACGGAGGCGATCAGCGTCTCATGCTGGTCGTCCGTCGTGCGATGGTCGCAGACCCGCCAGGTGCGCTCGCCCAGAGGGACGAGTTCCAGGCGGTGTATGGCATCCGCGGTCATGGTGATTTCCTCTGCTTCCTGGGGCTCCGCCCGCAGGCGCTTTCCGACCCTGGAAGCATCGGGTCGAGGTCGATTCGGGGTCGAGGGGGTTGACACCCATTGCGGCCCCCGGTAGCGAGGATCCATGCCCGTAGAAGAGAAGACACTCACCGCCGCCCTCGCCGTGGAACGGCTCCGCCTGGCCGAAGCTCGATTGGCACGCCGGCGTCAGACGCAGTGCGGTCCCAGCGAGACCGCGCGGGCGGCGATGCGCTACATCCTCGAGCGCGCCGACGACGGAAGCCCCGCCACCCCCACCGAGATCGCCGAGCACCTCGGCCTGGCCACAGCGTCGATGACCGGGATCCTTCATCGCCTGCGCGGAGGAGGCCTCATCACCTTCCAGCGCAATCCCGACGACGGCCGCAGCAAGCGCGTGGTGCCTGTCGACCGCTCGGCGGACATCGACGAGATCGACCCGCTCACCGCGCGGATCCGCGAGTTCGCCGGTGGGCTGACCGAGCGCGAGGCCGATCACGTCGCCCGGTTCCTGGAGGCGGTCACCGAGGCCGTGGACGGCGAATGCCTGTGAGCGAGGGCTAGACGGGCACCTGGTCGTTCGGCGCCGGCGTCGCGGCGGCCGGCTCGGGCAAAACGCTCAGCCCGTGGGCCCCGCTGGCGGCGATCATGAGGCTCTCGACCCATTCCCGGTTCAGCGCCGGCTGGCGGCTCCCGTAGAAGTGGAAGACGATGGGGACGGCCGGATGGATCCACAGGCTCCGAAGCCCAGAGGCCTCGGTGTGGTGGAAGAGGAACGGCTCGGCACGCCGCAGCTTGTTCATGAAGACGACCCGCAGGTGCGCCAGCGCCCGATCGTCGATGTCCAACGATTGACCGTCGCTGCCGTAAATCAGTCTTCCCACGTCTGCACCGTAGACGGTGCGGCGCGGTCGGCTAATTCCGGCTAGGAGGCCTAACTATCTCCCGCGCACCCCGGGCTCGGGGCGGGTTCTCGTCGGCGCACCGGATCGCGTATAACGGGAGGGTGGCCGAGAACGACATCGAGATCCGCGACATCCGCCCCGCTCACGCGGGGGAGGCGCTGACCCTTCAGCGAGCCGCGTTCGTCCAGGAGGCGCTGATCTACGACTCCGTGCAGATGCCGCCCCTCACCCAGACGCTGGACGAGCTGCGCGCCGAGCTCATCGAGAACCTCGGATGCGTCGCCCTCGACGGCGGTCGCATGATCGGCGCGGTGCGGGCCCGGCGCGACGGCGACCTGCTGCTCATCGGCCGTCTCGCGATCGCGCCGGACATGCAGGGGAGGGGGGTCGGGACCACGCTCCTCGAGGCGGTGGAGAGTCGTGGGGCGGACGCGGGATGCCGCGAGGCCGAGCTCTTCACCGGATCGCTGAGCGAGGCGAACCTGCGGCTGTACACCCGAGCCGGATACCGCGAGACCGAGCGGGTGCAGGAGGACGACGGCATCGAGCAGGTGTTCCTGCGCAAGGCGCTGCGCTGAGCGGATGTCGGACCCCGGTGCCAGGATGGTGCCATGCCGGAGTCGCCCGAAGTCCAGGCGCTCGCCGAATTCCTGGGCGAGCATGCGGCGGGGCACGCGATCCGAGAGGTCGACGTCCTTGAGTTCCGCTCGGTGAAGACGCGTGCCGCACCGCCCGCGACGCTGGTCGGCCATGCCGTCACGGGCGCAGATCGGCACGGCAAGCATGTGGCCCTCGCGATCGACGACGGCACCCGGCTGGTGGTGTCTCTCGGCCGATACGGCTGGGTGCGGTGGCGTGACGCCGAAGCGCCCCTCGCGCTTCCCGACGACGCCCCGCCCGCGCTCGCGAACTTCGGTCTCGACGGCGGAGACGCCTTCGAGGTGACGGATGCCGGCACCTGGGTCTCGCTCGGCCTCTTCGTCGTCGCCGACGTCGCCGACGTGCCGGCCATCGCGAAGCTCGGGCCCGATCCCGCCGATCCGGCGTTCTCCCCGCAGAACTTCGAAGCGGTTCTCGGGGGCCGCCGCAAGCAGATCAAGGCGATCCTGCAGGAGCAGGAGTCGATCGCGGGCATCGGGAACGCCTACTCCGACGAGATCCTCCACCTCGCACGGGTGTCGCCGGTCGCCCACGCGGCAGCGCTCGACGACGACACCCGTGCCCGGCTGTACGACGCCACCGTGCGCACCGTGCGCGACACCATCGACGCGCAGCGCGGCATCCCGATTCACCTGCTCAAGGCCGCGAAGGTCGCGGCCATGCGGGTGCACGGCCGGGGCGGAGAAGCCTGCCCGGTCTGCGGCGACACCATCCGCGACTTCGCCTTCGCCAGCACCACGGCCCAGTACTGCCCCACCTGTCAGACCGCGGGGGCCGAGCTGTGACACGGCCGAAGGCGACCTCGACGCGCTCGCACCGCGGGTAGCATGGGCGTCATGACGTCTTCGCAGCTTCCCACCCCCACCCTTCAGCCGGTCGCGGACGAGAAGAGCCTCCTCACCGTCGTCGAGTCCACCGGCTCGTGCTGCGGTGGCGGCAGCTGCAGCACCGACTGACCCGCCCCCGTGCGGAGTGAGACGCTGAGTCCGCTATGACCGACGAGCAGCTCCACATCACGCCGCGGGTCGCCCGCGTGCTGATGTCGGAAGAGGCCATCTACGGGCTCATCCTCGTATCCGGGATGATCGTGGTCAGCGGAACATCCGTCGGCACGTCGATCAATGCCCTGATCACCGTGGCGGTGACCGTGCTCGTGTTCTACGCCGCCCATGTCTACGCCGGCACTCTGGGCCGGCTCGCGGCGACCGACGGTCACGCCGGACTCGCGGCGAGCATCAGGTCATCCGTGCGGCAGTCCGGGGGCATGCTGCTCGCCGCCGTAGCGCCGTTGCTGGTGCTGCTGCTCGGCGCGGTGGGCCTCCTCGACGACGACACCGCGATCTGGACCGCGCTCGTCGTGAACACGATCATCCTCGGCGGCCTCGGCTGGACCGCTGTCGCCCGGTGGAGCACCCACTGGTGGCCCCGGCTGCTGAGCGCCCTCTTCACCGCGGCGTTCGGCGGGGTCCTGATCCTGCTCAAGGCCGTCATCCACCACTGATCTTGGCGACGTCCGTCGTCAGTCCACGGGCGAGAGCAGCGCATCCACGAGCGCGGGAGTCAGGCCCGGGACCTCGTCGACGGGAACCGCGAGCGCCTGCAGGGCCCTGCTGAAGTGGTTTCGCATGGCGGCGGCGAGCGTGATGTCGACGATCTGCCGGTCCGAGAAGCCCACCGCGCGGAGGCGCTCCGAGTCCGCGTCCGTCATGCTCGCCGGCGCTGTGGAGAGCTTCTCCGCGTACGCCATGACCGCGACGTCGGCGTCGTCGAGCCCGGCATCCGTGTAGTCGCGCGCGACCCGCTCGAGCTCCTCCTCCGTCATGAGCCCGGCGCGGAGTGTCTTGCGGCCGTGGGCGAGAAGGCAGTGCGGCGAGCCCACCGCCCGAGCAGCGGCGAGCGTCGCCAGCTCGTAGGTGCGCACGCCGATCGACGGCACGATGGCGGCAACCAGTGCCTCGAACGCCTGATGCGCCTCGGGATTGATCGCCATCGCCCGGGTGTGGGCGTAGACGAGTCCGTCTCGGCGGAGGTCGCCGTCGTACATATCGGCGACGTGACCGGTCGCTCGGTCGAGGGGTGGGGTCTGGACGATCATCGGACGCCTCCTGCGCACTGCCTGCCGGCGCCTCCAGAATGACGGATGCCCCGCCCTCCGTCGAGAGGGCGGGGCATCCAGGTCCTGCGTGTCAGTGGCCGACCGGCGCACCCATCGGCTGATCGGCGGGCTTGCGGATGAGGAACGCCCCCACGATCAGCGGCAGCGAGAGGATCGCGGCGATGAGGAACGCGGCCTGCGTGCCCGCCGCCTCGGCCGAGATCGCATCTGCGCCGGCGGCCGTCGCGCTCGCGGAGGCCGACGCCATGACCCCGAACATCAGGGCGATGCCCGCGGCGCCCGCGACCTGCTGCACCGTTCCCACGACCGCCGACCCGTAGGAGTAGAAGCGCGGCTGCAGCGACGCCAGAGACGCCGTGAACAGCGGGGTGAACGACAGGGCCAGGCCGATCGACAACACCGTGTGCGCGACCGTGATGATCCAGATGGGAGTGGTCGCCGTGTAGGTCGTGTAGAACCACAGCATGCCGGTGGTGATGACGGCGCCCGGGACCAGGAGCACGCGGGTGCCCCAGCGATCGTAGATGCGGCCGATCAGCGGGCCCGCGAGGCCCATCGCGAGCGCGCCGGGCAGGACGATAAGTCCAGTGTCGAGGGGCGACACCTGGACAACGCGCTGGAGGTACAGCGGCAGCACCGTGATCGCGCCGAAGAACGCCATCGACATGATCGCCATCTGGCCGATCGAGAGCGAGAAGTTGGCGGACCGGAAGACGCGCAGGTCGAGCAGCGCATCGTCCTTGCGCTGCAGCAGGATCTGACGCCAGGCGAAGAGGCCGAGAGCGACGATGCCGATCGTGAGCGACACGATCAGCGAGACGCGCGAGAGCGCGTCGGCCGCCGCGGCATCCGCTCCAGTCCCGTGCCCGCCGGCGCCGAGCTGACTGAGCCCGAAGACGAGCCCGCCGAAGCCGAAGGCCGACAGGATGACCGAGAGCACGTCGATGGGAGCGCGGGTCGTCTCGCCGATGTTGTGGATCCAGCGCGCGCCCACGGCGAGCGCGACGAGGGCGATGGGCAGGACGATGCCGAAGATCCAGCGCCACCCGACCGTGTCGAGCAGGGCGCCGGCCAGGGTGGGTCCGATCGCGGGCGCGAGGGAGATGACGATGCTGACGCGGCCCATCATTCGACCGCGGATCGCCGACGGCACGAGCGTCATGATCGTCGTCATGAGCAGCGGCATCATGATGGCGGTGCCCGACGCCTGGACCACCCGGGCGACCAGCAGCAGAGGGAAGCCGGGGGAGAGGAACGCGATCAGCGTGCCGGCCGAGAACAGGCCCATCGCGGCGATGAACATCGTGCGCGTGGTGAATCGGCGGAGCAGGAACCCGCTGATCGGGATGATCACGGCCATCGTCAGCATGAACGCCGTCGTCAGCCACTGGGCCGCCAGCGCGGTGATGCCCAAGTCGGTGATGAGGTGCGGGATCGCCACACCCATCGTGGTCTCGTTGAGGATCGCGACGAACGCGGCGCCGAGGAGCAGCCAGATGATGCGGCTGTCTTCGGGGCGCAGCATCGGGGTGGATGCTGCGGGCACGCGAATGCTGTCGGTTCCGGGGGATGTCTGGACGGCGGCCATAGGTCGTCTCCTCGGGGCTCGGTGGACAGCGATGAGCCACCCGAAGATGGCAAGCTCTCAGGCTAACGGCGAGCGCCGACATCCCATTCCCGATCCCACGAAGATCGTCGTCCGGAACGGGGCTTTCAGGTGAAGGGGATCAGCCCTCCAGCGTCTCCTCCGACGCCGGCCGATCCCACTTCTCGGTGCCGATCGCATCCGTCGAGTGCGGGGTCGGCTCTCGTTCCTCCACCGAGGTCGGCAGCGGATTGAGCAGCTCCTCCTCGGGGATGGCCTGGAGGGCGTCGATCTCCTTTCGGAGCGCCGCCAAGTCGGAGCCGTCGTGCGGCGGGGTGTCGGAGGGGGAGACCATGGTGTCAGCCTAGCCCTCGGGGGGAAGGCCGTCAGTAGGCTGGAAACGTGAGCATGCGCGGTGGCGGAGGGGGCGGCGGAGGTGGCGGTGGCGGGCACCCTGGCTTCCGCGGCGTCGACATCGAGGCGCAGCGCAAGCTCAACGCGGCGGCCCCCAAGATCCCGCATCTGAAGCAGCGCGTGGTCGGTCTCTTCCGGCCCTACGCGTGGCCTCTCGCCTTCACCGGTGTGCTGGTCGTGGTCGGTGCGGCCATCGCGGTCATCCCGCCGCTGATCGTGCAGCGGATCTTCGACGACGCGCTCTTCCCCATCGATGGCTCTCCGCCCGACATGCCGCTGCTGTGGCGTCTGGTCGCCCTCATGATCGTGCTGTTCCTGCTGTCGGCCGCGCTCGGCGTGGCGCAGACGTGGTTCACGTCGACCATCGGCAACAAAGTCACCGGCGACCTGCGCGTGACCCTCTTCGACCACCTCCAGGCGATGGAGCTCGGATTCTTCACGCGCACCAAGACGGGCGTCATCCAGTCCCGCCTCCAGAACGACGTGGGGGGCGTCTCGGGCGTGCTGACGAACACGTTCACGAGCATCCTCGGCAATGTCGTGACGGTCATCGCGTCGCTCATCGCCATGATCATCATCGACTGGCGTCTGACGCTGATCGCCGTCGTGATGATGCCGATCCTCGTCCTGGTCCAGCGGCGCGTCGGGCAGGTGCGGGCGCGGATCGCCGGCGAGACGCAGGAGTCGCTGTCGGAGCTCACCGCCATCACCCAGGAGACCTTGAGCGTCTCGGGCATCCTGCTGTCGAAGTCCTTCAACCGGCAGCGGGCGGAGTCGGCCCGGTACTCCGACGAGAACCGCAACCAGGTCCGGCTGCAGGTGCGCCGTGCGATGAGCGGCCAGGGATTCTTCGCCGTCGTCCAGGTGCTGATGGCGAGCGTGCCGGCGGTGATCTACCTCGTCTCGGGGTACTTCATCACCGGGGGCGACGTGGTGATCACCGCAGGCACCGTGGTCGCCTTCACCACCGTGCAGGCGCGGCTGCTCATGCCCCTCATGGGCCTGATGCGCGTCACGCTCGACCTGCAGACCTCCTCGGCGCTCTTCGCCCGCATCTTCGAGTACCTCGACCTCGAGCCCGCGATCCGCGACGCGCCCGACGCGATCCCGGTCGAGCGGGCGCCCGGGCCGATGGGGCGCATCGAGTTCCGCGACGTCGTCTTCCGCTATCCGGATGCCGGCAAGGACGCCCGTCCGACGCTTCAGGGCGTGACATTCACGGCCGAGCCCGGTCAGCACGTCGCGTTCGTCGGACCGTCGGGGGCGGGGAAGACGACTGTGATCTACCTGACCCCGCGCATGTACGAGGCATCCGGCGGTCAAGTGCTCTTCGCCGGGGCAGACGTCCGTACGCTCCAGCAGGACTCGATCATCGATCACATCGGCATCGTGTCGCAGGAGACCTACCTCTTCCACGCCTCGATCCGCGAGAACCTCCGCTACGCCAAGCCCGACGCCAGCGACGCCGAACTGGTGGAGGCCTGCCGAGCCGCGAACATCCACCACATCATCGAGGAGTTCGAGCAGGGCTACGACACCGTGGTGGGGGAGCGGGGGTACCGGCTCTCGGGCGGCGAGAAGCAGCGCATCGCGATCGCCCGCGTGCTGCTCAAGGATCCGCCCGTGCTGCTGCTCGACGAGGCCACCTCGGCGCTCGACACCGTCTCCGAACGCGTCGTGCAGGAGGCACTGGATGCCGCGGCCCGCGGCCGCACGACGCTCTCCATCGCGCACCGGCTGTCGACGGTGATCGCGGCGGATGTCATCCACGTCGTCGAGGCCGGCCGCATCGTCGAGTCGGGCACCCACGCGTCGCTCATCGAGCAGGGCGGGCTGTACGCCGAGCTCGCGGCGCAGCAGCTCGCCGCCTCGCGGATCCTCCAGGCCGAAGAGGAGGCGGAAGGGACCGCCGCGGGCGAGCAGACGGAGCGCCCGGCGCTCCCGGCGCCCGTCGAGGACCCCGTCCGCTTCGCCGCGGGCCCGGCGGCCGTGGAAGGCCCCGCCCGCTTCGCCGCCGGCGTCGTCGCCGGGCCCGGGTGGGTGCCCGGCGACGACCTCCCCGAGGCCTGAGTTCTCGCGGCCGGCCGGAGGTACGCTCGGCCGCGCAGCGGGGTTCAGTCCGCCCTCTGGCGCCGGTCTGCCACCCGCCTGCTGGTTGCCCAGATCAGGCGATCTGCCCCAGTCAGGACGGATCGGGCCCAATCCGTCCTGAACACGGCGGATCTCCTGACCTCGGCCGGGCGCACGCGCAGTGGCGGGCTGCTGCGTCGTCGGACCGCTGGTGCGCCCGCCTGTCCGGCTGTCTGCCCAGCTCAGGCGATCAGCCCGAGTCAGGACCATTCGGGCAGAACCCGTCCTGAACACGGCAGATCTCCTGACCTCGGCCGGGCGCACCCCGACCGGCCGCAACCCGACCGGCACCCCCCCCGGCACCCCCCCCGCAGCCCCCCAGGGCTACCAGAGCCGCGCGGCCGCGAGCGCCGGCGCCACGAGCTCGTCGAGCTCGCGCCCAGATCCCGCGTCGCGGGCCCACAGGTCCCGGGCGAACGCTCCGACCGCGCTCCGGTAGGCGTCGTCGGGGTGGTCGCCGGCCAGGCGCACGAGCGGGGGAAGGTCCATCGACTGGATGAGACGGACCCGGGATGCCGCGGCCTGCGTCTGGCCCGCGGCATCCAGCACCGCGATCCCACCGGCGAGGGCCTCGAGGTAATCGCGCAGCACGGGCAGCTCGCCCTTGTGCTGCGTGATGGACGAGCCGTCCGCGCGTTCGCGCCACTCCACGACGACGTCGGGGATCACGTCGAACGCCCGCGCGCTCGTGTACATCCGCTGCGCGAGCACCTGGTCCTCGTACGACTTCCCGACGGGGAACCGCAGGCCGGCCCGGCGCCAGAAGTCCATCCGGCTCACCTTGGACCACGCGACGATGTTGCCCGACGCGTCGGGATGCTCGTCGAGGGTCGTCCCCGTGCGGGCGGGGTCGGTCGCCGCGGCGACCCAGGGCTGCACCTCTCCTGCGCGGTAACCGCCGTCTCCATCCGGTCGCAGCCGCACGTACGCGCCGAGGGCGAAGTCGCTGCCGCTCTGGGCCACCGTGCCGACGAGGCGCTCGAGGGCGCGCGGGGTGAATCGGTCGTCGGCGTCGAGGAAGCCGACGAACGGAGTCTCCACGAGATCGAGCCCGGTGTTGCGGGCGGCGCTGAGGCCGGAGCGCGTGGCGTGGTGCACGACCGTGAAGCGCGGCTCCTGGGCGGCAGCGGCATCGAAGACGGCGCCGGTGTCGTCGATCGACCCGTCGTCGACGAGCACGGCCGTCCAGTCCGCCAGCGTCTGCGCGCGGAGCGAGTCGACCGCCTCCTGCGCGTAGTCCGCGACGTCGTGTCCGGGGACGATGACGGTCACGACGGGTGCGGGCGGCGAGGTCATCCGCCCGATTGTACGGCGCTGACGGATGCCGCGACCGCGTCGGCGACGGCATCCAGGGGCTGACGCAGCCGGTGGGGGAAGGTGAAGCGCACGGCGGTCTGCGCGACCTCGGGTGCGATGCCCATCGCGAGCAGCACGTGCGAGGGCTCGTCGCTCCCGGCCGCGCAGGCCGAGCCGCTGGAGGACACGACGCCACGCCGCTCGAGCTCGAGCAGCACCGCCTCGCCGCTCGTGCCGGCGAAGGTGAAGCTGGCCGTGCCGGGGAGTCGGTGCACCGGGTCTCCGGTCAGCTCCGACGTCGGGACGGTCGTCAGCACCCGGGCGACGAACCGATCGCGGATCACCGTGACGCGAGCGGATGCCTCGGCCCGGTCCGCCTCGGCGAGTTCGAGTGCGGTCGCCAGGCCCACGGCTCCGGCCACGTCCTCGGTGCCGCTGCGCCGGCCGCGCTCCTGGCCCCCGCCGTGCAGCAGGGGTTCCAGCGGGATGCGGCCCCGCACGCCGAGCACGCCGGTGCCCTTCGGCGCGCCGAGCTTGTGCCCGGCCAGCGAGATGGCGTCGACGCCGAGCTCGGCGGCCGAGAGCGGCAGCCAGCCGGCGGCCTGCACGGCGTCGATGTGCACGGGCACGCCGCGCTCGCGGGCGACGGCGGCGAGCGCGGCGACATCTTGCACCGTGCCGACCTCGTTGTTGGCGTACCCGATGCTCACGAGCGCGGTGTCGTCGCGGAGGGCGCGGGCCACGGCATCCGGATCCACCCGCCCGACGTGGTCGACGGGCACGCGCGTCGCGTCGAACCCGTGGATGCGCTCGAGGTAGCCGACCGACTCGAGGATCGACTCGTGCTCGATGGGCGTCGTCACGACGTGCCGGGCGCCGCGGTGCTCGCGGGCCCCGATCGCGATGCCCTTGACGGCCAGGTTGTTCGCCTCCGTGCCGCCGGACGTGAACACGATGTCGCTCGCGCGCAGGCCGAGCACCCGTGCCACGCGAGCCCGGGCATCGGCGAGGGCGTCGGCCGCATCCTCGCCGACGGTGTGGTGGCTCGACGGGTTGCCGAAGCGCTCGGTGAGGTACGGCATCATCGCCTCGAGCACTTCGGGGCGCAGCGGTGTCGTCGCGGCGTTGTCGAGGTAGAGCATGCTCACCGGCCGCGGCTCACGGGGCGTCGATGCGCACGTCGAGGCCGAGGTCGAGGGCCCGCGCGGAGTGAGTGAGGGCGCCGACCGAGATGACGTCGACGCCGGTCTCGGCGATGGCGCGCACGGTCTCGAGCGTCACCCCGCCCGAGGCCTCCACGATCGCCCGGCCGGCGACCTGCGACACGCCCGTCCGGAGGTCGTCGAGCGAGAAGTTGTCGAGCATGATCGTGCCCACGCCCGCGCCGAGCACCGGTTCGATCTGGTCGAGCCGGTCCACCTCCACTTCGACGTGGGTGGTGTGGGGGAGACGCGCGATCGCCCCCTGCAGCGCCGCTGTCACCGACAGGCCGGAGCGCGTCAGCACCGCGAGGTGGTTGTCCTTGGCCATGACGGCGTCGGACAGCGAGAAGCGGTGGTTGTGGCCGCCGCCGTTGACCACGGCGTGCCGCTCGAAGGCGCGGAGACCGGGCGTCGTCTTGCGGGTGTCGGCGATGCGCGCGCCGGTGTGCGCGACCTCGGCGACGTAGCTGCTCGTGAGCGTCGCGATGCCCGACATGCGCTGCACGAAGTTCAGTCCGATGCGCTCCGCGGTCAGCACTCCGCGGGCGGGCCCCGTGACGACCGCGAGCACGGCGCCGGGCGCGAACCATTCGCCGTCCTCGACGACGAGCTGCACGTCGATGCGCGGATCGGTGAGCCGGAACGCCGCGGCGAACACCTCCCCGCCGCTGAACACGCCGGACTCCCGGGCGACGAGGTCGGCGCGCGCGGTGGCGCTCTCGACGATGAGGTACTCGCTCGTGAGGTCTCCCCACGGCGCGTCTTCGTCGAGGGCGGCCGTGACGACGCGGTCGATGGTGGCGCGGGTCAGCATGCGACGGCTTCCTCGGGGTGCAGGGCGGATGATTCGTCCGGTGCCACGGCGTCGCGGCGGTAGTGCGCACCGACGGACTCCCGGCGTGCCCGGGCGGCGGCGACCAGCTGCTCGGCGACGGCCAGCAGATTCTCGTTCTCGTACTCGTGCTCGGTGCGCGGTGCGCGCTGCTGGAGGCGCCAGGCGGCGAGGACGGATGCCGCGTGCCCGAGGCCCGCCTCGTCGCGCACCAGTCCGGCGTCCTCCCAGAGCAGCTGCTGCAGGGCGGGGCGTGTGAAGGCCGGCGCGTCGGGCGACGGCTCCGCGGGCAGCCTCGGAGCCTCCCGCTCGTGGGCGACAGCCACCGGCCAGACGCCTGATGCCGTATCCGCCGCGATCGCGTCGCCCGCCCGAGCACCGAAGACCGCGCCCTCGAGCAGCGAGTTGGACGCCAGTCGGTTCGCGCCGTGCACGCCCGTGCGGGCGACCTCGCCCACCGCGTAGAGGCCGGGAAGCGTCGTGCGCCCGACGAGGTCGGTGGTCACGCCGCCCATGAGGTAGTGCGCCGCCGGGGTGACCGGGATGGGCTGGCGAGCCCAGTCGAGACCGCGGTCGTGGACGGCCCGGTCGATGGTCGGGAAGCGCCGGGCGAGGAAGGCGGCGCGGGCCGCGGCATCCGTCCCGTGCAGGTGCGTCGCGTCGAGGAACACCGGACGACCGTCCTGCAGGTCCATCTGATGGGCGATCGCCCGGGCCACGACGTCGCGCGGTGCGAGCTCGCCGTCGGGGTGGGCATCGAAGGCGAACCGGCGTCCGTGCTCGTCGACGAGGGTCGCGCCTTCGCCGCGCACGGCCTCGGACACGAGGAACGCCTCGCCCACGGCCAGGATCGTCGGGTGGAACTGGAAGAACTCGAGGTCGCGCACGTCGGCTCCGGCCCGCAGCGCAGCCGCGATCCCGTCGCCGGTGGCCACCGGGGGATTGGTGGAGTGCGCGTACAGCTCGCCCGCCCCGCCGGTGGCGAGCACCACGGCGTCGGCCGCGATCGTCTCACGGCGTCCGGCCACGGCGGGCGAGTGGGCGGTGGCGGCGTGGTCGTCGACGAGCAGTTCGACGCCGCGCACCCGGCCGCCGTCGAGGACGAGGTCGACGAGGAACGCGTGCTCGACGACGCGCACGCGGCTGGCGCGCAGCCGGGCGACCAGCGCCTTCTCGATCGCCGTTCCCGTCGCGTCGCCGCCGGAGTGGAGGATGCGCGGGTACGAGTGCGCGGCCTCGAGGCCCTTGACGAAGCCGCCCTCGGCATCGAGGTCGAACGCCACGCCGAGGTCGACGAGCTCGCGGATCCGGGCCGGGCCCTCCTCGGCGAGCACGCGGACCGCCTCGGGGTCGCTGAGCCCGGCGCCGGCGACGAGGGTGTCGCGGATGTGGTCCTCGACGTGGTCGTCGTCGAACATCACGCCGGCGATCCCGCCCTGGGCGAACCGGGTGTTCGCGTGCTCGAGCACGTCCTTGGTCACGAGGGTCGCGCGGCAGCCGCGGTCGACGGCGTGCAGCGCCACCGTCAGCCCGGCGATGCCGCTGCCCACCACGACGACGTGGACCGCGGAGCCCTCGGCCGCCGACGTCATGAGGCGTGCTCCCACGCGGCCGCCGGCGCCTCGGGCGGCTTCGCGGCGAGCATGCGCTCGAGCGCCACGCGGGCCGGGTCGGCGACGTCCTGAGGAACCGTGATGCGGTTGAGCACCTGGCCGGCGACGAGCCCTTCGAGGACCCACGCCAGGTAGCCCGGGTGGATGCGGTACATGGTGGAGCACGGGCACACCACCGGGTCGAGGCAGAAGATCTCGTGCTGGGGGTACTGCGCCGCGAGGCGCTGCACCATGTTGACCTCGGTGCCGATGGCGAAGGTGGTGGGCTCGGTCGCCGCCTCGATCGCGCGGCGGATGTAGTCGGTCGAGCCCGACTCGTCGGCCGCGTCGACGACGTCCATCGGGCACTCGGGGTGCACGATGACCCGCACCCCGGGGTGCTCGGCGCGCGCCTTGTCGATCTGCGCGACGCTGAAGCGGCGGTGCACCGAGCAGAAGCCGTGCCACAGGATCACCCGGCTGTCGACGAGCTCCGCAGCGGATGCCCCGCCCAGCGGCTTGCGCGGGTTCCACATGGGCATCTGCTCGAGGGGGACCCCCATCGCCTTCGCGGTGTTGCGGCCCAGGTGCTGGTCGGGGAAGAACAGCACGCGGCGGCCGCGCTGGAACGCCCACTCGAGCACGGTGCGGGCGTTCGACGAGGTGCACACGATGCCGCCGTGCCGCCCGACGAAGCCCTTGATGGCGGCCGACGAGTTCATGTAGGTCACGGGGATCACGGGCACCCGGCCCTCGGCATCCGCCTGATCCATGTCGCCGTACACCTCGGCGAGCTGCTCCCAGCACTCCTCGACCTGGTCGATGTCGGCCATGTCGGCCATCGAGCAGCCGGCGGCGAGGTTCGGGAGGATGACCGCCTGCTCCGGTCCCGACAGCAGGTCGGCGGTCTCCGCCATGAAGTGCACACCGCAGAAGACGATCGCCTCCGCCTCGGGGTGTTCCTTCGCGGCGTTCGCCAGCTGGAACGAGTCGCCCACGTAGTCGGCGTGCTCGATCACCTCTTCCCGCTGGTAGAAGTGCCCGAGCACCACGGCGCGCTCGCCGAGCGTCGCCTTGGCGGCACGGATGCGATCGGCGAGCTCGTGCTCGGACGCGTCGCGGTACGACTGCGGCAGCTCGCCCTGGCGCGGCGAGCCGGTCGGGATGACGTCGCCCATGGAGGATCCGGGACCGTAGCCGGGACGGATGTCGAAGTCCCACGGCCCCGAGGCGAGATCCGTGTTGCACGTCTCGGCGGTCGATGCCCCGGCCACGATCGCCTGGATCGCGTGATCGACGGACGCATCCACGTCGGGTCGGGGCTGCAGCGTGATGTTCACGGCGGACATGGCGGACTCTTTCAGTGACGGGAGTCGAGCGGGCCGCTGTCGGACAGCTCGACGTCCTGGTTGTAGCGGTACAGCCGGGCGGGCCGGTGACTGCCGGTGCGGAAGCGGTCGGTCGGGATGAGGGTGCCGGAGTTCTCGACCTGGCGCCGGAAGTTCGCGGGGTCGAGGCGACGGCCGAGGATCGACTCGTACACCTCTCTCAGCTCGGCGAGCGTGAACTCGTCGGCGAGGAGGCCGTGCGCAATGCGGCTGTAGCCCACCTTGTTGCGCAGACGCCACAGCGCGTAGTCGACGATCACGTTGTGGTCGAAGGCGAGTTGCGGAAGCGCGGCGGCGTCGAACCAGGCGACGTTCTCATCGCTCGCGTCGGGCACCTCGTCGGGGCGCAGCAGCGCCCAGTAGACGATCGACACCACCCGGGTGGGGGAGCGGTCCACCGCGCCGAACGCGTACAGCTGCTCGAGAAAGCTCGGTGCCAGCCCGGTGGTCTCGCCGAGGGTGCGGGATGCCGCGGCATCCAGTCCCTCCGCCACGTCGAGCCAGCCGCCCGGAAGCGCCCACAGACCCTCGTGCGGGTCACGGGTGCGGCGCACGAGCGGCAGCACGACGCTCGCGGAGTCGGCGCCCGGGAGCCGCCGCAGCGTGAAGATCACCGTGGAGACGGCGACGCGCGTCGCATCGACGGCCGAGGCATCGGCCGTCGCGGGGGTGAGGGTGCTGGTTCTGGTCATGGTGACTATTACTCCGCATCCATCTTAGTGTCACTTTGACACGAAGGGCAAACCGAGGCCGTCACACAGGTTCGATGCTTACGCTGGCAACAACCGACCGCTCGCCCGCTCGCACTCAGGAGGCCGCATGCTCGTCGTCGACGTCGTGCTCGTCGCGCTCCTGGTCGTGGGCCTGGTCGTCGGTGTCGGGCGAGGCCTCACTGGGAGTCTCGGGCTGCTGCTCGGGCTCGTCGCCGGCGGGGCGGCTGCGTACTGGCTCGTGCCCGTCGTCAACGACGCCTGGCCCTGGCAGCAGTGGCGTCCGGCGGTGGTGCTGGCGGTGACCGTCGGGCTGATCGTGGCAGGGGCCGCCCTCGGCGCCACGGCGGGAGCCGCCCTCCGGCGCGGCGTCGACCGCACGCCGCTGCGGGCCATCGACCGCGTGCTCGGCGGGGTCGCCGGCACCGTGGTGGCAGCGCTCGCGATCTCCCTCGCGGGGGCGAGCCTCGCGGCCACGGGCATGCCGGTGGTGTCGTCCGCGCTGTCGTCCTCGACCGTGCTCCGGACGATCGACCGGGTGACCCCCGTGCCCGTCGCGGTGGCGCTCGCCGAGCTGCGCGGGTTCGTGCTCGACGAGGGGCTGCCGGCGCTCGGCGAGCTCCTGGAGCAGGCCGGCCCGGTCAACATCCCGCCCGTGGACCTCGCCGATCCCGAGCTCGCCGAGGCCGCGGCATCCGTCGCGCGCGTCTCGGGCAGGGCATTCGCGTGCGGCCGCAGCTCCACCGGGAGCGGCTTCGTCATCGCCGCCGACCGCGTGGTGACGAACGCGCACGTCGTCGCCGGCGTGGAGCAGCCCGTCGTCGAGCTGCCGGGGGTCACCGCGCGCGAGGGACGCGTCGTGTACTTCGACCCGATCGACGACATCGCCGTCATCGCCGTCGACAGCCTCGGCGTCGACCCGCTGCCGTTCGCCCCGACGCTCGCACCCGGGGCGCCTGCCGTGGTGCAGGGCTACCCCCACGGCGGCCCCTTCACCATGATCCCGGCGGGCGTGCTGTCGACGGGCACGGTGCCGGTGCCCGACATCTACGACGAGAGCGCCGCACCGAGGGAGATCTACTCGCTGCAGGCCGCCGTGCGGCCCGGAAACTCGGGCGGACCGCTGCTCACCGACGACGGCGAGGTCGCCGGCGTGGTGTTCGCCCGGGGCGAGGACGACCCCGAGCGGGGCTACGCGATGACCATGGCGGAGCTCAGTCCGGTGGCCGCGCAGGCCGCCTCGCTCCGCGACGCCGTGCCGTCCGGGCGCTGCACCGGCTGAGCGCCTCGCGACCGGTATGCTGGCACAGCAATTCAATACCGGCCAACGACCCGGGCGGGAGAGCCTCGACAGCAGTCAGTCGAGCACCGAAGGAGCAAGCCTCCCCGCCAATCTCTCAGGTACGCGTACCGCTCGGGTGAGGCCGACTCTGGAAAGTGATCTCCTGCGCTGCGCGCCGGGGGTCCGCCGAAGGTGAAAGCAGCGGCATCCGCTCAGCAGGACGGATGCCGCGGCGAAACTCTCAGGCCCATGACAGAGGGGGAGTTCCACGGCGCCGTCCGGCGTCCGCCCGATCGCGAAACGGGAGAACTCATGACAGACCCCCGCACGACTCCGCTGCACGACCGCCACGTCGCCCTCGGCGCGTCCTTCACCGACTTCGGCGGCTGGTCGATGCCCGTCCGGTACAGCTCGGAGCTCGCCGAGCACCACGCGGTGCGCACGGCCGCCGGTCTCTTCGACATCTCCCACATGGCTCTCTTCGGCGTCGCCGGACCCGAGCGCGAGGCCTTCCTCGCCTACGCGCTGGCCTTCGACCCGACCGCGCTCAAGCTGTCGCGGGCGAAGTACACGATGATCCTCGCCCCGGACGGCGGCATCATCGACGACCTCATCGTCACCCGCAACGCCGAGGACCAGTTCCTCATCGTCGCGAACGCGGGGAACCGGGATGCCGTCCGCACGGCGCTGCAGGAGCGCCTCGACGGCTTCGAGGCGATGCTCATCGAGCTCGACGACTCGCTCATCGCCGTGCAGGGGCCCCGTGCCCGCGAGATCCTCCAGCAGACCGCCGGACTCGACCACGACGACGAGCTCGCGCTGGGGCACACCCTCGACACGCTCCCGTACTACGCCGCGATGGGCATGCGGTTCGGCGACAGCGCCGTGCTCATCAGCCGCACCGGCTACACCGGCGAGGACGGCTTCGAGATCAGCGTCGACGGCGACCTCGCCGTGCGGCTGTGGGACGCGCTCCTCGCGGCGGGGGAGCCGCTCGGGCTCGTTCCCGCGGGCCTCGCCTCGCGCGACACGCTGCGGCTCGAGGCGGGCATGCCGCTGTACGGGCACGAGCTGTCGCGTCACGTCATCCCGGCGCAGGCCGGGCTCGGCCGCGTCGTGCCGCTGTCGACCAAGACCGCGGACTTCGTCGGCCGATCCGCCCTGGAGTCGGTCGTCGCCACCGACGCCCCCGTGCTCGTCGGCCTCGTGTCGGAGGGCCGCCGCGCGGGCCGTGAGGGCTACGACGTGCTCGACGGCGACGAGCGCGTCGGTCAGATCACCAGCGGCGCCCTCAGTCCCACCCTCGGGCATCCGATCGCGATGGCCTTCGTCCGTCCGTCGGTCAGCGAGCCCGGCACCGACCTCTTCATCGACGTGCGGGGAACCCGCATCCCCGCGACCGTGACCGCCCTGCCTTTCTACCGGAGGACCAAGTGACCGATCTCAACAGCCTCAAGTACACCGCCGAGCACGAGTGGATCGCCCTCGACGGCGACGTGGCCACCGTCGGCATCACCGACTACGCCGCGGACAAGCTCGGCGACGTCGTCTTCGTCGAGCTGCCCGGTGCCGGCACGGCGGTCTCCGCCGGCGCCGTGGTGGGAGAGATCGAATCCACGAAGTCCGTCGGCGAGCTGTACGCGCCGCTCGACGGCGAGGTCGCCGAGGTCAACGACGCCGTGGTCGAAGATCCCTCGCTGGTCAACTCCGACCCGTTCGGCGCCGGCTGGCTCGTGAAGCTCACGGTCGACGCCGCCGCCGTCGCCGCGCTCCTCGACCGCGACGCCTATGTCGCACTCACGGGCGGCGACGAATGACGGGCGCCTTCGCGGCGCGTCACATCGGAACGGATGCCGCGGCCCAGCGCACGATGCTCGACGCCCTGGGCTACGACAGCGTCGACGCCCTCGTCGAGCGCGCGGTGCCGGCATCCATCCAGGTGAAGCAGCGCGAGACGAGCGACATCCCACCCGCCGCGACCGAGGCCGAGGCGCTCGCCGAGCTGCGCGTGCTGGCCTCGCAGAACCGGGTCGCGCGGCCGATGATCGGCATCGGCTACTACGACACGTTCACGCCGTCGGTGATCGCGCGCAACGTGCTCGAGAACCCGTCCTGGTACACCGCGTACACGCCGTACCAGCCGGAGATCTCCCAGGGGCGCCTCGAGGCGCTCATCAACTTCCAGACCATGGTGACCGACCTCACCGGGCTCGAGACCGCGAACGCGTCGATGCTCGACGAGTCCACGGCCGTGGTGGAGGGCATGCTCGTGGCGCGCCGCGCGTCGAAGTCCGCCTCGAACGTGTTCCTCGTCGACTCCGACGCGCTCCCGCAGACCAAGGCGCTCCTGGAGCACCGCGCCGAGGCCGTGGGCATCGAGCTGCAGTACAGCTCCTACGCGTCGGTTCCGGATGCCGCGGCCTTCGGCGCGTTCGTGCAGTACCCCGGTGCGTCGGGGCGCGTGTGGGACCCGTCGGACGTCATCGCCGCCGTGCACGCCCAGGGTGGCCTCGCCGTCGTCGCGGCGGACCTCCTCGCGCTCACGCTGCTGCGTTCGCCCGGATCGCTGGGCGCGGATGTGGCGGTCGGCACGACCCAGCGCTTCGGCGTGCCGCTCGGCTTCGGCGGACCCCACGCCGGCTACATGGCCGTGCGGGCGGGTCTCGAGCGCCAGCTCCCCGGGCGCCTGGTGGGGGTGTCGCAGGACGCGGTCGGCCACCCGGCCTACCGCCTGGCGCTGCAGACGCGCGAGCAGCACATCCGCCGCGAGAAGGCGACCTCCAACATCTGCACGTCCCAGGTGCTGCTGGCCGTCATGGCGTCGATGTACGCCGTCTACCACGGTCCCGAAGGACTGAAGAAGATCGCGACCGACGTGGCGCGCAAGGCTGAGGCGCTCGCCGAGCGCCTGCGCTCCCACGGGCTGTCGCTGGTGTCGGACTCGTTCTTCGACACGATCCGCGTCGTGACCCCCGGACCCTCGAGCCGCGTCATCGAGCGCGCCCGCGACAAGGGCTATCAGCTCTTCTGGGCCGACGACGCCACCGTGGGCGTCTCGGTCGACGAGACGACGACCTCCGACGACCTCGCGGCCGTCGCCTGGGCGTTCGGACTGCCGAGCGCCGACGAGCACGACGTGCGCGACGTCCCCTTCGCGGATGCCGAGCCCCTCGTCGGGGTACCGGCGGACCTCGCACGCGTCGAGGAGTACCTCACGCACCCGGTGTTCAACACGCATCGGTCCGAGACGGCGATGATGCGCTACCTCAAGCAGCTGTCGGACCGGGACTACGCGCTCGACCGCGGCATGATCCCGCTCGGCTCGTGCACCATGAAGCTCAACGCCGCGACCGAGATGGCGGCCGTGTCGTGGCCCGAGTTCTCACGCGTGCACCCCTTCGCCCCCGAGGCCGACGTGCACGGCTACCTCGCGCTCATCGAGCAGCTCGAGGTGTGGCTCGCCGAGGTCACCGGCTATGACGCGGTGTCGCTGCAGCCCAACGCCGGCTCGCAGGGCGAGCTCGCAGGACTCATGGCCATCCGCGGCTACCACCGCGCGAACGGCGACCTCGAGCGCACCGTGTGCCTCATCCCGTCCTCGGCCCACGGCACCAATGCCGCCTCGGCCGTGCTCGCGGGCATGAGGGTCGTCGTGGTCGCGTGCGACGACGCCGGCAACGTCGACCTCGACGACCTGCGGGCCAAGATCGCCGCGCATGCCGACGCGCTCGCCGCGCTCATGATCACCTACCCGTCGACGCACGGCGTGTACGAGCACGACGTGCTCGACATCACGCAGGCGGTCCACGACGCGGGAGGCCAGGTCTACGTCGACGGCGCGAACCTCAACGCGCTCCTCGGGTACGCGCGGTTCGGCGACCTCGGAGGCGACGTGTCGCACCTGAACCTGCACAAGACGTTCGCGATCCCGCACGGCGGCGGTGGGCCGGGCGTCGGGCCGGTGGCTGCCAAGGCGCACCTGGCGCCGTATCTGCCGGGGCATCCGCTCGCCCAGCGCAAGGACCACGCCGGCGGCGTGTTCGAAGGCGGTGCGATCTCCGCGGCGCCGCACGGCTCGGCCGGGATCCTGCCCATCTCTTGGGCGTACGTGCGCATGATGGGCGCGCAGGGTCTGCGCGACGCGACCGCGGCAGCCGTTCTCGCGGCGAACTACATCGCGGTGCGCCTGCGGGACCACTACCCGGTGCTGTACACCGGCGAGGGCGGCCTCGTCGCGCACGAGTGCATCCTGGACCTGCGACCGCTGCGCGAGGCCACCGGGGTGACGGTGGACGACGTCGCCAAGCGCCTGATCGACTACGGCTTCCACGCCCCGACGATGTCGTTCCCGGTCGCCGGGACGCTCATGGTCGAGCCGACCGAGTCCGAGGACCTCGGCGAGATCGAGCGGTTCATCGAGGCGATGATCGCGATCAAGGCCGAGGCGGACGCCGTGGCCGCGGGGGAGTGGCCGGCCGGCGACAACCCGCTCGTCCACGCGCCGCACACCGCCGAGTCCGTCGTCACGGGCGAGTGGACGCACCCGTACTCGCGCGAGACCGCGGTGTACCCCGTGCACGCCCTGGTGCGCACGAAGTACTGGCCGCCCGTGCGCCGGATCGACCAGGCCTATGGCGATCGCAACCTGGTGTGCGCCTGCCCGCCGATCGAGGCGTTCGCGTAGCCGACCCCGGGTGGCGGGATGCCGGGCTCCGGCATCCCGTCACGCTGCTCGGCGCGCGGCGCGGAGACACCCGCGCCGCCTCAGCGCGCCCTGGCCAGGCGCCGCTGCTCTCCCTCCAGAAACGAGGTTCTGGCCGGGAAACGTGGCGCCGCCGCGTTTCCCGGCCAGATCGCCGTTTCTCACCCGCCGCGCGTTCTCACCCGTGCGACCTCGCGCGGAGCGCCGGGCCGCGCGCGACGAGTTCATCGCGCGAGAGCGAGCGCGGGTGCGTCCGGAGCGTCGCCAGCATGGCCGTCCGCGCCCGACCGGCGGGTTCGAGTCCCGCGAGGAGCAGCTTGTCGCGCAGCGGCACGGCCCGCATCGAGTCGGACCAGTCCCAGCGCGCCAGGGCGCCTTGGTGGCGGCGAAGCCGGTCTTCCCTGACCTTCTCCGCGATGAGCTGCCTCTTCAGCTCGACGGGGTCGTCGGCCGCGTACTTGCTGTAGCCGTCCGACTCGCCCATCGCCCGGTGCCGACGCCAGAAGAAATCGACGCGATCGACCACGCCCTCGTGCGCGAACTCGACCTGCACCTCGGGAGGCTCGAAGCCCCACCACGAGATGACGGCGCGACTCACCGATTCGCCCGGAGACTCCGCCCGCCCGTCGGCCTGGTCGCAGATCCAGGCGAGCTTGAGTCGCCCGCGTCGCGCGGATTGCTCGCGTGCCCTGTCGCGCATGTCGTCGAGCGACGGATGTCCCGGCCCCCCGCCGAGGGCGGCATCCACCGTGGCAAGACCGAACGCGGGCGGCAGCACTCGTGCGAGGTCGACGACGGTGTCGGCGACCGCCGTGACAGCGAAGGAGCCGCGCTCGAGGATCGCCCGCGAGTCCTGACTCGTGTGAACCAGTACGTCGCCGAACCGGAACGACCGCGTGCGGCCCGGATCGAAGACGTGGATGTCTCGCGGCTCTCCGAACACCGGCAGCCCGAGCAGGGCAGCGGCTGACTCGTGTGAGAAGACCGCGCCGGGGCTTCGCAGCGCAAACGCATGCACTCTCGCCAGGTACCGTTCCCACGGCTTCAGGCGGCGCCAGGCTGCTGTCGCGGCGTAGATGCCTGACCGCACTCTGACGAACCTCGGATCTCGTCGAAGACGGATGCCTGCCGTCGCTTCATCTCGCGCGACAAGGAGCTCGATGGGCGCGTGCTGGATCGTCATCGTGGGGAGCGGCATCCGCCCACTGTCGTCGCTCCGTGCGGCGGCGTGCGCCTCATGCGGGCGCCGTGGTGCGTGCGCGGCCGTCGGTCTGGCTGTGGAGGAGTGCTCGCGCCTGGTGGAACAGGGCATCGTGGCTGGGAAACGCTGCGGCGCAGCGTTTTCCAGCCGAATCGTCGTGTCTCAGCGCGCGGCCTGGGTCGTGGGCGCCAGCAGGGGGGCGGATGCCGCGGCGCGGAGATCCCCGCGCCGCCTCAGGCCGTCGGACTCGGTGCGGGGGTGGGTGTGCCCGACGGCGACGGGAGCGGCCCGAACACGCCCGGCCAGAGCGCGACGGCGAGCGGATAGCCGACGAAGGCGATGATGTCGATCAGGGTGTGGGCGATCACGAGCGGCATGACACGGCCCCAGCGTCGGTAGCACCACCCGAAGACCACGCCCATCGCGAAGTTGCCGATCACGGCGGGGAAGCCCTGGTAGGCGTGGTAGGCCCCGCGCAGGGCGGCGGTGGAGAGGATGATCGTCCACCAGCCCCAGCCGAGGCGGCGAAGGCGGTCGAACAGGTAGCCGATGAAGATGACCTCTTCGGTCAGCCCGGCGCGGAGGGCCGCCAGCAGCAGGAAGGGGATCGTCCACCACGAGGTCGACAGCGGCGACGCCTCGACGAGCAGCGAGAGCCCGAGCGCTCGCCCTCCCGCGTAGAGGGCGAGACCCGGGATGCCGATGAGCGCGACCAGGGCGACGCCGCGGCCGAGGTCGCCGCCGAAGCGCCGGAAGTCGAGACCGATCCGGCGGAACGCCGACATCCCGGGCTCCCACAGCAGGAAGACGGCGAGCGCCACCGGCACCAGGCCGAAGGCCTGCCCGAGGAACCCGTACAGCACGTCCCAGAAGGCCTCGGCGTCGGCGGCAGGGTTCAGCGATGTCTGCTGATCGCCCAGGGCGACGTCGCGCTGCAGCGACCGGATGAGGCCCAGGACGGAGTAGATCGCGGAGCGGCCGACCGAGAGCAGGAGAACGAGAGCGATCTCCCACCGCAGCCGCACGCGCGTCGCATGATCTATGGGGGCGGTGTCGGGCAGATTCCCAGACGCGAAAGCGTGCACGTTGTCAGATTGTCACACGCACGTAGCGTTGAGTTAAGGATATGTAACGGTTTGCCGTTCTGTTTTGCCACGTCCGCACGCGGTGCTTAGTGTGTCCCTGTCCGTGTCCAGAGCTGCCACAGGCTGGGCACCCAACCCTTGCACAGGAGGAAATGTGAAGATCGCGCGTCTTATGGCGGGCGTGGGGGTCGTGGCTGCGGGAGCACTCGTGCTTTCAGGCTGCGGCAACCCATACCAGTCCGAAGTCGTGGAAGGCACCGAGATTACCACCGCGTACAACTCGGGCTTCTTCCACTTCAACGACGACAGCTCGGCCGGCAACAACACGGCCAACGGCAACGTCAAGTACATGACCGACACCGGTTTCTCGTACTACAACAACACCCCGGAGCTGGTGCGCAACACCGAGTTCGGCGAGTACGAGCAGGTCAGCGAAGACCCGCTGACGGTCAAGTACACCATCACCGCCGACGCAGTCTGGTCGGACGGCGTGCCGATCGACGAGACCGACATGCTCCTCCAGTGGGCCGCGATGTCGGGCAACGTCAACGAGGCGTTCTCGCCGGCTGCGACGACGGGCTACAACCTGGTCACCGAGGTCCCGGAGACGGGCGAGAAGGAGATCACGTTCGTCTACGACGAGCCTTACGTGGACTGGGAGCTCGTCGGACCGCTCGGCGTCTCGGCGCACGGCACCTACGCGCTCGCGTTCCCGGAGGAGTACTCCGACGTCCAGGCCGCGTACGACACGTGGAGCGAGTCGGGCGAAGAGGGCGACTTCACCGCATACACCGACGCCGCCAAGGAGTTCGCCGAGGGTGCCAAGGAGAAGGTCGCCACGGCCATCGCCGACGGTGACGAGGAAGTGCTCACGGCCCTGGGCGACGCGTGGAGCAACGCCTACGGCTACACCACGCTTCCCGAGAGCCCGGCAGCCGCGCTGACGAGCGGTGCGTACATCGTCGACGACATCGTCGAGGACCAGTACATCACCATCGCCGCGAACCCCCTCTACACCTGGGGTCCGTCGCCGAAGTTCGAGAAGATCACCGTCCGCACGATCGCCGACTCGACCACCGCACTCCAGGCTCTGGAGTCCGGCGAGCTCGACATCTGGACGGGTCAGCCGACCGCCGACATCCTCCAGCTCGCTGAGGACATCGACACCGCGACGGTTCAGACCGGCGTCCAGGCTTCGCACGAGCACGTCGACCTCACGGTCAACAACGGCGGCCCGTTCGACCCGGCCACCTACGGCGGCGACGAGGCCAAGGCTCTCGCGGTTCGCCAGGCGTTCCTGAAGACCATCCCCCGCCAGGAGATCGTCGACAAGATCATCGTGCCGCTCGACCCTGAGGCCGAGGTCCGCAACACGCACCTCGTCTCTTCGGCCGACCCGGAGCGCTACCCGGTCCTGAGCGAGAGCAACGGCTCGGCCGACTACGCCGAGGTCGACATCGACGGCGCCAAGGCGCTGCTCGCCGAGGCCGGCGTGACCGGTCCGGTCGAGGTCGGATTCTGGTACCCCGAGGGCAACGTCCGTCGTGGCCAGGAGTTCGAGCTGATCTCTGCTTCGGCAGCTCTGGCGGGCTTCGAGCTCGTCGACGAGAGCGAGCCGGACTGGGTCTTCACCGACCCGGCGCAGGAGCCGATCAACCCGCACGACGCAACCCTGTTCGCCTGGTCGCAGACCAGCCTCGCCGTGGGTGGATCCGACCAGATCTACGCGTGCTACGACGACCCGATGGCCAAGGGCGGCAACTACAACGGCTACTGCGACGACGAGGTGACCGCGGCGCTGAAGACTCTCAACGCCACGGCCGACACTGCCGCGCAGACCGAGCTCCTCGAGACCGCTGAGGCGGGCATCTGGGCGGACGCCGTCTCGATCCCGATCTTCCAGCACCCGGGTCTGCTGGTGAACAGCGACAAGGTGACCGAGGTCAAGGCAATGCCCCTGAGCCCCGACTACTTCTGGAACTTCTGGGAGTGGACGCCGGTGGGTGCAGGCGCGGAGTAATCCACGCCGCGACGGATGGGCGGGTCTCCTGCCCATCCCGTCGCAGACATCGCGAGAGACTGTGGGTGCCGAGGCGAACCCTTGGCACCCACAGTCATGTCCGAATCGGACTCGCGGCAGACCAGGTGCCGTCGAGTCCTCCTCGTAGTAGTTTTGGCGTGCCATACCGGCACTCCGGGACGGACGTAAAATCATGACTTCAGCCCCATATCCGAGAGGGCTTCCGTGCTGACCTTCATCCTGCGACGACTGGGCGCCATCCTCCTCGTCCTCCTCGTCGCCTCCTTCATCGTCTACACCCTGACGGCGATCACCGCAGATCCGCTGGCGGACCTCAAGGCGAGCAACGCGCCGAACCGCCAGGAGGCGATCGACAACCGCACCGAGCTGCTGCGGCTCGACCTGCCGCCTGTCATCCGCTACTTCGCGTGGCTCGGCGGTGCCGCCAAGTGCTTCATCGGGCAGTGCGACCTCGGCGTCGCCTTCAGCCGCAGCAACCAGCCCGTGACCGAGGCAGTGGCCTCCGCGGCGTCATCGACCATCCAGCTGGTCACCGCGGCGACGATCGTCGCCATCATCTTCGGCCTGACGATCGGCATCCTGACGGCGCTGCGGCAGTACAGCGGCTTCGACTACTCGGTGACGTTCCTCACCTTCATCGTCTACTCGCTCCCGATCTTCTGGGTCGCGGTGCTCCTCAAGGAGTTCGGCGCCATCCGCTTCAACGAGTTCCTCGCGAATCCGCAGGTGTCGATAACAGCGGTGCTCATCACCGGCCTGATCGCCGGTGTGATCTTCATGAGCATCATCGGCGGTTCGATGAAGAGGCGCCTCATCACCTTCGCATCGGCGTTCGTCGCCGCAGGCGGCATGCTCGCCCTCCTGGGAATCACCGGCTGGTTCGAGGCTCCGTCCATCGGCTTCATCGGCGTGGTCATCACCGGCATCGGCGCCGCTGTCGGCGTCACGGCGATCTCTACCGGGCTGGCGAACCGGCGGACGCTCTACGCGACGCTCATCGTCGTCGCCGTCTGGGCAGCGCTCTACTTCCCGCTCCAGTACCTGTTCTTCTACCTCCCGTACGGCTGGATGCTGTTCGTGATGGGGATCGTGGCCATCGGCATCGGCATCCTCGTCGGCGTCCTCGTCGGAGGCGACGCGCGCAAGGAGGCCGCCCGTACGGCGGCGATCGTGAGCTTCATCACGTTCTTCGTGATCGTTGTCGACCGCGTGATGCTCGTCTATACCGACTACGTCGAGCGCATCCCGCAGAGCGGTGTCATCGCGACGATCGGTTCGAAGACACCGGGCCTGCAGGGCGACATGTGGTTCCAGATCCTCGACGGGTTCGCCCACCTCGTGCTGCCGACGATCGCCCTGGCGCTCGTCTCCATCGCCGCGTACACCCGGTACTCGCGCTCGAGCCTGCTCGAGGTGATGAACCAGGACTACGTCCGCACCGCGCGCGCGAAGGGACTCACCGAGCGCACGGTCGTCGTGCGCCACGCGATGCGCAATGCGCTCATCCCCATCGCGACGATCATCGCATTCGACATCGGCGCGCTCATCGGCGGTGCCGTCATCACCGAGACGATCTTCGCGTGGAAGGGCATGGGTGCGCTGTTCGTCGACGGGCTCGAGGCCGGCGACGTGAACCTCGTCATGGGCTTCTTCGTGGTGACCGGCGTTCTCGCGGTCATGTTCAACCTGATCGCCGACCTCCTCTACTCCGCCCTCGACCCCCGGATCCGGGTGAGCTGACATGACGACCACAATTCCCACCGACGCGCCGCAGGACCGCGGCAGCGAGCAGTCCATCGAGCAGAAGGCCGTGGCCGGTCTGAGCCAGGGGGCGCTCGTGCGCCGCCGGTTCTTCCGTCACGCCGGTGCGATGGCGTCGCTCGTCGTGCTCGTGCTGGTCATCATCCTGGCGTTCACCTCGGTCGGCACCGTCATCGGCGGCACCGGCAAGCTCGTGGCCTCACCCGACGGGACGCTCGACCTCAGCGGCTTCCGCATCCCCGGCTGGTGGCCGTTGAACTGGTGGACGAGCTACCCGCTCGTCAACGGCGGTCAGCCCACGCTGACGTGGTGGCCGTTCAGCCTCGGCGAGCACCCCTTCGGCCAGGACACGCTCGGCAAGGACATCTTCGCCCAGGTCATGCGGGGCACGCAGCAGTCGCTCACTGTCATGTTCATCGTCGGCGTCGTGTCGCTCGTGCTCGGCGTTCTGTTCGGTGCCCTGTCCGGCTTCTTCCGCGGCTGGGTCGACTCGCTGATCATGCGCTTCACCGACGTGATCATCATCATCCCGATCATCGTCATCGGCTCGATCATCGGAAAGATGCTCGGCGGCAGCAGCGCCGTGGTGTTCGGGCTCTTCCTCGGAATCCTGAGCTGGACCGGCCTTGCGCGCCTCGTGCGCGGCGACTTCCTCGCCCTGCGCGAACGGGAGTTCGTCGACGCCGCGCGCGTCGCGGGTGCGTCGAACGGGCGCATCATCTTCCAGCACATCCTTCCGAACGCGGTCGGCATCATCATCGTCAACACGACCCTGCTCATGAGCGCGGCCGTGCTGACGGAGGCGGCGCTGAGCTTCATCGGCTTCGGCATCACACCGCCGGACGTCTCGCTCGGTCAGATCATCAGCGAGTACCGCGAGGCGTTCCGCACGCGGCCCTGGCTGTTCTGGTGGCCGGGTCTGTTCATCGTGATCCTCGCGCTGTGCATCAACTTCATCGGCGACGGCCTGCGCGACGCTTTCGATCCGCGTCAGCAGGGCAAGGTGAGCCGCCGGAAGTCCAACCGCGCGGTCGCCGCGATCCCTTCCGTGCAGGGCGTCCAGATGATCGAGGGGCCGACGTCCAGCGACGACGAAGCGTACATCGACCAGTTCGGCGGGCTGCCGGAGTCGCCTGCAGCCGAGAAGCGCCGCTGGGGCCGCCGCAAGGACGATCAGTCGTGAGGGGCCGCGAGGCTCAGCACCGCGGCCGCGACGAGCACCGCGGTCATGGCGATCACGGCGACGTTCAGCGTCGACGCGGTGCCGCCCGGCAGGGTGTCTCCGCCGCGGCGTCGGAACTCCTCGAGCGTTCGGCGGACGAGCGCCGTGGCGTCGCCACTGGCGGTGCCCTCGGCATCCGCAGGCCGTCGCGTGTCACCCTCGCCGGGCGTGCGCGCGACCTCGTCCCGGCGCGTCGTCATGGCCTGTCGGGCGCCGGGTGCGGGAGCGGCCCACGCGCGGATGCTGCGGCCGCCGGTCGTGTGGATGGTGAGCGCGTAGCGCGAGTCGACGTCGGCCACGTCGCCCCACGGCACACGGTGGGTGCGGAAGACGTTGCCGATCTCGATGAAGCCCTCGTGGATGCGCACGTACGGACGGACGTACAGGATCCACGCCAGCCAGGCGACCAGGACGATCGGCCAGGCCCACACGACCAGGCTCGCGACGCCGTCGGTGACGGCGATGTAGACCAGTCCGAGAGCGCAGATGCCGATCGCCACCCAGGCGAGGATCTGACCGCCGCGCGGACGAAAAGTGACCGGTTCGGGCATGCGCCCATCCTGACATGGGAGACGGTTCGATGAGCACGAAGGAGAATGCCCGCATGCGCGGACACGTCCCGCAGGAGGGCGGCCCCGTGCTGTCCGTCAAGAACCTCGGCGTGGAGTTCTGGGTGGGCGGCGGCTGGGCCGCGGCTGCCAAGCACGTCACGTACGACCTGATGCCGGGCAAGGTGCTCGCCATCGTGGGTGAGTCGGGTTCGGGCAAGAGCACGAGCTCGATGGCGATCATGGGCCTGCTGCCCAAGAACGCCCGCGTGTCGGGCAGTGCGAAGCTTGCCGGCCGTGAGCTGATCAACGCCCGCGAAGAGGTGCTGCGCCAGGTGCGCGGTGAGGGCATCGCGGCGATCTTCCAGGAGCCGATGACGGCTCTGAACCCGGTGTACACGATCGGGTTCCAGATCTCGGAGACGATCCTCACCCACCGCCCGGGCATGACCCGCAAGCAGGCGAAGGCCCGCGCGATCGAGCTTCTCGGCCTGGTCGAGATGCCCGACCCGACGAAGGCGTACAACTCGTACCCGCACCAGCTGTCGGGCGGTCAGCGCCAGCGCGCGATGATCGCGCAGTCGATCTCGCTCGACCCGCGCGTGCTCATCGCCGACGAGCCGACCACCGCGCTCGACGTCACGGTGCAGGCCGAGATCCTCGACCTGCTGCGCCACCTGCACCAGAAGCTCGACTCGGCCATCATCCTCATCACGCACGACATGGGCGTCGTCGCCGACATGGCCGACGACGTCATGGTCATGAAGGACGGCGACGTCGTCGAGCACAGCACCTCGGCGAAGCTGTTCAGCGCGCCGGAGCACCCCTACACCAAGGCGCTCATGGCGTCCGTCCCGCACCTCGGGCTCGGCACCGCCGTGGCCGACATCGCGTCGACGAGCCAGGATGCGACCGCAGCGCTGCTGCTCGACCGCGTGTCGATCGACTACCCCAAGCGCGGGCGGGTGCCCGCGTTCCGGGCTGTCGCGGACGCGTCGCTCTCGATCCAGCCGGGCGAGGTGCTCGGCCTCGTGGGCGAATCGGGGTCGGGGAAGACGACGATCGCGCGTGCGATCGTCGGCCTCGTCCCGATCGCCGAGGGAACGCTCCGCGTCGCCGGTCAGGAGATGGTGGGCGTCGACACGAAGCAGCTGCGCGCGGTGCGCCGCAAGCTCGGCATCGTCTTCCAGGACCCGGGCTCGTCGCTCAATCCCCGCTGGCCCGTCGGCGAGTCCATCGGCGAGCCGCTCGAGCTGGCCGGCCGCGACAAGAAGGCGATCGCGAGCCGCGTGACCGAGCTGCTCGACATGGTCGAGCTGCCCCGCGAGTTCCGCAACCGCTACCCGCACGAGCTCTCGGGTGGTCAGCGCCAGCGCATCGGCATCGCGCGCGCCCTCGCGCTCGACCCGAAGGTGCTGGTCGCCGACGAGCCGACGAGCGCGCTCGACGTCTCGGTGCAGGCCCGCGTGCTGGAGCTCCTCCAGGCGATCCAGAAGGAGCAGCAGTTCGCGACGCTGTTCGTGACGCACGACCTCGCGGTCGTCGACCTCCTCGCCGACCGCATCGCGGTGATGCAGCACGGCAAGATCGTGGAGCAGGGAACCAAGGAGCAGATTCTGCGCAACCCGCAGGATCCCTACACGCAGCGGCTCATCTCCGCCGTGCCGGTGCCCGACCCCGCCGAGCAGCGCATGCGCCGCGAAGCGCGTGCCGCGCTCCTCGCGCAGCAGGACTGATGTGAACCGAAGCGGCCTGAGCGGTGCCTGCACGCACCCTCAGGTCGCTTTCGGCTGCCTGCGATAGGCTGGGGATGCCGGCATCCCGGCCCTCCCTCTTTTTTGCAAGGATCCTTCATGGTGCGCGCCCTCCGTTCAGACCTTCGCAACGTCGCAATCGTTGCCCACGTCGACCACGGCAAGACGACCCTCGTCGACGCCATGCTTCGTCAGACCGGCTCCTTCGGCTCGCACGAGCACATGGAGGAGCGCGCCATGGACTCGAACGACCTGGAGCGCGAGAAGGGGATCACGATCCTCGCCAAGAACACGGCGATCACGTACTCCGGCGAGCACGCCAAGGACGGCCCCGTCACGATCAACGTGATCGACACCCCCGGTCACGCCGACTTCGGCGGAGAGGTCGAGCGCGGCCTGTCCATGGTCGACGGCGTCGTGCTGCTGGTCGACGCGAGCGAGGGCCCGCTGCCGCAGACCCGCTTCGTGCTGCGCAAGGCGCTCGAGGCCAAGCTTCCCGTCATCCTCCTGGTCAACAAGACCGACCGCCCCGACGCGCGCATCGCCGAGGTCGAGGAAGAGGCGCACGACCTGCTCCTGGGCCTCGCCTCCGACCTCGTCGACGACGTGCCCGACCTCGACGTCGACGCGCTTCTCGACGTGCCGGTCGTCTATGCCTCGGGCCGCGCCGGCGCCGCCTCGCGCAACCGACCGGCGAACGGCGAGCTGCCCGACAACGCCGACCTCGAGCCGCTCTTCGGTGCGATCCTCGAGCACGTGCCTGCCCCCGTCTACGACGACGAGGCCCCGCTGCAGGCGTGGGTCACCAACCTCGACTCGAGCCCGTTCCTCGGTCGCCTCGCGCTTCTGCGCGTCTTCAACGGCACCCTGAAGAAGGGCCAGACCGTCGCCTGGGTGCGCGCGGACGGAACCGTCAGCAGCGCCCGCATCACCGAGCTGCTGAAGACGCGCGCCCTCGAGCGCTACCCGGCCGAGAGCGCCGCCCCCGGCGACATCGTCGCCATCGCGGGCTTCCCCGACATCACGATCGGCGAGACGATCGCCGACCCGGAGGACGTCCGTCCGCTGCCCCAGATCCACGTCGACGACCCCGCGATCTCGATGACGATCGGCACCAACACCTCGCCGCTGGCCGGCAAGGTCAAGGGCCACAAGCTCACGGCGCGCCTGGTCAAGGACCGCCTCGACCGCGAGCTCATCGGAAACGTCTCGCTCAAGGTCGTCGACATCGGACGCCCGGACGCGTGGGAGGTGCAGGGTCGCGGTGAGCTCGCTCTCGCCATCCTCGTCGAGAACATGCGCCGCGAGGGCTTCGAGCTGACCGTCGGCAAGCCCCAGGTGGTCACCCGCCGCGTCGACGGCGAGCTGCAGGAGCCGTTCGAGCACCTCACCATCGACGCCCCGGAGGAGTACCTCGGCGCGATCACGCAGCTGCTGGCGACGCGTCGCGGCCGCATGGAGAGCATGTCGAACCACGGCACGGGCTGGGTGCGCATGGAGTTCGTCGTTCCCTCGCGCGGCCTGATCGGCTTCCGCACGGAGTTCCTCACGACGACACGCGGCACCGGCATCGCCAATGCCATCTCGCACGGCTACGAGGCCTGGGCGGGCAGCATCGTCACCCGTCAGAACGGCTCCATCGTCGCCGACCGCACCGGTGTGGTCACCCCCTTCGCGATCATCGCGCTGCAGGAGCGCATGTCGTTCTTCGTCCAGCCCACGCAGGAGGTCTACGAGGGCATGGTCATCGGCGAGAACTCGCGCAACGACGACATGGACGTGAACATCACCAAGGAGAAGAAGCTGACGAACATGCGTCAGTCCACCTCCGACACGTTCGAGTCGATGACCCCGTCGCGTCAGCTCTCCCTCGAGGAGAGCCTCGAGTTCGCCCGCGAGGACGAGTGCGTCGAGGTGACGCCCGAGATCGTCCGCATCCGCAAGGTGAACCTCGACGCCACCGAGCGCGCCCGCGCCACCGCGCGTCTGAAGCGCCAGGACGCGAACGCCTGATCCCTTCGAAAGGGCATGCCCCACCGCTTCTGCGGGGGACATGCCCTTTCGTGATTCCGGATGCCGCGGCTCCCGTCAGCCGCGGATCGTCACCGTGAGCGGTCGCGTGGCGGTCGCGCCCGCGGCGTTGCGCAGCTCGGACGTGAACACGTACGTCCCTGGCGCGAGGCCCGTGAGCGCCGTGGTCGCGGACTGGGCGCCGGGCGTGGCGGCCACGAGCTCCTGGCGGTCGATCTCGATGCCGTCCTGGAACAGCACGTACTCGGTGGCGTTCGTGCCCCACCAGAGGTTCGCGGTGATCGCGGGCGCCCCGGTCCGCAGACCCGCCGCCGACAGCACCGCACGGGCGGGCGCGGCATCCGTCACCGCCACGGTGTGCACCGCAGACCTCGTCTCGCCGTAGGGGTTCAGGGCGATCAGCTCGTACGCGTACGTGCCGTCGGCCTTGCCGGTGATGTCGAACGTGACGTGCTGAGCACCCGGCGTGGCGTCGTCGAGCCGCTGGGCTCCGACGAGCCGGCCGTTCTCGTAGAGCTTGACGACCGTGGCGTTGCGCCCCCACCACAGGTCGGCGCTGACGCGGTAGTCGCCGTCGCGCAGTCCGGTGTCCCAGCCGTTGTCGTCGGAGAGGGCGAAGGTGCCGGGCGCCGCGGTCGCCACCGGCGATCCGGAGCGTAGGATGCCGGCGCCGGCGCCGGCCCGCACCGCGGCCGGGACCTCCACGGCCGGCTGCGCCGTGTAGGCGTAGTGATCGGCGGGGCTCCAGCGTACGTCGGGCGAGAGCGGGACGGCCGCCGTCGCATTGAACGCGGCGAGGACGTCCGCGGGCTCGCCGTTGACGAGACTGCCGGTGGCCGAGAGCTCGGTGCCCTTCCAGCCGGCGATGATCCGCTCGACCGGGGACGACTCCAGCAGCTCGAACGCATTCTGCTCCGCGACGATGCTGCTCTCCACGCCCGCGCCCCAGAAGTACTGGAAGAACGGCGATCCGGGCACGGTCTCGTGGGCCGTGGCATCCGTCTGCTCGTACAGGTTGTTGTAGACGTGCACGTCGCCGAACCGCACGCGCGGCGCCCGCTGGCCGATGTCGGTCCAGCGGTTGTGGTGCTGCGTGACCCGGTGCTGCCCTCGGTCCTGCAGCCGCGAGTCCGACGAACCGATGATGTCGGTCTTGTCGTGGTGCTGGAACCAGTTCCACGACAGCGTCACGAGATCGGCGCCGTGGGTCACGTCGACGAGCCCGTCGTGCACCTCGAAGGGCCGCCCGTACACGCGGTCCAGGCTGGCCGGAGGATGCTCGCCGTCGCCGAAGGTGCTGTGGTCGATCCAGACGCTCGTCGCCGTCCAGACCGACAGGTTGTCGTACGCCGAGTTCCAGTTGCCGCCCGAGTCGTTGGCGTCCCACTGCGGGAAGCAGTCATAGGCGTCCGAGAGGGTGAGGTTGCGGACGATCATGTTGTGCGCGTCGCGGATCCGAAGCGACGCGCCGGTCACGGTCGCCTCGCCCACGCCGACCAGGGTGACGTTCGAGCCGATGTGCTGGAGCGTGAGCTGCGCCTGGATCGCCGCCGCGGCCACCCGTGCGGCCTCGAGCGGTCCGGCGGGGTCGATGCCGGGCCCGAAGGCCGCGATGTAGTCGGCCATCGCGAAGGGGGCGCCGGTGCCGGCGACGGTCACCCGGCCCGCGATGTCGTCGCAGGTGAGGCGCGTGCCGTCCGGCTGCAGCCACGGGTCGATCGTGCCGGTGATGTAGACGATCCTCGGCACCACGTTGAACCGGGCGTCGTTCTGGGATCCGCCGGGCGTGCCGGCGAGAGCGTCGCGCAGCTCCTGCCAGGTGTCGACGACGTACACCTCGGACGGATCGGCGGCGGCGCCACCGGTGGTCCGCGCCGCCGCACGCTCGATCCGCTCGGGGAAGGTGGGGCCGGTCCAGGAGGCCCAGCCGTCGTTCTCGGCGATCGCCTCGCGCCCGAGATCCACGGCCGGCGGTGGGGGAGCGGTCGGCGGAGCCGCGGCGGCCGGGCCACCGCCGGCGCCGACGATCAGGCCGGCCGCCACTGCGGCTGCCAGGGCGAGAGGGGCGATCGTGCGCGGTGCGCGCTCGCGCGCGGGCAGGGTCGTTCTCATGGGACTCCTTCGTCCGACGGCAGAATCGTGATGAGAACGGACGCGAGGGCGTCTGCAAGCTGAGGAAGCGTTTTCTGCGGTGTCCCCAGCATCGCAACGACCGACGGAAAGCGCAATCCCCGGATGCCCCACGGGGCACCCCGAAGATGGCAGGGATCGTGCCACCCGTGTCGCGGCGGCACGCGGGAGGTCGCGAGCCCCGTCGGTAGCATCGAACGGGTGAGCCTCGACCCGCACTTCGACGACGAGCACCACGCCGGCGAGGCCCGGCGAGCGGTGCGCGAGGGTCTCGGCGTCGCGCTTGCCACCAGTGCCTACGGCATCTCGTTCGGCGCACTGGCGGTCGCGTCGGGGCTCGACGTCTGGCAGACCTGCGTGATGAGCCTGCTGATGTTCACCGGCGGCTCGCAGTTCGCCTTCGTCGGTGTCGTAGGGGCGGGGGGACTCGCGGCCGCGCCGGCCGCCATCGCGTCGGCCGCGCTGCTCGGAGTGCGCAACGTCGCGTACGGCATGCGCATGTCGCCGGTCATCGGCCCGGGTTTCTGGCGCCGGGCCGCGGCCGCGCAGTTCACCATCGACGAGTCGACGGCCGTATCCCTCGCGCAGAAGACCCGTCACGCGCGCACGCTCGGCTTCTGGGTGACCGGCATCGGCATCTACATCGGCTGGAACCTTTCCACCCTGGCCGGTGCACTGCTCGGCGACGTGCTGGGAGACCCCAGAGAGTACGGATTGGATGCCGCGGCCGCCGCCGCCTTCCTCGCGCTCCTGTGGCCGCGCCTGCGCCGCCGGCAGCCGATCGTCGTGGGCGTCGCGGCGGCGGTCGTCGCGACGATCCTCACCCCGGTGCTCATGCCCGGGCTCCCGGTCATCATCGCCGCCTCCGTGGCGGTCGTCGTGGGCTGGCTGAACTGGCTCGGCTCCGACGACGAGGGCACGGACTGGGATGAGCCCCGGAACGTCGCAGAGCGGGAGGGGATGCCGTGACCATGTGGACCGCGATCCTCGTGGCGTCGATCATCTGCGTCGCGCTGAAGACCGTCGGCTATCTGATGCCCGCGCGCTGGGTGGAGGCTCCGCGGCCGATGCGCATCGCCGACCTGCTGACGGTCGCCCTTCTGGCCGCCCTCGTGGCGGTGCAGACGCTCGGCGCCGGGCAGGCGATCGTCGTCGACGCCCGTGTGCCCGCGGTGCTGGTCGCGGCCGGTCTGCTGCTGCTCCGCGCCCCCTTCCTCGTCGTCGTGGCGGCGGCGGCGCTCACGGCTGCGCTCCTGCGGCTGTGGGGCTGGGCGGCCTGAGGGCCCTCAGCAGCGCCGGTAGAGTCGACGGGTGCGTTCCTCCGTTCCCGCCCGCGTCGGCACGTGGTTCGTGGCCTTCGTCGTCGGCGCGGTGTACGGGCTCGCCGGGACGATCGCCCACGCGTACGAGCTCGGCTGGTTCCCCCTCGGTCTGGTCCTCGGGATCGTCGGCTGCGCGGCGCTGCTCGTCGCGGTGCGGATGCTCACGCTGGACCGCTGGGCGGCGCTGGCCACCGGTCTGGGCATGATGACGACGACCCTCGTCTTCTCCGGGCGTGGCCCCGGCGGCTCGGTGGTCGTGCCCGAGACCGGTTTGGGCTCGGTGTGGACGCTGGCCCTGCCGATCATCGTCGCGATCGTGGTGGGCTGGCCCGACCGCTTCGGCCCCCGCGAGGAGAACTAGACTGGGGGAGTGACGTATGTGATCGCTCTTCCCTGTGTGGATGTCAAAGACCGGGCCTGTATCGACGAGTGCCCGGTGGACTGCATCTACGAGGGCGACCGGTCGCTGTACATCCACCCCGACGAGTGCGTCGACTGCGGCGCCTGCGAGCCGGTCTGCCCCGTCGAGGCGATCTACTACGAGGACGACCTGCCCGACGAGTGGCAGGACTACTACAAGGCCAACGTCGAGTTCTTCGACGACGTGGGGTCGCCCGGCGGCGCTGCCAAGGTCGGCGTGATCCACAAGGACCACCCCGTCATCGCCGCCCTCCCTCCACAGGCACCGTGACCCTCGCCCACCGCGGGGAGCGCTGACGTGGGCGTCGCGGATCTCGCCGACTACCCCTGGGACGCCGTCGCCCCCTACGCCGAGCGTGCCCGGGCTCATCCCGACGGCCTCGTCGACCTCTCCATCGGCTCGCCCGTCGATGAGACGCCCGAGATCGTCGCCGCGGCCCTCCGCTCTGCCACCGATGCCCACGCGTACCCGCAGACCGTCGGGACTCCCGCCCTGCGCGACGCCATCGCGCAGTGGTACGCGCGGCGCCGCGGCGTGCCGGGCCTGACCGCCGCCCATGTCCTTCCGACGGTCGGCTCGAAGGAGCTCGTCGCACTGCTGCCTCTGCTGCTCGGACTCGGCCCGGGCGACGTCGTCGTCCACCCGCGTGCGGCCTACCCCACGTACGCGGTCGGGGCCGAGCTCGTCGGTGCGACGCCGTTCCCCTCCGATGACCCGGCGGAGTGGCCGGCCGGCACGCGCCTCGTGTGGGTGAACTCGCCCGGCAATCCCGACGGACGCGTGCTCGACGTCGAAGGACTCCGCGCCGCCGTGGCCCGGGCGCGCGAGCTCGGCGCCGTGCTGGCCTCGGACGAGTGCTACGCGGAGCTCGGCTGGGAGGCGCCGTGGGACGCCGAGCCCATCCCGTCCGCGCTCGACCCGCGGGTCACCGGCGGCTCCGTCGACAGCGTGCTCTCGGTGTACTCGCTGAGCAAGCAGTCGAACCTCGCGGGCTACCGCGCGGCGTTCCTCGCCGGCGATCCGGAGATCGTGGCGCGCCTGGTCACCTCGCGCAAGCACCTCGGACTGATGCTTCCCGCGCCCGTGCAGGCCGCCATGGTCGCCGCGTTGGGCGACGATGACCACGTCGCGGCCCAGAAGGAGCGCTACCGCCGGCGACGCGCGATGCTCAAGCCGGCGCTCGAGTCGGCCGGCTTCCAGGTGGATGCCAGCGAGGCCGGGCTGTACCTGTGGGCCACGGAGGGGCGCGACGCGTGGGAGAGCCTCGCACGCCTCGCCGATCTCGGCATCCTGGCCGGCCCCGGGCACTTCTACGGCACGCACTTCCCGCGGCACATCCGCCTCTCGCTCACGGCACCGGACGAGCGCATCGCCGCGGCCTCGGCCCGGCTCCGCCCCACCGCGTGAGGATTCCTCCATCGGATGCTGCTGCCCTTTGGCTGTGTCAGCAGTAGGCGTGCGAGCGCACTAGGCTGTAATGACGCGGCGGCGCGACAATCCCGTCCCCGCTTGCCGTACTCGGAAGACGCCTCTTGAGCGTCCGCGAGACGGACGACACCCCCGGCACGACCAGAAATCGCGAGGAGGCGCCGTGAGCGACGCGGGCACCCAGCAGGAGAAGGCCACCCTCACGATCGGTGACACGACCGCCGAGTTCCCGCTGCTGCGGGGCAGCGGCGGGACGCCGAGTGTGGATCTTTCGACGTTCACCCGGCAGACGGGGCACACCGCCCTCGACTACGGCTTCGTCAACACGGCGGCGACCAAGTCCGCCATCACGTACATCGACGGCGACCAGGGCATCCTGCGCTATCGCGGCTATCCGATCGAGCAGCTCGCGAAGAACAGCACCTATCTCGAGGTCGCCTGGCTGCTCATCTACGGCGAGCTGCCCACGGCAGACGAGCTGGCGGCGTTCGACGACCGCATCCGTCACCACACGCTGCTCCACGAAGACCTGAAGCGGTTCTTCTCGGCGCTGCCGCACACCGCGCACCCGATGTCCGTGCTCTCCTCGGCCGTGTCGGCGCTGTCGACGTACTACGAGGGCGAGACCGACCCCAACAATCCCGAGCACGTCGAGCTGAACACGATCCGCATGCTCGCGAAGCTGCCGGTCATCGCCGCGTACGCGCACAAGAAGAGCGTCGGCCAGGCGTTCCTCTACCCCGACAACGGGCTGGGGTTCGTCGACAACTTCCTCAAGCTGAACTTCGGCGTCCTGTCCGAGGTGTACGAGGTCGACCCCGTCATGTCGCGGGCGCTCGAGCGGCTGCTCATCCTGCACGAGGACCACGAGCAGAACGCGTCCACGTCGACCGTCCGCCTGGTCGGCTCGACCGGAGCGAACCAGTTCTCGTCGATCTCGGCCGGCATCAACGCGCTCTACGGCCCGCTGCACGGCGGCGCGAACGAGGCCGTGCTCGACATGCTCGCGCGCATCCAGGAGTCGGGCGAGAGCGTCCAGCGCTTCGTCGAGCGGGTCAAGAACAAGGAAGACGGCGTGAAGCTCATGGGCTTCGGGCACCGCGTCTACAAGAACTACGACCCGCGCGCCAAGCTCGTGAAGGAATCGGCGGACGAGGTCCTCACGGCGCTCGGCGTCAGCGATCCGCTCCTCGACCTCGCGAAGCAGCTGGAAGAGATCGCGCTGAGCGACGACTACTTCCGCGAGCGTCGCCTGTACCCGAACGTCGACTTCTACACCGGCGTCATCTACAAGGCGATGGGCTTCCCGACCCGCATGTTCACGGTGCTGTTCGCCATCGGGCGACTGCCGGGCTGGCTCGCGCAGTGGCGCGAGGCCGCGAGCGACCCGCAGACCAAGATCGGCCGCCCCCAGCAGCTGTACATCGGCGCGGGCGAGCGCGACTACCCGGGCGTCTGAGGACGAGCGGATGCCTCGGCTCTTCGTCCGCCGTCCGTCGCCGCTCCTCGCCGAGGGCGAGCTCACGCACCTCGAGCGTGTGGCCGTCGACCCGGCTCTCGCGCACGAGCAGTGGCAGGCCTACGTCACGGCGTTCCGCTCCTGCGGGTGGGACGTCATCGAGGTCGAGCCGGCCGACGCACAGCCCGACGGGGTGTTCGTCGAGGATGCCGTCGTGGTCTTCGACGACCTGGCGGTGCTGTGCCGCGCGGGCGCTGAGTCCCGGCGCGGCGAAGCCTCGACGGTCGAGGCGGCGGTCGTGGCATCCGGCCTCCTCGTGGTGGGGATCGAGCAGCCCGGCACTCTCGACGGCGGCGATGTGCTCAAGGTGAGCCGCACGGCGTACGTCGGCCGGTCGGCGCGGACGAACGATGCGGGCATCTCTCAGCTGCGGGCCGCCATCGAGCCGCGCGGCTGGACAGTCGTCGAGGTGCCCGTGACCAAGGTGCTGCACCTCAAGTCGGGCGTGACGGCGCTGCCGGACGGCACCGTGATCGGCTACCCTCCCCTGGTGGACGACCCGGCGTCGTTCGATCGTTTCCTCGCGGTTCCCGAGGCGCACGGCACGGCGGTCGTCGTGCTCGACGAGACCACCGTCCTCATGTCCGCGGACGCGCCCGAGAGCGCGGAGCTCTTCCGCGGCCGCGGTCTCGAGGTCATCACGACGCCGGTCACCGAGTTCGAGAAGCTCGAGGGCTGCGTCACATGCCTGTCGGTGCGGGTCCGGGACTGATCCTTCGGATCGATCAGGCGTGCAGCGCCTCGTTGAGCGTGACGCCGACGCCCGCGCGCCGCACCGCCTCGACCGCACCGGTGAGGGAGTTGCGCCGGAACAGCAGACCGTTGCGTCCCGACAGCTCCGCGCCCTTCACGGTGGTGGGGGATCCGTCCGCACGGCGTGGCTCGTCGGCCAGCACGATCTTCGAGCCCGCCGTGAGGTAGAGCCCCGCCTCCACGACGCAGTCGTCGCCCAGTGAGATGCCGATGCCGGCGTTCGCGCCGAGCAGCGATCGCGCGCCGACCGACACCTGGTGCGTGCCTCCGCCGGACAGCGTGCCCATGATGGAGGCGCCGCCGCCGATGTCGCTGCCGTCGCCGACGACGACGCCCTGCGAGATCCGGCCCTCGACCATGCTCTGGCCGACGGTGCCGGCATTGAAGTTCACGAAGCCCTCGTGCATCACGGTGGTGCCGGGCGAGAGGTAGGCGCCCAGGCGCACGCGCGACGCATCCGCGATCCGCACTCCGGGCGGCGTGACGTAGTCGAGCAGGCGCGGGAACTTGTCGAGGCCCTGCACCTGGATGCCCTCCCGCGCGAGGAAGGGGCGCAGGCGGGTGAAAGTCTCGGGATGCATCGGCCCGGCGTTGGTCCACGCCACATTCGGCAGGAACCCGAAGATGCCGGTGAGATCGACCTGGTTGGGAGCCACCAGGCGATGGGACAGCGCGTGCAGCCGCAGATAGGCGTCGGACGTCGAGGCCGGCGCCTCATCGAGGTCGACCTCGATGGTCACGATGTCGACGGTCACCGCCCGGCGGGCATCGGGTACGGCGAGGCGGTCGATCTCATCCGGCGGCATCGCCGGATCGAACCCCAGCGGAATGCGTCCCACCTCGGGGGAGGGGAACCAGGTGTCCAGCACCGTGCCGTCTTCTGCCGTCGTCGCGAGGCCGACGCCCCATACCCATCGCTCGTCGCTCATGCCTCCACGGTAGCGCCGTGAGGTGCGGGGCCGTCACCGGGTTGCACTCCGAGACTTATCCGGGACGAGCGGATGCCGTCGTCCACCGAATCGCGCGCCATCAGGGGTTCTGTTTCTGTGAAGCGCGTCGGGACCTGCCGCGACACGCCCGGGCGGGGGGCTCGATTCGCGCGTTCGCCCAGCCTCACGTAGTGTTCTTCTTGTTCGCCCCACAGGGAAGCGGAGAGGCCCAGAGCCTCACCCCCCTCAAGCAGCGGACCACCTCCCTTCAACATCACCTCATTGAGGTGGCCGGCCTTCGGGTCTAGAATGGGAGTCTCCCTTCCGGAAACCGCGGTCATCGATCGCTGCCGTCCGACCTCAACAGTCACGGCGCGTCGGTTTGACAGACGGAGCGAGAGGGATAAGATAGTGAAGTTGCCCTGCTGGGCTGGTCGTGAGGCTGGTTGGTGGGAGCGTCTGATCCTTGAGAACTCAACAGCGTGCACTTGTCAAATGCCAAAATA
>NZ_JAXCWC010000003.1:0-54158 GCF_034045255.1 Microbacterium sp. CFBP9034
GCTCATGCGCGCTGGGCGGCGCCTCGCACAGGATGCCGAACCAGGCGAACGGGTACTCGCGGAAATAGCCGTCGGCCGAGGCGCCGCTCACGGCACTCCGCACCACGCTGCGGGACCCGTCCGCGCCGACCACGAACTCGGCCTCGATGCGGAGGTCCTCTCCCTCGGCGGTGGTGGCGAGCACCGTCGGGCGGTCGCCGTCGACCCCTTCGACGCCGACGCCGGTCGTCCCGAACCTGAGGTCCTGCCCTGCGGCCGCCCGGACCGCGATGAGGTCCTTGAGCGCTTCGTGCTGCGGGTACAGCCACACGCTCCGGCCGACGAGGGCCGGGAAGTCGATCCGGTGACCATGACCGTCGAACCGGAGCTCGATGCCGTCGTGGCGGCTGCCGTCGGTGAGCACGCGCGTCGAGGCGCCGGTGCCGGAGAGCACGTCGACGGTTCCCTGCTCCAGGATGCCGGCGCGGATCGTGCTCTCGATCTCGGCACGGTCCCGCTGGTCGATCACCACCGAGTCGATGCCGGCGTCTGCCAGGAGGTGCGAGAGCAGCAGACCCGCGGGACCGGCGCCCACGATCGCGACCCGGGTGCGGACGGTGGTGGGCATGACGTCTCCTTTGACGGGCGGCGGGGACAATCCTCCTGTCCTTGATCCCTGGATCGACGGCCGCTTCTCGTTCAACGGGATCCCGCGTCAGCGTCGGAAGCCCAGCGCCCCTTCGATGCCGCGCGCGGCTGCGTTGAGTTCGGCGAGAGCCGGAGGCACGGGGTCATCGCGCCGCAGCACGCTCGACAGCGCCGCGATCACGGCGCCTGTCTCGTCTCTCACGGGCACCGCGACGCCGGTTGACACCGCCTCGATGTAGCCGGGAGCGATCGCGTGCCCGAGTGATCGCACCTCGGCGAGCTTGCGGCGCAGTGCTGCGGCATCCGTGATGGTGTCCTCGGTGAGGGCGACGAGAGGGCCGCGGACGATGCGCTCCTGCAGGTCGCGCTCACCGTAGGCGAGCAGGACGAGCCCGGACGAGGAAGCGTGCAGGGGAAGCCTGCCCGCGACCCGCGTGATGTTGGCGCCGGAATGAGGGCCGCTGAGGCGCTCGAGGAAGAGCGCCTCGTCCTGTTCAAGGATCGCCAGTTGCGTGTGCTCCCGCACCCGAGCCTGCACGCGCTCCATGAAAGGCAATGCCACCTGCCGCAGCGAGAGCGCCTGGGAGGATCGCGTGGCGAGCTCCCACAACCGCATGCCAACACGGATGCGGCGTTCATCGTCTCGCTCGAGCAGCCCAGCGTCGACTAGTTCGCCGACCATGCGATGGGCGGTGGACGGTGGCAACCCCGCCCGGCGCCCGATCTCCGCCGCCGTCTGCACTGTGCGGGCCGGGGTGAAAGTGTCGAGCACGCGTACGAGGCGTTGCGTGACCGAATCGCCCGACGTCGAATTGGCCATGGCTAATGGTCCCACAGCGGTTTCAGGCTCATGCGGTGGGAACATCCACCTAGACAGGCCAGCCGTCGTCGTGACGGCGTTGGGCATCGTTATGCGCTTATCAGGAATGCTTATGTAGGAACTGGACTGAAGTTGCTAGCCTCGAAGGACGCGACGCCGCGCCTGACCAGAGAGCGAGCACCGATGCTTCTCGAGCACGACCTCATCCAATCCGTCGGATTCCGCAACGTTCGCGAGGGCGACGAGATCAGCGGATTCCAGTTCCGCGTGCGGATGCCCTCCTACCGTGGCATGGCCGCATCCCTCATCGACGGCATCGGTGTGCGCATATCCGGCGTGGTCGACGTCGACCCTGACGTGCCTACGTGGACGCTCCAGGGGAAGACGTACACCCTCGCCGAGCTGTGGGAGAGCGATGGGGTGCGCTGGCAGCTGGAGGAGGCGGCGGTCGTGACCGTCCCCCTCCCGGGAGGGCTGCCCGACGGTATCCACGAGCTGTCGATCGACCTGCGCCTGCGCATGTCCTACATCCCCGAGGAGCACCAGCCCAGTCGCTACGAAGTGACCAAGCACGTGACCCTCGCGCCCGAAGCTGTCGGCGGGCCGTTCACCTACGGCGTCTCGCTGTACAGCTACATGAGCGACTACGGCACCGTGATGGATCTCGAGACGGCTCTGCGCTCGATCGCCGACCTCGGCGCGACGGGTGTCGAGATTCTCGGCGAAGGCCACGTCCCGAACTACCCCGAGCCCGCGCAGGAGTGGGTCGACGAGTGGTTCCGGCTGCTCGCGGCGTACGGGCTGGAGCCGACGAACTACGGCTCGTGGATCGACACCCGCCTTCACTCCAGCGGGGTGAACGGGCGTGACATGACCGTCGACGAGGGGGCGGCCGCGCTGCAGCGCGACCTCCGCCTCGCCAAGCGTCTCGGCTTCCGCTTCGTCCGACCCAAGATCGGGGTGGTCTCGGGCGACCTGGTCCCGCACCCCATCTGGACCGAGGTGGTCGAACGGTCCCTCGCGCTCGCCGAGGAACTCGACGTCGTGATCTGCCCCGAGATCCACTCGCCGACGCCGATCAAGCACGAGGTCGTCGATGACTACATCGACCTGATCCGCCGCACCGGCACCAAGCACTTCGGGCTTCTGCTCGACACCGGAATCTTCCAGGACCGCCCGATCCCGCTGCGCCCCGGCGAGCTGCCCGGCCGTCGTCCGGCATTCCTCGACGGCATCGCGGTCGACCCGGCCGACATCTTCGACATCATCGACCACGTCGTCTTCATCCAGGCCAAATTCCACGACATCGACGACGACCTCGAGGATCAGCAGATCCCGTGGGAGCCGGTGCTGCGAGCGCTGAAGGAGGCCGGGTACACCGGCTACCTGTCCAGCGAGTACGAGGGCGAGCGCACCCCGTGGCGCTCGATCGAACAGGTCCGCCGCCAGCACTCGCTCATGCGCCAGGTCGCCGACCGGCTCTGAACAGGAGAAACGACATGCCCAACGGCCTGATCCACGACGACAGCCTCCGCGCGCACCCCGACGGATTCGCGCTGCGCTTGACGCTGCCCTGGTACCGCAGCCTGTGGCTGTCTTCCGTCACGAGCCTCGAGCTCACCATCGACGGCGAGGCGGTGTCACCGGACCACCTGCGATTCGTGCTCGGGGATCGCGAGTACGCGCTCGACGAGCTGCCTGAGCAGAGCGAGACGCTCTGGTACCTGCAGGAGCACCCGCTCCTCATCGCCCGCCGCGAGCAGAGGGTGTCCCTCGGCGAGAAGCACGAGGTCACCCTCATCGGACAGCTGCGTCTGCCGTACATGCAGATCGCGTCCGGCGAGAACGGTGCTCCCGGCATGTACGTTCCGAACTTCGTGCGCGACCAGCTCACGTTGACCGTGACGGATGCCGATGCCCCTGCCCCGGCGCTGGTGACCGACGTCCCGCCGCCCCCTCCTGCGACCGACGCCGACCCGTTCCAGCTCGGCCTCACGCTCTACTCGGCGAGCGCGGAGTTCCGGGCCGGCTGGTTCGACTTCGACGGCCTTCTTGATCGCGTCGCTGAGCTCGGCATCGGACCGGGGATCGAGATCGTCGCCTCGCAGATGGTGCCGACGTACCCGGTGGTGTCAGAGGAGTTCGTGCGCGACTGGCGTGCGGCGTTCGACAGGCACGGCTTCGCGGCCAACTCCTTCGGCGCGAACCTCGACATGGGGCGCCGACGCGACCGCGACATGACGCCGGACGAGGAGTTCGAGTTCAGCCAGCTCATGTTCCAGGGGGCCAAGAAGCTCGGCTTCCCGCTGGTGCGGATCCAGAGCGCGAAGCCGGAGCTGCTGCGGCGCCTGCTGCCGATCGCCGAGGCGCTCGAGCTGCAGCTCGCCTACGAGATCCACGCGCCACTGGGCCCCAACGCGGAGCCCATCCTCAAGGTGCGCGAGACGTACGCCGAGCTGGACTCCCCGCTGCTCGGCTTCGTCGCCGACTTCTCGTCCACGATGCACGCGATGTCGCCCACGCTGCTGCGTGCGGTCCGTCGTGCCGGGCTCGACGACGCGGCGATCGGGCGTCTCCAGGAGATCTGGGCGACGGACGCCACCATGCGAGAGCGCCAGGATGAGTTCATCGGCTACCTGCGTGGCCGAGACTTCGATCCGGCGCGGCTGGGATCGTTCGCGCACCTCGCCTTCAACATGCACGGTCATGTCGACCCTCGCGAGTGGGCAGACATCATGCCGCAGATCAAACACGTGCACGCGAAGTTCTACGACATCGACGAGCGGGGGCAAGAGCCCGCGATCGACTACCCGGAACACGTCCGCGCCTTCGTCGAAGGGGGATACCGCGGCTACTGGTCGAGCGAGTGGGAGGGGCATGCCTTCGCCGAACTGGGCGAGGTCGACCCGCTCCTCCTGGTGCGCAGGCAGCACGACCTGATCCGTCAGGCGATGCGCGAGCTGCAGCCGTCCTGAGGTTCACGCGATGACGTGGGCGTTCTCCTCGACGATGCGGCCCGCTTCCTCGAACAGCCCGCGCATCCAGGTGTGCTCCGGGTCACGCGTGTGGCTCGGATGCCACCAGAGGGCATTCACGAGTGGCGTCGCGTCGAACGGCAGCGGCACCACCCGGATGCCGCCGATGCGCAGCATGTGCGGCGCCAGTGCCGCCTGCACCAGACCGATGCGGTTCGTTCCGCTGACGAAGTGCCCGACCGACAGGAAGCTCTCGAGCACCACCTCGATGCGCGGCTCCACCCCGAGCTGCTGAACCTGCCGGGCGGCGGACGTGAAGGCGGAGCGCGACTGGTACGTCATCACCCACGGCAGCTCCGACATGTTCTCCATCGTGAGCGCGGTGCCGACGGCGGAGTTGGTGTCGGACACGACCGCGAGCCAGCTGTCGTGCCACAGGTCGAGGAAGGGCAGATCCGAGACGGGCCCATGCGGGATGACCATGCCGTCGGCGGATCGCAGCTTGGTCGCGGCATCCTCGACGATGACGGGATTGTGCAGCATGAAGCGGAATCGCACGCCCGGCGAACGCTCGGCGGCGAGCCGCGAGACGACGGTTCCGAGCGTGACGAAGCCGTAGTCCGACCCGTAGACCGAGAACTCCCGGGTGGATTCCTCCGGACTCCATGTCGCCTGGCTCTCGAACACACGCCGCGCGGCCTCAAGCGCCGTGGTGGTGTGCTCGATGAGTCGCAGCGCGAACGGCGTGAGCTCATAGGTGTTGCCACGGCGGGCGAGGATCTGATCGCCGAAGTGGATCCGCAGCCGCCCGAGCGAGGCGCTCAGAGCGGGCTGGCTGAGATGCAGGCGCTCTGCGGCGCGGGTGACGCTCTTCTCGGTGAGCAGCGCGTCGAGCGCGACGAGCAGATTGAGGTCCAGGCGCGAGAGCAGGGCGTGATCGGTCACCACGACGTGAACCTCCGATGCAAGAGCGGACGATCCACTGTATCAACGGAGGTTATGCGCACGGGGGTCTGTATACGCGGGGTCGATGGTCGTCTTGCTCAGGGCGGGTCGTCCCGGCTTATGCCGCATATCGTAAACCCTTATGTGCGTTTCAGGCACATGATCGGGATACTGGACACACAGCACAGGCGCTCGAATGGACGAGCCGCCGACAACGAAGTCAGAAAGGCTGGACATGTCACAGCACAGTCACACCGCTCTGCGCCGAGGAGCCCTCATCGCGGTCCCCGTCATCGGAGCGCTGCTCCTGGCCGGCTGCTCCGGCTCCGGCGGCGATTCGAACGACTCGGGCGACGAAGGCGCCGCCGAGTTCTCGTTCACGTTCGCGACCTCCAACAACCTCGAGAGCCCGTACGAGACGCTGGCGAACGCCTACATGGAGGCGAACCCCGACGTCACCATCACGACGAACCCGACGCCGAACGACAAGTACGGCGAGACCATCCGCACGCAGTTCCAGGCCGGGAACGCAGCCGACGTCGTGCAGACGACGCCGGGATCCGGCGACGCCCGCGGCGTCATCCCGCTCGCCGAGGCCGGGTTCCTCGAGCCTCTCGGCGAGACCGCGGCATCGCTGATCCCGCAGGGCAGCGAGACGATCTTCGAGATCGACGGCGAGGTCTACGGTCAGCCGATGGACTTCACCATCGCGGCCGTCGTCGCGAGCATGGGCACGGCTGCCATGAACGGACTCGACGAATGGCCGACGAGCGAGGACGAGATGTACGACGCGTGCACCGCGCTCGCCGGTGACGGCAAGTCGCTCCTCGCGCTCGCCGGGGCTGCAGGCCCCAACGCGGGACTCACCGCGCAGGGCATCGCCGCCACGCGCGTCTACGCCCAGGACCCGGACTGGAACGAGCAGCGCGCCGCCGGCGACACGACCTTCGCCGAGAGCGAAGGCTGGGCCGACACCCTGCAGACGGTCATCGACCTGAACGAGGGAGGCTGCTTCCAGGCCGGGGCCGAAGGCGGCGGCTTCGACGCGATCACCAACGGCCTCTCGCAGGGCACGTCGGTCGGCAGCTTCATCCCCTCGGGCTCGGCCGTCGAGATCGCGACTGCGGCTCCGCCGGAGGCCGACTTCAAGGTGCAGCCGTTCCCGCCGGCAGATGGAGGCGACCCCTACATCATCGCGAGCTCGAACTACACGATCTCGATCAACGCCGCGTCGGAGAAGCAGGATGCCGCCGCCGACTTCGTGGAGTGGCTCGCGACGCCCGAGGCGCAGGAGATCTACTACGAGGCGTCCGGCCTCCTGCCCATCTCGAACTACCAGGACCTCGATCTGAGCGAGACCATCTACTCGCCCATCGTCGACCTGCTGGCCGAGGGCTCGTACACGCCGCTGCCGAACAACATCTGGCCGAACCCGGCGGTGTACGAGGCGCTGCAGGTGGGCGTCCAGGGCCTGCTCACCGGTCAGAAGACCGTCGACCAGGTGCTCCAGGACATGGACAGCGCCTGGGGCGAGTGATCACCGTGACCGCCCGGGCGCACCACGCCCGGGCGGTCACTCCCACCTCCGCACGATGACGTACGAACACGAGGAATCATGACCGCGACACTCAACAGCGAGACCGAGGCGCTGATCGTTCCGAAGCGCGATCGTCGCGGCCGTCGTCGCGATGCCGCCAGCCGCCGGCCCGGTCTGCTGAAGTTCGGGTACTGGTGGTGGGCGCTGCCGGGCATCCTGCTCGTCCTCGCCATCCACTACGTCGCCACCGCGATCGGCGGGTTCTTCGCCTTCACCGACTGGTCGGGCATCGGCGACTTCACGTGGATCGGGTTCGACAACTTCATCGCGATCTTCAACGATCCGACCCAGATCGGCGCGGTCACCAACACGCTCTTCCTGGCGTTCGCGTCGGTCATCCTCAGCAACATCGCAGGTCTCGCACTGGCACTCGGCCTCAACCGCGGACTGAAGACCCGCTACGCATTGCGCGTCCTCTTCTTCATGCCGGTGGTGCTGAGCCCGCTCGCGGTCTCGTACGTCTGGAAGTTCATCTTCGATTTTAACGGTCCGATCAACGGCGTGCTCCGCGCGATGGGTCTCGGCGAGTTCGCCAAGGCCTGGGTGGCCGATCCGACGTGGGCGATCTGGACCGTGCTCATCGTCATCGTGTGGCAGAACACCGGCTTCGCGATGGTCATCTACATGGCCGGCCTCGCCGCCGTGCCGATCGAGATCGAGGAGGCGGCGGCCATCGACGGCGCGACTCTGTGGCAGCGCTTCTGGCACGTGACCTTCCCGTCGATCCGACCGGCTGTGGCGATCGCCACGACGCTGGGGCTCGTGAACGGCCTGCGGGTCTTCGACCAGATCATGGCGCTCACCGGCGGCGGGCCGGCGGGAGCGACCGAGACCCTCGCGACCCAGGTGTACAAGGAGTCCTTCGCATTGGGCAACTTCGGCTACGGCGCGGCCCTCGCCCTCGTGCTGACGCTCATCATTCTCGTCTTCGCCGTCATTCAGCAGCGAGTGACCAGCGGCCGTCCCGAGGAGGACTGACATGTTCCGCTATACCAAGCTCACCGGGGTCCGCGAAGTGGTCTTCTGGATCATCGCCGTGATCTTCCTGGCGCCGTTCTACTTCCTGGTCACCACGGCCTTCAAGTCCGACGAAGAGGTGCTGACCACCTCGAACCTCGCCCCGCCGACGAGCCTGGACTTCAGCAACTTCACCGAGGTCCTCACGGCGCAGGGCAACTCGAATGTGATCCAGGGCCTGATCAACAGCATCCTGATCACGGCCGGAAGCATCGTAGGCCTGATCCTGCTGGGGGCGATCACGGGCTACGTCATCGCACGCAGCACTCGCCGCTGGAGCCGGGCGGTGTTCTACCTCTTCCTCATCGCGATCGTGCTGCCGACGCAGCTCGGCACAGTACCGCTGTACATCGGGGCGAGGGCCATCGGCCTCACCGGGTCGATCTGGGGCATGATCATCCTCTACACCGGCATGCTGCTGCCGCTGTCGATCTTCCTCTACGCCGGATTCTTCCGCGGTCTCGGCACCGAGTACGAGGAGGCGGCGACGATCGACGGCGCCTCGCGCACGCAGATCTTCTTCCGCATCGTGCTCCCGCTGATGTCGCCGGCCACCGGAACGGTCGCCATCCTGGCCGGCCTCATCGTGTGGAACGACTTCTTCACGTCGCTCATCTTCCTCGGCGGCTCGGAGAACCAGACGCTGCCTGTCGCGATGTACTACTACATCGGCTCGCTCGTGTCGTCGTGGAACAAGATCTTCGCGATCGTCATCGTGTCGATGATCCCGATCCTGGCGTTCTACCTCTTCGCTCAGAAGCGGTTCATCCAGGGCTTCGCGGGCGGGTTGAAGGGCTGAACCGCATGTATCGATTCGAGGGCGGCCGGATCGTCGAGCACTGGGACGTTCTTCAGCGGGTTCCCGTGCATGCCGCCCACGACCATCCGATGTTCTGACTGGAAGGACCACCCATGTACCAGCTCGCACCCAACATCGAACTGCTCTTCACCGAGGCCGGCGACTATCACGACCGTGTGCGTGCGGCCGCGGCATCCGGATTCGACGCCGTCGAGATGTGGGGGCCGACCGGCGCCGACGCGCCCGCGACGCCCAAGGATTTGCCGGCGCTGAAGGCAGCACTGGAGGAGACCGGACTGCAGCTGACCGCGCAGCTCGCCGAGCCCCGCACCCAGTTCATGATCCCCCCGTGGGACCACTCGGAGTTCTACCGCAAGCTCGACGAGGGTGTCGAGATCGCTCACTTCCTCGGCACCCCGCGGATGGTGGTCGGAAGCGGCACCGGATTCGGCGGATGGAAGCGCCAGGTGCAGCTCGACAAGCTCATCGAGATCTATCAGAAGGCCATCGCCCAGATCGAGGGATCAGGCATCACACTTGTGCTCGAGCCCGTCAACGTGCGTGTCGATCACCCCGGCTCGCTGCTGGATCGCACGAGCGAGGCGGTCTACGTCGCGCGCGGCGTCGACTCCGCGTTCTTCGGGGTGCTCTACGACCTCTACCACTCGACCGTCGAGGGAGAAGACGTCGCGGCCGAGCTGGCGAACGCCGGCGACCTCATCCGCTACGTCCAGCTCGCCGACGCCCCGGGGCGCGGGGAGCCCGGCACCGGCGGGATCGACTGGGCGGCCCGCCTGGGTGAACTCCGCGCGTCGGGGTACGACGGCCCGATCGGCCTCGAGTACTACCCGCAGACCCCCTCGGCGGAGTCGGTGAAGCGGATCGTGGCATTGGCGGCCGCCGCATGAGTGCGCGCTCCTATCCCGATGCCGTCGATGTCGCGATCGTGGGCAGCGGCCCGACCGGGGCCGCGTATGCGCGCATCTTGAGCGAGGAGGCGCCGAGCGCGACGATCGCGATGTTCGAGGTCGGGCCCACCGTGTCGGATCCGCCGGGCGCGCACGTGAAGAACATCGCCGACCCGGCCGAGCGCGCGCGGGCGCAGCAAGCCTCGCAGGGACCCTCGGCGGCAGCGGCGACGGTCAGCAACCCCGGAGCGGTCAAGAGCGGGCAGCGTCTCGCCCGGGCCGGCACCTTCCTGCTGGAGGAGGGGTACCAGCAGCCCGGCGACGACGGCCTGCCCGTCGCCGCGATGTCGAGCAATGTCGGCGGCATGGCGGCTCATTGGACCGCGGCGTGCCCGCGTCCGGGTGGCAGCGAGCGCATCCCGTTCGTGCCCGACCTCGACGAACTGCTCGACGAGGCCGAGCGGCTGCTCGGCGTGACGACCCATGCCTTCGACGGTTCGCCGTTCGGCGACCTGGTGCGCGAGCGCCTGGCGAAGGCCGTCGACGAGGGGCGCGTCGACGGGACGCGCGTGCAGCGGATGCCGCTCGCCGTGCACCGCCGCGAGGACGGCCGACTCGTCTGGTCGGGATCCGACGTGGTGCTCGGCGAGGAGACGCGGGCGAACGAGAACTTCGCCCTCCACGAGGAATCGCTCGTCACTCGTGTGCTGCTCGAGGACGGACGGGCGGTCGGTGTCGAGGTGCGCGACGTGCGCACCGGCGCCACCCACACGGTGCAGGCGCGCTTCGTCGTGGTCGCCGGTGATGCCCTGCGCACGCCGCAGCTGCTGTGGGCCTCCGGCATCCGCCCCGATGCCCTGGGGCGCTACCTCAACGACCAGACCCAGATCGTGTTCGCCGTGCGATTGCGCGATGTGCCTCCGCTGGCAGCCGACGTGCCGGCCGACGGCGCGCTCGCGGAGTACAGCGGCGTCAGCTGGGTGCCGTTCACCGACGAGGTGCCCTTCCATGGCCAGATCATGCAGCTCGACGCCTCGCCGGTGCCCCTCGCCGTCGACGATCCGGTTCAGCCGGGGTCGATCGTCGGCCTTGGCCTCTTCTGCGCGAAGGACCTGCGCCGAGAGGACCGCGTGTCATTCCACGAAGGCGAACGGGATGCCTATGGCATGCCGGCGATCCGGATCCACTACCGCCTGACCGAGGTCGACCAGGCCGTGCTGGCGCGGGCTCGCGAAGAGATCGTGCGCATGGGCGCCGCGATCGGCGACCCCCTCGACCCGCGGCCGTTCACGATGCCGCTCGGCGCGTCCCTGCACTACCAGGGCACCACGCGCATGGGTCGCAGCGATGACGGCGAGAGCGTCTGTGACGCCGACAGCCAGGTGTGGGGAACCGACGGACTATTCGTGGCGGGCAACGGCGTCATCCCGACGGCCACGGCCTGCAACCCGACTCTGACCAGCGTCGCACTCGCCGTGCGCGGAGCCTGGAAGATCGCCGCCGAGTTCTCGGCCGATTGACTTATGTAGGAATCCAACATTACACTGTAGAAATCAAGACAAAGCTGTCGGCGGGATCGTCCCGCCTCACGGAGACGAGGAGGTCCCGGTGATTCCGGACCGCATCATCGAGCAGGGCACGCTGAAGACCGACGGCGCACGCGCGACGGTCGAGGTGCGCATCCCCTGGTACCGAGCCCTTCCCGGCTCCTGCATCGCGGGCGCCGGACTGAAGATCGACGGCGTCGCCGCCGAACCGGAGTCACTCCGGTGGACCATGAACGGTCGCGAGTTCACGTTCGCCGAGCTGGCGACCAACACCGAGGAGTGGTGGTTCCCGCTGGACTCCGCCGTCCTCGCCGGCGTTGTCGCGGTCGCACCGGATGTCGAGCACGAGGTCGAGGTCGATCTCACGCTCTTCATCCCCTACATCGTCATCTCCGAATCCGAGGTGCTCCACATCGAAGAGCACGACAAGAAGACCATGAAGGCGGTGGCGGCATGACCGAGCTCGGCACGCCCATCCAGGGCGTCACCCTCTACAGCTTCACCCGCGCCTTCCACGGCCGCGAATTCGACCTCGAGGGCCTCATCCGCAAGGTGGCGGCCGACGGGTACGGACCCGGTCTGGAGATCATCGGCTTCTCGAGCTTCCGCGGCTTTCCCGACATCGACGACGCGTTCGCGGGCCGGTTCCGCGACCTCGTCGACGAGGTGGGCCTCGTGACGACCTCGCTGGCGGTGAACGCCGACATCGGCATCCACCGCGATCGCCTGCTCGATCAGGACGAGCTCATCGAGTACATGCGCCGGCAGATCGCGGCGGCGGCCAAGCTCGGCTTCCCGATCGCGCGCGTGCAGATCTCGCTCACCCCCGACTCGATGGAGGCGCTGGCGCCGATCGCCGAGGAGCACGGCGTCACTCTCGCACTCGAAGTGCACGCCGACCAGTACGCGTCGCACCCGCGCATCCTCGCTCTCCGCGACCGATACGAGAAGGTCGCCTCGCCCTACCTCGGATTCACGATGGACTGGGGCGCCACCGTCTCGGGCTTCGCTCCGTCCCTGATCGAGGCGTACCGCCGCCGCGGCGCGTCAGAGGAGCTGCTCGCGCAGGTCACCGGGCTCTGGAACGAGTTCTACGAGCAGGGTCCGCCCGCCGATCAGGCTGAGCACGGCCAGCGCTTCGGCCGGTTCATCGGGCTCGCCGCGCAGAACGGCCGCCCCGACCTGGGCATCGACTTCGGCATCAACGGCACCGGCCTGTTCGGTCCCGCGCGGGTCGACGACTGGCTCGAGATCATGCCGTGGATCAGGCACGTGCACGGCAAGTTCTTCGGCATCGACGAGGACGGCGAAGAGCCGTCGGTCCCGGTGCGGGACCTCATCCGCCTGCTCGTCGAGAACGGCTACAAGGGGGCGATCTCGAGCGAGTACGAGGGCTGGCACTGGAACTACTGGCAGAGCCCCTTCGACATCATCGCCGGGGAGCAGGCGGTGCAGCGGGCGGCGGCGGCGGATGCCGGCAGCCGCATGATCACGGATGCGGCCGAGGCCCGCGGCATCCTGTCCACCCACCTCGCTCAGCCCGTGCGCGGCTGATCCCTCCTTTCCCCTAGAGCTCAGGACCAGACATGACTGACAACGACGGCATCGCCGGCACGGGCATCAAGCTCGGGATCACCCTCTACTCGCTCACCTCGGAGTTCGCCGCCGGGCTGTACACGCCCGAGACGCTGATCAAGGCGGTCGCGGACGAGGGCCTCGGCCCCGGCATCGAGTTCAACATCGCGCAGATGCTGCGCACCTACCCGGATGTGGACGACGACTTCGTCCGTCTCTGGCGCGACAGCATGGACCGCTACGGTCTCGAGCCCAGCGCGATCGGCACGAACCTCGACATGGGACGCCGCAAGGAGCGCGACATGACGCCCGACGAGGAGCACGACTTCCTCGCGCGTCAGCTCAAGACCGCGCACACCCTCGGGTTCAAGAAGGTCGTGATCCGCTCGCACGGCAAGGAGCTGCTGCGCAGCCTGCTGCCGCTGGCGGAGAAGTACGACCAGAAGCTCGGCTACGAGATCCACGCGCCGTCCGGGCCGAACAACCCGCAGGTGCTGCAGATGCGCGAGATGTACGACGAGCTGCAGTCCGACCGGCTCGGCTTCACCGCCGACTTCAGCTCGACGATGCACTCGCTGTCACCCACGCTGCTGCGCACGATGCGGCAGATGGGCATGCCCGAAGAGTACTTCTCTGTCATGGACGAGATCTGGCACGAGCCGACGCCGATGCACGTGCGCAACCAGAAGTTCGAGGACTTCCTCACGTCGCAGGACTTCGACTTCGCCCGGCTCGGGCCCTTCACCCGGCTCGCCTTCAACATGCACGGGCTCGTGCCGCCGGAGGAGTGGCTCGACATCATGCCGCAGATCTTCCACGTGCACGCGAAGTTCTACGACATCGACGAGAACGGCGACGAGCCGGCCATGGACATCCCGCGGATCGTGCGGCAGTTCGTCGAGGGCGGCTACCAGGGCTACCTCTCGAGCGAGTGGGAGGGTCACGCGTTCTCGGACCTCGGCGAGTCCGACCCGATCGACCTCGTCAAGAAGCAGCACGCGCTGATGCGCCGCACCATCGAAGAATCCGTCGCAGCCGGCGCCGCCGCCGAAACAGTCAGGTAGGGACAGGCCATGGCCACTCACAACTCGCTCTTCTCCGAGAAGGACGTCCGCCGTCGGGAAGACGGGATCGGCGTCGCCGTCCAGCTGCCCTGGTACCGGAGCCTCTGGCTCTCGGCCGTCGACGATGTCGGGGCATCGGTGAACGGCGTGCCGGTGCCCAAGGAAGACCTGCGGTTCGAGCTGAACGGCACGAGCCACCGCATCGAGGAGCTCCCCGAGCAGTGGGACACGCTCTGGTTCGTCGCCGACAAGCCGGAGGTCGTCATCCCCCTGGACCACGCCCCTGAGGCGGGGGAGAAGCTGACCGTCGAGGTCGTCCTGACGATGCGCCTGCTGTACATGCAGATCATGCCCGGCCAGGACGGCGGACCCGGTCGCTACGTGACCAACCGCGTGCCCGTCGAGCGTGAGGTCGTGCTGGCTTGACCCGGGTGTTGAACGTCCTCATCCTCTCTGGTCACATGACCCGGGAGCACGACAACGAGTTCCGCAGCTTCCGACAGCACAACCAGTGGCTGACGACGCTCCTGGAGGACACGGGCCGCTTCACGGTCCGCATCGTGGAGGACCCGCGCGGGCTGGGCGCTGAGATCATCGACAAGTACGACGCGGTGATCGTCGTCTTCGAGGGCCGGGACGGCTACCACGACAAGGGCGTGGGGTTCGGCGCCGAGACGGATGCCGCGCTGATGCGGTTCGTCTATGAGGACGGCAAGGGGATCGTGTGGTTCCACGGCTCGGCCGTGCAGGAGGACGACTGGGGTTATCCCGAGCAGTACAACGTCATGCGGGGTGCGAAGCTCAGTGTCCCCACGGGCATCCGCCCGCGCCCCTGGGGCGAAGCGCTCCTGCACGTGGCGGACCCGGAGCACCCGATCACGGACGGCATCACGAAGCCGTGGACGGTGACCGGCGACGACATCCTCACGGGCGTGGAGCTGTACGAAGGCGCGCATGTGCTGCTCACCACGTTCGACGACCTCGAGGCGTACGAGAACGCGCCGGTGTGGCCGATGTCGCACTATCCGGTGGCGATCCCGCCTGAGGGACTCTCCGGTCTTCCCGGCATCAACACGCATCAGCCGATCGCATGGGTGAACGAGTACGGCGCCGGGCGCTCCTTCACGATCACCATCGGCCACGACATCGACACGTTCCGCCGCATCGAGTTCATCCGCATGTTCCCGCGCGGAGTGGAGTGGGCGGCCACCGGCGAGATCTCGCTGCAGGGTCCGGACCGTCGCGGCGAGCGGCGGTTCCTGCCCTGGCCGTACTACAACCACGAGGGCTGACCTCGGAGGGTTCAGCCGGCCTCGGGGCGCTCACGGAAGCGCGCCCCGAGGCCGGCTGTTCGTGTGGTCAGTCGGCGCCGGCCGACAGTGCGGCGCGAGCGAGCTCGAGGTGGGCGCGCGTGGTCGCCAGCGGATCGTCGTCGAGCCACTCCTGGCCGCCCCACTCGCTGCAGAGGGTCCCCGCGAAGCCGTGCCGCTGAAGCGCGGCGGCCAGGTCTCGGATGGGCTGCGACACCCGCGCATCGGAGTCGTCCAGGTCCCAGAACTTCAGGTGGGCTGCGGACAGCAGCGGAAGCACCGGAATGACGTCCTCGACGCTGCTGCGGCCGAAGCGCACCAGCAGGTTCATGTAGAGCGTGTGCACGTCCGGGGGTACGGCCCCCGAGCGCAGGGCGTCGACGACGGCGGCGGCGGTCGCGGGGTCCTGCCACTCGTCCCGCAGGCGCCGCACGAGATCGGCCGGCAGGTTCGCGGCCTCGAGCCGCTCGAGGTAGGTCGTCGGCAGAGCCGGCATCAGCATGCTGATGTCCAGCAGCAGGCGCACGTGCGGGCTGTCGATGCGCGCCAGAGTCTCGTACGCCGGCGCCGATGCCGGGTTGCGCGGAGAGCCCTGACCCTGTGCCTCCTCGAAGATTACGAGGTCGAGCTCCTCGAGCAGAGGCACGAGCCGGCCGAGGAGCGCGGGTCCCGCCTGACCGAGCGGCAGGCGCAGGCCGGTCGCACCCATCTCGGCCGTCGCTCGCAGCTGCGGTTCCAGGAATGCATAGCGCTCGTCATCCGAGCGCCTGCGCCCGGTGGGGGTCCAGTCGTCGATGCTTCCGCCGACGATGCTGACACGACCGCCGATGCGCGCGAGCCGCTCGCCGAAAGCCGTGGCCTCCGCCCTCGAGGGCTCCGGGAACGAGCGCCACAGCTGCCCGAGTTCGACCTCGATATGCGTCGTGAGGCATTCTTCGATGAGGGCTGCCGCGACATCGGGCGCGTTGCGCTCCGCGGCGATCACGGTCGGCGTGAGGTTGAAAGCGCTGGCCGAGAGGGTCCAGCCGGTGGGAAGTGCCGGGGTCATCTTCGCTCCGGTTCGTCAGGCGGCGTCGCGCGAGACGGTCGCGACGGTGGTCGGGGCATCCGTTACGAGGGTCCGTGACGCGGTGAAGGGGAGGCGCAGCGGCCCGTCCGGACCGGACTGCAGGTACGGCACGATGAGCTCGAACGCGACGGCGACCTCATGGGCGGCACCGGGTGTCACACGTGTGCGGCCCCGGAGCACGACGCGATCCTGGACGAACCACCATCCCCGTTCGTGGACGAGTGCGTCGGAGGGGATCGACCGGTCGCCGATCTGCGCCAGCAGCGGGCCCGAGGGGACACCGTCGATCTGCACAGCCGGTCCGGCGAGGCTCGCGATCGGGAGCGATCGTATCCAGGGCAGTGACAATCGCAGCACGAAGCCGTCGGATGTCGAGGACAGCGCATCCGCGCGTAGGGCATGGAGCGTCATGGCTCTCCTTCGATCCGTCGCTTATGCGCCGAATCTACACCCTTAGGTAGAAAAGAGGAAGAAGGTTACGCGGTCAACGATGCCGGGGGTTGCTGTTCGGCGAACCAGCGCGGGAAGGTCGCGTCGAAGAGCTGCTCCTTCACCATCTCGACGCCGCCGCGCAAGGGCTCGCTGACGTCGTCGACCGACTGGACGATGCTGAGGTCGCGGGTGGCCAGGGGCAGGGAGAGTTCATAGACCCGCTGTCGCACCTCGGCGAGGAAAACCTCACCGGCCGAGGCCACCGCGCCCCCGATCACGATCACGCTCGGGTTGAACATGTTCACCAGTGCCGCGATCGACTCGCCCACGACGCGGGCGGAGGCCTGGATCAGCGAGATCGCCAAGGCGTCGCCGTTCTCCGCCGCGCGGGAGATGTTCTCGGGCGTGGGCGGGGTGCCGTCCGCTGCCTGGCGGGCGAGCTGACCGCCGGCGCCGACAGCGATCGCCGCTTCGGCGTCTCGGGTGAGCGCCCAGCCGCCCGCGACCGCTTCGAGGCAGCCGATCTTGCCGCACCGGCACTGCAGATCCGATCCGGCCACGTGCACGTGGCCGATGTCTCCTGCCGCACCGTTGGCCCCGCGGTGGATCTGGCCCCGCGAGAGCAGGCCGGCGCCGATCCCGGAGCCGATCTTGCAGTAGATCAGGTCGAGATCGTCCTCGTGGCGGCGGGCTCGCTCTCCATAGGCGAGGAGATTGACGTCGTTGTCGACCCAGACCGGCGCATCGAAGTGCTGCTCGAAGCGACGGCGCACATCGAACCCATTCCATCCGGGCATGATCGGCGGTGCGACCGGACGACCGGTCGCAAAATCCACCGGCCCGGGAAGGCCCACCGCCGCGCCCCACACCGGCAGTGCGTCGTGGCGCTCACGCAGCTCGTCGACCATCGCCAGCGTGGCCTCGAGCGTCTCGGCGGGACCGCGCGAGATCTCCCAGTCGCGGTGGGTCTGATCGATGATGACGCCATCGAGGTCGGAGAGTCCCACGTGGATGTGCAGAGCGCCCAGGGCGCAGATCACGATGTGCCCGCGGTCGGACCGGAATCGGAGAGTGCGCGGGGCACGTCCGCCGGATGAGGGTCCGTAATCGCCGTCGCCGAGGAATCCCATCTCGATCGCCTGGTCGACGCGCTGCGCCACGACGCCGCGACCCAGGCCCGTCACGCGACCGATGTCGGGGCGCGTGGTCGCGTCCCCCGTTCGCACCATGTTGACGATGCGGAGAAGGCTCGTGACCTCGTCCGTCTGAGCGCCGAAGCGCAGTGTCGTTCGCGTCGCCATGGTTGATTCTGACACAACTGTCCGCTTCGCCAGCGCAAGACCGAGCCGTAAAGCGCCATAGTGGTGCAACTTGGGATTCAAATCGACGGAAGTCCGGGTTACGCTCAAGGCCCAACGATCGGAGCCCTGGATGCACAATGTCGGTGTGATCGGCGCAGGACCCGGCGTCTGGGCGCTCCACGCGCCGACGCTCCGGGCGATGGCCGACGACTACCGGATCGTGCACGTGGCGGACGCCGGCGGAGGCCGGGCCGAACGGATCGGGCGAACGCTCGATGCACGCTGGTCCGGGGCCGCGCAGGGTCTGCTCGCGGACCCGGCAGTCGAGATCGTCGCGATCTGCACGCCTCCGGGCACGCACGCCGCGCTCATCCTCGCCGCCGTCGCCGCGGGCAAGCGTGCGATCTTCTGCGAGAAGCCGCTCGCCACCACGACCGAGGAGCTCGACGCCGTGCTCGGAGTCTGCGCGGCGAACGACGTGGTGCTGGTGGTGGGGACCAACCACCTCTTCGATCCGGCCTGGGACCGCGTGAAGCAGCACCTCGACAGCAGCCGCGCCCGAGTGCTCAGCGTGTCCTCGACGCTCGCGCTCGCGCCCAATGACCGCTACCACGCCCTCGTCGCCGGCACGGTGCCTGCCGCTCTGCCGCCGGCACGGCCGCCGATCGACCTCTCGGACCCGATCATGTCCGCCGCCATCGTCCGTCAGCTGCTCATCGGCCTCGCGATCCACGACCTCCCTCTCGTTCGAGACCTGCTTCCCGAACTCGAGAGCGTCGAGTATGCGCGTGGCGTGGCGCCGATCGGGTACGACGTCGGGATCCGGGCAGGCGGAGCGCTCGCCCGGCTGTCGGCCGTCATGCTGCCCGCGGGCGCGGACACCCGGTGGCGCTTCACGATCGTGACCACCCATGATCGTGTCGAGATCGACTTTCCGCCTCCCTTCGTCCATGTCGGCAGTGCCGAGGTACGCGTGCGCGACGAAGCCGGCCGGGTGACGCGGTTCCCCGTCGTCGACGAGGACGGGTATCAGGCGGAGTGGCGCTCGCTGGCGGAGATCCTGCGCGGGCACCGGCCGATGGAGTACGACGAGCTCGAGGCCGACGCGCGCTTCGCGATCGCGCTGGCGGATGCTGCGGCCGACGTCGTGAGAAAAGGCACGGCGCCATGACCCGCATACCGGTGTGGGGAGCGGATGCCGCGTTCCGTGCCGCGATCGCCCAGCTGGCGAATCGCGTCCGCCCGGCCAGCGGGCCCACCGCAGCGGTGTGCGTCGTCGACGGGCGGCAGTCCCCGCACGTCGCAACGGCCGGCCGGCTCGCGCTGATCGTCACCGACGCCGCTCGGGCACCCGATTCGCTGCTCGCCGAGCTGTCGGCAGCCGGCGTCCCGGTGATCGTCCACCGCCCCCGGCTGCGCAGCGACGATGTCGCTGCCGCGGGCGGGGCAGAGAGTCTCTGCTTCCTCAGCGTCGACGTCGTGGCGGCGAGGACCGAGCTGTGGGAGACGACGGTCGACGCCGTCGGGTGGGCCCGATCGCTCGCCGGCGGGCCGCTGGTGCTCCGCCACGTCGCCCGGTCGGCGGAGGCGCTCCTCATCGCACTCGACGGCCCGGGCGGCGTTCCCGTCTCGCTGAGCATCACCCGGCTGATGTCGACCACGCGGCCGTCCCTCCTCGCCGTCGGCGTCGGCGAGCGACGTGTCGAGGTCGAGCTCGACGAAGCCCTGGGCATGCGTGACGTGCGGATCCACGACGCCGACGGCGAGCAGCTGCCGCGCCGGCGCCACGAGGCGGCAGCACGACTCACTCTCCGCCGTGCACTCGCCGCGCTGGACGGAGCCGTCGTCAGCGATCTCGACGACCTCGTGCACGACCGGGAGCTCGCGAACGCGTTCCTTCGGGATTTCGCCTCATAAGCATCGTCGATGCCAGGCATCGACATGATCCGCTTCCCTGATGCCCAACTTCGGCCGGATAGTGGAAGAAGGGTCGGGATCCGCCGCCCCACCGGAAAGGATCGAAGATGATCAAGCTGCTGTCCCACCTGTCGTTCGTCGCGATCACGACGCCGGACATCGAGGCATCCGTCGACTTCTACGTCAACCAGGTCGGCCTCGTCGAGGTCGCCCGCGAGGATGACCGTGTGTACCTCCGCTGCTGGGGGGATTACTACAAATACTCCGTCGTCGTGGTCAAGGGCGACGAGCCGGGCCTCGAGACCATGGCGTGGCGCACGTCGAGCGCCGAGGCGCTCGAAGAGGCGGCGAAGCGCATCGAGGCCGCTGGCGCGCAGGGCGAGTGGTTCGACGGCGAGGGCATCGGCCGCGCATACCGCTTCGTCGGTCCCTACGGCCACAGCATGACGCTGCACTGGGACGTCACGCGTCACCACGACACCGAAGGCGACGCGGCATCCATCTACCCGGATCGCCCCTCGCGCCGCAGCAAGGTGGCGGGTGCTCCTCGCCAGCTGGACCACGTCACGATCGCCACGAGCGACGTCGACGGCTTCGTCCAGTGGTACGTCGACACCCTCGGCTTCCGTTTCATGGCTCGGACCGTCCTCGACGAGGCCCCGATCTCGGTCTTCTCCGTCCTCACCACGAACGAGAAGTCGCACGACCTCGGCGTCGTCCTCGACGGCTCGTCCCGTGCGGGCCGTGTCAACCACTACGCATTCTGGGTCGACACGCGCGAAGAGCTGCTCATCGCCGCCGACATCCTCGGCGAGAACGGCTTTCCGATCGAGTACGGCCCGTCGATCCACGGCATCGGCGAGCAGAACTTCCTGTATTACCGCGAGCCGTCGAGCCTGCGCATCGAGCTCAACACCGGCGGCTACCGCAACTACGTGCCGGACTGGGAGGCGAACACCTGGAAGCCGTCGCAGGGATCGAACAACTTCTACCGGAACAGCGTCATGCCGATGTCGATGACGGAGTCGTTCCCTCCCGCCGACGGTCCCAGCGCGACCGAGGAGGGTGTCCCCGACGAGATCAAGGACGCGCTCCTGAACCCGTATCAGAAGCACGGCCAGGGCTGACACCGCCGCGGGCGGCCCTAGGCTCCTCCTTGCCGGGGCCGCCCGCGACACCATTTCGCACGACGATGAGCGATGGGACGCACAGATGATGACGACCACTGCAGGACCCGAGGCGCCGTTCGCGCTCGCACGCTTCCGAGAGGCGGCGGGCAGCCGGCTCGGCCTGGTGGCGGGGGACCGCATCAGAGGGCTCTCCGAGGAAGACCTGGGCGCCGCCTCGCTCAACGACTTCCTCGCCGACCCGGACTGGGACCGCCTCGCGGCGCTCGCCGAGGCGGAGGGGGAGTGGATGCCGCTCTCGGACGTCACGCTGACGGCACCGGTCGAACCCCGCCAGGTGCTGCAGACCGGGGCGAACTACCGCCAGCACGTGATCGAGCTGGTGGTCGCCGGTCTCACGCAGGACGGCACGCGCACGCCTGATCAGGCGCGCTCGTTCGCCGCCGACATCATGGACAACCGCAAGCGCAACGGCGAGCCCTACTTCTTCATCGGCCTTCCGGCGTGCGTCGTCGGCGACGACGAGACCCTCGCGCTGCCCGGCTACAGCAAGGTGCACGACTGGGAGCTCGAGCTCGCGGTCGTCATCGGGCGTGAGGCGTTCCGGGTGACGAGGGAGGACGCGATGAGCCATGTGGCGGGCTACACGATCGCCAACGACATCACCACGCGCGACTACGTCTTCCGCAAGGACATGAAGGAGATCGGCACCGACTGGTACCGGGCCAAGAACGCCCCGGGATTCCTCCCCACCGGCCCCTTCCTCGTTCCCGCTCGATTCGTCGAGGGCGGCGATCTGAACGTCCGTCTGGAGCTGAACGGCCAGGTGATGCAGGATGGCTCGACCAGCGACCTGCTGTTCGACATCCCGACTCTCGTGTCCGCCGCGTCGCAGACGATGCCGCTGCTGCCCGGTGACCTGCTGCTCACCGGGAGTCCCGCGGGCAACGGTCAGCACTGGAAGCGGTTCCTGCAGGACGGAGACGTCATGACCGGCTCCATCCAGGGACTCGGAACGCAGATCGTGCGCTGCATCGGGGAGGAGGCGCGATGACCACTCCGACGGAGGACCCGGCCGCGCTCGACCGCAGCGACCCGGCAGCGGAGGTGTCGGCCCGCGCCGCAGCCTTCCGCAACTGGGGCCGCTGGGGAGCGGACGACGTCCTCGGCACCCTCAACTTCATCGAACCGGCCAAGCGCGTCGAGGCCGCCGCGCTCGTGACAGAGGGCCGCGTCGTCTCCCTGGCGCAGGCCTTCGACACGAACGGTCCGCAGAAGGGCTGGCGGCGGCGCACCAACCCCGTGCACACGATGACCGACACCGGCACCGACGCCGAACGCGGCAATCAGGGCTTCCCGCACGGGATCGGCGGTGCGGACGATGTCATCGCCATGCCGCTGCAGTGCTCGACGCAATGGGACGGCCTCGGCCACATCTTCGACCACGGCAACGCGTGGAACGGCCGTCGCGCCGGCGACGTGGTGACCAGCGACGGCGACCTCGTCACGGGCATCGAGCACGCGGCATCCGTCATCGTCTCCCGCGGCGTGCTGCTCGACGTCGGGAGGCATCTCCAGCCCGGTTCGGGCGAGCTGCCGGACGGCTACGCGATCACCGTCGCCGATCTCGAGGCGTGCATCGACGCACAGGGCGCGACCAGCGCCGTCGGTCGCGGCGACATCGTGCTCGTCCGCACCGGGCAGTACACGCGCACCCGCCGCGACGGCTGGGGCGACTACGCGGGGGGACCTGCGCCGGGGCTCTCGCTCACCACCGCGGGCTGGCTCCACCGCAGCGAGATCGCCGCCATCGCGACCGACACGTGGGGATTCGAGGTGCGGCCGAACGAGTTCGACGCGCCCGCATTCCAGCCGCTGCATCAGGTCGTCATCCCGAACATGGGGCTGACGATCGGCGAGATGTGGAACCTCGATGAGCTCGCCGAGGCGTGCATCGAGCGGTCGCGCTGGGACTTCCTCCTCTCGGCGGCGCCTCTCCCGATCACGGGGGCGGTCGGCTCGCCGATCAACCCCGTCGCCATCCTCTGACCCATCCGTCCCTCACCAGAACATGGAGGTTCTGACATGACCGCAGTCTCGAAGGTCGCGATCGCCGGTGCCGGCGTCGTCGGACTCGCCGCTGCCATCCAGCTCGCGAAGGGGGGTGTCGAGGTCGATCTGTTCGAGTCCAAGCCGGAGCTCAGCGCGCTGGGCTCGGGCATCTCGCTCCAGGGCAACGCGCTCCGGGCTTTCGACGCGCTGGGCGCGTGGGACGACATCAAGGCGGCCGGCTACCCGTTCGAGGGCCTCACGCTGCGCGCCCCCGGCCCGGACGCTCCGGTCGTCGCCAACCTCCCCGACGTCAAGACCGGCGGTCCGGACTATCCCGCCGCCATGGGGATGCCGCGCCCCGAGCTCGCCCGCATCCTCGTGCGCCACGCCGAGAGCGCGGGCGTAAAGATCCACTTCGGTCGCCGGGTGACGGGGCTCGACGCCCGCGCGAGCGACGCCGTCGAGGTCTTCATCGACGACGAGTCCGTCGGCGTCTACGACCTCCTGATCGGCGCAGACGGGCTGCACTCAGTCGTCCGCGGGCTGGTCGGCATCGACACCGTTCCGGAGCCGAACGGCATGGGCATCTGGCGAACGTTCGTCTCGCGTCCACCCGAGGTTGAGCGGACCGAGCTCTACTACGGCGGTCCGGTGTACATCGCGGGGTACACCCCGACGGGCGAGGACTCGATGTACGCGTTCCTCGTGGAGAAGTCCCAAGACCGCTTCGGGGTGCCCGACGACGAGGCGACGGCCATCATGCTCGAGGAGTCGCGCGCCTACGGAGGCCCGTGGAACTCCATCCGCGCCGACCTCGAGAAGGGCGCCCACGCGAACTACACGTGGTTCACGAAGCACATCGTCGAGGGCGCGTGGAATCGGGGACGCGTGGTGATCATCGGCGACGCCGCCCATTCCTGCCCCCCGACGATCGCTCAAGGCGCCGCCCAGGGGCTCGAGGACGCGGTCGTGCTCACGGAGCTTCTGCTCAGCCGTGACAGCGTCGACCAGTCGCTGTGGGACGCGTTCCACGCGCGCCGGCTGCCCCGCGCGAAGGCCGTTGTCGAGGCATCCGCTCAGTTGGCGCAGTGGCAGATCGACGGTGATCGCGACGCGGACGCCGGCGGGCTCATCTTTGGCCTCGCCCAGCAGATGGCCGTGCCGGCATGATCACCGACGTCCACGCGCACCTGCTGCTGCCCTCCCTGCATGCCGAGGTCGAGCGCCGTGCGCCGGAGCTCGTCGCCGAGGCGGCGGACCTGGAGCGCCGCCGCAACGGCGTGGAGAGCCTGCAGGCATCCGGTGCCATGATCGGCGCCCGCATCCCGCGACTGACCGACGTCGCGGCGCGACTCGCCGCGATGGACGAGCAGGGCGTCGACCGGCAGTGGGTCAGCGTGTCGCCCAACCACTTCTACCCCTGGGCCCCCGAGGGACTGGCGGTGTGGGTGGCGATGGAGACGAACCGGCTCATCGCCGACCACGTCGCCCAGGCACCGGACCGCCTCATCGGGCTCGGAGTGGTTCCGCTGCAGCATCCAGAGCGCGTGGTCGAGTACCTCGACGACGCCGTGCTCGGCCGAGGTCTCGCCGGCGTGGAGATCTCATCCTTCGCGGGCGATGTCGAGCTGTCCGACGAGCGGCTCGAGCCGTTCTGGGCTCGCGCAGCGGAGCTCGGCTGCGTCGTATTCCTGCACCCCTTCGGCTGCAGCCTCGACGAGCGGCTGGACCGCTTCTATCTGTCGAATACCGTCGGTCAGCCGACGGAGAACGCCGTCGCTCTGTCGCACCTGATCTTCTCGGGGGTGCTCGACCGCCATCCCGGGCTCAAGATCGTGGTCGCCCACGGCGGCGGCTATCTTCCCTTCGCCATCGGGCGCTCGGATCGCGCGTGGCACGTCCGCCCCGAGGCTCGACGCTGCGAGCACGCGCCGTCGACGTATCTGCGGCGACTGTGGTTCGACACGGTCGTGCACGACCCGCTCGCCCTGCGGCACCTCGTCGATGCCGCAGGCGCCTCGCGCGTGCTGCTGGGGAGCGACTTCCCGTTCGACATGGGTCTGGATGACCCGGCAGGTTTCGTGCGCTCGGCCGATCTGCCGAGCGACATCACGGCCGGCATCCTCGGCGAGAACGCGGACGATCTCCTCCGCACCCGGGTGCGGGCATGAGGATCGCGCGCTGGATCGACGGCGCCGAGCTCGGGGAGGGGTTCGTCGTCGGTGACGATGTCGTCGCCTTCCCCAATGGGCTCCGCGTGGCCCAGGTGCTCGCGCAGGGCCTGCCGGCGGCGCACCGGCTCCTCGAGCGGGTCGCCGGGGGGCCCGGCGTCGCGCTGGAGTCCGTCCGGCTGATCGCACCGCTGGAGCCCGCATCGATCCGGGACTTCGTCGCCTTCGAGGAGCACGTCGAGGGCGTCAGCGCGGGAGTGGAGGGGACGAGTCACGTCGCGCCGGAGTGGTACGAGGCTCCGACCTTCTACTTCACCAATCCGCACACCGTGCTCGGACCGGGTGAGGCGGTGTCGCCCCCGGTGACCGAGCGGCTGGACTTCGAGCTCGAACTCGCGCTGGTGATCGGAGGAGTCGAGGGGTCTTCCGGGCGGAATCTCACGCCGGAAGAGGCGGGCTCCCACATCTTCGGGTACACGATCATGAACGACTGGTCCGCCCGAGACCTGCAAGCACGCGAGATGAAGGTGCGGCTGGGACCGGCCAAGGGCAAGGATTTCGGCATGTCGCTCGGTCCGTGGATCGTGACGGCCGACGAGTTCGAGTCTCGGCATGACGAGGACGGCTTCCTCCCGCTGCGCGCCGAGGTCTACGTCAACGACGAGCTCATCGGACACGACCTGGTGTCGAACGCGGGCTGGCCCTTCCCGGAGTTCGTCGCGTACGCCTCGCGCAACTCCCGCGTCGTCCCGGGGGACGTGCTCGGCTCAGGCACGGTCGGCAACGGCGGATGCCTCGGCGAACTATGGGGCCGCAACGGCGGTCTCGCTCCACCCCCGCTCGCTCCCGGCGACGTCGTCCGGATGTCGATCGAAGGCATCGGCGAACTGGTCGGCAGCGTGGGGGACATGGTGCCGGGGCCGCCCCTTCCCGCCGCCCGCCCACGACCTCGGCTCCGAACCCGCCGACTTTAGCTCGTTTCAGACGTAAGTGTGCTAGCATGATCGTGACGTCGGGGCCCTCGGGTCCGTCCCCGCTCGCGAGGTCGCGAACAGGGCACACACCGTCGCGTCGATGGTCCGATCGTTCGGGCGACCCACGCATGCAGCTGTCACCTCTGAGGCTCCGCCTCCTCGTCATCTCCCTTCTGTCGGTGTCCTTCCTCGGCGCCCTGGACCACACCGTCGTCTCGACCTCTCTCGCCACGATCGCCGGCGACCTGGGCGCGCTCGAGCAGATGAGCTGGGTGGTGGTGGGCTACACGCTCTCCAGCACCGTGCTGCTTCCGGTGATCGGAAAGCTCGGCGACGCGATCGGTCCGCGGCGGGTGTTCCTCACCTCGCTCGTGGTCTTCCTCGTCGCTTCTGCGCTGTGCGGGTTCGCGCCGAGCATGCCGTGGCTGATCGCGGCGCGGGTGCTGCAGGGCATGGCATCCGCGGGGATCCAGCTGATGTCACAGACGATCATCGGCCACGTGACGACGCCCCGTGAGCGCCCGAGGCACATGGCTGTCATCGGCGCCGCCTTCCCCATCGCGATCCTGATCGGCCCGGTCGTCGGCGGACTCATCACCGAGTACTGGGGCTGGCCGTGGGTGTTCTGGATCAACATCCCGATCGGCGCCGCAGCCCTCGTCCTGGCGATGTTCGCGATTCCCCACATCGAGGCGGCAGCGGTGCGCCGCTTCGACGTCGCGGGCGCGCTCACGTTCACCGTCGCGCTGGTCGCGCTCGTCCTTGCTGTCTCGTGGGTGGCGGACCCGGATGCCGCGGCCGCCGCCGCGGTCGCGTTCGTCGTCGCGCTGATCGCGTTCGCCGCGTTCGTGGTCGTCGAGCTGCGCGCGGCCGAGCCCATGTTGCCGCCCAGGCTCTTCCGCAACCCGACGATCTCTGCCGGGCTCGCACTGTCCGCGATCATCGGGATCGGTCTCTTCTCGGTGACGGCGTACCTGCCCACCTACTTCCAGATGGCCTACCGCACGTCGGTGACGGTGTCCGGTCTCGTGCCCATCGCCACCGTGCTGGGCATGCTGGTCAGCAACCTCGCGACGGGATTCCTGGCGAGCCGTTCCGGGCGCTACCGCGTGTTCGCGATCGGGGGGACGATTCTGGCAGCCCTGGGCCTCCTCGTCATGTCGGTCCTTCCTGTCGGCATGCCGCTGTGGGTGCCGATGCTCGTGATGTTCGGGGTGGGCGTCGGCACCGGCGCCTTCATGAGCCTCATCGTCGCGGTGGTCCAGAGCGCAGTGCCGCGCACCGAGCTGGGCACGGTGACGGCGGCCGTCAACCTCGTCCGCCAGGTCGGGGCGACGGTGACGACCGCCATGATCGGCGGTATGGTCGCCGTCGGCGTTGCGTCACTGCTGCCCGCCTCGCTGGACTCCACGACACTGACCCCGGCGATCGTGCACGCGGCGCCGGCCGCCGTCCAGTCGCAGGTCGCGGCCATCTACACCGCCGTGTTCTCTCCCGTGTTCCTCGGTCTGGCGATCGCGTACGCCATCGGCCTCATCGCGGCGGTCCTCCTGCCCGCCGGCACGCTCGCCTCAGAGCGCGTCGCTCGCGTCGACGCCGAGCCCCTCACCGCTTAGTCCTCGAGAAGGAGACACCATGTCCACAGCTCCGCACGTCGTCATCGTCGGCAGCGGCCCGATCGGATCGGCGTACGCCCGCATCCTCCTCGAGAGTCACCCGACGGCGACGGTGACCATGTTCGAGGCAGGACCGCAGCTCACCGAGGTGCCGGGGGAGAGCGTGCGAAACATCGCCGATCCCGCGGCGAAGGAGCGCGCTCGCGAGATGTCGCAGGGTCCGCAGGCGGGCGAGCACCGGGAGTCGCTCGGCATCCCGGCGGGCGCGGTGGTCGAGGGCATGTTCACCGCTCGTCAGGGCACGCACCTCCTCGACTTCGGCGGCGAGGGATCCGCTCACGCGCCCACGTTCCCCGCCGTGGCGGCGGCGACCAACGTGGGCGGACAGGGTGCGCACTGGACCTGCGCGATCCCGCGCCCGGCGTTCAGCGAGAGGGTCGCCTTCATCCCGGATGCCGAGTGGGACGAGCTGATCGGCACCGCCGAGTCCCTTCTTCACGCGCAGAGCGCGGCGTTCGCCGACTCGGCGATCGGCGGAGCAATCCGGACACTCCTCGACCGGGAGTTCGGCTCCGAGCTTCCGGCGGGCTACGGGGTGGGCACCCTTCCGGTCGCCGGCGACCCGCAGCCCGACGGCTCGATGCGCTGGGCGGGCGCCGATGTCGTGCTCGGCCCCCTCATCGACCCCGCGGATCCGATGTCCCGCCGCTTCACCCTCCGAGACCTGTCCTTCGTGCGGCGCATCGAACGTAATGGGGAGCGGGTGACCGGCGTGGTCGTCGAGGACCTCCGCGCCCGCACGGCGACCACCGTCTCCGCCGACGTCGTGGTGGTCGCGGCGGACGCCTTCCGCTCCCCGCAGTTGCTGTGGGCCTCCGGCATCCGTCCTGCCGCCCTCGGGCGCTATCTCACCGAGCATCACGTGGTGATATCCACCGTCGCGCTGGACGGCGACAGGATGGGCGACCTGGTCAGCGATGACCAGCTCGACGAGGAGCTCGCGCGCCGCGCGCAGCATGCCGCGGACCCGGTCGCAGCCGTCAACCGCATCCCGTTCTCGGAACCGGGCCACCCGTTCTCGCTGCAGGTGATGTACGCCGAGAATCCGCCGTTCCCGCTCGATCCCGCGCACCCTCACGCCGACAACCGCTGGGGCTACGTGAATATGGGCTACGGAGTCCGCAAGCACCCCCGGGTCGAAGACGGTGTGACCTTCTCGGACGAGGAACTCGACTACCGCGGGCTACCCAACATGACGATCGAGTACGCGCTCACAGAGTTGGAGGAGACCGAGATCGCGCAGGCCACCGGTCGCCTGCGCCGCGCTGGAGGTGCGCTCGGTTCGTTCGTCGCGGAGCCGCGTCTGCTGCCGAACGGATCGAGCCTCCACTACATGGGCACGATGCGGATGGGAGAGAGTGACGACGGGACATCGGTCGCGGACCCGTTCTCCCGCGTGTGGGGATTCGATCACCTGATCGTGGGTGGCAATGCCCTTATCCCGACCGCGAACACGATGAACCCGACCCTGACGAGCGTGGCGATCGCCGTACGCGGTGCGCGCGAGATCGTGCGCACATTGCAGGCAGGCCGCCCGGACGCAGAGCCGGGTTCCTCGCGCGCATGAACCACGATCCGGTCGGCACGGCGCTCGCGATGGTGATTGTGGTCGTGCCCTTCGCTGCGGCATTCGTTGCCAGCCTTCAGCCGCGCGCCGCAAAGCTCCGTGAGTCGACGTCCAAGACGCGTCAATCGCTGCCGTCGTCCGAGCGACAGCACGCGTCCACCTGGGACTCTTGGGGAAGACCGATCAAAGAATAGGTCCATCGCTGCCGAGTCTCGAAAGGTCGCGATCCTCAGTGGGCCCCTCGCCGGGCGTGCAAACGTTAGTCTTCACCCAATGGACGCAGTAGAGAAGACTCCCGGGCTGGTGGACGTTGCCGCCGCCGCGGGCGTGAGCCTGTCGACGGTATCGCGCGTGATCACCGGTCGGACACCCGTGAGTGAGCGAACGCGGATCCGGGTGATGGATGCCGTCGAGCGCCTCGGCTATCGCCCGAATGCCGCTGCCCAAGCACTGGTCAGTGGCAGATCCTCGACTGTCGCCGTAATCGCCAAGAACACGCTTCGGTGGGGGTATGCCGCGACGCTGCAGGGGATCGAGGAAGAGGCCAGGGCTGCGGGCTACACCGTCATGATCGCCGTCGTCGAGTCCAGTGAGCCGGAGGAGTTGGGGCGAGCGACAGATCTTGTCTGGTCGCAGTCCCTGGCGGGAGCGATCGTCATCGATTTCGACGCGGTGGGATCGGCGACGATGGCGGCGCTTCCCCACAACATCCCCGTCGTGGCGGCATCCGGCGCGCGAAGCGATGGGATGGGGCGACCGCACGCGTTCCTGGACGATCTCGAGGGAGGTCGTACAGCGACCGAATACCTCCTCTCGCTCGGGCATGAGACGGTCCATCACGTGGCGATCCCCGCCACCAGCGAACACTCTGGCCGTGAATGGGGGTGGCGGCAGGCACTCACCGCCTCGGGCTCTTCGATCCCGCCCGTCATCCGCGCTAGCTACCACCCCGAATCGGGGTACGAGGCAGCGCGGCAGCTGCCCCCGGATGCAACGGCGGTCCTCTGCGGAAACGATGAGCTCGCGATCGGTGTGGCTCGATTTCTTCAGGAGAACGGGCGACGTGTCCCGGTCGACGTCAGCGTCATGGGCTTCGACGACCAGCCATTCGCCGCGATGTGGGTGCCGGCTCTCTCGACCGTCCGTCAGGACTTCGTCGATCTCGGCCGTCGCACTTTCGGTCTGCTTTTGCAGTGGATCCAAGGCGGCGAAGTGCCGCCGGATTCCACCGCGTCACCTCGTCTGGTGATCCGCGAAAGCACAGCGCACCCGCCGAATACCCGTTCCTGACCGGTCTCGGACCTGCGGGTTCCGCGAATTCTGACCAACGTTTGCATTCACCCGCGTCGTCGTGCTAATTTCTGACCAACGTTTGCAGAGTGCTCTCGTTGCTTCGAAGGAGCACTACCCGTGGTGATGTCGCCGCCCCTCCCCGGTATCTCGAATCTGTTCGATACCGAGATGCCACGACGGGTGCGTTTCGCGGCCAATGGAGTGGCGCTGGTGCTGGAGATACCGGCGGATTCGCTGCCGCAAGCGCTGTTCTGGGGCCATGATTCCCTCGCCGACGTCGACCTCGCGGAGCTCAAGCTCTCCTCGGGTCGGCCAAATGCCTCGAACGGTCTCGACGACCCGCGGCCCGTGGCACTGCTGCCGGAGGCGTGGACGGGATGGACCGGGACCGCCGGATTGGACGGTCACCGACTGGGCGAGGCGTGGTCTCCGCAGTTCACACCCGAGTCGGTCGCCATTACGGGAACCGAGGGCCTCGGTGGATCGCTGGTCGTGACGGCGCTCGACGCCGTGGCTGACCTGGCGATGACGCTGGAGGTCGAGATGGTGCCTTCGGGCCTCGTGCGCATGCGAGCCTCGGTGCAGAATCTCTCGCCGGCGCCGTATGTCGTCGATGGACTGCAGCTGGCGCTCCCCGTTCCCGGCTACGCCGACGATGTCCTCGACCTCGCGGGCAGGTGGGCGAAGGAACGCACCCCTCAGCGCAGCCGGTTCCAGGTGGGATCCCACCTGCGTGAAGGGCGGCATGGCCGCACCGGCGCGGACGCCGCCTTCGTCCTCACCGCGGGTGAGTCCGGGTTCAGCTTCGACCGCGGCGAAGTGTGGGGCATGCACGTGGCGTTCAGCGGCAACCACCGCACGATCGCCGAAAGGGCGTTCACAGGTGAGCGCCTGCTGCTGGGGGGAGAGCTCCTGCTGCCGGGAGAGGTCGTCCTCGCCCAGGACGAGTCCTACTCATCTCCGTACATCTACGCGGCGTACGGGCAAGGATTGGACGAGTCCGCGGCACGCATCCATGAGTTCCTCCGCGCGCGGGATGAGCACCCCAGGTCGCCTCGGCCCGTCGTGATGAACGTCTGGGAGGCCGTCTATTTCGATCACGATCGGTCCAAGCTCGCCGACCTCGCGGTGGTGGCGGCTGAGGTGGGCGTCGAGCGATTCGTCCTGGACGACGGCTGGTTCGGCGCGCGCCGCGACGACACCGCCGGTCTCGGTGACTGGCACGTCTCCCGGGATGTCTGGGGCGAAGGCGGGTTCGAGTCCCTCGTGAAACACGTCACGTCTCTGGGGATGGAGTTCGGTCTCTGGTTCGAACCCGAGATGGTCAACATCGACTCCGACCTGGCGCGCCGCCACCCGGAATGGATGCTGCAGGTTCCGGGTCGCCTGCCCCTGGAATTCCGCAATCAGCAGGTCCTCGACATCTCCCACCCCGGAGCTTTCGCCTACATCCGCGACAGCATCGTGGGCCTCGTGCGCGAGCACGGCATCCGCTTCATCAAATGGGATCACAACCGGGACCTCATCGACGCCGGTTCCACCCGCACGGGGCGCGCGGGAGTTCACGAACAGACCCTGGCCACGTACCGGCTCCTCCGCGAGATTCGTGAAGCGTGCCCCGACCTGGAGATCGAGTCATGCTCGTCCGGGGGCGCGCGCATCGATCTCGCCATCCTGGAGCACACCGATCGCGTGTGGGCGTCCGACTGCATCGACGCCCACGAACGTCAGCAGATTCAACGGTGGACCGCTCAGCTGCTCCCCCCAGAACTGGTGGGGAGCCACGTCGGCGCCGAGCAGGCGCACACGACCGGGCGGCGCTTGGACCTTTCGTTCCGCGCGGCAACCGCACTCTTCGGTCATTTCGGCATCGAGTGGGACCTCACGAGCGCCTCTGCTGAAGACCTCGCCGCGCTGACGGAGTGGGTGGACTTCTACAAGTCGGAACGGAATCTCATCCACACAGGTCGCCTCGTCCGCGCAACGAGCGAGGACGAGTCCCTCTGGCTCCACGGCACCGTGAGCCCCGACCGCACCCGCGCGCTGTACTCCGTCAGCCTCCTCGAGCGCCCCGTCACGTGGCCGGCCGGACGGGTGCGGCTTCCGGGTCTTGACGCCGAGACCCTGTACCGCGTCTTCCCGACCGGGCCGCAGGCGTCGGACGACTTCGATCCCAAGATCCACCCAGCGTGGTGGAGCATGCGGGGCCTGACGCTGCCCGGCGCGGTGCTCTCACGCATCGGCATCGAGATTCCCGCGCTGCGCGTCGACCATTCCGTGCTGATCGGCGTCGAGCGCGTGGACAGCGCCATCCACCGCTCGCTCCGTACTCATCGCGAAGGTGGCCTCCGCGCATGACGACGACGACACGCCCCCACCGCTCACGACGTCCACGCAGTGACTTCCGCGTGGCCATGGTCTTCATCGCCCCCGCCGCGATCGGATTCATCGCGTTCTTCCTGATCCCGACCGTGCGGGGTATCTGGTTCAGCTTCACGGACCAGAATCTCGTCGGCTCCGGAGAGTTCATCGGAACAGACAACTACGTGCGGATGGCGGGCGACCCGCTGTTCTGGAACTCGCTCCTCGTGACGATCTACTACGTCTTCATCAACATCACCGTTCAGACAGTGCTCGCCGTGCTCATCGCCGTGCTCATGCATCGCCTCACGCAATCGCTCGTGATCCGGGGCATCATCCTGCTTCCGTACTTGGTCGCAAACGTCGTGGTCGCGCTGGTGTGGTTCTGGATGTTCGATTACTCCACCGGCATCGTCAACGTGGTCATCGACGGGCTGGGGCTGGATCGCGTCGCCTTCTTCGGCGACCCGGCGACCGCGATCCCCACGATCGCCCTCATCAACGTGTGGCGATTCGTCGGCTACACGGCGCTGCTGGTCTTCGCCGGACTGCAGACCATCCCGAAGGAGCTCTACGAAGCGGGAGCACTGGACGGAGCCAGCGAAGCGCGGATGTTCCGATCGATCACGCTGCCTCTGCTGCGACCGGTCCTGGCCCTCGTGCTCGTCATCACCATCGTGGGCTCGTTCCAGATCTTCGACACTGTCGCCGTCACGACCGAAGGCGGACCGGTCAACGCCACCCGCGTCATCTACTACTACATCTACCAACAGGCATTCGAGCGATTCGACCTCGGCTACGCCTCCGCGCTCTCGGTGTTCCTGCTCGTGGCGCTCGCGCTCATCGCCTACGCGCAGCTGAAGCTGCTGCGCTCGAACCAATCGGATCTCGCATGACCGCCACCTTGCCCCCGCGCCAGCGTCGACCCGAGGTCGAGCTCCCCCCGCCGCAGCCATCTCCTCGACCCAAGCGCGGGCGGCCACGCATCAGTGCCGGGCGCGTCTTCGCATGGGCCGGGCTCATCCTCGTGCTCCTGGTGACTCTCTTCCCCTTCTACTGGATGCTTCGCACAGCGCTCTCCAGCAACAGCGCTTTGTACCTGCAACCCGGTAACCCCCTACCGGTGGAGTTCAGCTGGGGTGGTTTCCGTCGGGTGCTCGGCCTTGCGAGTCCGGACGAGATCGCTGCCGACGGCGGCACCAGTGGCACTCTGAACTTCTGGCTGTACCTGCGCAACTCCCTCATCGTTTCGACCACGATCACGGTCGGGCAGGTCTTCTTCAGCTCTATGGCGGCCTACGCGTTCGCTCGCCTGCACTGGCGCGGTCGCGAAGCGGTGTTCTTCCTCTTCCTGACGGCCCTCATGGTCCCGCCGATCTTCGTGCAGCTGCCGAACTTCGTCCTGATCCGCGACCTCGGCCTCCTCAACACGCTCCCGGGCATCATCCTGCCGTTCCTCTTCATGACCCCGTTCGCAGTCTTCTTCATGAGGCAGTTCTTCCTGGGCATCAGTCGCGAGGTGGAGGAGTCCGCGATGATCGACGGCGCCGGGCATTTCCGGATCTTCTTCGGCATCATCGTGCCGATGTCCTGGACGCCCATGCTGACGCTTGGCCTGCTCACGTTCATCACCGCATGGAGCGAGTACTTCTGGCCGCTGCTGGTGGGCCGCGGCGAAGATGCGCGCGTCCTCACGGTCGCGCTCGGGATCTTCCGTTCCCAGACGCCTCAGACGGGGCCCGACTGGGCCGGGCTCATGGCCGCGACCCTCATCGCCGCATTGCCCGTCCTCATCCTGTTCTTCGTCTTCGGACGAAAGCTCATCAACAACCTCGGCTACTCGGGAATCAAGTAGCCCTCACACGTGTGCCGCACCCGTCGGCACCGATCCACCACACAGCCCGAAAGGTCAGCAATGAAGCACCAGAATCGGCCCACGCGCCGGATCATGATCGGCGGCGTCGCCGGAGCCGCCGCGTTCTCCCTCCTCCTGGTCGGCTGCGCACCGCAGTCCGGCGGAGAGGGCGAGGGCGACGTCCAGGAGATCAGCTACTGGCTCTGGGATTCCAACCAGCAGCCCGCCTACCAGCAGTGCGCGGATGCCTTCGCCGAGGACTCCGGTATCAGCGTCAACATCGAGCAGTTCGGCTGGGCGGACTACTGGCAGGGTCTCACCACCGGCTTCGCGTCGGGCAGCGCCCCCGATGTGTTCACCAATCACCTCTCCTACTACCCCGAGTTCGTTTCGCAGGGACAGCTCCTCGGTATCTCCGACCTCATCGAGGAGGACGGCGTCGACCTGTCCCTCTACCAGGACGGCCTCGCCGATCTCTGGCAGGACCAGGAGGGCGAGCGATACGGGCTGCCGAAGGACTTCGATACGGTCGCACTCTTCTACAACGAGCAGATGGCGACCGACGCGGGCGTCACGCCCGAACAGCTCGCCGACCTCGAGTGGAACCCGGAGGACGGCGGTACGTTCGAGGAAGCCCTCGCTGCGATGACGGTCGACGCCAACGGGGTGCGCGGCAACGAAGCCGGCTTCGACAAGTCGAACGTCGCCGTTTACGGCCTCGCGCTTTCTGGAAACGGACTCAACGCCTCCGGCCAGCAGACCTGGGCGCCGTACGCGCTCAGCAATGACTGGTACTTCGGTGACAAGACGCCGTGGACCACAGAGTTCAACTTCGGCGAGCCCGAATTCGCAGACACTCTCGCCTGGTACAGCAGCCTGCAGGACAAGGGGTACATGCCCAGCGTCGACATCGCCCTGTCCGAGCAGGACCCGCTCAACGGGTACCTCGCCGGACGGTACGCCGTCGTCTCCGACGGCTCGTGGATGAACGGCTCGTACCTCGGCCAGGATGATGTCGCCACCAAGGTGGCTCCCACCCCGGTCGGACCCAGCGGTGAACGGGCGACCGTGTTCAACGGCCTCTCGGACGGGATCTGGTCAGGGACGAAGAACCCCGATGCTGCCTGGGAGTGGGTCAAGTACCTCGGATCTGCTGACTGCCAGGACGTGATCGCCGAGTCCGCCGTCGTGTTCCCCGCGATCAAGACTTCCACCGAGAAGGCCACGACGGCCTTCGCGGAGAAGGGCTGGGACATCAGCGGCTTCACCGTCCAGGTGGACGAGGGCACCACCCAGCTGCTCCCCATCGCGGACAACTGGTCCACGGTCAACGACACCATGACCGCCGCGATCGAGTCCTACCTACAGGGCAATGGGGACGCGGCCTCGCTCGCCGCTGCCAACGACGAGGTCAACGCCCTCTTCCAGTAGACCGCGTCGGACACCTGTCCCCTCAGTGGCTCGCTGCCGCTGAGTCATGGGTAGTGGCGGGGTGACACACCGCCCCGCCACTACCGCCTACGCCCGCACAAGCGGTGACGCGATTGCCATCGCCGCGCACACGCAGTCAAACCCAACCCCGAAGGAGTGGTAAGTATGTCCCCACGATCCCCTCTACGCGCGACCGGCATTCTGCTGGCCGGCGTCCTGGTCGCCGGCGGTGGCGCCCTAGCCGCTGTCGCCCCGGCTTCGGCAGCGACTGAAGTCGTCGCCGTCGATTTCTCCGAGTCGACGGGTGCCGTCCACGGCGGTGCGGCGGGCTATCTCTACGGCCTGAGCGACCCCGACGTACCCACCACCTCGGTCATCGCCGGGGCCGGCGTGAAGCACCTCACCCAGATGCCGGAAGGGGGTGAGCAGCATCCGAACGGGGGAGCCTTGACGGTCTCCGACACGTTCTTCCGCGCAGGCGGCGAAGAAATCTACATCAACGTGCAAGACCAGTACCCGCAGTGGGGCTATGCCAACGCGGGTGTGCCGTCGAACACCTACCCCGGTCAGGCGGACTTCCTCGACAAGGTCCGCCATGTCGTACAGAAGGTCGTCGACGCCGTCGAGCCCGAGCACTACGACCGGTACGTCATCACACCCTTCAACGAGCCGGACTGGATCTGGTATGGAAACTGGGGCAGCGCGACCATTCGCGAGCAGTTCTTCGCCGACTGGGATGCCGCGTATCGCCTGATCCAGGAGATCATGCCCGGTGTGCGTGTGGCCGCGACCGGCGAAGCACAGTGGAATCAAACTCGCGTACGCGACTTCCTCACGCACGCGAAGGCGAACAACACGATGCCGCAGATCTTCACGTGGCATGAACTCGACAACAACGACCTTCGTGACTGGCCGGCTCACCTGGCGCAGTACCGCCAGATCGAGGATGACCTTGGGATCGCGGATCTTCCGATCAACATCACCGAGTACGGTGGTCGCCGCGACACCGGTGTCCCTGGTCGGATGATCCAGTGGCTCTCGACCTTCGAGGGCTCGAAGGTCGACGCTCAGATCGCCTACTGGACGTACTCGGGAAACCTCGACGACCATGTGGCGCAGACAAACGGCGGCAACGGAGCGTGGTGGCTGCTCAAGTGGTACGCAGACCTGACAGGAGACACCGTCCGGCTCACCCCACCCGTCGCGCACCAGCCCAGCACGATCCAGGGTATCGCCGCGCTAGACGAAGAGAAGCAGGCAGCTACCGTGCTCGTCGGCGGAGGCGCGACCGACGTCGATCTCGCCTTCACGGGACTCGACTCCGCGACCTTCGGCACCGAGGTCGATGTTCAGGTCAGCCGTACGACGTTCACCGGTCAAGAGGGTTTCGCGGAGCAGCCGCCGATCATCCTCGCGCAGCGCATCCAGCTGGACGCGAACGGCGGAGGAACGGTCACCATTCCGAACAACTACGTGATGGATGCCTACCAGGTCGTCTTCACGCCGGCAGTCGAAGCCGCTCCCGAGGTCAACGCTGCATGGAAGGTGCGTACCGAAGCGGAGTCGACGACTCTCGCAGGCGGCGCATCGATCACGACCCACAACGCGGACCAGCAGGCCACCTCCAATGGCCGTGACGTGCGAGGCTTCGGCAACGCCGCTGCGTCGTCGACGTGGACTGTGGAGGTGCCTGCCGACGGCAAGTATCTGCTGGGTGTGCACTACGGCACTCAGGAGAAGGTCGCGGGCGACACGCTCAACAACAAGGTCGGCCGTCACGCTCTGTTTGTGGATGGCGCTTTCTCGAAGATGTTGCAGTACTCGAGCACGCTGAACTATGTCTACAAGGGTCGCGTCGATGTCCCGGTCGAGTTGACGGCGGGTTCGCACACCTTCTCACTGCGGTCCAGCCAGAATGGGACCACCGCTCTGCCGGGAAGCAACATCGCTCTCGACAAGTACGAACTGACCGATGCCTCATCTCCGGAAGCGGCTGAGTATCGGGGCACGGACGCCCGACTTTCGGGTGACTGGGAGGTCGAGCGTGGCGCCGGCGAGTACGGCGGCAGCGCGATCCTCGGCGACGACGGCACTGCGGCGTTCTACCTGGGTGCGGCGGAGGATGGCTACTACGACGTCACCATCGATTACCGCACGCCCGGAGCGCAGGAGCTGGATGTCACGGTGAACGAGCGTGCCATCGCGGGGATCGCCTCCGACGGCGCTGGCCTCTGGTCGACGACGGCAACCATCCACTTCGCCAAGGGCATCCAGGAGCTCGCGGTGAGCGGAGCCGGCGTGGGAGTGGAAGGAGTCAGTGTGGTGCGAAACCGCGACGCGGACTCCGACGTGTTCCGCATCGAGGCAGAGGCGCCGACTGTGCAGCGGTCTGCGGGTATCACCGTGGAGACACCGGGCGCAGCGTACGGATCGAACGTGAACGGCCAGTTCACTGGCTGGATCCAGGCAGGGCGAACGCTCACCATCCCGCGTCCGGCGGGAATGGAGGCGGGGCAGTACAACTTCCTCGTCAATTACGCGAATGCTCAGCGCCGTGTCGGTCACCCCTACAACACGGATGGCATCACCCGCACCGCTGATGTCACCGAGACCGGCGGATCGTCCTCGGTCACTGGGCAGTTCCGCCACAACTACAGCTTCTACAGCTTCTGGTGGCAGAACGTTCCGATCGAGCTGACGACGAATGACGGCGCGATCGTCGTGGGCAACCCCACCGGCGATGCACCGAACATCGATGCCTTCCAGCTCGCCCGGCTTGTCGTCGCGGTCGACACCACGTCGCGCAATCCTGTTCCCACGCTCGACGTGAGTGCGGTGGCGAGTACACGATGCGTCGCCGGCAAGGTGGTGGTGACCGTGCAGTCGACTAACAACGAGGACCTGCCGGTGTCACTGGCCGTCACCTCGTCGTTCGGATCGAAGACGTTCGCCTCAGTCGCGGGGGGCAAGACCGTCTCGAACGTTCTCACCACTCGCCTGGGTAGCGTGCCGGCGGGGACGACGACCGTGCAGGCCACGGCATCCGTCGGTGGTGAGCCGGTCACGGTCAGCATCGACGCGCCGTACGCCGCGCGGTCCTGCGGCTGACGCTCGTGAGGTGGCCCGCCGTCTCTTCGGCGGGCCACCTCGGCGGGCCACCTCGGCGGGCCAACGTCGCCGGCTTGGTGTCGGTGCGTAAACACTTTCCGCAGTTGAACAGATTTGAAGGAGTTCTCATGAGCAGGCGTGGAGTAATCGCCCGTTGTTCGGCAGCCGCAGTCGGCGGCCTGATGGTCGTCGGGATGGCAGGTGCTGCCATCGCGGACGAGTACGGAGACGAGGAAGTCGTGGTGAGTGTCGAGATCGAGGCACTCCCTCCGGTGGGTGCCTTGACGATGAGCGTCGCGGCAGAGTCGACGACACTCTCGGAAGTCGAGTCCGAGGACGCGGACGTCCGGCAATTCAACGGCACGCTGCCCAAGGTCACCGTGACCGATGATCGGGAATCGGTCCCCGAAGACGTCGGCTGGTACGTCACCGGTCAATCCTCAACGTTCGTAGGCGTAGCCGGCGGAGAGATCGGTGCGGAGCACCTCGGATGGGCGCCGCGCCTGCTCACGGCGAACGATGGAGAGGTCGCGGAGGGCCCCGTCGTCGACACCGTGCTGGACGCACCGCCGAACAACGTGGGACTGGTCGCGGAGGAACTGCTGGCCCTGGCGCTGGACTCGACCGGCGCACGTGTGGCGGGGGAGTGGGAGGCTGACGCCGACTTGTTCCTGAAAACGCCGAAGGGCGTCGCCCCGGACAGCTACTCGGCAACCCTCACCCTGACTCTGTGGGAGGACGCGCTCTAAGAACCGCACCGGACGACCAGCATCGTCAGGGTCGGGACCTCGTGGATGGGGTCCCGGCCCTGATTAGTTCGGGGTCCTGCTCGCTTCGCCGGGGCAACTTGCCGAGTGCCGGCGAAGCCGCTATGGCAATGAACCCGCATAGATGCGGCGCGGTGTGGCGTCGGTCTCCACGCGCCACAGTCGTCCATCGCCGGCGCCCGGCCGGAATCCGGCGCCGAAGTCGGTCACCCAGAGCGAGTTGTCGTCAAAGCACAGGTTCGTCGGATGTGCGCGTTCGTCGAGGTGGATCAGACCGAGATACTCACCGTCGGGACCGAGCACGGTCACCCCGCCTGAAGTCACCGACGCTATGAAGATCCGGCCGTCGTCCGCGACGGCGATTCCATCCGGGATCTCACCCTCCGGAAGCACGGCGATGGTGCGCGGCATCCCTTCGCTGTCGAGCACCCTGACCCGCCGGGTGTAGGACTCGACCCAGCAGAGCCGATCGTCATCGAGGAATGCGAGGCCGTTCGGGTAGCTTCGCCCTACGGGTATGAACGTCCGCCCCCCTTCTGCGCCGAACACGCAGATGCGTGCGTCGGCTCGCGGGTCGTGGGGAGCGAAGGGTTCGCTCGGGTCGGTGACGTACAGCCGGCCGTCCGGCCCGAAGACGAGGTCGTTGGGTGCGCGCAACGGAGTGCGGTCAGCCTCGACCGCGACGGCTTCGACATCGCCGGCGAGGCTGACCCGTTCAATCGACGGAGTGTCTGGGGTGTCCGATCGCCAATCGCCGACCGCGCCGCCGTTCTGAGCTGCATAGAGGAGTCCGTCAGCCCCCAGCGCGATCGCGTTGAACGCGCCTGGCGCGCGTGCCACAACCGAGGGCCCCCTGCCGTTGATACGGGAGATCTGCCCTCTCAGCTGTTCGACGAACGCGATGTCTTCGTGCTCGAGAAGGATGGGCCCCTCGGGAGCCTCCAATCCGGTCAGCACGATCTCGGCGGCCGATCGATTCACGCTCGCAGACTACCGCGGTCGTTTGTGTGAAGAGACGCCGATTGCAACGTTGGAACCGGTCTATAGTTTGCCGAATGAAGGCAGAGGCTTATGTCGATCACGCTGCATGACGTCGCACGCGTCGCCGGCGTGTCCATCAAGACCGTTTCGAATGTCATCCATGACTACCCTCACATCCGGCCCGCGACCCGCCAGCGGGTCGAGGAGGCGATCGTCGAACTCGGATACACGCCCAACCTCACGGCACGAAACCTACGATCCGGACGAACGGGAGCGATCGCGCTGGCCGTGCCTGATCTCAGCCTCAGCTACTTCGCCGAACTGGCGGGGTCAGTCATCCAGGAGGCGGAGAAGGCTGGCGTTGTCGTCCTCGTCGAACAGACCGGTGCTGACCGGCGGCGGGAGCTGGATCTGCTGCGGAGCCCGCGGCTGAAACTCACGGACGGGATGATCTTCAGTCCTCTGGGCATGGGTCAAGAGGACATCGAAGCTCTGAGAGTGCCGTATCCGCTTGTGATCCTCGGAGAGCGGATCTTCGACGGCCCGGTCGATCATGTGACGATGCGCAACGTGGAGGGGGCCCGCGCGGCGACCGAGTATCTGTTGGCCTCGGGCAGGCGGCGAATCGCGGTGGTGGGCGCACACCGGGGCGAAGTGATCGGTTCGGCCGGTCTGCGGCTGAGGGGCTACCAGGAGGCTCTTCTCGATGCAGGTATCCCGGTGGATGAGACGATCATCGGCTACATGCGTGACTGGCATCGAGCGAATGGCGCGCTCGCAATGCGTCAGCTGATCGACAGCGGCGCGAAGTTCGACGCCGTGTTCGGGCTCAACGACACACTCGCCCTCGGCGCGATGCGCGTTCTCCAGGAGGCGGGCCTGCGAGTGCCCCACGACGTGGCCGTCATCGGATGGGATGACATCGACGAGGCGCAGTACTCCATCCCGTCCCTCACGACCGTTGACCCGGGCAGTTCCTGGATCGCTCGCACCGCCGTCCACACGCTGCTGGACCGTGTCGCGCACGCCGACCGACAGGATCCACCCACGTTGCATCTGTCTGACTTCCGCGTTGTGGCTCGGGAGTCCGCGCCGTCCGCGCCTCCGACCGAGGCTTGACAGGCACCCGGAACGAATGACAATGTTCCTCTACAACGTTTACTTTCTAACGTTGTAAAGCGAGAGGCAACGCAGCCCGCACGTGCGCGCCTCGCGTGTCCTATGACAATGGTGTCCGCACCGCGAGAGGAAGATCACAGCCAATGAAGTCCAAGATCATCGCCGGGTTCGGTGTTGCCGCCGTCGCAGCAGCAGCACTGACCGGATGCTCGGCATCCGGCGCCCCAGCAGCGGAATCCTGCACCAACAAGATCGTCAACCCCGATGCCACGGCGGTGTCGGTGTGGGCGTGGTACCCCGCCTTCGAGCAGGTCGTCGACCTGTTCAACGAGACACACGACGATGTGCAGATCTGCTGGACCAACGCCGGCCAGGGCAACGACGAGTACACGAAGTTCTCCACGGCCATCGAGTCCGGCTCGGGCGCGCCCGACGTCATCATGCTCGAGTCAGAGGTTCTCTCCAGCTTCTCGATCCGCGACGCGCTCGTCGACCTCGCGGACTACGGCTTCGACGAGGTCGCCGACAACTACACCGAGGGTGCGCTGAAGGATGTCTCCAGCGGAGACGCCGTCTATGCCGTGCCGGTGGACGGTGGCCCGATGGGCATGCTGTACCGCCAGGACATCCTCGATGAGTACGGCATCACCGCGCCGACGACGTGGGAAGAGTTCGCCGACGCAGCGCAGCAGCTCAACGACGCCGGCGCGCCGGGCGTGCTGGCCAACTTCCCTCCGAACGGCCGCGCTTTCACCCAGGCGCTGTTCGCCCAGGCTGGCTCCGTGCCGTTCGAGTACGACAGCGCCAACCCCACCGAGATCGGCATCGACGTCAACGACCAGGGGTCCAAGGACGTGCTGGCCTACTGGGAGGATCTCTCCGCCAAGGGTCTCGTAGCTGTCGATGAGGCCTTCACCGCCGACTACAACACCAAGCTCGTCGATGGCACGTACGCGATCTACGTCGCAGCGGCGTGGGGTCCCGGCTATCTTCAGGGTCTCGAGGGAACGGACGAGAACGCCGTGTGGCGCGCGGCACCGATCCCGCAGTGGGCGGACGCTGAGCCCGTCCAGGTGAACTGGGGCGGTTCGGCTTTCGCTGTCACCTCGCAGGCGAAGGACAAGGATGCTGCCGCGGTGGTCGCCAAGGAGGTCTTCGGCACCGAGGAAGCGTGGAAGATCGGGATCGAAGAGGCGGCACTGTTCCCGCTGTGGAAGCCGATCCTGGAATCGGACTACTTCCGCGACCTCGAGTACCCGTTCTTCGGCGGTCAGCAGATCAACAAGGATGTCTTCCTCCCGGCGGCGGCAGGCTACAAGGGCTTCACGTTCAGCCCCTTCCAGAACTACGCCTACGACCAGCTTCAGGTGGAGGTCACAGCAGTGGTCGTGGATGAGTCGAAGGACGCGTCCACCGCACTGGATGACCTGCAGACGACGCTCGAGAAGTACGCGACGGAACAGGGCTTCGAACTCAAGTAGGACGCGGGTGGGCCGGCTCCCGGGAGGGGCCGGCCCACCGCTCGCCTGAGTAGCCCTCGAGGAGAATTCATGACTGCCACAGTCGGCACGGCGCCGATCACCCGCCACCGGAAAAGCGGCATTGCACGGCGCCAACGCGTCGGATGGCTGTTCATCACCCCGTTTCTGGTGATCTTCGGGGCGTTCCTGGTGTACCCCCTCGTCTACGCCTTCGGCATGAGCCTGTTCAGCTCGACGCTGGCGACGGGAACGAAGTTCGTCGGTGTGGACAACTACCTGAAGGCCTTCACAGATCCGCTGTTTCTCGGCGGGCTCGGTCGGGTGGCGCTGTTTGCGCTGGTGATGATCCCCGCGCAGCTGCTAGTCGCGCTGGTGGCCGCACTCGTGCTGGACACGCTGGTGACTTGGCTGTCGAAGCTCTCCCGCCTGCTGATCTTCGCCCCGTACGCGATCCCGATCGTCATCGGAGCGTTGATGTGGAGCTTCTTGTACAGCCCTAGATTCGGTCCTGCGGGAACCTTGTTCGATCTATTCGGATTGCCGGCTCCCGACTTCCTGAGCTCTGGGACGATCTTCTTCAGCCTGGTCAACATCGTCACCTGGCAGTGGTCGGGCTACTACATGATCGTCATCTACGCGGCGCTGCGCGCGATCGACCCGTCGATCTACGAGGCGGCTCGCATCGATGGGGCCGGCGGATGGCAGATCGCGACCCGCATCAAGGTTCCGATGATCTCGTCCTCGATGGTCATGGTCATCACCTTCGCCCTCATCGGAACTCTGCAGTTCTTCACGGAGCCCACGGTCCTGCGGAGTGTTGCCTCGGGTGCGCTGCCTGTTGATTACACCCCGAACATGTACGCGTTCGCGTTGGCGTTCAGCTACAGCCAGTTCAACTACGCGGCGACGATCGCGTTCTCGCTCGCCATCGTGGTCTTCATCTTCTCGTTCCTGTTCCTCTTCTTCACGCGCAAGCAGAACGGACTGAAGTGATGGCGATCCCCACCGCCCAGACCGAAACCCGCACTCTTGTGACGTCCGGTTCCGACCGCAATCGACGCTTCGTCGCTTCGACGGCGGGGCGGCATCGTCGACGGATCGGCTCGCACGTCCTCCTGATCGTCATGGCGATCTACTTCGTCATTCCGATCTGGTGGCTGTTCGTCGCCTCGACAAAGAGCACCGGTGCGCTCTTCTCCAGCCCCGCTTTCTGGTTCGATGATCCGGCGCAGTTCTTCACCAATGTCGCGGGACTCTTCGAGCACCAGGGCGGCATCTACTGGAGATGGCTTGCGAACTCGTTCTTCTACGCATTCGTCAGCGGCATCGGCGCCACGGTCGTCGCGGTCCTCGCAGGCTACGGGTTCGCGAAATACTCGTTCCGAGGCCGCGGCTTGATGTTCGCGATGATTCTCGGATCAGTGATGGTTCCGCTTACGGCTCTGGTCATCCCGACCTTCATGCTGCTCAGTCAGTACGGGCTGATCAACACCGCCTGGGCGGTCATCCTGCCGTCACTCCTCAACCCGTTCGGGGTCTACCTGATGCGCGTGTACACCCAGGACTCCGTCCCCGACGAACTGCTGGACGCGGCCCGCATCGACGGCGCGGGGGAGTGGCGCACCTTCACCACCATCGTGGTGCCGCTGCTGCGCCCGGCGATCGTCACCGTGCTTCTCCTCTCCATCGTGGGTACGTGGAACAACTTCTTCCTGCCGCTCGCGGTGCTCACCAGCCCGGACACTCTGCCGGTCACGGTCGGGCTGAACCGCTGGCTGGCGCTGTCGAACGCCGGTGCGGGAGGCGAGCAGGTGTGGAATCTCATCACGACAGGCGCCTTCATCTCTGTGCTCCCCCTACTGCTGTCCTTCCTCTTCCTCCAGCGCTACTGGCAGGGCGGCCTCACGCTCGGCAGCGTCAAGTAATCGCACTCTTCTCCGTCCACTTCTGAAAGGGACCGCACATCCATGCCTGAAGCACGCCTCACCGTCGACCCTGACTCCGTGGTGGGTCCCATCCGCCGCGAGCTGTTCGGCGGCTTCGTGGAGCACCTTGGTCGACACGTCTACGACGGGATCTACGAGCCCGGCCATCCGAGCGCCGACGACGAAGGCTTCCGAGGCGACGTGATCGCACTCATGAAGGAGCTCGGCGTATCGACGATCCGCTATCCGGGAGGCAACTTCGTCTCCGGGTTCCGCTGGGAGGACTCCGTAGGTCCCGTTCGCGAGCGCCCTTCGCGTCTCGATCTCGCCTGGCACTCCACGGAGAGCAATGAAGTCGGTCTGCACGAGTTCCACGGCTGGCTGGATAAAGTCGGCAGCGACCTGATGATGGCGGTGAACCTCGGCACCCGGGGAACCCTTGAAGCGCTCGACCTGCTCGAGTACGCCAACATTCGCGGGGGCACGGCACTCAGCGATCAGCGGGTCGCCAACGGCCGCACCGAGCCGTTCAACGTGCGGATGTGGTGCCTCGGCAATGAAATGGACGGCCCTTGGCAGCTGGGGCACCGCAGCGCAGATGACTACGGCAAGCTCGCCTCCCAGACCGCGAAGGGCATGCGGCAGATCGACCCCGACCTCCAGCTCGTGGTGTGCGGTTCCTCTGGGGCGCACATGCCGACGTTCGGCGAGTGGGAACGCGTCGTCCTCACTCACACCTACGACGACGTCGACCTCATCTCGTGCCACGCGTACTACGAGGAGAGGAACGGCGACCTTCAGAGCTTCCTTGCCTCGGCAGTGGACATGGACGGCTTCATCGACACAGTGATCGCCACCGCGGACCACGTCGGAGCGGTCCGAGGATCGAAGAAGAAGATCGACATCTCCTTCGACGAATGGAACGTCTGGTACATCGAGCGCTTCCACAACGAAGACCGGATCGCCGGCATCGACAACTGGCCCACGGCCCCGCGGCTCCTGGAAGACATCTACTCGGTTGCCGACGCCGTTGTCTTCGGAAGCCTGATGATCTCGCTGCTCAAGCATGCCGACCGCGTGGCGAGCGCGTCACTGGCACAACTCGTGAACGTCATCGCACCGATCATGACCGAGCCGGGCGGCCCGGCGTGGCGGCAGACGACGTTCTACCCCTTCGCCATCACCTCCCGCCTCGCTCGCGGCGACGCGCTGCGCGTCAGGCTGGACACGCCGACGTACGAGACAGCGGCATACGGGGAGGTGCCTCTCGTCGATGCTGTCGCGACACGCGACCCCGAAACCGGACAGAGCGCCGTCTTCCTCGTGAACCGCAGCGTCGAAGAGGCCGTGCAGGTGACGGTTGCGATTTCAGGCCTCGGCGACGTTTCCGTCATCGAAACACACACGCTGGCCGATGCCGACGTCTACGCCAAGAACACGCTCGACGACGTCGAGAGGGTCGCGCCACGAGCGAACGACTCCGCGGCGATCAGCGACGGCGTGCTTCACGTGACGCTGCCGCCCGTGTCATGGACGGCCGTCGCGCTCGGGTGAGGTGAGCCGGGGCGCCGAGCAGCGTCAGCGCGCGGCCGCAGGGCGCGCGGAGGAGTCTCCGTGCGCGGCCGCACGCGCACTACAACGTTGTAAATTACCTCTTGACGCACGCAAGACCAGCGCTCTAGCTTGGCTATACAACGTTGTAATCCGATCCCGGAGAGCGCTCGATGCGAGCGGCACGTTGCTGTGCGGCTCGAGCTGCTGGCACCCCCACCGGCTCCAGACCGACGACGCCGTCGATCGAAGGAGAATCACACATGCACATCGCTCGAATGAAGTCAGCGGGCCTCGCAGCCCTGCTGACACTCGGACTCGGTCTGTCGCTGACCGCTGGTCCTGCCTTCGCTGAGGATCCCGCCCCTGATCCGGCGCCTGCCGGGCAGCTCGCGCTCACCGGCAACGTAAGCGTCCACGATCCGACCATGGCCTACGACGAGGTGACGGGCCTATATGTCGTGGCTGCGACTCACAACTCGATCCGGACAGCTCCCACGATGAACGGACCCTGGACCAGTGTCGGCAGCGTCACGCGGGCGCCGTGGACAACGTCGGTGCCGAACTCGTCCACCCTGTGGGCGCCGCATCTGCAGAAGATCGGCGACACGTTCTACTACTACTACTCCCAGTCCAGCTTCGGGGTCTCCAACTCCGCCATCGGCGTGAAGACGACCAAGACGCCCCACATTCCGAGCAGCTATGTCGACCTCGGCCGTCCGATCGTCACGTCCGGAACCCTCGCGACGGGCCCGATGCCGATCAACTACAACGCCATCGATCCCGTCGTCCAGCAGGACGAGGACGGAGCGTGGTGGATGATCTGGGGGTCATTCTGGGACGGGATCGTCGCCCAGCAGCTCGGCGACGACCTGGTGAGCGTCGTCGGTACTCCGACCCTCCTTGCATCCCGTCGAGCCGACGACAACCCTGTCGAAGGTCCGGCCATCTTCTTCCGCGACGGCTTCTACTACCTGGTGCTGAGCTGGGACAAGTGCTGCGCAGGCGCGAGCTCCACGTACAAGGTCGCGGTCGGTCGCTCGGAGAGCATCACGGGTCCGTACGTGGATCAGGCGGGCGTCCGACTGGATCAGGGCGGCGGAAGTGTGATCCTCGATACCCGCACATCCGCTCCCGGCGTGACACCAGCAGGCCTGTACCGCGCCCCCGGCGGAGCCGACGTGTACACCGAGGATGACGTGAACTACCTCGTGTACCACGCGTACCTGCCCAACAACACGCTCGGGATCCGACCCATGGAATGGCGGGACGGCTGGCCCTACTTCTCAGAGACTCCCGGATCGAGCTACAACATCGCTGACGGTGACCACGTGCGCCTCGTGAGCGAAGCAAAGAATGCGGGGGCGAACAGCGCTCCCCGAGTTGCCGGACCCACCGGTTTCGGCTCCGCGATCCAGCTCAACGGCACAAGCCGCGTCGGGTACGTCGACATGCCAGACGGGATCGTCAGCGACCTCGACGGAGACTTCACGATCTCGACCTGGGTGAAGCGGGGAACCACCCAGGGCAATGACTGGGCGCGGATCTTCGACTTCGGCTCCAGCTCCGACAACTTCATGTTCATGACGCCCGCCTCGGGGGCAGCGCCCACCGGGCTCAGGGTTGACGCGCGAACCGCCAATGGTGTCAGCCAGACGATCCCCGGGTCGGGCAACAGTGTGTCCGTGAGCACGGCGTGGACGCATGTCGCCGTCTCGGCGTCCGGCACCACCGGAAAGCTCTGGGTCAACGGGCAGCTGGTGCGCGAGAACACCAACTTCACGCAACGCCCTGCCGACTTGGGATTCACCCTGAACAACTGGATCGGCCGCTCGCAGTTCAGTGCCGATCCCGGCTTGAATGCGTCGGTCGACGACTTCAACATCTTCAGTCGACAACTGTCCGCTGCCGAGATGATGGCTATGACGACCGCTCCGGGCGGTGGTGCAGAAGTGGGAGGCGGAGACGTCGCGTGGTACCGCTTTGACGAAGCCGGCGGCAATTCGGTCATCGACAGCTCCGGGTCCGACAACGGCGCAACCGCGATCGTGCCTGCCGCCACCGGAGACGAGCTGCAGAATCCCGTAGCGGGAACCCAGTGCCTGACCGCCAGCGCGACCGCGCTCGCCCAGGCGGCGTGTGTCGACGGTGCCGCCGACCAGAGCTTCCGCGTGGACGAAGCCGACGGTGGCAACTACCGCCTCGTGAGCAGAGCCGACAGGGCGGATCGCTGCGTCAGCCTGGCTGACGACTCCGGTGAGCCAGGAACGCCGATCGAGTTGGCCGCATGCGAGGCTGCGAACTCGCTCCAGGAGTGGTTCATCGAAGACACCGGCCACGGGTTCCTCCGCTTCTCGTCGCCCGCCACCAACCTCGCCCTGGAGATCGCCAATGTCGACGGAGTGATCGGTGCCGACATCGTAGGTGCCGTCCGCGCGATCCGCCCGATAGCCAACCTGGATCCGCCCCAGCAGTGGCAGGCCCAGCACGTGGCGGCTCCACAGCACGAACTGGCGCTCACCGCTGTGGCGGCCACGCGCTGCGTCGCCGGCAAGGTCGCCCTGACGGTCAAGGAGACCAACGCAGACGACCGTCCCGTTCGGCTCACCGTCACCTCGGCTTACGGTGCGAAGGATGTCGCGAACCTCGAGCCGGGCAAGAGCGTGTCGCAGGTGTTCTCCACTCGGCAGCAGTCAGTTCCGGCCGGAACCGCGAACATCGCGGTCGCACCTGTAGCCGGCGGGCCCGGCGGTCACACGGTGACCGTCGCATATCCCGCGACCGACTGCAGCTGACGCGGGGATCGGGCGCTGGGTTGTTCCCAGCGCCCGGTCCTCATCCAGCGTGATTGCACAGAGAGCGACAGATGAATCAAATGACGGCCAAGGGTTCGCGGAGACCGAGCATCTACGACGTCGCCACCCTTGCGGGTGTCTCTCACTCCACGGTTTCCCGCGTGCTCAATGACCAGCCGCACATCAGCGACTCGGCCCGGCAGCGGGTGCTGGACGCCATCGAACAAACCAACTTCATGCCCAGCTCCATCGCGCGGGCCCTGGCCAATAAACGCGCCAAACGCATAGGCGTCGTCCTCGATACATCGCTCCAGTACGGGCCCAATAGCACGATGCGAGCGCTGGAGAGCGCGGCACGCGCCAGCGGCTACGCCATCACCGCGTACTCCGTGGGGGACGAGGACGGTGTCCTCGGGATCGATGCAGGTGTGGACGAACTCCTCGCCTACGGCGTGGACGCACTCTGCGTGATCGCCCCGCGGCTCTCGTCCCTCGAGTCACTGCGGCAGCGGGCTACCGGCGTTCCTGTACTCATCATGAAGTCCGACCCAGACGCTGACATGCACACCGCCGCGGTGGATCAGCGGGCCGGAGCGATGATGGTCATGAAGCACCTGCTCGACCTCGGCCACCGGTCCATCGCGCATATCGCCGGGCCCCTCGACTGGTACGACGCGAGGGCCCGGGAAAGGGCCTGGCGTGAGGCTCTGGCTGCGGCGCTTGTGACGCCCGTCGAGCCCGTGATCGGCGACTGGTCGTCCGCGTCCGGCTATGAGCTGGGCCGATCCCACGACTTCGGCGAAGCAACTGCCATTTTCGCGGCCAACGATCAGATGGCACTCGGTGCCATCCACGGGCTGATGGACCGGGGGCTACGGGTGCCCGAGGACGTCAGTGTTGTCGGCTTCGACGACCTCCCCGACTCCCGCCACTTTCTGCCGCCTCTGACGACAGTCCGACAGGACTTCGCTGCGCTGGGCGCGCTGGCAGTGGAGTTGCTGGTCGCGGCCATCGAGGAGAGTCCCGTGCCGGATCGAACGATGATCACACCTCAGCTGAGTGTGCGCGCGTCAACCGCTCCTCCCCCGAGCGGTTCCGATCCCTAGTTGGCGGTGACGGCAATGCCGTCTCCTATGCCCGGATCTAGCCGGTGTGAGCGCTAACTGTTAGCTTTGAGATCGCTCGGCTCTCGCCAGATCGGGCAGCGGCCGCGATGGAGGGGTTGACGCTCCACGCGGTTGGAAACCTGTCGTTTTCACACAATCAACCGTGAACTGGAGCAGAAATGGCGAATCCGATCATCCCTCCCCGTGCAGCGAGGAGAGGGTCCAATAAACGAGCTCTCCCCCGTTTGATGGCGGTCGGGATTGCGAGCGCCCTGTGCGTGGGAATGTTTGCTGCATCCCCGGCCCTGGCAGAGACTTCGGCGCTGGGCAAGATGCCGGCCACATCGGGCCCGGCTGCCGAGGCCGTAGCGCCGCCCGCGTCGGACGACACCGACTATGAGCGCTACGTCTTCGCGTCATTCCACGGGGGCGATGACGGCGGTCGAAATGGCGAGCAGATCTGGATCAGCGCGTCGAAGGCCAACGATCCACTGAACTGGTACGAGCTGAATTATGACGAGGGAACGTCGGTGTCGCAGCCGATCCTGCAAACCGTGAATCCGCCCCAGGGTCAGACGGGCCTGCGGGATCCGTCGTTGATTCGCTCGGCCGACGGCGAGAGCTTCTTCCTCCTGGCGACGGACCTGAAGACCTATCAGGACGGCCAGTCGTGGTCGTATCGCCAGTCGAAGGGCTCGCGCAATCTCGTCGTCTACGAGTCGGACGATCTCGTGGAGTGGTCGGAGCCGCGATTCGTGAAGATCGAGGACGACCACGCCGGCAACGTCTGGGCGCCGGAGGCCTTCTATGACGAGAGCAGGGGCGAGTACATCGTGTTCTGGGCGTCGAACCTCTACCCCGACGAGAACATCGACACGCGCAACACGTCCCAGATCTCGTACAACCGCATCCGGATGGCGACGACCAAGGACTTCCTGACCTTCTCCGAGCCGACCACCTGGGTCAACCTTGACCGGTCCACCGGCCGACAGGGCTGGGGAATGATCGACTCGACGATGATCGCCACCGACGACAAGATCTACCGCCTGACCAAGGACGAGAACGGCTTCCGCGTCCTGCTGCAGTACATCGATTCCCTCGAGGACCTGCACGACACTTGGGGCGCGCCTGAGGCCACGCCGTACGCGGTCAACAAGAACCCCATCACACCGCTGACCGAAAGCTCGAACGACTGGACCATGGTCGGCAACCCGAACGGCTCGAGCAAGTGGCAGATCCCGGGCCTCTCCGGGGGCAACCTCGAAGGTCCTCTCGTGTTCAAGGACAACGTCGAGGACATGTACTACGTGTTCATCGACTACGCCTCGGGCGGCGGGTATGTGGCCTGGCGGTCGGACTCGATGGACAAGGCACCCAACGAGTGGGAGTACCTCGGGCAGTCCTGGTGCAACACCACCGGGCTCTCGCGAACCTGTGACGCGGTGTCGGAGACGTCGCCGTACTGGTCGCTGCCGGTGAGCCCCCGTCACGGATCGGTGCTGCCGGTGACGCTGGACGAGTGGGAAGGTGTCATGTCGCACTACAACTCCCCGGTCCACGTGGAGGCAACCGTAGTCGACGCGGACGGCACGGCCATCACCGAGGACGAGTGGGTGAACGAACTGCCCGACCTCGAAGTGGACTGGACGGACTTCAACGACACCGGCCTCGCACCCGCCTGGCTCCGCCTGGTCGAGGGCCACAACGGCGGCCCACGAGTCGTCGCTGACGAGACGATCACCTCCGGAATCGCGCAGGGCATGAAGGTGGACCTGAACGCTGTCGAGGGGACGAACTGGGCTCAGCTCGAGTATCGAGATGCCTCGCTCGGGGGCGATGCCGTCATGCTGTGGACCACGGATGTGGCGTACAAGCTGGACACCACCGCTCCGAACATCGACGTCCATGTTGACGGCTGGAATCTGACGGTGTCGGCGACCGACCCCGCGCCGGCCAACGGTGCTGAGAACTCGGGTCTGGCCTCGTGCGAACTCCGCGTCGGCGACGGGTCCTGGGCGCCCTGCGAAACCACCACGACCCTGCCTCCCGCGATCCTCGATCGGACTGTGATCGTCAGGGCGATCGACAATGCGGGCAACGAGTCGAGTGAGACGGCTGTGGTGGAAGGCACCGGCGTCGACGTCTCCGTCGCGGTCGACTTCCGCTGCGTCGGCAAGAAGGTCATGCAGGTCGTCTCGGTGAGCAATGGCGAGGCCGTTCCCGTCTCGGTCACCGTCGACTCTCCTTACGGATCGCGGCCGGTCCCTTCGCTGGGAGCAGGCAAGACCAGGACTCAGCTGTTCGCAACGCGTCTGGAGAGCATCCCGAACGGTTCGATCGCCATCACAACCGAGGCGACGATCGACGGAGAGAGCGTCAGCATCGATGACGTCGTCGAGTACGACGCCGCATCCTGCCGCTGACCCTAGGCGCCTCGGAAGGAAGGGCGCGTCGCCGGTCGCCCGGCGACGCGCCCTTCTTGGGCTGGAGGACGACCGCCGCGGGCGTCAGTGGGTCTGCCTACCGTTCGGCCACCCCAACGGGAGCACCATGAACGCGGGAAAAGTCGTAGAAAGAAGCATCGCATCGCTGCGCACCCGCGAAAGGTGGAGATCCGCGGAATGACGCGGAGGGTGCACCTTCGCGCACCCTTGAAAGGTGATCCCATAAGGGTTCAGATCCCACCGTCACCGCCAGAAAAACCCTGAGCCCATTCATCAGGGATTTTTCTTGCGCAGGCGCATCCCATCATCCCGCGAGCGGCCAGCCCGTGTACGCCTCGGCAAGGAAGGTGCGCCCGGCGTCGGACTCGACCACCGATCGCAGCTCGCCCAGCTGGCGGCGCCGGTCGAAATCGCTGGCCACGGGGGCGACGTGGAGCATGCTCGTCATCCACCACGAGAAGTGCTGGGCCT